>CAVWFO010000011.1:0-35745 GCA_963754275.1 uncultured Acidobacteriota bacterium
GTTTACGCCGCTGGTGAAATGGCCGATATTTTGCCTCGGCGCGGGTTGTTCTGACCGAATTTCATGGCAAAGCTTTCGCACTACGATGAAAAAGGGCGCGTGCGGATGGTGGACGTTACGGCGAAGGCTGCGACGTCGCGTACTGCGCAGGCGCACGCGTTCATTCGCATGGAACGCGCCACGATTACCAGCGTGCGTCGGCTGAAATCTCCTAAAGGCAATCCTCTGGAAATCGCGCGAATCGCCGGAATTGGCGCTGCCAAGCGCACGGCGGAGCTGATTCCACTTTGTCATCCCCTCGCTTTGACTCACGTAGATGTGAACGCCAAGCTGTGCCAGAATGGAATTGAGCTGACATCCGAGGCGACGGCCACCGGCCCGACCGGCGTCGAGATGGAGGCTTTGGTGGCGGTGTCAGTTGCGGCGCTGACGATTTACGACATGTGCAAAGCGCTGGAACGCGGCATGGAAATCACTGAGGTGTACGTGGTGAAGAAGGCGGGCGGGCGAAGCGGCACGTATGTGCGTCCTGGGAAGCGCGTGAAGCGATGACACCAATGAAGGATGTGAAAGTCCTGGTGGTGGACGATAACGCGCTGATCCTTGATCTATTGATGAAGGGATTGCTGCCGCACTGCGATGCGCGCGCGGCCGCGGATGGGGCGGACGCGCTGCTGAAAATTGTGGATGATCCGCCGGATCTGGTGGTGTGCGACTACCGCATGCCGGGCCTCGATGGGCGCCAGCTGTACGAAAAATTACGTGGGCGGCAACAGACGAAGGCGATCCCATTTATATTTTTGGCCAGCCGCAGCGACATTGAGGAGAAACTGCGGCCGATTGTCGAAGGCGTCGAGGAATTCATTCCTAAGCCGTTTTTTCTTAAAGATTTGGTGCGCCGCGCGAAAAAAGTGGTGGACCGTCTGCAGCTGGAAAAATTGCAGAATCGCCAGGTGCGGCCCGGAGTGGTGCAGGGGCGGCTGGAAGAAATGTCCATCATGGATTTAATGCAGTCGCTGGAGATGGGACAGAAATCATGCCAGTTGACGATTCGTCGCGGGGAAGAGAGCGGCGATTTATTTTTTGCTTCGGGGCAATGCAAGGACGCGCGGTTGGGAGCACTGGAGGGTGAGGCGGCGGTGTTCGAGGCGGTGCGCTGGCCGGAAGGGGAATTTGAAATTGATTTTAATCGCGCACCGACGCGCGACACCATTTCGCGGACTACTACTGGATTGTTGATGGAAGCGCTGCGGCTGGTGGATGAAGGGCAGCGCGACGGCGAAGGCGAAAGCGAAGACGCGCCGGTTACCGAAGGATAGCTATAGCCGCGGTATAATCGCGGCTCACGCCATGCGGGTTTCCATACTTACAGTGAGTGATTCGGTTGCCACCGGAAAGCACGCGGATGCTTCTGGGCCGGCTGTGGCGGGCGGTGCAGGGAACTGGGTTGGGAAATTGTGTCGGCAGAGATTTTGCCGGACGATTGCGAGCGCATCGCTGAATTTTTGCGGATGACGGCTGACGCGAAGGTCGTGGATTTAATTCTCACGACGGGTGGAACTGGAGTAGGGCCGCGCGACGTGACGCCGGAAGCTACGATTTCTGTCACGGAGCGGTTGATTCCTGGATTTGCGGAGCAGATGCGCGCGGAAGGATTGAAGAAAACGCCGCGCGCGATTTTGTCGCGTGGTGCTGCGGGAATTCGCGGCACCACGATGATTGTGAATCTGCCGGGAAGTCCGCGGGGTGCCGTGGAATCGTTGGACGCTATTGCTTCGCTTTTACCTCACGCCGTGGATGTGCTGCACGGCGCACGCCATTAGGGCAAACCTGAAACCTAGTCGCTGGATCTCCTTGGATGCCTACATGCCCGCTTCGTCCCGAAAGGCGCGCGACGAAGCGGCCGCTACCTAATCCCCCGTATCTTGAGGCGCTCCGAAATTTTTTGTGACGGATGAGGCTGGCCGAGGCTTGACCGCTGTGCTAGGATGCGCTGTTCTTGGGTCAGCGTTAGACCAGCGATGCCGAGCCAATACATTCCGATCTTGATTTACGCGGTGCTTGCCGCGTCTTTCCCTGCCGTTTCGTTAATGGTTTTCAAATTGATTCGGCCGGACATGAAGCCGAATGGCGCGAAGCTGGAGCCTTATGAATGCGGCGTGCCGCCGGAAGGGAATGCGCGCGGGCGGTATTCGGTGCGGTTTTATATGGTGGCGATTCTGTTCGTGATTTTCGATGTGGAGACCATTTTTCTGTTCCCTTGGGCAATCAAGTACGGGCAGCTGGGCGTGTATGGCCTGGTGACGATGCTGGTTTTCTTGGGGATTTTGCTGATTGGGTATGTGTGGCTGTATCGCAAGGGCGCGCTGGATTGGGTGTGAGCGCGCGGGCGAGGTAGGGCTAGGAGGCCAGGTCCGAGACCCGCCCCTACATGAAGTTGACAGCAGGTGGAATTGACGTTGTTTTTTGGAGTGTGTTAAAAAGGCGGGCTGCGAGCTGATTGCGGGGCGCGTTTTGTAGTGCGCACCGGGCGAGGGCAGCCGATCGAACCGATGGTCAACGACCCTTCGGAAAAAGGTCCAGCCGCAAAACCGCCGGAAGGCACGGCGGAGAAGCCTTCTATTCCTTCCAAGCCTGAAACGCCAACGGTTCCTGCTGCGCCTGGTGAGCCGATTGCAGCGAAATTCCGCCTGCAGCGAAGCCGCCCGCTGCGACAACTCCCGCGACACCCGGAACACCTGCCGCGTCCGGTGCTCCTGCGGCTGCGGCGCCACCGAAACCTGCTGCTCCCCCTGCGCCACCGAAAGAAGCGCCGCCGAAGCCTGTTCCGTTGGATAACGAATTGACGCAGCGGCTGAAGGCGCGATTCGGCGATGCATTTCGTGAAGCGTCGCTCGATCGCAAGCAGGCCATTGTGACGATTGCGCTGGAACAGCTGCGGGAAATTTCGCGTTATTGCCGCGACGAAGAACAATTCGACATGCTGGTGGATTTGACGGCGGTGGATTGGCCGAAGCGCGAACGGCGATTCGACGTGGTGCTGAATCTTTATTCTTTCGCGAAGAATGAACGGCTGCGATTGAAGGCGCACGCGGGTGAGAACGAGCCGGCGCCGAGCGTCTGCGCAATTTGGCCTGCGGCGAACTGGATGGAGCGCGAATGTTACGACATGTTCGGGATCGTGTTCGAAGGACACCCCGACTTGAAACGTATTTTGCTGCCTGACGAGTGGCAGGGGCATCCGTTGCGGAAGGATTACGACATTTTGAAGCAGGATACGGATTGGGTCCGCGAAAATCTGGGAATCGAGAGCGGGCAATAGAGCCGCGCGACGGCCATCAGCGAATGAGCAACAAGCACACGACGAAAACGATTTCGGGGATGGACAGCGTCAACACCACGGTGCTGGGCGCGGACGAAATCATTTTGAACATGGGGCCACAACATCCTTCGACGCACGGCGTGCTGCGCGTGAAGTTGAAATTGGATGGCGAGCGCGTGGCTGGGTCGGAATGCATCATCGGCTACCTGCATCGCGGCGTCGAGAAGATCGCCGAGCATCGCAGCTACCAGCAATTTGCGCCGTATGTGGACCGCATGGATTATGTGGCGGCGGTTTCAAACGGCTTGGGCTATTGCGAAGCCGTCGAGAAATTGTTGGGCACCGAAGCGCCGCCGCGCGCGCGAGTGGTACGCACGATTTTGACGGAGTTGCAGCGCATCGCGAGCCATTTGCTGTGGCTGGGAACGCATGCGCTGGACATTGGCGCTTTGACGCCGGTTTTCTACTGCTTTCGCGAGCGCGAGGAGATCCTGAAAATTTTTGAGAAGTACTGCGGCGCGCGTCTGACGACACATGCGTTTCGGATAGGCGGATTGCAGTATGAGACGTACGATGGCTTCGAAGAGGACACGAAGCGTTTCTGCAACGATTTCGCGCACAGAATTGACGAGTACGAAACGCTGCTGACCGAAAATCGCATCTGGGTGGGGCGCACGAAAGGCGTGGGAATTTTGAACGCGGAGGATGCAATCGCGTTGGGAGTGACCGGCCCGGTGCTACGCGCGAGCGGCGTGAAATGGGATTTGCGCAAAGCGCAGCCCTACGCAGCCTACGATCAATACGAATTCGATATTCCCACGCGCGAGACCGGCGACACATACGACCGGTACGTGGTGCGCATGGAAGAAATGCGCCAATCGCGCCGGATCTGTTTGCAAGCGGTGGAAAATATTCCCACGGGGCCGATCATGGCGCGCATCGGCAAAGTGCTGAAGCCGCCGCCGGGCGAGGTGTATCACTCGATTGAAGCGCCGAAGGGCGAGCTGGGGTACTACATCGTGAGCGACGGGACCACGCAGCCGTATCGCGTGCGCGTGCGACCGCCTTCATTTATCAATTTGCAGGCGTTCGACAAAATGGCGAAAGGCTCGTTGATCGCGGACGTGGTGGCGATCATCGGGACGATTGATATTGTGCTGGGGGAAGTGGACCGCTAAAAAATGGGCCATCTGATTCCACCTTCGATTATGCCGTACGTGCTGCCGGTGATTTATGCGGTGGTGATCGTGGCGGTGTTGCCGCTACTGGCCGGTTACATCGTTTTGATGGAACGAAAAGTAATGGCAGACATGCAGGCGCGGCTCGGCCCCATGCGCGTGGGGCCGCACGGATTGCTGCAGCCGATTGCGGACGCGGTGAAATTGCTGTTGAAGGAAGACATTATTCCGGACAAAGCGGACCGGCTGATGTTCTGGTTCGCGCCGCTGGTGAGCGTGACGATGGCGTTGCTGGCATACTCCGCGCTGGCGATTGGTCCTGCCTTTCAGATCGCGGATTTGAATATCGGTTTGCTTTTTATTCTGGCGATCAGCTCGCTGGGAATTTACGGGATTGTGCTGGGCGGCTGGGCGTCGAACAGCCATTATTCGCTGCTGGGAGCTTTGCGCAGCGCGGCGCAACTGGTGAGTTACGAAACCGCGGCGGGGCTGGGACTGATTTCGGTGCTGATGCTGGCCGGCTCGCTTTCGATGAAAGATATCGTGCAGGCGCAATCGGATCAGGGCGTATGGTTCGGATTCTCGGTGCCGTTCGGATTTTTTATTTACCTGGTGGGCTCGATTGCGGAGACCAATCGGGCGCCGTTTGATTTGCCGGAAGCGGAATCGGAGCTGGTAGCCGGTTACATGACGGAGTACAGCGGGTTCCGCTGGTCGCTTTATTTTCTGGCGGAATACGCGAACATGATTATCGTGGCGGGAATCGCGACGACATTATTTCTGGGCGGCTGGCTGCGGCCGGGCGCGCGTTACCACGAACAAATTCCGGGCACATCCATTGAGTGGTTGGACGCGTTGCCCGCGCTGCTGACGCTGGGCGTGGCTTTGTATTGCCTGTCACTGGTGCCGAAGCAGCCGGTGAAAATTCAGAAAGTGGTGATGGCGCTGGTGGCGGGGCTGTGCGTGATTATTGCAGGGGTGCTGGCGGGCGCGCTGTTTGCGCCTCCCGCAGTGATGCAGGGAATTCACGGGGCGTTCTGGTTCATGGCGAAAGTGTTCGCGTACATTTATGCGTTTTTGTGGATCCGGTTTACATTTCCGCGCTACCGGTTCGACCAATTGATGCGTCTGGGATGGCGATTTCTGATTCCGCTGGCGCTGGTCAACGTGATCGGCGTGGGAGTGGCGATTGTGCTGCGGCAGCAATTCGCGTGGGGACCGATCGTATCGTTGATTCCGACGACGCTGGCGACTTTGGGCGTGGCAATGTTGCTGGCGAAGGATGATGCTCAGGTCGCTGCCGGCCCACAGACGGCGGACGGTGAATAGATGCAGACGCTGAATGAGGCGCTATTTGCGTTTTTCGCGGTGCTGGCAGTGTCTTCCGCGATTTTGATGGTGACGCGGCGGAACATCGTGCATGGCGCGGTGTTCCTGATTACCACGCTGCTGTCGACGGCCGGAATTTTTCTGCTTCTGGAAGCTGAGTTTCTTTTCATCGTGCAGATTATTTTGTATGTCGGCGGAATCATGGTGCTGTTTGTGTTCGTGATTATGCTGGTGAATCTAGACGTTTCGATGCGCCAGGTGCAATTCAACCGGCAGTGGTTTGTGGCGGGGGCGCTGACGCTGGTGCTTGCCGCGCAATTTTTGTTTGCGATCTGGGCGGGACGAGACGCGCTGCGTTTGCCGGCGATGGCCGCGGAAATTTCGCCGAAAAATACCGAAGCGGTTGCAGATGCGCTGTTCAGCCATTACATGCTGCCATTCGAGATTGCTTCGATTTTGCTGCTGGTGGCGATGATTGGCGCGGTGGTGATGGCCAAGCGGAGAGTGGGATGATTCCGGTGGACTATTATTTGTTTCTGAGCCTGGCGCTCTTTGCGATCGGCGTGATTGGAGTGCTGACGCGGCGCAACGTGATCATCATGCTCATGTCCATCGAGCTGATTTTGAATGCGGTGAACATCAACCTGATGGTTTTTTCGCGGATGTGGGGCACGGTGGACGGGCAAGTGTTCGCGATTTTCATTATTACAGATGCGGCAGCGGAGGCTGCGGTGGGATTGGGCATCATTCTGGCTTTCTTCCACAATCGCGAGACCGTGCTGGCGGATGAAATGGACATCATGAAATGGTGAAGGCTCACTGATGAACGCGCCGTACTTTCTGGAGCATATCTGGCTGATCCCGCTGTTTCCGCTGCTGACCGCGGCGGTGATGCTGTTCTACGGGCGGCGGCTCGCGAACAATATCGTGAGCTATTTGTGCGCCGGGAGCGTGTTTGTTTCGTTCATTTTTTCGGTGGGCGCGTTTTTTCAGCTGGTTGCGAGGCCTGAGGGCGAGCGATTTTTCACGAAGATGCTCTTCCAGTGGCTGCCCGCGATTCCGTATCACATGTTCGACGGGCGGCTGGCGAATTTCGTGGCCTCGTGGGAATTTCAGATAGATCCGCTTTCGGCGGTGATGATTCTTGTGGTCACCGGTGTCGGGTTCCTGATTCACGTGTATTCCACCGGATACATGGCGCACGAAGGCGGGTATTACCGGTTCTTCGGCTATCTGAACCTTTTTATGTTCGCGATGTTGATTCTAGTGCTGGCGAATAATTTCCTGATGATGTTTGTGGGTTGGGAAGGCGTGGGGACGTGCAGCTATTTGCTGATCGGATTTTATTTTCATCGCAAGTCGGCATCGGACGCGGGGAAAAAAGCGTTTATCGTCAACCGCGTGGGCGACGCAGGATTTTTGCTGGGCATTTTTCTGTGCTCGGCGGTGCTGGGCACGGTGCGATTCAGCGATATTGGGCCGGCGCTGCTAGCGGGCCACTTTCAGATGGGCGATCCGCGGCTGACGGCGATCGCGCTGCTGCTTTTTGTGGGCGCCGCCGGAAAGTCAGCACAGATTCCGCTGTATGTGTGGCTGCCGGACGCGATGGAAGGGCCGACGCCAGTGAGCGCGCTGATTCACGCGGCGACGATGGTGACCGCGGGCGTGTATATGGTGACGCGCACGAACGCGATTTACCAATTGTCGCCCAAGGCGATGGGTGTCGTCGCGCTGGTGGGAGCAATCACCGCGCTGTTCGCGGCTTCGATCGGCGTGGTGCAGAACGACATCAAAAAAGTTCTGGCGTATTCGACAGTTTCGCAGCTGGGCTATATGTTTCTGGCCTGTGGCGTGGGCGCGTTCACGGCGGGAATATTTCACTTGATGACGCACGCGTTTTTCAAAGGCTTGCTGTTCCTCGCGGCGGGCAGCGTGATTCACGCGCTTTCGGGCGAGCAGGACATGCGCAAGATGGGCGCGCTATCGAAGCGCATTCCGGTGACGTATTGGACGATGTTGATCGCGACGCTGGCGATTGCGGGAATTTTTCCGTTTGCCGGATTCGTGAGCAAGGATTTAATTCTCGGCAAGGCGTATGAAAAAGATGTGCTGCTGTGGGCCATCGGATATTTCACCGCGGGGATGACGGCGTTTTATATGTTCCGGCTGATTTTCATGACGTTTCACGGCACTTCGCGCGTGGATCATGAGGTGGAGCATCACATCCACGAATCGCCGCGCTCCATGCTCGTGCCTCTGGTAATTCTGGCGGGGCTTTCGATTATAGGAGGCTTCGTCAGTTGGCCGGAAATTCTGGGCGGCAACAGCCACTTCGTGAATTTTCTGGAGCCCGTCGTGGGGATAGCGCACGAGGCGCGCATGGAACCGCTGAAGGGGCCCAGCTCGCGCATGGGTGAAATAAATTTGATGCTGATGTCCGAGGGCCTCGTGGTGCTGGGAATTTTGTTCGCATGGTATCTGTACATCAAGCGTACGGAATTGCCGGCGAAAATCGCGAAAAGCCTGAACGGATTTTACGATTTGGTTTACCACAAATATTATGTGGACGAATTGTACGACGCGCTGTTCGTGAATCGCGCGAAGGATTTGGGATTGGCGCTGGGCTGGTTCGATACGAACGTGATCAATGGAGTCGGCGTGGACGGCGCGGGATGGCTGACGCGATTCGTGTCGCGCGTTTCGATGTGGTGGGACACGTGGATCGTGGACGGCTCGGTGAAATTGGGCGCGCGCATTGTTTGGTTGATCAGTTTTCCAGTGCGTTTGATTCAGGACGGCTTGGTGCAGAGTTACATGCTGTTCATCGTGATCGGTTTAATCGGTTTTCTGGGATATTACTTTTACCTGGCGCATCATGCGGTGCACTAGATTTTCATGCGGGCGGGCACGGGCTGCAAATTGCCGTAGTAGAAGAACGCGAGGGAACGGATGCCTTTTGCCGATAATCACATCTTAAGCACGATCCTCTTCACACCGCTGATTGGCGCGATACTGATGCTATTTATTCCGCGCGAGCGGGCCGACCTGCATCGCTGGATGGGCAATCTGTTCGGGTTCCTCGGATTACTGGTCTCTTTGCCGCTGATCTGGAAGTTTCAATCGGGTGCGGGCGCGCCGCAATTTCAATTTGTGGAAAATGCGAACTGGATTCCATCAGTGGGCGCGCATTTCACGCTGGGAATTGACGGGTTGAGTTTTCTGATGGTGATGTTGACGACGGTGCTCGGCGCGATTGCGATTTTGTCTTCGTGGTCGGCGATCCACAAGCGCGAAAAGGAATATTACATTCTGCTGTTGCTGCTGCAGACGGGCATGCTGGGCGTTTTCATGTCCTTGGATTTCGTGCTGTTTTACGTTTTCTGGGAAGTGATGCTGGTGCCGATGTATTTCCTGATCGGAGTGTGGGGCAGCGAGCGACGGCTGTACGCGGCGATCAAATTTTTCCTGTACACGCTGGCCGGGTCGGTGCTGATGCTCCTCGCGATTCTGGCGATTTATTATTACCGCAATACCTTCGACATCCGCGCGATTTTGGAGCATCCGTTTACCGCGCAGGCGGGCTGGCTGCAGAAGTGGCTGTTCTGGGGGTTCTTTTTTGCGTTTGCGATCAAAGTGCCGATGTTCCCCTTCCACACATGGTTGCCGGACGCGCACACCGAGGCCCCGACGGCTGGTTCCGTCATCCTGGCCGGCGTGCTGCTGAAAATGGGGACTTACGGTTTTCTGCGATTTTCGCTGCCAATGTTTCCCGACGCGACGGTGAAATACCGCGGCATCGTGATTGTGCTCTCGCTGATTGGAATTATTTACGGGGCGCTGGTTTGCATGATGCAGAAGGACATGAAAAAGCTCATCGCGTATTCGTCAGTGAGCCACATGGGTTTCTGCACGCTGGGAATTTTCGTGCTCACGCCACTGGGACTTTCCGGCAGCATCATCCAGCAAATCAACCACGGTATTTCCACCGGCGCGCTGTTCCTGCTGGTGGGCGTGCTGTACGAGCGGCGGCACACAAGGCTGATTTCGGAATTTGGCGGGCTTTCGACGCCGATGCCGAATTTTGCGGCAGTGTATTTGATCATCACGCTTAGCTCGCTGGGCATGCCGCTGCTGAACGGGTTTATCGGTGAGTTCACAATATTGCGCGGCGTGTTTGAGGTGAGCTGGCAGTGGGCGGCGTGGGGCGTGTTCGGTGTGATTCTGGGCGCGGCGTATTTGTTGTGGCTGTACCAGCGGGTGATGTTCGGTTCGGTGACGAATCCGGCGAACGAGCATCTGCCGGATTTGAATGCGCGCGAATACGCGACGCTGATTCCGCTGGTGGTGCTGGCGTTCTGGATTGGGATTTATCCCGCGCCGCTATTCAAAGTGGTCGAGCAGCCCGTGCATCGGTTGGTGGAATGCGTCCATCCGGGATACTACTTGGATACGCATTCTCCGGGCGAGAAGGCTGCGGCGGCTGATTCCGGCACGACGGCTCCGGAGAAACAGCCGGCGCACAGGGCGAGGTGAAATAGATGCCCTGGCAGAAGATCTTCGAGCAGACACGCGGGGATTTCTTTCTGGTGCTGCCGGAAGCGATGCTGGTGTTTTTCGGACTGGCGATATTATTGACCGATTTTTTTCTTACCAAGCCGCAAAAATCCTGGAATGCATTGACGGCGATGCTGGGAGTGTTGTTTAGCGGCGGCTCGCTGTACATGCTGCGGGAGTACGCTTCGCCGCCGTTCGGTCCTGCGCCAGGATTCTACGATTCCATCAGAATCGATCCGTTCTTTATTTTCTTCGGCTTTCTTTTCCTCGCGTCCGCCGCGCTGGTGATCTTGATTTCGGTGCGTTACATGGAGATTGAAAACGAGCAGCACGGCGAATATTACGCGCTGATGCTGTTTGCCACCGTTGGTATGATGTTTCTGGCGTGCGGGAACGATCTGGTGGTGCTGTTTTTGGGCCTCGAGACGATGGCGCTGAGTTTTTACGTGCTCAGCGGATTTTTACGGCGCGATAGGCGGTCGAACGAAGCCGCGATGAAGTACATGCTGATGGGCGCTTTCAGCTCCGGGATTCTGGCTTACGGATTTTCGATTTTGTACGGATTGGCGGGTTCGACGAACCTGGCGGTGATCCAGGAAGCGATTCAGCGGCGGCACGTACAAGTTCCCGGAACAGATTTGCTGACATTTCTGGCGCTGGGGACCGTGGCCGCGGGAATATTTTTCAAGATTGCGGGCGTGCCGTTTCATCAGTGGGCGCCGGATGTTTATGAGGGAGCGCCGACGGGGATTACGGCGTTCGTCAGTGGAGCTTCGAAGGCTGCGAGCTTCGCACTGCTGCTGCGATTGTTTCTCACTGTTTTCTGGCCGGTAAATCTGGACTGGGTGCGGATTATGGAGGCGGTGGGAGTTCTTTCGCTGACGGTCGGTACGCTGGCGGCGATCACGCAGACAAATATCAAGCGGCTGCTGGCGTACTCTTCCATCGCGCAGGTGGGATATATTTTGCTGGGGTTCGTGGCAGCGGTGAATCCGGATGGGACTTTGCACGAGCGCGGGCTGCAGGCGATGGCTTTTTATTTGTTCGTGTATGTGTTCTTCAATACAGGTGCTTTCGCGGTGGTGATTTTGTTGCGGCGCAAGGGAATTATTGGCGACGAGATTGATGATTTGAATGGATTGATAGAGCGCAGCCCGGGCGCGGCGGTGCTGATGCTGATTTTTCTGCTGTCGCTGGCGGGGATTCCGCCGACGGCGGGATTCGTCGCAAAACTTTTGATTTTCTGGGCCTTGATCGAGACACACCATACGGTGCTGGCGGTTCTCGGGGTGCTCTATATTCTTCCGGCGGTGTATTACTATTTCCGAATGATCGCGGCGATGTGGGTGCGCGAGTCCAGCGATACGGTGCGGCCGGTCATTACCTGGGCGCAGAAGTTTGCGCTGGGTGCGATGGTAGTCGTGACGCTCGCCGCCGGAATGTTTCCCGAGCAGTTTCTGCGTTTGGCGACCTATTCTATATTTACGCCCTTTGGCCAATGATGGGCGGCCAGTGACCGGCAGCGCGTAATGTCCTCCGAAAATCCAGCTCCTCGCAAACGCCCCAGCAGTGGCGCCACGCAAGTGGCGATGGCCATGGAGCTGCCCGCCATTTTGATTTTCAGCATCGTGATCGCTGGCGGCGCGGGATATTTGTTGGATCGCTGGTTGCACACTTCGCCTCTGTTTACGCTCATTCTTGGTTTTCTTGGGTTCGGCGCGGGTGTGTGGGATGTGATTCGCCGCCTTTCGCGTGCTGAGAAGACGGACGGCGGCGCCAATGGCGGGGGATGAAGAGTTTTATCGCGCGGCGGAACGCCGGATTGAGTGGTTGATTGCGGGCATCGGCGTTTTTGCGACGGCCGCAACCTGGTTCGTGTGGGGCGGGAGGGCAGCGGCGGGACTGGCGGCGGGAGCGGTCCTTTCCTGGGTAAACTATCGCTGGATGAAGCAGGGCGTGGATACGCTGGCGCGGCTTTCCACGGCGCAGGCCGGGACGCGCCGGGCGCAAGTTCCTGCGAGTGTCTATCTGAAATTCCTGGGCCGCTACGCTTTGCTGATTGTTGCTGCGTGTGCTATTCTGCGGGCCTTTAGACCTCCGGTCGCAAGCCTGCTGGCCGGTTTTTTTTCCGTGATTGCCGCGGTTCTGGTGGAAATGGTGGGACAGCTTTTCCGTCGCAGCCCGCCTCCGGACGCGAGTTCCTGAAAGGGTGGAAATGGGCGAGGGATTACTGTGGGTTACGCTTGTGCTGAACCGTTTGCTGGGCAAACCGGCAGGCGCATTGCTCGCGGCACTGCACATCCAGCCGGCGAATCCTGAATTTCCGATTCCGAACCATGTAGCGTTTGAACTGGTGGTTTTTGCGCTGGCTGCGGTTTTCTTTCTGTGGCTGCGCACGAGGATTTCGGTGGACCGACCCGGAGGCACGCAGCAGTGTATGGAAGCGCTGCTGACGAATTCGATGGGAGTGGGGATTCGAGATTTGCTGGACGATAACGTGGGCCACGACGGCCAGAAATACGTGGCGATGATTGGTAGCATCGGAATTTTTGTACTGATCTGCAATTTGGTTGGGCTTTTTCCCACCTTTATGTCGCCGACAGCGGTGGTTTCCGTGCCCTTGGGGTGCGCGATCGTGGTGTTCATTTATTACAACTGGGTGGGCATCGTGAAGCATGGGCCGCTCGGACACGGAAAGCATTTCCTGGGTCCGGTGGTGGCGATGTCTCCGATCATGCTGCCGATTGAAATTGTGAGCAATTTGGCGCGATTGCTTTCGCTCACTGTGCGTCTTTGGGTGAACATGTTCGTCAGCGAGACGCTGTATATTCTGTTTCTCGGCTTGATGCTGGAGATGTATCTGTTCCTGGGGCATCTGGGGAAATGGGGTTATGTGGGCGCAATTATTCCGCTGCTGGGTCCTGTGCCATTTATTCTATTGCATATTTTCGTGGCGATTCTGCAGGCATTCGTTTTCACGATTTTGCCCGTGATATATGTGGCGGGCGCGGTAGCCGAAGAGCACTAGTAGTGAGCGGCGCGACTTTATAAGTTCGCTGGCATTATGGCTGTCAGTGTGATCCCGGCTGCTTGAGGATGACGGGAGCCACCGCCTGGCGGCAAATTCATAACGAGGACGAGGAGAACACCATGAAGAGGTACGCGTTGTTTCTGTTGGGAGTGGTCGCGGTGATCATGTTTGCTCCGGCGGCGTTTGCGCAGGGTACGGCGGGGGAAGCAATGGCGACGAATTGGGTGGCGATCACGTCGGGTTTCGCGATGGCGATTGCGTCGGCGGCGGGCGGTTATGCGCAGGCTAAGGCCACGGCGGCGGCTTGCGAAGGTCTGGCGCGCAATCCTGGAGCGGCAGCGGCGATTCGGTTTGCGTTGATTTTGGCGCTGGTGCTGATTGAGTCCATGGCGCTGTACACGTTCGCGATTGTGTTTTTGAAAGTAAAGTAGCGGGTTGGCGAGAAATTTGAGGCCCGGAGGCTTGCGGAGAGCGAGCTTCCGGGCTTTTTGTTTTTTTGGTGCCTCGCGGGTTCTCTCACCTACGAGCCAGCGGCGCTTCCGAAAGCGCAAGTCAACGTCGAAGGCGCGCGCCCAAAAAAGCAGAAGCAGGCGGCCGCCACAACTGTAAAGGCAACGGAGCCGGCGGGGCGCCGGCGCTACGAAATCGGCGCAGCGCTTTACGGACATCGATACCCCAGAGTATTTCTAATGCAGGGTGAGGGATTCGGCGGCGGCGCGGGCGTAGTCGAGGACATGGCTGGGGAGGATGCCCAGGTAGAGCGTGCCGATGGCGGCGATGCTCAGCGCGAGGACCAGCGCGGGGGCGACTTTCGATGGCGTGTAGTCTTTCGATGGCTCCCAGAAATACATGGCGATTATCACGCGCAGGTAATAGTAAGCGCCGATGACGCTGTTGATCGCGGCGATCACTACCAGCCAGACGATGCGCGAATCGAGCGCCGCTTGAAATGCGAAAAATTTTCCGAGGAATCCGCCAGTGGCTGGCAATCCCAGCAGCGAAAACAAGAATAGGGTGAAGCACGCGGCCAGCACGGGCTGTTTCGTGCCCAGGCCGGCGTAATCGGTTATTTCCAGGCGCTGTTCGTCGCGTTGGCCGAGATGCGCGATTACGAGGAACGCGCCGACTTTCATCAGCGCGTAGGCCGCGAGGTAGAAGAGCACGGCGGCGATACCATAAACCGTGCCGGCAGCGAAAGCGACCAGAATGTATCCGGCATGCGCGATCGAGGAATACGCCAGCATGCGTTTTACGTTGGTTTGCACCAGCGCGGCGAAATTACCGATGCACATGGTGAGGACAGCGGAAATCCATATGGCCCAGAACCACAGGTTGTCGGCCGTGCCGAAGGCTACGCAGAAAATTCGCAGCATCAGCGCGAAGGTAGCGGCTTTGGGCGCGGAGGCGAGCAGCGCAGTGACGGGCGTGGGCGCGCCTTCGTAAACGTCCGGGCCGTAGATCTGGAAGGGCGCGGCGACGACTTTGAAACCGAGGCCGACGAAGATCAGCGCTAGGCCGACGATGGAGAGGGAATCGAGGCGGCCTTGCGCGGTGATTAATTTTTCGAGCGCGGCTTGCACCTGGTCAATGCGCGTGGTGCCCGTCGAACCATAGACCATCGCGATGCCGTAGAGAAAGAACGCGGTGGCGAAGGAGCCGAGGATGAAATATTTCAGCGCGGCTTCGTTGGATTTTACCGCGCGGCGGCGGAATCCTGCGAGGATGTAGGTGGAGATGGAGCTCATCTCCAGACCGATGAATGCGGTCACCAGTTCGTTCGCGCCCGCTAGGATGCCCATGCCGGCGGCGGCGAACAGGACTAGGGAATAATATTCGCCGCGCTGGATGCCCTCCTGCTCGAGATATTGCATGGAGCCTAGAATCGCAAGCGCCGCTGAGACGATTACGATGAGATGGACGAAAACGCTGAAGGTGTCGGCGCTGATCAGGCTGTTGTAAGCCATACCCGGATCGAGCGCCATCAGGCGCACCGAGCCGAGCGCTGCGAGGGTGCCGATGAAGGCGAGCCATCCTAGGATGCGCTGTTTCGCAGGGCCGAGAAACGGGTCGGCAATCATGATGACGATGCCGAAGACACACAGAACGATTTCCGGCGCGAGGCGATGGAGGTTCGTGAGCTGCTCGGCGGGGAACTGAATCACGGCTGCACCGTCCGTGGGGCGATGGAGGCGAGCGCACGATCATTCATTGGCAACGGCGTCGGCAGCGGCTGCGGCGGCGCCAGGATCATCTTTTGCCCGTCGGCTAGCGCTGGCGGCTGAGGGAGAGCTGCGCGGCCCTGCGTTTGCTGGACCAGGTTATCGGTGGTGGCTTGCATGCGGTGCGTAAAGAGCGGCGATGCTACGCCCATGAAGAGAATCGCGAGGGCGACAGTGACGAGAATCAAGCGTTCGCGGCCGGAAGCGTCGGGCAGCGTCCGGTTCTTTTCGTTGGTAAGCTCACCGAGCGCGACGCGTTGATAAGACCACAGCAAATAAATCGCGGAGAGCACCGCGCCGCTGGCCGCCCAGGAAGCCCAGGCGTGGTGATACTGGAAAACGCCGATCAGGATGAGGAACTCGCCGATGAAGCCATTCAGTGGCGGCAGCGCGAGCGATGAGAGGCACACGAACAGGAAGAAAGCCATCAGCACCGGCATGGGATTGACGAGGCCGCCGAATTCCTTGATCTCATAGGTGTGACGGCGATCGTAAATCATCCCCAGGCCAAGAAAGAGCGCTCCAGTGGAGACGCCGTGGCTTATCATCTGGAAAATCGCGCCTTGAAATGAAATGGTGGTGAAGGAAAAAATTCCCAGGACTACAAATCCCAAGTGGCTGACGGAGGTGTACGCGATCAGCCGCTTGAAATTGGGCTGGATGGTGGCGACCAGCGCGCCGTAAACGATGCCGATAATTGCCAGCACGCCGATGAGCGGGGCCATGCGGTGCGCGGCGTTTGGAAAGAGCGGCAGGCAGAAGCGCATCATGCCGTAGGTACCCAGCTTCAGCATTACGCCCGCGAGAATCACGGAGCCGGCAGTGGGCGCTTCGGTGTGCGCGTCCGGCAGCCATGTGTGCAGCGGGAACAGCGGCACTTTAATGGCAAACGCGAGGAAGAAAGCGCCGAAGAGCCAGAGTTCGGTGTGCGGAGGAAGCTGGATGAAGCCTCGTTGCAGGCGGGCGGTGAGTTCGGGCAAATCGAAGGTGCGGACGAGGCCGTGTGTGCCGCTGAGATTGTAAAGCCACAGAATAGCGACGAGCATCAGGATGGAACCGAACATGGTGTAGAGAATAAATTTCACGGCAGCGTAGATTCGGCGAGTGTGGCCCCAGATGCCGATCAGGAAATACATGGGAATGAGCGTTAGTTCCCAGAAAACGAAGAATAGGAACAGGTCGAGGGAGACGAAAACGCCGATCATCGCTGTTTCGATCACCAGTAGCGAGACGAAAAACCCTTTCACGTATTCGTGGATTGAATTCCAGGAACAGAGGATCGCGAGCGGCGTGAGGAACGTGGTGAGCAGCACCAGGAACAGGCTAATGCCGTCCACGCCGATGTGATATTGGATGGCGTTGCCGATCCAGGGGTGATTTTCAACGAATTGGTAACCGGGATTCGCGGAATCGAACGTGGGCAGCAGGAACGCGAGCGAAATTACGAATTCCGCGAGGGAAACGGCCAGCGCGATGCGGCGAATCCAGGTGTGGTCGTCCGAACGCAGCATCAGCAGCGCCGGCAGGCCCAGCAGGGGCAGGAAGATGATCACCGAGAGTAAATGAGATTGCATTTCCACGCTAGCGCACCATTCCCCAGAGTCCGAGCATTAATACGGTCACGCCGACCGCTCCAATCACGACCCAGGTGGCGTAGCTGCGCGCGTTGCCGGATTGAATTTCGCGCAGCTCGCTGCCGGATTCGCGGGCGAGGCGCGCTACGCCGTTCACCGTGCCGTCTATCACGCCTTCATCCACTACGTGCCAGAGGATATTTGTTGAAATCCAAAGCAACGGCCGGATGATCGCGGCGTTGTAGAGTTCGTCCACATAATATTTGTGCAGGATCAGTGTGTAGGGAGCGCGCAGGCTTTCGGCGAGTTTTTTTGGAGTTTGCGGGCTCTTGATGTAGAACCACCACGCTACGAGCAATCCCGCGAGCGCGATGAGCACAGGCCATCCGGTGAGCGCGTGCAGCAGCATGATTCCGGGGGCTTCCACGACTTCCGTAGCCCCTTCCGCGCCAGCCGTGGCTGCGGGTGCGTACATGGCGAAGACCGGATGCAGGAATTTGTCGAAATATTCCGTGCCGCCGATGAGGTGCGGCGCGGCGACCCATCCGCCAACCGTGGAGAGGATCGCGAGGAAAATTAGCGGCACCGTCATGCTGCGCGGCGATTCGTGGACGTGCACTTTGTGCTCGTCGTAGCGCGGTTTGCCGAAGAACGTGAGGAAAATCAGGCGGAACATGTAGAACGACGTGAGGCCCGCGCCGATGAGGCCGAGCAGCCAGAGCCAGATGTTGGCGTTGGGACCGGAGCGCGCGGCTTCGAGAATTTCGTCCTTACTGAAAAATCCGGCGAAGCCCGGAATTCCGGCGATGGCGAATGTGGCAATGAACATGGTCCAGAACGTAATGGGGATTTTGGTGCGCAGGCCGCCCATGTGCGGCATTTCCTGGTCGCCGCCCATGGCATGAATCACGCTGCCTGCCGCGAGGAACAGCAAGCCTTTGAAGAACGCGTGCGTCATCAGATGGAACACGCCGGAAGCGTATGCGCCGACGCCGAGACCGAGGAACATGTAGCCGAGTTGGGAGACGGTGGAGTAGGCGAGAACTTTCTTGATGTCCGTCTGCACCAGCCCGATGGTCGCGGCGTAGAACGCGGTGAGCGCGCCAATCAGCGCGACGACGAACATGGCGACGGGTGCGCGCGAGAAAAGCGGATTCATGCGCGCCACCATGTACACGCCGGCGGTGACCATGGTGGCCGCGTGGATCAGTGCGCTGACGGGCGTGGGGCCTTCCATTGCGTCCGGAAGCCAGACATATAGAGGTAGTTGGGCGGATTTGCCGATGGCCCCGGTGAAGAGCAGCAGACAGATGGCGGTGAGGATGCCGGTGGGCACGTCCGGCGGAGCGCTGACAAGTCGTTTGAAAATGGTGCCGAAGTCCACAGATTTAAAGGTCCAGAAAAGCAGCAGGATGCCGATGGTGAAGCCGAAGTCGCCGATGCGCGTGGTGATGAAGGCTTTCTTACCTGCGCTGATCGCGGACTGCTTCAGAAACCAGAAACCGATGAGCAAATAGCTGCACAGGCCCACCCCTTCCCAGCCGACGAACATCAGGACGACGTTCGCAGCGAGGACGAGAGTGAGCATGAAGAATACGAACAGATTCAGATAGCTGAAGAAGCGATAGTAGCCCTCTTCGTGCGCCATGTAGCCGGCGGAATAAATGTGCACGAGCAGGCTGACGAAGGTGACGACGCCGAGCATGATGATGGTGAGCTGGTCAACCTGCAGAGAGAAATCCACTTTGAACTGCCCTGCGGTGATCCAGGTGAAGTAAGTCTTCACCGCCGGGATTTGGTCCGCGGAAAGCTGCGCGAATTCGCGAACTACTTCCACGAATGAGAGGAATGCGAGAGCGATGGAGCCGATGGCCACCGAATTTACGACGGGCTTGGAGAAATTCTTGCCCAATAGGCCGTTGATGGCCGCGCCGAGGAGAGGCAGCGCGATGATGATCCAGAGATGGTCGAGTATGAACATTAAAATTTGAGCAGGTTGATGCGTTCGATGTTCAGAGTTTGCCGATTTTGATACACGGTGATGATGATGGCGAGGCCGACGGCAGATTCGGCGGCCGCGACCACGATCACGAAAAAGACGAAGACCAGGCCATCCAGCTGGTTATGTGCGCGCGCGAAGGCGACGAAGGCTAGATTCACAGCGTTGAGCATCAATTCGATGGCCATGAAGATGGTGACGATGTTGCGTTTGAACACGAACGCGACGATGCCCAGGCCGAAGAGGACGGCGCTCAGCACCAGGTAATACGAAATGGGAACTATGCTCATTCGTCCTTCTTCGCCAAGACCAGCGCGCCGAGAATGGCGATCAAAATCAAGATGGAAGTGGCTTCGAACGGGAACAGATACTTCTGAAAAAGCTGCGCGGAAAGATCGCGCGTGGAAACCGATGTATTCGGTGCCGGCGACGCCATTGGCAATCTGCTGGCCGATTAGGGAATGAAACATCCAATGGGCGAGGAAGAGGATCAGGAACATGCCCAGCGGCAGGCCGGCGAATTTCGCGAGCTTGCTAAAATCCGTGCGCTCCTCAAGGCCCGCATTGAGTAGCATGATCACGAAGACGAACAACACCATGATCGCTCCGGCGTAGACGATCACTTGCACGGCGGCGATAAATTCCGCGCCGAGCAGCAGGTAGAGCACGGCGAGTGAGACCATGACCAAGATCAAGCGCGAGTGCGCTGTGAATCGGCTCGCGTGCCAGAATCAGCGTGAGCGCGCCGAGTACCGCGAGGAACGGCGCAGACGAAGAAAACGATGAAGGGCAGGCTCATCCGTGGTTCACCAGAAGCGGCCAGACTTTTACCAGCGCCGTGATTACCAGGTTCGCGAGCGATACCGGCAGCAGGAATTTCCAGCCGAAGGACATCAGCTGGTCGTAACGCAAACGTGGCAGCGTGGCGCGCGTCCATACGTAGAAAAACATTATTGAGCCGACTTTCAGCAGGAACCAGAACGGCCCTTGAATTATGGAAAGCACTACCGGATGCAGGCAGGCAAGGCCGATCACCAAGGCACCGGTAGTTACAACGATCAGCTGGATACGCGCGATGCCGCGCGCGAGGACTACTGTGTCATAGGCAAGATAAACCGCCAGCGCAAGCAGGACGACCGCCGGAAGATAGCGCATGAAAGTCCAGGAATCCGGGAAGGGCGAGAGCCAGCCGCCGAAGAAAAGTATGGTGGCGAGGCAGGATACGGTGATCATGTTCGCGTATTCCGCCATGAAGAACATAGCGAATTTGAAGCTGGAATATTCGGTGTGGAACCCGCCGACGAGTTCGGTCTCGCCTTCGGGAAGGTCGAAGGGCGCGCGATTAGTTTCGGCGATGGCGGACATGAAATAGCAGAGGAAGCCGACAATCTGCGGCACGACGTTCCAGCGCGGAATGAAGTGGAAGTAATACCCGCTCTGCGATGTGATCATTTCGTTGAAATTCAACGTGCCGGTGAGCAGCACCACGCCGACGACGGCGAGAGTGAGCGAAACTTCGTAGCTGATCATTTGCGCAGAGCTGCGCAGGCCGCCGAGCAGGGGATATTTGCTGTTGGAGGACCAGCCTGCCAGCGCGACGCCGTACACTCCCATCGAAGTGATCGCAAACACGAACATCAGGCCAATGCTGCTATTGGCGACGATGAGCGTGGATTCGCCAAGCCATTGCACGGTGGGCGGGCCGAAGGGAATCAGCGCGAGGGTGGTCAGCGCGAGCGAAAGCGCCAGCACCGGCGCGAAGATATACACGAAGCGATCGGCGCCCGGAGGCGTGAGGTCTTCTTTAAAAAGAAATTTGACGCCGTCGGCCAGCGGCTGCAGCAATCCATGCGCGCCGACATAGTACGGGCCCCAGCGCGATTGAATGTGCGCGATGACCTTACGTTCGAACCAGGACAGGTACGCCAGCGTCGTCATCAACAAAAACATCAGACCGACGATTTTAGCTAGCGATACCACCAGGACTGGATGCTGGGTGATGAAATCCACGGCGTATCTTTGGCCTCTTTGGTAGAAGTCAGCTTGGAACAGTAACGGCCCAGGGAGCCGCTGGTAAAGAGAAAATCGTTCGCCGAAAAAATATTTCCAACTGGCACGTCGTAGGACGGCTCGGATGCTTTGCACGTTGCGGTGGATTGCGGCGCGCCACCGCCGAGCAGGCTGGAAACGGGCACGTCGTAGCCCGTGACGTTCTGGCGAATTTCGTCAAAAGCAGCTTCGGGTGTGCGAAGGCGGATGGGCGCGCCGACTCCCAACATGCCGAGCTGGTGCGAAAGAATGCGAATCAGGTCGAAATCGCTGCGCGGGCCTTGCGGGTCAATGGAGCGATGGGTCATTTGCACTTGGCCGGCGGTGTTGGTCAGCGTGCCATCTTTTTCATACGATGAAGCCGCTGGGAATACGACGTCGGCTCGCTGGGCGGTTTCGGTCAGAAACATTTCGTGGACTACGAGTAGCTCGAGGCGGCCGAGATTGTCTGGTTGTGCTGTGGCGAACGTTTTCACGGGATTGGCGCCGACGACGTAGAGCGCTTTCAGTTTCCCTGCTACGGCGGAATCCATCATGGCGCGCGCCGTTAGGCCGGGAGCTGACGGAATCTCTGCGCCCCAAATCTTTCCGAAGCGGGCGCGTTCGCCAGAATCATGAAGCGATGCGTAACCCGGCAAACGATCGGGGAGCACGCCCATGTCGGCTGCGCCGCGGGAGTTGGAATAGTCTCCGAGCGCCATGATTTTGGTCTGGCCGCCGATGCGGGCTGCGAACGAAACGAGGTCACGCAGCGCCGGGCCTTGGATTTCTGCGCCGAATACAATTACGACGTCTTTTTCGGCTTCGAGCGCGGCTTTGAGTTGCACGAGCGCATCGGTGGTGGGCGCGTCGAACGTGCCTTCACTATGCGTTAACCAGCGGACTGCGGCGCGCTCGCCGCCTTTTGCGGTTTTCACCAAGTGCTTGGCTTGGCGGTGGATTTTGCTTTCGACGCCATTGATGACGTAGAGGCGCGTCTGGTGATGGCGCACGCCGGTGCGAATTTGCCAGGCGACCAGCGGATTTTGCTGCGTCACATCGTTGCCGATCAGCAGAACTGCCGGCGCGGTGTAAATGTCGGACATGGTGGCCAGCGCGGTTGTGGCGTCCGGGCCGAGAGCTGCGGCGAGTCCGGCGTAATCAGCGGTACGGTGATGGTCAATATTATTGGTTCCGAGCGTGGCGCGCGCGAAACGATTGAGCAGGTAATTTTCTTCGTTCGTGGTGTGATTCGAGCCGATCACGCCGATGGCATTCGCGCCGTGCTTGTCGCGAACTTGCTTCAGGCGGCGCGCCACTTCTTCGAGCGCGTCTTCCCAGCTTGCTGGCTCGAGCTTGCCGTTACGGCGGATGAGCGGCTGGCGCACGCGCTCCGCATTGCTGGTGAAATCGAAACCGAAGCGGCCCTTGCCGCAGAGGAATTCGCCGTTCACGCCGGAGGAATCGCGATTATTGGCGCGCAGAATTTCGTTGTTGCGCACGCTGAGCGTGGTCTTGCAGCCGTTCGAGCAGTGCGTGCAGGGATTGGAAACATATTGCATTTCCCACGGGCGCGTCTGATAGCGATAGGTGCCGCTGGTGAGCGCGCCGACCGGGCAAATATCAATGCACATGCCACATTCTTCGCAGGCCAGTTGGCCGGGCTCGTTCGGAATGATCACGGAATGAACGCCGCGCGCGCCGACGCCGAGCGCTTTCACGTCCATGCCTTCATCGCAGACACGCACGCAACGGAAGCACATGATGCAGCGCGGCGCATCGTAATAAACCAGTGGTGACCATTTTTCTTCGGGATAGTGCAGCTTTTCTTCGGTGAAGCGGCTGTGGTCGAGGCCGTAGCGGAAAGTCATGTCCTGCAATTCGCACTCGCCGCCCTTATCGCAGACGGGACAATCGAGCGGATGATTCGATAGCAGGAATTCGATCATGTCCTTGCGCGCTTTGTGAACTTGCTCGGTGTCGGATTTCACGACCATGCCTTCGGTGGCGACCAGTGTGCACGCGGTTTGCAGCTTGGGCATTTTTTCTACTTCCACGAGGCACATGCGGCAAGCGGCCTGCAGCGAAAGGCCGGGGTAGTAGCAGAACGAAGGGACTTCGACGCCCTGTTTTTTGGCCGCTTCGATTACCAGCGTGCCAGCGGCCGTGACGACCGGCTGGCCATTCAAAGTGAAAGTGACTTGCTTTTGTTCCGCCATGCGTTTCCTAGTGAGCTCCCAGAATCATCTCGGCGGGCTTAAGCGCGCATTTCCCGTGAAGATGGTCTTCAAATTCGTTGCGCCATTTTTTAACGATGCTGATGGTGGGCAGAGCCGCGGCATCGCCGAGCGGGCAGAAAGTGCGCCCGAGCATATTTTTGGAAAGCTCGTCAATCAATGAAATATCTTCCGTGCGCCCGCCGCCATCGTGGAAGCGGTCGAGCATTTTGCGCAGCCAGGTCGTGCCTTCGCGGCAAGGGATGCACCAGCCGCAGGATTCGTGCGCGTAAAAATGCATGATGCGGCGGGCGAGATCCACCATGCAGGTATCTTCATCAATTATGACGGTGCCACCGGAGCCGAGCATCGAGCCGATCTTCGCGACGGAGTCGTAGTCCATGTTGACGTCAATTTCGCTGGCGTCGAGCAGCGGGCAGGAACTGCCGCCGGGAATGACGGCTTTCAATTTTTTGCCGCCACGCACGCCGCCGGCCACGTCTTCGATGAGCTGGCGGAGATTGAATCCCAGCGGTAGCTCGTAGATGCCGGGCTTATTGACGTGTCCGGAGATCGAATACAGGCGCGTGCCGCCATTTTTTGGCGTGCCCAGGCTGGCGTACCAATCGCCGCCGCCGCGAATGATGGCGGGCACGGTGCTGAGCGACTCAACGTTGTTGATCACCGTGGGGCGGCCGTAAAGGCCGACGACCGCAGGGAACGGCGGCTTGATGCGCGGATAGCCGCGCTTGCCTTCGAGGGATTCCATCAGCGCGGATTCTTCACCACATTCGTAGGCGCCGGCACCGGTATGGGCCGCGAGGTCGAAATCGAATCCGCTGTCCAGAATATTTTTGCCTAGAAAGCCCTTCGCGTAGGCTTCGGCGATCGCGGTTTCCAGGATGTCAATAATGTAGCGATATTCACCGCGGATGTAGGCATAGCCTTGATTCGCACCGATGGCACGGCCGGCGATCACCATTCCTTCGATTAGTTGATGCGGATCCATTTCGAGCAGCGGACGGTCTTTCGAGGTGCCGGGCTCGCTCTCGTCGCCATTGGCGAGGATGTATTTCGGCTTGGGAATATCCTTGGGAACGAAGCTCCACTTCAGCCCGGTCGGAAATCCCGCGCCGCCGCGTCCGCGTAGGTTCGACTTCTTCATTTCATCAATGATCTGGTCGGGCGTCATCTGCTTCAGTGCTTTTTCGAGGGCCTTGTAGCCGTCGCGCTGCATGTAGGTTTCGATGGAGCGCGAATTGGGGATGCCGAAATTCTTGCTGATGACTATCACTTCGTGGGGATTGCGTTCGTGCAGCGCGCCGGAAATCACTGGCACGGGCTTGGGCCGCTTGCCGTCCTGCAACTGCTCGAAAATCACGTCCACTTTTTCCGGATCGAGATTCTCGTAGTAATCAAAATTCACCTGCATCGCAGGCGCGCCGGTGCAGGCGCCCATGCACTCGACTTCTTCCAAGGAAAAGGTGCCGCTGGGCGAGACTTCTTTATTGCCAATGCCCAGGCGCTTCTGCACGTGGGCGTACAGTTCGTTGGCGCCGCGCAACATGCAGGAAATGTTGGTGCAGACCTGAATGTGATACTTGCCAACCGGCTTGCGGCGCAGCATGGAGTAATACGCGAGGGTTTCGGTGACCTGAGTCATGTTCAGGTCCAGGCGCTGGGCGATGTCAGTGAGTAGCTCGTCTGTGAGATAGCCGAAATAATCCTGCGCATACATCATCATGGGGATCAGCGCGGAACGCTTCACGGGGTAACGTCCGAGCAGGGTTGTAAATTTTTCTTCCAGTGCCGGTGGCAATTGCATAAATCCCTTTTTCCGCTGATGTGGCGCCCGCAGAACCCGTGCTTCAGCGCCTAAAGCCGCTTTCGTGGCACGAAACTTATGTCGTGGCTGAAGCCACGACTTACAAAGGTCATCGAATTCTTCCGGTGACTCCAAAAACTGAATGCTTTAACGGTCCACTTCTCCCAAGACGATGTCGGTGGTGCCGATGCAGGCGACGACGTCTGCGATGAGGCGGCCTTCCGCCAATTTTGGCAGCGACTGCAAATTCACGAACGACGGCGCGCGAAACTTCACACGATACGGCTTGGCTGAACCATCGCTGGCGATGAACACGCCCAGTTCGCCGCGCGGCGATTCGATGGCTTGATATACTTCGCCCGGCGGTGGTGCAAATCCCTCGGTGAAAATCTTGAAGTGGTAGATCAGGCCTTCGATGGACGTCTTCATTTCCTCGCGCGAGGGAGGAATGATCCCTGGCACTTCGGCGCGGAACGGTCCCTCGGTCGGGATCTTCTGCATGGCCTGCTTCACGATCTTGATGCTCTCGCGAATTTCGGCGACGCGCACCTGGTAGCGCGCGTAGCAATCGCCGGCCGTCTGCGTCTGCACGTTGAAATCAAATTCGTCGTAGCTGGAATACGGGAAGGCTTTGCGCACGTCGTATGCGACGCCGCTGCCGCGCAGCATCGGGCCGGAGCAACCCATCGCGATGGCATCGGCGGCGCTGATGATGCCCACACCCTGGGTGCGGCCCAGCCAAATTTTATTCTTGGTGAGCAGATCTTCGTACTCGTCAATGTGGCCGGGCAGGGAATCAACCACGCGCTGAACTTTGTCGAGCCAGCCAGGAGGCGGCTCGAGGGCCAGGCCGCCGACGCGGAAATAGCTGGTCATCATGCGCTGGCCGGAGAGATATTCGAAAATCTTCAGGATTTCTTCGCGCTCGCGGAAGCTGTAGAGGAAGACGGTCATCGCGCCCAAGTCAATGGCGTGCGTGCCAACCCATACCAGGTGCGAAGCGCAGCGCGTCAGCTCGGTGAGCAATACGCGGATGTACTGCGCACGCTTGGGAACTTCGATGCCGAGAATTTTTTCCACGGCGAGGCAATAGCCCAGGTTGTTCGAGAGCGGCGCCAAATAATCAATGCGGTCGGTGAGGGTGATGCATTGCGAATACGTCTTCGCTTCACAGGATTTTTCGATGCCGGTGTGCAAATAACCGATTATTGGCTCGGCTTTCACCACGTATTCGCCGTTCAGCTCGAGGACCACGCGGAGGACTCCGTGCGTGGACGGGTGTTGCGGTCCCATGTTCAGGACCATGGTTTGCGCGGCGCCGATAGGAGTTTCGATGGTGGTGCTCATCGGTAGCCCTCCGTCGGATAATCCTTGCGCAGCGGGTGGCCTTCCCAATCGTCGGGCATCAAGATGCGTCGCAGGTCCGGGTGGCCGTCGAAGCGAATGCCGAAGAGATCGTAACTTTCGCGCTCGTGCCAGTTGGCGGTGGGCCAGACGCCGGTTACGGAATGGACGATGGGATCGCTGCCATTCAGTTTCACTTTCAGACGCAGCCGTTCGCGGCGGTCCAGCGACACGATGTGGTAATTCACTTCGAAGCGCGGCTCGATGGGGAAGCGGTCAACAGGCGTGATGTCCGAAAGAAAAGAAAAGCGCAGGGACGGTTCAGATGCGAGATATTCGGCGATGCGCAGCACGTGCTCGCGCGGCACCACCACGGTGATTTCACCACGGAACTCCAGCACATCCGCGACCGCTGAGGCGTTCCACTCCCTAAGTTTATGCACTACTGGATGTTTGTCTGTATCCTGCGGTTCCACTATGAGTTCGGTTCCCGAGGGCGGCAGATTAGTGAGTCCAGTCGAGCGCGCCCTTCTTCCAGAGGAATATGTAGCCGGCCAGCAGAATTATAATGTAAAGCAGCATCTCTACAAAGCCGAAGACTTTCAGGTCACTGTAGATCAGCGCCCAGGGGTAAAGGAAAATTGCCTCGATGTCGAACAGAATAAAGAGCAGTCCGACCATGTAAAATTGCACGGAAATGGGCTGGCGGGCGTCGCCGGTGGGCCGCATGCCGCACTCGTACGGCTGGTCTTTCTCGCGCGAGCGCTTGTGCTTGCCGATGATGGCGGACGCAATGACTAACGCTCCCGCCAATCCGCAGGAGAGTATAAACATCAGCAACAGCGGGCCATAGTTGTCGAGGTAGTTGCTGTTCATTTTGGTGGCGCTGTTATAATAACGACCCGAGAGCAGCCGGTCAAATGAACTCTGTATTACTGGGATTTTGCTTTGTACGGTGCCGGTGCGTGGCGAGCGCGGGGAATCAAGCACGATGAGCTCTGGCTTCAATACGGACGTCAAGGTGGGAGAGCACGTCTTCCACGTGCAGACCGAAGACCGCGGGCCGCATCATCCTGTTATTGATACCGTTGTATATCAGCAGGGGCGAATTCTGCACCGGCGCGCGTCGAGCTACGAGCAGGGCGCGGACGCTGCGCCTTTTAGCGCGGAAGAATTGCGCCAGCGCGTGGAAGAGCAGCACCGCTCGGTGATTGAGGCGCTGCGCTCGGGCGGTTTGGATACGGAAATTGCTGCGGCGGAAGCGGCTACGCAAGCCGCGCGGCCCGGCGGCATTCAGGTGCAACTGCTGAATCCTGGGTCGTGGCTTTCGGCGGGAAAAGTTTCGCTGGAGCTGGAAGTTTCGCGAAAAGCTGACAAGCAGCCGCAGGCTGGCGCCGCGGTGAAGGCTGTGATCGAAGGCGCTCTGGCCGAAGGCACACATTCCGGAACGAGTGACGATAACGGGCGCGTGCACATCCAATTTCCGTTGCCGCCGCTGGGAAAAGGCGACCTGGCCTTGGTGATTCACGCGCAGGCGGATGCTGGGAAGGACGAAATTCGCTTTGCGATGAGAACGCGGGCGCAGAATCCCGCCGCTGGCGCCTCGCAATGACGGTGACGATCAACGGCGAGCGCCGCGAAGTGCCCGATGGCATCGCGGTCTCGGCGCTGCTGGAACATCTGGGGATGCCGCGCGATCGCGTGGCCATCGAACGTAATCTGAATATTTTGCCGCGGGCGGATTGGAACGCGACACGGGTGCAGCCGAATGACAGCTTCGAGATCGTCCACTTTGTGGGCGGAGGCTAGCGGTTCGGGTTTGTTGGGGCGGCACTGGTGGCGGGCGGGTTAGCCGCCATGATCTTTCGCGCGGGATCGTTGTCGCAATAGACGCGCCATTCGGCCACGCGCCCTTCTTTCACTACTGCTTTCCACGCCGCCGGAATTTCCCAGAAATTTTCTCGTGCCAGATTGCCGTTGACGGCAAACGTGCCGCGGGCTTTTCCGAACATGGCCACCACGTCGCCGCGGCTGAATTCGTCGGTCACTTCGATGGCGTAATCGGGGAACATGGCGAAATAGAATTTCCAGCCCTGGCGCATTTGTCCCGCGCCCCGGAATGAATGGTCGAGGGCGTCCACGAAGAGGTGGTCGGGCGTCATCAGCGCGACAAGACCGTCCACATCGTGCGCGTTGATTCTAGCGACGAAGGCCATGGCTACGTCTACCGAGCTTCCTCGATTCATCGCTTTGCTCCCCCTTTCCGAGAGGTGTTGCGAGCGCCAGGATATTCAATCCAGGGGACGAAAGGCCAGCGATTTGCGGGCTCTTGCAGGTCGCTTAGTTCTTCACGGCTTCCGCCAGTTTTTCCAGGCAGCCGGTCCAGCCGCGCTGGTAGTCGCCGCGTTCCTTCGCGGAAGTCGCGCCGAGATCGTGGGTCAGCACGACCTCCGTTGATTTTCCGCGCTCAAATAATTCCACGGTGACGATGGTGTCTGCGGGATGGAGCATTGCTTTGTGGCCGGCAGCGTCGGTGTGCTCGAGGTTCCAGGTGAAGGCGATTTTTTCCGGGCGCTCAATTTCGAGGTAGGTGGAGTGGTGGATATAGATATCACCTTCCGGTGTGCGGATGTCCAGGATGAAGCCCCCGCCGACGCGGAAGTCGAATCTGTAGATACTTGATGATGTGACTGGCGGCGTCGCGGCACATCCAGCGGTCCATTTTTTCCTGGTCCGCGAAGGCTTCAAAGACTCGTTCGCGTGGCGCGGCGATCGTGCGGCGTACTTCCAGCTTGCCTGATGTGCCGGGAGTTGCTGCTGCCATGATGTTTTCTCCTTAAATCCGGTGACGATGTCGTTTCGCCGGCTGCTTGCTGCGCTTGGTGCGGACGTTTTCGTTTGCAGAATCTTCCAAATAGCGCGCCAGGGAATCGAGTTGCCCTTCCCAGAATTGGCGGTAGTGCTCGATCCATGCCGCCACGTCTTTCATGGGCTCGGCTCGCAGGCGGCAACGATGCACGCGGCCGTCCTTCTGCCTGGCGACCAGGCCCGCATGTTCCAGCACGCGCAGGTGCTTTGAGACTGCGGGGAGCGACATTTTGTAGGGCGCGGCCAGCTCGCTGACGGAAGTCTCGCCTTGGCGTGCGAGGCGGGCGAGGATGCCGCGACGCGTGGAATCGGAAAGAGCGGCGAAAGTCGAATCGAGATCGGCGCCCGAACGGTTAACCATATGGTTTAGTATTGGTGCGGCGGCCAAAGATGTCAAGGAGAACGTTGGGACCGAGAGCGTCGGGAAGAGAGTTACAAGCCGGCCAGCAGGTGGCCGAGCTTGTCTTTTTTGGTGCGCAGATAGGCAGCGGAATGTTTGCTGGTGCGCGGGCGACAGGGAACGCGTTCGATGACGCGAATGCCGGCGCTTTCCAGCTGGGTGACCTTGTCGGGATTATTGGAAAGCAGGCGCACCTCGCGCATGCCCAGCGCCTTCAGGGCTTCGGCGGCAAATTCGTAGTCGCGCGCGTCGTCTGCAAAACCGAGGCGGCGATTGGCTTCGACGGTGTCGAGACCGGCGTCCTGCAGTTCGTAGGCTTTCAATTTATTGATCAAGCCGATGCCGCGGCCTTCCTGCGGCAGGTAGAGCAGCACGCCGGAAGGTTCCTTGGCGATTTTGCGCAGAGAAAATTCCAGTTGCGCGCGGCAATCGCAGCGTTCGGAGGTGAATACGTCGCCGGTGAGGCATTGGGAGTGGACGCGCACCAGCGGCGCTTTGTGGGCATGCGATTTCACGGTGGCGCGCGAGGAACCGTTCACGCTGCTTTTCAAATTGCCGTGCTGGATTGCTACGGCTTCTTCTCCGGATTTGCGCCCTTCGATGCCGAAGATGCGGAAGGAGCCGAAACCGGTGGGCAATCGCGCAGTGGCGACGACGCTCGCCCTAGCAGACTTCCCGGATTGTTTTTTGCGCGGCATGGGAAACTCTGATTATAGCAGGGTTCACAAAATCAACTCGACCGTACGATCCAGGGAGAATACGCACCGATCTGCGGCGCGGAACCGAGCAGCGACAAACGCTCGCGTCTCTTTACATCGCTGGCTGCTTTGGCTAACTTAGTCGGTGCGCTGGGCAGCCGGCGCTCCGCGAGCAAAATGAATACATTTTTTGGCGCACAAGAGTTGATATTCGCGCTGGTGCTGAAAGTAGGCTTCGCGGCATCGCTCGCGGCGCTGCTGGTGCGTTTTCGTTCGTTCCGCAATCTGCTTTTCACTGAAATTCGCGATTCCGATCAAAAAGTGATGCTGCTGCTATTTCTGACGCCGCCGCTGGCGATTGGCGTGTTTCTGCGGCTGCTGGGCGGCTACCGGTTTTTCGATCTGACGCTGGAAGGCTCGTTCCTGATGGGGCTGATCGGGGGACGGGTCGTGGGTTTGCTGGGCGGTTCGCTGATCAGCCTGCCGGCGTTTGGCAATCACGAATGGCTTTCCAGCCCGATCGCGGCGCTGGCAGGGCTGATTGGCGGAGTGGTTCGCGAAACCATGCCGGAAAAAGAGGATATCTGGCATTTCGGCCCGTTTCTTTTCCTCAGTGTGCCGGAGTGGATCTGGAAATTGATTCGCTACCGCAAGGGAAATTGGGCGATGTTGCCGTTGTTTGCGTGTGTGGGCGTGACGGTGGCGGAAATTGAATTCGCTGACTTCGGGCGCGTGCCGGAGAGATGGCTCTATTCTTATCGCCCTACCAATTGGGGCTACTCGTTGCTGGTGGTGATGACTTCGATGATGTGCGTGGCGACTGCCATCAAGATCTGGAACAACACGCGCATTGAGATGAACCTGGAACAGAATCAGCAGTTGCTGCTGAAGGCGCGCATGGACGCGCTGACCAGCCAGATCAATCCGCATTTTCTGTTCAACACGCTGAATACGGTTTCTTCGCTGATTCGTTTCGACCCGGACATGGCCCGCGGCGTGGTGCTGAAGCTTTCCAATATTTTGCGACGGCTGCTGCGCAAGCATGAGACGTTCGTGCCGCTGCGCGAGGAACTGGAATTCATTGATGACTATCTCGATATAGAAGTGATTCGGTTTGGACGCGACAAACTGCAGATATTCAAGGAAATTGACAAAGAAACGCTGGAGACATTCGTGCCCAGCATGCTGTTGCAGCCCATGGTGGAAAATTCCATCAAGCATGGACTCGCGCCGCGCCTGGAAGGCGGGCAGATTCACCTGCGCACGCGGCAATCGAATGGGCGCCTGCTGATTGAAATCGAGGACAACGGCATGGGAATTTCGCCGGAGCGATTGACCGCAGTGTACGGCGGGGGAATCGGCATCAGCAACGTACACGAGCGCCTGCGCCTGCTCTACGGCGATCAGTTTAAGATGGAAATACGCAGCAAGGAAGGGCAGGGCACGCAGATTCACATCGAGATTCCGGAGCTGGCCACCGCCGAACCTTTCGCCGGGCTATAGTCTGCCCACTTACTAGCTGCGGCGGCGCAAAGGCGAAACGGATTCTGCGCCGCGTGCGGTGGATTAAGTCCGACGCAACCACAGCGCGGCAACCAACATCGTATCCGGGGGCGGAAACGGTGCGACGCTTCCTGCGTTGGTGCCTCGGCTAATGTTTGCAGCGCTGCGCGGATAGCGTAGAATGGCGGGGCCAAAATCCCTTTCAGTGAACAGGTGGAATGATCGACGACCAGGACAAAAGCAGCGCGCGGCCTGCAATTATATTGCTGATCATGGTGTTCCTGGTGGCCGGCTTCACCGTGAAATACGGTTTGCAGACGCTGACCTGGATCGAAGGGAAACTTTGGGCCTCCGACAGTCCCTGGCTGGAAAATGTGCCGCAGCCCCTGGCACAATCGTTAGCGCCGCTGCCGCCGCTTCCGGGCGCCGCTAAGCCCGCGACGGTGAAGGCGTACAATTACGAATTCAAATCCCCTTGGCCCGGCAACCCGGCCGTGAAGGGTTCGCTCACCTACACGCAATTCCTCTATGAGTCCGGGCCGGTGATCGTCTTTTTCGATCCAGATTCGCAAGTGGACACGATGCACGCACTGAAGACTTCAAATCCCACCGAATATCAGAGATTCGCGGACGTGTTCGCGGATAAGCCTCTGAACACAAATTTCGAAATGTATCAAGCGGTGTATGACGCGGCGCCGTCGCAACAATCCCCGGTGATGAATGCGCGCGACGCGATGAGAATTAACGTGCTGCTGCTGTGGAAGCTCTCATTCGGCCTGGATCTGCGGTGCGATGGGCAGTTTTATTCGTTCGCTTCGGGCAATGTGAAAGGCTTTCAGTTTGGCGATCCAGGCAAAAACGTTCCGGTGGCGATTCGGGCGTTCGATGATCGTGACCATCAGTTCCGGTTTATTTTCACGACCGCGGGCGGAGCTGCGGGCAAGATTTCGCAGAACGACATCAACGCGGTTATGCAGTCGTTACAAGTCGTGCCGTTTATCGATCGCTGATCGTCGTGGCGTCGACGGCCCCAGCGTTCAGCGGGTTTGCAGTGGGTTGTGGTTGTGCCGTTTGCAGCACCGCGCGGTAGTAAGCCTCGTACATCGGAATCACATCATTCGCGCAATACTTTGCCCGGGCGTTCACGCGAGCTTGACGGCCCATACTGCGTCCGCGGTCGGGCCGGGTGAGAATTTCGAGGGCGCGGGCGGCGCCGGTTTCCACATCGTGGGGCGCGATCAGATACCCATCCACTCCATCGGTCACTACTTCCGGCAGGCCGCCAACGTTTGACGCGATTACTGGGACTTCGCAGGCCATCGCTTCCAGCGCCGCCAGGCCGAATGACTCTTCTTCACTGGGCAGCAGGAATAAATCAGCCAAGCCGAGTTTTTCCTCGACGTTGTCCTGCTTGCCCATGAAGAACACGTCCTTCGAGAGCTCCTTTTTGCGCACGATGTATTCGGCGGCGCCGCGATCGGGACCATCGCCCATCATCACCAGCTTGGCCGGAATTTTCTCACGCACCAGAGCGAAGATTTCCACGACGTCGGTGATCCGTTTCACCGGGCGGAAATTCGAAAGGTGCATCAGAATAGGCTCATTGTGCTTGGCCCATTGCTGGCGCGCGGATTGATCGCGGCAGCGCATGTACTGGTCGCAATTGACGAAGTTGGGGATGACTTCGATGGGGCGCTTGATCTCGAATTCTCGGATGGTGCGTTCGCGCAGATAGTTCGAGATGGAGGTGACGCCGTCGCTCTGCTCGATCGAGAACCGCGTGATGGGCAAATAGCTGCGGTCACTGCCGACCAGGGTGATGTCTGTGCCGTGCAGCGTGGTGATGAACGGCAGCTTTTTCGGCATGGCCATCATGCGGGCCAGTAGGGCGCTCACGGAATGCGGAATGGCGTAGTGGACGTGCAACAAATCGAGCGAGGTTTGTGCGGCGACTTCGAACATTTTGGTCGCAAGCGCCAACGTGTAAGGCGGGTGGTCAAAAAGCGGATAGGACGTCACCTCCACTTCGTGGAAGTGGATGCGCTCGTGCGTGGAGCTCAACCGGATGGGCATCGCGTAACTGATAAAATGAATTTCATGGCCGCGCGCCGCGAGCTCGATGCCCAGCTCGGTCGCTACGACTCCCGAGCCTCCGTAAGTCGGATAGCAGGTGATTCCGATTTTCATGGGACCTCCCGGCACTGTAACAGTCATCCCTGGCGAGCAGCAAGCGTAGCCGACCGCTGGCCGTGGCTTGCACCGGGGGCGGCCGGATGCTAGATTCGCGCCTTCCGTGTGACATTAGACGGGCCAACAGGGCTTCTCGATGCTGCGACTTTCAGGCAAAGTGGCGTTCATTACCGGCGGAGGAACCGGCATTGGCCGTGCGTGTGCTTTGGCGTATGCGCGGGAGGGCGCGCAGGTGGCAGTGGTGGGGCGTCGAAAGGAGCCGCTCGACGCGGTGGCGGCGGAAATCGCGGGGGCAGCGGCGGGCGGCGGTGAATCGCTCGCGCTATCGTGCGATGTGACGCAGCGAGGCTCGGTGGAGGATGCGCTAGCCCGGGCGGAGAAGTATTTTGGCCGGCTGGATACGATTGTGAACAATGCCGGGGCCGTGGTGGTGGCGACCGTGGAGCACACTTCCGATGCGGATTGGGAACGGGTGCTCGCCGCGAACCTGACCGGAACATTTTTTGTATCGCGGGCCGCGCTGGCGTCGTTGCGGAGGGCCGGTGGCGGCTCAATCATCAATATCGGGTCGGTTTTGGGCCTGGTAGCGCGCAAAGATCGGGCGGCGTACTGCGCGGCGAAGGCCGGAGTTTCCGGGCTGACGCGCGCGATGGCTCTGGACCACGCGCACGAAAAAATCCGCGTGAATTGCATTTGTCCGACGCTGGTGGAAACCGAATTGGGGATGCAGTCAATTCAGCAGACGCCGAATGCGCAGGCTGAAATCCAGAAGCGCATCGCGGAAATTCCGATCGGGCGGCTGGGCAAGCCGGACGACGTGGCCATGATGGCGGTGTATCTGGCTTCGGAAGACGCGTCATGGGTCACAGGTGTGTCGTTCCCACTCGATGGCGGCCTGACGGCTTATTGACTATGGCGCAATCACACTCTCAAGCCCAACTTCGTTCGCGCAAATCCCAATCCCTGGAGCGCCTGGCCGCCGAAGAGATGCGCCGGCGCTTGCGCCAAAATCAAATCACCAAACATCTTGGTTTTGCTCTGGCGGTGGCAGAGCGCGGCAAAGTCGTGCTGCGGATGCGCGTCAACAAAAAACACCTGCAAGTACACGGAGTGGTCCATGGCGGCGTGCTGGCGGCGCTGGCGGATACGGCGGGAGGCCTAGCGACTTATATGACGGTTGCGCGCGGCACGCGAGTTGCGACCATCGAGATGAAAATTAATTATCTGGAGGCGGTGGAGGGAGGCAGCGTTACCGCCGAAGCGATCGTCGTGCGCGTCGGGCGCCACGTCGCCGTGGTGGATTGCGATATCACGGACAACGCGCACCGGCTGGTAGGTAAGGCGCTGATGACTTTTTTCGTGGGGCCCTTCAGGAAGAACCGCAAGAAGCGGTCGGCGTAACGCGCACACGCGGAACGCCAAGCCGCGTCCCGGTGCGCGCCAGATTACAAATTGTTTTTCACGAAC
>CAVWFO010000012.1:0-42406 GCA_963754275.1 uncultured Acidobacteriota bacterium
GAAGGCAGACGCTCTTTCCAACTGAGCTACGGGCGCGATGGAGGGACCGCCCACATTGTAAGAGAGATGTGCGGGAGATGGAAACCACGAAACGCTATCCCTAGTGCCTGATTGTAGGTGCGCGCGAACTTTTATTGCCTTGACAACAGTTTCCTAGGATACTATTATATTCTGGTGAGGTGCTGTGCCGTGGCTACCAAGAAGCCTGGGAAAATCGCGGCGAGCCAGCTGACCACGCATATCGGATTCTGGATGCGGCTGGTTTCGAATCATGTCTCCTACGCCTTCGCGCGCAAGCTGGAGTTCAGCGGCGTGACCGTCGCCGAGTGGGTGGTATTGCGCGAAATGTATGGCGGCGACGACACGACTTCGCCGGGCGTCGTGGCGGAGCTGACCGGCCTCACGCGCGGCGCCGTTTCCAAGCTCATCAGCCGGCTGCTGGAAAAAGGCCTGGTGACGCGCAAGGAATCCAGCAGCGACCGCCGCTATCAAGATATCGAGCTCACCCTCGCGGCGCTCGCGGTGGTCCCCAAATTGGCGAAGCTGGCTGACGAAAATGATCGGGAGTTCTTCAAAGGCCTTCGGAAATCCGAGCGCGTAACTCTGACGAGCCTGCTGAAGAAAACGGCGGCGTTACATAACTTGAAGAACATGCCGGTTAATTAGAAAGGAGTACCGAATGAATCTAGCGATCATCCAAGAATTAATTGGCAAGGCTTTGGCAAAAGAAATCACTTTCCGCGAGATCCTGGCAACGCTGGGAAAAGAGGGAGTGGAATCTTATCACGTGGATTTCCTGCGAAATGAATTTCGGTATTATGCAACGAACGGAGAATCTCTGGCCACGGGCGCGGCGTTGCTGCACGACGAGGTCGCGGCCGAGCTTTTCCGCGGACAAGCTCGAAGACATCAACCAAAGAGTACAAGCGGGACAAGCGGCATATCCGGACTTTGTAAGAGAAGGCGCCGCGGCTGGGTGCGCTTATTACATCGTATATTTGAACGGAAAGAAAGTGCGTTACTTCGGCCGCGACGGCGGCGAGTACGTTCAGCATTTTCCCGGCTCGAGGTAACCATCGCTTTCAGAACAGGAGAAGACATGATGAAGAAGATTGCGCGGTCCGCCATAAAATCAGTGGATATCCAAGCTACTCCCGAGAAGGCCTATCTCTTTCTTGCGAATCCGATAAATTGGCCTCAATACGCCGTTGTGAATTTGCGCACAGTCAGTCCGGGGCAAGACGGATGGTTCCATGCCGTCACCAAGTTCGGCGAAGGCGCGCTGAAAGTCAACGCCGTGGAGGAACTCGGAGTATTCGATCACATCTGGAAGGATCCGCAAGCGACGTGGCAGGTTTATTCTCGCGTGGTGCCCAACGGCGAAGGCGCGACGGTGATGATGACGCTTTTTCAGCCCGCGGTGATGAGCGATCAGCAGTTCGACGAGGCCATGAAGGAAATGGAAATTGAGATGAAAAAACTGAAAGAGATTTTGGAGCAGTAACGCGCCATGCCAACCATGCCGCTTTATTGCTTCCAGCCGCCGCCGAGGGCTTTGTAGAGTTGCACGAGGCTTTGGTACTCGGCTCCGCGCGCCTGCGCCAAAGTGATTTCCGCTTCGAAGAGCGACCGCTGGCCGTCCAGCACTTCCAGATACGTGGTCGTGCCGCCCCTGTAGCGCATGACGGAGAGGCGTACTGACTCCGATAAATCTGCCACGGTCTGTTCCTGGCGAACGCGCACTTCATGTAATTTCGAATATCCAATCAGAGCATCGGACACATCTCCGAAGGCATGTTGAATCGCTTCCTTGTACGCGAGCAAAGCTTCCTGATGTTGCGCTTCGGCCAGATGCAGATTTCCCTTCAGCGCGCCTCCTGTGAAAATTGGCTGACTTACCTGCACGCCATACGACCAGATAGCCGCTTGCGAGCTCATCATGCTGGAGAATAGATTGCTGCGCCCAAATGCGCCGCCGCCCGCGCCGGTGAGCGAAATCTGTGGAAAAAACGCAGCCTTGGCCACGCCGATTTGGGCGTTCGCGGCGATGAGTTGCTGCTCGGCTTGGCGAATATCGGGCCGGCGCTCCAGCAGCGAGGAAGGCAATCCTGGCGGCACGCCGGGAGGAAGCGGCTGGTCCGCGAGCGGCAGTCCGCGCGGCAAACTTTGCGGATAATTTCCGAGCAGAATGCTGATGGCATCTTCCTCCTGGCCAATCTGCCTCTCGAGATCCGGGATTGAGGCATTCGCGGTGTCCAGCACCTGCTGCGCCTGCAGGACATCTAGCTTCGTTGCGACGCCGTGGTCCAGCCTCAGCGAAGTCAATTTGACGGAGTCTTCCTGCGTCTTCACGGTATCGCGCGAGATCTGCAATTCCAAGTCAAGCTGCAGCAGCGCGAAATAATCGGTGGCCACATCGCTGACGAGAGTCAGCACGACGGTTTGCCGCGCTGCCTCGGTTGCCAGCAGCCGGGCACGCGATGCTTGGGTGGCACGGCGCAATCCGCCGAATAGATCCACCTGAAAAGCCGCGTCTGCCGTGAGCGCCAAGAAATTTGACTTCGACTGAAAATTCTGTTCTTTGCCACCCGTGAAATTGCCGTTGCCAGACACTTGCGGGAAGAGACTGGAGCGAGTGATCGCCACTTGAGCGCGCGCGGCGTTAATGCGCTCCGTCGCGATCAGCAAGTCATAGTTCTGTTTAAGCGCCGTGCGGATCAGGTCTTGCAGGACGGGATCCGAAAATACTTGCCACCAGGGAAGGTCAGCGTAGGACGCGGCCTGTGCCTCCGCTTGCGGATTTTGGCTGAGATCGTGATATACGGCGGGAGTCGGCACGTCGGGTTTGTGATAATTCGGGCCGACCGCGCAGCCCGCGATGAGGCTCGACACCAGCATCGCGGCTATCAATGACCGCAGAGTTGTCTTGAACGCCGTGTTCACGAGGTTCTTGTTCACGAATGGCTCCGCTGCGTGACAGTTTCAGCCATAAGGCGGCGGCTCATATCAATCTCCAGGGGCCGGCTCGGGCGTTGGCGGCGTCGGCGGCGCTGTCGCGGCGGCATCCTTTTTGCCGGCGCCCGACCATGTCTCAATCAGACAGAAAATTGCTGGAACCAAAAATATGGCGAGGAAGCTGGCCGCGAGCATTCCGCCAATCACTGTCGTTCCAATAATCTGGCGCGCCACGGAACCCGCGCCGGTGGCAATCCACAAAGGCACGCTGCCCAGAATGAACGCGAACGACGTCATCAAAATCGGCCGCAACCGGATTCGCGCGCCCGCTAGCGCAGCTTCTATCAGCGGTTTGCCTTCCTCGTATTCGTCTTTCGCGAACTCCACAATCAAAATCGCGTTTTTCGCCGCCAGACCGATCAGCATTACCAGCCCGATCTGCGAATACACGTCACTTTCGATCTGCACCATGTACGCCGGATAGAACCAGCCGGCTACGGTTCGCCGTAACCACAGCGTGGCGAACGCGCCGAACACTGCCACCGGCGTGCTGAGCAACACGCTGAACGGCAGCGACCAGCTTTCATACAGCGCTGCTAGAATCAGAAACACAAACAAAAGCGAGAATGCGAAAACCGCCGTGGGAGAGACTCCCTTCTGCGCCAACTTTTCCTGATACGACATGTCCTTGTAGTCGTAGCCCATGTCATGCGGCATGGATTGCGCGAACACTTCTTCCAGCGCGTTCATCGCCTGCGCCGAACTGTATCCTGGCGCGGCGCTGCCTACGATCTGTGCGCTGCGATATTCGTTGAAGCGCATGGTGTATTCCGGCCCGATCCGCGGTTCGAATTTCGTCAGCGCGGAAAGCGGCACATTCTCGCCCTTATTGTTGCGCACGTAGAATTGCCCCACGTTTTCCGCGCGCGTACGGTATTCGCCTTCCGCCTCGATGTACACCTGCCATTGCCGGCCGAAGCGGTTGAAATAATTAATGAAATATCCACCCATGAAAGATTGAATGGTTTTGTAAACGTCCGTGATGCTCACTCCCTGCTTGATCACCTTGTCGCGGTCCACCGTCACGAATTGCTGCGGCACGCTGGGTAAATAGGTGGTGGCCAGAAAACCGATCTCCGGGCGTTTGCGCGCCGCAGCCATGAACGTGTTCAAATTCTGCGTGAGATACTCGACATCCTTTCCGGCACGGTCCTCCAGCACGAACGTGAATCCGCCGGAAGTGCCGACTCCCGGAATCGCCGGAGGCGAAAAGTTGAAAGCGATGCCCTCGGGCATCTGGCTCAATTTCTGGTTCAGGCGCGTCTTGATTTCCTGAAACTGCTCGGCGCGGGATTTCCGCTCGTCCCAAGGGTCCAGCGTGACGAAGAAAAACGCGTTGTAGCTGGTGCGCACGAAACTCAGCAGGCTGAAGCCGATCACGCTGGTGGTGTATTTCACTCCGGGAGTGTCCGCGAGTATTTTTTCCACATCGCGTGCCGCGCGGTCCGTGCGTTGCAGCGAAGCGGCGTTCGGAAGCTGCAAGTTGATGAAAAGATAGCCTTGATCTTCATCCGGCAGGAAGCTGGAAGGCACGTGCTGAGCGAAAAATGCTGCCCCTGCCGCGAATCCCACCAACAGCACGATCGCAATGACACTTTTGCGAATCAGCGCGCCGGAAACGGAGACGTAACCCTCCGTCGCCCGCTCGAACGTTCGATTGAACCATCCGAAAAACCTTCCTATGACGCCCTTGCTCTCTTCTCGAGGACGCAGCAAAAGGGCCGCAAGCGCGGGGCTGAGAGTTAGAGCGTTAAAAGCGGAAAGAATCACGGAAATAGCAATGGTCACCGCAAATTGCTGATACAGACGACCGGTAATTCCCGGAATAAATGCGGTGGGAACGAACACCGCCGAAAGCACCAGCGCAATGCCGACAACTGGACCAGTTAATTCGTCCATCGCTTTCAGGGCCGCTTCTTTCGGCGAAAGGCCTTCCTCGATGTGCCGCCCGACTCCTTCCACGACCACGATCGCGTCGTCCACCACCAATCCAATGGCCAGCACCAGCCCTAATAGTGAAAGCGTATTGATGGAAAACCCGAAGAGCGGGAAAAAGACAAACGTCCCGATCAACGCCACCGGCACCGCCAACATGGGAATCAGCGTGGCGCGCCAGCTTTGCAAGAAAACGTACACCACCAGAATCACCAGCACGATCGCGATCAGCAGCGTCTCGACAATTTCCTTTATTCCGGACGTCACTGCCTTCGTGGTGTCCAGCGAAGTCACATAATCCACATCCTGCGGGAACGTCGGTTTCATCCCGGCGATCAATTTATTCACTGCGGCCGCGGCGTCCACCGCGTTCGAGCCCGGCAACTGGTAAATGGCTATAATCGCGCCCGGTTTGCCGTTCAACCGGCCCGCTGTGCTGTAATCCTGCGAACCCAATTCCACGCGCGCCACGTCTTTCACGCGCACCACTCCGCCATCGGGCGTCTCGCGCACTACGATCTGCCCGAACTCCTCCTCGGAAATCAATCGCCCTTGCGCGCGCACCGAGTACGTGAATTCCTGCCCCGGGGGCACAGGCTCGCCGCCCACCTGTCCGGCGGGATTCACGGTATTCTGCGCCTGGATCGCGTTGATAATGTCGGTGACGGTGATGCCGAGTTTGCCCAATTGATCCGGCTTCACCCACAAGCGCATCGCGTATTGTCCCGCGCCGAAGATCTGCACGTTGCCGATTCCGTATGAACGCGTCAGCGGGTCGCGAATGTTAATGTACGCAAAATTGGAAAGGAACGCGGCGTCGTACGTGCCTTTCGGCGAATACAACGTCAACAGCATCAGCGGCGAGGTCACCGACTTTTGCACTGTTACGCCGTAGTTGTTCACGTCCGCCGGAAGTTGCGATGCCGCCTGCGTTTCGCGGCTCTGCGCCAGAATTTGATCGATATTCGGATCCGTCTTCACGTCGAAGTCCACGATCATGGTCATCTGCCCGTTGGCCGTGGCGTTCAACGAATACATGTAGTTCATGTTGTCCACACCGCTCATCTGCTGTTCGATCGGCGTGGCGACGGATTGTTCCAGCGTTTGCGCGTCTGCGCCCACGTACGTGGCTTGGATTTGTATTTCGGGCGGAGCGATGTTTGGAAATTGCGCCACGGGCAGGCTGACAATCGTGATGGTGCCAAGAATCACGGTCACAATCGAAATCACGATAGCTACGATCGGACGGTTGATGAAGAATTTAGACACGGGCCTTAATTTCCCTCCGCCGTCGCGCTCGGCTCCACGTACGGTTTCGGGTTGACTTGCGTCCCGGGACGCACCTTCTGCGCTCCCTCCGCCACCACGCGCTCTCCCGCTTGTAGTCCCTTAGAGATAATCCAATCGCTGCCAGTCCGTTCGCCGGGCGTCACTGTGCGGATGCTCACCTTATTTTGGGCGTCCACTACCGCCACTTGATAGCTTCCTTGCAGCTCGGTCACCGCTCGTTGCGGAATCACCAGCGCACCGGTCTCAATTCTTGTTGCGGCGCGAACCTTTCCGTAACCGCCCGGACGAAGAATATTTCCGGGATTCGGGAACAGTCCCGCGATCAGAATGGCGCCTGTTCCTTGATTCACCGCGCGATCCGCGAAGTCGATCGTTCCGGAGTGGTCGTACGTGCGCCCATCCGCCAGGATCAGATCCAGCGGCAATCGCTTCAACTCCGCTTGCCTGCCGGACTCGGTGGGAAATCGGCGGTTAAAATCGAGATATTCGCTTTCACTGACGGTGAAGTAAACCTTGATGGGATCCACCGTCGAAACAGTGGTCACCGGAGCGCTAGTGGTATCCACCAACGCGCCGACCTGCAACTGGGCGATTCCAACGATGCCGCTGATCGGTGCGACGAGGCGGGTAAATCCTAAATTGAGCCGCGCGGTTTCCACCGCGGCCTGAGCTGTCTGAATCTGTGCCTTGGCTGTCGCCACGGTCGCTTGCGCCGCCAAATTATTTTGAATGGCGTTGTCGAGATCCTGCTGACTCGCTGCCTGTTCCTTCGCCAGTGGAGTGTAACGCTCCACGTCGAGCTGATTGCGCAGTTGCACCGCTTCGGCGTTGGCAAGCTGAGCCCTGGCTTGCGCTAATTGTCCTTCCGCCTGGTCAAGCACCGCCTGAAACGGCCGTGGGTCAATCTGGAATAGAAGCTGGCCTTTTTGAACGTACGCGCCTTCCTGATAGTCCTGCTCCAGCAAATAGCCGGTAACTTGCGCTTTGACGTTGGCGTTCACCAGCCCATCTAGCGTGCCGATCCATTCGCTGTACAGCGCCACATCTTTCTGCACCACAGGCACTACCATCACCTCTGGAGGCGGTCCGGCGCTGGCCGCTGCTTTCGGGCGCAAGGCTACCGCGATCGCAGCGATCACGATCACGACCAGCGCCACCACGATTACGACAGTACGTCTGACGGAACCATTCATCGGCTCTCTCTTTGAAATTTTCAGATTCTATTAGGTTACCTGTGTCGGTTTAAGTCACGCAGCCGGTCGAATACCAAAAGTGGACTGCAACGCGGCTGCCGAGACAGGTTTTCGTCAAAACTACGATCACGAATGGTGCACAGAAGAGCTTGATCTTGTGAGACGACGACCCACGGAGAATGCGACGGAAACTTAGCATTTCTCCATACCAGTGTCGAGACTCCAGAACGTTGAGACGCAATCGCCATTGCAATGTATCTGCGCTCCGCTGACGGCCGGTCGCCGTTCCAGTCGCTTAGATTCAGAACGGCGCAGGCACGATGCAAGATTTTCATCGATCCTCGTGACATGCTCGGGCCACGGGCGATCGGGGGAAGCGGACGGTTATGATGCGATTTGGCGGGTATGCGCGGTGGAACCGGCGCGCGCAGCCGCGGCCTCGGCATCGGGTTTTCCGATGGAACGCGCCACTTCGTGAGCTGCATCGAGCACCAATTCGGGTTGATCCTGCATGATCCAATGGGTGCTCTCTTCCGCCAGCACGTAACGGCCGTGTGGCAAACGCTGCGCGATGGCTACGTGCTGTTCGAGCCGCTTCGCGGGCGTGGATTTTGCAGATAAGATTACCACTGGCTTGCTGCAGAATTCTCCCAGTTCAGCCACGCGCACCGCGGATCCCGAAAGATTTTCCAGCTGGCTCGCAATGGTTCGACAGAATTTTTCCTGGACCCAGAAAACCGCCGCCATCTTTCGCTCTTCGGCGGGCAAATTCCAAAACCAGGGACTTGAAACCGAGCCGGATTCGGCGGGCGCTTCCCGGCTGATCAGCCTCACCAAGCGTCCTGCGAATTTCGTTGCGCCGGAAGTGAGCAGGAACGCCACGAAACGAATAACGCCGATGCGGCACAGTAACTCGGCGCGGCGAGATACGGTGGCGCCAATCTCGGCGCGTTTACGGTCCTGTTCCGAAGGAGGATTCCATTCGGCCGGCGCCACCGGATCCACTAGCACCACGCCCGCCGTCTCTTCCGGATAGCGCGCTGCGAACAACGGCATCGTGAGGCCGCCAAAAGAATGTCCCACCAAAACGTATGGCGGAGGAATTGCTGCTCGCTGCAGCAAGGTGTGAAGCTCTTCCACCATGCGGTCGGCCGTTCGCGGCATCGGGCCCAGATCGCTCCAGCCTAATCCGGCGCGGTCGTAGCTCACCACGCGATACGATTGCGAGAGCGTGCTCTGGATCTCGCTCCAACTTAGCACCGTGGACATCAGTCCCGCTTCCAGCACAATGGTTGGGCTTCCCTGCCCTTTTTCCAGCAGGTGTAAGCGATGGGTTCCTAAGTCAACGAACCGGCCCGGAGGCGGATGAATCCAGCTGTCCCGGCGCAACCCAATTTTCTGGTAAATTGCGCCGGCCATCGCGCCCAGCAGCACAGCAGCAAAAATCCAAATGAGAATCTGGATGAGCAACCCCTCTCCTCTGCCATACATCGCCACGGAATAGTGCCACGAAACGACGACGCCGAACATTTCTGCTGGCCGGCGCCGCCGAAATACGATGTCTCAGCTACGCATCTGGCTGCGCAACTTTTCCGCCGCCTGAAAACCCGATTCGGCGCAATCGCCGATGGAGCGCCCCGTAAGATAATTTCCCGCGAGGCAGAGTCCGGGCAATCCGTTTTCCGCTTCGCGAATTTCTTTCACCCGTCGCGCGTGGCCCACATTGTACTGCGGAAGCGCGCGCTCGTATCTCCATACCGTGCGTTCAATCGACTCGCCAGTGATTCCTAGGATTTTGGCATTTTCCGCTTCCACCATTTGGGCAAACACGTCGTATGAAGCTGTCATCAGACCGCCAGTGTCGGTGCGCACAAAGCTCGTCATCAATACACTGCCGTTCGGCGCATGGCCGGGAAATAACGACGAATTCCAGAACGTGCAAATCGTGTGCAAGCCTTCACGGCGCGGAACCATGAATCCGAACCCGTCCAGCGCGTGACGCACCTGTTTTCGCTCGTACGCTGACGAAACCACGCCCATCGGCGCATGCTCGATCTCAGCCAGCAGCGCCGCTAATTTCGGCGCACTTCCCTGCAACAATGAAGCCGCAGTATAGGACGGAGCCGCAACCACAATCGCCTCCGCCGAAAACTCCCCGCCGCCGGTCACGCGAATCTGCCAGCTTGACTCGCGCCCGGTGGTTCCGCTGCGCGCTGCCGTGACCGATTCCACCTCAGCGCCAAAATGAACATCCTCTCCCAATTTTTCCGCGAGCTTCTCCGCAAGCGTGGCCATCCCGCCTTTGAACGAGCCCAGCGCGGGGAGCGCGTCGGTGACGTGTAGTCCGCCATGCTTTGCGCGGTCATCGCCTCGAGCGGTGCCAGCAGTTGTGGGACGCGCATCTCGCTTCGCCCGGTACGCGCGCAATGCACCACGCACAACGCTGCCGCGGCTTCGTTCCCATTCCACCAGGTCAGGAAACGCGCTCTGCATGCCCATCTTGCGCGCATCACCAGAAAAAACCGTCGAGATAAATGGATCAACGAGATAATCCAGCACCTCGGCGCCGAATTTTCTTTCCACGAATTCCGCCAGCGATTCCTCCCCGGCGGGAGGCTGCGAATTTCGCAGCGCTTCGCTCAGCAGCCGGTATTTCGATCGCGCTCCGACCAATCGCGTCGTAAGCGCGCCGCCCGGAGAAAACGGCGCAAGGTGCAAGCGACCGTCTCGCAAAATGTAGCGCTTGGCCTTCGGATTGCCGGCTACGAAATCGCTCTCCAGGCTCAGCTCGCGCACCAGATTCCACACCGACGCCGGAAATCGCGGGCACTGAGGCCCAGCTTCAAACACAAATCCGTTTCGCCTCACGGTGGAAACCATTCCGCCGGCGCGTCCGGACGCTTCCAGCACCAGTGCCTGAATTCCCAATTGCCGCAGGCGAAACGCACACGCCAGTCCGCTCAGCCCGCCGCCGATCACCACCGTTTTGTATATGTGCCCCACAACCTGTAAATTGTATCAAATGAAAAGCAGCGCGAACGCGCAGGAGGCCGTCACACCGCGATGCCAGAGCAGCTGAAAATTCCCCTTCGAGAGCTACTGTGCAATCGCTCGTAGATTTCGTCGCGCAGTACGCCGCGCGCGGAAATGAAGTCGCCGTGCGCTACCGCCGCGGCTACCGCATGGAAACCTGGACGTACGCGCGAATCGCCGAGCGGGCGAATTGCGTGGCGCGCGAATTGGAATTTCGCGGGATCGGCAAAGGCGATGCCGTGCTGCTGTGGGGTGAAAACTCCCCCGAATGGATCATAGTGTTTTTTCGGATGCGTGTTGCGCGGCGCCGTGACCGTTCCGATAGACCAAGGTTCAACAGCCGAATTCGCAGCGCGCGTATGCTCGCGAAGTGAATGCCAAATTAATCTTTCGCAGTCGCGCACTTACGGACGGCGGGCTGGCGGAAAATGCCATCGTCCTGGAATCGCTTTTCGAGCTTACGCAACGTCGAGATTCGTCGCCGTACCTCGCCCCTTCCCTCTCGCGCCAGGATACGCTCGAAATAATCTTCACCTCCGGCACGACGGCGGAACCGCGAGGCGTAGTTATTACCCACGGCAACGTCCTCGCCAACATCGAACCGGTCGAGCGTGAAATCCAGAAGTATCTTCGCTACGAGCGCATCGTTCATCCACTGCGCTTTCTGAATCTGCTTCCGCTGAGCCACGTCTTCGGCCAAATGCTGGGAATCTTCATCCCTCCGCTCCTCGCGGGCACCGTCGTGTTCATCGATTCGCTCAAACCCTCCGACCTGATTGACGTGATTCGCGACGAACGCGTCTCCGCTCTGGTGTGCGTTCCGCGATTTATCGAATCTCTGCAGCGCGAAATCCAACGCCAAACGGAACGCGATGGCAGACTGCGCCAATTTGACGAAGATTTCGCGGGCGCCGAGAACGAACACTTTCTGCTGCGCTGGTGGCGATTCCGCAAAATTCATTCCCTTCTGGGCTGGAAATTCTGGGCGTTCATTTCCGGAGGTGCCGCGCTTCCCGCACAGGCGGAAGAATTCTGGAATCGCCTAGGCTACGCGGTGGTTCAAGGTTACGGAATGACCGAAACCACTTCGCTCATCAGCCTGAATCATCCATTCCGTTCGGCGAAAGGCTCGATCGGCAGAGTTTTTCCCGGCATGGAAGTTCGCGTTGATGAAAACGGCGAAATTCTAGTGCGCGGCGAAAACGTGGCCGTCGCCTATCGCCAGCATGATCACACGCAATCCGTATCGGAATCCGATGGCTGGTTCCACACCGGAGACATGGGCGAAACCGACGCGGAAGGCCGCCTCTACTTCAAAGGTCGCCGGAAAAATGTGATCGTCACGCCGGCGGGCATGAACGTCTACCCCGAAGATCTGGAAAAAGCAGTACGCAGCCAACCCGGCGTCCGGGATTGCGTGGTGATTGGTATCGAGCGCGACGGAAATGCGGAACCCTGCGCGGTGTTGCTGCTCGAAAATCCGCCACGCGCGAACCAAGCCGCCATCATCGAGACCGCGAATCGCTCCCTCGCGGAGTATCAAAAGATCCGCCATTGGTTTCTATGGCCCGACCCCGATTTCCCGCGCACGCCGACTCTGAAGCCGCTGCTCCCGCGCATCCGCGAGCTTGTCAACGCGAGACTCGACACAGCGGTCACCTCACAGGACGGCAACAGCTCCCTCGTCACGCTGATCTCGCAAATCACCAGACGCCCCCTCGCTGCCGATTCGCGCAATGCCACACTGGACGCCGATTTGCACATGACCTCGCTCGATCGCGTCGAACTGATGAGCGCGCTCGAAAGCCGCTATCAGACGGACCTCAGCGATGTGCGCTTCAGCGAGGTCTCGACCGTGGGCCAGCTCGAAACGCTTCTGAGGGAATCTCCCGCGGCCCCGGCCGAGCATCTTTATCCGCGTTGGCCGCAAAATCGGCTCACCACCGCCGTGCGTCTCGGCGTCTATTACCTGTTTGCATGGCCCGCCACGTACATTCTTGCCGCTCCGCGGATCCGCGGTCGAGAAAATCTCCGCGGACTGCGCGGTCCCGTTTTGGTGATCGCGAATCACGTCACCTATCTGGACATTGCCTGGGTGCTGCCGGCGTTGCCAGCGCGCCTGCGCAATCGGCTGGCCACCGCAATGCGCGCCGAACGCCTTGCCGAGATGCGCCGCCCGCCGAGAAGCATGAACCTGTTCAACCGCTTCCGCGAACGCCTCGATTATTATCTGGCGCTGTCGCTCTTCAACGTCTTTCCTTTGCCCCAGAGGTCCGGCTTCCTGAAAAGTTTTTCGTTCGCTGGCGATCTCGCGGATCGCGGCTGGAACATTCTGATCTTTCCCGAAGGCCACACCACCGAGGACGGGCAAATCGCCCCGTTCCGCGCGGGCGTTGGCCTGCTCGCGAAACAGTTGAACATTCCAGTTGTTCCCATGCGCCTTGCGGGACTCTACGATCTGCGGCAGGCGAATCGCATTCTCACTCGTCCAGGCCACGTAGAAGTGACGATCGGAAAGCCGGTGAGCTTCGCCGCCGACGCAGATCCGAATGAGATTACGAAGGAACTGGAACGTCATGTGAGGGAACTCTAGTCCGTTTCCGACGGCGTGCCGCGGCGATCAAGCGGCAGCCGGCGAATTACCAGCGCCAGAAAAATCAACACCGGCAGAATCGCACGTGATGCCCGTTTTTGGTGCAACACAAGATCTTTCGCGGCTGCTCCGTAGCGCACCGCCAGAAAGCCTTCCGCGAAAAACAATGCTCCGCGCCCCACAAATGCACCCATCAGAAACGGAATGAACGGCACGCGAAACACGCCGTGCGCGATCACGAACGGTTTGAATGGAACCGGAAAAAGCGCGATGGCTGGCAGCAGCACGGACGGGAACGGAGATTACTCGACCCACTTGCGAATTCGTCCCAACGGGCGCCCCTGTTTCTTGCGGTAATAGGCTTGACCGGCCTTGCGCGCCAAAGCATAAATCCATATGCATCCAGCGAGCTATTCCAGCCCCGCCATCGCTGCGTAATACGGCATGCGCAGCGGCTGCCGGAGCAAGAGTTCCATCACAATCAGATCCGTCACTAAGGGAAGCGGAACGAAAAGAAGAATCCAGAAACGCTGCGAGGAAAACTCCTGGCCCGCCGAGCGAGGGCAACGTCGCCATTGCCCAGCTGCTGGCTGCAGGCCATCTCAATGCGTAAAAACCCCCGTGATCGCTTGTGTGGCCGCCAGAGCGGACGCTGCAGCTGTGTGGCCTTTTCCGATTTCATGCGCAGAACCGGCCAGAATTCAGATTATGGATGCACGTAAGCAAAAAAAGTAACAGCACTTGCGTATCTTTATTAATTGCGTCTAACCGGAGGGTGTAACTTTTTGCACTTCAACTGTAACCCTTTGCTGTGGTAGTGAATCGAATGCAAAGTTCTAGGCAGGGGGGCCCTTGCACGGAGGCAGTGTCCGCTAGCGTACAAACTGGCGGACAAAATGCGAGGCATACTACCGCAGCATTGGACAGCGATGCTGTCGAGCGCGGCGGCTCCGCCAACTCTTGACGTTCAAGGAGAAAATCATGTCCGATCACCATCAAGCGCTTCCCACAGTTCCTTCTTATCCCTTCCGTCTGGATGTGCCGCTGCACAAATTACTGCAGGAAGCGCCTGAGAAACATACGCCGGAATCATCTAAAGAAAAAAAGACCCTGCCCACTCCTGTTTTCCCGAGCCAACCCGAACTTTTCCATGACTTGGACGCTGAGGATGTCGCCGCGCACGATCAAGTTTTGCAGACCGGCAAGCGCCACTGGCCCGCTTCGCGCATTTTCAAAAACCTGCGCGGCTGGATGGTTCCCTATCTCAAATCCCGCGTTATGCCTGGCGATTTTCAGCCGATCATCGCGTACCTTTTCACCGAGTGGAAATGCAATCTGGATTGCCACTACTGCTGGTCCTACGACAATCGCGTAAAGGGCATGACCGAAGACACCGCCCGCCGCGCCATTGACTGGCTGCACGACACGCCGTGCCGCGTCCTGGCTCCCACCGGCGGCGAGCCGCTCGTTCGCCCGGATTTTGTGCACAAGGTGGTTTACTACGCCGCGAAAAAGGATTTTTGGGTTTACCTCGCCACCAATGCGCGTCTGCTGCGTCCTGACGTGATTGATCGCCTCTCCGACGCGGGCATCGCGACCATCAACTTTGCCGTGGATACCGTGAAGGAAAAACCCGGCTTGCCGAAAGCCTTCGAACACGTGAGTTCCTACTTCGATTATTTGGTACGGCGCCAGTATCGTTACGGCTATACCACCTTTTTTAATACGAATATCTGCCGTACGAATATCGAAGACGTGAAACAGCTGGTCGAAATCGCGCACGATAACGGCATCTCGCTCACTTTTCACATCAACGAAGCCCCGATGATGGAGCAGCCGCACTTCAAGCATCTGGACGCCAACGACACTTACATTCGCCCCGAAGACTTTCCGATGGTGGACGACTTGCTCGACTGGCTCATTGACAAGCAACGGCAGGGCTACAAAATGGTGGACTCCATTCCGCGCCTCCAGAACATGAAGGGATTCATGCGCGGCGTCGGCGAACACTGGGGCTGCCGTGCGGGCCAGAACTGGCTGATCATTCGCACCGACGGCACGCTGGCGCCGTGCTTTCCGATGTACAACGCGGGCTACGATTGGGGCACTGTGGAAAATCAGAAATTCGATCTGAAACAACTGCACGAAATGAAGCAGGGTTGCGAGCCGCATTGCTTCTCAACGCTCGGCTACAACGTCGCGTACTGTTACGACGCTGCTCGCGTAATGAAGTGGGTGCTGAAGCAGGCCAGCCACGGATTCCAGGGGGTCACCGGAAGTTTCGAATAACTGCGGGGGACGCTGAAGCCCGTCTCGGGATTAGGAACCGTTACGGTTGGGAGCAGGGCGTCGCGAACCTGTAGTAGCGCGCAGCAAGCCACGCGTGCACAATCGCGAATTGATCGAGCTGGGCGGGCCGTCGCGAACTAAAGGTTTTTCCAGGCCACAGACGCCGCACCGAGCAGCGGGCACTCCTCGTTCAGCACCACGTGAATGGGAATCTGCACCAGGAACGATTCCAGCTTCTCTTTGTGCTTCACCGCTGCGGCGAATTTCCCGTTTTTTAGCTTGGGAAGCACTTTCACGGCGATCCCTCCGGCGATGTAGATTCCGCCGCGCGCCACGGTGCGCAGCGCCAGGTTTCCCGCTTCCGAGCCGTAAATTTCCACCCACAGGTCCAGAGTCGCGGCGCACACCGAACATTCGCCGCTTAGTCCTCGCCGTGTGATTTCCGGCGCTGGGTCCGTGCCGTCGTCATCAAACCCCGGATGCCGTACATCCGGGTTCAAAAATTCATGCACGCGCTGGAATCCACCGCCGGACAAAATCGTTTCTACGCTCACACATTCCTGTCGCGCATTCAGAAATTTCCACAGATCTGCTTGCTGTGAGGTGTTCGGCGCAAAATCAGCATGGCCCGCTTCGGTGGCCATGGGAACGTGCCGGTGACCGTCCCAGAAAAGAATTCCTTCGCCCAGTCCCGTGCCTGCGGCGATCACAATTTGCGTGGAGCGCGGCGAAGGCACCCCCGCGTGCAGAGTTTCCAGCTCGCTGGGATCCAGCACACCGATGCCGTAGGCCGCCGCCTCGACGTCATTCACCAAGCGCACGTGATTCAAGTGCAGGTGCGACGCGACGTTCGCGCCATCCACCACCCACGGAAAATTCGTGGCCTGCACGCGATTGTTGACGACCGGCCCGGCAATTCCGAAAGACGCCGCGGTGATTTTCGCGCCCGCCCCATTCAGAAAATCACTGGTGATTTCTTCCAGCCCGGAATGTTGCTGCGTTGCGTAGCGCCGCTCGGCGACGCGGACCAGTTTGCCGGCCTTCACGTCGAACAGACCGAGATTGGCCTTGGTCCCTCCCAGGTCGCCCGCCAAAATCATTTAGGCCTCCGAGCTTGAATATCGAACGTGGTGTGCATGAACGAGCGCTAGCCTCACAGCGGGCGCCACTGCCGCCCATCGGCGGCCGTCAGGTCCTCCACCGCCCGTGGACCGTCGCTTCCCGCTGGGTAATTCGGGAAAGGCGGCGGCGACGCATTCTTCCATGCTTCCAGGATTGGGTCCACCAATGTCCACGCCGCCTCGACGCCATCGGCGCGATCAAACAGCGTGGCGTCGCCGCGGATGCAATCATTAATCAAGGTAGCGTATGCGGGGCGCGAGCCGCCGCCAAACGCATCCTTGTACTTGAAATCCATGGTCACCGGCTGGACGCGCATTTGCGCGCCTGGCGATTTTGCGCCGAAGGAAAGTGAAATGCCTTCGTCAGGCTGAATATTCATGACCAGCGAATTCGTTTCGTGATTTTCGCCGCGAAACACCATGTGTGGCGCGCGCTTGAACTGTATCGCGACCTCCGTCAATGGCCGCGCCAGGCGTTTTCCAGTGCGAAGGTAGAACGGCACGCCGCTCCAGCGCCAGTTATCCACATGCAGCTTCAGTGCCACAAAAGTGTCCGTCGCCGAATCCGGCTTCACTCCCGGCTCCTGGCGATATCCCGGAACCGGCTTGCCATCCACTTGACCAGGGCCGTACTGCCCGCGAATAACAGATTTAAATACCGAATCTTTGGTGAATGGACGAATGGACTGCAAGACCTTGATTTTCTCGTTGCGCACGGCGGTCGCGTCGAATGTTGCTGGCGCTTCCATCGCGGTCAGGGAAGTAAGCTGCAGGACATGGCTCTGAATCATATCGCGCAGCGCGCCTGCGGATTCATAGAACGCCGCACGGCGCTCCACGCCTAGCTGCTCGGCGGCAGTTATCTGGACGCTATCAATATAATTACGATTCCATAAAGGCTCGAAGATGCCGTTGCCGAAGCGGAACACCAGCATGTTCTGTACGGTTTCCTTGCCCAGATAATGATCAATGCGGTACACCTGCGATTCGTCGAATGCTTCCAGCACTTTCTTGTTCAATTCCTTCGCTGATGCCAGATCGTGCCCAAACGGCTTCTCAATAATGATGCGCGTCCAGGATTTTTCCGACTTCGGTTTGTTCAGCCCGGCCTTCTTGAGCTGCTCGATCACGTGCAAATAAACTTCCGGCGGCGTGGCCAAGTAGTACAAGCGATTCCCGCCGAGCTGGCCTTCGCCATCCAGTTCATCCAGACGCTGCGCCAAGCGACGAAACGCTTCGGGATTGTCATAGTTGCCCGAAAAATATCGCAGGCACTTCAGGAATTCCGCCTTCTTGGCGTCGTCGGCGCCTTCCTGTTTTCCGCTGGGCAGGAATTCGCCGGCCTTCTGCGTGAAATCGCTGTCCGACATTTCCGTGCGCGCAAAACCCAGCAGACGAAACCGCGGACCCAGGCAAGCGTGGTAAGACAGATCGTAAAGTGCAGGCAGAAGTTTGCGGCGCGCCAGATCGCCCGACGCGCCAAACATCACGATTGCACAAGGATCCGATGGCACTTCGCAGAAATAGACGTCCGTGTCCGCATTCTGGGGTTCGACCATTGCCTTGGTATTCATAATCAGTTTCCCGGCGGGCCAATGAAGCTCTGCCGCACCCACCCTTATGTTTTATTAAAACTCCCGCCCTTCCACAAGAGCCTATCACAACTCTGCAAATGGCCTGCTACAGGACCTCGCGACGGCCGGGTGGCGCGCCCGCTCCGCCCCCAACTGGAATTTCCGCCGCCGATGCAGTATCTTGAATTGCAGCACACTCTGCAAGGAGACGTACATGGCCGACGACAAAAATTCAGGAAATCCGGGCGCAGCCGCATCCGCTCAGCCCGCGCCGCAAACTCCACACGTTGTGAAGTGCGTGAAATTCGGCCGCGAAATGCCGGGCCTCGATCGCATTCCCTGGAAGGGCCCGATCGGCCAGCGGATTTACGACAACGTCTCCAAGGAAGCCTGGAAGCTCTGGGTGGAGCATTCCAAAATGTTGATGAATGAGTTTCGCCTGAATCCGCTGGACCCAAAATCGCAGCAGGTGATGGAAGAGCAGATGGAAACCTACTTCTTCGGCGAAGGCGCAAAACTGCCGGACAGCTACGTACCTCCGAAACACTAGGAAGCATCGCACGCAGTTCCCTTCCTGAATGCGGCCTCATGCTATGCGCACATTCCGTTCATCCGGCGTGAAATTCGCGCCGGAACCGACGCGGTAGTGCGCTAAAATGGTTTGTTCTGAAAGGAGAATTAATCCCCGCATGAGCCCGGCAAAGAAAAATTCATTCGGCACCCGCACTGCATTGCGCGCCGGCAATGATTCCTACGATATTTATCGCCTAAGCGTCCTTGAGCGCGCCGGGATCGGTAATATTTCGCGCCTGCCTTTTTCCTTGAAAGTCCTGCTGGAAAATTTACTGCGCCACGAAGACGGCCAGTTCGTTTTCTCCGAAGATATTCATGCGCTCGCGGGCTGGGATCCATCGAGCGCGGCCGGCGCCACGGAAAAAGAAATCTCTTTCATGCCCGCTCGCGTGCTGCTGCAGGATTTCACCGGCGTCCCCGCGGTGGTGGACCTGGCCGCGATGCGCGAGGCGATGCGCCATCTCGGCGGCAATCCCAAAAAAATCAATCCGCTGCTGCCTGCCGAATTGGTCATTGATCATTCCGTGCAGGTGGACAAATTCGGAGTCGAGGGGGCGTTCGCATTCAACGCCGACCTGGAAATGCAGCGCAACATCGAGCGCTACGCTTTCTTGCGCTGGGGTCAGAAGGGATTTCAGAATTTTAAAGTCGTCCCGCCGGATACCGGCATTTGCCACCAGGTGAATTTGGAATATTTGGCGCGGGTTGTTTTCAGCCTGCAGCACGAAGGCGCGCGCCTCGCGTTCCCGGATTCCCTCGTCGGCACGGATTCGCACACCACCATGGTCAACGGTCTCGGCGTCTTTGGCTGGGGCGTCGGCGGAATCGAAGCGGAAGCCGCAATGCTTGGCCAGCCGCTTTCGATGCTGATTCCGGCGGTAGTCGGCTTCAAATTGCACGGCCGCTTGCCGGAAGGCGCAACGGCGACCGACCTCGTACTCACCGTCACGCAAATGCTGCGCAAAAAAGGCGTCGTCGGAAAATTCGTGGAATTTTACGGCACCGGACTTTCCAGCCTCACTCTGCCCGATCGCGCGACCATCGCCAACATGGCCCCGGAATACGGCGCGACCATGGGTTTTTTCCCGGTGGACAGCGAAACGCTCGCATATCTGCGATTCACCGCGCGCGCCGAAGACCAAGTTCGCCTCGTCGAAGCCTACACGAAAGAGCAAGGCCTATTCCGCACCGATCAAACGCCTGATCCGATCTTCTCCGATCGGCTCGAGCTCGACCTTGCCAGCGTCGTACCGACCATGGCGGGCCCCAAGCGTCCCCAAGACAGCGTTCCGCTAACGCTAGCGAAGGCATCGTTCGAAAAAACTCTGACGGCAGAGCCAAAACACGTCAGCGTGCAAAACAATGGCGATAAATTCGATCTCACGGATGGCTCGGTAGTCATCGCGGCGATCACCAGCTGCACGAACACGTCGAATCCTTCGCTGATGCTAGGCGCTGGCTTGCTAGCAAAGAACGCAGTCGAGCGCGGCCTGAAGACCAAGCCCTGGGTAAAAACCAGTTTCGCGCCCGGCTCGAAAGTTGTCACCGATTACATCGAAAAAGCGGGTCTGTGGCCCTCGCTCAATGCGCTGCGCTTCAACCTGGTGGGCTACGGCTGCACCACCTGCATCGGCAATAGCGGCCCGCTGCCGGACGCCATCGGAAAAGCGATCAAGGACAATAATCTGGTGGCCGTCTCGGTTCTGAGCGGCAATCGAAACTTTGAAGGCCGCATCAATCCGCTTTGCCGCGCGAATTATTTGGCCTCGCCGCCTCTGGTCGTCGCCTACGCTCTCGCCGGTCGCATGGATTTCGATATCGTCAACGAATCGCTCGGCAACGACAAAGCGGGCAAGCCGGTTTATCTCCGCGACATCTGGCCGACGCCCGGCGAAGTGGAAAAAACCATGCGCTCCTCGGTAACCAGCGAAATGTTCCGCAAAGAATATGCCGACGTCTTCACCGGCGACGAGCATTGGCGCGCGCTGCCCATTCCCGAAGGCGATCTCTACGCCTGGGACGACAAATCCACCTACATCAAGCATCCGCCATATTTTGAAAATATGCCGTTGAAGCCCACAGCGCTGCAGGATCTGCATAGCCTTCGCGCGCTCGCGGTGCTGGGCGATAGCGTTACCACCGACCACATTTCGCCGGCCGGCTCGATTCCCACGGATACGCCCGCCGGAAAATATCTGATCGCGAACGGAGTGCAGCCCAAGGACTTCAATTCCTATGGCGCGCGTCGCGGCAATCACGAAGTGATGATGCGCGGCACCTTTGCCAATATTCGCCTGCGCAATTTGCTCGCGCCCGGTACCGAAGGTGGTTGGACCATCCATCAGCCCGGCGGCGAGAAGATGTCCATTTACGACGCCGCCATGAAATATCGCGACGAACAGGTGCCGCTGATCATTTTCGCTGGAAAAGAATACGGCTCCGGCTCGTCGCGCGACTGGGCCGCGAAGGGCACCATCCTTCTGGGCGTCCGCGCAGTGCTGGCGGAAAGCTTTGAACGCATTCATCGCAGCAACCTGGTGGGCATGGGCGTCCTCCCGCTGGAATTTCTGCCGGGAGAAACGCTCGCATCACTGGGCCTGACGGGTCTGGAAATTTTCGCAATCGAAGGCCTGGCGGGAAATTTCGAGCCGCGCAAGAAAATGAAAGTCACGGCCCGCGACGCGCACGGCAAGGAAACTCTCTTCCATGCTTTGGCGCGGATTGATACTCCGTTCGAGGTTTCTTACTACCAGCACGGAGGGATTCTGCAGTACGTACTGCGCCAGATGCTCTAGAAACTTTCGCGCCTGCTCGCACCGTCGATGCGAATCAGACCTAGGCGCGGTGGCCGCTCAGATGCGGGTCGCCATGGTCCTTCACGCGCATGCGCAGAAACACCGGCGCCGCCAGCGCAAAGACCGCCGCGAACACCAAGAAAAATGCCGCGCACGCCTGCCAGAATTCCACACCCTTGTGCCGCAAGAACATCAGCGCCAAATCCCCCAAGCCGAAGGAAACAGCAAAAACCAAAATCGCGGAAATCGGCTTCGGGCAGAGCGCCGCTTGGCAATGAGGGCACACCACACCCGAAAGGCCTGCGGGTGTCCAAAGTACTCTTGCCGGGATACGCTGATTGCATTGCGGGCAGGTCATGGCGAAACTCCTCCCGATCGAAAAGTGGCTACGCTGCGGCCGATCCAGGGGCCGGGCTGGGCTGCTGACCGGCGCTAATCTACCACGAGTTGCACCGTAGTTGAATGCTGGAAGTTTCCCGCCACTCCTTGGATCGTGATTTCGTATGTCTGCGGCATAGGGCCGCTTCCTCCGCCGCCACCACCTCCGCAAGCCGCCATTAGGCCCAGCACTACAACAACCGATGCCCAGACAAAAGTCGGTCGCGCGCGCGGCATTTTTCTCGATGCAGCGAACAAAATGAAGATCGCGAGTATCGCAGCGAAGGTGAACTGGACAGGTCCAATCTTCAGCGTCCGCGGAAGCGTATATCGTGCGACGGGCAAGCTCGCAGCAGCCGGAATCGAAATCGTCAGCGCCACGTTGCTCACAGTCGCTGCAGTGGTCACCGGATTCGGTGCAAAATTGCAAGTGAAGCCGGCCGGCGCTTTGCTGCAGGAAAGCTGTACGCTACTGCCCGCGTTCCCGACAGCATTCAAAGCCAACTGGTAGCTCGCCGTGCCGCCGGCGCTGACGGTTTCGCTCGCCGGAACCGTCGCGCCAAAAGAAAAATCACAAGCAGCGCCAACCAAACTGAACGCAAGCGTATTCGTCGAGCCTTGCGTTGGATCGGAGATCGTCACCGGCACGCCCCCGCCGCAGTTCAACGCGCTCGCGGGCGCCGTCGCCGTCAAACTTGTCGAACTGACGAAAGTAGTGGGCAGCGCGGCTCCATTGAAATCGATCACGGATTGCGCTGTGAACCCATCGCCGGTGGCCGTTAGCTGAAACGACCCCGAACCCACGTTGGCCGACACCGGGCTCAGCTCCGTCAACGCGTAACCCGGGAGATTTGGCAGCAGCAGACTCCACAAACCGCGCCCATGCGTCCCCGCCACCAGCGTTCGCGACGTATTGCGTAAACGCAATGCCAGCACTTGTGAATTCGGCAAGCCCGTTTGCAGCACGCTCCAGACGGTTGCGCCTCCTGCGGTACCATTCGCGCTCGCGTAAACCCCAGAATCCGTGGCGACGTAAATCGTGTTGTCCGTCGCGTCACTGGGATCTATCACAATGTCGTTCACCGGAACGTCCGGCAGGTTGCCATCTACCCGCAGCCAGGAAGCCCCGGAATTATTAGTATAAAAAACGTGCCCCAGCCCGTCGCATCCATTTACGCCAGGACAAGAAAAACCGGAGTACGCTGCGAACGCCGCCTTCGGATTAGCCGAATCCACTACGATGGCCGTGACGCTGCGCCCCGGCTGATTGCTCTGGTTCACCATGTGAAGATCCGTCGCGCCACCGAGCGCCTGCGCCGACTGCCAGATCCGCCCATCCGAGGTTCCGACGTAAATCGTATTCGAATTGCTCGGCGCCACGGTAATTGTAGTGACGAAGTTCTGGCTGCCATCGCTGGTCAGGTCTGAACTAATCGCGGTCCAGCTCGTCCCGCCATTCACCGTCTGATACAAGCGAAACGTGCCAAAATATAAATTCTGGCTGCTCTTCATATCCAGCACTAGCGGCGGAATAAAATCCGCATTGTCCGAAAAATTAATTCCGCTGTTGTCGATCGCCGCCCAATTGATGCCATCCATGCCCGGAACACCATTCAGAATATTTTTGGTCAGCGTGCCGGGTCCGGCCAGATAACTGCACGCCGCATAAATCGTGCTCGGCGTCTGTGGATCAATCGCGGTATAGCCTCCATCGTAAGGACAGTCTTCGGTTTCGCTCGCCACCAGCGAGCCGCTGAATTGCTGCACGTCGTTCCCGGAGGTTCCTCCATAAATAATCTGGTCGGTCGCCGGATGAATCGAAATCCCCGGATAAAATTGCGTCAGATTCAGCGACGAATCGGCGCTGCCAGTACTCGTATTCAAATCGGCCCAGACCTGAGCGCCGGGGACCGTCGCTGCACTAAACACGTCCTTAGACGCCCACACCCCGCCATCGTTCCCCGCAAACATCGCCAGCGCCTGTCCCCCCGATCCGACCGCGAAATGCAGCGCGTGAACATCCACGTGGATCGAAGTCCCGTTTCCACTTCCATCCGCGCTCACATCGCCCCAGGTATTTCCACCGTCGAGTGAGCGATACAGGGAAGAATGCCCGATTACGACTTGGCCGTTGAACGGTTGCGCCGAACCTCCGGCAAATATCGTCTGCCCGGCGGTGCCCGGAGCCACCGCAAGTTTCATATCGTAAAAGCACCGCGGCGCGCAGAAATCCGGCAAATTCGAAGCGTTAGGGAAGATCGTGCTGAATGCCGGACCGGTTCCGTTAGGCTGAATTCCCGTGCCGGAAAGCACGCCGAGAAGATTATCGGAGTTGGTGCTGGCGTCGGCGATCGCTACATACAAGATCGAAGTCGCGGGAGAGCTTCCAGGAGCAATTGCCAGTGAAATAGTGCCGTACCGCGACGGTGCAGAAGCGCTGTCGAGGCCCGCCGCCCGGTTCCACGTGACTCCCGCATCGTGCGAAACGTACACGCCATTGCAAGGCGCGCTCGCGCACGCTGCTTGCGCGTCGCTGTCGCCGTTCGGATCGCCCAGCGCTGCATAAGCCGTCAATCCCGAAGGATCTCCAGGATCAAAACGCACGTCGGTCGCCGGATTAAATGGCGGCCCGCTCGCGCCGCCGCCCGGTTGCACGCGGCTCCATGTATTTCCGCCATCCGTCGATCGCCACACTCCCGACGGCAACGATCCGCCCGCCGCGAAATCCGTTCCCTGCACCGCCGCCAGGATCACGGGATTCGTCTGATGAGGCTGTACGGCGAGCGCCGCAATGTACGGGCCGCTCGCACCGGGTCCTTGCGACGCGCTGCTCGTAAATGTGGCATCGTGCGTCCAGGTTTGCCCACCGTCGGACGAGCGCAGCACTCCCGCGCCATACAAACTGTCGTGCGCGTAATTCGACTCACCCGTGCCCACCAGAATCAGATTGCTCTGCGCGTGGCCATTAAACATTTGGCACGTCTTCGAGGCTAGCGCCAACGCGCCGGTGGAAAGCGACGGCTCATTATCCGTAAGCGGATGCCAGGTAACCGGATTGCCGCTGAGTGCGTTGAAACTGACCCACACGCCGCCGTCCGCTCCTCCGGCGTAGACCGTGTTTCCCGTCGCGTCGCAGGGATCCACGGCCAGCGCGGTCACGCGACCGGATACATTTCCGTACAATGGCGTGTTCGCGGTGGGCTGCGGGCCCAGCGGCGTCCAGAGTGTCAGTGAAGGCGAAAGGCCTGACTTAGGCGCGGCGAAATGCTCAACGAAAGTTCCGTCGCTGCTGACCATTTCTCGGTTTCGCGCGATGGCCTGCAGCAAGAGCCCGTTCGGAATATGCCCGTTCGCGGAAGCGCGCTGCCGAAAAAACCACTCCGCGCGTTTGCGCACCGGTTCAACGGAACCCGGCAAGCCTGCGACAAGCGACCGCCGCGACGAAATCTGCTGCGCCAGCAGCGGCACCAGGGCCGAGCTAAACACCACGGCGAACATCACACCCGCCAGACCGCGGCGCCGCCCTCGGCTTACTTCGGCAAATTTTGAGGAAGCTCCGCCTGCTCCACACGCGCTACCGACCCGGTCCGACAAGAATCACCACCCCGCAGCGAGCGCTATTGTAGCTAAAAACCCGTGGGTCGGGGATTTGTTTACTGACTTTTTAAAGAGGTGACAACGCACGCCGCACGAGAGTTTGCAGCGCGTCATTGCCGCAGGCGAACGAACAGAGTCCGGCACGCCGCAGGAGTCATACTCAACGCGCCCATAGAATCGAACTGGCCGCAGTGTTATTGTATGCGGCGGCAAGCATCTGCGCGTGGCCGGCCCCGGACGTCGGAACCACGCGTCGGCTTTGCCGTGATCATTACCCGCACAAGGAGCTCGTTCATGAAGCGAAAACTCGGACTTTCATTTTTGCTGCTCGCGGCTTCGCTGCTGTTCATTCTGTCCGCCCCAGTTCTGCCGCGGAGCCATACTGCTGCGGCGCAATCCGCGTCCAAAGCGCCCGCCGCCGGCAGCCTGGTGGATTTGAATTCAGCCAGCAAAGAGCAACTCGACGCCCTCCCGGGAATCGGCGAGGCCTACGCCCAGAAAATCATTGACGGCCGCCCGTACCACGCCAAGACCGACCTGCTGCGTAAGAAGATCGTCCCCAAAGCCACCTACGACAAGATCAGCAGTCTGGTGATCGCAAAGCAACCGGCGGCCAAGTAGTCCCGTGCGCAAGCGCTGGATGCCATCGAGCTGAGCAGAATCCACCGCGCGGCAAATATTGCGCTGTACGCCGCGCGGCGTGCTTCTCCAATCCATGATCCTGGCGTCTCTATCCCCGCGAATACCGACCGGCACCGAGCTGGCCGCGATCCTGGTAGTCGTCAGCTTTTCCGCCGGCCTCAACGTGTACGCCACCGTCGGAATGCTCGGCCTGCTCGCGCGCTTCAACGTACTAGCGCTGCCGACCGCGTTGCACCTGCTGCAAGATTGGAAAATCATCGCGGTTTGCGCTGTGCTGTTCGTGCTGGAATTCGTAGGGGATAAAATTCCGGTTTTCGATCTGCTGTGGAATGCAGCGCATACGTTCGTGCGCGTTCCGGTCGCGGCCTATCTGGCTTACGCCGCAACGTCGCAATTGCCACAGTGGGAACAAATCGCCGCCACCTTCGCGGGCGGATTGATTGCCCTCGCGGCGCATGGTGGGAAGACGGCCGCGCGCGCAGCCATCATACATTCGCCCGAGCCCTTCTCGAATTTCGCGTTAAGTACAGCCGAAGACGCGCTGGTGGTAGTTCTGATGTGGATCGTCACGCGGCATCCATACATAGCCACCGTGATCGTTTTGCTAGCGCTCTGCGTGATCGCGATCCTGATTCGCTTCGTGGCGCGCGCGCTGCGCACGCTGCTTAGTGACGCCGAAGCCACGCTGTCGGGAACCAGTTCGGGAAATTCGCTGCACTAAGCCACCGCTGTGAGACGCCGCACTCCGCCTCGCACCGTTCTCAAAAACTGCAGGCAGCAAAAAAAACCGCTATTGTGGTTTCTTTTTTCCCAGCAGCCCGCCAGCCAATCCCGTCGCGATATTCGCCTTGCTCGCTGGGTTTCCTCCAACCACGCCATTCGTGATCGCATTCTTGGCCACGCCGCTCATGTCCGGGATTACCTGTGGATTCGACGTCGTGCCCGTCACGGTGAACGGAATACCGTTGCCCCCGCTCTTGCCCCCTCCGCCGCCGGTCAATGAGGTAAGCCCACCGGTAATTCCGCCGCCGGCCGCACCTGCCACGCTGGTGAGCGCGCCCGCGGCGCCTGCCAGATTCGCAACCAATTTAAAATTGAGCTGTCCCGCCGAGCTAACCGTGCCATTTCCCGTGATCGTCCCCAGCGACGGCATCACCAGATTCAAATTATCGATCTTGGTTCCCGATGGATCGTTGCGCACGTTCGCGCTCAACGTCTGAATATCCGTGTCCGATCCACCACCGCCGCTGCCTCCGCCGCCAAGCCCGGGAATAGACCCCAGCGGCCCCAGTTTCGATTTCACGCTGAATCCCGCCAGCTTGGCATTCGACAAATTGACTGGCCCGGAAATCACCAACTTGTCCGTCGGCCCGCTTACGTTCAGATTCATGGTAAGCGATCCGCCCTGCAGCTTCGATCCCGGCGGCACCACCACTCCCACCGCCGGAAGAAATCCTTCCAAGTCACTTACCGGCATGGATTGGCCGTTCAATCGCATATCCAATTTGGCCGGTTCCGGGGCGACATTGTATGCTCCGTTCAAACGCGCCAGCGCGCTGCCGATGTGAATGTCGCCCTGATTCAGATTACCCGAACGGCTTTTCAAATCGTACGTCGTCGCGTAATCAACATTCAGCGGAACAGAAGAAGGAGCGCCGGTCGCGGACAATTTCAGCTTGTTCGCCTTCACCGTGCCTTTGGCATTCATCTGCTTGCCGTCGGAGGTCAACGTTCCCTTGAAGTCCATCACGCCAGCGATTCCAGCAGACGCGTCGGTAAAGCCGGTGTTCGCCAGGTCCAGGTGCTCCACCTCCACCGTTGCGTCCAGCGGCGTCAGCGACGCATCCGCCGCATCGATTGGCCCGGCTTTGCCTTCCACTCTTATCGCGGCGTTTCCGGGGCCGGCGGCCGTCAGCTTGAACGGGAATTTTGAGGTGTAAGAAAGATCAGAAGCTTCCAGGTTCACATTTTGGTAGATGCTGGGCTTGGCGCTGGATCCCGCACCAGTCACGATAATCTTTCCGTTCTCGATGCTGATTTTCCCAACGCTCAACGACCCGGCACCGCCCGAGCTCGGCTCCGAACTCTTCGGCGCGCTCTTCGCAGTGCTCGCGCTTCCGCCCAGGCTCGAATAATTCCAAGTGCCATTCGCCGCGTGGATCAGATTCACTTCCGGATCCTTCACCGTGAGCGAACGCACCTCAAGCTTCTTCGAAAAAATCAGCGGCAGCATCTCGACTCCGACACTTACGGCCTTGGCCGTCAAGAACGGCGACTTGCTGAACGCCGGATCGTCTCCGATGGAAACATCCGAAACCGTCACGCCGCCCGAGATAATCGAAAGGCTGATATCGCCGACCCCCACCGAACGCCCCAGCGCGCTACCCAGTTGGGTTTGCAGCGTCGGCTTGAATTGATTTGCGTTGATGAAAAGCGGCAACGCGAGAAGGATCAAGAACAACACCACTACGATGCCGCCGACAATCATGAGGGGCCTTTTCTTCATGGCAAACCTCCAAAAAGTGCGTTCTGGAAAAAACTAGGGCCGAGGGTTGGACCTGGGACGGCCCGACGGCCGGCTCAATACTGGGTTAGGGTTCGCACATCATACTCCCCGTCCGCCCTGTGCAACAATCGGATGTTGATTTCACCCGCCGGGACTCGTCGCGCATCAAACGTTCGCAGCAAGTGCGCAACACAGTGCAACACCGCACGAAGCTTTAGCGCGCCGACAGCCAATCCGCGCCCTACGAATTCGTTAGGGTGCAGCGCCAAACCATGCTATGTTTGTGCTGCGTTTGTTGCTCTTGTAACACCTTTAGATTCGATTGAAGGGGCTGCAAGTTCACACTTGCAGCCTCTTTCGCTTTACGGCTGGAGGCGGTCGAGAAGCAAACAAATAGCTTAAAAAGAAGGAAGTAAATCAGTGAGAGAACAAGGAACAGTAAAGTGGTTCAATGCCAGCAAGGGCTTCGGATTCATCCAGCGCCAGTCCGGCGAGGACGTTTTCGTCCACTTTTCGGCCATTCAGGCGGAAGGTTATAAGTCGCTGAACGAAGGGCAAGCGGTTGAGTTCGAAGTTACCCGTGGACCGAAGGGTCTGCAGGCAGCGAACGTCACCAGCCTCTAGTCGAAGAGGGGCGAGCCGGCTTTTGCCGGTTCGCCCTTTTTTTTCGCACACGCACCATCGGTCTTAGGAGCCTCGTTGAAAGCACTTCCCGAAGGGCAGTACATCAAGCATTTCCAATACGGCCTTGGCGTAATCACCGAATCCGATAACGACCGCACTTCGATTGACTTCGACCTGCACGGCATGAAGAAGTTCGTCACCAGCATCATGGTGGTTGAAATTGCCGAAGGCACGCCGCCCAAGCGCAAGCGCGCCAAGCGAGTCAAGAAAGTTTTGGCCCCGTTGGCCGTTGCGGCTGCCGGAAAATGAGCAACAACAATAACAGCGTCATCGTGCAGTTCGTCGGTTTCGAAGCCAAGCCTCAGGGCCGTGAATATACTTTCACCGTTCGCGAGACCGCGACCGAACCGCGCGAATTCACGCTGACCATTCCCAACGAAGCGTTCGACACGCGCCGCGTCCGTTTCCAGGATGCGCCGGACATCTGCTCGCACCGCCTGCACCTGGAACTAGCCGCGACAGAAAATCACCCGGCGAAGACGCACTTCAATTTGACAGACGCCGAACTCGACGCCTACCGCACTTCCCACATGCAGAAACCCCCGAAATATCCCTACGCACCAAAGAAAGACGACCAAGAAGCGTAGTTTTCACGGAACGCAATAACCGAAAATTGAAGATGCGCCTTGCGGTTTGCGCAAAGCAGTTTTGGCGGCGCGCTTCAGTGCGCCTTCGGTGTTACGGCATGGAAAGGTAATGCGTTACGGATCGCTGGCGGTCTAAAGACCTCCGCTACGCGACCTTCGTAACCACCCGACGCGCCGCCAGCGAAATCATCAATCGGGTCACGCCGCTAAAGAAAATGCTGATCCCGACCAGAGTCCCCAACACCCATTCCGTGCTCGAAGGCCACGTCGCCCAAATCATTCCGCCCAGCACCAGCGTCACGATGCCATCCACCAGGAACCAGCCCGAGCCAGCCGCGGGACGGTGCTGAAAGAACAGCACAATCTCAAAAACTCCCTCGATCAACAGATAAAACGCCAATGCCAGCGTCAAAGTGGCTAGCCCGCGCGCCGGATGGTCCAGCAGATAAATCGCCACGCACAAATACAAAATCCCCAGCAAGACTTTCAGCAGAACGCTTCCGGTGCGCCGCGTGTACCAGGCAAAAACAAAATGCGCCACCGCCGCGAATATCAGCATCCAGGCGACGAAGATATTTGCGGCGAGACCAGCCTCATACGGCATGACGATCGCCAGAATTCCCACCACAATCATCAGCACGCTCACAAAAATAGACCAGCCCACCGCTTTCTTCGCAATGTCCGATATATTCGGATCGCTCATCGCTACCCTCCTACGCGTCGTAGTCTCGAGTTGCCCGTTGTCGCGCCGCTCCGGCATCCTTATATCACTACTCGCCGCGCTGCGGCGACAAAGCTGTTGCGCGCCCAACGAACCGATCGTGGCGACGCTATCCCCCAGCAACGCAGCCGTCGCGTTCGCCGCGATGCGCCGTCTCACTCAACTCGTCTCATGATATGTTTGCAGCGATGCAGCGCAGACCTTCGCACTCGCCGAGGCGCTTTTCTTGACGCAGCACAACCGTGCGAACCCGTCCAACCTCGCTGATGACGTAATCGTGGAAAGCGTTCCCCAGACCGAGCCGCCCGCACCCGTCCTCGCGCAGTCCGTCGCGTTCGTGCGCCAACACGTCTGGCGTTTTCTGCTGATTTCCGCCGCAGTTCTCGCGCCCGTTTTCTGGCACCGCACCATCGCCGCAGGTGATCTGGGCAGCCACCTCTACAATGCATGGCTCGCGCAACTGATCCGGCACGGTTACGCGCCCGGCCTGTGGCTCGCGCCGCGCTGGAACAACGCGCTCTTCGATTTCCTCCTCGGCGGCCTTGGCCATTACTTCTCCTTGCAGATCGCCGAAAAAATTGCCGTGTCACTCGCTGTGCTGATTTTCTTCTGGGGCACATTCACCTTCGTTTGCGCCGCCGCCAGACGGGCGCCCTGGCTGCTCTGCCCCGTGATCGCCATGTTCAGCTACGGCTATTCATTCGAAATGGGCTTCTTGAATTTCTATATTTCGCTGGGCCTCGCGTTTTTCGGCATCGCGATCTTCTGGCGGGGCCGCGGATGGGAACGCTGGATCGCCCTTGCACTCGCGCCCTTTGCGATGCTCGCCCATCCTCTAGGCTTCGCGTGGTTGGTCGCCGCGTCTGCGTATGTTGCGATCGCCGAAGCGATTCCCCGGCGCTATCAGATTTTGCCGGTGGTCGCGGCCGGCCTGGTGCTCTGGGCTGCGCGCTATTATTTCTGGCATCACGATATTGTGCAGGCGCGCGGTGATCCCTTCTATTTTTTCAACGGCTCGGACCAGCTGCTGCTCTTCGGTCCGCGCTACGCAGTCCCTGAATTCGCGCTGCTGGTTTTTATTTTCTGCGCGCTGGCCGTGAATTTCTTTCGCCGCCGCTGGGGGCAGATTCGCTGGCCTGATTTTGCGTTGCCGGTGCAACTTTACGTCATCGTCTGCCTGGCAGTGATCCTGCTGCCCGACGGCATTCGCTTTCCATATCAACCGTCCGCCCTTGCGCTCCTGACCGAACGACTCACCTCCGTTTCCGCCGCGCTACTCTGCTGCTTACTGGGCGCGCTGCGGCCACGCCGCTGGCATTTGCTTGCAAGCAGCGTCATTGCGGCAGTCTTTTTCACGTTTTTGTACCAGGACATCGCCACGATCAATCGCATGGAGGCGCAGGTCGAGCAACTCGTGCGCACCGTGCCGCGGAATTCGCGCATCCTCGCCACCATCAAACCACCCTTCCCTAAGTCGCGCATCCTGGTGCAACACATCGCCGATCGTGCCTGCATCGGCCACTGCTTCAGCTATGGCAATTACGAACCCGCGTCCGCGCAATTCCGTGTCCGTGCAAACCCCGGCAACCGCTACGCAATGTACAGCTTCGATTCCGCAATAAACATGGAAGACGGTTACTACGAAGTTCAACCCGAAGATCTACCCGCCTATCAGGTGTATCAATGTAGCGCCGACGGAAAGCGATTGTGCATCCGCCGTCTCGCAGCCGGAGAAATGAACGACGAACCTGGCGTCCATCCCGACGAAGAATAGTTGACAGCGTGTTGCGACGCGCCAACCCCACCGCGCAGATTCACATTTCGCCAGAATTGCGAGCCAAGCTCCGCTGCGGTGTCCTGCTACGCGTATTGCAATGCAGGGACCGTAGCCCCCGAGGAGAAACGATGCGGATTTCGCGTAGTGGAATTTCCTGCGCCTACTTTATAGGACTGGTGGCCCTGCTGATGAGCGCATCTCTCTTTGCAGCTTCGAGCATTTACGAATTCACGCTTCCTTCGATTGACGGCAAGCCTCTGCCGCTCGCGAATTTCAAAGGCAAAGTGGTGCTGGTCGTAAACGTCGCCAGCCGCTGCGGCTTCACTCCGCAATACAGCGCCCTCGAATCCACGTACGATAGATACAAGGATCAGGGCTTCGTGATCCTCGGGTTCCCGGCAAATAATTTCGGCAGACAGGAACCGGGCACCAATCAGGAAATCAAAACTTTCTGCCAGACGAAGTACAGCGTCACGTTCCCGATGTACGCGAAAGTCTCCGTGAAGGGTGACGACGAGACTCCGCTCTACAGCTATCTCACCACGCAGGCCAATCCCGCCGTCGCCGGCGAAATCAAATGGAATTTCACAAAGTTTCTGGTGGATCGCAACGGAAACGTCGTGAAGCGCTTCGAGCCAGACGTCACTCCAGACTCGCCCGAAGTAATCGCCGCAATTGAGAAGGCCTTAAAGCAGTAGAGGGTTTAGTGCCTGAGAACTGGTTGGGTGGAAGGGCGGGGCATTAGCTCCACCGCTAGGCTCGACACGAGTGGGGCTTTAGCCGCTGAAGCCGCGCATTTCTAGGTGTCGGACTACGGCAGCAATCCGAACACCGCGACGCTGTTCGGCGTCCCCACATAAACTTTCCCATTCGCGATCATCGGCGTAATAAATTTATTGTCCGCGAAATGGTCCCGGCTGTTCGCCGCCTGATTGCTGTTGTACAACTCCGTCGCCAGGTTCGTCGCATCGTAAGCGTGTAATATGCCGGCGCTGCCGTTGTCTTCCACCGCCCACACAATTCCCGCGGACGTCCCGTTCGCCGAAATGCTGGGCGTCGTTCCCGGATATGCAAAGCTGGCCGCACTCATCGAACTTGCAGGTGTTGTCAGTTTCGCGTTCGCAATTGAAAACGCTCTCAAGTGGTCGTTTACCGCGCCGTAATACACTACATTATTGAAATACCCCGGCATGGACCACACGCCGCCACTCAATCCGTTCGTATCAATCTCCTGATAAATTGCGCTGTCGTTGCTCGTATTGAATTTGCCCATCAGATCGCGATTCACCACGTAGATGTGCCCGTCCTTGCCCGCGCCCACCGCCAAATGCCAGGTGTTCTTCTGCGTATCCTGCACGTCGGGCAGCAGCATTTCTCCACCAGATCCCAAATCTTCGTCTGAACCCGATTCCTGGTCGGTGTTGAACATCGTGAAATAGTCTGCCACGCTGAGTTTATTGCCTGCCGTCGAAAGCTTGATGAATGCGTTCCCGTAATCACCATGCTCCGGGAATCCGTTGCTGTTCAGCGTGTCATCGAAAGTTCCATTAGCGTCCAGAAAATAAATGTTGCCCGAAGAATCCGCCGCAGGCCCGTCACCCGCCATCCAGATCGCGCCCTCGCTGCCGTTCGGCGTCACGTTCAGCACGCTCGACTGCTGCAGCGTCGTTTCGTTGTAACCCATGATCCAGCCGGTGTACGGTTTATCGTCGCAATGTGACGCCCAAGTCGTATAAATCACGCCATTCAACAGCAAGAGTGCGGCGCGTTCCTTATATTGCTTGGGATCGAATGTCGTCGTGCCACTCGTCGTCGGAAAAGTCGCCTGTATGGTCGTTGGGCTGCCGCTGGTTTCCGCGCCGGTGGTAAGGTCCAGCGCGTGCAGCCGCTGGTGATAGTTCCCGCTGTTGTCCAGTGACATGGCCACCAGGAAAATCTTGCCATGCGTTCCGGCGCTCGGATCAATCACCGGCGTCGAAGTAATTCCGATGATCGGCGAAACCTGCCCGCATCCGCGGTTGTCGCTCGCGGTTTCGTTCGCGCCCAAGACCGACACATGCCACAACTGCGCGAAAGTATCCGCATCAAACGCGTACACGGAACCGTTCTCCGTAACCACGTAAACCACGTTGTGCAGGCCGCCCACCACGAGTCAGGTTCGACACGTACAGCGGCTCCGCATCCACCCCTGCATCCACCGACAAATTCCCCACCAGCCCGAAATTCGCGGGTTTCACATTCGCCGTGGTCAACGTGCTTTCGTTCAGGTTCTGCCCCGTGCGCGCCACATCGTTGTGATAGGTCAGCACATTCACGGTGCTGGTCTGCGCCGTGTTCACAGTGAGCGTTACCGTCTGACTAGTCACGTGGCCGGCCGTGTTGGTCACCGTAACGTAAATTTGTGCGCCGGTTTGCCCCAGCGTAGTTTGCGAAATCGTGTAGGTACTTGAATTCGTTCCCGCCATGGATCCGTTGAAGAACCATTGATACGTCAACGGCGCCGTACCGCTAGCGGTCACCGTAAACGTCGCTGGTTGTCCCGCCGTCACCGTCGCATTCGCAGGCTGCTGCGTGATTGCCGGAGCCGTCGGCGCAGCCGAATTCACCGTCAAAGTCACGGTCTTACTCGTCGCGTTTCCCGCCGAGTTGCTTACCTTCACATAAATCTGGGCGCCGTTTTGCGCGGTAGTCGTCTGCGCGATCGAGAAAGAGTTCGAATCCGTTCCGCTCGCCGTGCCATTCACGAACCATTGATAAGTCAATGGAGACGTGCCCGTCGCCGTCACCGAAAATGCCGCCGCCTGCCCGGCAGTAACCGTCTGATTCGCAGGCTGTTGCGTAATCACTGGAGCAGTCGTTGCCGCATTTACGGTCAAAGTTACCTTTGCGCTGGTCGCCGACCCGGCCGCGTTCGTCACTGTCACATAAATCTGCGCGCCGGTTTGCCCTACCGTGGCTGCGGCAATCGTGAAGCTGCTCGAATTTGTTCCCGCCTCCGCGGAATTCATGTACCACTGATAACTCAGTGGCGCTGTTCCCGTCGCCGTCACCGAAAACGTCGCCGATTGCCCGGCAGTAACCGTAAAGCTCGCGGGCTGCTGCGAGATCGTCGGCGCCGTGCCGCTCGGAGGCGGGTTGCCGCCCGTAGAAGTGCCGGAACAACCACAGGCAAAGAGGAAAACGCTCATCGCCATCAGCAACCCGCACAAAAGTAAATTCTTGGGATTTCTCAAGTAGCAGACCTCGATGATTCTCCGTAAGCCTCGTGCACCCGAGGGACCTGAACCGTGCCGCGGGAACAAGACTGCCGCCAATCCGGTGACCCGCCGCGTGCCTTAACCGAGAAAACCGCTTGCACGAATGATACCTCGCAAACGCAACCGAAACACCTGACCTACAGTGCAGTTTCGGAGCAGTGGCCCCGCTGGGCGACCACTTCCACGCACCCAATCCCGGCTCAATTCAGCGCCTCTGTGGTGACGAGTTTCCGTACCATACACATCCGTTCCAGGCAAGCACCGCATTTTCATGGATTTATCCGCCGCAAGTATGGGTTTTGGGCAAAGCTCGAATCAATCCGTGCTTCGCTGTAGAAAAGGAGGGCATGGATATCAGAAAAAGGCTTCCGTGCCGAATTGACCTGTCAACTGGCTACCGACGGCTCACTTTTAGGCCGTTTCCGCTGTCGAAAGCTCAGGCCGAACGCCGCCAGCGACAAGTCTTCTGCCCGCGCCCATAAATCCACATCCCTAACCGATACGCCAGCAGGATTCCCACCATCATCGCGTACAGCAATGGCTTGCGCACATCCGATTTCACGAGCCAGTAATAATGAATCACGCCCAGAATCGCGCTCACATAAATCGCGCGATGCAACATTTGCCAGCGCCTTCCGCCCAGCCTCCGGATCATCCCCGCCGTCGAAGTCACCGCCAGCGGAATCATCAGCACGAACGCGGCAAATCCCACGGTAATGAACCGCCGCTTCTGCACGTCCTTCCACATCTCCGACCACGCGAAAAATTTATCGAGTCCGATCCAAGTGCCGAAATGCAAGCAGCCATAAAAAAACGCGAAAAGTCCCAGCATCCGCCGGAAACGAATCAACTGCGGCTGCCGCAGAATTTTGCGCAGCGGCGTAATCGCCAACGTGATCACCAGAAAGCGCAGCGTCCAATCTCCCGTCGCGTGCGTGATGAATTCGATGGGGTTCGCGCCGAAATCCATGTTGTCTGGAAATCCCGCCAGGCCATTGTGAAACGCGCGCCACAGCAACTGCCCGAGAGGAATCAGGCACACGAGAAACACCACGACCTTGGTCCATTTACTAGTAAGGATGTAATTCACCAGAAGTTCACGCTCAATAGTATTTCTTCAGGTCCATGCCGGCGTACATGCTCGCAACCTGATCGCCGTAACCATTGAACATCAGCGTAGGCCGCCGCCGGAACTCTCCCAAGCGGCGCTCGGTAGCTTGCGACCAGCGCGGATGATCCACGCTGGGATTCACATTCGAGTAAAAACCATACTCGTGCGCATTCGAAATATTCCAGGTGGTCGGCGGCTGATCTTTTACGAAGCGAATCCGGACCAGCGACTTAATGCTCTTGAAACCGTATTTCCAGGGAATCACCAGGCGCACCGGCGCGCCGTCCTGGTTCGGCAAAGTCTCGTCGTACATTCCCACGGTGAGGAGCGTCAAGGGATTCATCGCTTCATCCAAGCGCAATCCTTCCACATAAGGCAGCTCAATTCCTGCAGATCCGCCTTCGGGCATTTGTTTCGGGTCGTAATAGCTTTCAAACGCCACAAATTTCGCCTTGGACGTCGGCTCCGCCAATTTCACGAGCGCGTTGAGAGAATACCCGATCCAAGGAACTACGATGGACCACCCTTCCACGCAGCGGTGCCGGTAAATCCGTTCCTCCAGCGGCGCAAGTCTCATAATTTCGTCCATCGAATACTTGCGCTTATTCTTCACTTCCCCTTCGACGGAAATACTCCACGGCGTGGTCACAAAATTTCGAGCATTCGCGGCGGGATCCGTCTTGCTCGTTCCGAATTCGTAAAAGTTATTGTAGTGCGTCACATCTTCCAGCGATGTTTCCTTCTCCGTGGTGCTGCCAGGCCATTTCGTCACGCCCGTCAGCTTCACCGGCATTGAACCGGTCGCCGGACCCTCCAACAATCGCGTCAATTTCTTGTAGCCCACCACCGCGCCATAGGCCGCGGCCACGCCAAATAGAAAATTGCGCCGTCCCATGTAGAGGCTCTTGGGCGTCACATCCTTATATGTGAGATCCGGCGCTTTCTTGACCAGCATAGTGTTCCCCGCGAATGCACTTCCCTACACATATGGTACGCGTCTGACAAGCTATTGGATGCCGGAAACTGTGGAAGGGCTTGCGATGTAAGTCGCGCGCGGGCTATGCGATGAGGTGCAAAGCGCAAATCATTAGCGCTTGCTGGAAGCGTGCACGGCATCCAGCCCAAGAGTCTGCTGGCGCAGCAACGTCACAAATGCCGCCGCTGCTCGCGGCAAAGTCCGGTCGCGCCGGTAAACCAGCCCCAGTTCTCGAGTGAGTTGCACGTCCGTGATGGGAACGAGTTTCGCTTCGCCCGACCGCACTTCGTCCTTGGCAAAACTTTCGCTAATGATCGAAACTCCCAGCCCCGCAGCCACAAAGCGCTTGATCATCCCCACGCTCGCCAACTCCATGGTGATCCGCAATTTCGGGCGATACGGGCGGAAAAGTTTGTCGAAAAGTTGCCGCGTGTAGCCCGTCTTTGGCAGAATCTGCGGTTGGTCCGCAATTTCGCTCAGCGTCACTCCTTTCGCGCGCGCCAGCGGATTGCTCGCGCTTACCATCAGCATCAGCCTGTCACGGAAGATCGAATGGATTTTCAGGCTCGGCGATTTCACCGGCAGCGTGACGATCCCCACGTCCACGCTGCCATCTTCGATTTTCTCAATCACCTTGCGGCTGAAATTCCGGTAAATGCTGATCTGCACTCCGGGGAATTGCCGGTGATACGCGGCAAATATATCCGGCAGCACGTACAGGCACGTCGCTTCATTCGCGCCCACCTGCAGAGTGCCGCGCGGTGAACTCGACAGATCGGACACAGCGCGCAGCGATTCTTCCTTCAAATTCAGCAGCCGGTTCGCGTACACAATCAGCGCTTCGCCAGCCGCCGTCAATTTCACCGTCTTGCCGACGCGATCGAACAGCTTTTGCCCGTACTCCTGTTCAAGCTGCCGGATCTGCGCGCTCACCGCCGGCTGTGAACGGAACAGTTTCTGCCCCGCGCGCGAAAAGCTGCCCAGCTTGGAAATCTCCAGAAAGGTTGTCAGGTGGTCGAAATCCATAATGTGAGTAAGGAATTATAGCAGACCCACCCTTTGCACGCATTTCAAAGGGCTAATCGGGGCCAGAGCGTGCCAGCGGAGCATCCAATCGCGGCACCCGCAAAATGTTCGGCGCCTCTTCCGCTTTTCTCTGCGCCTCTGCGTCTCCGCGGCAAAAGCCTTTGCCGTTCGCTTTTGCTTCTGACTCTTGACTTTCAACGATCAACTGTTGAATGCATCTTTCTCAGATTTTTCTCGGTGCCCTCTGTGTTAAATCTCTAGCGTTTGTACCACTCGGCTCGCGGCGCGAGCTGCGCACGGATCGTCGTGAAACGCCGCGTCGGCATAGCCTCGCGCCCTGTCCCCACAAAAATCGGATTCGAAAGAATCCACGGCACATCAGGGCGCAACAAAGGGTGCCCTACCAAAAACACCTCCACGCGATAGACTCCAGCCGCAGCGTCTTCCAAATCCAAATGATCCCCCACGATCTCGCGCACCGCCACCCCATCCTTCTTCAAAACGACGCGCACCGCCCAACTCATCATCTGCAGGGCAACATGCAAGCTGGAATTCACCGGTGCGTCGCCACCGCTCGGAAAATCCTGCAATCCATGATGTGCCGAAAACTCAAATCGATCCGGCTCACCCGCGCCGCGTATGCAATTGAAAAAATCTCCCCTGCGCACCGCAGCTTCCGGATCCGCCTCGTACCGCCTCGAAATACCCATCCCCACAAACGAGAAAGTATCCGCGTAAGACGGCACCTTCATCGCCAGCCACGACCCAACGCGAAAACCGCCGTGCGCGTCCGAAGCCTCGAATCCCCATATCTTGCCTCGCTGCAGAAAATCATCCCAATGCGACAGCGACTCCGCCGGGATCGCGATGCTTTTCAAAAAATAGTAATGCGAAAATGGATAGTACATCCCCAGGCGCAACCGCTCGCCCCAAGACGTACCGCGCAAACTCGTAAATAAATTCAGCACTTCGATCCCGCCCGGCCGCAAACTGTTATCCCAGTAACGCCATCCAAAATCCGGATCGTCCGGATAAGCCAGCACCGGAAACGCGCCCCACCCTCGCGCGTCGTCCATCGCCTCTGGCGGAAACGACGACAAACGAAATCCCGGCGCCTCCTTCGCGCCAAAGAAAGTCAGGTGTCCATCCGGCAAACTCGCTTCCGACCCACCCACAATCGTGACGCCATCAATAACTTTTCGAAAGTTTGACGACGCCAAGTTCGGCCGGCCGTGGTCCGTGAGAAGAACCAGAGCGGTCCCCGTCGCTCGCGCCTGCTCCGCGATTTCTTCCGGCGATTGCAACCCGTCCGACATCGTCGAATGAACGTGATAAACACCCCATATATAATGATCCGACCGCTTTGGCGCGTATGACGCGTAACGCAATCCCGTCGCCAGATATGCGCTCATCGCCGCCACAGCAATCACGCCCACCCAAGCTCTAGATTTCTTCATTCGCCGTTGCTCATAGTCCCTCCGCATCTTCGCCGCTAGCATAACCTCCGCCGAGGTTTTTCATCGCGTATTTCCACCCGCGGTTCCACGAAGAACAGTTCGCTGCATGCCTCTCCCTAAAGTGGAGTTTTCCCCTCTGCGGTGCTACCTTGTTAATTCTCAATTTCCCGCGCAATAATCCTCTGCGAGGTGAATGCCAATGACCTGGGGCCAGCGCCGTGCCATCATCATCATCGTTCTAGCGGTCTTTCTCGTCGTGCTGTTTTTTGCGGCGATGAAGCCTAGCAAGCTGATCTTGCCCTCAAACGCCGTCCTGGTGATTGACGCCGCGGGCCAAATCGAAGAACAGCGCACTCCGGATATTTTCAGCGCCTTCAACGGCTCCACGGTTCCGGTGCTGCACGATTACGTGGACGCCATCGACGCCGCAGCCAAAGATTCGCACATCACCGGCCTCGTCGTGCGCATCGCGCCGCTGGAAACTGGCTGGGGTAAGCTCGATGAAATTCGCAGCCACCTGCTCGCCTTTCGCAAAAGCGGCAAGCCCAGCATCTGCTATCTCGGTTACGACGGAATCGGCAACCCCGAATATTATCTCGCCTCCGCCTGCCAGCAAATCTGGCTGGTTCCCACCGCGCCCGTTAGCATTCGCGGCATGATGGCTGAAGCGCTCTTCTTCCGTGGCACGCTCGACAAATTGAAAATCGTCCCGGAGTTCTATCACATCGCCGAATATAAAACCGCCGGCAACACTTTCACCGAAAAACAGTTTACGCCCGCGCACAAGGAAGAGGTCGAAGGCCTGCTGCACAGCATCTACGACCAATATCTGAATGACGCCTCCAAAGCCCGCGGCATCGATCGCGCACAATTTGAAGCGCTGCTGAATCGCGGCCCGTTTTCTTCCAGTGACGCCGTCACCAACAAAATTGTCGACCGCCTGGGCTACTGGGACCAACTCCAAGGTTACTTCAAGGATGGCCACCGCGGGTGGAATCCCATTTCGCTGAATCGTTATCGCTCTTCGATCTCGAATGAAGGCGGTTCCAAGATTGCCGTCGTGCACGCGACCGGCCTGATCGTCTCCGGAGATTCCAGCAGCACGCCCGGAGGCGGTTCGGTGATGGGCGGCGATTCCGTGGCAGCGGACATTCGCGCAGCGCGCACCGATTACAGCATCAAAGCCATCGTGCTGCGCGTGGATTCCGGCGGCGGCTCGGTGGTTGGCAGCGAGGTGATTCGCCGCGAAGTGGAACTCGCCAATCAAGTGAAACCCGTCGTCGTTTCCATGTCAGACGTCGCAGCTTCCGGCGGGTATTGGATCGCCTCTCCTGCCCGCAAAATCGTCGCTGATCCCGGCACCATCACTGGCTCCATCGGCGTGATCATCGGAAAATTCAACGTATCCGGACTCTACGCTCTGCTCGGCATGAGCACCGATTACGTAGCAACCAGCGACAACGCCACGATGTTTTCCGCGCAGCAGAATTTCACCCCCGCGCAACGCGCCTACATTCAAAGATCGCTCAACGACACCTATGCCGATTTCACGAAGGGCGTCGCGCAAGGCCGGAAAATGTCCGTCGAAGCCGTGGACAAAATCGGCAAAGGTCGCGTGTGGTCCGGCGCGCAAGCGAAAGAACTCGGCCTGGTGGACGAGCTCGGCGGCCTCGACCGCGCCATCGAAATCGCCAAGCAGCTCTCCAATATTCCCGCCGGCGAAAGCGTGCACATCGTCCGCTACCCCGAAGAGAAATCATTCTTCCAGCAATTTTTCGAGCGCGAGAAAGACAACAACATGAGCGAATCGCAATCCCTGCAATCCATGATCAATCACATCCTCAGCCAGATGGACCCGATTCAAGCCCGCATGCCCTACGAGCTGCACATTCGTTAACAATTCACGGGGAATTTGCAGTACCTGGGAACGTCGCCTTTAGTAGCGCCGGCGTCCCGCCGGCTCTTTGGCCGGTGCCCTTACTTGCTTTCGCCCTTGCCGTGGTAGCGGCCGCCTGCTTTTGCTTTTTAGGCGGCCCTATCTCACCTGACTTTTAGATTTGTAACGGCGGACTTCAGTCCGCCATTCGCAAAACGGCAACCCCGGATCGCAGTTGAATCTCAGCGTCAGAAGGTCTTAAACTCACGCCCGCAGGTTCCCGGCTGAAAGTGCGGCACGGTTTCGATATACTGTCAGTCTGAGGCGCGGTACCCAAGTGGTAAGGGAGAGGTCTGCAAAACCTTTATACGTGGGTTCGATTCCCACCCGCGCCTCCATC
>CAVWFO010000013.1:0-81054 GCA_963754275.1 uncultured Acidobacteriota bacterium
GGGGTGCGCTGGATGCCAATCCAGGGCCCAAGCAACGTCGTAATCGCCCTTGAGCGCCCCGGCGGCAGTGCAGATGGCGGAGTTTACGCCGATCGCATTGATCTCCAAAACATCGTTCCCCATTTCGCGTGGCCCGATCTGAGCGGTCATGCTCGTCTTGCTAGAAGCTGGGGTTACGTCCAGGCGGCCGGCATTATTCGGAAAGTCGGTTGGAACGACACTACTCCAGCTCTGCCCAATCTCAGCGGAAGTGCGATCGGCTGGGGTGTGAATCTAACCTCAAACATTTATTTCACCAAGAAAGATACCGGCCGGTTCGAGTTCGTTTACGGTAAGGCCATCGAAAACTACATGAACGACGCTCCGGTTGACATCGGCGTCGCAACCAATTTCTCGAACCCGGCAGCCCCGGTAAAAGGAGTGGCCCTACCGGTACTCGGTGTTGTTTCGTTTCTTGATCACACCTGGAGTGAAAGGCTCAGCACCTCGATCGGCTATTCCTTCCTGAACATTTCGAACTCGGATGCTATGACACCCGCCTCCTTCCATCAGGGTGACTATGCCTTGGTCAATCTTCTCTTCCATCCCTTAAAACAAGTCACGGTCGGGAGCGAGTTCCAGTTTGGGAGACGGGTGAATTTCTCCGATGGCTTCAATGTTAACGACTACAAGGTGCAATTCTCCTTCCGGTACGACTGGAGTAAGGGCTTTGAGTTCTGAACGCGGCGCTTGTTCAAGAATGAAGCTCGCATCGCTGAGATGGTGGAAGAGCAGGGTCAATTAAGCGCGGTTCTGGAGGAAGCAAATGTTCAAAGTTAGATTTCGTCGTGGAGTGTTTTTCTTGGCAACATATATTCTCTCTGTTGGTGTCTGCGCCGTTCCAGCACACGGTCAAAACAACAAAAGCCCCGTAGCGCCGAACACCGCGCGAGTTGAAGCAGCCGTGCGAGAAGCTTACGAGAAGTTCCGCAGCGACACGAATGGCAAAAACGCGGACTACATTCCCTACCTGGCACAGGTGGATTCGAAGCTGTTCGGAGTGGCGGTAGTGACGACGGACAATCAGGTTTTTGAAATTGGTGACGTTAAGTACTCCTTCTCAATTCAATCTATCTCTAAGGTCTACACATTGGCACTCGCGATGGAAGAGCTCGGCCATGACAAGGTGTTTGAACGGATCGGTTCCGAACCTACAGGCAGAGCTTTTAACTCCGTGACTGCGGTTGTGGAGATGCCAACCCACACCGGCAACGCGTTTGTGAACGCCGGCGCCATCGCGACCACCAGCTTGATCTCCGGCAAGAACGAAGACGAGAAATGGAACAAGATTCTCGATTTTTACAGCAAGGTGGCTGGTGAAAGATTGGTCCTGATTGATGAAGTTTACAAATCGGAAGCCGCCACAAATGCCGGCAATAAAGCCCTGGCAATGCTACTCGCAAAATACGAGCGCATCTACGCAGATCCGTTTGAATCCGTAGATATCTACACGAAACAGTGTTCGGTCGGCGTGAATGCGACGCAGCTTGCTCGCATGGGCGCCGTCCTCGCCAATAACGGCAAAAATCCGGCGACAGGAGAACAGGTCATCAAAGTCGAAGACGTGCCTTTCATTCTCTCCACCATGGCGATGGCCGGACTTTACGACAGCTCCGGTGCCTGGGCCTGGCACGTAGGTCTTCCAGCTAAAAGCGGGGTCGGCGGCGGAATCGTCGCCATTGTTCCTGGCAAAGGTGCGATCGCGGTATTCGCTCCCCGCCTCGACGATGCGGGAAATAGTGTGAAGGCCCAAAAGGTCATCGAATATGTCGCCGACAAACTCGACTACAACCTCTTTTCGCCAAGCTCGGTCGGTTTGAAATGAGTACCTGAACGCAGAAGGCGCAGACCTAGTTTATCGGCGATACCTGACTCCACATGATTGTTACGGAATGGGGAGTCGGTGTAGGCGAGAGCGCTATCGGTTCGCGTTAAGCGACGAACAAAAGCTCCTCGATGAGGTCGGAATGCAACGGCGATTCGGTCGGACGAAATCTCGGATTCTTCTGGTTTTAGTTGCTTGGGGTGGCAGTGCATGCGCCGTCTTCGCCCAGGCCCCAGCAACGGATGAAACCAATGGCACTCCTCGGTCGCAGGTCACCTCCGACGTCCTCAAGAAAGTGGACCAACTGGTGCAGCAGAACGAACAACTTGAGAAGCAAAATCACGAGCTTGTCTCTGAAATTGAGTCGTTGCGCCAGATGCTTGTGCAGCAGACGTCCGTATCGTCATCCTCCTCGAACGGCCGATCCACAGGCAGTGCCAAGCCCGTGGTTGCGCCGCCAAACTCGGTGAACAAGCAAGCGGCTCAACCGTCCGGGCAGGGCTCCGGGCTGGCCCAGGGCGATGATGATGACAAGAGCCTCCTCCCCCAAGCTTCGGGAGGAAATAATGCGATCTTCGGAGAATTTAACCCAGGTCGTGGCTTTACTGTGGGCAGGGGCGAATACGGAGAACTGAATCTCAGTGGTTATATGGCTGTTCGGTATCTGAATCAGATGCCAGGCGATCAGTCGGGCATCGATCATCTTGGCCGTCCGGTCCCAGTAGATCCACGACAGGATTTCCAGTTCCATCGAGTCATGTTGTTTTCACAAGGATGGCTGCTCAGCCCGAAGTTTCAATACTCCACGTTCGTTTGGACCGTGCAGGACACCAACCAAGTGGCCGTTGGCGGAGCCTTGTACTACGACTTTGGCAAATTCATGAATCTCGGTGCAGGTTGGAACGCTTACCCAGGAACGCTATCACTTCAGGGTTCCCACCCGTATTGGCTTTCTTTTGATCGCGTCATGGCGGATGAGTTCTTTCGGCCGTATTTCTCGCAGGGTATTTTCGCCAAAGGAAACATACTCCCGAAACTTGAGTACAGGTGGATGGTCGGTAATAACAACAGCAACCTGGACATTCCGGCCGCCAAACTCGACAGGGACCTTTCCGCTGGCGTCGCGATAACCTGGTTGCCCACGACAGGCGAGTTTGGCCCTCGTGGAGCTTTTGGGGACTACGAAGGTCACGAGCAACTCGCGACCCGCTTCAATCTGGCCTATACCTACAGTCCTGAGGATCGCCAGGCCCCCATCGGTACGCCGCCGGGTAACACAACGCTTCGTCTTTCCGATAGCCTCAACATTTTTGACACGGGCGCCTTGGCCACTGGCGTCACGATAGAGAAGGCGCATTATCAATTGCTTTCCCTAGGAGCGGGAATGAAGTACCACGGTTTATTCTTGCAGGGCGAGGGCTACGGCAGGCGATTGGACAATTTCGTAGCGGACGGAAAGTTGCCCCTTGGCGTAGTCCGCGATTTTGGCTTCTACGTTCAGTTGGGATACATGATCGTGCCGAAAAAAATCGAACTCTATGCTGCGACTTCTTATATTTTCGGCCAGTTTACGCACCCGAAAGAATTTATAGTGGGCGGCAATTATTATCCCTTTCACACACGCAACGCGCGCCTGAACGTCCAATTGATAAACGTGGACCAGTCGCCGGTTAGCAGCACGTTCGGCTTCTATCTAGGGCAACTCACGGGGCAGGTGTTCACCATTGGCGTGACCGGCTTCTACTAAGCCGATCGTCATCATTACCGATGATGTTCGAAAAAGGACTCTTATGCGAAGCAAGCCCGGCAGTTGGCAGTGGAAAATCATCTGGTTTCTGACTGGAAGCGTCGCTCTCCTCTTCCTCTCCTTCCAGACGGCTGCTCCGCAATCCAAGCCCGAAGAGCCTGAACTGAACGACGCTCACTTCCATTTGACAAACTACATTCAACAGGGAATAGACATTCACGACTTTCTCGCCATCATGGGGACGAAAGTCGGACGCGTGGCCCTCTTCGGCATTCCGCTCCAGCAGCAATGGTCTTACCAGAATTCCGGTGACTTTGCTCCGACCTATTATTTACAAACAGACGCCCCTCTCTACTACTACTCCTTCACCGATGCTTACATCGCGATGGCTTATCGCTCTCTCTCGCCCGAGCAGCAAGCTCGTTTTGATCCGATGATCACAGGTTTCAATCCCTCCGATATGTATGCTGCCGATCATATCCGCCGTGTGCTGCAGACCTTTCCCGGTGTCTTCTCCGGCATCGGCGAATTCACGATTCACAAAGAGTTTGTTTCCTCTAAAATTCCTGGAGAGACCGCCAGCCTGACTAACCCCGCCTTGGACCGAATCCTGGACTTCGCGGCTCAAGTCGGCCTCGTTGTCCTCATCCACAACGACGTTGACGTACCGTTCTCCAAGGAAGGCGCGGAGCCTGTGTATCTCGCCCAAATGAAATCGCTCCTCAACCGACACCCGAACGTCACGATTATCTGGGCGCACTGCGGGGTAGGTCGCGTCGTTCGTCCCGTCAAGCAACACGCCGCGATGCTGGAAAGCATTCTCAGGAATCCAGAAATGCACAACGTTTCTTTCGATATCTCCTGGGACGAAGTCGCAAAGTATATTGTTGCGAGTCCTGATTCCGTTCAAATCACCGCCGATTTAATCAACCGCTATCCGGAGCGCTTTCTTTTCGGCACTGACGAAGTAGCTCCTCCGAGTCAGGAACGGTATCTCCGGGTTTACTACGAATATGAACCGTTGTGGAGAGCACTCTCTCCCCAGGCACGCGAAGAGGTTCGGAAGGGCAATTACGAACGGCTCTTTGATCAAGCGCGGAGAAAAGTCCGGGCATGGGAAGCGGCTAACTCAAAAGGAAATAGTTCCACTCCAGTAGCTGGCGGCCCCGCTTCAGAATTGCCCTAAGCAGCGACCGCTGGTGAGAATGCGTTTATCGCTATCACCGGTCGGTTTCAGATGATCAATAGACGCCACGATTGAACTCGCCGACACGAATTCTTGCTGATGCTCCGAAGCATTCTGATGACGCGCGCGGTGGGAGTGTAACCCTCCGCATTTCATCCTAAGTTTCGTCCTAAGACATCGGCCGATTTTTGATGTTTCGGATTTTCCAATGTTGTTGGGTTTTCGGTTTTCCACAAATCGCACGACTGACAGCATTGGCGTTAGGTTTTACCATTGCTTGTGGGATTTCTGATTTGCTGTTCGATTGAGTCCAGGCTTCCCAGCCGACTTTTCAAGCGTCGTAAAATTCCCTGCAAAGCTATGAAAACACTGAACAACTTCAATCCAAGATTTTTTGGCCGTTAATCCAGCTGTGTTAAAATTGAATGTAGAGGGAAGATATGGGCCTATTCATGAAGATTTCGCGGTTTGTGTTGATGGCAGGCGCGATGCTGACGCTGTTCGCGCTGGCTGGCTCGCGCGTGCAGGCAGGCGACGTGTCCTCACAGCGTGGTCAGGAACATGAGCTGCGGCTCTACAACACGCACACCGGTGAACGGCTGGAGATTGTGTTCAGGCGCGGAGAAGAATACGTTCCCGGCGCGCTGGCGAAGCTGGATTATTTCCTCCGCGACCATAATACCGGCGAGGTGCGCCATTTCGATCCGCGCCTGTACGATATTCTCGCCGATCTGACGGCGTCAGTCGGCCATCCTGCCGGAGAGATTGACATCGTGTGTGGCTACCGCACCCCTTCCACGAACGAATCGTTGCGCGCCCATACCACCGGAGTCGCCAAGAACAGCCTGCACATTCAGGCGGAAGCGATCGATCTGCGCATGCCGGGGGTGAACACGCTCACGCTGCGACAGGGCCGCGCTGGCGCTGCATCGCGGCGGCGTGGGTTATTATCCGCACTCGGATTTCATTCACGTTGACACTGGCCGCGTTCGGCAGTGGTGTTTCGATTGTCCCGCCAACCTGATCACCGGCAACTAGACAATGGTAGCTAACCCGGATACGGATATCCTTTATCGAGGACCTTCTCGAGCGTCGCGTCGTGCCCGTAGATATCGTCGTAGAAGTGAACGGTTCCATCCTCGGTGACGATCACCGTGCCATAAACAATCAATACCGGAATCGGGCGCGCCAGATTCACTTGCTGCGGCGCGTCGCCGTTCATCGCCGCGCGCACGCGAGCCATATCCCAGTTTCCCGGATTGCCGCGCAGCACCCACACGGCGAGATCGGCGGGCTTTTCCAGGCGAATACAGCCGTGGCTGAAATCGCGGCGCGTCTTGGAGAAGAATACCTGATCAGGTGTGTCGTGCATGTACACGTTGTAGTCGTTCGGAAATATAAATTTCACCAGGCCGAGTGAGTTTTTCGGTCCGGGATTTTGCCGGATGAAAAGTTTGCCGGCGCGGAGCTGCTGCAGCACATCAGCCGAGACGATCCCGGAGGTAACAACCTGCTGGCGGCTATCCACCACCGAGAAGCCTTTCTTTTCCAGGTAATCGGGGTCGCGGACGATTTTCGGAATGAATTCGGCCTTGGCGATGGAGTAGGGGACGCTCCAGTAGGGCCGGAATATCACATACTGCATGTTGTCTTCGAAGACTGGGGTGTTGTGGTTATAGGCCTTGCCGACGACCACGTTCATGGTAAGGGCGACTTTGAAATTCTCGTCGTAAGCGCGCAGGCGAAACTCCGGAATATTCGCGACGATCGGCGCGGCGTGAAGTCCAATGGGCAACCAGCGCCAGCGTTCCAGAGTGAGCTGCATCTGGCGCACGCGAGCGGCGAGCGGTATATTCAGATCAGCTAACGTTTGCGAAGTGATTTTGCCGTCCGCGGTGCGGCCGAAGCGGTCTTGAAAGTGTTTTACGGCATCTACGAGCGGAGCTTGATACACCGTGGCGTCCGCCGGGACGTTCGCCTCAGCGGGAAGATCACCGACCAGATGGAGAAATTGAGCGAGCTGCGGGACGCCGGGATAAGTGTCGCCTGGAGCGATAGTTTTTCCAGCTGGCGGAAGTGGCTGGCCGTTGTATTCCTTCGCGTATTGCAGATACGCGTGCAGGGCTTGAATCGTGCGTTGGTAACCGGGATAGGGAGGTTCGACCTGCGCGAGGACCGCAGCGACATCGGGCGCGTCCACGACATCTGCTTTCACGAATTGAGGCAAATCGTATTTCTTGGCCTGGACATCGAGGCCAAAATCGAAATGTTTGGGATTCACCTTGCCGATGTGCAGGTCCGAGATGTAGCGCATCACGCAAACGGTGAGCGCGGCATCGAATTGCACTGCGTCTGCTTCCGACGGTTGTGACGCTGTAGGTTTGAGTTTTGCGAGGCGAGCGCTCCAACGGGGGCCGTCGTAATCTTCAGCGGACAATCCCTTTTGGTCAGCCTGCAAAAGGATTGCGATTATTTGTCGCGCCTGCGGGGTTGGTTCCATGCCGCGCACCCAGGGCAGGGAATTGCCGTATGAATCGTAAAATTCCTTTACGAGTTTGCCGTAATCGCTGAAATCGGGCCAGCGCAGCTCCGCGAGGTTTCCTGCCTGTATGATCGCGCCCAAGGCAGCTTGGCCCTCAGGACTGAGCTGTTGGGGAGGGGCCGCGGGTTGCGCGGAGGACTGTGATTGCGAGCCTGCGTTAGCCGTCGAGCCGATGTTGCAACCGTACAGCAGAGTTAACGCGACGAGGGGCAGCGTAAACAGCATGCCCCTGGAAACGCGACGTGGCTTCACTGGAGTCCTCCCGAATGCGATGCAGTTGCAGGCGGTGCGTCAGTTGCACGTAGAAACCGGACGCTAGATAGATGCTGCCCAAGCTGATGCGGCGCGCATGGCCTTGCTGCAGTTGCGCTGCGTTCCGCCGCGTCTTCTCCGCGCGCAAATCGCTCGTGTCGCAACAGATTCTACATCATCTGAGGCGGGCATGTACCGGAGGGCGCATGCGCGAAGATCTGCGGCACTCAAGTCAAGACGAAGGGAGGATTTTCAGGGTTAGTGGCGTTCTCGATGTCGTCGTCGCTGCTTGAAGTTCTCCGCGTCAATTTGACACGGCGTCCGTGCAGTGAAACGAGCCGGCCGAGCGTCTTAGGAACCGCTGGATTGGGCTGACTTCCTTACCGGGCACGCGGTGCCGCGCTTGGCGGCGAGCTCAGACGCCCACAGCAGAATGTCGAACAGGCGAGCGCGTTCCAGATTGTCGAGGCCGCGCAAGGGATGCACCAGTCCGGCGGCTTGCTGGGCGCAGGAATGCAGAAAGCGATCGATCGATACGGATGTGGCTTCATCGGGATCGGCAAAGCGGTTCGCGCTGCACACGCTCAGGCGCTCGTAACAACGGGCGATGAAGTGATCCACGCAGAGATGTTTCAGACCTAGCGAGGACATCGCGGGGCGACCGCAATTTCCCGTGTCGCAGTGTGCGGGGACGTGCGCACTGGATGGCTGGTCTTGCGTTCCTTCGGATGATCGCGTTTCATCCGGGAATTGCTGTGTATCTTCGTTCATAGGTCCCAAGACCTCGAATTGCGCGCGGGTGATGCCACTCACCCGGTTTGGCCATTCGGCGTTGACGTTTCACGTCAGCACATGCGCACGCCAGAGATCTCACCGGCGCGAGGAGCGGCTTCGGCGGATTCGGGAACTTCCGCTTCGTAGGTGTGAACTTTCACGCGCACGTCAATCAGAGCAGACACGAGTTTGCGCACCGCCGGCGAATCCTCCCAGTGATTTTCCGTGGCGTGCGGTTCGGTATCCCATAGGCTGAGCACACGAATCAGGCGCGGCTCTTTGTGCGAAGTGAGCACGAAGACCCCAGCAAAACCAGCTTGCCGCTTCAGAAATTCGGCGACTTCGCGGCGCATGCAATTCCGCAGCTGCTGTTCTCTTCCTGCTTTGGCAATAAATTCCACCGCGCGTGCGTTCAAGTTAGCGGCCTCCGTATATTCACTCGATCCCAAGAAGTGACGCGCCAGACAAGAGTCGGGGTTGCCAGTCGATTTCGGTCGCACGTCCAATTCCAGATATGTGGATGAACTCATCTTAAAAATCCTTGTTCCCACCCGCATACCCAGCCGGCGCAGATGGGGGAGGCGCACCCCGGTGGGGTTCCCTGACCGTCAGGGCCGGGGCGCGCCCGGGGGGATGGACATCGGCTTCGCGCCATCGTGCGGACTGGGCCATCTGATTTCCCAATCCAATCTCAGTACAAGTACGCATAGATAGTGCGCGTGCGTGACGGATCGTTTCACCGTGGAGCGAATTATTTTGTGCGGGCCGTAACGCGAGCGGGGCGCGAAAATAAGGGGATGGCGCTGCGTTGAGGTCAGGTAGTCCTGGGCTGGCGTTCGATTGCGCTGTTCATCCGCGGCGGGATATACTCGGTTCCCTTTCGAGGCACGTGTGGAATTCTTCTCCTTTGATGAGGCCTACCTTAAACGGCTCCGGGAACGGGACTTCCCGACGGAGCAGCACTTCGTTGCATATTTCCGAAAACTGCTGGTCATTAAACTGAGGTCGCGACTGAGGGGCTCGCAGGCCGTCGAGGACATTGCGCAGGAGACGTTTCTGAGGGTATTCCAGGCGATGAGTTCTGAAAAGGGAATCCGTCAGCCGGAAAGGCTTGGAGCGTTTGTTAACTCCGTCTGCAACAATGTGTTACAGGAGTTCTACAGATCGTCGAGTCATGGCACGCAGCTAGATGACGACGCCCCGGAGCCCGTGGACCAGGTGTTGGATCTGGATGGGCTTCTAGTGAGCAAAGAGACGCGCGAGCAGGTGAGGAAGGTGCTGGAGCAGCTTCCTCAAAAGGACCGTCAGCTGCTGCGCGCGCTGTTCCTGGAAGAAAAGGAAAAAGACCAGGTTTGCAGGGAATTTGGCGTGGATCGCGATTATCTGCGGGTGTTATTGCATCGCGCGAAGAATAACTTCCGTGTTTTCTATGAGAAGAGCGGTGCCGAGAGACCCGGGGCGCCGAAACAATAGAGAACCTGGATGTAACGATTCGGGAGCTCGCGACACTACTAGTAGGACGGAATACATGGAACACCAACAAGCTATCCAATTGAAAGCCGCTGAGCGGTACGTCCTCGGCGAACTACCGAGCGACCTCCGCGAACAATACGAGGAGCACTTCTTCGGCTGCGTAGAGTGCGCGGAAGAGCTGACCTTGGCGGCGGCGTTCGTTGAGAATAGTCGGGCGGCTATGGGATCCGAGCCCGTAATCCCGCCCGTCCGTCTGCCCGTAAATGTACCCGTGCAGCGGCCGGCTGCCAGCGGGTGGTGGAGCGTAATCTTGCGGCCGAGTTTCGCAGTGCCGGTGTTCGCAGCGCTGTTGCTGCTGGTGGCGTACCAATCTTTTCTGGTGATTCCGCGGTTGAAGGGCACGGCAATGCAATCGGTTGGCGCGCTGGCGACCGCTCCACCGCAGGCGCTCGCTTCATTTTCCTTGATCACGGCGGATTCGCGCGGCGGCGAACCGTTGACGGTGACGGTTGCGCCGCGCCAGCCGTACAGCTTGTATTTTGATATTCCGCCGGGCGGAAATTACTCCTCGTACATCTGTGAAATTGTAAAATCCAATGGCGTGACGGAATTTTCCTTGAACATTTCCGCCGAACAAGCTAAGAATGCCGTGCAGTTGCTCATTCCTTCATCGAGCTTGGGACCCGGGAAACACGCAGTTGTAGTCCGAGGGCTTGGGGCGCAGGGCAATGCGGCAGGCAATGCGACCGAAGTGGCTCGCTACCCATTCACACTCGTAGTCTCGCAATAAATTATCCATTCCTGAATCAGGAGGGTGAATCCGATGGCGACGGACTCCACAAAGAAGATTTATCTCTATACCGCGCATGGTTACGGCTTCGGCGGGAGAATTGACCGGCCTTTCCAGCATGTTTTGGATGTGCATGCGGGCGCATCGCTGCCAACCGAGGGCGGCTACGAAGTGTCGCGCAAGGAGAATTTTCGGCTAAATGAGACGATCTCCTACACGGCGGCGCACACGGTGGTGGCCGGCAGCCGGAACGAAAAGGATGGAAGCTACACGACGCTCGCTTCGTCCACGATCGAGGGTTTGAACATACTCGATATGGTTACGGCGGACCGCATCGTGGCGCGCGTGGCATCGAAACAACTTATAACAGACGACGAGCCGACCATCACTCCCATCGGCAGCCATTTCGAAAACCTGCGGATTGCGGGCTGCCCAATTGAGGTGGAACTAGACACCGATTTATTCAACCGCTTCGGCACGTTCAGCGCTTTCAAGAAAGCGTATAAGGCCGATCAGCAATACCGCGATCGCATGCAGTCCGTTTTTCTGTGGGGCAAGCCCAAGTTCGAAGTACCGGATTTCCTCCGCGAACGGTATAACTGGTTCGCGGGAGATGAGTTCCCGGAGTCCAAGGGGATCGTACTTTGTTCGCTGGTAAAAGGTTTCAAGACGTGTTGCGGGGAGCTCAAGGACAATTGCGGGGAGCTGAAAATATACGGCAACGTAATCGTGGTGCCGCAGTTCGGCAAAGTCTATCTGGGCGAAGTGATGCTGCAGCAGTACGAGCGGCAAGTGACCATGCTGCGCCTGGAGCTGGGATCACCAACTACCGGTACGGGCGGCGGGCCAGGAGCCGGCGGTGGCGGCTCAACGTATCCCTGAGTTTGCTGTTCTCTTTTATCGGAGGCATCGGGTTTTGTGGATGCTGGAGATTGATCCAAGTCGAGCCGTCCGAGAGGTTTCAGGACGTGCGGCACGAGTATGAACGTGGTGACTATGTGCGCGCCTCTCAGGACGCCGACGCCGCGTACCATGAATATGCGGTGAACAATCCCGAGTGGGCTTGGCGATTTCGAGTTCTTGAAGCTGAAGTTTTGGTCTCTCGCGGATTAGCCCTGGACTCCCTCGCGCTTCTCGACGCCCCGCTTCCTGCCAGGCTTCAGCGTACCGAAGTAGCGGTCCGGAAGGAAATGTTCGAAGGACTCGCGGATTGCGGCCTGCAGCGTTTTGGAGAAGCGGATCAGCATCTCTCTTCGGCGCAGCAACTAGCCGAGGCATATGAACCACCGGCCTTCGCAGAGGTGATCCTCAGCCGCGGCACACTCGCATTCCTGCAGGATAACTACTCTGCCGCCCGAGCATTCTTTCACCAAGCCCTCCAACTGGCTCAACAAAATCAGCAGACTTTCGTCGAAGCAAAAGCTCTAGGAAGCCTGGGACTTGTTTCCATGTATCAGGAGCGTTTTGACGAGTCTATTGATTGGTTTACGAAAGCGCTTGAGCTTTCCCAGTCGCTCGGGGCGCGAGCAATCACCGCCAAGACGCTGGGAAACATGGGCTGGTGTTACTTCAGAATGGGCGACAATGACCGAGCTTTGTCCTTGTCCACCGAAGCAGAAGATGAAGCAGTGCAACTGGGTGTGGAAAAAGATGAAATGCTGTGGCTGCTAAATATTGGGGCGATCGAACGTGACCAACATCTGTATCCAACAGCGGAGCAAACGTTTCAGCAAAGCCTCGTGCTGGCGAAGAGACTTGATAATAAGTCCACGGAAGCAGTTTGTTTGAATAACCTTGCGCTCGTGAGCTGGAAGCAACATCGTGACGAACAGGCAGAACAATACATCCACGATGCGCTCGCTTTGGAACGGTCAATTGAAGATCGCCCGCACGAGCAATTGTCACTTATAACCGAGGGTTACATCGCAATCGGCCGCGGTGTCTTCCGCAGAGCGGAATCTGACTTTCGCGAAGTCATTCAAGACCAGAGCGCTGCCGCCTATCTGCACTGGGAAGCCGAAGCCGGCCTCGGAAAGGCCTACGGGGCCGAAGGTCGCCCGGAGGACGCCTCCACCAGTTTCGAACATGCCATGAGGACCATTGAAGCGACTCGGGTATCAATTCGCCGCGAGGACCTCCGATTGTCATTCCTGTCCGGAGTGTCCAGATTTTACGAAGACTATCTTGGCTTTCTGGTGTCGAACCGGAAATTTGAGGAAGCTCTGGCCGTGGTGGAAGCGAGTCGTGCGCAGGCGCTAGCCGAAGGACTCGGAATTGAGGATTCGAGTGCAACTGGGACTCGTCAGTTCAAACCAGCACAAATCGCCAGGAGGCTCAATACGCCCGTGCTTTCGTTTTGGCTTGGCTCGGACGAGTCGTACTTATGGGTGATCACGCCGGAGCGGACAGCGTTTTTCACGCTGCCGCCGGCGGCGGAGATTGATCCGTTGGTGCAGGCTTACCGGCAGGCGCTGCTGGGGTCGCGCGATGTGCTGGAGACGCAGAATAGGGCCGGGCGGAAGCTTTATGATTTGCTGGTCGCGCCGGCTGCGAAGATGATCCCGAAGGGGGCGGGGGTCACGATATTGCCGGATGGCAGTCTTTATGGATTGAATTTCGAGACATTGCTCGCGCCTGCGCCGCAACTGCATTACTGGATTGAGGATGTGGACGTGTCGTACGCGAATTCCTTGACGCTGCTGGCGGCTGGGGCTACGCGGCATGCGTCGGCTGCGAAGAAGCTCTTACTAGTCGGCGATCCCGTTTCGCCGGACGCAGAATTTCCGAAATTGCCGCAGGCTGCGGCGGAAATGACGGGGATCGAAAATTATTTCCCTGCGGCTGAGCGCACCGTATTTTCGGGCGCGGAAGCGACGCCCGATTCGTATCTGAAAAGCAAGCCCGCCGGCTTTTCCTACATTCATTTTGTGGCGCACGGCACGGCGAGCCGCACCAGCCCGCTCGATTCGGCGGTGATTCTCTCCAGGCAAGGTGACGACTACAAACTCTACGCCCGCGACATTATTCAGCATCCCCTGCACGCCGACCTGGTGACGATTTCCGCGTGCCACGGAGAGGGTGTGCGCACCTATTCAGGCGAGGGGCTTGTCGGTTTGTCATGGGCATTCCTGCGCGCCGGGGCGCATGGCGTGATTGCCGCGCTTTGGGAGGTAAATGACAATTCCACGCCGCAGCTGATGGACCATCTGTATTCCGAAATCGGCAAGGGCGTGCCCCCCGACGCGGCTCTGCGCGATGCGAAATTGGCGCTCCTCCATTCCGGCAGCGTTTATCGAAGGCCGTTTTACTGGGCGCCTTTTGAGTTGTATCGCGGGTCCTAGATAGTTTTGAGAACTTCGAACGCGCCTACGATTGGCGCTGCGCGCGTGTGAAAAACATGTAGGCAGCGAGTAGGATTGCAAAAATTGCAGAGATTATGGCTCCTGCGATGCGGTCCCATGTGCTCGTGAACTGCACCTCAACCTGATGCGCGCCAGCCGGAAGTGCTATTAGCATCTGAGCGGTTTCTGGAGCTGCGCCGGGCTGAATGAATTGGCCGTCCGCTCGCACGCGCCATCCCGGATAATTCAGCAGGCGCAGCGCCAGGGTGATCGGCGTAGCGCTTTCTGTCGTGAAGCTTTTCGCATTCGCGGTCCAGCGCTCGATGCGTATGGAGTCTTCGGGCGCGGGCTTGAAGACGCGCGTGGTCTTATCGAACTGCTGAACACGCGGCGCGGGCTTGCCGATTATTTCGCCTTCGGGGTCGCTGCCTGGCAATTCGTAGCGATCGCAACCGAGCGGTTGATATTCGTCGGCGCCTTCGTAGCCGCGGCCGGCTTGAATCGCTTTGGCGAGAACCGGAATATCTTCGCTGTCCCACCAGCCGTCATACACCAGGGCTGCAGCTAGTGTCGTCAGAGCAATGGCGACCGCGAGGCCACCAATCCAAGGGCGCTTGGCGCGTCCGTTGGCTGCGGCGAGAAAAAACGCGAAGACGACCCCCAACACGCCCAGCCAGCGCCAGGGAAACTGCACAAATTCCAGTTTGGGCAGCACGCGCCACAGAAACCTGCTGGGAGGAAACATCAGCAACACCGAGGTGGTGCCGAGGGCAAGAAGCATCCACCAGACTTCAGGAAATTCCCGGCGGCGGCGCGCTACCAATACAGCCGCGATACCGGTGGCAAGCATCACACCCATCGCCACCCCGGAAACTTTCCAATTGAAGAACAAAAATTCGGGATCAATCGCGTGCGTGAACAGAAAGTTTTGGTCCGGGGTCAGCAGATCGGCGAGGACCTGGCGTATCTGCACCCAGCGCTGTTCATAAGCCGCTGGGAATATATAGAACGCCGCCAGGCCGAAGCCCGCAGACATGGAAACCCCGCCCAGAAACAAGGGCCGCAGGCTGCGCCGCAGAATGGACGCGACGAAAAACAGCAGCATCAGAGAGTAAGTTGCCAGCACCGCGGCGGGCGCGTTCGCCAGCCAGATCAGCGCGAACGGCACTGCCAGGAATTGCAGGCCGCGCCAGCCTTCGCGTAGCAGGCGCATCATGCCGCATAGCGCGAGCGGCAGCAGCGCGCTGGCGAGAAGTTCGGCGAAATCGCTGCGGTAGTACACGACGATCAGGTGATACGGATTAATGGCGTAGAGGACCGCAGCGGCCGCGGCCTCGCGCGGCGAAAGCCATTCGCGCGCGAATCGCCACATCGAATATCCGGCAAGCAGCAGCGCCAGCCAGATGAACGCTCCCGGCGCCATTTTCCACGGCAACAACGAACCGAGCGCCGCTCCGAGGAGCCACGAAGCGGGAGGGTAAAAAATGAAGCGCGGCTCGCCGTAGCCCCAGTTGGCCCACTCAGCCCAACGCGGGAACAGGATGCCTTCGCGCCATTGGCCCGCGACGTCGAGCCACGAAGCCAGATGAAATTGGAAATCGTGACCGGACGCATTGCCGAGAAAAAACATCGGCGCGATTACGGCCGTCGCGGCGACCGCCACGAGCAATAGTGCCAGGCGCGGCGAGTCTGCAGGCGCGCGCGACGCGGGCTGCGATGTGGGTTCGGTGATTACGCTTGCGTGAATGATTTTCGTCCCATGGAGAATCGCTGGATCCTCTTCCTCGTTGCCACAGCGAACCGACAGAGAATAGCGAATTGCGCGCGTTTTGCGCCAGTCACGCCAGTTGACAACCGGCGTTTGCAATCCGTCGGGTGCGGCATTGCGTATCAGAGTATGCGTGCAAGCGGCACGCTTGCCAATACGCTCCCGCAGCAGGTAGAGTTCTTTGGGGTTGCGCGGCGCCGATAAACTCCGCAGCATGTGTCCTCGGCACGAAACCCGGTGCCATGATTGCTCGCGGCGCAGCCGATAAGCGATGAGGGCGGGAGGTACGTTGACAGCCGAAGATCAGAGGCTGCAGGCGAGCGCCGAGCGCGTCGCGCACTGGAAACGCTGGGGGCCTTACCTGGCGGAACGGCAATGGGGCACGGTGCGGGAGGACTACAGCGCGAACGGCGATGCCTGGGATTATTTTCCGCACGATCATGCGCGTTCCCGCACCTATCGCTGGGGAGAAGACGGCATCGCCGGATTTTGCGACCGCCACCAGCACATCTGTTTCGGTCTGGCACTGTGGAATGAAAAAGATCGCATCCTGAAGGAGCGGCTTTTCGGGCTAACCAATCGCGAAGGAAATCACGGCGAGGACGTAAAAGAGTACTACTACTATCTGGACGCGACGCCCACCAGTTCCTACCTGCAATTTCTTTACAAATATCCGCATGCTGCATACCCGTATGACCAGTTGCGGGAAGAAAACGCCAAACGCACCCGCCACGAGCCGGAGTATGAGCTGATTGATACGGGAGTATTCGCGGAAAATCGCTACTTCGACATTTTCGTGGAGTACGCGAAGGTGACGTTCGAGGATATTGTGGTGCGCATTACGGCGTGGAATCGCGGTCCACAACCAGCGCGGCTGCATCTGCTGCCTTCACTATGGTTTCGCAATCGCTGGGACTGGGGCGATTCTTACACCACTCCGCAAGCGAAGCGCGTGGCGGGGTACGAAGGCGGCGAATTATGGGAACTGACGGAATTCCATTACGGCCAGCGCTGGCTCGTCGTCGAAGGAAATCCGGAGCCGCTCTTCACCGACAACGAAACGAATATGGAGCGGTTATTCGGCCAGAAGAGCAAGACACCCTATGTGAAGGATGCCTTCCACCGGTACTTGGTCAACGGCGAACGTGGCGCCGTGAACCCCGCGCAAACGGGGACTAAAGCCGCGGCGCATTTCACATCGGAAATTGCTCCGGGCCAAAGCTGGACGATCCGCGCGCGGCTGACGGACCAGAACCTTGCGGAAAATCGTACACCCGCGCGGGAACTTTTCGGACCGGCGTTTGACGCGATCTTCGATCAGCGCAAGAAAGAGGCCGACGAATTCTACGACAAGCGCATTGACCCGAAGCTCAGCGAAGATGCGCGCCGCGTGCAGCGGCAGGCGTTCGCGGGTCTGCTTTGGTGCAAACAGAGCTATCACTACGACGTCCGGCGCTGGCTGGACGGCGATTCGACGCAGCCGCAGCCCGATCCAGCCCGCAAAGACGGCCGCAATCACGAGTGGACGCACCTCTACAATTCCGATGTGATTTCCATGCCGGACACTTGGGAATACCCGTGGTATGCGTCGTGGGATCTGGCGTTTCATTGCGTTTCGATGGCGCTGATTGATCCGGAGTTCGCGAAGCAGCAGCTGATTCTGTTTCATCGCGAATGGTACATGAATCCCAGCGGACAGGTTCCCGCCTACGAATGGAATTTTTCCGATGTGAATCCTCCGGTATTGGCGTGGGCGACCTGGCGGGTCTATAAGATCGCTGGTCGCGTGGAAGGCAAGGAGGACCGCAAATTCCTGGTGCGGATGTTTCACAAACTGTTGCTGAATTTTACCTGGTGGGTGAACCGCAAGGACCCAGAAGGGAAGAACGTATTTGAAGGCGGCTTCCTCGGCTTGGATAACATCGGCGTATTCGACCGCTCCTCACCGCTGGGCCCGGGGAATTTCATCGAGCAGTCTGACGGCACCAGTTGGATGGCCATGTTTTGCCTGGACATGCTGGCGATGTCCATGGAGCTGGCGCATGACGATCCGGCCTACGAGGATGTGGCCAGCAAATTTTTCGAGCACTTTGTGTACATCGCGCAGGCCATGAACGACATCGGCGGCGAAGGCATCGGCCTGTGGGACGACCAGGACGGTTTTTATTACGATGTGTTGCACTTGGGGGCGACCAAGCATGTGCCGATGAAGGTTCGATCCATGGTGGGCCTGATTCCGCTCTTCGCGGTGGAGACGTTTGAACCGGAAGATCTAGCCCGAGTCCCGGGTTTCTGCAAGCGCATGGATTGGTTTCTGGCTCACAATCCGGACGTTGCAGAGCACGTGGACATGAGCGAGCGCACTGAGAAAGGCGCGCGGCTGCTGCTGAGCATTGCCAATCGCAAAAAGCTGGAGCGAATTTACAAATACGTGCTGGACGAAAATGAATTTCTGTCGCAGCACGGGTTGCGGGCGCTTTCCAAATATCACAAGGATCACCCGTTCGTTCTGCATGTGAACGGGCTTTCGCAAGCGGTGGATTACGAGCCGGCCGAATCCACCGGAGATTTGTTCGGCGGCAATTCCAACTGGCGCGGGCCCGTATGGTTCCCGCTGAATTTCCTGATGATCGAATCATTGCAGCGCGTGCATTACTATTATGGCGATGGCTTCAAAGTGGAGCTTCCGACGGGCTCGGGGCAGCAGAAAACATTGTGGGAAGTGGCCCAAGAAGTTTCGCGGCGGCTCTCGCACATCTTTCTGCGGAAGGACGGGCGGCGCGCGGTTTACGGCGACGTGGATTTATTTCAGAAAGATCCGTTCTGGCGCGACCTGATTCTGTTCTATGAGTATTTCAACGGAGATAATGGCGCGGGATTGGGCGCGAGCCATCAGACCGGCTGGACCGCGCTTGTGGCGAAACTGATCGAGCAGAGCGGGGAGTAGTCGCCGCATTCTCGCGCTCGCGAAGCTTGGCTTTCAGAAGTCCGAGACCAATCCCAGTCCCAGCGAAACACGGTTGATGTAGTTGAAATACGCCACGGTTAGAACCGTTTCGCGCACAGCGGCGTCGTCCCAGCCGGCCTTTTTGACCGCATCGGTATCGGATTCTTCGATGTCATCCGGATGGCGCGTCAATTTGTCCGCGAAACGGAAAAGCGCTTTCACGTTGGAATCCACCGCGGCATTTTCATAATCCGTGGTGAGTTTTCGCGCCAGTGTCTTTTCGACGCCGAAGCGCCGCAGCAGCTCCATGTGAAACATCACGCAATACGCGGACGAATTGATGCCGCTCACCACCAGGCCGATCTGTTCTTTCACGATCATGGAAAGAGCGCCGTCGGCCATCACCGCGTCGCTCATTTGCAATTGCGCTTCGATTGCCGCCGGCTTGGCCCCCAGCGTCTTGAAGTAATGCGGCAGGAATCCCAATTTTTGCTCTATTTTTCCGTAAAGTTCGCGCAGGCGCCCGTCTGCCTGGGCCTCCTCGATCTCATTGACGAATGGCATCGTGTAGCTCCTCGGATGAAATAAATGCGGAATGAAAGTGAAAGTTGGGCGTTTGCGAATTGTATCACGCGCAAATGAATGGAAGGTTACAGGAACCTATCGCGCGAATGGATGCGATGGATTGATTTGGCGGATGCCCCCGGCGGGTGGAAATAAACGTTCTAGCTCGCAGCTTCCACGAACTCGATGAGAACCTTTTTCGCGTCGGGCGCGGCGGCGAGGAAGAAATTGACGCGAGTGCCGTCTGCACCAGCGCGCGTGGCGGGATAGAGAGGTTCCAGCGCGAACCGCGTGCGCAGGATTTCCGTCGCGCGGTCCACATCGCGAACGTAAATTTCGATCTGCTGAATTCCTTCGCCGAATTTTTGCAGGAAGCGAGAAATGGCCCCGGGACCTTCTGGCTGGCTGGTAGTGAGAATATCGAGTTCGATCGAAGCGTCCAGGTGCAATTCGAATTCCTGAGCGTCCTGATCGGCGGGCACCTGCGCCAGCCGCGGAGAATTATTCGCCGCGCGGATCTTCTGGAATGTTTCCGGGTGCACCGCGATGCCCACGACGATGGCGGATGGCCCGAAGCGGCCGTGCGGTGCGTCAGCCGGCTTGCCTGGCAAGGTCAGTTCGCGAAATTCCGGATCGGAAACCCAGCGGCTGAGTAGGGGAGTGCAGAGACTGACGCCGGCGAGATAAAGCCGCATGCCGGACTCTGACTTGAGGCGAGCGTCCGAGGCTGCGAGGTCTTGGATCCATTGAGCGATGCCGGCTGCATGCATCATAAGCGCCCGCCGTCACGGTGCGATGGCGTGTGCGGGTTTCACAGCGTTGATATTGGTTAGGGTGACATAACTGGGTTGCCCGGCGCGAACCGTCACGGGAACATCCCAGCGTTCCCGCGCGTCCCCCACTACTGCCTCAATGTTGAGCGTGCCCAGCCAGTAATTCCCAGGAGGAATTCCGCGAAGGGTGCCCTGGCCCTGCACATCCGTCTCGGCGCGTGCCACCAGATATTTCCCGCGCGCCAGGTCCGCGGTTTCGCGGGTCAATTCCTCCGAGTGCTTGGCCTTCAGCATGTCCCATTTGTGGCCGGGGTTCACTTCTTCCAGGCTCAGGTCCAAGCCATCCTTGCTGGCAGGGTCGGCGATGATGAATGCGCGGATGGCGTCGTGGTATTCGGTCACCTGGAGATCGTACTTGGCCGGATTCTTGGCGCGGTCCTCGAGTTTGTATTTTGGCGTGGGGAAACCCTCGGCGTGATCGCCGACCATTCGCTCCGTGTATGCGGTGAAAAATTCCGGAGTGTTCATGATGTCGTCCGCTTTGAGCATTTTGGTGAAGTCTTCGCCGGAGAGATTGACGCGGTGGTTCGCCTTCATCCAGGCTTTCAGTTGCTTGGAAACGTCCAGCCCGTCTATGAATTTATCCTGATTGGCAATGGGTGAGGCCGCTTCGGCTTCCTTCTGGATGTCCGCGTAGCTCTTGCTGAGCAAGTAGAAGGGAAGCGTACGCACGGGTTCGTCTTCACCGCCCGAGGGCGTGACGCGCGCCACAAATTGCACCGACCCGGTCTGCGCAGCCGCACGCGGAGCTTTCGCGATCACGCCCGTAATCAGGAACAGCACAATAAGCGTGAAGATTGAGATCCTTGAGGATATTTTCATAGCGCCCATCGTAGCAGATGCACGGATGCTCAGATACGGAGTGGTCGTGAAGGTAAACGCTTGGAGCCAGCCGCATAACAGCGACTAAAAAAATCAGTAGAGGTGGAAAGTCACTTCGATGGTTTGCCGGACTGGGGCGGGCCTGCCATTCGGTCCTGCGGCCGGGCGGAATCGCCAGGTCCGTACTGCCTCGATCGCTTTTTCGTCCAGGCCCAAGCCGAGCCCCTTGAGCACTTGGATGTCAGTTGCCTTGCCGTCGGCAGTGATGATCGCGACCAGCGTGACCGTGCCCTGATATTTTGCTTTTACAGCCTCGTCGGAATACTGCGCTTGCGGACAGTAGATGCACGCCGGATAGCCATAGCCACCGGTGCCCGCGTTGAATACGCCGCCGCCTGTGCCGCCGCCTTCTCCGGGACCAACGCCGCCACCGCTGCCGCTGCCGACGCCCGTGCCATTTCCCGAGCCGATGCCGTTGCCGCTGCCGGGCCCGTTCGAGTCGTTGATCACTTTCGAGAGCGGGTCGCCCCAGTTATTCATATTGGGGCTCGGCAGCTTCAGTTCCGGCGGCCCCAAAACGGTCGGGGTCATTGCCAAACGCGCGTTTGGATTTGTGACTACCTTGGGCGGAGTGAACTGCGTCATCGCAAATTTCGGAAGTTTGCCCCGGCTCGCAGGCAATGGATCGTGCGCGCCGCCACCTCCACCGCCGCCGGCTTTCTTCGCGCCCGGAGGCAGCTTCGGCAGGAACGGCGAAATGGTGGTGATCTCGACGTTCGAATTGGCCTTGGTGGTGGAAGGCGAAGGCAGCACCAGCAGCAACGGACCGATGATCAGTACCAGAATGACGACGTGAACAGCCAGCGACAGCGCTTGCACGCGAGTAAATTGTGTGTTCTTGGACCACAGCTCCGGCACAGCCACAGGCTGGCTAGTGGTCTTCAGCGGAGCCAGTTTCGGCGGCGAAATCAGGTCGCGCAAGTTCTGCCAGAAGCCGCTAAACCCGGCATTCCAATTGATGAGTAGGTCAGAATTCACCGGGCCGGTTGGCGCCGAGCGGAAAAACTCACTGAGATTGTCGCGCAGGCTTTCGCCGAATCCGGGGGTGTTGAATACCGTAGCCTTCATGCCCTTCGTATTTATGGGCCGTTCGAAGAGAAAATCCCTGATGTTGGAAAAGAAATTGTGCAGCTCGGAATCGGCAACGGGCGACTTGTAGCGCCCGATCTGCAGCGTCGGTTCTGCCTTACTGCCGCCTGCATCACTGATTGGCGTTGGAATGTCTGCCATTTGAGCTGCCCGCCGCGTACTGCCTCAGTCCCCTGTAACCTTAGACGCGCCGCCACGGAAAAGGATGTCTGGGCGGGCGCGGCTGACATCGTCTAAAAACCATTGTAACATACGAGTTGCAAGTTTCGTTGTGCAGCAACTCACAACTGCGCTTCGCTGTACCGGTCATGGAGCCATGTGTTTCAGCTGCCCCGCGCGCAATTCTATCTCGCTTGATAGAAAGGCTTCCGAACCCCTAGAGATGGCTAAACCTGTGGACTTGAAAAGTACGCTAAATCTTCCGAAGACGGATTTTCCCATGAAAGCCAAGCTGCCCGAGCGCGAGCCGGAGCAACTCGCTGCCTGGGAAGCTCAAGGTTTGTATTACCGCATTCTGGAATCGCGCGCGGATGCTCCGCTATTTGTGCTGCACGATGGGCCGCCGTATCCCACCGGCGAAATCCATCTGGGAACCGGGCTGAATAAAGTTGTGAAAGACATGATTGTGAAGTCCAAGACCATGTCTGGCTTTCGCGCGCCGTACATTCCTGGTTGGGATTGTCACGGTCTGCCAATCGAGACGAAAGTCGAAAAGGAGCTGGGCGGCAAGACCAGCAAGGTCCCGGCTGCGGAGTTTCGCCGGATGTGCCGCCAGTTCGCGGCGGGGTTTGTCGAAAAGCACAAAGTCGAATTCAAGCGCCTCGGAGTTCTAGGCCAGTGGGACCGGCCGTATCTCACGATGGACGCACGCGATGAGGCATCCATCGCCGGCGCGTTTCTCGATTTTTACGAGAAAGGTTACGTCTACCGCGGCCTGAAGCCCGTGTACTGGTGCATTTTCGACCGCACCGCGCTGGCTGAAGCCGAAGTGGAATACGAGGACCACACCAGTCCTTCCATCTGGGTGCGGTTCCCGGTAGTCGCTGGGGAAAAAGCGAAAGCGCTGGGACTCGATGGCGACGTCAGCGCCTTGATCTGGACCACTACGCCTTGGACGCTGCCCGCGAATCGCGCTCTGGCGTTTCACCCGGACTACGAATACGTCGTGGCGGACACCTCTGCCGGGAAATTGCTCCTGGCGAAAGAGCGCGTGAATGCGCTGGAGTCCGAACTGCACATCGAAGTTCACGCAGTGCACGCGACTTGGAAAGGCGCGAAATTCGAAGGCATTTTGTTCCAGCATCCGTTTCTCGATACGCAGGTTCCCGGTGTACTCGCCGATTACGTGACGCTCGATCAGGGCAGCGGCATCGTGCACACCGCTCCAGGCCACGGCGCGGACGACTTCCGGACTGGCCAAAAATATGGGCTGGAATCCTACGCCCCGCAGGACGACGACGGCCGCTTCATCGAAGGCTTGCCGGAATACCAAGGCAAGACTGTGTTCGAAGCGAATCCCATCGTCATCGAGCTGCTGAAGAAGCGCGACATGCTCGTCGGCGAGAAGAAAATCACGCACAGCTATCCGCATTGCTGGCGCTGCCACAATCCGGTGATTTTCCGCGCCACCGAGCAGTGGTTTATTCAGATGGATGCCGGTTCCGCCGCTATTCCCGCGCCGAAAGCACCGGCGCTACGTCCCGCGCGCCCTCGAGGAAATTGAAAAAGTGAAGTGGCTCCCTGCATGGGGCCGCGAACGCATGCGCGAAATGATCGCGGGACGCCCGGACTGGTGCATTTCTCGCCAGCGCTTCTGGGGCGTGCCGCTGATTGTTTTTTATTGCGATGCGTGCGGCCTCCAGCTTAAGGATCCCGTCGCGTTGCGTCACGTACTTCCGTTTTTCGAACGCGAAGGCGCGGACGTATGGTTCACGCGCACGGCCGAAGAGTTGCTTCCGCCCGGAACGAAGTGCTCTTGCGGTCACGCGAAGTGGCGCAAGGAAACCGACATTCTGGATGTATGGTTCGAGTCCGGCTCGACGCATCTGGCGGTGCTGACGCGCGACAATCAGCGCTGGCCGGCTGACGTATACCTCGAGGGTCCGGATCAGTATCGCGGATGGTTCCAAAGTTCGCTGCTAGTAGGGATCGGCACGCGCAATGCTGCGCCGTATCGAGAAGTCGTGACCCACGGCTGGACGCTGGACGAAAAAGGCGCGCCGATGTCCAAATCGCTCGGCAATGCCATCTATCCCGCGGAAATCTGCGCGAAGTGGGGAGCGGATCTGCTGCGAATTTGGGTCGTCTCGCAGGATTACACCGCGGACGTGCGCATTTCCGAAGCGATGATGACGCAGCTCGCGGAAGCCTATCGCAAGATTCGCAACACGTTCCGCTTCGCGCTCAGCAATTTATACGATTTCGATCCGGCGCGCGATTCCGTGGCCGATGCAGACCTGTGGGAAATGGACGCGTGGATGCTGCGGCGTACCGGCGCTCTGGCGCGCGAGTGCCGCGAGTGGTACGACAACTTCGAATTTCATCGCGTCTATCATGCGCTGCACGATTTCTGCACCGTGGGCCTCAGCTCGTTTTATTTCGACGTGCTGAAGGATCGCCTGTACACGTTCGCGCCAAAAAGTCTCGGCCGACGTTCGGCGCAGACCGCGGTGTATCGCATCGCCGGCACTTTGTTGCGGCTGATCGCTCCGATTACCGTGTTCACCGCCGAAGAAGTGTGGAAGCATCTGCCACGCGCTTCATCCGAGCCGGTCAGCGTGCATATGGCAACGTTCCCGGCCGCAGCGGAACTCGAACGCGTCCTGGACGAGGCGCATGCGAAGCAGTGGGATCGCCTGCTGCAAGTCCGCGAGGAAGTGTTGAAAGCGCTCGAGCCGGTGCGCGCCGCGAAGACGATCACTTCCGGCCTCGAAGCGCGCGTCACGCTTGCGGCAAACGCCGAATTGGCCGCGCTGCTGCGTAACTACGCGCCGTATTTGCCCGGGCTTTTCATCGTGTCGCAGGTGGAAATCGCTGACAGCGCAACACAGGGCGCGGCGCCGAGTGGCATCGATGGCTTGCAGATTCGTGTGGAGCGTGCGCTTGGCAAAAAATGCGAGCGCTGCTGGAATTATTCCACGCACGTCGGCGAAAACGCCGAGTACCACCCTGCAATCTGCGAACGCTGCGTCGCCGCGCTGCAAGAAATCGAACGCGAGGGCGGCCTGGCTTCCGGGAGTTCGCAGTCCTGATGGCTAGTGCTTCAACTTTTCGTGGACCTGCGCTGGGAATCATTTCGCTGGGCGCGCTAGCTGCAGACCAGCTCAGCAAGCACGCGGTGGAAAAATATACGGCGGTAGGCTCGCTGCGCGTCGTGATTCCCGGCCTGTTGAACCTGGTGCACACCACCAATCCCGGAGTCGCATTCGGCCTCTTTGCCGATTCCGAAAATCCGTGGAGAGGTCCGCTGCTGATCACTTTTTCCGTGGCCGTGATCGCCATGTTGCTCTGGTTGCTCGCCACCGGCCGCGCCGGCGGACGCTTGGGCGAGTGCGGCCTTGCGCTGATTCTGGGCGGAGCGCTGGGAAATGTGGCTGATCGCTTTCTGCGCCACAGCGTCACGGACTTCATTGACGTCCATATCGGCGCGCATCACTGGTACACATTTAATCTGGCGGATTCCGCGATCGTGCTCGGCGCCGCGCTGGTGGTGCTGGAACTCTTTCGCGAGCAGGCGCATCCTAATCAGGAGCCGGCATAGGCATGCATCCAATACTTTTCAATTTCTTCGGCATCCCGATTTATTCCTACGGCGTGTTGGTCGCTACCGGCGTGCTGATCAGCCTGTGGTATGGCCGCCGCCAGGCGCCGCGCGCGGGCATTGATCCCGACAAATTGTGGAATATGGGGATATATTTCGTCCTGGTTGCGCTGCTGGTGGCTAAAATCTGGCTCATCTTGAGCGCCTGGGATTTTTACATGGCGAACCCGCGCTACATTTTCAGCGTAGCCACGTTTCAATCGGGCGGCACTTTTTACGGCGGCGTCGTCGGGGGCGTGCTGACGATTCTGCTGTACACCCATTTCCAGAAAATGCCGCTGCTGCCCACGCTCGATACTTGCGCCGCCGCACTGCCCATCGGCCACGCCATCGGCCGGCTAGGATGTTTCGCGGCGGGTTGCTGCTATGGCAAGCCAACAACAGTGGCATGGGGAGTCGTGTTCAAAAATCCCATGGCCGAGCAGTTGGCCGGCACGCCGCTGGGAGTTCATCTGCATCCGACGCAGCTGTACGAAGCTGGTCTGGAGTTTTTGAATTTTCTTTTCCTGATGTGGCTGGGAAAACGGCAGCGCTTTGTCGGCGAGATTTTTGGCGCGTACATGATTTTGTATGGCACCGAGCGCGGCATCATTGAATTTTTTCGTGGCGATCCCGGACGCACCATGATGTTTCACGACAGCGTGTCGCTGATGCAGATCACCAGTCTGGTGTTGATCCTCACCGGCGCATTCCTCTGGTGGCGCGGGCTGCAAGGTAAGGCGCCGATTCAGCCGGTGACCACGGTGCGCGCCGCAGCCGGCGACTAGGGCTGGCCACGCCGACGGGACTGCTCCGAAGGTGAAGGTCGCCCGCAGCGCGCAACAGGACCAACGAATTCCTTCATGCACGATTATTCCGACACCGGTACTGGCGACAATTTCGACGCACCGGGCGATTCTGTCCGTCACCACGAATTCGTGGTAACGGAAGACAACGCTGGCCAGCGCCTGGACCGCTTTCTCGCCGCACAATTCCCGGATGTGAGCCGCACGCACGTGCAGACGCTGATTGACGAAGGCCGCGTGCTCGTCAGCGGCATCACGAAGAAACCCTCGCATCACCTGGAATCCGGAGAAACCATCACCGTCGAAATTCCCGCGCCTCCGCTGCCGGGCGTGGAAGCCGAAAATATTCCGCTCAGCATTCTTTACGAGGACGAAGACATCGCCATCGTGAACAAACCAGCCGGAATGATCGTTCATCCCGGCGCAGGCGCGGATACCGGCACGCTAGTCGCCGCGCTGCTGCATCGCTTCGGCGTCGAAAGAGGACTCTCCAGCGTCGGCGTCCCGCTGCGTCCCGGAATCGTGCATCGCCTTGACAAAGGAACTTCCGGGGCGATGGTGATTGCGCGCAACGACGCGGCCCATCTGAAGCTGGTGGAAGAATTTCGTGAGCGCCGCGTCCAGAAGACTTACATCGCACTGTTACACGGCAATGCAAAAGGTGAAAAAGGACGCATCGAGCTGCCCGTGGCGCGCGACCTGCGCCGACGCTCGCGCATGACTGCCCGCCGCAGCGAAGGCCGCGAAGCGCGCACCGATTGGCGCCTGCTTTTGCGCCTAGGCACGTTTTCATTGATTGAAGCGGACCTGCACACGGGTCGCACGCACCAGATTCGCGTGCATTTTTCGGCGCTGGCGCTGCCGGTAGTAGGCGACACGCTCTACGGAGCGCCACATCAGGAGTCAATCGGTCGCGAGCTGTTGCCTTCGCTCGGACGCAACTTTCTCCACGCCGCGCGCATCGCACTAGAGCATCCCCGCACGGGCCTGCGAATGGAATTTCGCGCGCCTCTGCCGCCAGAGTTGCTGACGTATCTGCGGACTCTCGGCTCGCTGACGAAATCGGCGCCCGGTGGGATTGACGCCGCGTTGCGGGATTACCTATGATATTTCGCGTGAAAACTCTGCGTGCGATTGCTTCGCGTTCGATATTGTCATTGTCCGCGCTGCTCCTGTTTTTCGCAGGCGCCGCCCACGCGCAACAAAGTCCATCGCAGGTGCCGCCACCGCCACCTCCGCCCGCCACTTCCAGCGATGCGCCGGCGCAGAATCCCGAGCAGAACCCCTCGAAGCCTGCAGGAGCGCAGGCCGCCACTCCACCGATCGTCTCCACCACAGGCCTGGTGCACCTCGTCGCCACCGTAATGGATCGCCGCCACGAATTCGTAACCGACCTCGATGAAGCCGATTTCAAAGTTCTGGAAGATGGCGCGCCGCAGGAAATTCGCTACTTCGGGCGTGACACTGACCTGCCGTTGCGCATCGGCATCCTGCTGGACACTTCCAATAGCATCCGCCCGCGTCTGGAATTCGAAAAGGAAGCGGCCAACGACTTTCTGCAGCACGTGATCCGCAGAAACAAGGACCTGGCGTTCCTGATGACTTTCGACAACGAGCCGGAAGTGATTCAGGATTACACTGGCGACCTCGCGCTGCTCTCCGATGCGATTCGTAAACAGCGCGCCGGAGGCGGCACCGCGCTGGACGACGCCATTTATCGCGCGGCCGAAAAACTTTCCAATCCGCCGCTCCCCAAGGGGCCGAATCCTGAAGTTCGCCGGGTGCTGATTGTGATCAGCGACGGCGACGACAACCTGAGCGATCACGCGCTGAGTGAATCCGTGGAAGCGGCCATCCGCGCTGAGGCCGCGATTTATTGCGTCAGCACCAATACCGACTGGCTGGCCATTGACGGCGACAAGCCGCGCAAGATGCACGTGGAAGGCGGCGACAAAGTTCTGGAGGAATTTGCGGACCAGAGCGGCGGGCGGGTTTTCTATCCCTATAAGGTGGATGACCTGGCGCAATCTTTCGTGGATATTGGAACCGAGCTGCGCAGCCAGTATTTTATTGCGTATTCGCCCTCGAATCCCCAGTCCACGGGAAAATATCGCAAGATTGACGTGCAGACAGACCGCAAGGGCCTGAACGTGCGCACCCGCAAAGGTTATTACGCTACGTCACCCACAGTGCCGCCGTCTCCAGGCAAGTGAGCCGGGAACATTCTTACAATCAAATCGCACGTGAGCAGCTGGCTTTCTAAGAGCGGTCTTATTTAAACGGCGCGTAATAACCCTTGCGCGCCAGAACCTTCACGTCGGGGCGGTTAACCGTCACTTGGATTTTGCGGAAGCTGCCATCGCGCTTGAGGTTGAGCGGATAGTAGCCCAGCACGTACTGGGAGCGCAGTTCCTCGGAAATTTCGTCGAAAGCCTTTTCCAGCGATTTTTCGTTGTGCACGTCAATCACGCGTCCGCCAGTGTCCTCGGCCATGCGGTGCGCCACGCCGGGGCCAGTGCCGAAAGTCGCCATGCGATCGCTGATCAGCAAAATGTGAATCACGGCGTCCGAACGCTGCGCGGCCTCAATAGCGTCCTGCATGCGCAATTTGCTGCCGGTATCCTCTGCGTCGGTGAGAATAATCACGCCCTTGCGTCCCGCTTCGGTGGCCAGTTCATCGTGGCAGGCCAGGTAAATAGCGTCGTATAGATCCGTGCCCCCCGCGTTGCTGCCTTGCGGAATTGTGCCGGGCGTCACCACGCCGCCTCCGCCCACTGAATTCACGCGCGCGCGGCGAATCGCACTGGCGAGCACCGAAGTGTCCTGAGTGAAATCGGCGAGCAGGTCCACGTCGAAGTCGAAGGTAATCACCATTGCTTCGTCCTTCGGGCGCATTACTTCGCGCAGGAACCGGGAAGCGGCATCCTGTTCGGCGTCAATCATACGATCCATGCTGGCGCTGGTATCAATCAGCAAGCCCAGCGTGATGGGCATATTCACTTCTCTCGAGAAAAATTCCACCTTTTGCTCTACGCCGTCTTCGGTGATCTTGAAATCGTCCTTGGTCAGGTCGGAAACGATGCCGTGCTGCTTGTTCCGCACCGTCGCGAACACGTTCACTACGTTGGTCTGAACTTTGAGAGGCCCCTGCCCCTGATCTTGCGGCACATTCTGCTGGCTGGATGGCTCGCCCGCTGGTTGTCCCGTTGGTTGCGTGGCCCGCGCGTGCGCATTCGGCTGCGCCGCGCCCCTAGCCGACGCTTCCGTCGTAACGCCTATGTATCCTGCCAACGCAATTGTGAAAATGCCCGCCGCGAGGCTGGTCAGCCGCATTGTATAATCTCCCTGGAATCGGTAGCGTCTGATACGATGCACCGAGCGCGCCAGCGGATGTTCGCGAAAGCAGCCCGGTGCGAAACGAAAGCAGGACTTCAAAATGGTGCCGTCCGGCCGAATCGAGAAGCTCTGATGACGCGATTAATTTCGACGCTGGGTATTGTATTACTTTTCGGCGCTCTTGCGGCGGCTGGGCAGTCCACCGTCCCGGGATCGCAGCAGCAGGAATCCAAGCCGCCCGTGCAGCCGGGGCAACTCGCGCCCCCCCCAAAACCCGCCTCTCCGGCGCAGGCTCCGCCGGTGCAGACGCCGCAGCCGCAGACAGGGCAGTCGCAACCCGCGCCGCCACCTCTGGCGAAGCAACAGAATCCCAAGACAGGTCAGGACACGCGGCAAGTTCTTAAAGTCCGCACAAACCTGGTGATCGTTCCGGTCACGGTGAAAAATCGCGACGGCCAGTTGATCGGCGACCTGCAGCGCGACGAATTCCGAGTGTTCTGCGACAACGTGGAACAACAAATCGTTTACTTTACCTCCGATCCTTATCCGCTGTCTGCCGTCGTGCTGATTGACGACGACCTCTCGATTAAGTCCGCCGACCAAGTGCAAAAAAGTTTAACCGCCATCTCCGGCGGTTTCGGGCCCAACGATGAAGTAGCAATCGTGACCTACGATCAATTTCCCAACACTGTCTCGGAATTTTCTTTCAACAACGACCTGTTGTTCACGCAGCTCAAGCGTCTGGACCTTCATTCCCACTACCCGGGCTCGCCCATAGGCGGTCCCTTAACGGCTGGCGCAACATCGAACGGACATTCGCTGGAAACTGGAGCGCCGACGACGCTCGGCGTCCAGCAGCAGAAACAGGATAAGGACATGGACGACGCGGTGTACGCGGCGGGCGAGATGCTCAAGAGCCGCGGGCGCGATCGCCGCAAAATTATTTTCCTGATTTCGGACGGAAATAATTCCCGCACCAACGAACACACGCTGGACCAGACTTTGCAGCTCTTGCAGAAGTCCGATGTCTCGGTTTATTCCATTTCGGTGGGCCACGCGCTCGGCCAGAAGGAAAGCTCGCGGCTGGAGCGATACGCCACATCCACTGGCGGTGACACCTTTTACGCGGGAAAAGATCGCGGCCTCGAAAATCTCTACGCTTCGGTCACCGAGCAGGCGCGCAACCAGTACACCATCACGTTTCAACCGCAAGATACCGATCGCAGCAAGGATTTTCACAGCATCGAAGTGCGCGTGCGCCGCCCCGACCTCGACGTAACCGCGCGCCAGGGTTATTACCAGAGCGGATTGCACTAAATTTTTTGTGCGCGGCGGTTTTTCGCGCGCCACAGTTTCATAAATTGTGTTCGCGCGGAAGTTTTTCTGCTTGACTTCAACGTCGGCGGCCTTTATAGATTGACGAAGCGAATCAAGCGCGTTGTGAATTTTGCTGCGCAGCTGAATCGCGGGGAGAATGTTCCACAGTAGTTCATGCGCGGAACATCCCGGGCTTAGTCAGGCAGAGAAGCCCAATCGGGAAATGAAACGGGGCGTCACGAGAAATCGCGACGCCCCGTTTTGTTGTACGCTGACGATCCTCGTGCAACGCGCCACTTCAAGCGTCGCTAGGAGTCTGTATTTTCGCGCGAGCCCGCTTGCGGTTGGGCTGTCCGGATCGAAATCAACTGCTCGTGCGCGGGGCACAGTGGTTTGTAGTCGCAGAAACCGCAGCCAAATCCCGGCTTCGCGGAAAATTCGCGCGCGCGAATCAAGTCCGCCACTTCCGCGATTTTTTCCCTGGTTTCTTTCAGCGCTTTGGCATCGCGCGTCGCGGCCACAGCTTCATTCGTCATCAGATTGTAGAACACCAGCCGCACCGGATCGAGGTCGAGCACTTCTTCCGCCGCCAGCGCGTACACGCCAAGCTGCAAATCTTTCGCCGCGGCCTTCGCGTCCTTCGGCCTGCCGGTTTTGTAATCAATAATCTCGACTCGATCTCCGTCGAGGCGGTTCACCTGGTCCATTCGCCCCGTGACAATCACGTCGTGCTCCAGCGAAAGCTCGAAGGTCTTTTCCTGGTACAGCACGTCAGCCGGCGCCCCGCTGTAGCTGCGATGAAACGCCTCGAGCTGGTCGCGTCCCGCCTTGCGATATTCCTCTTCGTGATAGTCGTCAATGAATCCCGCGGCGGACCATTCGCGATCGTAAATCCCGAGAACTTCCTCCAGGGAAACTTTTTTGCGCTTGCCGCATTCCGCCACGAATTCCTTGATGGTCCGGTGCATCACATTGCCAAAAGTGGCCATGGCGTGCGCGCCGCCGCGAATGCCCCAAACATACTGGAACATGTAGCGCATCGGGCAGCGGTCGTAAGCATCAATCGCCGAAGCGCTCAATTGCAGCGGCTCGGGACGCGGAGGATGAAAGGCCTTGGCCCACAATGCCACCCGCGAATACGCCCGCGATGGCTCACCGCCCGGAGGAAATAATTGCGCGGGGTCGCTCGAATTGGCCTCGGGCCCGGCCGTCTCCACGGCGAGCGGCACGTGAACTTTCGGTGTGAGTTGTTGTGTGTCCAGCGTTTTGATTTTCGCATTCGCCAGAAAATCATCGAGAAACGGCGAGGGCTTTTTGCGTTTGTTCACCAGAGTCGAAAGCGTCAGTTGCCGCTCCGCGCGTGTGAGCGCCACGTAGAACAGTCGCCGCTCTTCCTGCATCTGAAAATCAAACTTGGGCTGCTCTTCTTTCATCAGCTCCGGCGGAAATTCGAAGACCGCTTTGCGCACGCCGGAAGGGAAGTCGTTCTTCGAGACGCGCAGTATGAAAACGTGCGGAAATTCCAGTCCTTTCGCGGAATGTACGGTCATCAATTGCACGGCGTCATCGGAAAGTTCTTCCTCCAGCGTGATGTCGCCGCCCGCTTCGTAAAAATAGGCGAGGTATTCGATGAAATGGCGCAGCTGTTTTTCTTCGCTCTTGCGCTCCCACTCTTTCACGAACTTCACGAAGCGATCGAGGTAGTAGCGATCCTGATCCGAGGGCAGCGGTGCCAGTGCCAGCCCGGCAATCAACTCGTCCAGCAATTCCGTCGCGCTGACGCGCTTCGCACTCTGACGCAGCTGATTCAACAGCTGCACCAGTTCGCCGAGCCGCCCGCGCTCGTTGAATGGCGCTTCGTTCTGTGCCGTTTCCAGTTCGTCGCCCAGCGGCCTGCGGTGATTTTTTTCGGCGCGTTCCGCCAGGCGCACCAGGTCGCGAGGTTCCAGGCCCCAGTACGGCGCGGCCAGCACCCGCGCGCAGGCCACGTTGTCTCCCGGCACCACGATCAGCCGCAGCCACGCCAGCAAATCGCGCACCAGCGTGCTGGATAAAATCGATAACTTGCGAATCACAAACGGAATTTCCCGCCTGCGCAATTCATCCACCAGTTTTTCCCGGTGCGTGTGTTTGCGGTATAGCACGGCGAAGTGGCGCCAGGGCGCGCCCGCCGCGTGTAGCCGCTCGATTTCGGAAGCGACCCAGTGCGCTTCTTCCTCAGGCATGCCAAATTCCGCGATGCGGATTTTTTCGCCTTCGCGATTCTCGGTGGTCAGCGATTTGGGAGGCAGCAGCGGAGATTTTTCGTTGTGCCGGATCACTTCGCCGGCCACGCGCAGGATGCGCTGCGTCGAGCGGTAATTCTGCGAAAGCGAAACCAGGAATTTCTTCGTTGTGGGACCAAGCTTCGCATCCGCGACGCCGCAGAAGCGCTTCAGAAAAATCGTGAAGCTGCCAAACGACGCGCCGCGGAACCGGTAAATCGCCTGGTCATCATCGCCCACCGCGACGATGTTGCGGCGTTCGCCCGCCAGCAGCCACAGCAGTTCAAGCTGGGCGATATTGGTATCCTGAAATTCGTCCACCAGAATGTAGCGGTACTGCTCGCGCATCTGCTGCAGCAGCGCTGAGTCGCTGCGCAACCTCTGTACAGCATGTAAAAGTTGTTCGCCGAACGTCAGCAGATTGCGTTCGCGCAGCAGCCGCTCGCTGACGCGATAGACGCGCGCCAATTCCTCCTGCCGCGCCACTTCATCCTCGGCGATTTCCAGCGCGTCCGATTCCAGCGATTTCTTGCCGGCTTCGTGCTTCTTGCGCAGCCCCGCGACAAATCGTTCGTAGTCCTCCGGCGTCACCAGCTCATCCTGGCAGCGCGAAAAGAATTTCACGAAGTCGCTGATGAATTCGCCCGGATCCTGCAGCCTGCGAAAATGTTTCAGGTCGAGCTCGCCAATGTGCCGCCGCAACAAAATCTTGTGGTCAATTTCATCCAGCGGCTGCGAATCCGGATTCGTCGCCTGCAGAATCTTTTCCAGGCAAAATTTATGAAATGTGCTGAGCCACACGCCCTCGGCGCGTTCGCCGATCGCTTTCACCACCCGGTGCTTCATCCCGCCGGCGGCCTTGTCGGTAAACGTAAGCCCCAGGATGCTCTCGCCGGCCAGCTCCGGATTCGTCTCCAGCAAATTACGAATCCGCTCAACGATCACGCGCGTTTTGCCTGTCCCCGCGCCCGCCACCACCAATAGCGGGCCATCACCGTGCTCTACAGCGGCGCGTTGCGCTGGATTCAGTCCGGCATTCCGCTCCGAATTTTCGTTGCCTTTCATGGATTGCAATTCTCGCACGACTATCTTAACAGAGTTCTCCATGGGCGAACGGAAGGCGAAGGCCCACCGCTTCTCCGGTGTTGTTTCTCGTCTGCTTTCATTGGCCGTCAGTCTCGCGGGGGGCTACAGGATGCAACGAGACTACCGACGCCAGCGAAATTGACCGCATTTCGCGCGGCGCTTATACTTCTATTTCCGGCCGAGTAAGCCCGAAGGAGCAACCATCATGGAACGACCTGTCATCCTAAGCGCCGTGCGCACGCCCATCGGAAAGTTCATGGGTGGCCTCTCGCCGCTCGCGGCAACGGAGCTTGGCGCGAAAGTCGTGAGCGAAGTAGTGCGCCGCGCTGGCATCGAGCCAAATCAAGTTGACGAAGCGATTTTGGGCAACGTCGTCCAGGCGGGCCTCGGCCAGAATCCCGCGCGTCAGGCCGCGTTGCGCGGCGGCCTCGACCCGCGCGTGGCGGCCATGACTATCAACAAAGTTTGCGGCTCCGGATTGAAAGCCGTCGGCCTCGCCGCGCAAGCGGTGCAGCTCGGCGAATCCGAAGTGGTCGTCGCCGGCGGCATGGAATCCATGTCCAACTGTCCGTACCTTCTGAAAGGCGCGCGCAGCGGCTTCCGCCTGGGCAATCAGGAAATGATTGATTCCATGATCAACGACGGTCTGTGGGACGTGTACGAAAATTTTCACATGGGTGTAACCGGCGAGCTGGTCGCGGAAAAATATAAAATCTCGCGCGAGGAACAGGATAAGTTCGCGTTCGAGAGCCACCAGAAAGCGATCCGTGCGATGAAGTCCTGCTTTTTTAGCGCGCAAATCGTCCCGGTGGAAATTCCGCAGAAAAAGGGTGAGCCCGTCATCATTAAGACGGACGAATCGCCGCGCGAGGACACTTCACTGGAGATTCTCGCGAAGCTGAAGCCCGCATTCAAGAAAGACGGCACGGTAACAGCCGGGAACGCGCCCGGAACCAACGACGGCGCCGCGGCCGTGATCGTCACCAGCGAAAAAAATGCCGCGCGCTTCGGAAAGCAGCCCATGGCGCGCATCGTCGCGCAAGCCGTCAGCGGCGTCGAGCCCAAATGGGTAATGATGGCGCCGGTGGAAGCCGTCGAAAAGCTGTTGCAGAAGACCGGCTGGGACCGCGACAGAGATGTGGACCTCTATGAACTGAACGAAGCGTTCGCGGTGGCGGCCATCGCCGTAACCCGTGTGCTAAAGCTCAACCCCGAAAAAGTAAACGTCAACGGCGGCGCCGTAGCGTTAGGCCATCCCATCGGCGCATCCGGCGCTCGTGTCCTGGTCACGCTGCTCTATGAATTGCAGCGCCGCAATCTAAAGCGCGGCATCGCAGCCCTCTGCCTCGGCGGCGGCAACGCCGTAGCGCTCGCCATCGAGCTTCCGTAGCGGCGGCTTCTTACCGATTCCTGCGTCGCAAGAAAGAAATTGATGCTCTCGTGGCAGAGCGATTCCTGAACCGATTTGCTTGACGATCCTCCACCTCTTATGTTTCCTTTAGCGCCTCTGCATCTTCCGCGTTGTCACGACATTTCGCCGCCAGGGAGGCAATTTGAAGTCGGCAGCCCTCGGATTCCGGGCGCACTCTGGCTGGACCGCTCTGGTTGCGCTCTCCTTAGCCAGAGGTGCGCCGTGCGTTCTAGCGCGGCAGCGAATTCACTTGGTGAAAACTTTTACCTACCGTTTTCGACAGCCGTACCATACGGCGAAGAATCTGCCGCTCGACGAAGCCCGCGCCTTTATCTTCAGCGTTCAGACTGAAGCGCGAAGCCTCGCCTATCGCGCGATCCGGAAAGTCCAGGAAAGTCTGCAGGCGCAGGGCTATCGGCTTGCGCGTTGCGGACTCGTTCTCGCTTCAGGAAGGCCGGTGCCGAGCCTGCCGGATATCCTGGCATCCCACGCACTGATTCACACCGCCGATGGTGAACTCTTTCGCGAAGCGCTGCTCGATGCTAGCGCCCGCTGCGGCCTTTTGAGCAAGACTGCGAAGGAACGCGAACTGTTGAACGAGGCATCGCGTGTGCTGCGCCTGACGCCGAGCATTCTCACGCGCCGCATCGCCGATCTTGGCCGTCCCCTCGGCGCGCCTTGGTCGCAGGACGAAAAACTGGCGTCGCTGATTGCCTGGCTCGCGCTCGCCTCGAAGCCGTCACAGCTTCGCCGCTGGCGCCCCACTGCTTGATGCGCCGCAGCTTCCGCAACTTCCTTCGCTTCCTTTAACTCCTCAACTTCCATTATCATCAGCACCTATGTCACTCGACCAAATTAAGAAAATTGCCGTGCTCGGCGCCGGCACCATGGGCAACGGCATCGCCCACGTCTTTGCCCGCGCCGGTTACAGCGTGATTCTGCGTGACGTCGAAGCACGGTTTCTCGAACGCGGTCTGGAAACCATTGCCAAGAACCTCGACCGCGAAGTGAAGAAAGAAAAAATCACCGCCGCCGACAAGCCGGTCACACTCTCGCGCATCCAGCCCACTACAGAAGTCTCCGCCCTGGCCGCCGCCGATTTCGCCATCGAAGCCGTTCCCGAACAGCTCGATCTGAAACTTCGCGTTCTGAAAGATGTGGACACGGTGCTCAAGCCCGGCGTGATTCTTGCAACCAACACATCTTCAATTTCCATTACGCAGCTCGCTGCACAAACTTCGCGCCCGGAGAAATTCATCGGCATGCATTTCATGAATCCCGTGCCGATCATGGCGCTGGTGGAAGTAATCCGCGGCTTGGCCACCGACGACGGCACGTTTCAGACCACAACGCAGCTATGCGAGAAGCTCGAGAAAAAGCCCGTCGCCGTGAACGACGCGCCGGGCTTCGTCTCCAATCGCGTGCTGATGCCGCTGATCAATGAAGCCGCCTTCGCGGTTATGGAGGGCGTCGCCACTCCCGAAGCAGTGGACGCGGTGATGAAAATGGGCATGAACCATCCGATGGGCCCGCTGGAGCTTGCCGATTTCATCGGCCTCGACGTCTGCGTAAATATCCTCGAAGTTCTGCAAACCGGCTTCGGCGATCCCAAATATCGCGCCTGCCCCCTGTTGCGCAAATACGTAGCCGCCGGCTGGCTAGGCCGCAAATCCGGCCGCGGCTTCTACAAGTATTGATACTATGGGTAAAAATACCTTTTGCTTTTTGTTCGCCTAGTGATATTATGACTCTCGAAATGACCGAGTCGGGAACGGGCACTCAGTGTTAAACTCACTCCGCCTCGGTCTCCAGCTAAGACCAAACAGATAGTCCTCTTGAGGTGGCACTGTGAACGACGAAAAGTCAAAAAACCTGGATTTGGCAATCTCGCAGATTGAAAAGCAGTACGGCAAAGGCTCGATCATGCGCCTCGGGAACAAGGATGTTCTCGTTCCCGTGAACGTGATCCCCACCGGTTCGATCTCGATTGACGCGGCGCTGGGCGTCGGTGGTTTCCCGCGCGGACGCGTGATCGAAGTGTACGGCCCGGAGTCCGGCGGCAAGACCACCCTCACTCTGCATGTGATTGCCGAGGCGCAAAAGCTGGGCGGCCAGGCGGCCTTCATTGACGCCGAGCACGCGCTGGATCCTTCCTACGCGCGCAAGCTGGGCGTGGACGTGGACAACTTGCTCGTGTCGCAGCCGGACAACGGCGAACAGGCGCTCGAAATCGCCGAGGCGCTGATTCGTTCGAACGCCGTGGACATTATTGTGGTGGACTCGGTAGCGGCCTTGGTGCCGCGCGCTGAACTGGAAGGCGATATGGGCGACGCGCAGATGGGTCTGCAGGCGCGCTTGATGTCGCAAGCGCTGCGCAAGCTTACCGCCATCGTATCGAAATCGAAGACCTGCCTCATCTTCATCAACCAGATCCGCGAGAAGATCGGCGTGATGTTCGGCAATCCTGAAACCACTACGGGCGGCCGCGCGCTGAAGTTTTACGCTTCGATTCGCGTGGATATCCGGCGCATTCAGGCGATCAAGGAAGGTGATCGCGTCATCGGCTCGCGTACCCGCGCGAAGATCGTAAAAAACAAAGTTGCCGCGCCGTTCCGCGAAGCCGAGTTCGACATCATTTACGGCGAGGGCGTCTCGCGCGAAGGCGATTTGATTGACCTCGGCGTTACCAACGGACTGCTGGAAAAATCCGGCACCTGGATTTCATACAAGAGCGAACGCCTCGGCCAAGGCCGCGAAAATGCCCGAGTTTTCCTGAAGGAAAACACCGACATCCGCGGCAAGATCGAGCACGATCTGCGCAAGGCGCTAGGCTTGCTTGCCCATCCCGCTGTTCCAGCCGATGGAAACGGCAAGCCCTCCGCCGAGGCGCAAAAACTGGCCACGGATGCCGCCAAGCAGCCACCGAAAGCGGCCGCCGCCACGGCTTCGTCGCAGAGCCGCTCTAGCCGCTAGTCCACAGAACCGCAGTTTCAGCGCACGAATCGCTTCACACCGGATGCGGGGCGGCCTTTTGCCGCCTCCCCCTGTGTGCGCGTTTTCTGTGGCGCCTCACATCTGTCCTTTGGTCCAGTATGCCGGGCAGGAACGCTGCCCTCCTTAGCAGTTGCACTCTCCTGTGTTACTTCCGTAAACTGATATTCACTCGGCTGCAGTATGCGATTCACGCGCCGATACAGGACTCGATGCAACCTAGCCCAGCAGTTAGACAGTTTGTACCTGTCATTTGCCTTTTTCTCGCGGGGACCTTCGCAGTCGCAGCGGGAGCGGCGCCTGCAAATTCCACTACGCGCACCCGCCACAAAAAATCGGGCGTTTCGGCGTACGGCGATCCAACCAAGAATGATGATGCGACGTACGACGATCCGGTAATCCGCCAGGTTGCGGTGGACGCGCTGGGCCATGCGAATGGCTCGGTGCTCGCGATGGATCCTTCCACCGGCCGCATCCTCACGATCGTCAATCAGAAGATGGCTTTCTCTTCCGGATTCGAGCCGTGTTCGACGATCAAGCCGGTGATCGCTCTGGCCGGATTGCAAGAAGGCGTAATCACTCGCGACACCATGCTGCAAGTGGGCCATCGCCGCTATATGGACCTCACCGAAGCGATGGCGCATTCCAATAATGTCTATTTTGAACAAGTCGGCACGCGCCTGGGTTTCCAGCGCGTCCATCAATACGCGCGATTGGTTGGCTTGGGCGAGCGAGCCGGTTACAACATTCCCGAAGAGCAGCCCGGCCTTGTGCCTTCGGTGCCTCCGGCGTACGGCGGCGTCGCGCGCATGTCCAGTTTCGGAGAAGGCATTCGCCTCACTCCTTTGCAGCTAGCGTCGCTGGTAGCCACGCTCGCGAATGGCGGCACGCAGTATTACTTGCAATATCCGCGCAGCGAAGAAGCGCGCCAAAATTTTCAGCCGCGCGTGCGCCAGCAACTCGATATCGCTCCGTTGCTGCCCGATTTGCGCGAAGGCATGTTGGCTGCCGTGATGTATGGCACCGCGAAGCAAAGCTACGATCCGGATGGCGAGCAGGCTCTCGGCAAGACCGGCACTTGCAACGACGAATCGCTCGGTGGACGCCTCGGCTGGTTCGTTTCTTATGCTGACCAGGCGCATCCGAAAATCGTGCTAGTCGTATTGATTCGCGGAGGCAGCCGAGCGGTTAGCGGTCCGCATGCCTCCGAAATCGCCGGCCGCATCTATCACGGCCTGCGCGAACGAAATTATTTCGCCGAATCCGCTCGCCGCGCGCAGTACACCACGGCAGCGGGCGCCTCGCACTAGCGGCTCTAGTAGCCAAGGCGTTTTGCCGCCTCTAGTGCTTCGGCCTCAGGTATTCTCTGCGTACTCTGCGTCTCTGCGGTTCACAGCTGTCGAATTGAAGCCGCGCAGCCCCTATCTCGCCTGTTACCCCATGAACAAATCTACAGCATTTCACTTCCTGCCCCGCGGCGCATTGCGCTATGCTCCCATCTTCGTAAATCATTCGCTTTAGGGAATTATGGGAACAAAGCTGAAAATTCTGATCTTCATTTTGTTGCTCGCTATCGCTGTAACCGGCGTCGTCGTCGGCGTGAATTACTTCCGCACGGCCGCCGCCGATTACCAAGTCATGACCCAACCTTCTCCTTCGCGCGAAGACGCGCATCGCATGCAGGAGCAGCTGGTCCTGTTCAGCGAAGCGAGGGTCCCGGCGCGCCAGCCGTTCCCAGCTTTCCTGCAAAGCATGGGGTTCAGCTCGAATGCCGCCACGCGCCTGATGGCTTCGGCGCAATCCGTTTTCGATTTGCGCCACCTGCGCGCGGGAAACAGTTTTATAGTGGGCCGCTCGAGCCTGGGCGAGGTGCGCGAAGTGCGTTATCGCATTGATGCCGATCGCGTCCTGTACATCCGGCCGCAAGGCGACGAATTTCACGCCGAGGTGCAGACCATTCCGTCGGAAACCGAGGAAGTCGGCATTGTCGGACAAGTGAACGGCTCGCTTTTCAATGCCGTACTGGACGCGGGAGAGCGGCCGGAACTGGCTATGCGCCTGGCGGCAATATTCGGCTGGGACCTGGATTTTTACACCGATCCGCGGCCGGGTGATACTTTCCGCGTGGTGGTCGAGAAGAAAACACTCGAGAGCGGCGAAGTCGTTTCCTACGGCCGCATTCTCGCGGCGGAATACAACAACGGACCGCATCCCTATCGTGCCGTGCTGTTTCATGGCCCCAACGGCGAGCCCGCATATTACACGCCGGAAGGGAAGTCCATGAAGAAAGCGTTTCTCCATTCGCCGCTGAAGTTTGCCGCCGTAATTACCTCGCATTTCAGCCAGCATCGTTATCATCCGATTCTGAAAGAATACCGCCCGCACCTGGGAATTGATTACGCGGCGCCCACCGGCACGCCCGTGCAGACCATCGGCGATGGCCGCGTGATTTTCGCCGGGCGAAAGGGCGGCGCGGGAAATCTGATCGAGATTCAGCACAGCAACGGTTACACGACGTATTACATGCACTTGTCGCGCGTGCTGGTGCGGTCCGGCGAGCGCGTCCAGCAAGGCCAGCGAATTGGCCTGGTCGGCATGACCGGCCTCGCGACTGGCCCGCACCTGGATTTCCGCATCCAGCGCGGCAAAGAATTCCTGAATTTCGAGCGCCTGCCGTTGCCGCCGTCCGACCCAGTATCCAAGCGCGACTGGAACGAGTTTGCGGCGGCGCGCGATCACGCGCTCGCCCTGATGCCGCCACTGCCGTCGCAGCAATCCCCAACCGTCGCGAAGAATTCGCCGCCAACGTCTTTGCCGGCCCCCGCCTCTGCGGTTCCAGCGAACTAATGGTCTGGTAGCCCGCGCGGCTTGGAAGATTCAATTCCGCTTCACTTCGGAGCGGAAACACCCGCTTCTACCTTCAGATACACGGAATCCCACACGATATTCCACGTCTTCTGGCCGTCACTCGACTTTTCTGCCATTTGCCTCACTTTTCCAGGTCCCAGCGCGTACCACGTCCATCGAAACAACGGTGATTGCTTTTCATCTGTCAGTAGCACCATCTTCCCCGCGATAAGATTTCCAGCCATCGCCGGAAACGCCCCCGCGTTTCCTGAATTATCGAGATAAAGCTGATGCCATTTTTTGTCACGAATATCGTAATAGTTGAAGCTCGTCCCCGTTTGTCCTCCGTCTTTCGCCGTCCAGTGCTCCACCAGCAGGCATCCGTCCTGCTCGAGCGTTACCATGTTGTGTCCCACCGACGCCCCATCCGGCGCGCGCACATCCCAATCGCCGACCCAGAAATCGAATTGGCGGTATTCCGGCGACCGGCATGGTGCCTGCTTTTCGACTGGCGCCTGAAACGCGGCGTCGTCCTGCCCCTGCGCGAACTCCAATGGGAGGAGCACCAACCGCCATATTGACCTACCACTTGCTGCAATGGGCGACTGTTGCGCGACCAGTACACTTCCGCTCAGGAGCGTCGCCGCAAGGCATGCTTGCCATCGCTTCATCGTTTTCACCCAAGCTGTTTTTAATATCCGACCGCGATTTGAAAGCCCTTACACTGTAGACGGTCCGAGGGGAGCATTGGTGAGCCGCGAATACGGCGTTGTCTGCGCCTAAGAGATCGATAAAGGTCTCCACGCGTTACACGTCGACGCGCGGCACGAGAAGCTGGTTAGGCTTAGAAAGAGCGGATTCGTCAGTTAGAGCCCACCGATGATAAACGTGGCCTTGAGGCAAGAGTTGCAGGCAATGCGGAATGAAGACCTGCGCGTGCGCGAGGAACTGCTGGCGTCAGGCGAGCTAGGCGGCGAATATGTTCCGAAAATGGAGGCTGTGCACAAGCGCAACGCAAGGCGCTTGCGAGAGTTAATTGAGCTGCATGGCTGGCCATCCGAAGATATTGTGGGGGAAGACGGCTCCGAAGCTGCATGGCTGATTGCTCAGCACGCCATCGGTGAACCGGAGTTCCAGCGAGATGTGTTGAGGATGTTGCATGTGTCCATCACCCACGGCAATGTCCCTGCGTGGCACGCAGCGTACTTGGAGGACCGAATTGCGATGTACGAGGGCCGGCCGCAACGTTACGGTACACAATGGATCGATGACCCGAGGGACGGGCGCGCTCGCCCGTGGACAATTGCTGATCCGAAGAACGTGGACGCATTGCGTGCAGAAGTAGGACTGCAGGCGCTACCATCCGCTCCTGCACTTGGTCCTGAACTGCCCGCGGAGGATCGCGAGAAGTTGGATCGAAATTATCGCTGGTGGCGGGAATGGCTAACGAGCAAGGGATGGCCTCGTCCGAAGTAGGGACGACGCGTTGACGAACGCGGAGTTTTGCCAAGTCACGTAATCGGAAACTGATCCCCTACCAACTCTGGATTCTGTTTGCATTTGGAACGGTGCGGCGTCCATGACGCGAAACCGCCGGTGGCTTCCGCGTTGACTTGGGTTTCTGCCACAGCCTAAGATGCTCGCTTGAGCGTTTTGCACACGTGAGCGACCAGACCGTCTCGCATTACCGAATCGTCGAAAAAGTCGGCGCCGGCGGGATGGGCGTGGTCTATCGCGCGCATGACGACCGGCTGAATCGCGACGTCGCCCTGAAATTCCTTCCTGACGAACTGAATCATGATGAAAACGCCCGCGCGCTATTGATTCGCGAGGCGCGCACCGCCTCCGCTCTGAATCATCCCAACATTTGCACGATTTATGACGTCGGTGAAGCGGACGGCAAGAACTACATCGTGATGGAATTCGTCAGCGGGCGTTCGCTGGCGGAGCAAATTCCGGAAGACGGGCTGCCCGTCGAAACGGTGATTCGCTACGGCGAACAAATCGCCGACGCCATGGCGCACGCGCACGAACGCGGCGTGGTTCACCGCGATTTGAAAACTCCCAACGTGATCATCATGCCCGGAGGCCGCGTCAAGGTGCTGGATTTCGGTCTGGCGAAACACATGACGCCGGGCGAGATCACGCTGAAGACGCAATCCATTAGTACGCTCACGTCGGAAGGCGCGATCGTGGGGACGATGCACTACATGTCGCCGGAATTATTTCGCGGCGAGCCGGCGGACGCGCGCAGCGATGTGTGGGCGCTGGGCGTGGTGCTTTATGAAATGGCAAATGGCAAGCGGCCGTTCCGGGGCAGGACTTCGTACGAATTGAGCTCGATGATCTTGCATGATTCACCGCCGCCGTTGCGGGAGAACGTGCCGCTGGGATTGCGTTCCGTGATCGAGCATTGCCTAACGAAGGAGCCGGCGCAGCGCTATCAGCACGCCAGCGAAATTCGCGCGGCGCTGGAAGCTTTGCGCACGAATTCGGCGGTGATTCCGGCGAGCGCGATTCAAGCATCGGTCATTCTTCCTTCCATTCCAGCGCCTCGCTCGCGCTTCGGCCGCGCGGTCCTGGTGTCGTCGGTGGTGGCGGCGTTGTTATTGATAACCGCGTTTGTCTGGAGAATGGTTGAGGTGAAGTGGCGCGGAACGCCGGCCGTTGGCGCGGCGTCCATTCAATCGCTGGCGGTGCTGCCCCTGGAGAATCTCACTGGCGATCCCAAACAGGATTATTTCGCCGACGGAATGTCCGACGCGCTGATCACCGAGCTTTCGCAGATCAAGAAACTGCGCGTCATCTCGCGCACTTCGGTGATGCAGTACAAGGACAAGCACGAAAGCCCCGCACAGATCGCGCAGGAACTGGGCGTGGACGCGCTGGTGGAAGGCTCGGTGCTGCGCTCAGACGATCGCGTGCGCATTTCCGCGGAACTGGTACAGCCCCAAACGGGCCAGAATCTTTGGGCGCACAGCTACGAACGCACCGTCACAGATATTCTAGCGCTGCAAAGCGACGTGGCGCGCGACATCGTGGCGCAAATACAAATCGAATTGACGCAGCCGGAGCAGGAGCGTCTTGCGAAAACTCGCACGGTCGTTCCTGCGGCATACGATGCCTACCTGCAAGGAAATTACTACGCCGCGAAACGCACCGGAGAGGCGGTGACGCGAGCAATCGCGGATTATCGTCAGGCGATCCAACTGGATCCCACGTATGCGCCGTCCTATGCGGGGCTCGCGGGAGCCCTGACCCTGGCCGCGGATTATAAGGATGTGCCATCGTCGGAAGTGCTGCCCGAGGCCGAGGCTGCGGCGGTGAAAGCATTGCAGCTCGACGACAATCTGGCTTCGGCCCACGCTGTGCTGGGTTTCATCCGGCTTTTCCGCCTGGAATGGCCCGGGGTTCTCGATGAATTTCAGCGCGCGATTCAATTGAATCCCGGAGAAGCGAATAGTCACCACTGGTACGCGCTGGCGCTCTCGGCGGCCGGTAGAAGCGACGAAGCCATCTCGGAAATGAAGCTGGCGCAGGAACTCGACCCGCGTTCTCTGATCATAAACGCAAATCTGTCGTGGGTTCTGTATCTGGCTGGGAAAAATGACGAAGCCATCGCGCAAGCGCAAAAAACTATTGCGATGGATCCTAGCTTTGCGGTTGCGCACGGCTATCTGGGCCAGGCTTATCTGCAGAAACAGGAATACGACAAAGCAATTCAAGAATTGCAGCAGGCTCTGGCGCTTTCTGGAGACGAAACTTCATTCAAGGCTGAGCTGGCGAATGTGTATGCGGTGGCGGGAAAGAAAGCAGAAGCACTCGCGATCCTGCGTGAATTGCTGCAGCAGTCAGCGCGGCAATATGTTTCGCCTTATAGCATCGCGCTTGTTTATGTCGGCTTGGATCAAAAGGATGAAGCATTCCAATGGTTGGATAAGGCGTATGCGGAGCGTTCGGTTCGCCTGATCAATATCGCCGTGCATCCGCGATTTGCCGGTTTACGTTCCGATCCGAGATTCAAAGCGCTGGTGCAGCGGATCGGGCTGCCTCTTGCGGCGGCTGGCGGAGGAGTGAAATAAATTCGTTCTCAGCGTGAATGTGGGCGCTGCGTTGTGCGTGCAAGAAATGACTGCTTTGCAATCTTTCTTGACGCTGTGTTTCGCCTCTACTACACTTTCGCCGTCCCGCGCACGCCGCCCCAAATCGGCCCTAGTTTCCAGTCCAGAGAATTTTTCGTGCGCCGACCACGGAGAGCATAATGGCCAAAATTAGCTTCACGCTCAAGGGCATCTCCAGGGAAATCGCCAAGGCTGAGAAGAAACTACGCTCGATTCGCAGCAAAGTTATCGCGGTGGACCAGCACAAGATCGAGCTGAACTTGCAGGGCCTCGAGAAATGCCAGGGAATCATTAAAATATTTTGCAGGCCACGCACCACGCACCCCTTCGGGCAGACGTTCACGACTAAAACCAAAGCAAAAGCCAAAGTCAGCGCGTAGCAACGCCGTTCGGGGCGTTGCAACTGCGGACACGGGTGACATATTCCCCGCTTCGAGTATTTGAACTGCGCGGAAGGAGAGCATCATGGCCAAAGTTGCCTTCACGGTTCATCCGATTACCACTGCAATTCGCAGAGCCGAAAAGAAGCTGCGATCTATTCGGCCAAAGGTCAGCAAGACGGAGCAGAAGAAAATCGATCTGAACCTGCGCATGCTGGAGAAATCCTATAATCTGCTGCGAATTGCTTGCCCGAAAGTGAAGGTGCGGGATATCCAGCTACCGTTCGGACAGTGGTTCACGACTAATCCCTAGCAAAGCACGCAGGAGAGCTGGTGCTTTTGTTTCTCTGCACGTGGATGCGGGCTATTCAGCATGGCTAAACCGAAGAGGGTGCTTTTCCGCCGCTCTCCTTTTTTGGTTTCCTATTGGGATGCGGACAAGCTGGTCTTCGAGAATTACGCGACCGGTAAAGGCGCAACGGCCGCGCCGATCGCGACCGAAGTGCTGAACTTCTTCAGCCACTGGCGTTCTGCGGAAGCGCTTTTCCGTCACTTTCCGCAGTATTCTGCTCCGTCTTTGCGCGCAGCGATTCAACAGCTGGCGCGACATTCACTGCTGCAACGATCCGACCGTGAGCTACATCCTCTCGAGCGTTCGATGGAAGCGTGGAAAGATTGGAATCCGGCTGCGGGATTCTTTCACTTCACGGGACGTGATCTTCCGTTTGAGGCTGACCTGGTGGGCATGAGTCGTTACATGAAAGGCTTGGCGCGAGAGAAGGCGATGCCTGTGCCAGTGAAGCATTATCCGCGGGCCGCACAGACTCTTTTGCCTGCGCCGCGAACGCAGGGCGAATTCACTCGCGTGCTTATGGCGCGAAGAACGTGGAGAAGATTTGCAGCGGGGAAAATTGCGCTTGCGGATTTGGCCACGCTTCTGGGACTGACGTTCGGAGTGCGCGAGTGGGTTTCTGTGCCGCCGCTGGGGCGATTTGCGGTGAAGACTTCTCCTTCGGGAGGAGCGTTGCATCCGATTGAGGCTTACGTGGTGGCGCGGGACGTGAGAGGGAATTTCGCCAGGGATTTATCACTACGACGCTACGCGACACCGGCTGGAATTGTTGCGGCGTGGCATGACGCGAGTTCGAATGTCAGATTACGTGATGGGGCAACGATGGTTTTCCGAAGCTGCTGCGTTTGTGTTTATGACTGCAGTGTTCACGCGCACGCAGTGGAAGTATCGCTATCCGCGGGCCTATCGCGTGGTGCTGGCGGAGACGGGACATTTGTGCCAGACGTTTTGTTTGGTGGCGACTTGGCTGCGGCTTGCGCCGTTTTGCACGATGGCAATGGCCGATTCGAAGATTGATCGCGATCTGGGGATTGATGGAGTGACGGAAGGAGTCTTGTACGTTGCGGGAGTGGGGAAAAGGCCCGCAGGCGTGGATTGGAAGACGGCGTCACTGCCGATTGATCCGACGGGGAAAAAACGCAAGCTGGGGGATTAGCAGCGCGGCGACGCCGAAAAATTCAAGTACAAATTCGAAATCAAAGTCAAGAACGCCCGCCTAAAAAAGCCAAAGCAGTTGGCCGCTACAAATTCATATGCTAGGAGCCCGCGGGACGCCGGCGCTACTCACGCTTTTAATTCCCAAGTGTCGCCAGCACGGAGGAGTTTCGCTAGATCGCCATTGCCCTTTTTGGCGATTACGTCGCGGATCTGTTGTTGGATCAGATCTTCGTAGCGGGGCACGCCTTGCAGGGCTCGGAGGACGCCGATGGGCGTCGGGAATCCAGGCATGGAATCCATCCGCGAAAGGGCGAAGGCATAAACGGGATTGGGATTGTGCTCGTCGTGCACCAGCAAATCTTTTTCGGTGACGCCGTTTCCCAGGGCAACTACTTCGAGGTCGAGGCCCACCAGGCGAATGCCTTTGTCGCGATTTTTTCCGAAAATTAGCGGTTTGCCGTGTTCGAGCTGGACGACTTGTTCGCTGCGCGCTTCCTTCTCCGTGATGGTTTCCCATGCGCCGTCGTTAAAAATATTGCAATTCTGCAGGATTTCGATGTAGGCGGAGCCTTGATGAGCGGCTGCTTTTTTCAAGGTGTCTTTCAGGTGCTGCTGGAAAACGTCCACAGACCGTGCGATGAAAGTAGCTTCGGAACCGAGAGCGAGCGAGAGCGGGCTGAAGGGACGATCCACGGAGCCAAAGGGCGTGGATTTGGCTTTTTTGCCGACTTCGGACGTGGGCGAGTATTGGCCCTTGGTTAGACCGTAAATTTTATTATTGAACATCAGGACTTTCAGGCCGACGTTGCGGCGCAGCATGTGGATCGTGTGATTGCCGCCTATTGAGAGCGAGTCGCCGTCGCCGGTAGCGACCCAGACGTCGAGATCGGGGCGAGTGAGCTTGACGCCGGTGGCGATGGCGGGAGCGCGGCCGTGGATAGTGTGGAAGCCGAACGTGTTCATGTAATACGGGAAGCGGCTGGAGCAGCCGATGCCAGAGATGAAGACGAATTTTTCGCGCGGGACACCGAGCTCGGCGAAGACGGACTGGACGGCGGCGAGGATGGCGTAGTCGCCGCAGCCTGGGCACCAGCGGATTTCCTGGTCGGTTTGGAAGTCTTTTTTTGTGTACACCGGCAATGTGGCCGTGGTCATTTTTCGATCACTCCAAAGGCGCCCGCCTAAAGGCGGCCGCTACAAATTCAATAACCAAAAGCCGGCGAGACGCCGGCGCTACTTAATCCAGCAGCTCTTCGATTTTTGATTCGATTTCTGACTGCTTGAAGGGCTTGCCTTGGATCTTGCCGTAGCTTTCTGCGTCCACCAAGAATTTTGCGCGCAACATCATCGAGAGCTGGCCCATATTCATTTCCGGGACTAGAACTTTTTTGTAGCGCTTCAGAATATCGCCGAGATTGCGCGGCAAGGGATTCAGATAGCGCAGATGGACGTGGCCGATGCGATGGCCCTTCTCGCGCATGGGTTTCATCGCGGCGGTGATTGGCCCGGCAGTGGAGCCCCAAGCCACGATAAGCAAATCTCCCGACTGATCGCCTTCGGGAACGATTTCAGGAATATCTTGCGCGATGCCTTCGACTTTTTCGGCGCGAGTCCGAACCATGTGTTCGTGATTGAGAGGTTCGTAGTTGATGTTGCCGGTGACGTCCTGCTTTTCGATGCCGCCGACGCGATGTTCGAGGCCGGGAGTGCCGGGAACGGCCCAAGGGCGCGCGAGCGTGGAAGGGTTGCGCTTGTACGGGAGAAAGCCTTCGGGATTGGTCTCGAAGTGCACCGGGATTTGCGGCAACTCGTCGACGGTGGGAATTTTCCAGGGTTCGGCGCCGTTAGCGAGATAGCCGTCGGAGAGAATAATTACAGGCACCATATATCTAATGGCGATGCGGCTGGCCTCGAGGGCGATCCAAAAGCAATCGCCGGGAGACGAAGGAGCAAGCACCGGAACGGGAGCTTCAGAATTGCGTCCGTACATGGCTTGCAGAAGATCGGCTTGTTCGGTTTTCGTGGGGAGACCCGTGGACGGGCCGCCACGCTGGATATCGCAGATCACGAGCGGGAGTTCGACAGCGACAGCCAGGCCGATCGCTTCGGTTTTCAACGCCATGCCGGGACCGGAAGTAGTCGTGATGGCCAGCGCGCCCGTGTAGGAGGCGCCGATGGCGGAAGAGACGGCGGCGATTTCGTCTTCGGCTTGAAAAGTGGTGACGCCGAAGTCCTTGTACATTGAGAGTTCGTGGAGAATGTCGGACGCCGGCGTGATGGGATAGGAGCCGAGGAAAAGCGGGATTCCAGCTTGCTGCGACGCGGCGACGAATCCGAGGGCGAGGGCTGCGTTGCCGCTGATATTGCGATACGTACCGGGCGACAACTTGGCCGGAGGAATTTCGTAGCTGATCTGAAACGCTTCGGTGGCTTCGCAGAAACTATAGCCGGCTTGCATAGCGAGTTTATTGGCGGTTACCAGCTGCTGCTTGTTCTTGAATTTATCGTCGAGCCAGCGAAGGGTGGACTCCATGGAGCGGTTGTAGAGCCAGTAGCACATGCCGAGCGCGAAGAAATTCTTGCAGCGGTCCATGCTCTTCGCGTCCAGGCCGACATCTTTCAGCGCGGCGCGGGTGAGTTTGGTGAGTTGAACGGCGAAAAGGCGATAGCCATCGAGCGAATGATCCTCGAGAGGGCTGACGGTGATTTGCGCTTTGCGCAGATCGCTTTCACCGAAGTCGTCGGAATTGACGATGAGAATGCCGTTAGTTTTCAAGTCCGCGAGATTCATTTTCAGCGCGGCGGGATTCATGGCGATAAGGACGTCCACGCTGTCTCCGGGGGTGTAGACATTGCTGGAGGAGAAATGGACCTGGAATCCGCTGACGCCGGGAAGAGTACCTGCCGGCGCTCGGATTTCGGCAGGGTAGTCCGGAAAAGTGGCCAGGTCGTTGCCGTACAGGGCGACGGTATTGGTGAACTGGCTGCCGGTGATTTGCATGCCGTCACCGGAGTCACCGCAGAAGCGGATGACCGCTTGGTCAATGGTTTCTTTCTTGCGACCCAAGATTTCAGAGATAGTTATGGACATTCCTAATAGGCCCTCGCGACGCTGGATGTAAAGAATCGCCTGAAAACCCTGTTTTCGGGACGCGAAATGCAGGGGAGGCGATGGTTGATGGCGCGTCCAAAAGTATTGAATAGAACTTGGACTTTTATTGGCACAGAACGACTTACGGGTGTTGCCGAGATTTCATTTGCTCCATTTGTATTGAATAGAAATGCGGGGCGCAGAACGGATATTGACGAATTTAGGGAGCCCGGTGTCGAGGAAGCGGCGGACGAAGACATAGGCGTTTTGCGAGAGCCAGAACGGGAAAAAGTAATGGGGAACTGTGAGGCGCCGTAGTCAACTGCGCGGCGCAGAAGGTTGCGCGGGTTCGCTTCTTCTCGCATAACTCCAAAGACAGAGTGCCCAAGTCCAATAACAGGCTACCACAATGGGCGTGACTTTGCCCGGTACACACTAGGATGATGTTTCGTAAGAGTTGGGATGTCCGCGTAGGAAGATGGGTATGGGAGCCATGGGGGAGCCGATGGGGAACCTTGGCGAGTGCGGTAACGTCTTAGTGGTAGCTCGTGGTTTCGGGCGATTGGGGCATACAGGTCGAGCATGTGAGTGAGCGGAACCGTGCCCGCTACACAAACCCAACGTTGGTGCGGCGGGGAGCGGCATTGCGATGAAAATTGGCTTGGCAAAGTCGGTGAAGGCCGCGCCTACCACCGCGCACGTGGTGAGGCATTGGTTCTTGACCTTGGGCGGGCCGGGCCTGATCTTGCTCGGGTTGGTCGATAGCTCCGTGATTCCGATTCCGGGCAGCATGGATGCGATGACCATAGTGCTGTCGGCGCATCAACACACGTGGTGGCCGTATTACGCGGTAATGGCTACGGTGGGGTCGGTGGTGGGCGCGTATGTAACTTACCGGCTGGCGCGGAATCGTGGGGAGAAAGCGCTGCACGACCGGCTCTCGAAGCGCAACGCGAAAAAAGTTGTGAGTGTGTTTGAGCGGTGGGGATTTGGGGCTATCGCGCTCCCGGCGTTGCTGCCGCCGCCGATGCCGATGGTTCCGTTTGTGATTGCGGCGGGGGCGTTACAGTATTCGCCGAAGAAATTCTTGTTGGCGATATCGCTGGGCCGACTGGTACGGTATTGCATTTTGGCGTATCTGGGAGCGGTCTATGGGCACAAGATCTTTGCGGTGGTGTTGGCGCACGGGGAAGTCGCGTTGATGGTGACGGTTGGGGTGGTGGTTGGGGTGACGGCGATACTGTTGTTCATGCGATACAGGCGCAAGCGGGAGGCATTGGCGGGAGGAGATTAGCAAGCGATCCGAACGCAGACTCTCACAACGACGACTTTGCCGCGTTAGCCTTGCTGTTTGATCAGCCGTGCGTACTCGTCATGAGCACCGATCCAAATCCAGGTGAAGTCGTTGCCGTCTGGTATCGCCAAAGCGCGGTGATTCATTCCCACTCTCACAGACCACAGCTTTCCGACCTTCTTGAAGTGCAACGAGGGATGCGAGGGGTTGTCTTTCAGCAGTTCGAAGTTTTTTCGAGCGACCGTCTGGAGACCTTCCGGAAGGCGATTGAAGAAAGTCCAGAAACGAGCGGTGGTGCGATGCATTTATAGGTCTCTGAGAGTCCCCTTGCCCTTGTCCTCACGAGCCTCCCGTGTCAGGAAGTCGAGCTTTCCAGCCTCAGAGTCAGCTGCAATTTCCTTGTCCCACGCCTCCCAGTCCTTTTCCGATAACCAGCGGAAAATCTCAGCGACCTCCTCACTCGGAAGACTCTCGATCTCCGCCTTGAGCGCGTCTATTTTTGACATAGCGTTGTCCATCCAATGCGGTGCAAATGCGCCGTCACCGCGGTCCCGGTGTCGCTTGAGCACGATTATAACGCTTCCAAAGAGCAAAAGCCTCGCCGATTTCTGAACTCTATTAACTTTGTTATAGCGCGCATCGCGGAAGCGGCGTCTGGCGAGAGAACTCGCCATGAAAAATAAAAAATGCTGCGCTATTGGGTTCTTACCCAGCATAGCCAGTCTGAGGGGTCCAAGACTTTGGCCTGTTGTTTTACCCAACTGCCAGCGGGTGAATTCCAAGCGATTGGGTCGCCATCGTGATAGGAGTCGAGGTTGGGCATTCCGTCGCAGGCACTGTTGACGAGGCACGTGGTAGGGAATTCCCAGATGTGGTAGGACTTCGATTCGGGATGAAACTCGCGGCAGGAAATAGAGCGGCCATGGACGGTGTTGGTAGCTGTGAGCTGACTGATACGTTCGTTCAGCGATTTGATCTTGGCGGACATATTCTGTAATAGCTGCGGAGCTTCTGATGGCTGCCGCCAAGGAACGACCGGGGAGCCGTTTACGGTGACGCCATCTTTCGTGATGATGTAGCTGCGATCGCGGAAATGCCACCAGGGGGCCTCTGTGCAACGAAGGCTCGCGTCAAGGCGGCAGATCATATAGCTGTATCCGCGGCGCAATTTACCACAATCGGCGAGGGCCTGAAACGTGAGCTCGCCGCCGCTCTCGATCAGATAACGGGCGGTGCCGCTGTAGATGCAGGGGCCGCCGGCGTCGCCCTGGGGGAAGTGGATGATGTAGCTGTCTCCCGTGGGATTTCCAGCGATCATGGATGAAGCGAGGCGTGGTTCTGGTTGGCGGACCTCAATGGTGATCGGGCGACCCGTTTTATCTATGGGCGCGACTGCGGTTACGGTTGGCGTGAAGATGCCGTCCCCGCGGCTGGGCGACGCGGTCTGAGCAGAGACGCTGAGCCGGGCGCCGCTGAACGCGAGCAGCGATATGAGCGCCGCGACGTGAAGTGGACACTTCAAATTAATGTCTCCGTATTGACTGTGCAGTGCGGTGTTCAGTTGTTCTTGCGCGCCGGCTTCGGATCCGTGCTTGCGAGTTCTGAATGCGAATCTTGAAAGGCCATTTTATCCGACCGTGACCGGCTGTAGGCCAGCTGGACTTCTTGCGTGGAGCGTGAATTGAAACTGGACCGAACCTGTCCTAGAGTACCATTGACTTTCGCTTTTAGTTCGCCTAGTGTGTAAGCTTCAACCTGGGCCCAGAGGGGAGTGAAATGGCGCTGACGAAGAGGCAGAAAGAAGTACTGAATTACCTGGTGGGGTTCATCAACAAGAACGGCTATTCGCCGAGTTTTGAGGAAATTGCGCACGCGCTGAAGTTGACTTCGCTGGCGACGGTGCATAAGCACCTTTCCACGCTGGAAAAGAAAGGCTACATACGGCGAGGGTACAACCAGAGCCGGTCAATCGAAGTGGTGCAACTGCCAAAGCCGATTCGCGAGCAGGTGCTGGACCGCCATGTGATCGAGCTGCCGTTGGCGGGGCGGATTGCGGCGGGGCGTCCTTTGGAAGCAGTAGAGACGAACGAGACGATTTCGCTGGCTGATTTTGCGCGCGGGCAGAATACGTTTGTGCTGCAGGTGAAGGGCGAATCCATGCGCGACGATCATATTCTCGACGGAGATTACATTGTGGTGGAGCAGACGCAGGTGGCGAACCCCGGAGAGATTGTGGTGGCGTTGGTGGGCGAAGACGACGCGACGGTGAAGCGGTTCTATCGGGAGCCGGGCGGGAAAGTGCGGTTGCAGCCGGCGAATTCGACCATGGCGCCGATTGTGGTGCAGGGCACAGATGTGAAGATTCAGGGGCGCGTTGTGGGAGTATTGCGCAAATACTAGGACAGCGACGGCGTCGAACCGGCCGGAACAGATTCGAGCGGTATCCCCCCGTTAGCGAAACAAATCGCGCTTGCGGTTTGAGGCTTAAAGTTTTAGGATGCAGTTCCCCAGCTTGACCGGACGGAGTTATCTCGCCGGACACACTTGTCCCATTTTGGGTTTGGCATGGATTGCGCGCGGGACTACATTCAAAGACCCCGGTCCTTATTGGCATATTGTTCGTGATAGGGCGAAATTGGGCCTTAGGCAGGAGGGTAAATGTGGGGAGACAAGAAACCGGAGGCTCCCGGGAAGAAGGTGGTCCCGCAGCAGCCGCAACCGTCTCAGCAAGTGCAACCAGCTAAACCAACTGTACCGAGTGCAAACGCACCGGCTTATCCTGGGGAGGCAAAAACGATGGCACCGAATGATCCGACGTATCCGAACACAAGTTCGGGCAACACGGCACGGCTGGGTTCGAGCCTGCATGTAAAGGGCGAGATCACCGGGAATGAAGACCTCCTGATTGATGGCACGGTCGAGGGATTGGTTCAGCTGGAAGACCGCAAGCTGACTGTGGGAGCGAGCGCGAAGGTAACGGCGGATGTGATTGCCCGCGAAGTGGTGGTTTACGGGAATGTGAAGGGCAATCTGCGCGCGCGCGACCGGATTGAGATCAAGAAGGACGGGTCGGTGGTCGGGGATTTGACCACGGCGCGAATTTCGATCGAGGATGGAGCCTACTTTAAGGGCTCGATCGAGATTGACAAGACGGGCGATGCGGCCGATGAGAGCAGCAAGGCGTTTTCACGGGCGAATCGCGGCGCGGCGGCGACGACCACTTCGTAGGCTGGGTTCTGAGTTTTTGCAAGGTGGCGGGCCGCCTCGAGTGGCCCGCCGCTGAGTCCGTTGTTTTGCGTTTCCTCGAATTTTTCCTTTCGCTTTTCTTCAAACTAGTCTTCGTTGACATAAATGGCGACGTACTTTAGACTCATTCTTTGTCCTTAGAGGAAAGGTGTGACTGCATAGATGCCGACGTATATTCCAAGAGGCCGCGAGGCCGAAGAGTTGATGGTAGGGAAGAACTGGTTCGTGATAGACGCCGAAGGAGTGGTGCTGGGGCGGCTGGCGACGCGCATTGCGCGATTGCTGATCGGGAAGGATAAGCCGACGTACACGCCGCATCTGGATTGCGGAGATCATGTAGTGGTGGTGAACGCGGAGAAGGTGAAGTTGACGGGCAACAAGATTGACCAGAAGTTGTATCGTCATCACAGCGGCTGGCCGGGCGGATTGAAGGAAGTGCCGATCCGCACGTTGCTGCAACGCCGGCCGGAAGAGGTTGTGCGCGAGGCGGTGCTGGGAATGCTGCCGAAGAACAAGCTGCGCGCGCGTCGAGCAAAGAAGCTGCGTGTTTATGCCGGAAGTGAAGGCCTCGCCCGCCACACCGGACAAAAGCCTCAGCCACTCTCGCTGTAACCTCGTTCACGGGAACCAAAAAAAGACCGTTCCGCGGATTGGTCCGCAGGGACGATTCAGGTTTGTCCTTAACGATGCTCCGTTTACGGAGTGCGCTCGGGAAAATTAGGAGGAACTTTGAGTTCAGGTGCGAGTTCGCTGGAAGGAACAGCAAAACAATTTTATGGCACGGGGCGCCGGCGGGAATCCATCGCGCGCGTGTACATCAAGCAAGGCGCGGCGCGGTTTACGGTGAACGGCCGGCCGGTGGATGAATATTTCCGCAACGTCGCGTGGAACACGGCGGCAGTGGAGCCACTGAAGTTCACGCAGATGCTGGACCAGGTGGAAGTGAAGTGCATTGTGAAGGGCGGCGGCGTGGGCGGACAGTCGGGAGCGGTGCGCATGGGGCTTTCGCGCGCGCTTTCGAGGCTGAACCCGGAATTGCGCCCGGCTTTGCGCAAGAATGGATTTTTGACACGCGATCCGCGCATGAAGGAACGCAAGAAGTACGGACAGAAGGGCGCGCGACGGAGATTCCAGTTCAGCAAGCGGTAGTTTGCTTCAGGGGCGGGTCTGAGACCCGCCCCTGCGGAATTGTCGTTAGTTTTTGGTTGTTCGGTACGGATCGGGCTTCGAGGAATCGAAGCTTAATTAATTCACGGCCGGGAACGGACCGGCAAAAAAGGATGCTGCCCTAGCGATCGTTCGCGGGTCGAGGGGAAATAAGCATCCCTTCACGAGAGGAGGAACTTTGGGAGTCGAAATCACGATGAAAGAGCTGCTGGAGGCTGGAGTCCACTTCGGCCACCAGACGCGCCGCTGGAACCCGAAAATGAAGGAATATATTTTCGGGGAACGCAATGGAATCCACATTATTGATCTGCAAAAGACCTTGAAAATGTTCCGCGATGCCGCGCGTTACGTGGCTGAACTGGCGGGACAGGGCAAACGAGTTCTTTTTCTCGGGACGAAGCGCCAGGCGCAGGAAGCCATCGCTGAAGAGGCGAACCGCTGCGGCATGTTCTACGTGAACCACCGCTGGCTGGGCGGCACCATGACGAACTGGGTGACGCTGCAGAAATCCATCAAGCGATTGAAGCTATTGAAGGGCATGGTGGAAGACGGGCGGATGGCGCAGTTTTCGAAGAAGGAAGCGGCGCGGCTGGAACGCGAGCTGAAACATTTGAAACAGAATTTTTCCGGCGTGGAGAATATGACCACTCTGCCGGATGCGTTATTCGTGATTGATCCGAACGCGGAGCTGATCGCGGTGCACGAAGCGCGCCGGATGGGCATTCCGGTGGTGGCGATTGTGGATACGAACTGCGATCCGGATTTGGTGGATTGGGTGATTCCGGGCAACGATGATGCGTTGCGCGCGATTCGCCTGTTCACGTCGAAGATTTCGGATGCCGTGATCGTGGGCCACCAATCCTTCGAGCAGACGCAGATCGCCGATCAGAAGGCGATTGAAGGCAGCGGCGAAGAAGGCGTGGATTACGTGGACACCAGCGCCTACGAAGTTTACGAGAAACAGGAAGGCGATTTCGTGGAAGGGGAGCCGGGTGATGTGGTGGCGAGCGAAGAAGCAGCCGCCGCAGCCGTGCCGACCGAAGACGAAACGCAGCCTCGGTAAGAGCGATTCCTCGCGATTAAATTTTCAATTGCTGGAATTAGGCGGGGCGGTCCAGCCACACGCAGAGTGCGTCCCCAAATCATAAAAAGGAATTGAGTACAATTATGGCAACGGCAGACGGAAAACCGAATATTTCGGCGCAGCAGGTGAAGGAGCTGCGTGACCGCACAGGTGTGGGATTCGCGGCTTGTCGCGAGGCGCTAGTCGAAGCTGGCGGCGACATCGAGCGGGCGATTGACTTGCTGCGCAAAAAAGGACAGGCAACCGCAGCGAAGAAGGCGCAGCGCGCGACGTCCGAGGGATTGGTGAGCTGCTACATTCATGCGGGCGGAAAAATCGGCGTCTTGATCGAAGTGAACTGCGAGAGCGATTTCGTGGCGCGCACGGATGATTTTCAGCGTTTGTGCCACGACGTCGCGATGCATATTGCGGCGCTGGATCCGCGGTTTCTGCGGCGCGAGGAAGTGACGCAGGAAACATTGGACCGCGAGCGGGAGATTTATAAGGAACAGGCCAAGGCTACGGGCAAGCCGGAAGCGGTGATCGAGAAGATTGTCAGCGGCAAGATGGAGAAATTCTACGAAGAGAATTGTTTGTACGAGCAGCACTTCATCAAGGACGAGGGGCTAACGGTGAAGGAACTGATTGACCACCTGATCGCAAAGATCGGCGAGAATATTGCGGTGCGCCGCTTTTCGAGATTTAAGGTGGGCGAGATGGATGGGGCGCAACGAGCGGCGGGAGCGGCTGAGGCCGAGGCGCCGGGAGCTGTGCCGAGCGCATAGTTTTTGTGTGAAGTGCAGAGCTTCACGATCCGCCGCGTTTGCGGCGGATTTTTTTTGCGCGGACAGCTTGTTGTGGGAGGTTGCGGGGATTCTCTGCTAAAATACGCGCGGCCAGGGGGCTGGCTCATCCGTGACAAAAAAAGCCGCACGAAACAAGGCGAAGACGGTTCCAGCAAGCGCGACTTCCAAGGGAAAGACGTCAATCCAGACTATCGCGAGCGAGGTGGATGCCACGAGCGGCACGCCGGTTTATCAGCGGCTCGTGCTGAAACTTTCCGGGGAGTCGCTGGCGGGGCCGCAGGAATCCGGAATTCACGCCGAGACGATTCAGGGAATGGCGCACGAGGTGAAAGAAATCTGCGACCTGGGCGTGCAGGTGGCGATCGTGGTGGGTGGCGGGAATTTTTTTCGCGGGACGCGGCAGAAAGAGTTAGCGATTGATCGCGCGACCGGCGATTACATGGGCATGCTGGCGACGGTGATCAACGGGCTGGCAATGCTGGACGCGCTGGAAAAAGCCGGTTGCCATACGCGATTGCTGAGTGCAATTGAAATGCATCAGGTGGCGGAGCCGTTTATACGACGGCGCGCGACACGCCATTTGGAAAAAGGCCGCGTGGTGATTTTCGCGGCCGGCACTGGGAATCCTTATTTTTCAACAGACACAGCGGCGGCGTTGCGCGCAATGGAAATCAAAGCGCAGGTAATTCTGAAGGCGACGCGCGTGGACGGCGTGTATGACGCGGATCCGGAAAAAGTGAAGGGCGCGACGAAATTCGAAACGATCACCTACTTGGATGTGCTGCAGAAGGGGCTTTTGGTGATGGACGCGACGGCGATCTCGCTGTGCATGGACAACCAGATGCCGATCGTGGTGTTCAATATGACTGTTCCGGGAAATTTGAAGCGCGTGGTGCTGGGCGAGCGGGTCGGTTCAGTGGTCACGATGGCGTGAGACACAAACGGCGGAGGCGAAATTTTCGATGACCGTAATTGCCACCAGTAAGGACGCGCTGGCACAAGCCAAGACGCGCATGGAAAAAGCCGTGGAAGATTTTCGCAAGGAATTGGGCAGCGTGCGCACAGGGCGCGCGAACACGTCGCTGCTGGATCACGTGCGCGTGGATTATCACGGCACGCCGATGCCGATCAACCAGCTGGGCACGTTGAATGTGCCGGACGCTTCGACGATCGTGATTTCGCCTTGGGATCCGGGAGCGGTGGCGCTGATTGACAAGGCGATACGGTTGACAGATCTGGGATTGAATCCTACGAATGACGGCAAAGTGGTTCGCGTGCCGATTCCGGCTTTGACGGAGGACCGGCGGAAAGACATGGTGAAGCACATTCATAAGGTGCTTGAAAATCATCGGACCGCGATACGGAATATTCGGCGAGATATTAAGGAAGGCGTGGAGAAATTGGAGAAGGAAAAGAAAATCAGCGAGGATGAACGGAAGAGATCGCTGGATGAGCTGGAGAAAGTAACACATTCGGAGACGAAGAAGATTGAGGATTTGTCGACGGCGAAAGAGAAGGAAGTGATGGAGATCAAGTAGGGCGCGAGCATTCGTTTTGCGGCGTTAACCTCTAAAAATTGCCTCGTTGTGGTTTTGTCCCTCGTTAGAAGTTTCTGCGGTTTGGGAAATCGAAGTCGACGTCAAATTCCCCACTGATGAACGCAGATGAACACTGATAAGAGCTAGGCGAAGAGAAACGGCCGCTACGGCGGCATACGATGGGGATCGTGAGCTATCGAAGAGAGATCCTTCGTCGCTGCGCTCCCCAGGATGGCGGCGGAATAGAGAGGCGAATAATGGAGGCAGGTAGGGGGCGATTCCTAGTTGAGGGTCCGGACGTCTTCGGGAAGAAGTAGCGTGAAGGTGCAGCTGCCGGTTGTGGCTGAGCAGGCGAGCGTGCCGCGGCGGACTAGTTTTGTGGGCGAGGCGTCGGGAAACATGGGGCCGAAATCTAGGGTGCGAAGTCTTTCGGCGAAGGGCCGCAGGTCCTGGCTCCCGCTGATGAATTTTACAGCTTCGATTTTTGGGTTTTTTGCGCCGGCTGAGAGCAAGACGAAGAAATCGGCGCGGGCGCTTTGTTTCAAAAGATCTCCTGCCTGAAAAATGCGGACTTTAACTAGCTCAGGTTTATTTTTCGCGACGAGTTCGTCAATTCCAGCGTTGCCACCGAGAAGAACGATGAGGCGCGCGCGCGTTTCGGGCACGGAGTGGGTTGCGGCAATGGCTTCCGCGTACATGCGCGCGGCTTGTTGCTTGTCGCCGCGTTTTTCGTAGATTTGCGCGAGATGATCGCCGACTTCACCGTGCTGATTGAGCAGCCATGCGGCGCGGACGTAACGCTCGGCCTGATCGAGGTCGCCTTTGCGGAAATTGACCCAGCCGAGAGTGTCCCAGTAAACGCCGATGCTCGCAACCTGATTGAGGTCGTCGAGCGAGAGGCGGGAAAGCTCAATATTGCGGAGATTCGCGGCGGTGGCGGCGATGGCCGACTCGGCGTATTGGGCGGCCTTGTCGAGCTCGAGATTGTGCTCGGCGAGAGCGAATGCGACGTTGTTCCACACCACGGGAGTTTGCGAGAGCTCTACACCTTTTTCGAATGCTTCGAGCGCTTTGTCTTTTTCGCCCGTGTTGAGGAGCGCCATGCCAAGGCTGACTTCGAGTTCAGCGTTGTCTGGCGCGAGGACGGTCGCTTTGTCGAGTTCCGGTATCGCTTCGGAATACCTATGCTGTTCGAGGAAAAGAGCGCCGAGGGCGGCGTGGGCGACGGGATCGAGCGGATTCACAGCGATCTGTTTGCGGAACGCGTCGGCGGCTTCAGGAAATTTCTGCTGCTGTTGCAGCGTGAGGCCCAGGTAATTGTAAACATGCTCGTCGTAGGGATTGGCGGAGATCTGTTTCTGAAATGCGGCGGCGGCATCGTCGAACTGGCCAAGGCGCAGGTAGGCGAGGCCGAGATCGTTCCAGCCGTGCTTGCTTTTCGGATCAATTTCGACGGCGTGTTGCAGCAGCGGAATGGCTTCGCGGACATTTCCGGCGTTTAGCGCGGCGATGCCCGCTTCCAGAAGTTCATCGGCGCTGGCGGTGGCGGGGATGGTGGGTGCGCCGGTGGTGGAGTTTTCGACGGTGAGCAGCTGGGTTTCGTCGGATTCGACGGCGCGAGAGAAGGCGAGGTAATCACTGACGCGCGCGGCGGGAAGTTCGCGCATTTTGAAATTCAAGGAGCGCTGCGCGGTTAGGACGTGATTTTCGAAGCGATAGCTGGATTTAAAGTCGGCGTAATCGCGTTCGACAGAAACAGCGACGGGAGCGCGCGCGGAGAAATTTTCGGGAAGCGTCATTTTCAGGTCCATGGTGACGTCGAGCGGACTGCCGAGATGGATGGGATCGGTGGAGTCTTCAGAGGCGTCGGGCAAGCCGATGGCGAGGAGGGGCACGCCGACTTTGGATTTCTTGCTGGACCAGTCAAGATAATTTGCTTGAGCGAAGTCGAGATCGAGCTCGAAGGGTTTTGCAGTGTCTGATGGATCGCTCGGTTTTACGTTGGTAATTTCGCCCTTAATACCATCGAGCGCGGCGATGGTCTGGCCGAGTTCTTTCCATTGCGTTTGGGGCGTGCGGCGGAAGGCGACGCGCAGGGCGTATTCATTGTCGCCGCGGAGGAAATAGCGCAGCGTCGCGGTTAATTTGCCGAGGTCGTTGACGCGGGCCTCGATTTCGACGTGCTGGGTGGAGAGAAACGGCGGGTCCATGGGAGTTTGGATAAGTTTGCCGGCACCATCGGGCTCGACGAGCAACGCAGATTTATTGCGCAGCGGTGGCGAGAGCAGCCGGAAAGGCGCAACCTCGGCGGTGGAATCCATCCAGATTAATTCGTCGCCGATGGGGACGGCAGTGATCATATGATCGAATTGCGAAGGCGAAGGAACGTCAAGATCTATGTCGTGCGCGAAGGGAATCAGGACGGCGTCGGAAGGGATGCCGGCGGCCTGTAGCATCGAGGCGAGCAGTGTGTGCTTGTCCTTGCAATCGCCGTATTGGTTTTTGAAAACGTCGGCGGCGGAATGCGGCTGGTAGCGACCGAGTCCGAAGGAGAGACTGACGTAGCGGATATTTTTGGCAACGTAATCGTAGAGGGCGGCGATTTTCTCGAGTTCGGTGGCGCGGCCCTGAATCAGCTCCTGCGTCTTGGCGCGAATTTCGGGGGTGGGGTCGCTGCGTCCTTTTTCAAGGTTGGCGTACCACCCGGCGACTTGGGCCCACGAAGTGAAGGTGGTGAATTGCACGTCGGGACGGACTTCAGCGGGCGGTTGTGATGTTTTCTTGGCTTTCTCGGATGCGGGTGGGCGCGCGAGATTGGCGTGCTGCCAGTGGTGGATTTCGCGATCGCCGGCGTAGTCGGTTACGTCTTGCAGCGGCGCCGCGACGTGAAAATAGTGCACGCGGTTAGCGGGTAAGTTAACGTCGAGGCGCTCGTCGAGCACGATCGCGTCTTTTACGAAGGCGTAATCGAACCAGAAATTTCCGGGCGCCAGCGGGGTGACGGTGCGCGTTGCGATTTCGTATTCGATGGTGTCGCCTGCGTGGAGCGACGGCACGGTGACGTGTTTTTCTTTGTAGTCGGTGTATTCGGGAGCATCACGGGCTACGCTCGCGGTCATGTCTTTCACAGCATCGGCTGTTGCGGTGACGACGGAACCGTCCTTCTTTTTCACGCGGACGAAGCGGACGTCCATTGCTTCGTTGGCAGAGTTGTAGCCGAAGACCAGCTCGCCGAGTTGTTGCACGCCGGCATCGCTTTGCACGCGGATGCGAACGGCGAGATCGCGTTCGCTGGTGCCATCGTTTTCAAACCGCGCGGTGGTGTGGTATTGCTCGATGACGAAGGGTTCCTGGGAATAATCCGCGGGCGTTGGTTTTTGCGTCGCAGATTTTGGGGTGGCCGCCGATGCATGCGGCGTTGTATCTGATTGTTGGGCTGCAGCGACTGATGAGAACAGAAGCGTGCACAGCGCAGCCGCATAGAATCTCTTCATCCTTGCTCCCTGTGGAAATTACTTAGACGTAATCAGTGTAGGTGCGTTGGCAGGTGCGGTAAAGCGGTAGAGGCTACGGGCGTAGGCAATGATGAAACGCCTTGGCCGACAGGTTTTTGCGGGAGCCGGTTGGGGGAGGCGGCGTCGAGGGAGGTCGGCGGTGCAGTTAGGTGAGGCGGTCCCATAAGCTATGTGTAATCAGTACGATAGGTCGGTATCAATTGACCTGTCTGGAGATTTTCCCATTTTGAGACGCTGTCAGCTGACTGAGTGTTCCCGAAAATCGCAACGGAGGCCAGTTGGGCAAGAAGGGGCGGAGCCGACGGGACGCCGACGACACACCGCTGGGGTGGTGTCGCGAAGAGCAAGGAGCGGACCAACCGGGCGGATTTATTTTTTGGATGGAATCGAGTTGACAAGACCTACTGATTCTCTTATACTTCGTCGGTTGTCTGAGGGTCATTGGACCCAGTGGTGATTAGGGAAGTCTTTCGTGCCCCGGAACAAAGAGCGACGGAACGGGGCAGGAAAGAGCGGCCGAAATGGGGCGCCAGCCCCGCAAAGCCGTGTGAGCCTCTCCGCAGATCAGTAGAAGATGCAGTTCACTCCTTGGGGTGACTCGTTTTCGCGGAGTACCTGGTAATTCCTTCGGGTGTGGCGCCTTTTCCGTATCATTCACTCGCCGAATTCTGCGCGGGCTTATTCGCCGTGCGCGGAAATTTGCGCGAAGTTTTCAACTGGCGAGCTTTTCGAAACGAGTTTTTTGGAATAGGGGGAAAGCGTGCCGACGTTTTCACAGCTCGTGCGTAACGGCCGGGAGAAGATCCGGGTGAAGACCAAATCACCCGCGCTGGATGGATGTCCTGAGAAGCGCGGAGTGTGCGTCCGTGTTTACACTCAGACACCGAAGAAACCGAACTCCGCTCTGCGCAAGGTAGCGCGCGCCCGCCTGACGAACAGCGCTGAAGTCACCACCTACATTCCCGGCATTGGTCACAATTTGCAGGAACACTCCATCGTGTCTGGTGCGTGGCGGCCGCGTAAAGGATCTGCCCGGCGTGCGTTATCACATCGTGCGCGGGACGTTGGATGCAGCAGGCGTTGAAAATCGAAAACAAGCGCGCTCGAAGTACGGCGCCAAGCGGCCTAAAGCCGCACAGAAGTAGGAGAGCGGAACGATGCCACGTAAAGGATGGGTTCTACGCCGCAAGATTCCAGGGGATCCGGTTTTCGGAAGCGACCTGGTGCAGAAGTTCATTTCCAGCATGATGTACGACGGCAAGCGCGCCACAGCGCAGTCGATTTTCTATAACGCCATGGACCAGGTGGCGAAGAAGACGAACGACGATTCCTTCAAGCTGTTCAAGAAAGCGATTGAGAATTGCAAGCCGGTGCTGGAAGTGAAGACGCGGCGCGTCGGCGGCGCGAACTACCAGGTTCCGGTGGAAGTAAATCCGTTTCGCCGGCAGTCGCTGGCAATTCACTGGCTGGTGCTGTATTCGCGCACGCGCAGCGGCAAGACGATGACGGACAAACTGGCGGAAGAAATCATGGACGCCGCAAACGGACGCGGCGGAGCGGTTAAGAAAAAGGAGGACGTGCACCGCATGGCGGAAGCGAACAAAGCGTTCGCCCACTATCGCTGGTAGCACGGGGCCTAATTTCGCATGGCGCGACTGGTACAACTCGATCAGACCCGCAACATTGGGATCATGGCGCACATTGACGCAGGGAAGACCACGTCAACCGAGCGCATCCTTTTTTATACGGGTGTGACTTACAAGATCGGCGAAGTGCACGACGGCACCACGGTGATGGACTGGATGGAGCAGGAGCGCGAGCGCGGGATCACGATCACGTCCGCTGCGACGACGGCTTCCTGGACGCGTTTCGGCAAGAAATACCGCATTAACATTATTGATACTCCCGGCCACGTAGATTTCACGGTGGAAGTGGAGCGCTCGCTACGCGTGCTGGACGGCGCGGTCGCGATTTTCGACGCGGTGGCGGGCGTGCAGCCGCAGTCGGAGACGGTGTGGCGTCAGGCGGACAAGTATCGCGTGCCGCGCATTGCGTTCATCAACAAGATGGACCGGATAGGAGCGGATTTCGACCATTCGGTGCGCTCAATGCGGCAGCGTCTCTCGGCGCACCCCGTGCCGCTGCAATTCCCTATTGGGCGCGAAGAAAATTTCCTAGGCGTAATTGATTTCATCGAAGAGCGCGCGATTATCTGGAAGGACGAAACGCTGGGCGCGGAATACGAAACGCTGCCCTTGGATAAACTTTGGGATGCAGCTTATTTGAAAGAGCATCCGGCGCTGGAAGTTGCGGTGAAGGCTTCGGCGTTGACTCCGGAATTTTATAAAGAGCATCGTGAAAAAGTGGTGGAGTACATTGCGGAGCACGACGACGCCATTCTGACCAAATATCTGGAGCAGCATAAGCTCGAGCCTGATGAACTGCGCGCTTCACTGCGGCGTTCGACAATTGCGCTGAAGCTGGTTCCAGTGCTCGCTGGTTCTGCATTCAAGAACAAGGGAATTCAACCGTTGCTGGATGCAGTCGTGGATTATCTGCCGGCGCCGTCGGACGTGCCGCCGGTCGAAGGCACCGACCCGAACGGTGACGAACCGATTCTGCGGCGCGCCGCGGACGATCAGCCATTTGCCGCGCTGGCGTTCAAGATCATGACCGACCCGTTCGTCGGCCACGTGACCTACATTCGCGTTTATTCCGGCGTGCTGAAGGCCGGGCAGAACGTTTACAACTCGACGCGCAAGACGCGCGAACGCATTGGGCGTTTGCTGCGCATGCACGCGAATAAGCGCGAAGAGATTGAGTCTATCGAAGCAGGCGACATCGCGGCGTGTGTGGGTTTGAAGAATGTGACGACCGGCGACACTTTGTGCGATGAAGAAAAGCCGGTATTGCTCGAGAACATCGATTTCCCGGCGCCGGTAATTTCGGTGGCAATTGAGCCGAAAACGAAAGCGGACCAGGAAAAAATGGGCACCGCGCTGGGCAAGCTGGCGCAGGAAGATCCCACGTTCCGCGTGCACACGGATCACGACACAAATCAGACGTTGATTTCCGGTATGGGCGAGTTGCACCTGGAAATTATCGTAGACCGCATGATGCGCGAATTTGGCGTGCAGGCGAATGTGGGCCGGCCGCAGGTGGCGTATCGCGAAACGATTCTGAAGACGGCAGAAGGCGAAGGAAAGTACATCAAGCAGACCGGCGGGCGCGGACAGTACGGCCACGCGGTGCTGACGGTGCATCCGCTCGCGAATTCGAATCACGAAGACATGCACGAGATGTCCACCGACGAAATTGACGAGCTGGCGAAGCAGGTGTCGGGCGGCAAGGGCGGCAAGTGGCATTTCGACAAGGAACATCGCCTGCTGTTCGTGGATAAGGTTGTGGGCGGAGCGATTCCCAAGGAATTTATCGCGCCGATCGAAGCGGGTGTGCGCGAGGCGATGGAAACGGGCGTTTTGGCAGGGTACGAGATGGTGGACGCGGCGGTTGTGTTGACGGATGGCAGCTACCACGACGTGGACAGCTCGGAAATGGCGTTCAAGATTGCGGGGTCCATGGCGTTCAAAGATGCCTGCAAGCGTGCGAATCCGAAGCTGCTCGAGCCGATCATGCGCGTTGAGGTGGTGGTGCCGGAAGATTACATGGGACCGGTGATCGCGGACCTGAATTCACGGCGCGGGCAGATGCAGGGGCGCGAATCGCGCGGCGGGACCGAGATTATCAATGTGCGCGTGCCGCTAGCGGCGATGTTCGGCTACGCGACGGAAATTCGCAGTCGCACGCAGGGGCGCGGCAGTTTTACGATGCACTTTTCGCATTACGAGCAGGTGCCGGGCAATATCGCGGAAGAGATTATCGGCAGCGCGAGCGGCGAAAAAGCCAAGAAGTAGGCGCGACCGGGAATTTAGCACTCAGCACAGTTTGACTTGAGGAGCAGAGAGCGAAATGGCGAAAGAGAAATTCGAACGGAATAAGCCGCATGTGAATATTGGGACGATTGGTCACATTGACCATGGCAAGACGACTTCGACGGCGGCGATTACCAAGGTGCTGTCGAAGAACAATCCGAAGGTGGCGTTCCGCGCGTTCGATTCGATTGATAACGCGCCGGAAGAGCGCGAGCGCGGCATCACCATCGCGGTATCGCACGTGGAGTACGAGACGGCGAATCGGCATTACGCGCACATTGACTGCCCGGGCCACGCGGATTATGTGAAGAACATGATCACGGGCGCGGCGCAGATGGACGGCGCGATTCTGGTGGTGGCGGCGACGGACGGTCCGATGCCGCAAACGCGCGAGCACATTTTGCTGGCGCGGCAGGTCGGTGTGCCGTACATCGTGGTGTTTTTGAACAAGTGCGACATGGTGGACGATCCCGAATTGCTGGAGTTGGTTGAACTGGAAGTGCGCGAGTTGCTGAAGAGCTATCAATATCCTGGCGACACGCTGCCGGTGATTCGCGGCTCGGCGCTGAAGGCTTTGGAAGGCGATGCGAAGTGGGAGAAGTCAATACTGGAATTGATGGAAGCGGTGGACAAGAGCATTCCGCAGCCGGTGCGGGACATTGATAAGCCGTTTGCGATGCCGATCGAAGATATTTTCTCGATTTCTGGCCGCGGCACGGTGGTGACGGGAAGAATCGAGCGCGGCAAGGTGAAGGTGGGCGAAGAAGTTGAGATTGTGGGCTTCCGTCCGACGATGAAGAAGACGGTGACGGGGATTGAGATGTTCCGCAAGCTGCTGGATGAGGGCATGGCGGGAGACAACGTGGGGTTGCTGCTGCGCGGCACGGAAAAAGATGAAGTGGAGCGCGGGCAGGTGCTGGCGAAGCCGGGATCGATCACGCCGCACACGAAGTTCAAGGCGGAAGCGTACGTGTTGACGAAGGAAGAAGGCGGGCGGCACACGCCGTTTTTCACGGGATACCGGCCGCAATTTTATTTCCGCACGACGGACGTTACGGGCGACGTGAAGTTACCGGCAGGAGTGGAGATGGTGATGCCGGGGGACAACATATCGTGTGAGATTACGCTGATAACACCGGTAGCCTTGGAGAAGGGCTTGCGCTTTGCGATTCGCGAAGGCGGGCACACCGTGGGTGCCGGAGCAGTTGCCGAGATCATCGAGTAATTATGCCAAACGGAGAAAAAATTCGGATTCGTTTGAAGGCGTACGATCACCGCATTCTCGATCAATCCACGAAGGAAATTGTGGACACCGCGAAGCGCACCGGAGCGGATGTGGCCGGGCCCATTCCTCTGCCGACAGTTATTAACCGCTGGACGGTGTTGCGTTCGCCGCACGTGGACAAAAAATCGCGCGAACAGTTTGAGATGCGCACGCATAAGAGGCTGATTGATATTTTGGAGCCGACGCCGGATACGGTGGACGCGCTGATGAAGTTGGATCTGCCTCCAGGCGTGGACGTCGAGATCAAGGCTTTCGGGCGCGAGCATACGGGGAAGTAACAAGACGGACTTCAGGGGCTAAAGCCCGGTTTTCTTTGGGCGGTGGATGTCGCGGCTAAAGCCGCGACCCACAAACAAAGCCAAGGAACGAGAGAGCGAGATGGCAGTCAACGGCATATTGGGAATCAAGCTGGGAATGACGCAGGTTTTTGCGGAAGACGGCACGGCGGTTCCGTGCACGGTCCTGCAGGCAGGGCCGTGCGTGGTGGTGCAGCGCCGCACGAAGAACACCGATGGCTACGAAGCCGTGCAGCTGGGCCTGGTGGAATTCATCAAGCCACAACGCGTGAACAAGGCGCGCACCGGTCATTTCAAGAAGGCGAATGTGGCACCGCTGCGTTATTTGAAAGAGATTCGTATTGACGACGCCAAGGACGAAGCGAAGTCCGGAGATCGCGTACTGGTGGAGAATTTTAAGGTGGGCGAGCTGGTGGATGTGACCGGCGTCAGCAAGGGCAAGGGCTTTCAGGGCGGCGTGAAGCGCTGGCATTTTCGCGGTGGCGACGCGAGCCACGGGTCCATGTTTCACAGAGCGCCGGGAGGAATCGGAGCGAGCTCGTTTCCATCGCGCGTGTGGAAGGGGCAGCATTTTCCGGGGCACATGGGCAACGAGCGCAAGACTTCGAAGAATTTGCGCGTGGTGAAAGTGGATTCCGAAGAGAACCTGCTGCTGGTGCGCGGGGCTGTCGCGGGACCGCAGGGCAGCTACATTTTTATTCGCAAGGTTAAGGCGCATCTGTAAACGAAATTTGAAAGCGAGAGAGACGACACGATGCCTGTTGTGGACGTAAAGAACCTGGAAGGAAAGAAAGTTGGGCAGATTGATCTGGCCGACGACGTGTTTGCCGCGAAGGTGAACGCGAACCTGTTGCACGAGGCCGTGCGTCATCATCTGCGGGGCGAGCGCGCCGGAACGCACAAGACGAAGGACAAGAGCGAAGTTTCCGGCTCGGGCAAGAAACTTTGGAAGCAGAAGGGTACGGGTCGCGCGCGTGTCGGATCGATCCGGTCGCCTTTGTGGCGGCATGGCGGCACGGTGCACGGCCCGGTGCCGCGCAGTTACGACTACGCGCTGCCGAAGAAGATGATTTTGGGCGCGCTGCGCTCGGCGCTATCCGCGAAAGTGGCGGATCAAAAGCTGACAGTTGTAGACGGCTGGGCGCTGGATACGCACAAGACGAAGGCGTTCCGCGAAATGTTGGGTAAGTTGGACAAAGAGACCGAAACGTACTTGCTGGTGGAAAGCGGCGCGAATGTGAATTTGGAACGCGCGAGCCGCAACATAGCGGGTGTGACGCTGGTTCCGCCGACGGCGCTGGAGCCTTACGATTTGCTGCGGCACGAGCATGTGATGTTGTCGCGCGAAGCGGTGGCGAAGCTGAGCCGTGCGCTTTCGGCGACGCGTCCGGAAGTGCCGGTGCAGATCGAGCCCGCTCCCGCAGCGCCTGCGAAAAAGGCAGCGCACGAGAAGGGCGCGGACGAGAAGGCTCCGGCCAAGCACGCTGCTGCGAAAACGGGAAAGTCGGCGAAGAAGCCCGCGGCGAAAAAAGAAACGAAGGCCAAAGCCAAGCCCAAAGGGAAGAAGGGATAAGCGATGGAGAACAGGGTTTATCAAATCATTCGTCGCCCCATCATCACCGAAAAGGGTTTGGGCGTGAAGGAAACGCAGCACACGGTTGTGTTTGAGGTAGCGAAGGACGCGACCAAGACGGAAATCAAGGAAGCGGTGCAGCGCGTTTTTAAGGTGAAGGTGGATCACGTGCGCACGGCAATTTTTCACGGCAAGTTCCGCAGGCGGGGGCGCGCTGAGGGTTTCCGCAGCGATTGGAAGAAAGCGTACGTGCGGCTGAAAGAAGGCGAAAAGATGATCGAGTACGCCGAGAACATTTAGTTTTGAAGTGATTAGATTTGAGCGGACCGGAAGTTGGCGGCAGGCAAGAGCAGGCGAGCAAGTGAGCGCGCAACAGAGTTCGAGGGGAACCGGTAAGAGGCAACAATGGCAATAAAAACATTTAAACCGTATACACCGTCACGACGCTTTCTGACCATGCTCGACAAGAGCGAGATCACCAAGCAAACACCGGAAAAATCGCTGGTGGAAGTGCAGAAGCGCACCGGCGGACGAAATTCGCACGGGGAAGTGACCGCGTGGCATCGCGGCGGCGGGCACCAGCAGAAATACCGCACCGTGGATTTCCGGCGCGAGAAGACCGGGATCCCCGCGAAAGTTGCGGCGATCGAATACGACCCGAACCGCTCGGCGCGCATTGCGTTGCTACACTATGCAGACGGTGAGAAGCGCTACATTTTGCAGCCGGTGGGCCTGGAAGTCGGCATGACGGTGCAGAATGGCGCCGGCGCGGAAATTTTGCCGGGCAATGCGCTGCAGATTCGCAACATTCCTCCTGGCACAATGATTCACAACCTGGAACTGTACCCGGGCAAGGGCGGGCAAGTGGTGCGTTCGGCGGGCGGCTCAGCGCAGCTGATGAGCAAGGAAGGCGATTTCGCGCTAGTGAAGTTGCCTTCGGGCGAAGTGCGCAAGTTCAGCATTGATTGCATGGCGACGGTGGGGCAGCTGGGCAATCTGGACCACGAAAACGTGACGTACGGCAAGGCGGGCCGCACACGCTGGCACGGCAAGCGTCCTACGGTGCGCGGCGTTGCGATGAACCCGGTGGACCATCCGCACGGCGGCGGTGAAGGCCGCGTGAAGGGCAACCATCCGCAGACGCCTTGGGGATTTCCGACGCTCGGAGCGAAGACGCGCAAGAAGCGTCCGAGCGACCGGATGATTGTGGAACGGCGCAAGCCATAAATTTGGTGAAGTTGTGAGGAGCAGTAGAAAAGCAATGAACCCGGCGCGGGGGACAACAGGGAGTTACTCGATGACAGCCACACGATCATCACGTCGTGCGTCAAGTCGGGCAACCAGACGTGCAACCAAGCGTGCGGCCAGACGTGCGCCGCGACGCGCAACACGTGCGCGGAAAGCGGTTCCGCGACGAGTAGCAAAGCCAGCGGTAAAGATTGCTTCGAAGCTGGTGCCGGCGCCACAGATTCAGTACCGGCTGTGCCGGTCGGGCTGGGCGGTAATTGTGGAGAGGATTCCAAACGCGCAGGGGACCAGGTTTGTTTGTCCTTTCTGCCCGTTGTCGCACCGCGTTTCCGGCCCGGTGCGAGGATTCAAAAGAGTTCGCCGCGCGCAGTGGATAAAGCTGCGCCGCGTGGAGGAGTAGGACAAAAGATGCCGCGCTCGCTGAAAAAGGGACCATTCATTGACGGCCACCTGCGTAAGAAGGTGGAAGGTTTGAACGCCCGCAACGAAAAGAAAGTTTTGAAGACGTGGTCGCGCCGCTCGACGATTTTGCCGGACATGATCGGGCACACGCTTGCGGTGCACAACGGCAAGAAGTTTATTCCGGTGTACATCACCGAGCAGATGATCGGACACAAACTGGGCGAATTCGCGCCAACTCGCACGTTCAAAGGGCACGCGGTGAAAGCAGCGCTCGAGAGGGCCGCAGCATCGGCAGCGCCAGCGGCGGGAGCAGCACCAGCAGCCGGAGCGGCTCCGGCAGCGAAGTCTTAAAGGGAATAAATGATGGCAACGGCAATTCAGGAAACGACGGACAAGGCAGCGCAGATCGGGGGCATCGCCCAGGCGCGTTACACGCGGGTATCGCCGCAGAAGGCGCGGCTGGTGATTGATCTTGATTCGCGGACGGCGCGCGGAAGAAGCGCTGCACACGCTGCAGTTCACGAAAAAGCGCGTGGCGAAGGATATCGAGAAGACTTTGCGCAGCGCCATCGCCAATGCCGAACGCAAGGCGGAAGATTCCGGCGAGACGCTGGACGTGGACGAGCTTTTTGTGACGCGCTGCTTCGTGAATGAAGGGCCGCGCTGGAAGCGGATGCGTCCGGCGCCAATGGGCCGCGGCTTCCGTTATCAGAAGCGGACGAGCCATATCGTAGTGGAAGTATCCGAGCATCACCGCGCAGTAGCCGGTCGCGTGGCGGCAGCGGCGGCGGAAGCGCAGGCGTCGAAGGGTGTGCGGGGCGCGGTACGCAAGGCTCGCAAGGCGCTGGAACAACGCGACAAGCCAGGACAGAAGAAAAAGAAGTAGGCCAGGACAGATAAGAAGAGGTAGCGGGAGGACAGTTTGGGGCAGAAAACACATCCTTACGGTTTTCGGCTGGGCTACAACAAGGTCTGGAAGTCGCGCTGGTTCGCGAAGAAGGATTATGCCGACCTGTTGCATGAAGACGTGGTCCTGCGCAAGACGCTGAAGGAAAAGCTGAAGTCCGCGGGGATCAGCGGGATTGACGTGGAGCGCGCCGCCAATAAATTGGTGGTGCGGATTTACACCGCGCGCCCCGGAATTATAATCGGCCGCAAAGGCTCGGAAATTGACAAGCTGAAGGCCGACGTGCAGAAGCGCACCAAGCGCGAAGTGCACATTGATATACAGGAAGTGCACCGGCCGGAGCTGGACGCGCATCTGGTGGCGGAGTCCATCGCGCTGCAACTGGAAAAGCGCGTGGCATTCCGGCGGGCGATGCGTAAAGCGGTGGATTCGGCGCTGCGATTTGGCTGCAAGGGAATTAAAGTGCGCGTTGCAGGCCGGTTGAACGGCGCCGAAATCGCGCGCAAAGAATGGTACCTGCAGGGACGGCTGCCCTTGCAAACGCTGCGCGCGGACATTGATTTTGGCACGGCCGAAGCGCACACGACGTACGGAGTCATTGGCGTGAAGTGCTGGATTTATCAGGGCGAAAAAATCCCGCAGCGCGTAAACAAGAATGCGCCAGCTGCGGCGGCAAAAGCTTAAAGCTAAAAGATTAAGGACATGGGCAAAAATTTATGTTGATGCCGAAAAAAGTAAAGTACCGCAAGCAGCAGCGCGGGCGAAGGACTGGCAAAGCGTGGCGCGGTGGAGCGCTGGCGTTTGGCGAGTATGGTCTGAAGGCTCTGGAACCGGCCTGGATTACCGACCGGCAGATTGAAGCGGCGCGCGTGGCGATTACGCGGTTCATCAAGCGCGGCGGAAAATTGTGGATCCGGATTTTTCCGGACAAGCCCTACACCAAGAAGCCTGCCGAGACTCGTATGGGGAAGGGCAAAGGTCCACCGGAGAAGTGGGTGGCGGTGGTAAAGCCGGGGCGTGTGATGTTCGAAATGGCGGGCGTGGATTTGGCGTCCGCAACCGAAGCGATGAAGCTGGCTTCGCACAAACTGCCCATCCGGACGAAGTTCGTCAGCCGGGCGGAGGAACTGTAATGGCAGAACGTAACGCGAAGCGCGCGGTGAAGTACCGCGAGATGAGCAAGGCTGAACTCGAGACCCAGCAGGGTGAGCTGGCGGAGCAGATTTTCCGGCTGCGTTTTCAGCTTTCGACCGGACAGGCAGAGGGTTTGAAGAAGCTGCGGGAAGCGAAGCGCGATTTCGCGCGGATCAAGACAGTGCTGCGCGAAACTGAATTGAGGAAGGCGTAATGGCAAACGAAGCAGCTGTGGGGACTACGCAGGAGAGCACGGCGGAGCGCGGAGTCCGGCAGGAACTAACCGGGATCGTGACTTCGACGAAGATGCAGAAGACGATTGTGGTGAAGGTGACGCGCGCGGTGCAGCACCCGCTGTATCACCGGGTCGTGCGCCACACCAAGAAATACTACGCGCACGATGAGACCGGCGAAGCAAAGGTAGGCGACACGGTGCAGATCGCTTCAACGCGGCCGCTTTCAAAATTGAAGCGCTGGCGGTTGAAGGAAGTATTACAACGCTCGACGCGCGTGGCGTAGAGAAAGCCTCGGCGATCGCGCGAGGTGCCCGGCACAAGGGCGCTGCTAAACAGGGAGCAAGATCATGGTACAGATGCGAACATGGCTGACGGTGGCGGACAATTCCGGCGCGCGCCAGCTGACCTGCATCCTTCCGTTGGGCGGAGATGCAGGATTGACGGCGGGATTGGGCGACGTCGTCACGGCGGCGGTGAAAGAAGCGCAGCCGGAAAGCCAGGTAAAGAAGGGCTCGGTGGTGAAGTGCGTGATCGTGCGCACGCGTAAAGAGCAGCGGCGCAAGGACGGGACGTACATCCGCTTTGACGATAACGCGGCAGTTTTGATTAATGATGCGAACGAGCCGATTGGAACGCGCGTCTTCGGGCCGGTAGCCCGCGAGTTGCGCGACAAGAAGTTCACCAAGATCATCTCGCTCGCTCCGGAAGTGTGGTAACCATGAGAAAAATACAGGAAAAGCCCGCAGCATTCAGCATCCGCCACGGAGACATGGTGAAGATCATGTCCGGGCGATCGAAGGGAAAGACCGGTAAAGTGCTTTCGGTGAATCCCTGGAAACTGACGGTGACGGTCGAGCACGCGAACATGATGAAGAAGCACACGCGTCCGAACCCGTCGAAGAATATTAAGGGTGGAATTCTGGAGAAAGAAGGGCCAGTGCATGTATCGAACGTGCTGCTGGTCTGCCCGGGATGCGGCAAGCACACGCGCGCGGGGCATACCACGCTGCCGGACGGAACAAAGGTGCGTTCGTGCCGGCGCTGCAACACGACTTTCGAGAACTAGATTATTTGCGAGGTAAGGGCGAGAAATGATCACGCGTTTGCATGAAAAGTACCGCAAGGATGCAGTGCCGGCGCTCTTGAAGCGCTTCGGGCTGAAGAACACGATGGCCGTGCCACGCGTGAAGAAGGTGACGGTCAACATCGGGATGGGCGAAGCGAGCGCGAACGTGAAGCTGCTGGACACGGCCGCAGCGGAGCTGGGACAGATTACCGGGCAGAAGCCGGTGATCACGCGGGCGAAGAAGTCCATCGCGAATTTCAAGATTCGCAAGGGCATGGCCATCGGCTGCATGGTCACGCTGCGCGGCGAGCGGATGTACGAATTCCTCGACCGACTTTCGAGCATCGTGCTGCCGCGGGTACGCGATTTCAAGGGATTGCCGCCGAACTCTTTTGATGGGCGCGGCAATTACACGCTGGGGCTGAAGGACCAGCTGGTATTTCCGGAGATTGATTACACGCGCGTGGACAAAATCAAGGGCATGAACATTACGATTACGACAACCGCCCGCAACGACGAGGAAGGACGCGAGCTGCTGAAGCTGCTGGGCGTACCGTTCAGGGTCCAGAGCTAGGTTTTAAGGAGAAAGAGCGAGTATGGGACGCACCGCACAATTCGCGAAGCAGTTGAAGAAGCCGAAGTTCAAGATCCGCTGGCGCAACCGCTGCAGGGTTTGCGGACGTCCGCGTGCTTTCCTGCGCAAGTTTGAAATGTGCCGCATTTGTTTCCGCGGGTTTGCGCTGAAGGGCGAAATTCCCGGCGTGACCAAGGCGAGCTGGTAGTTTTTTCGAGAGAGATTAAGGACGAGGAAGAATGACGACTGATCCGATTGCCGATTTGCTGACCAGAATTCGCAACGCCTCGCGCGCGAAGCACTCGCGCGTGGATTTGCCCAGCTCGAAGCTGAAGGTGGAGCTGGCGCGCATCCTGAAAGAGGAAGGATACCTGGCGAATTTCAAGGTTGTGGAAGAACAGAAGCCGAAGAAGACGTTGCGCCTGTTTCTGCGTTACACGCCGGACCGCCGCAGCGTGATTACGGACCTGAAGCGCGTCTCGCGGCCGGGCTCGCGGCGCTACGTAGGCAAGACAGACATCCGGCAAGTGGTCGGCGGAATGGGAATTTCGATTGTGTCCACTGCGAAGGGATTGATGACGGGCCAAGCGGCGCGCAAGGCCGGCATCGGCGGCGAAATTATGTGCGAAGTCTGGTAAGAGTCGGCGAGAATTTCGTAAACACGAGGATCGAACAGAGCCATGTCGCGAATCGGAAATAAAATTATACCGGTGCCGTCCGGAGTGAAGATTCAGATCAAGGACGATGCCGTGGAAGTGCAAGGACCGAAGGGCAAGATGCGCGTCGCGGTGCCGAAGGGAATCAGCTTCGAGCAGAAAGACGGCATCCTGACCGCGAAGCGCGAATCTGAAGACAAGCGCGCGCTGCACGGGCTGGCGCGAGCGCTGGTGGCGAATGCGGTGACCGGCGTGACGACCGGCTTCAAGAAAGACCTGGATATTGTGGGCGTCGGCTACCGCGCTGAGGTGAAGGGCAAGAACGTGGTACTAGCGCTGGGCTATTCGCATCCAATTGAGTTTCCAATCCCCGAAGGAATCGCGATCACCATCGAGAAGCAGGTACACATGGTGGTGACCGGCGCGGACAAGAATCAGGTGGGCCAGGTGGCCGCGAATCTCCGCGCGCTGCGTCCGCCGGATCCATATAAGCAGAAGGGCGTGCGCATTACCGGCGAACGGTTGAAGAAGAAAGCCGGCAAGGCTGGCGCGAAGTCGGCAGCGGCCTAGGCCAGGAGGAGAGCGAACGTGGCAGCACCGGTTCACAAATTATCGCGGCAAGCGCATCGCCGCCGCATTCATGTGCGGACGCGCAAGACGCTGGTGGGTACGGCAGAGCGTCCACGGCTTTGCGTGCATCGCACCTCGAAGCATATACGCGCGCAGGTGGTGGACGACCAGACCAATCGCACGATTGTGTCGGCCAGTTCGCTCGACGGGGAAGTGCGCAAGTCCATCAAGGGCGGCGGCAACATTGCTGCAGCCAAAGTGGTGGGCAAGGCCATCGCGGAACGCGCGCAAGCTAAGGGCGTGGCGAAGGTGGTTTACGATCGTGGCGGATATCAATATCACGGGCGCGTGAAGGCGCTCGCGGAAGCGGCCCGGGAGGCGGGCCTGAAGTTCTGACAATCATGTCGAAACAAGAGCTCAAAGACTCGTTAGCTGTACGGCGTCCGGTGGAAACCAACCAGGCGAACTTGAAGGATCAGGTGGTTTCGATCAACCGCTGCACCAAGGTAGTGAAGGGCGGAAAAAACCTTAGCTTCTCGGCGCTTGTGGTGGTGGGAGATCAGGGCGGCCACGCCGGTTTTGGAATGGGCAAGGCGCGCGAAGTGCCCATGGCCATCCGCAAGGCGATTGAAGCGGCCAAGAAGAACATGGTGAAGCTGAACATGAAAGGCACTACGATTCCGCACCAGGTGCTGGGGCGTTTCGGTTCTGGACAAGTGCTGCTGAAGCCCGCGCCGGAAGGAACTGGAATCATCGCGGGCGGAGCGGTGCGCGCGGTGATGGAGGTTGCGGGAATTCAGAATGTGCTGACGAAGTCGCTGGGCACGTCGAACCCGCACAACGTGATCAAGGCGACGTTTGACGCGCTGATGCATTTGAAGGATGCGGCCAAGGTGGCGGAAGGCCGCGGGAAGATTGCGGAGGAAGCGACGGCACAGTAGTTCCTTGGCGCGAATAATTATGACAACCACGAAAGAAGCAGCGAGCAAGAAGAAAACCGGGAAGTTGAAAATCAAGTGGACGGTGAGTTTCATCGGCTGCCCACGCGATATGCGCCAGACCGTTCGCGGGCTGGGATTCCGGCGCATGCAACAGGTGCTAGAAGTGGACGACACGCCATCTATTCGCGGCATGATCGCGCGCGTGCACCATCTCGTACAGATTGAGGGCTGAGAATGGCACAGAAACCGACACTATCGAATTTGAAGCCGCCGCGCGGATCGCGTCATCGCAAAGTGCGCGTGGGACGCGGCATGGGCTCGAAGATGGGCAAGACTTCGGGCGCGGGCAACAAGGGGCAGCAGTCTCGCCGCGGATATTCGCGCCGGCCGGGGTTTGAAGGCGGGCAGATGCCGCTGCACCGGCGATTGCCGAAGCGCGGATTTTCGGCGCCGGATTCGACGACGTATGCGGTGATCAACGTCGAGAGCTTGAATGTTTTTGAGGCGGGCGAAACGATTTCACCGGAAATTCTTTACGCGCTGGGCGTGCTGCGCGTGAAGCGCGAAGGTCTGAAGATTCTGGGCAGCGGTGAGTTGAAAGTGGCGTTGACGGTGCAGGCGCATGCGTTCAGCAAGTCGGCGGAGGCAAAAATCACGGCCGCCGGAGGAAAGGTCGAAGTCCTGCAATGAACAAGCTGTTCCTGGCAATTCGGAATATTTTCAGCACGCCGGATTTGCGCAACCGGGTGCTGTTTACGCTAGGCATGCTGGCGGTTTATCGCCTGGGCGGACACATTCCGACGCCGGGAATCAATACGGCGCTTTTGCAGGACATGTTCCAGAGAGGCCAGGGTTCGGTTCTCGGGTTGATTGACCTTTTTAGCGGCGGCAACCTGCGCCGTCTGACGATTTTTGCGCTGGGCATAATGCCGTACATTACGGCGTCAATCATTTTGCAGTTGATGGTGGTGGTGTGGCCTTACCTGGAGCGCTTGCAGAAAGAAGGCGAGCTGGGGCGGCGCAAGATTACGCAGTACACGCGCTACCTGACGATCATTCTGAGCGTGTTTCAATCGTTCACGATCGCGAAGACCTTGCAGCTGCAGAACATGAACGGCGAAGCGCTGGTATATCACCCGGGATTGCGATTCACGCTGATGACCATTCTGACGCTGACCACGGGGTCGGCGTTCATCATGTGGCTGGGCGAGCAGATCAGCGAGCGCGGCATCGGAAATGGAATGTCGCTGATTATTTTCGCGGGCATCGTGGTGGGATTGCCGAACGCAGTACACGACCTGTATTTGAAGACAACGAGCGGTGAGTGGGGATCGCTCGCTGGCGTCATTCTGGTGGGCTTGATCGTCCTGATGCTGGCGGTGGTTGCGTTTATCGTGTTCGTCGAAGGCGGCCAGCGGCGGATTCCAGTGCAGTACGCGAAGCGCGTGATGGGCCGAAAAGTGATGGGCGGGCAGATGACTTACCTGCCGCTGCGGGTGAATTCCGGGGGAGTGATCCCACCGATTTTCGCGAGTTCGTTGCTCACTTTTCCACAGACTTTGGCGCTGTTTTTTCAGAACAAGTCCACGGCGTTCGGCAAGTTCGCGAACATGATCAAGTGGGGCGAGCCGCTTTACACCGTGATCTACGTGACGCTGATCATATTTTTTGCGTTCTTTTACGTGGGGATTATTTTCAATCCGACGGAGCTGGCGGACAACATGCGGAAGTACGGCGGGTTCGTGCCGGGGATTCGTCCGGGGCGGAACACGTCCGAGTACATTAACCGCATCCTAACGCGGCTCACGTTCGTCGGCGGCGTGTATCTGGCGGTGGTCTGCTTGCTGCCGGAATGGATGATTTCGGGGATTCACCTGCAGCATCTGTGGCTCGTCGGGGATTGGTTTGACCGGCACATGTGGCGCTTCGTGCTGGATGGCTTGAACGTGCAATTCTATTTCGGCGGCACGTCGCTTTTGATCGTGGTGGGCGTGGCCATGGATACGGTGCAGCAACTGGAAGCGCAGTTGGTGATGCGGAATTATGACGGGTTCGTGCGCAAGGGCCGAGTCCGGGGCCGTCGCAGTTAATGACCGACGCATCGGCGGTGAGGATGGCGCTCAAACGGGCGTTGATTTTCTTGGGTCCGCCAGGAGCTGGAAAAGGCACCCAGGCGAAGCGCATGGCCAAGCAGTTGGGCGTGCCGCATCTTTCCACCGGTGACATGCTGCGGGACGCGGTGACGCGCCGCACGTCGGCCGGGCGGCTCGCGGAGCCGATCATGGAACGCGGCGACCTGGTGCCGGATGACATCGTGCTGGAGATGGTGGAGGACCGGCTGTCTCGCGAGGATTGCGACGAGGGATTCATCTTCGACGGTTTTCCGCGCACGATTCGGCAAGCCGAAGAGCTGGATAAGATTTTGCAGCGGCGCGGACTGGGCAAAGCGCTGGTAATTCAGTTTCTGGTGAGCCCGGAAACGTTAGTACGGCGCGTGGCTGGCCGTTGGACGTGCAGCGTGGGTGGCGAGACGTACAATATCCACGAGCGGCCGCCGAAGACGCCGGGGATTTGCGACAATGACGGCGGAAAGT
>CAVWFO010000014.1:0-58342 GCA_963754275.1 uncultured Acidobacteriota bacterium
CGACCCCCACCCCGGGCACCAAATCCTCTTTGAGCAGTACAGCTACGACATTTGGATGTACGCCTAATCGGTTCCTGGCCGGATTCCGGCGTAAGAAAAATTCATAACGAAGAGAATATTTTTTCCATGGTACGGCAATCCGTTGCTATGTGCGGTAGCGGACCCATAGGGCTAGATCTGCGGACTGGTAAAACTGACAGTTGTCTGAAAAGCGCGGCAGAGGCAGGATTTCGCTCTTAAACTCGGGCCAGATATCTAGAAGTTTTATTAATAGTTTGAATTAGAAATCGCTATGCGCAGTCCGAGTAAGGGCCTTGGGAGATTTGCGGTGGAGAAATGATTTTCGCGAGCAAACAAATTCATTCACGGATCGGAGGAAACGGTTTGACATGGCAAACGTCTTGAGGAAGCTGATGATTCTGGGAATCTTGGGCTATTTTTATTGCCCGGCTCCTGTGACTGCCCAGACTGCTCCTGCTGACTTCCTGGATTGGCAAGAGGCGGGGCCTTCGAAATCCCCGCACCTGGTATTTTCTGACGCGACTTTGGTGGCGCCGGCAAGCGCGACGCTGGACTCCGCACGGCCGCTGGATCTCACTGTTTCGCTTCCGTTGCAAAGACCCTCGAGCAACGACTTCGCGCTGGCGAGCTTCTCCGGTGCCGCGGCGACGAATCCGCACGACCGCCCGGCCGGGGGCACGAAGTTTCACTTCTGGCCTTCGTTCGGTGAATCGTTGTTGTACACCGGGATCATGCACACGTTTAACCTGGCGACGGAGCCGGGAACGCGTGATGCGCTGAACGGACCGTGGTTCCATAACTACATCCACTCCGTTGGGGAATTGCGCGGTTGGAGCGACAACGATCGCTTCATGGCGCCCTATGTGGGGCATCCGATCGAAGGTTCTGTATTCGGTTTTATCGAGAGGCAGAACGATCCCAAATTCAAGCAGGTACAGTTTGGAGACGGCCGGGACTACTGGGTCAGCCTGCTGCGCTCCATGGCGTTTTCCGCGGTGTGGCACACGCAATGGAAGATTGGGCCGATCAGCGAAGCTTCGATCGGCAATGTGATGCTGCATGCGTCGCCGGGATTTATCACGCTGGTGGATACGCCAACGCTGGGGTTTGTCACCATGCTGGCCGAAGACGCGGCGGACCGGTATCTGATTGTGGGGCTGGAAAACCGAAGCACGAATCGCACGTTGATTATTCTGGCGCGTAGTTTTTTGAATCCGGGGCGCACGTTTGCAAACATCATGGCGTTCAAACCTCCGTGGGATCGCGCGACGCGGATGGGATTGTTCGGTGAGAACTACGAGATCCGGAAGGAAATGGTGACGGAATACAAGGAAGGATCGGGGCAGAAGCTTTTTGAATATCACAAGCCGCCTGCGGATCCGGACGAAGCCATGAAGAAGTATCCGCTGGAAGCACCGATAGAATTGACGGCATATCCGTATTACGAGACGTTTCTGGGTGGCGGAAGTTGCCTGGGCGGGGGCGGCTCGGGAGCCGCGCGGGTAAACCCGCAGCTGCAAGTGGTCGCCCTGGTGGACGGATGCATGCTCATGCACCAGTCGGCATATAACGTCAGCGGGGATTCGCTGTTTTATGGCGGTGGGGCGCGTTGGACGCCGCTGGCGTCGCATCACTTGTCACCGTATACGCAAGTGGTTTTCGGCGGGAGGAAAGTGACGCAGGAAGTGGACGATCCGCAGTTGAGAAAGAAACTGATGGCGGAGTGGAACAACGGCGCTGGGACGCTGGGGCACTATCCGATGCGCAGCGCGTGGTCGGTGGAGACTTCTCAGAACGGGCCTAGCCTGCGGGTGGGCGGAGGCGTGGACTGGGTGATTACGCGGCCTTTCGCTTGGCGAGTGCTCAATATGGAATACACACACACATGGATTGACAGCGTGAACGCGCCGGGAGCCGGGGATGTAATCCGGCCGCAGAATGGATTCATTATATCCACGCAGGCGGTGGTGCGCATCGGCACTTGGTGAGATGCGCGCGGCATCCGCAGCTGCGGAAATATCCTAACGAACGGAACGGCCGCCCGTGTTTTGCGCGGGCGGCCGTTTTTTGTAATCGAACGCGAATTGATTCGCGTACTCCCTTGCTGTTACGCGCCCGCGAAATTGCGGCGCGCCTCTGTTGCCATGCCGCGGACGGTGAGAACCGGGCACGGGGCGTGCGAGACCACTTTGTGAGCGGTGGCGATGGGCAGGTGAGTGCCGGCGCCGGGGAAGCCGCTGGGTTTGTGGATGCCTAGAACGATCAGGTCGGCGCTGCGATGCTTCGCGACCTCCAGGATCTTGTCCGCGGGTGAACCTTGTTCAACCACGAAGCGCGGCTCACACCAGAGTTCGGCTTCGGGTGGGACGAGGTTGCGCAGATGCTGCTCGGTGGCCTTGACAAGTTCGCAGGGGAGCAGCAAATCGCCGGGGGCTTCGTTCGCGATTACGTGCATGAGCGTGAGATGCGCCTGGAATTCCTGCGCGAGAGATATGGCGTGAGCCGCGGCTGCCGTTGATTCCGGGCTGAAGTCCGTGGCGTAAACGATCTCCTTGATCTTGCCATCGCCCAGAGGTCCTCCTCGAGTGAATGGACCGACAGTGAACACCGGGCAGGGAGCCTGGCGGAAGATTTCTTCGGCGACCGAGCCCAGGAAAAATTTCGCAGCGCCGGAGCGTCCGCTGGTGCCGAGCACGATCAAGTCGATTTTATGTTTTGCAACCACTTCGAGCACGCCGGCATAGAGATCGCCTTCCGCAATGATCACCAGGGGTTCGAGTCCGGGAAATGATTTGCGCAGAGTTTCGCGCTGGGTTTGTGCTTCCATTTCAGCAGCCTTTTCCAGGGTGGACCAGGTGGCCGGCTCAGTCATCGGATTGATAACCGGTGTGCGCATGTGCAAAGCGACGAGCTTGGCGCCAAAGCGCTTGGCTACTTCCGCGGCGTAAGGGATTGCGGCATTGGCGGCCGGAGAGAAATCGGTAAGGAACATAACGTTCTGCAACTGAATTCGAGTGCGGGTGTCGAGAGTTTTCATTTCGTGCCTCCTTACTGCTTGGCTTTGAACTGTGTTTGGCCTGACCCCGATTGCAGTCTCGCAAGAAAGTCGTGGGGTGGATGTGACGGTGGTCACATTTGCGCGTGACATGCGGCACTGCCAGCGAGGCGAAGAACCGCGCAAGCCTGGGTAGGCGAGGTGGATCATGGAGACCGTGGGCACCAAGACCGAGATCAAACTGCGAAATATACTTTACCTGACGGATTTCTCGGGCCCATCAGAGGCGGCGCTCTCATTTGCGATGATGCTGGGCCGTGGATACCGCGCGAAAGTGCACGCGCTGCACATTTTACTGCCTACGCCGTACCCCTACATGGGGCCGGGATTAAGCGCGTTAGCGCTGGAAGCCGAGGAAGAAAGTGCGCAGGCGGAAATGCAGAAAGTGGAGTCTCAGCTGGCTGGTTTGGAGCACGAAACCGTGGTGGAGAGGGGCATCAGCGTCTGGCCGGGAGTGGAACAAGCGATTCGGGATGGCGCGATTGACCTGATTGTGGTGGGAACGCACGGGCGTACGGGGACGGACAAATTGCTGATGGGTTCTGTGGCGGAAGAGATCTTTCGGCGATCGCCGGTGCCTGTGCTGACAATTGGTCCGAGCGCGCCGGGGAACGTGCACAATGGGGCGCGATTCCATCGCGTGCTGTTCGCGACGGACTTGACTCCGGAGTCGCTCGCCGGCTCGGGGTACGCCGTCTCTTTGGCGCGAGAGAATCGGTCGCGGCTAATGCTACTGCTGGTGATGCGCAAGCCCGAGCATCCTACGGCTGATGAGAACAGGATCCACGAAATTTCGGCGGCAGAGGCGATGCACCGCTTGTATGAGATCGTGCCGGACGATGCGCACCTGGAGTTTCCGGCGGAGGTTGTGGTGGAATTTGGCGAACCGGCGGAACGGATCGTGACAGCCGCCAAGCAGCGCGGGGTGGATTTAATCGTGCTGGGCGTGCGGAAGAGCAAGCATATTGGAGCGGCGACACATTTGGAGCGGGCGACGGCGCACAAAGTGGTGGCGCATGCGACGTGCCCGGTTCTGACGGTGCGCGGGTAGGCGCAGGTAGACTGGGCGTTCGATCCCGCGTTGCTGGATCTGGGGGCGAATCGCACTGCAGCGCGCTTCGCAAGCAGCAGTCGTCTGGGCCAAGCGGTGCGGGGACGTTCGCGTACCCGGGACGGTGTCGCGCGGGCCGCCGTGAAGATTCCTCGGTGTTTTCCTGCAAGAAAACCCACACTTGGCGTTCTAGATTAGAGCGGCGCGCGCTACGATAGGAGGTAGTGGATGCGAATGACGGACGCAGATTACGACAAACTCTTGGTGCGAATGGCCACGGTGGAAAGACAAGGCCGCTTCTGGTTGATTGCGGCGTTGCTGATGGTGCTAGTTACGGCGCTTTCGCTTACCGCAACTGTTGGGGCGCAGATTGATCCCGGTATCAGAGAGAATAAGACCACGGTTGAGGCTCGAACGTTTTTACTGAAGGATTCGGCAGGGAACATGAGGGGGAAGATGACGGTTGATGGCGACCGTCATCCGCTGCTGGAGTTTTATGATTTGGACGGGAAGGTAATTTGGTCAACAGACAGCCACGTGATCCCCACAAAATGATTCGCTGAAATTTACTTTCCTTGCAGGGCGGGGATAACCGCGGAGAAATCTTTTTCGCCGTAGCCTGCGGCTATAGCTTTTTCGAAGTCGGCGATGGCTGGCGCGGCGGTGTCCATGGGGATGCCGTGGCGGGCGCCTTCTTCACGGGCGTAGGTCAGGTCTTTGGCCATGAGGCGCAGGACGAAATTTGGCGTGAAGTCTCCAGCGGCGGCGCGGCTCGTGAGTACTTTAAGCAAGGGGCTGGCGGGGGCTCCGGCGGCGAGTACGGCCACGGATTTTTCGTTGTCGAGGCCGCTCGCTGCAAGCAGCGCCATTGCTTCGGCTAGAGAGGCGGCTTGAACGCCGCAGAGAAAATTATTGATTAGCTTCAGGGTGGCGCCGCTGCCCGTCGGGCCTAGATGGATGATGTCGCGGCTCATCACGGCCAGCACCGGGCGAACTGCGGCTAGGGCCTCACCGGAACCTCCGACCAGGAAAAGCAATTCTCCGGCGGCGGCTTGCGGTTTTGAGCCAGTCACTGGGGCGTCGAGTAATTCACATTCTTTTTCTTTTGCGGCTGCAGCGAGTTCGTGAATCCATCGGACGCTTGCCGTGCTGGATTCTACTAGCCATGTGCCGGGAGCTGCTGCGGCCAGGGCGCCAGTTTCTTTATCGAGCCAGACTGCGCGCGAGGCATTGTCGTCCGCGAGCATGGTTATAATGATGTCGGCGCGAGCGGCGGCATCGCGCGGCGTGCGGGCAATGTAGGATCCGGCTTTCGCGAAAGGCGCGGTTTTTTCGGGATTGCGGTTGTACACGGCCAACGGAAATCCGGCGGTGAGGACGCGTCCGGCCATTCCTGAACCCATCAGCCCTAATCCTAAGATCGCTACGCGTGGCTTGGTCATTTATTCGTTCACCCCAGTGGAGTTAGCTCAGTGAAACAACTTCGATTAGTGCTGGCTTGTCTGCGGCGACTTGCAACGGATTGCGCAGCGCGCGGCCGAAGCCTGCGAATTGAACTTGCATTATGTCACCGGCGGAGAGGCGAATGCCTTCGCCGAAGCTGAGGCAATCGGCGCCGAAGAAATGTACGTGGACGTCGCCTGGGCGGCGATGAGGTTCGTATTTGAAGTGGTGGTGCTCCATGTTGCGCAGGCTGTGGCACATTTCGGATTCGCCGGTGCGGATTTTTTTCGTCCAGAGGGGTTTGCCGGCGCGTTCAATGGTGACCTCACCTTGAACGGAATCGAAAGTTGGGTCGAGCGTGAGTTCGGGGCCTAGCGCTGGGGTGCGCAGCTTAGAGCCTGCCAGATTCAGGTAATTCTTTTTTTCGAAGACGTGGTCGGAGAATTCGTTGCCGGTCGCCATTCCGATGCGGTGCGGTTGACCGTCGGCGGCGATGATGTAAATTCCGGCGATTTCGGCTTCTTCGCCGCCGTCTTCTGCGTATGCGGGAATTTCCAGCGGCTGATTGTGCGCGCGGAGGATTGTGCCGCTGCCTTTGTAGAACCATTCGGGGGGCGTGCCGATCTGTCCCTTGGCGGGGCGGCCTCCTTCGATTCCCCAGCGAAACATTTTCATGCTGTCGGTGAGATCTTCGCTGGCGATGGCGTGCATGTCCTGACGGTCGCGCGCGCTGCCGAGATGAGTGAGGCCTGTGCCGGAAACGAGGCAGCGAGTTGGCTCTTGCGGATGATCAATGGGCGGGAGGATGCGCCATTCCGACTGGCCGTTGTAGATGGGGTCGTACTCGAGTACCAAGTTTGAGAGTTTCTGCTGCACGAGGGCGGTTAACTTCAGGCCGTTGGCGATGGCTTCGTGCGCCAGAAAATAGATTGATGCGGTTTGGTGGAGCACGCGGAGGCCCGGCTCTTCGACTAGGGCCACTGCGCGGTCATTGCCTTTGGCGATTTGGATTAGTCGGGTCATTGATTGGGTCGTTGATTGGCTCATGCGCGGCGGCTCACTCGATCACTTCAAATTTTGCCAGAGCTTTTTCGTTTACGGTAAGGCCCAGGCCGGGAAGATTGTCGTCGAGATCCACGAAACCGTCTTTGGCTTTGGGCTCGCCTTCGAAGATATACCAGAAAAGTTCGTTGCCAACTTCGACGTCCACGATGGGGAAATATTCGGCCATGGGGGAATTCAGGCTCGCCATTACGACGTGGTAGTTGTGCATTTGTCCGGCGTGGGGAATTACGGGGACAGAATGCGATTCTGCTAGCGCAGAGATTTTGCGGGCTTGGGTGATGCCACCGACGCGGTTGGTGTCGAATTGGATGTAATCCACGGCGCGAGCTTCGAGCAGATCGCGGAAGCCGTATTGCGTGAATTCGTGTTCGCCGCCGGCGATGGGGATGCGCGCGCAGGATTTCAGTTCGGCATAGCCGTGGATGTCGTCGGGGATTACGGGCTCTTCGAGCCAGCGGAGATGGAAAGGCTCTAGCAGCGGGAGCATGCGTTTGGCATAGTCGAGAGTCCAGCCCATGTAGGCGTCGGCCATTACGTCAATGCCATCGCCTACTGCTTCGCGGACTGTCTTCACGAGCGCGACATTTTGTTGCATGCCCGCGGCACCGTCGGTGGGGCCCCATCCGAAACGCAACTTCATGGCTTTGTAGCCTTCTTTTTTGTAGCGCTTGGCTTCGGCGGCCAGTTCGCTGAGTTCGGTGCTGTAGAGGCGGCTGGCGTAGACGGGGATGCGCGGTTTGGTGCGGCCGCCGAGGAGGCGGAAGACTGGTTGTTTGGCGGATTTGCCGAGGAGATCCCATAGGGCGATGTCCACGGCGGAGATTGCGGCCATGCCGATGCCCTTGCGGCCGAATGCCATGGTTTTGCGATACATGTGCTGCCAGAGAAATTCGATGTTCCAGGGATCGGCGCCTAGGAGCAGTGGCTTAAGGTAAAGGTCAATCACTTGTTTGGTGATCGGAGGAGCGAGGGCGGCGTTGCCAATGCCTACGTGGCCGTCGTCAGTGAAAATTTCGACGATCAGCCAGCCGTGGAACGTGAAAGTTTGCATGGAGGCTTCGGAGAGGGTGAGCTGGTCCATTGGATTCGTGCAGAAGTGCGGAGGCAAGGGAACCGTCTTGCCTCGCCAACGGACTGCTCTTGTGCGAATTTCCTTAATTTTCATGGGGCTCCTTCATGAGTTGGTTTGCGCTGCTAATTTCTGCGCCATGTTGAGCGGGGCGACTCTGGGCACGGCAATTAGTATCACTAGAAAAGCGATTACGTGAAAGGTGGCGGCTATTTTGAAGACCGATTCGTAGCCGAAGCCGTGGTCGAGCAGGTAACCGGCTAATTCGCCGAATATGATCCCACCGATCGCGCCGCCGAAACCGATCAGGCCTGCTACTGAGCCTACTACTTTGCTGGGAAAAAGATCGGTGGGGAGCACCATTACCAGAGTGGACCAAGATTGCTGCCCGAAATAGGCGAGGCTGAAAATTGCGATGGCCCAGGCGATGGGAGCGCGAGTGACTAGCAGGATCATCGGCATCACTGCAGCGCTTAGGCCGAGCGAAATTTTGCGGGCCACGTTCAGCGTGAAATTCTTGCGGACCAGGTGGCTGGAGAACCAGCCTCCCACGAGGCAGCCGATTCCCGCGGCGGCGTTGGGGATCCAGGCGACGGCGCCTACGGCTTTGATGTCGAAGTGACGCACGTCGTAGAGATATTTGGGGAGCCAGAACAGATAGAAGTACCAAGCGGCGTCGGTCAGGAATTTCGCGGTTACTACGCCCCAGGTTTCTTTGAAGCGGAGCAGATCGAGCCAGCGGATTTTTCTTATGGATGCGTCGGGCGCGGGGACCGAGGGAATTTTTTCGCGCTCTTCTGCGGTGAGTTCTGGATGTTCGGCTGGGGGAAAGTAGGATTTGTGCCACCAGGCGGTCCAGACGAGGCCCAGCGCGCCGGTGATGAAAAAAATCCAGCGCCAGTTGGAGTAGAGAAGAATTATTGCGATCAGGGGCGGGGCGATTACTGCGCCTATCGCCGTGCCTCCGTTGATAATGCCCATGGCCGTGGCGCGTTCGTTGACGGAGAACCATTCGGCTACGGCACGGGTGGAAGTGGGGAAGCCGCCGCCTTCGCCCATACCTAGCGCAAAACGACTGATGGCTAGCATGGTGAAAGTGAGAGCGAGACCGTGGCTGGCGCAGGCTAGGGACCAGAAGATCATTATCACGGTGAAGCCGCGGCGGGTGCCTAGGGCGTCGGCTAGTTTGCCGCCGCCTGCGTACATGAAGGCGTAAGCGAGGAGGAACGCGGATTGGAGATTCGAGAATTGTTGGTTGGTTAAGGGGATGTCTCGGCTGATGGCTTTGATTGCTACGGGGAGAGTTTGGCGGTCCAGATAGCTGATGGCGATCGCGGCGCTTACCAGGATTGCGATTCGCCAGCGCAGCATTTTGGGACTCCTGGGTGAATTGCCCAAGCAACAACGAATTCGACAGCAGAGTCAAAGACGCCCGCCGGAAAAGAAAAAGCAGGCGGCCGCTACAACTTCGATAGCAACGTCAAAAACTAAATCAAAAACAAAACCGACGCCAACGACTGCCCGGTCCCAGAAGACGGGACCGGCCGCTACAAATTCAAAGACAACGTCAAAGGCTGGCGGCCTGAAGAACGCCGCTACAATGTCAACTGCTTCGATTCGTTCCGATATTTTTTACGTGACATTTCGTTTAGTGATTGTCGCGGGCGACTGGGGCGCCGCTGCCGCCTACCAGGAAATCGAGGTCGGCGCCTTGATGGGCTTGTTGGACGTGCTCGGTGTAGAGTTTTACGTAGCCGCGGGCAGGGTTTGGCGGCGGCGTCCATTGGGCACGGCGGGCCGCAAGCGTGGCGTCGTCCACGTTCAGGCTGACGGTGCGAGCGGGAACATCGAGCGTGATCATATCGCCGGAGCGCGCTAGCGCCAGCGGACCGCCGGCTGCAGCTTCGGGCGAGGCGTGGAGGACAACCGTGCCGTAGGCGGTGCCGCTCATGCGCGCGTCGGAGATGCGGACCATGTCTTTCACGCCTTTGCGCAGAATTTTTGGCGGGAGAGGCATGTTGCCGACTTCGGCCATACCGGGATAGCCGCGGGGGCCGCAATTTTGCAGGACCATGACGCAGGTTTCGTCAATGTCGAGTTCCTCCTGATCAATGCGCGCGTAAAAATCTTCGATGGAAGTGAAGACTACGGCGCGGCCGGTGTGTTGGAGGAGGTGCGGGCTGGCGGCGGAAAGTTTGATGACGGCGCCGTCGGGCGCGAGATTGCCACGCAGTACGGCGATGCCAGAATTTTCTTTGAAGGGATTGGCGAAAGTGTGGATCACTTCGCGATTCCAGCAGGGGGCCTCGGAAACATTTTTCCAGATAGTCTGACCATTGGCGGTGAGGGCGTCGCGATCGAGCGCGCCATTTTCGCCGAGTTCGCGGAGTACAGCAGGGAGGCCACCGGCGTAGAAAAAATCTTCCATCAGGTAAGTGCCACTCGGCTGGAGATTCACGAGACACGGGAGATGCGATGCTAGCGTGTCGAATTCAGGCAGAGTGAGCGGGACGCCGATGCGTCCGGCGATGGCGATGAGATGAATTACGGCGTTGGTGGAACCGCCGATGGCGGCATTGGCGCGGATAGCATTCTCGAAATGCGTCGCGCGTGAGAATTTGCGACATGCGCAGGTCTTCTTTGACCATTTCGACGATGCGGCGGCCGGTGAATTGCGCGAGAGTATGGCGGCGCGCGTCCACGGCAGGGATGGCGGCGTTCCCGGGCAGCGAAATGCCGAGCGCTTCGACCATGTTGGCCATGGTGGAGGCGGTGCCCATGGTCATGCAGTGGCCTTTCGAGCGGCTCATACAGCTTTCGGCTTCGAAAAATTCTTCGAGCTTCATCTGCCCAGAGCGAACTTTTTCAGACATTTGCCAGACGCCGGTGCCGGAGCCGAGATCGTGGCCCTGAAATTTTCCGTTGAGCATGGGGCCGCCGGAGAGGCCGATGGTGGGGAGATCGCAGGACGCGGCGCCCATTAATAAGGATGGCGTGGTTTTGTCGCAGCCCATTAGCAGGACGACGCCGTCAAGGGGATTGCCGCGGATGGATTCTTCCACGTCCATGCTGGCGAGATTGCGGAAGAGCATGGCGGTGGGGCGGAGCAACGGTTCGCCAAGGGACATCACCGGAAATTCAAGCGGAAATCCGCCGGCTTCCCAAACGCCACGTTTTACCCATTCGGCAATTTCGCGGAAGTGCCCGTTGCAGGGAGTGAGTTCGGACCAGGTGTTGCAGATGCCGATGACCGGGCGGCCGTTGAACATGTCGTGCGGCCAACCTTGGTTTTTCATCCAGCTGCGGTAGATGAAGCCGTCGCGGTCTTTGCGGCCAAACCATTCCTGGCTGCGCAATTTTCTTGTGGTCATGGGTGATGAGCTCCGCGTGCAACGAAACCTTGCGATGATATCGCAAAATGTAGCGGGCGGCTGCGGGATATGGCGCGCAAACAAGATTGTTGACGAAACGGGGCGGGGGACTGACTATCTTTGGCGGCACGCGTGATTGCGAAGATGAAGCGTTGTGATTTAGGAGCCTTGAATATGAGCCGTTTCCTGCGTTGCGGATTCGATTTCAGAAAAACGTTCGGCGGTCTATTTTTTGGGGTGGCGTGCGCAAGTTTGGCGACAATTGCGCTTTTTAACGTTGCGACCGCGGCATCGGCTGCGACAGGCGCGGCTGCGGCTGACGCGCAGAAGACTTTGCGGGTTTATTTTGTGGATGTGGAGGGCGGACAGGCTACTTTGTTTGTCACGCCTGCGGGGCAGTCTTTGCTGATTGATACGGGGTGGGACGGGAACAATGGGCGGGATGCGGACCGGATAGTGGCGGCGGCCAAGTCGGCGGGGCTTTCGAAGATTGATTATGTGCTGATCACGCATTTTCATGAGGATCATGTGGGCGGGGCGCCACAATTGGCTGCGCGAATTCCGATCGGGACATTTATTGACCATGGCGAGAACCGCGAGAGCGGCGATGCGCCGACCGTGCAGGTATGGCAGGCTTATCAGGCCTTGCTAGCGACCGGTAAATATAAGCGCATCACGCCGAAACCTGGGGACGTGCTGCCGATTCAGGGAATGCGGGTGGAGGTGATCAGCGCGGACGGTGCTTTGATAGCGAAGCCGCTGCCGGGAGCGGGGCAGGAGAACGCGGCTTGCAACGAGTCGGACACGCGTCCTGCGGACAAGACGGAAAATTTGCGATCGCTCGGAGTGTTGATCACTTTCGGGAAGCTGCGGATTTTGGATTTGGGCGATCTGACATGGGACAAGGAAATGGAATTGATGTGCCCTGTGAATAAATTGGGCAAGGTGGATGTGTACATTGTTTCGCATCATGGCTGGCAGCAGAGCAGCAGCCCGGCGCTGGTGTGGGCGATCGCGCCGCGGGTGGCGATTATGGATAACGGGGCGAAGAAGGGCGGGACGCCTTCTACGTGGGACATTATTGAGAAATCGCCGCATTTGGAAAATTTGTGGCAGGTGCATTATTCGGAGGAGGGCGCGGCGGCGCACAATGTTCCCGCCGAATTTATCGCTAATCCGCAGGGGACGGACGCAGGGAATTATTTGGAATTGATTGGGCATGCGGATGGGGCATTCGACGTATTTAATTCGCGGACTCAGGAGACGAAAAAGTATTCGGCGCGGTGAGTTTTTGGCGGAAGCAAGATTGCCTGCGAGAGATTGCGACAGCAGCAATCAAAGTTGTATCGCACCTACGGCGCTCGAAGTTCTGTTTGCGATTTTTCCCAGGCCTGCCGGCCTGGGCTAACTTATGCCGCACCTGCGGCGCTGGGCCTTGCGCCGATGGAGCAAACAGTGAGTTGATCGGCCGCGGCAAGAGCCAAGCAGAGCCGCTCGCCTAAAGGCGGCCGCTACAGAGTCATCTGCTACGAGCTGGTGAGACATCGGCTTTACTGGAACCGCGCAATTGGTGGTTCGGGTATTGGTTCGATGCGACCCAGGCCGAAGATGTAACCGGCGATGCCTGCTATCAGAAACGCTGTGGCCACCACGAAGGCCCAGGCGTATTCGTGAGTGGCCGCTACTACGTAGCCGGTGACGATGGGCGCGGCGATGGCCGACAATTGATTTCCAAAATTTAGTATTCCACCTAGAGTGCCGACGCTTCCTTCTGGAGCAATCAACGACGGAATGGACCAGCCTACGGGAGCCGCGGCGGCAAGTCCCCCCAGAGAAACGCTGATCCAAAAAATCGCAGTGGTGGCTGTGTGCGCGTGAGCGGCGCCGAAAATGCCAAGACCGAACGCCGTGCCTGTTACCAGAACGACTTGGCGGACGAGTGAAGCATTCCGGCCGCGATGTATGAGCGCGTTGACGAGCCAGCCGCCGAATACGAGATCGGTGAAAGTGGCGAAGAGCCAGGGCACGCTGGAATACAACACCGAGTGCAGCAGGTTTACATGCAGGGTTGAGGAAAGATAGCTGGGCATCCAGGTGAGCAGCAGATAGAAAGTGTAATTGTAGGAAGCGTAGCCGAGGACGAGGCCTTGCACTTTGCGTTGGCGCAAGAGGTAGGCGATGGAACTGGCTTCCTTAATTTTGGCGTGGCCTTCGGGCTGTGCGCCGCCTTGGCGGATGAATTCGCGCTCGGCGGGCGTGAGGGATTTATCTTCGCTCGGATTGCGATAGATCCAGTAGAAGAGGACGAAATAGACGAAGCTGAGAATGCCCGTGGCGGCGAAACTCCAGCGCCATCCGAAGTGGATTAGCAGAAGGCCGAGCAGAGGAACGCCTGCGGCGGGGGCAAATTTCGACGCAGCATCGAAAATGGCGGTGGCGAGGCTGCGTTCGCGCGATGGAAACCAGTATCCGACAGCTTTGGAATTCGCGGGGAAGGTGGGGGCTTCGCCGACGCCGAGGAGGAGGCGCGCGGCGAAAAAACTACCGACGCCCGTGGCGGCTGCGGCGCCGAAGGATGCAACGCTCCAGAGGAAGGTGCTGACGCGACCGACTAATTTTACGCCGAACCGGTCGAGTAATACGCCGCAGGGGAGTTGCAGCGCGGCGTAGGTCCAGCTGTAGGCGCTGAGCAGGTAGCCGAATTGGACGGCGCTGATGCCGAACGCGGCGTGCAGAGCATCTTGCGAGACCGAGATGTTTACGCGATCGAAATAATTTATCAGGACGCCGAGGCCGAGAACGCAGGCGATGACCCAGCGGCGGCGGGGGACGGGGGGTGCCACGGAGTGAGGTTGTGGGCGCGCGTCGGTCATTTTGTAATTGGAAGGCGTGGCCGCCGGGGAGATTGTAGTCGAGGCGGCGTGTTCGCGGGAGAAAATGCTGTCCGTTATTCGGACGGCAATGTGCGGCGCGGCGCGGTTCGGCATTTCGGGCGGAGTCTGGTTTTTATCGAAGAGGGGAAGCGAATGGATATATCATTGTATGAAGCTTGGGGTTCGACTCCGCCCCGGCACGATCAAATATGAATCGAAAAGATAGAGTTTTTGCTTCGGTGGACCTTGCGGTGGCAGATATCCCCGACGGCGCGACGGTGATGTTCGGCGGATTCGGCGGCGCGGGATTTCCGAACAATTTGATTCAGGGATTGGCGCGGCGGGGCGCGCACAACTTGAGCGTGATCAGCAACAATTGCGGAACGGGGGACGGCGAGCTGGGGATTCTTTTCAAGAACCGGCAGATCCGTCATGTGGTGGCGGCGTTTCCGGGGCCGGGCGCGACCTATTTTCAGCAGCAGTTCGACGCTGGGGAAGTGGAGCTGGAACTGGTGCCGCAGGGAATCTTGTGCGAACGGATGCGCGCGTTTGGGGCTGGCATTCCGGCGTTTTATTCGCCGGTGGGCGTGGGGACGGACGTGGCGAAGGGCAAGGAAGAGCGCGTGATTCGCGGAAAGAGATATATTTTGGAGCAGGCGCTCGGCGCGGATTACGCTTTCATCAAAGCATACCGCGCGGATCGGATGGGGAATCTGGTTTATCGCAAAGCAGCACGGAATTTTAATCCGATCATGGCGACGGCAGCGAAGGTCACGATTGTCGAGGTGGACGAAGTGGTGGAGACAGGGACGCTGGATCCGGAAACGATTGTGACCCCCTCGATTTATGTTGACCGCATCGTGGTGGCGAAGGGAATCCACAATGCCTAAGGCGCGGCTGACACGCGAGCAGATTGCCGAACGCGCGGCGCTGGAATTGCCGGACGGGGCTTACGTGAATTTGGGCTGGGGGATTCCGAATTTGATTGCGGCTTATGTGCCGAAAGATGTGGTGATCTATTTTCACAGCGAAAATGGAATTTTAGGCATGGGGCCGCGGGCGAAGGCAGGCGAGGAAGATTACGATCTGGTGGACGCGATGAAAGTGCCGGTGACTTTGGTGCCGGGCGCGGCCTATTTCTCGCAAGTGGATGCGCATGTGATGACGCGCGGCGGGCATCTGGACATTTGTATACTCGGGCGGCTTGCAAGTTTCGGAGCGCGGCGATTTGGCGAATTGGCGCGTGCCGGGAGCGAAGGGCGCGGGCGGGATTGGCGGCGCGATGGATATTTCCGTGGGCGCGGAGAAATTGATCGTGACGATGGAACATAATGCCAAGGATGGGCAGCGGAAAATCGTGACGACTTGCAGCTATCCGCTGACGGCGATTGAGTGCGTGAATACCATTGTTACGGATTTGGCAGTGATTGACGTCACGGCGGACGGTTTGTTGTTACGCGAGGTGGCTCCGGGATTTACGCCAGAGGAAGTGCAAGCGCAGACGGAGCCGAAATTGATTTACAGCGGCAAAGTTCCGGAGATGGCTTTGCACAAGTAGCGAGCGCGGATTTTTTGTGGCTGCGAATTCGGAGTATGATTTTCTGATTATGGAAAACGGCACAATCGAACACGGCACAGTCGAACGGAAGAAGCCGCCGACTTACTGGATCGGCGAAGGCGGCGGATGGTTGCTGCGGCACGTCGTAAGCGGACTTGCGGCCACGGGCATTACGCCGAACATGTTTACGTTTTTGGGGCTGGCGGTGAATTCGTGGGCTGCGGCGCTATTTGCGATGGGGATGTTCCGGCAGGCGGCGGCAGTGCTTTTTCTGGCCGGATTTTTGGATATGGCCGATGGGCAAGTGGCGCGGCGCGTGGGGCGGGTGACGGCGTTTGGCGCGTTTCTGGATTCGACTTTGGATCGATATTCGGATTTGGCTTTGTACATGGGATTGGTGGTGCATTACACGCTGATTGGGCGGCCGTTTTACATGGCGCTGGCGGCCGTGGCGATGGCTAGTTCGTTCATGGTGAGTTATTCGCGGGCCCGCGCGGAGTCAATTATTCCTCAGTGTAAAGTGGGGTTCATGGAACGGCCGGAGCGCCTGGTGCTGCTGATCATGGGCGGCGCCTTTAATCGCATGGCTCAGGTCTTGTGGGTGATTGCGGTGGTATCGACGATTACGGTGATTCATCGCGTGGTTTATACGTGGCAGGAGTTGCGGGCGGGGCGGTCGTTGCCGGCAGCGAATGAGACGCAGATTTCTTGAGGCGGGATTGAGCGTTGGAGCGCGGCCGCAGCAATAGCTTGTGTCGCACCTACGGCGCTCCGAATTTTCCTCGCGATTTTTCCCAGGCATTCCGGCCTGGCTTAACTTATGCCGCGCCTACCGCGCTGATATGCCAATTGCGCGCGATGGTCTTCTAGTACTTCCTCACTGGATTTTCCTGCAGCGATTTTTCCACCGGTTCCGAAACTATTTCCTGCACGCGTTGGCGGAGGGCGTCTATGTCGGCGCGCGCGATTTGGGTGGTTTCAATCGTGTCGTGAATGTGGACTGTGATTTTTTCGGGGTGCAACATCCAGTGGCCGGTTTGGAAGAATTGGTAGGAGCCGACCATGCTTACCGGAACGATGGGAATTCCGAATCTTTGCGCGATGCTGAAGATGCCTTTTTTAAACGGCTGCACGTGACCGGTGCGGGTGCGCGAGCCTTCGGGGAAGGCAAGAAGGCTGACGCCGGAATCAAGCGCGGCTTTGGCGCGTTGGGTCATGATTTCCAGGCCCTCACGGCTGGGCTGGTCTGGCACGGGAATATTTCCGAAGCGGCCCATCATCCAGCCGTACACGGGAACTTTGAAATGTGATTCGAGTTCGAAGCCGCGCAGGAATTGCGGGATCGCGGAGTACGTCACGAACGGGTCGAAAAGATTTACGTGATTGCAGATGAAGATGCTGGTGCGGGCCGGGTCGAAACCCGGAGCGCGGCGGACTTCGAAGCGGGCTCCGGCTAGGCGCAGAATATTGCGGAAGAAAAGGCGCTGGGGCCAATCGTTCTTGCGTGGATCGACTACGGCGCCCAGTGCGATGAGAATTGTGCCGACCACAGCGAAATGTATGCCGCTGATTGCCCATAGGATTGCGGAGCGAACGCTGAGGTAGGCCTGCTTCATACGATCACGTCCAGCGCGGCGGGGAGAATTTCCAGGGACTGGCATTCGAGACGCATACTCTCGCCGTCCACCATCACGTTTACCGGACCTTGGAGTTCGAAATCTATTCGCTTCGTCGCGGCACGGGAAGCTTTGCGGTGATGGATGTGCGTGCCGGTGAAGAGGCGCGGAAGAGTCCAGATCAGGCCGAGCCGACCGATGGGGCCCCAGCGGACGTATTCGATCAGGCCGTCGGTGGGATCGGCGTTGGGAGCGATCATCATGTGGCCGCCGGTAAATTTGCTGTTGTTGAAGGTGAGGAAGAGGGCGGGTTCGCGATCTTGTGCGGTTTTTTCCGCGAGGCGATGCGGAAACGCGAGATGCTCGAGTTGCACGAGGCGGGTGAAGACACCGAGGATGTAGCCGAGTTCGCCCCATCGTTTGAAACGGCGGTTGGTGGTTTCGGCGACGTCGGCGGGGAAGCCGAGAGTGAGGAGATTCAGAAAATAGAGTTCGCCTCGGGCGTGGCGGAGACGGATTATGTCGCAGCGGCGGCGGCTTTTTGTTTTTAGCGCTTCGATGGTGTGATCTACGCCACGCTTGGTGAAGTCTTTCAGGAAGGAATTGCCGGTCCCTAGCGGCAGCAGGCCTAGCGTGGGGCGGCCTTGGGTTTCGGCTTCAGGGAAAAGGCCGTTGATGATTTCGAAGGAAGTGCCGTCGCCGCCGACTGCGAGAAAATTTCTTGTTCCTTCGGCATACGCTTGGCGCGCGAGGTCGGTGGCTTCTCCGGCGCGGGTGGTGCGGGCCACGGTGAGCGCGATTCCTGTTTGGCGGACTTTTTCCAGCATGCCGGCAGCGAGTTGTCCGGATTTGCCGCCGCCTGCCGCGGGATTTACGATTGCTAGAAATTGTTGCTTCACGGGCGCGAGCACTCCGGCGCTGAAATGGCGAGGTGGATTATAGCGGCACCACGGCGGAACGGTCGCGATTTTGGCGGATTTGTTCGGCTAGCTCGACACGTTTAAGTTTCAGGGAGGCGGTGAGAGGGAAATCGCGATCCCAGGCGAGGTAGCCGCTGATGCGTTTGTAATTCAGGAGGCGGCGATTGCGTTCGGAGACTTCTTTCACCAGCGCTTCGTTAATTTCTTGGCCGGTCTCCGGATGCAGGACGAGGACGAGTTGCTCGCCTACCATCGTGCGGGCTGGCCAGAGATAATTTGCGGCGAAGACGCAGAATTCTTTTACGGAAAGGCCTGCGAAATAAGTTTCGACATCTTCGGGATAAATATTTTTGCCTTCCTCGGTGACGATCATGTTCTTTTTGCGGCCGAAGAGCTGGAGATGGCCGGAGGGATCGAGGCGGCCTAGATCTCCAGTATGCAGCCAGCCGTTTACGATGCGTTTCGGCCGTCATTTCGGGCTCGTCGAGGTAGTGGGACATTAGGGTACGGCTGCGGACCGTTACTTCGCCGATTCCTTCTGGGCCGGGATTTATAATTTTCACCTCCATGCCGGGGAGGGGTTTGCCGACGGTATCTCCTCGGAACGGTTTCAGATCGTTGACCGTGATTACCGTACCCGCTTCTGTGCAGCCGTAGCCATTGCCTACAGGAATTCCCAAATCGTAGAAAAATTGCAGCGTTTCGGGTTCGGTGAAGGCGCCGCCTACGAAGAGGGCGCGCAGTTCTCCGCCGAAGGCTTTGTGAACTTGCGGTAGCAAGGTGCGGCTGATTTTCAGATTGGGACGACGGCGCGTCAAGGTGCGGTTGGTTGAGATCAACGCGTTGAGGATTTTTCGCTTGCCTGGTGCGAGATCCGCGAATCTTTGGCGCAGGCCGCGTTCCAGATTTTTCAGGATCATGGGCACTAGAGCCATGTAAGTGATTTTGTATTTTGTGAAGGCTTCGCGGATGAATTCGGGGCGCAGGGTGCGTAGATGCACGACTGTGGCGCCGCAGGTGAACGGGCCGATGAAGCCAACCATGAAATCAATTGCGTGATTCGTGGGGAGGATGCTGAGGTAGCGGACGCCGGGCCAAAACGGGTAGAGAGAGGTGAGCGCGACGCATTGTTCGAGATAATTTTCATGCGTCATGACGCAGCCTTTGGGGCGGCCGCCCGTGCCGGAGGAATAGACGATGCAGGCTGAGTCGGTGCGCTTGCGCAGGATGAATTGTGGTTCGGCTGAGGTGCGGAAATCTTCCCACCGGAGAGCGCCGGCGAGGTCGGCGTTCGCTGGAGCTTCGGTGACCAGCACAGTGCGCGCGGTGAGATTTTTGAATTGTTCTGCTTGCGTGATTGCGCGCCAGAGGTGGTATTCAATCACTAGAAATTCAGCGTGAGAATGGGCGAGAAGTTGAAGCTGCTCTGCTGCGGTGAGTTTGTAATCGAGCGGGACCAGCACGCCGCCGCAGAAAAAGATTGCGTAGGACGAGATCAGCCATTTGGACTGATTGGTCATAATTATGGCGGCGCGTGTGCCGTCTTTCAGTCCTGCGGCTTGCAGGGCGCCCGCTAGCGGCAGGGCTTGCTCTTTGAACTGGCGATATGTTAGGCGCGCGTTTTCGCGGTCGCGGTCGGCTTCGATCAGGCAGATTTCGCGTGGCCATCGGTCGAGCGCGGCGCGCAGCGCTTCACCTAGCGAATTGTATTGGCGGAGATCCAGCATTACAGGCGTGATTGGATCCGTTGGGCGAGAGTGCGGAAGTCGGTTACGCCCTGGAGTTCGTAGTCGGGGAGCTCGATATGGAAATGCTGTTCGACGCGGGTGAGGAGGTCGAGCGCCTGGAGGCTATTAATGCCGAGCTTTTTGAAGAAATCGTCGTCTGGGGAGAGCTGGTCGCGCTGAACTTTGAAATGTTCGGCGGCGAGGCGCAGGACTTCTTCGATGGTTTTGTCTATGGTGTTCATGTCTTTCTATCTTGCCACAATTTTGGTTGGGTCTGCATGGTTGGTGCGTCGCGCTTCGCTACGGAAGATATGGGAGAGCGTCAGTGCTTTCGACGAACTTGCGCAAGCCGGCTTCCACGGCGGGGCGCATGAAGAGGTCGCAGAAAATTTCGATTTCGCGTCGGAGATCGTCGTGGGGGATCGGTTTGATGAATTTTTTGGCGGCGATGGCGGTCCCGCGATCGAATTTTTTCAGTTGCGCGGCGGTGGAGCGGGCCACGCGGAGGGCGTCGCCTTCGGCCACTACTTGGCTGACGAGGCCGACGCTTTGCGCTTTGGCGGCGTTGATGCTGCGGCCGGTTAGGAGTAGGTCGCGGACAACGGCGTTTCCGAGGTCACGTTTCAGGCGCGGAATACCGCCGAAGCCGGGAATCAGGCCGAGACGCAGTTCGGGAAAGCAGAAGCGCGTCATCTTATCGGCAATGATGAGGTCGCAGGTGAGTGCGAGTTCGAAGCCGCCGCCGAAAGTGACTCCGTGAACCGCGGCTATGGTGGTGAGCGGGGCTTCGTCAAGCGTGTTCATCACGTGATGAATGCGTTCGAGAAAATCGCGCAAGCCGGCGAGGCGCTCGTCTTTTGGGAGCGGCTGGGCTACGCGATACGTTTCGCGCAGATCGGCTCCGGCGCAAAAGCCTTCTGTGCGGGCGCTGGAGATTATTAGCGCGTGGGCTTCGCGTTGGAGTGAGGGCAGCGCGGCGACGAATTTTTCGAGATCGGCTAGAGTGGCGCGGCCGATTTCGTTGCACGGAGCGCGGTCGAGCGTGAGCTCAATTGTGCCGTCGAGCAGTTGCCACGAAAGTGTTTCGCCTTGGAAAGTGTTCATGAGGATTTTTTCTGGTACAGCGCTTCGATTTCTGCGGCGAAGCGTTGAGTGATGGCGTCGCGTCTTAATTTCCCCATCGTGGTGAGCAGGCCGCTTTCCATAGTGAAGGGTTCGGGAACGACATGGAAGGCGCGAACTTGTTTGTAGTGGGGTTGTGCGGCGTTCACAATTTCGACGGCGGATTGAATTTGCTCGTCGATCAATTTGTTGGCGCCGTTCGTGCCGTTGGACGTCACGAGCGGCGGTGAGGAAGCTGCGTTGATTGCCGATGAGAACTACTTGCTGCGCATCGGGCAGGTGCTGCGCCAGCTTTTCTTCTATCGGCTCGGGTGCGATGTTGTGGCCGGAATTGAGGATGATCAAGTTCTTAATGCGGCCGGTGATGCGCCAATTGCCGTTTTCGTTGGGTTCGCCTTGATCGCCGGTGTGGAACCAGCCATCTTGCAGGGCTTTCGCGGTTTCCGCGGGGCGTTGCCAGTAGCCGGAGAAAATATTTGGGCCGCGGACGAGGATTTCGCCGTCGTCGGCGCGTTTCATTTCTACGCCGGGGATAGCGGGGCCGACGAAGCCGGGCTCGACTCGGCCGGGATCGTCGGCGGTGCAGATGGCTGTGGTTTCCGTGAGGCCGTACACCTGCAGGACTGGGATGCCAAGCATCATGAAGAAAAGTTGGGTGTCAACTGCGAGCGGAGCAGAGCCGCAAATCAAAGCTTTCAGGTTGGGGCCGATGCTTTTGCGGATGGCGGGGAACATCAGGGAATTGCCTAGCGCCAGCCAGAACGAGTCGCCGAATTTGGATTGTTTGTTGTGGCGGCGTATGAAGGCTTGTTGGGCACGAGGGAAAATTGCTGTTGCCAGGCCGCCGCGATTTTGTACGGTGGTTTGAATTCGGGCCCGGACGCGCTCGAGGAGTGTGGGGACGTTCAGGAAATATTCGGGGGCGGCCAGTTTTAGTTCGTCGGCGAGTTTGGGGAGGTCGGTGGAGAGCGCGAGCGTGCTGTGGCGCGAGAGCGCGGTGAGGAGAAGGATCCAGGACGCGGCGAAGCAGAAGGGGGCGTAATGGAAGATGCGGTCCGCTTGGGTGCGCGGGCCCATTAATTTGTCGAGACGAGAATTTGTGGCGCTGACGATGTGGCTTACGTTTCCGGCGTTTATAACTACACCCTTTGGTTCGCCGGAAGTTCCGGAGGTGTAGATGATCGAAATCACGTCCGCGTCTTCGTGATGCATTGGAGGCGTGGGCGCGCTTGGTTCGCCTGCATACACGCCCTCTAGCAGTGAAATTTGCGGGGCTTGCGGCCAGAGTTTTTTTATTTCGGCGGCGATCGCGGCATCCAGGCAGATGATGCGCGATGGGGTGGAGTCTTGCATCATCGCGACCAACTCAGGCGGAGCTTGGCGGGCGTAGAGCGGAACTACGACTACGCCTTCGGCCATCAGGGCGAGGTCAAGCGCGGCCCAGCGAATGCTGTTTGGCGCTAGCAGGGCACAGCGATCGCCTTTTTTCAGGCCGCGGGCTACGAGAAAGTGGCGCGCTTGCTGCGTGATCGCCAGTAATTCGTTGCCGGTCACGGAGTGAATTATTTCGCCGTGAATTTCCTGCAGCACTGGTTCGGTGGCGGATTTTTTCAGCTGCGCGAAAATGTTTTCGAGGAATGTCATGCGGCTAAGGCTCCGCTATGTTTTTCGAGGAGTTTTAGCAGGTTGGTGCCGAGCGGGGGAAGGTAATCTTCCCACCCGAGGATACCTTTACGCACGGGGAATTGCGGATAGCGGCGGGCGACTTGTTCTTCGAAGTATGTGCCCATGCGGGCCATCAATTGCAGATTGCGGGCTACGGTGCGTTCCATCGCGTACGGAATCTCTTCTGCTTCGGAGTCCAGGGCGCGGAGGGCTGCGACAATTTTGTCGGCGAGGCCTTGCTCGTCCACGCGCATCAGGAGATGTTCGTGACCGCGCTCGCGGAGGAGATTGCGGATGCGCTCGTCCATGGTGACACCGGCGGAAGGAATGCCAGCGGGCATCGTGGTGACGATAGCGTGATAGCGCGAGGAAAGCAGGCGATCCGTAGCGCGGAGGATGCTGACTAGCTCGTACATATTGAATTGATCGGAGGCGAATACCGGAGCTCCGCCTAATTTTTCGGCTACGCGCTCGCAAGCATCGCGATCGAGCATTTCCATCGCGATCATTACGGGGAAAACTTTGCGCGATTTTTGGTAAGCCGCGACTCCGGCGGCCATTTCGCTGAGATATTTATCGTAGGCGGCGTCAACTTTCGAAGCCGGAGCGATGGAAATAAATTGTGCGGTAGTAACTTTTTTTGTACGCGCCAGCTACGGAGTGCGCGAGCGCCTTCGCTAGCGATGCGCTGACCGGCCACCAGAAAGGATTGATAGGACACACGGATAGAACTGGAGTTGTGCCGTCCCAGCCTTTGTCGCGCAGGGCCTTGCGGCCGTATTCGGGGCCGAGTGGTTCGAAAGTCCACGCAGTGTCTGTGCCTAGTTCGGTGGGGACGCCGAGTTTTCCAAGGACAGCTTGCGATTCGACGTTGCGCGTGATGATGAGGGAATCGCGGCAGTAGCGGCGCGTCATTTTTTGCAGGAGCGGGTCCATAGCTCCTGCTTCCGCGCCGTAGGCGATGCTCAGTTTATTTTGCGCAGAGGCGATGCCCAGCGCGCCGATCATCATCGTCGTGAGGGCATTCGCGAATTTGCTCTTGAACATGGAGCCTTCGCAGGCTACGACGCCGTCATTTTCGCGAACGACCCGGTGCAGAAATGGCGGAAACACGTCGGGGAGATGGACCTGTTGAGCGTCGCCGAAATATCCGCGGGTGAGATCGAAATTCTGCGACATAACGCTTAGAGCGAGATTTTCGTCGCCGAGGATGCGGCGGATCTGGCGGATCATTTCTTCGACCCGGACGTCGGAGCCGGTGTTGCGCGTGCCGTTGTATCCGGCGAAGAGGAGCTTCAGATTCGTGCCGGGCTGCCATGCGTGACCGGCGCCCAGCATCCATTCGAACTTGTTGAGCTCGATGAGGCCGCTGACCCAGGATTCGAGGAGCAGATCGGTCATTGGCGCGGATCCGAGGATACGCTAGCGGCGCGCGTCGCGGCGTGGACGGGGGCGTCGGCAGGCCATTCGCGATATTTGAAGACGAAATGATTTTCGCGGCTGAAACGGAGGAGGGGCAGGCTGTATTGCGAGAAGGGCGCGGGATGGCGCCCGAGTTCTTCGACGACGCGCGTGTTGTCGAAAACCGTATTCCACAGCAGATAAGGGAGAAAAACTTTCAGGAGCGTGGCGAGGCCGCCGATTTTTCCGGCGCGGCCTGCGAGAGCGTTAACGATTTTCTCCGTGGATTTTTCGAAGCTGGGAACGAAGACCGGGCCGCGTTTCCCTTGTGCTTTGGAAAGCGATTCAGTGAGCTCGATGAATGTCTCGGCTTCGCGGCCGGACGAGAGGTGGTAAATCTCGTGCAACGGCTTTTCTTTTTGATGCAGCATAGAGACCGCGTCGGCGACGAAGTCCACGGGGACGATATCAATCTTGTCGCCGGGACGGAACGGCAGCACGGGTAGTCCGGCGAGGAAGACGAAGGCGCGCACCATGTCGAATTGATTGGTTTCGGGGCGGCGGCTATCACCGAGCACGATGCTGGGGCGGAAAATGGTGCGCTGCACGTCTGGCAGCAGCTGGCGAACCATGTGCTCGCAGAATTTTTTGGTGCGAGCGTATGGATCGTAGTCGGAGCGATTCCAATCTATCGCGGTGTCTTCCTGGACTACTTCATTGGAGCGCTGACCGGCGACGGCGACGGTGCTGACGTGGCTGAAGCGGCGGAGGCCGTGCTGGTCGCGGGCGCGCTGGGCCAGCTGAATGACTTCAAGTGTGCCGCGGAGATTTACGTTGAGGCAGCTTTTTTCGGATTTGCGATTCAGTGACGCGGCGCAGTGGATTACGGAGTCCGTGGTGCGGACGAGTTGCGCGTAGTCGTCGTGGGAGAGGCCGAAATGCGCGTCGGTGAGGTCGCCGCGAAAAATTCTTATGCGATCGTGCAGGAGTTGGTCGAAGCGCTGGAAATCCAGATGCAGCTGCAGAGCCCGCCAGAGACGTTCCTGGGCTTCCTGTTCATTGCGCGCGCGGACGAGTAGATTTAGCGGGTCGGAATGGCCCGTGAGCAAATTCGACGCGATGTGCGCGCCGATATATCCGGTGGAACCGGTCAGGAGGATAGCCACAGTGATTGAGTGTCAGGGTGCCGTTGCCGGATCCGAATTTGCTGAACCCGCAGCGCCCACGGCGGTGGCATTCGCGTCGTTACGCGATGCGAGCGGCACGGAGCGCCGGGGACGCGATTCCGGCTGGCGTCCTTCGATGAGAGGATAACACCACTTGCGCAGAGCGGGAATGTGCACGTTGATCCAATAATCCCACCAATCGAGGGCGCGGGAATCATAGCCGAAATCGGCTTGCTCGTCGGGAGGGAGCGCGGCGCTGAGGCGTTCGACGTTGGCGGCTTCGAAAACGTGGTCGTTGTGAAGGATGAAGGGCTCGAAGAGGGAAATAAGCTTGATGACTTTTTCGAGCTCGCGTTCCTGGCGGGCTAGCGGAGGTTTAGAGGCGAACGGTTCCGTGGCGCGATTGATGGCTTGGACCACGGCTTTTTGCGCCGGAGCGGAGATGGCTTTGTAGCGCGTTTTGGAAACAGGGATCGCGTCGAAGCGCGCGCGCATGCGCTGCTGGAGGTCGGCGTGCGCGCGATAGAATTTGCGATGGCCGAGACCGGTGAGTTCGATGGAGCGGCGCATGTTACAGGCGTTTGCCACTGAGGTGGCTAGTTGATAGACGCGCTGGTGGCGGCGGGTGACTAGCGCGGCGGAGATTAGCGTCATGCCGCGGCAGACAAGATCCACCGGGATGAGGTCGAGACATTTGGATTCGTTGGTGGGGAGTTGGCGAAAGAAAGTTCCTAGCAAGTAAGAGAGCGAGGCGGAGGTGTTGATACCTTCGTTCCAGCCCAGGAACGGTTTTTCGAGCGATGATTCGACGATAGCAGGGCGGACTACCGCGATCGCGGTTTGCGGGTTGGCGTCAAGGAAATTTCGGATCAAGGATTCGGAGATGCTTTTGGTGAAGGTGTAGGTGTTGGGCCAGCCTAGTTCGTTGGCACGACGGGAGCCGGCGTCTGTCAAAGTTTGGCGAAGCCAGCGGACGCGGTTTTTGCGAATTTGATTTTCTAGCGCCGGGCCCTGCAGATCCTTTGCGGCGTGTTCTTTCTTTTGCGCGGCGCTGCGAAGTTCGGTAGTGACTTCTTCGGATTCTGCGCGGGCTTCTGTCTCTTTGATCAGGTTTTCGAGCGATTGCCATTCTATTACTGCGTCGTACTCGGGGATGCCGCGCGGCGAGTAGTTTTTCGGCAATTCTTCCAGGACGCGGCCGTCGCGCTGGCCTACCACGTAGCAAGTGGAGAGATGCAGGAGCGAGGCGTGCGCGCATTCTTTTAGAAAATCGAGAACGTACGCTGTGGAGCGGACATTCACGGCGAGGGCGTCGCGCAGATCGGGATTGAAGTCGGTTAGGCCGGAGCTGTTGACGATTACATCTAACGAGCGTGTAAGTTTTTGCTGATCTTGAGGGCACAGTCCGAGGTTGGGTTTGCTGACGTCGCCGTCAACTACTTCGATGCGGTCCTGGAGAAATCGCGCGAAGTTCTCGCCGTGTTGTTCGGCTAGCTTTTCGAAGACAGGGGATTCTTCGATTACCCGCTGGAGGCGTTCGAGCGAGGTGTTGGCGCGATTATGGCGGACGAGTAAGTAAATGCGGCCGATTTCGGGAAGATCGGTGAGCAAGTTCGCCAGCCAAACCTTTCCGATGAATCCCGTGGCGCCTATCAGCAGGATATTTTTTCCGCGGAGCGCGGCGCGCACGGAAAACGCGGTATGGCCGTTGCGCGCTTCGTAGTGCACTACCGGGACGTACACTTTGGGCGCGGTGCGTTCAGCTGGTTTTGTGGCTTCGTCGAGAACTTGTGGGTTTTGTTCGAAGCCGAGGATGCTGATTAATTTTTCGCGGGGGACGCGGCCGTCTGGTTGGCTGCCGGTGAAGCGGGCAAAGGCGCCGCGAGGGCGGATCACGGGATCGAGCAGGCGTCCGGTGGCCATGCCCTCGCGGAAATCGAGGCGATTGGAGATGATGCGCGCGATGCCCAGGTGCTTTGCTAGCGGGCGCATGACATGGTCGAGGCCCTGACTTACGAGGACAATTTCGCCGCCGGCGGCGATCGCTTCTTGCAGCGTGGCGATGCCTTCTTCTTTCAGGCGCGGCTTCAGAAAATATTCGAAGAATTCTTCGCCGAGGAGATCGAGGCGGTCGCGGCTGACTCCGCGCAGGACGGTGTGGAGCAGGCGGGTGGCGAAGACACGGTTGGTGAGGTAGAGGAAGGGGCGGGCGAGGGCGAGAATGGCCATGGCGCCGCGGCGGGTCCAGCGCTGGAGGAAGCTCTGCGAATTCCAGGCGAAGAACGCGACGGGGCGGACGGCGGTGAGATTGAGCAGGCTGCCTTCGACGCGCCAGAAGACAGGCTCGCGCGGGGGCGCAGAGGCTTGTCGCGCAGGCCCGGCTAATTTCGAAATTTGAGCGTTTGAACTAGACGACGACATACTTGAGTGAGTCGCAGCTGATGGTTCGGAAGTAGTGAAATTATCACGGTATTTGGCGGCAAGCAAGCGGGGCGGGTTAATCTGGGGCGCACGAATCGAAACGCCGTGGGAAATTTGAAAAGGAATCGATTGACTGGTGCCGCTCACGCCCGGGCAAGAAGGGGCGCACAAGTACGCACTTGCCAAGTATTGGCGAGCGGCGGGTTAATCTGGGGCGCACGAATCGAAACGCCGTGGGAAATTTGAAAAGGAATCGATTGACTGGTGCCGCGCACGCCCGGGCAAGCTGGGGCGCAGCAAGCAGCGCCCCTACCGAGTATTGGCGAGCGCGATTCAGAGAAGGCGGGAGAATTAACCCCTGTACGGTGACGAGAAAAGCGAGATTAAAACCGCCCACCGAAAAAGCAGGCGGCCGCTACAAATTCAAAAGAGAAGTCAACCGCGCCCAGCTGAAGCTGGCCGCCACATAGACCCTTCGCATCGTGCGATTGCGCTGGTACCGGGCCTATTGTGTTTGTTCCTTTGATTGTTTTTCTGGCTTCGGGTAGTCGAAGCGGAAGGAGTCGCCGGCTGGGCCTGCTACGCCTCGGGTGTTGTAGTTAAGCATGTAGTCCAAGTGTTGCTTGTCTTCGGGGTAGGCCACGCCGTCGGGATAGGGGTACGGCGTCGTCGTGTGGAATGGCAGCGGAGCGACTGTGTCGCCGTGGGCGGCGTAGAAGTCCATGTCTTTGGCGAAGCCGTTGGCGTAGAGGAAATAGTCGCGGGTCCATCCGCTGGGAAGATCGGGCAGGTGCGTGGAGTCGAAATCCACCGAGACTTCGTCGCCGGAGCCGAAGATTACGTATTCGTCGTCGGTTTTCTTCATCAGGTCGGTTACGTCGCCGTAGCGGGTGTAATTGCCGATTTGGCGGGCGTAGGGGCCTGTCGCGCTGACGTCTTCGTAGATGTAGGAGAGATCGTTTTTCGGATTGCCTTCGACCACGCGCGGATAGCCGCGGAATTGCAGCTTGGCTTCGGCCAGAGGAACTTCGGTCAATTTGAATTCCGTGTCTTCGGGAGAATTATCCACGCGGATGCGATCCCAATAAACGCGCAGGTTGGTGGAGATGCGGATGAAGCGCGCTCCTGGGGGAATTTTTCCGGTTAGGTCGGCAACCATGGTGCGAGAGAGACCGGCGGGGAAACCCATGTCGTCAATCACCTTGACCCATTGGCCGGAGCCATCTTGGACTTCGACGTAGGGCGGGACCGGGGTGATTCCGGCTTGCCATGCGGCATACATCGAGCTGGCGCTGAAATAATCGGTGAAGCCGTCCATGAGCAGGCGGAGCGGCCGCGAGGGATCCCAATCGCCGAGGTCGAGCTCGATCATGTGCATTTCAGCGAAGCCTGCGTAGGGAGCCAGCGGGAAATTGGTGACGTATTTGTGATCCTGCTCGCTGAGGAGCGGGAGGATATTCCGGCTGTGATCGTCCCATGCGCCGACGGGGAGATGCGCGTCGCGGCTGGCGATCACTTTGAATTGCGGGAAGGGAAGTTCGCTGGCGAAATGTTCGTTAGGATAGACCTCGACGTCGTTCGGATGATCCACGGCGAGCAGGCGGGCTTGGTCGAGATAATCGAGCTCTTCCATTGGTTCGAGCATTTTGAAACGCAGGCGGCCTTCTTGCGGCTGGGCTAGCGAGCCGGTGACTTTGAAATATTCGGCGGGGTTGGGAATATTGCGTTGGTTGGGACCGGTCCAGTGGCCGACGATTCCCGGGCCGATCATGTCGGCAAGAAATTCGAATTTTTGGCCGTTCCAGACAAAAACAATGGGGCAGGAGCTGCCGCGGCGATCAATTTCGGTGATGAACTCTTCTTTGTGGGCTGGGATTTCCAGTTCGTCTTGCAGAACGCCGGTGGGCCAGAGCAGGCGGATCACATCGGCTTGGCGTTCAGCGCCCAGGCCCGCGACGATAGGTGCGGGGCCTTGTCCTAGATAGCCGGACGCGCCGGGGACTTCCCACTTTTGCTGCAACGCACCGGCGTAGAGCTCTACTTTTGTGCCGATGGCGGATTTATTATCGTTCTCGCCTTTTAGCGCGATCTTTATCCAGTTGTAGCGATTACCGCCGTCGTTCTTTAGCAGGACTGGCGGAAGGTTATTTTGGGTGATTAGGAGATCGGTGGCGCCGTCGCCGTCGAAATCGAAGGCGATTATGGCGCGGGGATTCTTTAGAGCGATTTTGTCCAGGCCTGTGGAGGCGGTGACGTCGCGGAAACCGGCGGCGCCTTCGTTGCGGAGCAGGACGATGTGGCCGTGCGCCGGAGAAATCTTCGCCTACCGCTACCAGGTCAATCCAGCCGTCGTCATCGTAATCAATTGGCGCTACGCCCCACCCGCGCATCCAGTCGAGGTCCGGGAGATTCACTCGCTCGAAGGATTTTCCGTTGTTGTTGCGCCAGAGGCTTAAGCCGGGGGCGCCCCAGTGGGTGAAGGCCAGATCCATCCAGCCGTCTTTATTGAAATCGAGAGCGGCTACGCCGACGGTGGGAGCGGGCATGTCGCTGCTCCACGGCGTGGTGGATTGGAATGCGCCTTCGCGGGGATTTAGATAGGCGACAGGGGATTTTTGCCAACCGGTGACTACGAAATCTATGGCGCGATCGTTGTTGATGTCGCTGGCGAGGGCGCCTACGGATGGGGCGGTCCCGGCGAGAGCGGTCTCGGTAGTCCAATTGGTGAACGTGCCATTACCGTTGTTGCGCCACAGGACGTTGCCGGGAGGAGGAGCGTCTGTTGGGAAATCAAATGGCGCTGCGGGGTTCGCGAGCGGAAAATCGTTGAAGCGTGTGACGTAGAGATCCAGATCGCCATCATGATCGAAGTCAATGAAGGTTAGGCCTAGCGCAAGCGCGCCTTCCGTGGCTTCGGTGTCTATTCCGGCGTCTTTGGTGACGTCTTTGAATGTGCCGTTACCTTCGTTATGGAAAAGGATGACTTTTCCGTCGGTGCTGACGGCGAGATCAGGCTTGCCGTCATTATCGTAATCGCCTACGGCGCAGCCCATTTGGTGGCCGTGGATTTCCAGGTGGGCTTCGCGGGTGACATTCAGGAATTTTCCGGCGCCGAGATTCTTGTAGAGAGCGGAGTTGCCGCGGCCGTCGGCGTCTGCCAGGAAAATGTCGGGCTTGCCGTCACTGTTGTAGTCAATGATGCATGCGCCGCTGCCTAGGAATTCGGCAAGCGTGGCGGCGGGATTTTGCGCTGCGCGTCTTTGGTTGCGGGTTTTTCGCACGGAGAGCGTGGCGGTGGCCGAGGCGGATGGCGTCGTGTCGGCGGCGCCCGAGAGTTGTGCGGTAGCGATGGCGGCTGCGTTAGACGGCAGATTCGCGGCTGCGGTGACGTTGACGAAATGAACCGGCATCGCTTGCGGGACCGGCTCGGGGGCCGGTTGCATGATCTCGGCCAGGGAATATTTACCTTGCTCGCCGTAGATGAAGCTTACGGGCTTGCCCAGTTTTTGCGAGGTCATGTGCTGGAAGCGATCGAAGTGAATTTTGGCTTCGGAGGTTTTGCCGCTGCGCTGCAGGGCTTGGGCCATGCCGAATTCGGCGGAGACTTGAAATGGATTTAGTACGAGCGCGCGTTTGAATGCGGCGATGGCTTTATCATATTGCTGCTGCTGGGAGTAGATCAGACCCAGGAAATATTGAGTGTCGGCGTCGTAGGGATCGAGCGCAGCGACTTTCTGGAAATCAGTGATGGCGGCGTCGGCGTCGCCTCCGGCTTTTTCCATCAGGCCGAGGTTGAACCAGGCCCAGGGATTGCGCGGGTCGCGCTGCGCAGATTTTTGCAAGATTTCGCGGGCTTCGTCGAAGCGCTGCATATTGAGAAGAGCGATACCGGAATTAAGGCAGCCGATGTCGGTCTGCGGGTCGAGAATGCAGGCGCGTTGGAATTTGCCCAGGGCTTTTTCGAATTGCTGGCGATTCATGAGGGAGACGCCGAAATTGTTTTCGCGGATTACGTCGGCGCGGGGATTCGGAGGTGGCTCTTGGGCGGCGGAGTCGTCGTCGGCTTTTGCCGCGGCGGGGCGTGGGTGGGCGCTTTTGTGATGCTGCGGCGGCGAGGGCTGTCCTTGCGTGGGCTGCTGCGGTTGTTGCTCTTGGCTGGCTGCGATTAGAGTGCAGGTGAATAGCGCCAGGAAAATTGTTGCGCGGGTGAAGCGGATCATTACTCTCCCTTTCTGAGTGCGTTGGACATTCTACCGCGTCGGGCGCGGTTTGGGTGCCGGGAGCGATTATTTTCGACTGACGTCGTGCATGGGTCGGTGCGGCTGGCAAGCGGCCGCGATTTACGGAAGGCAGGCGAGGCAAGCCTCGCCCTAAGCAAGGCGGCGGCAAGCCGCCGCACTCCCAGAGGGGCTTGGCGGCGTGCGTGCTAGACTGGCGTGTTTGCCGGAATTCCGTTGAGTGCACTATGAATGATTTGAATTTTCTTTCGGCAGTAGAGATGGCGGAGCAGGTGCGGGCACGGGCGGTTTCGCCTGTGGAATTGGTGGATGCGCATTTGCGGCGGATTGCGGAGTTGAATGCGCGGCGCGATCCGCAATTGAATGCGTTTGTGCATGTGGATGTGGACCGCGCGCGAGAACAGGCGCGGGCTGCGGAGGTTGCGGTTGCGTCGCGTGGGTGCGTTGATTCGCTAGGTGCGCTGCATGGGGTGCCGATTTCGATAAAGAGCTCCGTGGATGTGGCGGGATGGCCTTGCGAATGTGGCAGCCGTTTGCGCAAGGGTTATGTGGCGTCCGAGGACGCGACGCTTGTGACACGACTGCGTGGGGCTGGCGCGATTCTGTTAGGCAATACGAATGTGCCGGAATTTCTGATGGCTTATGAGACAGACAATGCGCTTTACGGGCGGACGAACAGTCCTTGGGATTTGGAGCGGACACCGGGGGGATCGAGCGGCGGGGAAGCGGCGGCGATTGCAGCGGGGTGTTCGGCGGGAGGAGTGGGTAGCGACGGCGGCGGTTCAATACGCGTGCCCGCGCATTATTCGGGTATTTGCGGATTGAAACCTACGGCGGGTCGCGTGCCTTCGTCGGGACACTTTCCTGTCTCGGCGGGGCCGTTTTCGCAATTGGGGGTGGTGGGGCCGATGGCGCGCACCGTTGCGGATGTGGCGCGATTATTTGCGGTGATGGCTGGGCCGGACATCGGGGATCCGGCATCGGCGCCGGTGCCGTTGCGTGTGTGGAGCGACAAGGAAATTCTTAGGCTGCGCGTGGCCTATTTTGAAGATGACGGCGTGACTCCCGTGACTCCGGAAACTGCGGCGGCGGTGCGGGCTGCGGCGGAGGCTTTGCGCGCGCAGGGATTTCAAGTGGAGGCGTGGCGGCCGCAGAATTTGGATCGCGTTTGGCAGCTTTGGTGGAATTTATTTGGGCGCGCGGTCCAGATGGCGTTTGCTTCGACGGTGGAGGGACGCGAGGCGGAATTGAGTCCGATGTACCGGGCTTGGCGGGAACGCGTTGCGCTGGAGCCGGCGATGGATGGGCGGGAGTGGTTGAATACATTGGTGGGGCGCGACGCCTTGCGCGAGAGATTGTTGCGGCAGATGGAAACGTTTCCGATTTTGATTTGTCCGGCTTGCGCTGTTCCGGCGTTTCGCCACGGTGAGCGGGAATGGAGGGTGCAGGGACGCAAGGTGGAATATTTGATGGCGATGAGTTATTCGCAATGGTTTAATTTGCTGGGGAATCCGGCGGCGGTGGTGCCGGTGGGGCGTTCGCCGGAGGGTTTGCCGATTGGAGTACAGATTGTCGGTAGGCCTTGGGAGGATGAGGCGGTGTTGGCGGTGGCGGCGAAGATTGAGGCGGCGACGGGTGGTTTTCGCAGGCCGCCGAGCTAGCCGGCGGTGTTGGCGCGGGCGATCAGCAGGATCGCGAGGAAATAGAAGACGAACATGAGGGCGAGAAATGCCATGGCGCGTTTATTTGCGCCGGCGAATTCTTTCCAGACGAAAATGCCCCAGAGGGCGGCGACCATGGGAGCGGATTGGCCGATGGAGTAGGAAATCGCAACGCCGGTGTAGTTAGCGGCGACTAGATTGAAGACTGTGCCGGTGGTCCAGATCGCACCGCCGAGCAGGCCGAGGACGTGGCCGTTCACTGGGCCGCGGAAAAATCCGCTGAACGCGACGGGCTCGCCTACGAGCGGCTTCTTCATGAAATACAAATTCCACCAGAGGCAGGAAAGCAGCGCGCCGCCGGTTAGGAATACGGCGATGCTGTAAGGACCCAGAGTATTTCCGTGCGTTAGCGCGCGAGTGGAGAACGGCGCCCACAGACCCATTAGCACGCCGGAAATGATGCAGACGATGATGCTTTTGCGCGAGGCTTCTCTGTTGGTGCCGAGTTCCCCGTAAGCTTTGCCGTCGAGGATTACGGCGACTACTGCGCAGAGCACTCCGGCGCCGAGCATCGTTACGTTCCCGCGTTGCTGCTGCACGAAGCTGAGGACGGTGCCGACTACCAGGGCGATGCCGATGGCTACGGGGAAGGCGATGGCCAAGCCGGCCATATCTATTGCTGCTACTAGTAAAAGATTGGCCAGATTGAAAATTATTCCGGCCAGGAGGGCCCAGCCGACGTTCGAGAGGTCGGCGGAGCGAACATTATTGATGAAACTGGCGGGACCGTTGGTGGTGGAACCCATCGTCAGCGCGTAGATCAGGGCGGCGAGGAAAATTCCGATGGCGTAGTCCCAGTAGAAGAGTTCAAAGCGGTAATTTTTTACGCCTTTGTAGGTGTTGGCCCAGGAACCCCAACAGGCGGCTGAGACGATCATCATCAACAGGGCGGTGCCGAAGGTTGTTGGTGTGAACATTGGGGTCCTTTGTTTGGATGCGAATGCTGGCGCGAAATGAACGCGTGCGCCGTTACGACGGAAGCGTCAGAAGCAACGGCAACGGCTGCCCGGTTCGATGAAGCCGAACCGGCCGCTACAAAATTAAATTTAACTGCAAGGTCAAACGAGCCGGCGGGACGCCGGCGCTACAAATTCAACGGCAAGTCGCGACCGCTAGAATGCCGCCGCGCCTTTTGGGCTTTGCTGCTTGATCAGGGCTACTACTTCGTCGTGCTTGGCCATTGCGCGGGCGCCGATTTTTGTGCAGCAGAGCGCGGCGCAGGCGTTGGCGAACAGGCCTACCTTTTGGATATCCCAGCCTTGCAGCAGAGCGTAGGAGAGGCCACCCATGAAGGCGTCGCCCGCTCCGGTGGTGTCCACTACGTCCACTTTGAAGGCGGGAACTTTGGCGACTTCTTTGGGAGTGGCGATAAGACAACCATCCGCGCCGAGAGTGATGGCGACGACCGTGGGACCCATGCGGAGAAGCGCGCTGGCGATTTTTTCGTAATCGCCTTCGCCTGTAAGCTCGCGGGCGGCGGCTTTGCAAGGTTTGAGCACGTCCACCAGGCGAAGAGCGGTGCAGAGTTCGTCCTGGGTGCCGAGGTTGGATTCGGCGAAAAAGCTGGGCGACACATCGAGATCGAAAATCACGCGGACTTTGCCGTCGTGCGCTACTTTCATCGCTTCTTTCACGGGAGCGATGGGAAGTTGCGAAGCTTCGGTATGGAAATGTTTGGCGGCTTGAATGTGCGGCGCGAAGCGATGCAGCACCTGATAGACAGAAATTTTACCGGTGACGTTCGGGAACATATAGATGCAGCGTTCGCCCGCGACGTCCACGGGAATCCACGTGAGCGAGGACATCTCGCCTTTCACGGTTTCGATGCCGGAAAGGTCCATGTGATCTTCGGCGAATGCTTTCTGGATGAGGAGCCCGTTTTGGTCGTCGCCGAGGAGGCCGAGCCAGCCGGTGCTGACGCCGAGGCGGGCGACCTGGGTGAGGTTATTCGCGGTGACGCCGCCGGCGTGGATTTCCATGCGTGTGGCGTTGATTTTTTCTTCGGGACCGAGCAGGCGCGGCACGATGGCGAAATAATCCACGGTGCAGCTGCCGATTCCGACGACGTCAACTTTTGCAGTCGTGTCTGGCATGGGTTCCCGTCTCGCTACTTTGTTGCCGCTGCGTGCGCGGCCGGCGGCAGCGCCATCAGGTCAACAAACATCTTGTAGAATTTTTCCTTGTTCAGTTCTTCGGGAATGTTGACAAGCTGCTCGCCCAGGCCCGGTTGCGCGCCCTCGCTCCAGACCAGCACGTTGCCGTAACCCGCGGTGTGCGAGATGTCTATGTCCATGAAAAATTGTGTTTGCTCGGTAATGACGCTGGGGTCGAGCCATCCGGCGACGGCGAGCTCGTCCCACATGAATTCTTCGTCGGCATATTTTGCCAGATATTGCGAGGCGGGGCTGGGTGATTTGGCGATTTGGGCGATCAATTCCTTAGTCATGCGAGTTTTTACGGAAATATCCACGGTGGTGACCGTGATTTTGCGCCAGGGCGACGTGAGGACGATGTGCACGGCTTCGGGATCCCACCAAAAATTAAATTCGCGGCGATTTTCCGCAATCCAATCTTTCGGAACGATGGGAGCGATGCTGCCGCCCATGACGACCAGTTCCTGCGCGAGCTCGGAAACTTGCGGATCAAGGCTGATGGCCTGGGCGATGTCCGTCAACGGGCCGCCGGCGTAGATGGTGACTTCGTTCGGATATTTGTGAACCATGCGGATGATGAAATGCGCGGCGTCTTCATTTTGGGCTTTTAGCGTGGGATTACCCTCGGCTAGTTCGGGAACTTCGAAGGGCAAATGATATTTGCCGCGCAGACCGTCACCGAGATTCATGCCGGGGCGGTGGCCGTTCCACGCGCCTTGATAATGAACGGTGCCGTAAAGTTTTTCCCAGCGCTCGATCATTTCCATGCGATTGATTAAGGGATAGACCGCGCCGGGATACACAGGAATGTCCTGGTGTCCGGTGAGCTCGAGCATGCGGAGAGTGTGGGCGACTTCTTCGTCGCGCCACATATCGCCGCTGACGACGGTGATGCCGAGAGTTTCGACGTTGGGCGATTGCAGGAACATCAGAATAGATTGCTGGTCGGTGGTGGCGGCGCCGCGCGCGTCCTGGTCAATGATAACTTTTCGTTTGGATTGCGCGCTGGCGGCGCCGGCAGCGATGGAGGCTAGCGCTACGATGGCGACAATGCACGGCAAAATTCTCTTCAGGCCCATGGCGATGATTGATCCCCCTGTGTTGTTGCTGCTGAAAATTATTGAAGGCTGGTTTCCCCTGGTCGCGTTCCGGCGGCAGGACACCTGTGGCACCAACGGAGCTTATAGTTCGCCTGGTTAGTGTGAGTCAAGGGAAAACGGTGGACCGAGGATTGAGTCGCGTTGTGTCAAAACGGGTCACATAAATTCACGCCAATAGCGGATGTTATAATCCGCGCATGATTGCAGGGACTCGAAGCGACTTGGAATTTTGCGCGGCTAGGATTCGCCGTGATGGTGTGTGTTGGTGTCGCGACTACTGCGCTTGCGTGTAAGGCGCAGACGTCGGGGCGCGCGTCGGGGTCGCCGCAGGCAGCGGTGACATTGATAGAGCAGGGTCGCGGGGCTGCGGCGGCGGGGCGTTTCGCTGATGCGATTGCGGATTATCGCGAAGCCCTGCGTGTTTCGCCGCGAAATTTGGACGCGGAAATGGGTTTGGCGCAGGCGTTTCGCGCGGTGCACAATTTTGATGCGGCTACCCAGATTCTCGAGCAGGCACAGCGCGAGCATCCGAAAAGTGCGGCGCCGCCCGCGATGTTGGGCGATCTGGACCTGGAGCTGCAGACGTATGACGCGGCTATCGCGCACTTGACAGCGGCGCTGGCGATTGAGCCCGCGAATTTGGACGCGCGCAACCGGCTGGCTGTCGCGTACAAGGCGAAGGGCGGCGCGGCAGACATGGCTGCGGCGTTGCAACAGATTGCGAAAGTGCTGGCGCGCGATCCGAAAGACGCGCTGGCGCTTTACACGCGCGGCGAAATTTATGCGGACCAGAACCGCGACGGCTTGGCGCTGGCGGACGCAGAAAAAGTGGTGGAATTGCAGCCGCAGAATGCGCACGGGCGGGCGCTGCTCGGGAAGATTTTGGTGCGCGCTCCGGCGGGGGCTACGGCAGCGGAAATAAAATCGCGCTGCGGGAGGGCGGTAGCGGCGCTGGAGCCTTTGGCGGCCCGGGCGAGCGGACGGGGCGTCGTCGCCGGAAATGGAGCCGGCGGATTCGGAGACTTTATTTTTGTTGTCGCGGGCGTATCGCTGCGCGGGCGAGGACGAGAAGGCCGCGACAACCTTGGAGGAATTCGAGAAGTCGTCGCAGGACGACCGGACCAGCAAGGAAAATCAGATCCAAGCGAAGCATCTGGTGCAACAGGCGGATGAGTTGGCGATGAAGAACGATTTCGCGGGATCGCTGGCGGTATTGCAGCAGGCGATTGCGATGGACGCGACTTATCCAGGGGCTTACGCGCAACTGGCGAAACTTTATTATTCCGCTGGGGAGATCGAAAAGGCGAGTGACGCGATTGGGCAGGCGCTGGCGCGGGCGCCTTATCATCCGGAATATTTGTACGTGCAGGGGAAGATTTTGGAGAAGCAGGGAAAGATGGATGACGCGCTCGGAGCGTTTCAGCAAACGGTGCTGGTGAATCCGAAGGAGTCGGATGCCTATTTTGAGATGGGGGCGATTTACCAGCAGCGCGGGGAGCGAGCGAAAGCGCGGACGGCGTACCAGAAGGCCGTGGAGATTTCACCGGACGATCCGGATTATAAACGGGCGCTGGCGGCGTTGAATGGCCGCGCGGCTGTGTCGCCGTGAAAGTCAGTGTGAGTATTCGCTGTTGAGAGCGCCCGCCGACCGATGGATCGCCGAGCAGAGATCACGGCTATTTCCCATGGGCGCAGCGATTTGTAGATTTTATCACTTGCTCGAGCGCGATTGCCAGGTCTTGCACACCGCGGCGGATTTCCTTTGGGTCAATCGCGGCGAAGCCTAGCTGCAAGCCTGTGGATGCGACGTTGCCTTGGCTGTAAATGCTTAGCGGAGTGACTTCCACGTTTCGTTCGGCGGCGGTTGCCGCGGCCGATTCTGCGTTTATGCCACGTTGTAACCAGCCTACTGTTTGCAATCCAGCTTCAATTTCTGAAATTTCGAGCAGACCGGTGAGATTTTGCTGCGCAGCGTCTAAGAGAACCGACAGTCGCTCCGCATAAATTTGGCGCATGCGGCGGAGGTGGCGACCGAAGTGTCCAGCGGTGATGAAATCGCTGAGAACTGCTTGTTCCATGAGTGGGGCGTGACGGCGAGTGATGGAGAGCGTGGCAGACACACGATCGACGAGGTCTGTCGGGACGACGAGATAGCCGAGGCGGAGCGACGGAAATAGAACTTTGCTGAAGCTGCCGGTGAGGAGGACGACGCCGTGGCGATCGAGTCCCTGGAGGGCAGGGACGGGGCGGCCGGCGTAGCGGAACTCGCTGTCGTAATCGTCTTCCAGGATCAGCGCGCCTGATTTGCGGGCGAATTCGAGGAGTTGGAGACGGCGCGCGAGGCTCATGGTGATTCCGAGGGGAAATTGGTGGCCCGGTGTGACGTAAACGAGGCGCGCGCCGCGCAGATTAGATTCGCGCAGCTTGAGGCCTTCTTCGTCCAGCGGGACGTGCGAAATGTTTGCGCCCAGCGATTGGAAGACGGTGGCTGCGCCGACATATCCGGGATTTTCCATGCAGACCCGATCGCCGGGATCGAGAAAAAGGCGGGCGACGAGATCGAATGCTTCCTGAGCGCCGGAGACGATGGCTACCTGTTTGAGTGTGCAATTCACGCCGCGCGAAGTGTTGAGGTAATCCGCGACTGCTTCGCGGAGCGGCAAGTAGCCGAGCGTTTCGCAGCCCATCAGAAAATTTGTGGAGACTTTGCGGAGACGCCGGGCGGCGACCTGCGCCCATAAGGTGGTCGGAAAAAGATCCAACGCAGGCAAATTGGGGCGGAAGGCGCGGGTGGGGCGCGGCGCGAAATTTGGAAACAGTTGGACGCGTTGGGCGTACGCGGAGATTTTTCGTGACTGAGTGCGTTGATGGTGCGGAGGTGGCAGGTTTGGCTTGGCGTTTGCGGCGACCTGGAATAACTCGTCGGGGAGAGTGTTGCTGACGTAGGTGCCGGAACCGGTGCGGGCTTGCACATAACCTTCGGATTTGAGCTGTTCGACGGCACTTACGATAGTGCCGCGCGAGAGGCGATATTGAGCGGCGAGATCGCGCGTGGCGGGGAGCCGCGCGCCGCGGTGCAGGCGGCCTTCGAGGATGGCGGAACGCAGGGCTGAGTAGAGCCAGCGGTAGGCAGAGATGCGCGGATCGCGTGACGGCAGCGCGAGTTCGAAGGTGGCGGCTCGTTTAGCCATGAAAGTGGTACAGGCAAAATACCATAAATGGACCTTGTGGATGGACCGCTATGGATTTAAGTTCGATGGCGCGGGAGGAAGCGATGAGTTCTTACGGAATGTTAGGCAGGAGGGTTGCCGCAGTGGCGTGCGTGGTAGCGGCGGGATTCTTGGGGTGGGGTCAGGCGCGCAGCGATTCGCAGCAGCATAGGCAGAGTGAGCGGGCGCGAGTCGTGCTGGCGCAGGCGCTGTCGAAAATGGATGGCGAGCATTTGAAGGCTACTTTGGTGGAGGTGAATTACGGGCCGGGCGAATCTTCCGCTCCGCACAGCCATCCTTGTCCGGTGATTGGGTATGTGCTGGCGGGGTCTTTGCGCACGCAAGTGCGCGGAGAGGCTGAAGCTGTGTACAAGGCGGGTGAAAGTTTTTACGAGGCGGCGAACGGGGTGCATGCGGTTTCGGCAAACGCGAGCGCGACGGAGCCGGCGAAATTTGTGGCGTTTTTTGTTTGCGATCATGATGCGCCGTTGAGCGTCGCGACTGGAGGGAAGTGAACATGCGCGAGGCATCCTCTGCCGAAGCGAAGGATTTGGTGCGTGGCGCTGCGGTGAAAGAGCGTGCGGTGAATTGGGAGCGCTGGGGAATTTTGTATGCGCGCTTGGCGTTGGGCGCGGCCTTTTTGTCGGGGATCGCGGACCGGTTTGGGTGGTACACGGGCAGGAATGTCGGTTACGGAAATTTCGCGGGGTTTATGAGCTATACGGCGAAGGTGAATTCGTTCATGCCGGCGTCTTCGATTCCGTTTCTGGCGTGGGCGGCTACGGCTGCGGAGTTATTTTTGGGCCTGGCGTTAGTATTGGGCGTGTGGCCGCGGTGGGTGGCATTCGCGAGCGCGGTGCTGCTAGCGCTGTTTGGGATTGCGATGGCGATTTCATTTGGGATCAAATCGCCGATGGATTATTCGGTGTTTTCGGCTTCGGCCGGAGCGGTTTTGCTGGGGCTTTATCAGGAACGAAAGGGAGTGACGCGAGCGTGAGTGGCATCGTCTAAAATTTGTAAGCGGGGCCAAAGGAGGAGATATGGAAGCGCGATTTAATTTCATGAAGGCGGCGCCGGGAGTGTACGCGGCGATGCTGGGGCTGGAACATTATTTGCAAGGATGCGGGTTGGAGCAGCCATTACTGCATTTAATCAAGCTGCGCGCTTCGCAGATGAACGGGTGCGCGTACTGCCTGGACATGCACTGGAAGGATCTGCAGGCGAGCGGGGAGAAGGAGCATCGGATGTATTCGCTGGATGCGTGGCGCGAGTGCTCCTACTACACGGAGCGCGAGCGCGCGGCGCTGGCTTGGACGGAAGCGGTGACGCTGATTACCAAGGATCACGCGCCGGACGCGGTGTATGAGGAAGTGCGCGCGCAATTCAGCGAGAAAGAAATATGCGATCTGACTCTGGCGGTGGCGGCGATCAATGCCTGGAATCGCTTGGCGATTTCTTCGCGGACCGTTCCAGGCGGGTATCAGCCGCAATCGGCGAAGGCCGCACACTGAAAAAAATCTAGTGAACGGGTGATTTTCCGCGCGGGGCGCGCAGCATTCGTTGCGCGATGAGCATTTTGCGTACTGGAAGTGCGCAGGGGTTACGGGTGTGTCTGAGCAGTTGAGTAAATTCAAAGGAGGAAGATATGCGTCGCACGGTACGGATAACGATTGGAATTTGCGTATTGGGAATGCTGATGGGGCCGGGAACGGCATACGGCCAAAATGAGCGCGGGGAAATTCTGAAGGTGCGCGAAAGCGTGTGGCGCGCCTGGTTTGCGAATGACGCGAAGGCGCTGGAGCGATTGGTACCGGCGGACACGATCGTGATCAGTTCGGACGAAGCGAAATGGAAGAACCAGGCGGATATTTTGCGAACGGCGGCGGAGTTTCAAGCGGATGGCGGGAAACTGCTGCGGCTGGAATTCCCGCGCACGGAGATTCAGAGGTTTGGCGACGTGGCGATCATCTGGACATCGTACCTGGTCGAGACGGAAGAAAACGGAAAGCGCGAGGTGGTTACAGGGCGAGCAACGGAGATATTTGTGAAGCGCAATGGAGAATGGGTGAATCCGGGGTGGCATACGGATTCTTTCAAGTGAGGATGGCGAGCGTTGCGACGTGCGCTGATGCCTTGTGCGATACAGTGTGCGGTATCGCACACCTGCGCGGCGGGGCCGCGTGCATAGTCGAAGTTACCGCGTAGCCACAGCGGAATTTCAGAGTTGGAGGACTTCTATATGCATCGTACGCATCGTTACCTCGCTGCGCTATTTTTGACTGCCGCTTTGGCGGCGCCGGTGGCAATAATTGCCGCGCCTGTGCCACAAGAAGCGGGCGTTCAGGTACGCGTCTATGACCGGGATCACCACGATTATCACAACTGGGATGAGCACGAGCGTCACGCGTGGGGAGTGTATCTGTCGGACAACCACCGCCACGAGGTTGAATACGCACACGCCAATCATAAAGAGCAGAGGGATTATTGGAATTGGCGGCACAGCCATCCGGATTAGTCGCGGAGAGGAGATTTTGCGGGGAAGAGCCTGAGTAGCAAGCGTCCGGTCTGTCGTTTGGCGGACCGGACGTTGTCGCGTGGTGTGGATGCTGCAGTTCAGTGCCGAGCTTCGCAGTCTTGGTACCTGCCAGCCGTTCGTTCGAATTCCCACGAAGAGCAACGCGCCTCCAACTCTGCCAATTCGGCACAGGCAAGATTGCCTATGCTACCGATCGTGGGCTGAGAGGCGATGCTATGCAGGCGGAACATTTGCGCGAGGATAGCCGATCAGGTACGCGATGGGTACGCGGCCCGAGGAATTCGCACGCTCGCCTACGTCCCAGTCATATTCGGCGGGGGTTACCTCGGCGATCAGCTCGCGAAGTTCTTGCGGTTGATAGGTGCGGAGGCAGGAGACTATCCCATCGAAGAGCAGGACGAACGGAATGACGGGGAAGACATAGGTGAAGAGCAGGCGCGACCAGCGGAAGGGGCGAATCCACGGGGTCAAGAAGAAAGGCAGCAGCGCCCAAAGCAACATCTGCACGATGGCGACTGGGGCGCGGCGGGTGACTTCAAAGATGCCGATGGCTTGACCGGCGTCCACGGCATTTTGCAGGATGGCGCGAGCTTCGGCGGGCTCGAAATGATGGAACGAAGTGAACATGGTGCGGAAGCCGCGGAGTTCGGGTGGGACTTTCGTGGCGTCCACCGGAGCGGAATGGAATGTGATGTGATTTTGCGATGCTGCGCCGGCGGATTGGAAGGCGGCGAGATTTGGATATTTATCGGTCAGTAGGATTCGCAGGGAGCTGGGCGCGATTTTTTGCAGGCGGCGAGAGAGGTCGAGCCAGGGACCGCCGCCACCGGAACACATGTCAATTACGCTGGCGCTGCTGGTGGAGTTCAGCACGGATTGCAGGAGCGGAACGATAGGGGCGTAGGCGCCGAAGCGATTCATGGCGTTCTGCAGCGTGTCGGTGATTTCATCGCGGAGGAATTTGGGAAACCACCCTTGTTCGTGGAGTTCGATGAGCTGTACGCGGCGCATTGGACCAGCCTTGCGAGGAGTATGAGGCAACCGAGGCGGGCGCGGCAAATGGCTTGGTGCCCGGGATATGGATGCGATCAATACATGATGGTGCGGGTCAGGTGGTGGGGCCAGTTTGTGGTGTGGTAGTGGGTCCAGATGCGGGCGTCAATTTGGGGGATGATGATTTGGTTGTCGGGGGCGCGGAGTTTGTTGATTTCTTCTGTGAGCAAGGCTGTGGCGTAGATGCAGTGGGCGCGGATTTCGATTTCCTGAGTACTGTCGCGCGGAATCAGCTGATAGGTGTTAATGGCTTTTTCGAGAGCGGGAGAATAGGACGTGATGCCCATGACGCGCAGGCCGACGGGAACGATGTAATCGGCGAAGGCGGTCATGGAGTGGACGTCTTCGATCTGGAATTTTCCGGATTTGTGCAGGCCGGCGTAGAGAAACCAGAGGCCGAGCTGCGCGAGTTTGTAGATCTTGATTTCGTGGCCGTCGTACATGCTGACATCGTTGAAGCGCGGGAATTCGACGACGAGGCGGTCCACCATGCCCTTGCCGTTGTCGTAGAGGCGCGGCGAGCAGGTGCGGATGAAATTGTGGAAGCGGCCGTTGTATTTCGCGGCGAGCACCGCGCCTGCCTGGCGCCAGAGCTCCAGCTTTTCATCGAGCATGGGAATTTCGATATTGCCCGCGAAGATTTTTTCCATTTGCGGGCGGGTGAGCTGCGCCAGGTAATGGCCATCGAGGATCGGGATGCCCTGGTCCATGGCGCGCTTGATGCAGGCGACTTCAGCGTCGGAATCGGACCAATGCTGCCCGGCGTAATCCACTTGGAATTTTACGTGCGTGGTGAAATCGGTGAACGCGGTGTCTATGACGTCCGCGACCATGATGAAGTCAATGGTTTCGTCGGCATCGCCTACGCCGACGCCCATGGGCAGGAAATATTCGGGCATGGGAAGTTCTTCGTAGGCCATCCAGCCAGCGACTTCGATGAGCTTATCCACGTTGGTGTGCACGTCGCGCGAATTTTCAATTACCGGCGGAAGACTATCGAGGACGGGACTACCGATCGGTTTGGGCCACGGCACCTTTTTACGTGATGCGGAGGATGCGGCAGCCTGCCGGAGGCTTTCGCCTCCGGCCGCTGCTGCGATCACGGAGCTGGTCGCGGATTGTAAAAACTGCCTACGTCCCAGGGGGCCGAAGTTCATTTTAGAACACGAACTTGACGCCTGCTTGGAACGCGAAGGGCGTGCTGCCGGGCGCGATCTCGGTGATCGCGCGGAAGCCGTTTTGCCCAACGCGTGGCATGGTGGCGGCAGTGAGCGGTGCGCAAGTCTGTCCCGCTGCGCCCGTCACTGTACCAGTCCCGCCAAGTGGCGGGGCAGGTGTGAAGTTCGGCGTGCAACCCGTCAAACTTGCCAAGGAGATTGTAGCCGTATTTGGGGCGTTCGGGTTCGAGTACACGTTGCCGTGATTGGTTAGGTTGAAGAAATCACCGGACAATACCACGTTCAATCCGCCATGTACGCGAAGGGTCTTCTGTAAGCGCGCATCCCATTCGAAATAACTAGGCTGATCGAAAGGGTAACGCCCCAAGAGGAATGTCTTGCCGGCGGCGTTCGTATAGGTCGGACGGTCGTTATTGTGTCCGAGGTCGGATACTTCGTCGCCGTTGAGGTCTTCCGCGATGTAGAGAGGAAATGGCACGCCCGAGTGAGCGATCAGGCTGGAGCTGACTTCGAAGCCCCAGGGCAACTCATAAACGCCGGCGGCCTTGAATTGCTGGGTGATGTCCAGCCCGTTGCGGCCGTAGTCAATCGCCAGATTGATGGGATCCTGCTGGCCAAAGTAGGTATCGGTATCGCGTTCGCTCGCGGCATTGTCCTGGTTTTGCGACCAGATGTAATTGGCGAACAATTGGAAATGATTGGAGAAGCGTTTGGTGAGGTTCACAACCAGCGACTGGTAGTTGCCATGACTAAAACTGGCTGTTTCATTGTTGGAAGTGGGCAGCGTCGGGTCGAGCTGCGTGGGAAATTGGCTCTGCAGCGCGCCGCCCTGGTAAACAGCCGACTCTTGGAGGATCGATCTCCCGAATGGATCGGTTCCAGTAATGATGTAATTGCGCTGCCAGGCTTCCTCTGAATCGTAGCCGCCAGTCCGCAAATGGGTGGAATGCACGAAGGAGTAAGTGGCCGTCAACTGCATGTTATACGGCAGTGCTTGCTCGATTCCGCCCGTGAAGCTGGAAACGCGCGGATTCTGAAACGCGGGATCTATGTATCCGCCTCCGGACGTGGACGCCGGGCAGCCGAACTGCGTGCCGCAAAGTTGGTTGACGGCCAAAGGTGTCGAACTGGGATTCAGATAGGGAAAACCAACATTTCCGTTTTCTGGAAATCCGCAAGAGCCGACGCAGTGAGTCAGGTTACCAGCGCCCGCGGTAGGCAGGAAAATCCCTACGGTCAGAGCGTAATAGAGGCCCCAAGCAGCGCGGACAACAGTTGGATTCTTGCCTTGCCTCACGTTCCACGCGAGACCAATGCGCGGCCCCCACTGATTGAAGTCACCGGGAACGCGCTGCGGCACGGGGGCCTCGTGCGATCCTGCGCCCTGACCGACGAGCACTGTGGTTCCCCACAGAGGTGTTTGCGGCTGGGGGTTCCAGGTGCCGTCCCAGCGGAGTCCGTAAGTCAGGGTGATGTTTCGCGTCAATTGCCATTTATCCTGCCAGTAGAGGCCCAGGTCGGTCTGGTAGTTCGGAAAAAGAGTTGTGGCTGGACCCAAAAACGACAACGGCTTTCCATTCAGGGCAACGCCTTGGCTGAGAAGGCAGCTGAAGGTATCTGTTACGCAGTTGTTTGGGCCGGTAGTCACCCCGCTGTTGAAATCAGCGATATCGAAGTAATCGTATTCGCCCGCGCCCCATCCAACGAAGGAATCTTTGCGGTCCTCGAAGGTGACGGAATCTCCTCCGAATTTCATGTCGTGTTTGCCAAACGAATAATTGAAGTTGTCTGCGGCTTCGAACTTACCGTCCTGGTTGTTAATCGGCAGGTAGTAGCGTTGGCCGATGCCGTAATTGAAGGCGCTGCCGACATTCAAGCTCGGGAAGGCGGAATCGGAAATCGAAAGCCCGGGCGAATCGCTGTTGGCGTGGCGTTCGCGAACCTCGTCTGAAACGCTGATGCGGACCTCGTTCACCTTGCGGCCCAGCACGGTGTTCAAGCCGAAAACAACGGCTCCGCCTTTGTTGATGAAGTCCTCGGTATTGTCGAACGCTTGGGGAATTTCATTCTGACCCTGAGCGCCGCTAAACCCGTCGGTGTGGTTCCTGGTGAAGTAGCTCCGTATGCTGAGGTGGTTCGCGGGGCTGAATTGATAATCGTAGTGTCCCAGGATCGTGAACAAATTCTGGAACTGGTTGCTGGCGCCTTGGAAGCCGGCTATCGAGGACTTGCCGTAGCAGTCCATCAGCACGAGTTCCCCGGCGGTTGGGGAGGCACCGCAGCCGGGCGGCAACATCGTGGTGGCCGAAATATTGCTGGGCAGCGGGACAGTCCCTGGGGCGCAGGCGCCCGGCGCGCAGTTTGCAAAAGCGGGCCCTGTAATAAGAGGCAGCTCCGCGAGGCAGGCTGCTTGATCCGGACCCGGCGAACAAAACTGAGTAACGAGCGGGCCATTCTGCAGCTGAGCATCAGTGGCGATAAACAGGAACTGGCGGTCCTTGTGAATGGGGAAACCGACAGAACCGCCAAACTGATTTTGGGTGGCGATGTTAGGTGGTTCGCCGAGAGCATCATTCACGGTGAAATCGCTGCCGCGATAGTAATCGTGCGCTTCGCCATGCCACTGGTTGGTGCCGGATTTGGTGACTACGTTGACCAAACCGCCGGTGGCGCGTCCGAATTCCGGAGCGAAGCCGTTGGTCACTACCTGAAATTCCTGCACCGCTTCGAGGGGAACCGTGAAGTTCTTGGTTTCGAGAGAGCCGAAAATTTCGCCGAAGTAGTTGTTGAAGGTGTCCTGGCCGTCTACGACGATGCCGAGGTAGTCGCTTTGCTGGCCGCCGAGACGAATGCCGCCGCGCAAGCCGGGAACCACCTGCGCCGAGGAGCTTAGCTGGGCGAGGTCGCGATAATCGCGGCCGGATAGCGGGAGAGTTTGCAAATCTTTTTGGTTAATGACCTGGTTGATGCCGGCGGTAGACGTATCAATGGGTCCAGCCTCCAAGGCGGACACGGTGACGGTTTGCGTCTGACCTTTAACGGGGAGAGTGATGTCGAGAGCCAGACTGGCACCAATGTCCACGACGAGGTCGGTGACGATGGTAGAAGCAAAGCCATCTGCCTCCGCCTGGACCTTGTACGTGCCGGGCAATAATTGGGCAAAGTCGTACGAGCCGTTGGCGTCGGCGGTGAGCTCGCGCTTATAGCCAGTGGAGGGATTGGAAATCGTCACTTTCGCGCCCGGCACGATCGCGTGCGAGGTGTCGTAAACGAACCCGCGGATTTCGCCGCGCTCCACGGATTGCGCCGACGCGCCAGGAGCGCCGAACAGAAGGCCCGCGAGCGAAAAAACGACGGCCAGTGCTGCCAGAAACACAACCTTCACCATTTTCATCGTTGCTCTCCCTCTGGGTGTGGAGCGATCCGTTGCGAAAATTGGGTTGTTGTTGCTGTTGCTGGAACAAATGGGCTGTTTGAAGTGCATGTTATTTACCCGCCAGGCGCGAATTCAGCAGCTGCAGAAATTGTTCGGCGTTGACGCCGGTGCAAACCTGAACGTTGGGCTGCACGTGGTCTACCCCCTCGATGATGTAGCGGTCGCCGTGGAGGACATTGCGTTCGACAGCGTTGTGACGATTGGCGACGGTTTCGCCACGGGTAAATTCACCGCGCGATTCCACGTCCACATGCATCGCTTGGGTCGTGGTGATGGAAGGATCGATGGCGGTGCCGACTGCAAGCGGATCGTACATAGGGGAGCCGCCGCCTGCGCCGTACTTGGCTTCCTGACCGATCAGGAAAGTCAGGACTTTCACGGCGAAGTCGTTTTCGGGCCCGTGAGTTTTCGAGAGCTGATCGAGATGCTTCTGGTCGTACAGAGTTTTGTCGCCGACATCGAGGCCGACCATGGTCAAGCGCCAGCCGGCTTGGAAAACGATCTGCGCGGCCTCAGGATCGTTATAGATGTTGGCCTCGGCAGAGGCGTTCACGTTGCCCCCGGAAATCGAGCCGCCCATGATTACCACTTCCTTCACCAGCGGAACGATGGAAGGATCTTTCAGCAGGGCCAGGGCTATGTTGGTGAGCGGGCCGATGGGGACGAGGGTGATCTCGTGCGGCGACTCGTGAATCATTTGAATGATCAGGTCGGGGCCGAAGCGCGGATCGGCTTTGCATTTGCTGGGCGGCAGCTCGACGTTCGCCAGACCGTTGGCGCCATGCCAGAGTTCGGCGGTGATCAGCTTTTGAAATAGAGGATGCTGGGCGCCGCCGGCGACGGGAATGTCGCAACGATTGGCGAGGGACACGAGCTTGAGTGCGTTTTCAAGGCCTTGCTGCGCGGTCACATTGCCGGGGACGACGGTGAGAGCGCGCACATCCAGTTCTGGCGAATTCAGCGCGAGGAGAATGGCAAGCGCGTCGTCAGTGCCGGGGTCGGTATCAATGATTACTTTCTTGGGAGCTGCCGGCAGATTCGCGGCGACGGTAGAGCGCGCGTTTTCGTTCGCGTGCGTTGCCGGAACGACGGCGAGCGTCACGAGCGCGAGGCTGAGGGTGATGCACGCGGCGCACATTGCGCGGCACGATGCTGCGGCGCGCGCGAAAATGTTTGCGTGCGTGCAGGTTGGTCGCACGCTTTTGCGCGCACCACGAGAGCGAAGCGAAGTCTTCGCGCTCCCATAGTTCACGAACTGCGGAATAAATATGGGAATCACTTCCGGACAGGGCCCCCCAGCCCAAAGAATGGAAGCAGGCTATCCTTGGGTCCGCACGGAGTCAACACGAAACTGAGTGCGAGCGAAAGTTTTCCACAGAGCGCGCATGAGTTCCAAAAAAGAAGTGAGCGGTATGAAAATCCGGATGCGCGTTAAAGGAATGTGAATGAACTGTTGCGGCGTTGCTATCCGCGCGGAGCGCCGAGGCGTCAAACCTGTAGATGATGTGCGAACGGCGTGCGACGTGGCATGACGATTGGCGTGCTGTTAGAATCTCTTCCGCGATGAACCGGCAACAAATCCGTTTTCGCAGGCCCCTGTTTATTTCCCTGTCCATCATTTTCATAGCTACCGCGGACGTATCGGGCGCGTTGCTGGGGCCACCGGCACGCGCGGCTTATCGAACCTTGATTGCGGCACGCGAGCGGCGGGCCGCGCCGGCGGCTTCGGCGTCGCGTGGTGAATCCGCACGACAAGAACAAGATGACGAGGTGAAGCTGCGGCACCGCAGCGAGATCACCAATCCTTATCATGTGGAATTTCGCGATGTGACCAATGCTGCCGGGATTCATTTTCATCACGAGCGAGCTTCATCGCCGCAGAGGCTATACCCGGAAACGATGGGAGCGGGCGTCGCGTGGATTGATTACAACCAGGATGGATATCTGGACGCGTTTTTCGTGAACAGCGGTTACACCCCTTACTATCACCCGCTGCTGCCGCCGCAGCCGGCGCTCTATCGGAATAATCGCGACGGAACGTTCACGGACGTGACGGAGCAAAGCAAGATCCACAGCGACGGGACGTTTTTCTTCGGCGCGGCAGTGGGTGATTACGATAACGATGGGTTTCCGGACATTTATATGACCGGTTACCGGCACTCGGTGCTGTTGCACAACAACGGCGACGGCACTTTTACGGATGTGACCGCGAAAGCTGGAGTAGGCGATGACGGAAACTGGGGGACGGCGGCAGGGTGGTTTGATTACGATCACGACGGGAAGCTCGATCTGCTGGTGACGAATTATGTGCAGTACGACGTGGATCATCCGGTGTTGTGCGGCGATGTACGTCCCGGATTCACGGGGATACCTCAGAGCAGCGCGTATTGCCATCCGGACAGCTTCCACGGGAGTTCGGCGAAGCTGTATCACAACAATGGCGACGGGACTTTTACAGATGTCACGGAAAAAGCGGGGCTGCTCAATACGGACGGTAAGAGCCTGGCAGTCGTGCTGGCGGATCTGAACGGAGACGGCTGGACCGATATATTCATCGCCAACGACACGCAGCGAAATTTTCTGTACTACAACAACGGCGATGGGACGTTTCGTGACGCAACTTATAAATCGGGCGTCGGATTCAGCGAGGACGGGCGTCCGGAAGCGGGCATGAGCGCGGACGCGGCGGACGTGATGAACAACGGGCTGATGTATTTGTTTGTGAGCCACCTGGATTTCGAGCTGAATCGCATGTACCGGAATAATGGGGATGGGACTTTTACCGATTACACGATTGCATCGGGGATCGGGCAGACCAATATATTAAGGAGCGCATTCGGCGCGCGATTTTTCGATTTTGATAATGATGGCTGGCGAGACTTGCTGGTGGTGAACGGGCATATTCTGGACAACATCGCGCGGTATCACCCGGAAGTGAGCTACGAAGAGGAGAAGATACTTTACCGCAACCGCGGCGATGGGAATTTTGTGGACGCCACACGAACCGAGGGCGCGGATTTTCGGCGGCCGCGCGTAGGACGCGGGCTTGCGGTGGGCGACTACGACAACGACGGCTGGCAGGATTTTCTGGTGAGCAATAACGGCGAAGACGCGCAGCTCTTCCGGAATGAAGGCGGCAGTTCTCCGGCGGCGCAGAACAATCACTGGATCGCGGTGCGCTTGATCGGCGTGAAATCGAATCGTGACGGGATTGGGGCCTCGTTGAAATTGACCGCGGGGGATTTCAAGAGCTACGACCAAGCGAAGGGCGGCATGAGCTATTGCTCCGCGCAGGATCCGCGGATTTATTTTGGACTTGGGAAGCATGAGAAGGTCGATTCGATCGTGATTCGGTGGCCGAGCGGGTACGTGCAGGAGCTAAAGGACATTCCCGCGGACGTGATCGTCACGGTAACAGAAGGCGTGGATGCGAAGGCTGTGAAGTATCGAACGCCGCCACAGAGGTAGTCAGCCTGCGTCGCAAACAAGCATTCAAATGCGCGGGGTCGGTGTGCTCGGATCAGGTTGCGGTTGGGACGAAGCCGGTGGCGACGATATCGTTGCCGCGGCGTTCCAGGATTACTTCCGGGAGCGGCTTGGGCGGAGGGCCGTCGAGCACTGCGCCGTTGGTGGCGGAATAGATGCCGCCGTGGCAGGGGCAGGCGAAGATGTTTTCTTCAGGGCGATAGAACACGGGGCAGGTGTGATGGGTGCAGAGGCGGCTGAAGGCCAGGTAGGTTTCCGCGGCGGGGCGGAGCAAGAAGCAGGGGCGGTCGTCGGCGGGATAGGTGAAAATTTTGGAGCCGCCAATGGGGATTTCGCCGGCTTGGGCGATTACCTTTATCGGGAACGGGGATTTGTGTTTTTGCCAGTAAGCCACCAGCGCGCCCGCTAGGGCCAGTATGCCGGCGATGCCGAACCATCTGTTGAAGCCGCGGCGGGTGACGGTGGGAGCTTGTTCTCGTTGCAGGCGGTCGTAGTCTGATTCGTTAATCGGTGGCTCGTTCAAGTTATTTGCTCGCTGACCGTTTCTGTGTCCCCGCGAAAACCGAAACGCACGGGCAAAATTGCCTATGCTACCGATTATGACGCTAGATGACCGAGCTGCAGGCGCGTTTGCAGGACGTGCAGGATGGTGTCGCGCGCGATCATGCCTACGATGGCGCCATCCGCTACAACCGGCATCTGATTAATGTCCTCGGTTTGCATGCGCTGCAGGACGCCTAGCGCGGGCTCGTCTGGCGTTGCGCAGTGGGCGCGGTCGAAGGGCATCATTACGGCCTGGATGGAAGTGTTCGCCCACTCGTCGCGAGGAACGGCCCGCGCGGAAGCGAGGGTGACGAGGCCGACGGGGCGCCCGGCGCCGGTGACGACGTGGCAGCGGCGCCCGGTGCGCAGAACCTCATGCACGTAATCATCCACGGAGATGTTGCGTTCGACGGTCGGGACGTCCTGGGTCATGATGTCGCCTGCACGAACGCCTGTGAGCGTGTTGCGCACGGCGACTTGCGTGTAACTTTCGCGCGCCGCGCTCAGCAGGAACCAGCCGATAAACGCTATCCAGATGCCGCTGACCATGCTGCCGTGGAATGCCCACCACACTCCGATAAAAATCATCACGTAGGCAAAGAAGCGTCCGGCGTAGGAAGCGATTTTCGTGGCGCGGTTGAAATCGCCGGTGACGCCCCAGGCGATGCTGCGCAGCACGCGTCCGCCGTCGAGCGGAAATCCGGGAATGAGATTGAACAGCGCGAGCATCACGTTGATTTCCCACAGCCATGTGCAGGAGGCGACGACCAGTTCGTTGCCATGGAAATAATGCGTGACCAGCCAGAAGCACCCGGCAAGGAACAGGCTGGAAAGCGGGCCGGCGATGGCGATATTGAATTCCTGCAGGGCGCTGGATGGATCGCGCGTGATGCTCGAGAGCCCGCCGAACACGTACAGCGTGATGGACTGCACCGGGATGCGGTAGTGGCGGGCGACGATGCTATGGCTGAGTTCGTGAAACAGCAGCGAGCCAAAGAAAAGGATGCTGGTGATGATACCCAGCGCCCAATGCTGTTGTGTGGACCATCCGGGATGCAGCGAGGTGAATTGCTGTCCGAGCGATACAGTGATCAGCAGGAAGATGATGATCCAGCTGGAGTGCAGGTAAACGGGAATGCCGAAAATACGGAAAAGTTGAAAGCCGCCAGCGAGCTGGCCGGGTCGTGTCGGCGCACCGGCGTTAGAGGGCGGGGCGCCGGGATGGTCTGGATCGGGGGTGGGCGTGGTTGTGGGTGTGGTGGACATGGATGTTTTCGCGCCTCAGGCAGATTCTAGCAGAGGTGGGGCTGTCGCGCGTGATTTGAGGTTTCAGCTGATCGGCGGCGCTTGGCTTGCGCCGAATGCCCCGCTGAGTGTGGATTTCCACGCCGTGGTTGCGGGGCCACGTTTTGTGCACGTGGGGCGGGGTTTGGTTGCAGCAAAGCTTGCTGCATTTCGGTGCCAAAGTGTTGAGAATGTTGGGTTGCGACTGTCGCTGGTGTTTTGAGACTTTGTCTTTCTTCGATTGGCTACCTTCCTGCTTTTAGTTGGATTGCAGCCCAGCTCATACGGAGGACTTGGCCATGGAAAGCGGAATCGGATTTGTGGCGGTGGCGGGAGCGATTTTCGTTTCGTATGCGGTGGCGCTGGGGATGGAGTGGCTTAGTTTGGTTTTGCTGATGCGCTTGATGCCGGCGCGGCCTGCGCCGCAGACGGTGGCGCAAGAGGCGACCTTCGCAGTCGCGCGGTGGCGGCGAGTCGGAGCGGCGGGCGGCGTAGATACAAGGCGAAGGCAAGAGAACCGGCGGGACGCCGGCGCTGTGAAGATGAGGAGATACATGCTTTTTCTGCGGACGTTGTTGTTTGTCGTGAGTTTTGGGTTTTTGGCGGTGGCTGTTGCGATCGTGCTTTATGACCTTTATTTGGCGTTTGAGCTGAATCGGATTTTGCGCTTGGGCGAGCGTAAGCCCAAAGATGTCGCGGCGGAGCAGGCTGCTGGGACGTCGAGCGAAGGCGGTCGCTGTCACTCAAGCGCCGGACGTTGGCGAGACCGCATGCCGGCGTCTGGGCCGGTTTGCGCGCGCCGTGCGTTTTATTTGCCGCCACGATCTGCCGGGCCGCGGCGGGCGATACGCTGGTCTGCTGCTGCGAAGTTCGTGGTGCTTGCGGCGCTTTCGAGCTTGCTGGGCAAGAGCATCCTTGTCGTTCCGGACGGGTTCGCGGCGGTGCGGGTGAGTCAGATTTCGGGGGTACGGCCGGGAACTTTGTATGCGGGGACGCATTTACTGATCCCGCTGGTGCAGCGTGCGCAGCTCTTCGATATCCGCGATAAAGTTTATTCGACCGCTGCGTCGGAAAATCCACGCGACAAGGCGCTTGAGATTTTGACCGTGGAAGCGCGCGAAGGTTTGTCAGTTGGCCTTGCGGTAACGGTGCGCTATCGCATGGATCCGCGTCACTTGGATTATGTGGACCAGAATTTGCCGCAACCGATCGAAGACGAGATTGTGGCACCGGTGGTGACCAGCACTTTTCGGGACTTGGCGCCCAATTATATTGTGCGCGACGTTTTTTCCACCAAGCGCGATGAGTTCCGGCAGCGCGCCACGCAGGCGATCACCGCGCGGCTGGGTGAGGACCAAATCATCGTGAAGGAAGTGCTGCTACGCAAAGTATTGCTGCCCGAGCAGTACCAGCAGGGGCTGCAGGGTTTGTTGTTGAAGGAACAGGAAGACGATCAGGTGACGGTGGACCAGAGCATCGAGCAGAAAAAAGTGAAAATCGCGGAATCGCAGGCGGAGGCGCAAAAAGTGCGGCAGATCAAGCGCGCAGAGGGCGATGCGCGGACGCGAGTATTGATGGCGCAGGCGGAGTCGGACTCGATGCAATACACATTGCCACTGAAACAGAAACAGATCGAACAATCGCGGCTGGAGGCGGAGGCGCGCAAGCAGACCACGATTGAAGATGCGGAGGCGGCGGCGTCGGCGCGCGTGAAAAACGCGGAGGCGGAAGCGCAGGCCAAAGTGATTGACAGCAAGGCCGAGCAGCAGCGTCGCGAATTGTTCGCGGAAACGCAGAACGAGGAAACTGTGCGCGGCGCGGAGGCCGCGGCGCAAGCGAAAGTGATTGACGGAAAGGCGGAGAAGGAGCGGCAGGATCTGTTGGCGGATGCGGAGGCGAATCAGATTCGTCTGACGGCGCAGGCGGGCGCGGAAAAAATGCAGCTGGAAGCGTCGGCGCTGAAGGTGAATCCGATGTTGGTGCAATTGACGGTGGCGCAGCGGTTGAGCGACCGGGTGCAGATCATGATGGTGCCTACGGACGGGAAATTTTTCTTTACGAATGATGTGCTGAAGTCGGCGCAGGCCTTCCCGGGATTGAATGATCCGCCCACGCGGGCGGGCGGGAAACAGTGACGTGGTGATGCTAGCGAGGATTGAAGAGATTGAGATTCTCGGCCGGGGTTCTCGCGGCCTGTTCCGCGAGTAGGGCAGCCCGGTTCGGGAGTGGCGCCGGCAAAAACCCTTGCGGGTGGCACGGTGAGGACCGGGAGACAATGCGACGCGACCGCCGCAGCGAAGATTGCATCCTGGAGCTGAGCCGCAGCCACCCAGCCGGTGTGATTTGTGCGTCGCTTTTGAATTCGTAGCGGCCGCCTTCAGGCGGGCGTCTTTGACGTTGCATTGCCTGTGCCACGATAACTGCGCGGGCACGCGTTCAAGTTTGAGGATTCGGCGGTGTGCTAAGATGACGATTCGCGAACTTGTTTCACGATTCGCGCACACTGATGCGGCCTTCCTGTCGGATTCCTCTCACGATTCGCGTCATGGTCTTCACAATTCTAGTCGGGCTTTTTTCTGCAGTAGCAGCTCGCGTGAGTCACGCGCAAGCGGCGTCCACGCTGCCGAAATCATGGAACGACGCTGTGGCTAAGCTTGCCGACGAAGTTGCCGCAGTTGTGAGTCCTGCTGCGGTGACGCTTAGGGTGAGTAATATTTCCACGCTCGATGCCTTGTATGCTGAGGCAGTTGAAGCGGCGGTACGAGGGCAGCTGCAGCGACACAGTTTTTCGTTTGCGCCCGAAAATACCTTGGCGGCGCAATCCGCAATTCGGTTGCAACTGACACTTTCCGAGTCTGCTGGTGAGTATGTCTGGGTGCTGAAGGTTCTCAACGATCAGAGCGATGGGGCTTCGTTTCCAGTGATTGTCGTCGCCGCGCCTAAAGCGGATTCCGCACGTGCTGGAGCCGATGAGCAGTCTTTGTCACTGGAAAAGCGTTTCGTTTGGAGGCAGGCGGAAAAGTTTTGGATTTTGCGCTCTTGAAAAATTCATCGTCTGGCGAGCCGGCACTCTTGGTTCTCGGAACAACCCACCTCACAGCCTACAAACCAGATGGTTCTTGGTGGCAACTTTCCCATACGACCGCTATTCCGCAAGCGACGAGTCCATCGCGGGATCCGCAGGGAACGATAGATCAGAAGGAGGCAAATGTCGCAGTGGGTGGGTTTGAGTGTGTCGGTGACCCGGATCTCTTAGGGGATCTGCGCTGCGGCCCTTCCAGGCGGTTGATCATCACCAAATTTGCGATTCCAGGGTATCCAACCAGTCTGGGCGCGATTTTGTCGGGAAGATGCCGCGGCGAATCTTATTTCGCTCTACACGGACGGAAGCGATTGGACGCAGAGCGATTCGATTCGAGGATACTTGTCGAAAGGTCTTGCGTTGCCCTTGGTTCCTTACAGCAACACCCTGGAGTTCAATGGACCACTGATGGCTTTGCAATCGGACCCTGAAGGCAATTCGGCCCGCGCGGTCGTCCACAATCTGAAGACAGGTGAATACGAGGCATATATTGTTACAGCGACTTGCGGTAATTAGCGCGTTGACTGCGCTGGCGTTTGCGGTCTTGCCTGCGCACAGTTCGCGGCGGCCTCGGTATGGCGGGACTTTGCGCGTGGAGATTGGCGCTTCGGTTGCGTCGCTTGATCCGGACGTGACGGCTGCTACGGCGGAAGAAGCGGCGGCGAAATGGCAGATTGATTCTTTGATTTTTGATCATCGGGATGCCGATGGGGAGTTTGCTGGGGCGGCTGGGAGCGGGGCTTTTCGTGTGACGGCTTTCGAGGCAGGGAAGCGGGTGGTGCTTGCTGCGAACGAGGAATTTCGCGAGGGTCGGCCGTTTGTGGATGGGATTGAGATTGCGATGGGGCGGGCGGCGCACGAGCGGCTTGTTGATCTGGAATTGAGCAAGACGGATCTGACGGAGATTGCGCCGCAGGATGCGCGGCGGGCGGGGGAGCAGGGCGTGCGCGTTAGCCTGTCGCAGCCGGATGAATTGCTGGCGTTGGTTTTTGTTGCGTCGAATGCGGGACCGAACGTGGCGGACAAGGCGGGCGCGCGGACGGCGACTCAAGCGGCCGCGCAGGCTGCAGGGCAAGCGCTATCGCTCGCGATTGACCGCGTGGCGATTGTGAATTTTATTTTGCAGAAGACTGGCGAGCCGGCGGGCGGGTTGTTGCCGCAGTGGTCAAGTGGGACGGCGTTTCTGTTTCCGGCAGCGGCGCCGACGACACAAGTCTGGATCACGCGAAGGAACTTTGGAAACAAATCGCGCCGTCGAGCGCTTTGGTGTTGGGATATGATTCCGCTGATCCGCTGGAGCAGAGCGTGGCGGAGCGGATCGTGGTGAACGCCAAGGAAGCCGGGATGGCGCTGCGGGCGCAGGCGATGCCGGCCGCTGGCACGGAAAAATCGCGCAGCTCGGCTGGGCAGGCTGCGCACTTGGATCTGCAACTGGTACGCTGGCGGATGACGTCGCCTCTGCCCGGGGTTGCACTGAAGGATTTTCTGGCGCGAATTTATTCGGGGCCGCTGACAGGGGTGGAACCCGGTGCGTTTCCCGAAGATGCCTCGCCCGAGGAAATTTATAAGCAGCAGCGGGCGGTGTTGAACACGTATCGCGTAGTGCCTTTGGTTTGGCTGCCGCGGGTTTACGGATTAAGCGCGCGCGTGCGGGATTGGAAAGCGCCGGGGCCTGGGGAGAATTGGCCTTTAGCGGATGTGTGGTTGGATGCGGAAACGCCAACGGCCGTGCAGTAAGTTGGTGCGGTGATGTGGAGTTGCTGCGAGCTTAGAGGAGCA
>CAVWFO010000015.1:0-158921 GCA_963754275.1 uncultured Acidobacteriota bacterium
CCGCATAATTTTTTGCGTGCTGTGCATTTTCAAGCGGATACAGTTCGCACCGGTGGGTAATATGCGGGTGGTTGGGCTGAGGTGGGCGAATTCTGTGCACATGCTTGTGCAAGAATAATTCGCATTTCTAGAGTTTTTCATTGAGCGTCGGTTGAACATCGGTTAATCGCCTCAGTTGGGAGCCGTGTTCTCGTCCTTCCGGAACAGCGCATCCATTTTTTCGACAGCACGGAGTGCGTCGGCCGGCACGGACTTTATGTAATGGGCTTGTGTGGTCGCGATGTTGGAATGACGCAACAAAGTTTTCGCTGCGAGTTGCGAATCGAGCGAAACTGCCAAAGTTGCAGCGCCCCTTCTCAAGCTGTACCAACCGTGCCACGCAGGAAGCAATTGGAACGTGTGGTCGTTTGAGCGATGCTCCTTTTCTGCTTTGTCGCACAGTGCACAGCGAGAGAGCCTGGGAATCACAGTGCGCGCGGCTAGGTTGTGGAGATCGACTGGCCGTCCGAGGGGTGACGCCAGAATGTAGCCGCTCGCACGGCGCGATGCTTGAAGAATATCAGCGAGCGTCTCTGCGACCGGAACAGGAGCAACGCTCTCCGCTGTCTTCGGCAGTGTCGTGTGCGTTCGCCACATGCTGGCGCGAATGCGCAAAACTTTTCCGTCGTAGTCTTCCCAACGCGCGGCACGGGCTTCGCCCGGCCGGAGCGCACAGAAGAAGATCAAAGCTACGGCTGTGCGAGCAACGCCCTGCAACGCATCCAACATTGCCAGGACTTCTTCGGCACTGCTGGCATGAGTCGGTTTTGAAGCTGCGGCCGCGTTTGGAAGTCCGCAATCCTGAATTGGATTATTTGAATCCAGGATACCACCGCGCTTTGCGTGAACGAATATCACACTCAACAGGGCCTTGCAGTGCCGTAGCGTGGCGCGCCCTATTTTGTGTTCGCGATGAATTGTGGCGAGCAGATTCGTCGCGTCCACGCACCTGAAATCTCTCATCGCGATGTCCGCGAGCCGGGGTTTGAGGTACATCCGCCAGAGCGACTTGTAGCCGAAATAAGTCGAAGGTTTCAGTTCGCGTTCCACGAATGGCAGAAAATAATCCTGGCCATATACGGCGACGGTCAGAGTGCCTTCGGGGCGCGCGCGCTTTTCGTTGATCGGTGCGAGTTTCGCGTCGAGCAACGGTTGAACATCTTTCCGCGAACGATAGCGATCGCTGTACTCGCAGAGTCGTTCGCGTCGTTGTCGCCGCACGATAACTTTTGCGCCATCTGCGACGGTCTGGAGTTTATCCAAGCCCTGGCGCTCTTTTTCGGTCAAGTCGTCGGGGTGGACTAACACGTCTTCACGCCAACGGCCGAACCAAAATCTACCTCTTCGGGTGATTTCGCCCCGCTGAGTTTTCATCGTCTATCTCCTTTTTTGCGGCGCCTTTTCGCGAGCAGCTTTCGCACGCGCTCTACATCCCGAGTAGACCAAAGCCGGATCGCCAGTCGCCCGACGTGCACAAGTGGCGGGAACGGAATTCGCTTGTGACGAATCATCCGTTGCAAGTTCGCCTGGTCGATTCCCAGCTCGTCGGCTACTTCGGTTGTAGAGAGTTTGCGTCGCATGGGACATAGGTCTATGGCCTTCCGACGTCTTTGTCAAGGTTTAACCGTTCTGGCGTGCGAGCCACGTTTCAACTTCGGCCCACGAAAAGCGCCGATATTTGCCCAAAGCCTTAGTTGGCAGCGGGTCTTTGTCGCGCATCCTGGCGCGTGCGCGCGTCTTTTCTCGAACCCAGGATTCCGGAACTGCCAACCGGGCAGCTAGTTCCGCGCTGGTCAAAAGCGCGCTCGGCGCCGCTATCTGCGTTTGCTCGATTGGAATGATCGAGATGTTTTTTGCTTTTGCGTTCATCGAGATCCTCGCGTTCTGTGCAAAACCTGCGCAAGCTGAATTCAAACCACCGATGTCTCAATTACTTGGACGTGAGTATTGGTTCGGGCAACCGTTGGTCGTGCTGCTAAAAACACCGTTGCGAAAGCTCGTCCGTCGCAAAGTGGCCGCGCCTCGACTCAATCCACTCGCGCTCTCGCCTGTACAACAGTGCGCCACGAAGCAGATCGTCGAATGCTTCTGCAAATTCTTCGGCCAACATTGGCTTCGAGTCGAGCCGCGGTCGCTTCGGCTTTTTTTGCGCGGAAGATTTGTGATTCATTTTGTCACCATGCACTTTACCGTTCGAGTTGCCCGGTTTTCTTCTGGGCCGTCAGCAATCATGGTCGTCGTAGTTCGTGAATCTTTTTGCTTCTGGATACTCTTTGCCTGCTGGTCGAGCGAGTGCCCCTCTTGGAAATTTTGGTGTTGCTGCGCGAACCTTGCCGAGGTTTTGGACCCCAGCTCCTTCTGAATCCAAAACTCGGCGCTTCCAGGAAAAATAACCAAGTTCGATTACGCACTCGACCGAATCATCTGTGATCGGAAGATCGTGGGCTTCGGCGGCTTGCTGTACAATACTCTTCATGCCGTCGATGTTGGGACGCGCGGCGTCGATGTGTTCCACGAGGCGGCCCACGAGAAATTGGTAGATTTCATGTCCTTCGTCTGCGAGGAATTCCGGCATTGCCTTGCGTAGGTACGCGACTCGATTTCTGATCGGTCCCTTGGCACGTCCGAACACGACTGATTCTCGCCACGCCTCACGCTTCGACGAAACTTTCGGACTCGCGGGTTGTTCAGCGCAACGCGCCGCGACTGACGACTGCCGCTGTTGTTCATAATCGAGCGTCTGTTGATGCATTACGTCGCCTCCGCAAGACGTACGGACATCCCGCATTTCACTCTTTAGAAGTGAAACGCTAAAGCGAATCGCCTCGTCGGTCGCTCTAAAGCAGCTCGGGAATTAATTCGCGCATTTTGGTCATCAGCAATCGCTGTGACTGTGAAAAATCGGACCGGGGCGTCGTCCGTTCATGCCGCATCGACCAGCGGCCCGTTGCCCGGAAACTCAGCTCATAGCTGAGAATGCGCTTTGTCCCCTCACTACCGAATTCTGTCGCTCCGGAGTGTTTTGGTCCAAATCGAGGCGGACCGCGGGCAATCCGGCCGAAGCCCGCTTGGTACAGGCCGCGGCCGTTCATAATTCCTCCGCCGCTCCCGAAGAGAATCAACAAACGCCACGCCGCGCCAACGGCGTGGTGTGCAAAACCTGTGTGCAGCGGCCTAAAGCCCCTGCGTTTTCAATCGCGTGCAGGTGAGAAGCGAGCACGCTGCCAAATGTTCACGGCAAAGCTCGCTTCTGAATTTCATTATCCGGATCGGAAGTGTGAAAAACCTCGGGAACGCTAAAAAGTGTGAAAAACTTCGACTAACTATCTGATAAGGCGGTGTTTGAAGTTTTCAAAACGCGGGCAAAAAATCGGAGGGGTTTTTGGTCATTCAGCGAGAATCCGCTTGAGCAGTTCTTCGGTGATGCCGTAGTCGTCGGAGAGGAATTCGCGCGCGAGGCCGTTAGGGGTCCAAACGCCGTCGACAAACGAACCACTTTCGTAGTTCGATTCAATCCAGCCGTAAAACGCAGGCCAAGTCTGCAGAGCCGCGAGATGCCCGACCCGAAACTGTCGAGCGACCCAATCCCAAAACTTATTCAACGAGATGTGGCCCTCATCCTTCTGAGAGAGCAACCATCTGCGTGCACACTGCAGATCCGCGAGCAGCGCGGCGTACTTGGTCGGGATTTGGGTGCGTTCACCTGGCGGAAGCGCGAGTGGGCGTCCGCCTTCCGCTCTGGCCGGCCTGGTGCGGAACTTGCGGAGCAATTCGTGGTGGATCTTGAGGTATTTCCGGCCGAGGTTCCATGAAAGCGGCTTCTCCTCGGGACGCTCTTTCGCGCGCTCGGTGAACCATTCGTACGAAACGTCAAGCAGTTCGGCAGCTTGCATCTTTGAAACATCGAAATCCGCGCACAAGGAGCGCAGATGACGCCCGCAGATAAACTCGCCGTGCATGAAGATTCGCGCCCGCCGCGGAAGGCCGAGACGTTTCAACCTGAAAAAAATCGCGGTCTCGCTCAACGTCAGCCGCTTGGCTATTTCCTCGATCGTTAAGCCGTCACGCAATCTTAGCGACGCGATGCGCGCGTCTTTGGCGACATCGCCGGAGGCCGTGCGCTTCCAATGGTCCGGCCGTGCTCCGAGAATTTTCCCGCGCTTGTTGAGCAGCGTTTCGGTTCGAGCGTAGCCTTTCTTGTTTGTGTGAAACCTGGTGCCGTCAAAGCGCATTTCCCTGGGTGGCACCCGCCGAATGCGCTTCATTTCTTCCGACTGCTTTTCGTTCGTCTCTCGGCTCCGCGTCGCGTTTTTGCTTCGAGTGAAACCGTACTTCGCTCGGTACCCCTCGACCGTCGTCTGGTGGGCGGGCCAAAGATGCGGGCCGAGATCACGGAGAATTTCGCCGCACTCCCTACAAACACTTTTCCTGAGGCGCGGATCCAATCGGAGTGCGGCCAACTCGGTTTCCGTTACAAATTGCCGCTTGGCTTCGTATCTGCGATGGTACGAGGCCATAGCGCGTCCACGAAACAGTTGCAGATTGGCGTTGTACTTATCGCGCCGTTCTTTTTTCACCGCTACAGGGATTGACTGCTCGTGTGCCAAGCGCGCAGCGTCGCGGCCGGGCCCGAAAGCCCCAAGCTTGCCCTCCGAGACCTCGAATAGCTTGTCGCAGAATCCATCTCGTGGAAACGATCGACCTGTGCGCCAGTGTCGAATGCTGACACGATTCGTTCCAAGCTTCGCTGCGAGGTCCGTCAAGGTGATTCGCTCAGCGGCTAACCAGGCGTCGAACTCCCTTGCGAATGTCGGTGTGAGTCCCACCGAAACCTCCTGCGCGCGATTTTCGCATACGTGGAATTTTCCGCAAGTGAAGATCGTCCGCCAACTTGCCACTATGAACGTTGGTGTAGGGAACCAATGCTCATCAGTATCCGATGGCTGGTCAATGGTATTCGTGCTCGATTGCACGCCTGTTGCACAGGAAACTCGCCGCGGTGAGGTATTCCACCTAGGCGAACGGGTCGATGATATTAGTTGTCAATCCGATTAGCTCATGGTCATAATGAAAGTTAGGAGGATGACCTCGTGCAGTCGTTCTCTCCCCACCGATTTAGGTTCGAATCCGAAATGGCCAGACCGGTTCTCAAATGGCTTAACGGGAATGGCTTGGCTGCTAAGACCGAATTCCACACGCCATGTGGAATTTGCGACATGGTGGGCATGAAATTTCGCCCGAGCCGAGTTCGTGTTCGACTTTCGCATGGCCAGAAACACGCGGTCGGACCAGTTCTGCGACTACATGTCCTTTGGAAAATCCCCGACCAAGAATCTGGTAGTTCTGTGACTTTTCACCGATTGCACGCCGAGTCATTTTCTTCGTTACCCCCAGACCGGCTGCGACGAGAACTGGAGCACCTAGAGCGCAGAAAGTTCATCGCGTCGCCCAGACGTGGCGCATACCACAAGGTCAACGGGTGGGATCCTCTCTATGACAGGATCGTTGCAGTGGAGCTAAAACTGGCGAGAGTTTCCGAAGCGGTGTCTCAGGCTCGCTCGAATTTGGCGTTTGCAACTGAGTCCTACATAGCCCTTCCGATGGATCGTGCGCTTCGAATCGCGCACGGCCAGGTCGGCTCCGCGATCAGGAAGCAGGGCGTGGGATTGCTTGGTGTATCGCGGACAAAATGCGAACGCCTTTTCGCGGGATCGCGAGCGGCAGAACCATGTGACGAAATCTTACGAGCGCATTGCGTGGAGCGATTCTGGCGTACTAGAGACAGTTCCCCATAAATTGTTGAGCGATCCGTGACGGACTTCGGGCTGACCCGGCTTCTGACGGGATGTCTGGTAGGGATTTCCCCAAGACGTAAGCAGCCGAAAAATCCTGGAAGAGGGCAAGTGACCTGCTTTGAGGATTCATTGCATCCAATCGCTTAATCCATTCGCCATAGAATTTTCCGATCTGAGAGCGCGCCGTGTCTTCGTCTGCCAGTAGCGGGAATTGTCTCAGCAAGCTTGAGAACTCCGCAAACGACGGGTCGCTCTTGGCAACAGTTTGTGCCGCGGTGGAAAGCCAAGCCTTTAGTTCAGGCTTCCGCGTCACAAGCCGGCGAAGTGGAGGAACAGCGATTCGCGTTACGCCCCGCATCAGCAAGCCTCCCGGTACGCGATAACGAGTGGCCTTCCCGACTCCAACTGCGGCAAAGGAAGCGAGTCCACGTGCCCACAGAATTAGATTAAGCGCCCAGTACGGTCCCGCGATGCTAATCTTCAGTTCAGGTATTGCAGCGATGAGTTCCTGATGGAATCTTGCCACACCTGGAAAGCGAATCGTCTCAAAGTTTCCAGTAGCGTCTTGGTCATTCAGAGACGAATCTACAACCCAAACGCCATCCGCGCCGCTCGCCTCAACGCAGGCAGTCGCTAGAGCGATTTTTGAGTTACGCTCTGTCTTCCGATTCAATTGTCGTTGATTCGTAAGTATGATCGGGAGAATCAGCTTTCCTTTGAAGTTGGCCTTTGCCTTCCACCGTTGTGTGCTGCCTGCAAGCAATTTGTTTATCTTGTTCCGTTCTACTCCATCCACGTAAGTCAATTGTGGGACTGAGAGCCACTCGGGATTAGGGATGCGCACTAGCGCCGCATTGAGAACCGCTCCAACGAAACTGTTTACGACACCTGGGTCCGGACGCATCTGAAACGTTGCACTTGCTATTCGGTCGGAGGTAGGGAAAGCGCCGAAATACGATTTGTAGTTTTCGTTACCGCCGAACGGCGAGTTGTCTAGGGCATCGACGCTGGCATCGAGCCAAAGTTTCAATCCAGTTGGCGGTGAAGGTGTCTTCTGACTCGATTGAATTGCGATTCGATAAAGTGCTGCGCTCGGATATAGCGAGCGCGCGGCCGACCACTCACCAGAATAATTTACGAACGGAATGTAACTCGACATTAGATTGTCTCCAGTCCGGCATGCCTCTTCAAATGGATGCATGCATGTTCGAGTTCCGGGAACAGAGTCATTTCATCTACCCCGACGCGTTCTAGTTCGGTCAGTAGCATTTCTTTGGCTTCCCTTAGTATCAACAGAGCCACCAATGACGGCACCCTGCCGTGGTCAAGCGTGAAGCGGCTTCCGTGAAGTGTGAATTTTCCTTTCTGAATCATCAACCTATCAGAATTCCAAACTGGATTAACGGCCAGGGGGTAGTTCCCTCGTTTGGCCTCTCGCACACCGCTGTTGAAATATTTGGCGATGAGCTTCTTGTCTTCTTCCGGGTCCAAGACATGAGGCTTGAGAGGATAGCTCATGCGATTTAGCTCCACCGGATTTACTACGAAGACAGCGGCATCGCTGCCCGTCTTCCGGCAGGCAAAGTACAGTGCGGTGGTGGCGCTCTCCGTCCAATCGAGGAGACGCGTAGGAAGCCCGTAATGCTGTGCGATTTGGGCCCACATCATCTCATTGTCGAATGTGGGAGGACGGTTCAGCTTTATATCGGCGATCCGTTTGAATTCTGACATCAACTGGAGAGCCTGTGAGCGTTTGAGTGCGGTTGGGTATCGAAGGGCGGAGGGTGTTAGGCTGTACCGTGCATCGTAGTGTCCACGAAACCAAAAAGGTGCCCGTGCTGTTACAACGCTCGTCATCACCCCGAAATAATCAGCGAGCGAGGAAATCCTGTACGTAAGCTTTGGGCAATCTACCGGGCAAAATCGAAACCGCCTCAATTCGACTGGCGATAGTCGGGCGGGCGTCGTGGCCATTGGCGAGTGCGAATAGTATCAGATTAAGTATCGCGCTAGCCAACGCCAAAAGTTCGGGGACTGTGAACACCGGTCTTCACAACCGTTGCTCACGTACATCCTATTGAATCCGCAAAGTTTCAAAAGCCGTTGCACGCCTTTTGCACTAGCGTCGCAACAAGATGGAGGATTCATGGATCGAGATGAACTACACGAGCACGTTATGCTCATAAAGGCGGAGATGGAAGCGGGACGACTCCACATTGTCCGGGACCTCAAGGTAATCGAATCCCTCAAGAAAGTACGCATTGCGGCAGATGGAAAGGTCGATCCCTCAACCGTTGATTCAAGTGTGTGGGCATTGGCGATGGCAACCGCATACGGCCGCTTTCAGCGGGAGGTTAGGAAGATCCCGTTAGCGGAAACGCAGGCGCGGTATTTTGAAATTTTGGAAGACTTCTTTCGACAGCCATTTACCGAAATGAGAAAACATAATCTGACACCTCCGCAAGTGGCCGCAAACATGGTAGCGCATCCCAATATAGTTGAGGCGTTCAGCGGCGAAGCAAATGAGTTTTACGCTGGAATCAAAGAGTTCTGGCAGTACTACGGTCCGGTTGTCGAAGCGCATCTCCAGGACATGAATGGGCTGAAGTCGATTTTCGGCGGCGACATTTTTCCTTCGTATGTCGGAAATATCGCAACTTCGGTCGGCCTTTACGTCGACACGCTAATTCTTCCCGATCCTCTACTCCGGACGTCGAGTTTCCTCGGCAAGATGAAACCTGATCAATTATTGTTCTTCACCGCGAAACACGCGTTAAATGCACTCCAGTATAAAGAGCTTGCGCTTGCGGAAGTGAACCCTCCGATCGTGGTAATCGCGCCCGACCCATCGTACTCCCAGGACCCGTATCAGTCGGTTTTGCAGTACACCGGAGAAGCCGACCTGCTTTCGCACTCGTCACAATTGTTCGGCCGTAGTTTCGCGGACTTCGCTGAACTGACGAAATTTCTAGAAGAGCTTCCTGATCCACGGGGCCTCGTCGCGAAGGTTTCTGATCCGTCTAGACTACTTTTCGATGTCGAGTGGTCTGAGCCGCTCGATCAACAAGTTCGAAAGATCGTCGCGGAAATGGATGATCGGCTCGGGACACAGTTCGGAATGGAGGGCGCAGGCAAAGCCGTCCAGCTTTCACTCCTTGGGAGAATGATGCAGGCTAATGATGTTCTTTTCAAGGCTTCGCGGCTCGGAGGCAACCCCCTGATTGACGCTCCGACATCGTGGCAATACCTCCTTTGGAAATATGAATATGACACTGCTAGGTCCGACAAGAATGCGCGCGACGTTCTCATTACAAATGCGATCTCGGTTGAGGGCTCGGCCGAGATTGGTTTGCTCGCAGGCATTCCTCCGGAGACGCTCATCGAGCTGCGCCGCGAGGGAGCTATGACCGAACTTCGCAATCTGATTGGGAGGGGGATACGTGATATCGACTCCGCATCGCAATCGTCCTTAGCTGAGATCGGTTCCACCGTAGCCGCGAATCTCTCGGACGCCTTTGCTAAACATCAAAAGGAACTGAGGAGCCTATCTGCGGAACGCAAGAAGTTTTTCGGCCTAGACGTTGGCCGCTGGGTAGTGTTCGGAGGCGTGGCGATCGGGGCTGCATCGAGCGGAAGCACCGGTCTCGCTGTCCTAACGGCTTGTCTAGGAATGGTCGGATCTCCTTCAGTGGATGAGCTCCGAAGACGCTGGCGAGAGGTGCAGTCTCGTGAAGAGCATGTGAGACGTTCGCCCAGCGGAATACTGTTCCGACACGTCGGAGAGCGGAAGTGAAGATATTGGAAGCAACCCCGGGCCTTGAACTAGTGATAGCGACGGGACGGCGCGGCTGATCAGACTGTGCTTAAGACTGTTAGCATGCCTTCACAGCACCGACTTTGGGGATAATCGTGACGATCGGGTAGGGCGACCGATGCTCAGTCGCAATCGGTTCAATCGGTGAGGCTTCCAGATCGGGTTGCATCCATTTTGCACGGAAACCGATTTTTCACTTGTCCGGTAAGGGCGTTAATCAGGCACTTGCCCGTTGCCGTACTCGCTTAGGGTCATAGATTCGTTGGAAATTCGTTAAAGCTGACGTACTTTCCCCATTTATCGGTAAACCATTCACGCGCATCCTCGCTCAGCAGCATGCTGGCGTAACTATCGCTCCGAAAAAGGTCCGTGCCATTCCAAGTGCTCAAGTCGAGGTACCAATCTTTATCCGAATCTATATCTTCCTTCAGCCGCACGATTCTTGCGGTGCTCGGGACCACAACCTCCCAAAGTTCTCCGAGGGCGGCGGACGCGGCTTCGCTGTTCGGTTGACCAAGAACATAATCCTCGGGCTCGCCTGAATCGGGATATCGAGGCGGCTCGTCTGCAGTCAAATCCCAATTCTCCCAGTGCAGTTCAACCGTAAGAACCTTTTCAACCCGTCGAAAATCGAAACCGTTCAAGCCGGAAGATTCCAGCAATTGGCGTGCAGCGGAGGTAAGAACTACGTCGCCGATTCCAGGAAGGGTAATCGGAGGTATAAAGGGTCCGGTTCTCTCGAGCGCAAGCAGTCCGCCGACTCTTCGCAGGTGGGACGTCATTCCGTGCTGCAATATGTGGCCGTAGTCACCCCATTTCTCTGGGATGATTGACCTACTCTCGATTCGGAAGACGCGAACGCGCATAGGGTCGCATTCTAGTTTCGTCGCCTTCCCACAGTCCAGTTTTCAGTTGTCCGGTAAGGGCGTTTACCAGGACTTAGGCGATTACTTCCGGGTTGTCCGACATCCACTTCAGTGCGGATTTCCTTCCGCGTGAGCCTTTGCCAACCTGGGCGGCGTAAATGCCTCTTGAATCATGGGAGCTCCAAACGGGGCGCCCGTGGCTCCGCCATCCACCATCAGCTCGACCGCGTTGACGTACGAGGAATCGTCCGACGCGAGGAAGAGCACGGCTTTGGCAACTTCTTCCGGCTCGCCCCAACGGCCTTGCGGGACCGCGGAAGAGAAGAACTTCTCCAACTTAGCGGAGTCTTCCGCGGTAGCAGAGGCGCGGGGCCCGCGCTTCCAAATGGGAGTTTTGATCGCGCCTGGTGCGACGACGTTCACGCGAATGTTGCGCGGTGCAAGGTCCGCGGCGATGGAACGCGCCATCGAGACGAGACCACCCTTGGTGGCTGCATATGCGGCGACGCCAGGTTGGCCGAGGTAGTTCAGCACCGATCCAGTAAAGATGATGCTGGCGTTGTCGTTCAGCAGAGGTACCGATGAATTCACCGTAAAGAAAGCGGAACTAAGGTTGACGTGGATCACGTTCTCAAAAATGGCCTCGTCGGTCGAGCCCGTAGGAGTCCGGCCGGAGATGCCGGCATTGGCGAAGACAATGTCGAGCTTGCCGAAATCTTTGGCCAGAGCTGCGAAGAGCCGCTTGCGATCTTCCGAAATGGTGACGTCAGCGCGGTAGCCAAGCGCGCTCGACCCAAGTTCCCCGATTGCTTCATCGAGCGTCTTCTGGTCGCGGCCGGTAATGGCGACCTGCGCGCCCTCCGCGACGAAAAGTCGGGCTGTGGCTAGACCGATGCCACTGTTGCCGCCAGTAATAAGAGCCTTCTTTCCTGTGAGCTTCATAGTCCCTCCTTTTTGTAGGACTCGCAAATGCCATGATTACCATAGGTGGAAGGATACAAACAATATGCGCGATCAGGTGGAGGACATCGCCGCAAAACATGAACGGATTGGTCGGCGCGTTAATCAAGCGCTCAGTCCGTTTGGGCTGATGATCACGGTTGACAGGACAGCGCGCGTGACGGAGACGACGGGGATTAGCTCCGAGCTGCCGGCGAGCAAATCCATGCAATCGCAGGCCGCCGAAGTGCCGTCCGTGGGCTCACAGCTTCGCGGAACTCGCGGCCGTATTATGCGGCTCGCCGAAATAGGGAAAATCCGGGCGCGTCAGCCGCATATCGGGCGCCACCCCATCGCCGAGGGGCGTGTTCGTGGCCAGCGTGAGAATCACGTCCATCACGTCGTCGCCGAGGGCGCGGCCGTTGAAGGCGGCAAAGCTGAATGAGGCGGGCGTGTCCAGTTCATACGGCAGGACAGACGGGCAGAGGCGCGCGAGGAGTTGCGTAGCATAGGCGGCTGGGTCGGCCGCTGACTGGACGAGCGCGGTGACTTTTTCCACGAAGTCGCGGATCGGTTTGGAGAACAGCGCCACTTCGTCCGCCGGAACAGCACGGTTGTAGTTTTCAGATGCGTCGTGCAGCGAAGGATCGGAGAGCAGCAGGTGGGTGATCATCGGCAGGCCCCAACGCGATACCTGCACCTCCGGCGCGTGCCCGTAGAGCGACGCCGTGGCCCAAGCGTGCACCACACCCCGGCCGATCAGGCTGCTGGGGACCTCGAGTACGATGGCGGTGACATTGTTGCCGGCGAAGAAGCTCTGGCCATTCTGGAACGACTCCGGGGCAAACCGGTTTTCTGACCACAGAGCTTTTCTAAAGGCACCGAAACCGACGCCGTTGGTGGCGAACGGATCGGGCGCCAGGCCTGCGTATGCCAGACAGCCAGAATCCGCTTTCACCACGCCTCCCGTATTTCCGGAAATGATGAGTTCGCCCGCGGCGCCCTTCACAGCATCCGCTCCAGTGGCACGCCGCACCGCGAAGGACTGAACGTGCCCAAGCTCGCTGCCATCGGCGTGAGCGGGCGCGCCGAACTGCACTTTGAAGGTGACGTCTTCGCGATGATCGCGATCCGTGTCGAAGCGAAAGGCGTAGAGACCTTCGTCGCGGAAAGTGTCTGGTGTGCCGACGCCGGCGTTCGGATTCACGGTCAAAGCCATGACGGTGGTGCCGGGGCGGCCGCGAAACAAGTAGAAGTCGCAGATGTTGACGCGGGGGTCTTCTCGTGCGGTAGGCGTGTCGAAATGATGCGACATGGCGAATTTCCTCCTAAGGGTTTGACGCGAGGTCAAGAGGTCGAGAGCTTGGAAGCGGGGGCGATGAGCTAATCATCCTCGACATCCTCAACCTCATCGGAAGATTTTTCAAGTCTGGAATTGAGACGAAGCATTTCCCAAGTCCTGATTAGTCGCGTAACCGGACAATGAGCACGGCAGACTAATTCGGGGATTTATCAAAGAAAGGGGATGGCTAGCATGCAGAGCAGAACCGCAACAAATGCGAGGAGGAATTGTCGGCCCCACTCCCATGCACGCTGTTCGTCCGTGTCATTCGGCCGTGGACCCGAAAATAGTTGCTTTCTCCCTTCTCCACTCAAACCAAGTTGCCGTAGCGTGCGATAGCACTGAAACATTGATACGACGCCCCAGGTAAATGCCACGCAGAAAAAAGTCTCCACTACCGTTTCGGCTAGATTCAGGCGATGCTTCCAGATGAACCATACGGTGAGCGATAACGGGAGGAGCAGCCACGCAAAAGCCAGTGTCCAGAAGACTCGGCCAAACTTTCCGATAGCCGTTTGAGATTGCCCGTCGGATTGTTTATCCACGTACTTAGTTTACTGAATAGCCGTAGGTGTAAATTCGCAAACTTCAATCGTGATGCCTAACCACTATCACCATGACAGCCAAAGCACCGCAAAACTGTGCCAGTGCCTGGTTAGTCGCGTTACCGTAGAAGTGATCTTGCGTCGATTTCACTTCTCCGCTAAATGCGTTATTCAGGAGCTGTCTGATAGGTAACAGGGATCCCAGTCGCCGTGACCCTCCGCTGTCATACCGTCGAATTTAAACTAAACTGTCACCATGAGGGACTTCTTAGGTTATTTGGGTGTCGCGCTATTCGGGTTAGCAGGTGTGACGATGCTCCTTCTCGTTCGCGAAGTTCTCCCGCTGTTGAGCCCGGAAGACCAAATTATATTTGTCGTTTATGGGGCTCGCCGAGGACGACAGGGTTCGGGCCAAGCAATCATCAATGCTTGGAACGAGCACACTCGGGCATTCCCGCAAAGCAAGAAACGCCTCATGGTCATCTTGTTTTTCGTTGCAGGTATCGTCGTCTTCTTGAGTTATCCGCTTTGGCGCACTCTCGTGAAATAGCCGCGCTGGTGCCGCGTTGACGGTCTAACTCCTGATAAGTCGCGTAACCGGACAAGTGCCGCAAGAGGGTGAATCAAGGTCTCCATGCCCGGCACTCACTTCCATGCCCCTGAATGCACGCGACTTTCGGACGCGATTGCACAGCCTTTGCACGATCTACGGTGTCCAACGGTGAAGTCAACGTACCGTTTTCGTCCAGTCTCGTTGGCCCGTGCACGGTATGGCGGCTGCGCGCCGGCCGTGCGTGGCAGGCAAATTGGCGAGGGGGAGAGTCCGGAGGCAGCGGTGCGGTGTGGGCCCCTCAAAACGACTGCGGCCGCGATTCCGGGTTAGCCTTCCGGTCTTTCGATTGGAGTTGTCTCGGCCGCTTCCGCGTCCGTTCCTGATAGGCCGTAAAATTGGCGAATTTTGTTGAGTGTCTGCGCCTTGGTGTACACCACATGAAGCGTGACCTCGCGTTGCTGGGCCAACTCGACCATCTGTCGCGGCGTTCCTTCGCATCGGCTCGCGGCTTCACTGGCAGCGCTGATTTTTCCGGCGATCGCGGCGCGCGCCACGCGTTTCGCTACTGCGAGCGACACGGGATCATTTTGCGTTACTTTCAAATCACGCACGGCCAACTGCGCTACCTCCCGATGTGCGTCCGCATAGGGCGTCCAGCTAGGTCGGCCGCCTGGATTTCCGCTCACACCTTTCCGGAAGCGCGTCCTCTCGCCAAATTGTGCAATCATCGGATTGCCGCGCCGCTTCTTCTGCTTCGTATCGGTCTTCGATTTCATAGGTTTTCAGCCTGTTCTCAGGTTAAACGAACTCGATTCTCAGGCACAGGTGGGGCGCGCAGCCTGCGCGGGACCGGCGGCGCCCTCCCCTGATTTCGCCCGTCGAGGCAAGGCGACGCGTGAACTTGCTAAGTTCTGGCTTCGTTGCTATCGACGAGGTGGCGCAGCGCCGGGTCGATCTTGGTCAGGTCGGCTGTGTTCGGGTCTCTCTGCCCGAAACGCGGAACCGCTTGACGCGAGTCCGTCAGTGGAATCGCACTCACACTCATTGGCATTGGGGTATTCAAGAGGTTGGAAATTCCCACAAGCAGCTTTTCCGCTTCACCGGCCGCCGCTTTATGGGACGTCAGGCTCCCCGTGTCGGGCAATTCGCCGGCCGCCTTATGCAGCTTCAAGCATTTTTCAGCGTGCGCGACATGGTGAGCAGCAAGCGACCGGCACGCCTCCGCGGTCGCCTTGTGAATTTGCGACCCGCTCGGATCACTGATTTCGGAAGCCGTCCCAAGCGAGTCGTGGTGGTTGGCAAGCGTAGCCATTGCTCGGGCCATCTCCGAGTGGTGCTCTGCCTCGGACTTGTGCATCTCCTGCAAGTGGTCTTTGATTTCCTTCATGTTTTTTCCTCCGCAGTCGGTTTGCGAACTAGTTCAGACCGAACAACTTTTCGAGCGAACCATTGGCTTCGAGAATTTCGTCCCGATGTTGCTGACATAGCAATTTGACGGCTCGGCGCATTCGTGCGTCGTCCTGCGCGACGGCACCCTCCAGGAATTCGCGGGCAAAATCGGTTTCCTCGCAGTACGCACGCGCGGCTTTCAGTAGTTTCGGCAAATCGCCAAATCGTTTGGCCAGTGCGGGATTCCTGATCTGCTCGCGCAACGTTTCCAGCGCCTTTTCGATTTGTGGAATCGTCAGCGGAGTCGTTGTCGCCAGCAAATCCGTATCGAGAGTTGATTTCTCTGCGTATGGATCGACTGACGGAGACTTCGTCGCGTTAGGCGCGCCGACGCCGAATTGCTGGCGATGAATGAGATCGCCGACGAGGTCGCGTTCCGGCATATCTTCCGTGGGCGCTTGCTCGTTTGCCGCATCGCCAAAAATGTGCTTCAAACTGGGATCCATTTTCGCGCGGTGATCCATGTTCGCGTGCTCCTTAGCGGCGCCCGAATTCCGTGGTAGGAGTTACCGCGGCCAGTTCGCTCAGAACAAAATTCCACTCTCGCATCAAACGAGCGCGTTCGCTGCTCAGGCGATCGAGTTCCTCGTGCCCTTCGTCAAGGCTTCGCTCAACGCAGATTTTGAGTCCGTTGATCTCCGCGCGATTGCGTGTTAGCGCCTGGTCGATTGAGTCCCGCCGCGTTTCCAACTCCCTACGGCGATGCATGGCCCACGGCTCCGGGCTCGAATTCGTTGCTTCTCTGAATGTGGTGTTCATCACAGCCCAGTCATACAGGAAAAGTCTCTGGCAGAAAATCCTTTCAAAGTTCCGTGTGCTAGAAAGTGGGGGTATCACAGTTCGAGCGCAATTGATTGCACACGTCCTGGAGTTTTCTGGGGTGATTTTTGTTCGCAGAGTGCGCGGGAATCCGGGCCGTCCCGGATCCGATTGTGCACGTTCTGTGCACGATTTCGGGAAGTTAAGCGAGCTAACTCATTGGAAGGATTGGGGTGAGCGACGGGGTTTGAACCCGCGACCCTCGGTGCCACAGACCGATGCTCTACCAGCTGAGCTACGCTCACCGCCGAGTGGAAACATAGTTTACACCATCTGAAGGGCGCCGCAACGGCATCCGTGTGTTCGTGGAACATGGACAATTCCGATCCGGGAATGGACGTTGTGGAATTGGGTGCGGGGCTTATTTTGCAAGAATGAGGAAACGTTTCCCATATGCCGATACGTCTAAAAAACGGAGGGATAGGTGCGGGTTGGAGCGCCGATAAGAAGGATGAGATTGGCCCGAGTATTGCAGATTTGGAGTTGATCCAAACTGGACGGAGAATTCTGGGGAGCGTTTGATGAGCTTGACGAGCTTGAAGAGATCAACGACGAGAGGCTTGGCGATGAGCCGGAGAACCGCGCTGACGGTGCTGGCAGGGGCGATGCTCGTGGTTGCTCTGTGCAACGCGAGTGTGCGCGCGGAATGGCGAGCGGAGCTCAATGCGGTGCCGCAGGCTGCGACGCAACAGACGCCGCTGACTCAGAAAGTTGGCGCGGTGAAATCCATTAATGGCAATGCGCTAGTACTGACTGCGGATGGCGGCAGCGAGGTGAGCGTGACCGTCGCGAGCAACGCAAAGATTGTGCAGGTGGCGCCAGGAGAAAAGGATTTGAAGTCGGCGACGCCGATTGCGCTGACCGATTTACAAGTGGGCGATCGAATTCTAGTGCGCGGACGAGCGACGGATGACGCGAAGGCGATGACGGCGGTGGGAATCATCGCGATGAAGCGCACGGACGTGGAAGCGAAAAAGGCGCAGGACCGGAATGATTGGCAGACGCGCGGCATCGGCGGATTGGTGAGCGCGGTAGATCCCGCCACGGGAACGATCACAATTTCCACGGGGACCGGAGCCACCGCGAAAACCGTCGCGATTCACACGACAAAGGGTACGGTGCTGCGGCGCTACGCGCCCGATTCGGTGCAGTTCGATGATGCGAAGCCCGCTCCGCTGGATGCGATCAAGCCCGGAGATCAAGTGCGCGCGCGCGGAACGAAGAGCCCCGACGGTAGCGAATTTGCGGCGGACGAAATAGTTTCAGGAACTTTTCGCAACTTGGCTGGAATTATCACTGCGATTGATACGAGCGCACAGACAGTTAGTCTGACGGACTTGATCAGCAAGAAGTCGGTGGTAGTGAAGATCACGCAGCAAACGCAGCTGCGCAAAATTCCGGCGCAGATGGCGCAGATGATTGCGTTCCGGCTGAAGGGCGCTGGAGCGGGAGCGTCGGGTGCTGGCGGCGCACCTGGTCCGGGAAGCGCGGCCCCGGCTGGAGGACCTCCAAATGGCGGCCAGCATTCCGGCAGTCCGGGCGCCGGAGCAGGCGCGGCGGGGAACGGCGCAGCAGGAGCAGGCGGCGGACGCGGCGACTTCCAACAAATTGTGAACCGGCTGCCCGCCAGCTCGCTGACGGATTTTCAGAAGGGCGATGCCGTTATGGTGGTGTCTACGCAGGGCACCGATGCGGGCGGCGTAACCGCCATCACGATGCTGGGAGGTGTGGAACCGATATTGGCGGCAGCGCCAGCTGGCAACGCATCACAAGCGATGATGCTCTCACCTTGGAGCCTGGGCGGTGGCGCACCGGGCGGTGACGCTTCAGGCGGAAATCAATAAATCATAATCAGCTCACCGATTCTTAGTCTTTCAGGAGACGGAATGAAAGCCCGGGTCTTTTTATTCTCACCGTTCATGGCAACGATGATTGCTGCTGTATTTTTCTGCACCGGCGCGACGTTTGCACAGACTCCGGCGCCAAGAGCTTCACCAGACGCCGTGCAGACCGGCACTGGAACAATTCGCGGGCAGGTGACGGATCCATCGGCTGCGGCCGTGGTGGGCGCGTCCATTATTGCGACGGCGCCGGACGGAACGAGCCTGGCGGCGACGACGAACCGTGACGGAGTTTTCGAGTTGAAGGGCGTGGTGCCGGGGAAGTATACGATTGAAGTGATTGCCAAAGGTTTCGCGTTGTATAAAAACGACGCGGTAGAGGTGGCGGCGGGCGAGGTGCAGCAGCTGACCATCGCGCTGACGATCGAAGCGGAACAGCAGCAAGTAACGGTGACGGATCAGTCCTCGGCGGTGGATGTGAGCCCGACGAATAATGCCGGCGCGATTGTGATCAACGGCGCGGCGTTGGATGCGTTGCCGGACGATCCCGATGAACTGCAGACGGACTTGACGGCGCTGGCCGGACCTTCTGCGGGACCGAACGGCGGCCAATTCTATATTGACGGCTTCACGGCCGGGCAGCTGCCGCCGAAATCCGCGATTCGCGAAATCCGCATCAATCAAAATCCGTTTTCGGCGCAGTACGACAAGGTGGGCTACGGACGCATTGAGATTTTCACCAAGCCCGGCACCGACAAATGGCACGGCGGCTTTTCAGTGAACGGGAATGACTCGGCGTTCAACACACGGAATCCGTTTTTCAATTCGAGCGAGGCATCGGGCACCCCATATCCCAGCTATTACTCGATGCAGTACAGCGGTAACATCGGCGGGCCGCTGAGCAAGAAGGCTTCGTTTTTTTTCACGGAGGATATTCGCGACATCCATGACCTGGGGATCGTGAACGCGCTGGTGGTGGACCCCACGACGTTCGCGGTGACTCCATTCAGTGCGGCGGTGCCCAACCCCAGAATGCGTTACAACATCGGCCCGCGCCTGGATTATGCGCTGACGAAGAACAATACGCTGACGGTACGCTATCAATATTACCGGGACAGCCAGGTTAATGACGGTGTCGGCGGATTCGTTTTGCCGTCCGAAGGCTACAATGACGTGAGCACCGAACAGACGCTGCAAGTGGGCGACACACAGATTTTTGGCACGAAAGTGGTAAATGAAACGCGCTTTCAATACCTGCGCGAACAGAGCACGCAGACGCCGCAGAGCACCGCGCCGACGATCATCGTGCCACTGGCGTTCAACGGCGGCGGGTACAGCGGCGGCCTGATTAACGACACGACCAACAATTATGAATTCCAGAACTACACTTCCGTACAGTACACCAAGCATTTTCTGAAATTTGGAGTTCGGCTGCGCGGTTCGACCGATTCCAATAGCTCGACCGGAGGATTCAACGGGACATATATATTCCCCTCAGTCACCGCGTACGTGGACACGTTGCAGGGCGTGCCCTCGGCGAACCAATTCACGGTTACGGCGAATCCGGCGAATACAACGCTCCCGGCGAATCCGTTTGTGCACGTTTCGCAGGTGGACGTGGGATTGTATGTGGAGGATGACTGGCGCATACGGCCCAACATTACGTTGAGTTACGGATTGCGATTTGAGTCGCAGAACAATATCAGCAACCATGCCGATTGGGCGCCGCGGTTGGGATTCGCGTGGGGAATTGGCGGCGGTGGAAAGAGCGCACCGAAGACGATCCTGCGCGCTGGCTTCGGAGTGTTCTACGACCGCTTTACATTGCCCTACGTGCTGGAAGAGGACCGCCTGAACGGCACGTCGCTGGCCGGATACGTGGTGCCCAGCCCTGACTTTTTCAATCCGAATCCTGCGCCGCCGCCGCTGCTGACGCCCAGCCCGACGCAATTGCTGACTTTTTATCAGACGAATCAGAATTTGCACGCACCTTATGTGGCGCAGACGGCTGTGAGCCTGGAACGTCAACTAACCAAGATCGCGAACCTGAACGTCTCGTACCTGAATTCCATCGGCAACGACCAGCTGCTGACGAACAATATCAATGCACCGGACAATCTTTCCCTTAATTATCCTTATTACTTGAATCCAGCTGCAGCTACCCGCCCAACCCCGTTTGAAAATATCTATCAGTACGAATCGGGGGCGATCTTCCGGCAGAATCAATTGTTCGTGCAGAGCCGAATTCAGGCGGGGCAGAAGCTGACGCTGTTCGCTTACTACGTGCTGAATTATGCGAACAGCGACACTTCGGGCGCGAACAGTTTTCCTTCGAATCCTGGGAATATCATGCAGGACTATGGCCGCGCGTCGTTCGACATTCGCAACCGGTTCTTTCTAGGCGGCTCGATCGCGCTGAAGTGGGGACTCCGCTTCAGCCCGTTCCTGATTGCCAGTTCCGGCTCGCCGTACAATGTGACTTTGAGCCAGGATCTGATTGGAAGCTCGCAGTTGAATCAGCGGCCATCGTTCGGAACTGTAAACTCCGGGAATCCCGCCGAGTTGACGATTCCGGGATACGGCACGTTTAACACGTTGCCGGGCGCGAATGGGACGCCGATTCCTGTAAATAATTTCACCGGGCCGAACCATTTCACGCTGAATGTGCGGTTGGCGAAGACGTTCAACTTTGGGCCGGAAAATAAGGGCGGCGCGGGCGCTGGAGGAGGCGGCGGTGGTGGGCACGGCGGCGGAGGGCGCGGAGGCGGCGCGAATCCGTTTGGCGGCGGCGGGGGAGGGTTCGGCGGCAACACCGCGACGAAGCGGTACAGCATTACGCTGAGCGTCAACGCGCGCAACGTGTTCAACAATGTGAACCTGGCGAATCCGAGCGCGGTCTTGAACCCGCCGGCGGTGCCAGGAGGGCCTGCGTCCTACAACACAGAATTTTTTGGAGTTTCGAATGCGTTGGCCGGCGGGCCATTTTCTTCGAACGCCGCGAACCGGCAGATTTATTTGCAGGCGGGATTTTCGTTCTGAAGCGAAGTTGAAGGTTCACAGCTGAAAGTCGAAAGCCGTGGTGATTTCGGCTTTGAACCGCGCGACCAATCAATGTATCGCTGAGGACATGACCAGTTTTTCTACGACTGGGACTGGCAGGGGGCCTTCGTCCAGCACCAGGTTGTGAAATTTCAGCAGGTCGAAATTTTTGCCGGCTGCGGCTTGATATTTCTGGCGCAAGGCGAACCATTCGCGAATGCCGACGTAGTAGGTGGGCAACTGTGTGGAGCTTAGCTTGACGCGCAGCAATTTTCCTTCCGCTTCGGCCTGGGTTTGAAACGATTCTTTGGTCATTAAATCCAGCGCCTCCTGGTCGGTCATGTTCAGGGTGTGCATTTTGATGTCGAGAATCGCGTTGGAAATCACGCGCAGGCGAATTTTGCGCATGACCATGCGGAAGCGCGGGTCATTGTCGAGGAAACCTTCGTCCATCATGACTTGCGCGATGTATTCGGCCCAGCCTTCGACGTAAGCGCCATTGGCATAGAGCGAGCGGAGCAGGCGGCGGCGTTCGGGTTGGATGTTGTTGAGGTGTTCAAACTGAATGTAATGGCCGGGCAGCGCTTCGTGAATGCTGAGCCACTGCAAGGTGAAATCGTTGTACTCGCGCAGCTTCGATTCCACCTTGGCAGCGGGCATTTGCGGGTCGATGGGGGTGACCCAGTATTGGGCTTCGGCTTGCGGTTCGAGCGGAGGGGCGCTGTGGAAGCCCGCGACGGAGTAGATGCCGCGCTCGAAGGGCGGAGTGGGGATCACTTTCAGATTTTCGCGCGAGCTCAGCGAGACGATTTGCTTCTCGCGGATAAATTTGGTGATGCCGACCAGGTCCTTCTCGATGGTTGGTTGCAACTGATCGGCGGTTGGGTGCTGGTCTGATATTTTTAGCAGCACCTCCGAGATGATGAGGTTTTCCCGGTCGTGCTGGGCGAGATTCGAGTGATCGGTGTGGTCCCGATACATTTGGGCGTGGAGGGGAATCGCGATTTGCAGCATTTCGGCGCGGACGGATTTCATGTCCTGCTCGGCGCTGGCCAGTACTTCTTCGGGCGTGACTGAGGTTTCCATCACCAGCGAGAATTTCTGGTCGTAGAGCTCTTTCCCGAGGCGCCAGGTGAGTTTTGAAGGTTGCTTGGCGAGCGAGTTCTGCAGCCACTGGGAGAAGTCGTTCAAGGCTTTTAGGGCCGGCGGGGCAACCGAGTCATATTTGGCTTTGAGAGGCGAGCCCGCGGGAATTTCCATCGCGAGCGTGTGTTCGATCAGATCAATGTTGCCGGCATTTTCATCCACGGCAGTGAAGATCCACACAGGATCGGAGTCTGACAAGTACGGCTGCACCTGCGCTAGGAGGCGCGGAACTTGGCTGACGCGTGAGAGGACGTCACCGACGCGGACGTCGTGCGGCGCGTAACTCTGAGTCAACGGCAGGAACAGAGCGTTGCCGATCAGTTCCACAACGACCGTGGGATTGTGTTTGTAGCTTTGGATGCGATCGAATTCGAGGAGGTTGAGGCCGATTTGATCGTCCACGAGCTGCCAATCGGCGGCGTCTTCTGGATCCAATGCTGATGGGGGCGTCTCTTTGTGGAAACGCTCGCGCCAGTTGGCGTAGAAGGCGCGCTGCCGTGCGATGGAGTCGAGGCTGAGATCGTCCAGCTCGGCATCCAGTGCGACCGTCTTGCCGGTTGTGGCGTCCAGATGTGTGTGATAGCCGGCGGCGGAAGCATTCGTTGGAGAAAGCGCGAGCGAATCTTTCATGAACTGATCGCTTAGGACTGCAAATTTTCGCGATACCGCGGCGCGAGAGTCATCGGACGATTGGCCCTGCTGCTGCGAGTTGGAGCGTGGCGAAGTCATAAGCACGAGGAGAACCGCGGCGGCACAAAACAGGCATCGCCTCGGCATCAGAAGTCCTTTCAATCGCGCGGGCACATTCAGCTGGGCCGGCGGAAGGGAATTGGCGGATTGCGTTTGCGCTTGCCGGAGGATTGCTGCAGGCGCTCGCGGGCTTGGTCGGCCCAGGGGCCGTTGGGCGCGTAACGCAGGTAGAGCGACCATTGTTCGTGAGCGGCTTTGCGTTCACCCCGCTTTTCGTAGGCTAGCGCGAGATTGAAATGGACGTCTGCGTGGGCGGGCATCGCGCGGGCGGCGCGGCGCAGATGGTCAATGGCTTCGTCAAGCTCGCCGAGTTCTTCGAGCGTGCAGCCCAAGTTGTAACGCGAGATGCCGTTGAGCGGATCAATCTGCACGGCGGTGAGAAAGCAATTGCGCGCGTCGGTGAGCTGCCCCAGCTGATAGTAGGCGACGCCGAGATTGATGTGCGCTTCGATCCAGTTCGGCGCGAGGTCCACCACGCGCTGATAATTTTCGATCGCTTGCGGGAGAGTTTCGGCGCGCGATTCGCAATCGAGCGCGGATTGAAAGAAATCCTGGGGAGTGGGGCCGACCATGGCGTGCAATTTCGTGGGCTGAGGAGTGAGGTCAAACGGGAAAGCCCACTGGCGCAGAAAAGGATTGAAGGGCCGTTCGGAGCCAGGGGGGACGACGTGAACTTCGCGGCCGAAATCGACGAGGCGAAGTTCCTGGATGGGCATTGGCGCGGCGCCGAATTGCTTTTCCATTAGCGCGACAGCGCGGCGAACGCGTTTGGCGGGGACGCGATTTTGGGTGATGCGCTGGATGGAACGCAGGGCGACAAGGTCGCCGAAACTGTAGAATCGTTCGCCCCAGCGGGCTTCGGGACGTACCAGGCGCAGGCGTTCCCAATAGCGAAGACGGTTCGGCTCAAGACCCAGGATGCGCCCAACTTCGTTACGCGTATATCGCTGCGCCAATCCGCTCGTCCCCCGCTCGCCCTCGTGCTGCCGCGAAAGATTATGCACCTGGTGTCAACTCTTGCCTATGGTACTCGGCTGTGGATAACTTCGCGCGGGTGCGGGCTGCAACACACGGCGCGTTCGTGCGAGGCGATAACCAGAAGAGGACAGGCGGTTGCGCGGCGTGTGAGGCTTGCTAGACTTTGATAGGCAGTCGCCCACCACGATGGCTCTTGATACCGCCGAACGATTGTATCTGGACCGCCAGGTCACCCTGGCTCGAGCCATTTTTGTGGCCCTGGCACTGGTGGATTTGATTGAGATGTCGGTGGCGGGGTCGCGCACGGCTGCGGCGATATTTCTAGCGGTGTATTTGCTGCTCGCGCTGGCGGTGCTTTTGTATGAGCGGATGTCGAGCGAGACGAGCTTCACGATTCCACTGGTGGCTGACTTTGTGGCTCTCGCCGTGTTTCTTTTTCTGACGCCGTCGGTTTCCGCGTGGTGGTTTCTGTTTCTATTTGTGGTTTTCGCGCTGGCGACGCAGGGAAATACCCGCCTGATGCTGGCGCTGGTGACGGTCGCGACCGCGGGAATCATCTTTCGCGTGGCGATGATGGAATTGTCGGGGTGGAGCGGCGCCTGGCATTGGCTCACCATCGGGCTGGGTACGGTGATTTCCGGGCTGGGGATGGGATTTCTGGGGGCCCGAGAACGCGAGCATCTGGAACGGCAGCAATTTCTGGAAAAAGTCTCGCGGCTGCTGCAGTTTGACCGGGGATTAACTGAATCGGTGCGGCAGGCGCTCGGGGAAATTGCGCTGGCGTTCGAATGCGAGCAGGCTTGCCTGGCGATTCGTGATGAAGAGCTGGAGCGGCTGTTCGTCTGGAAGATTCACCCGAACGATCGGGAATTGGGGGGGCCGGAAACGCTGCCGCTTTCGAGGTCAGACACCTTTTTAACCGATGCGTTCGAAACTTCGTTCTGCTGGGAGTTCAATGATGGCGCTGGAGCCGGATTCGGATGGGACCGGCGCAGCGGACAAATATTTCGCAAACTTCCCGCGCCGCCGAATTCAACGCGCGAAGAATTTGGGGCGCGCGCGTTGCTTGCCGTGACGATTGAGGCCGGAGGAAGGCCCACCGGACGCGTGCTGCTGGTGAATCCGAATGGGAGAAGCGCGCCGACCGCAGCGAATGGGACCGCCGGGCTGAATGGTGCGAACGGCGGGTCAGACAGACGATTCACGCGAGGCGATCTGCGTTGGCTGGAGCAGATTGTACGGCACGTGGGGCCGCCGCTTGAGAACGTCTTCTTAATGAGGCATTTACGGGCACGGGCGGTGGAATCGGAGCGCAGCCGGATTTCGCGCGACCTGCACGACGGGATCCTGCAAACGCTGTTGAGCCTGAATATTCAGCTCGACGTGCTGCGCCACAAGTTCCCTTGGACGCCGGAGCAGGCGGGCAAAGAGTTGGAAACATTGCAAAAAACCGTGCAACAGGAAAGCGCGGAATTGCGTAGGATGGTTACAGACCTGCGGCCGCTGCGAGTCGAGAGCGCGGATATGCGGGAGCTGATGCTGGGTTTTGCGGAACGTTTCCGCAATGAAGCGGCGTTGGCGGTGGATTTATTTATCGAGGATCGCAATTTACGGCTGCCGGACCGAATTTGCAGGGAGCTATTCCAGATATATCGTGAGTCACTCAACAACATAAAAAAGCATGCGAAGGCGAGTCACGTCGTGGTAAAACTAGGGCAAGATGAGGCGAAAGTATCTCTCGTTGTTGACGATAACGGGCGGGGGTTCAGTTTCTCCGGCCGGTACAGCAGCGAGGAGCTGGATCGGTTGCGACTCGGGCCAATTTCGATCAAGGAAAGAACACGGGGCGTGGGGGGGACGCTGACGGTGGAGTCGAATCCCGGGCACGGGGCGCGTCTGACGGTAGAAATCCCACTGAATTAAAACGAGATGACGAAAGCAAAACAGGTGATTCGCATCCTGGTCGCGGACGACCATGCCATTTTCCGTGATGGCTTGCGCAAGCTATTGGAGGGCGCCGACGAGATTCAGATCGTGGGAGAGGCGTCCAACGGCGTGGAATGCGTGAAGATGCTGACCAAGTTGAAGCCGGACATCCTGCTGCTGGACCTGCGCATGCCAGAGAAGGACGGTCTGGGGGTGCTCGAAGAGGTGAATTTCGATTCGCTGCCGACACGGGTGATCGTGCTGACGGCCGCGGAAGACGACCGCGATGTAGTACGGGCGATGCGCCTGGGAGCGCGGGGCGTGGTGTTGAAACAATCGGCGAGCGATCTGCTGGTGAAGAGCATCCGCAAGGTATCCGACGGCGAAATCTGGCTGGACAATCGGATGACGGCAGAAGTGATTGATGCATTCAAGAAATCCGCGGAATCGGGGCAACGGCGGGAAAAGCCGCTGTTGAGCGACCGCGAGAAGGAAATCGTGCAGCTGGTAGCGCAGGGATTTCGGAACCGGGAGATCGGCGAAAAGCTTTTTATCAGCGAACAGACGGTAAAAAATCATCTGCATAATATTTTCGATAAATTGGGCGTTTCCGACCGTCTCGAGCTCGCGCTGTATGCCATCCATCACCGGCTGATCGACCAGACATAGCGGAAGAATTGCACCCGTACGTGCGAAAGATCCGCGCATTTGTGCGATCCGCGCCTCCGAAGGCTTCCTGATTTTTTCAGCTCGCAACCCTTTCCGCCCGAAAAGCGTTTAGAATATTCTTCGGTCGAACCATTCGAGATGAACGCGACAAGCTCCAGCATGGCGAGCAAAGAGTCGCCGCGCGTTTTTTCACGCGAGGTGGTGATGCTGCTGTGCGTGCTGGCGTTGCTGGTGTTGCTCGCGCTCACGGCGCTGCTTTCCCGGCTGTACCACAAGAAGGTACATACGCTGGCGGACGCGATGTATGCGCAAGGCGTAGCGGATGAGAACGCCCGGCGGATCAGTGCGACGCTGACGGATTACCGCAACGCGCTGGCCTACAATCCGGACAACTCGGTGTTTCAATTTCATCTGGCGAGGGCGCTGGCAGCCGCGGGACGCGACGACGAAGCCCGGTCGTATCTGCTGAATCTGCTTTCTGAATCTCCAGGCAGCGGAGAAATAAATCTGGAACTGGCGCGCATCGCGGCGCACCGCAATTCGCTGGCGGACGCGATGCGTTATTACCAGGGAGCGATTTACGGCGAGTGGGGGAACGATCCGATCGCCATGCGCTGGCAGGTGCGGCGGGAGCTTTGTGAGTTTCTGCTAGACCGCGGCGCGGTGAAGCAGGCGGCGCCGGAAGTGATTGCGCTAGAGGAAAACACCCCGACGGGCGATTTGCCGCGGCTGAAAATCGTGGGCCAGATGCTGCTGCGCACACAACAATGGACGCGCGCGCTGGATCTGTACCGCGCCTTACTGACTGCGGATCGGAATGATGAGGAATCGCTGGCGGGCATGGCGGAGTCGGCCTTTGAGCTGGGGCAGTACACCACGGCGATGGAATATTTTGACCGGCTGCCGGCCGAAGCGCGGCAACAGCCAGAACTTGTGACCCGCTACGACATGACGAAGCAAATCCACGCAGCGGATCCATTCCTGGCGGGGCTTTCCACCGAGGCTCGGGCGCAGCGAGTGGCGAACGCTTTGGCGTTGGCGCAAACACGCATGGAAGCCTGCGCGCGGCAAACGGGTGAATCGCTGGAAGAGATTGCGCCGCAAACAGACTTGCAGCGGCTCTATGAGCAGGGCAAGACCTTGCAGAAAGACTGGACTCCGCGATACCTCGCGCGATTTCCAGATCGGCTGGATGCTGCGATGGCCTATGTATTCAGCGTGGAAAATGCGGCTGCGGCTACGTGTGGGGAACCGCAGGGCGAAGATCGCGCATTGTGGCTGCTGGGGCGCAGCCGTTCCGCGGTGAACCGGTGAGCGAAACTCCCGTGGCTCCGCTTACATCGCCTGCTGAAGGAGTCGCAGCCGCTTCCGTCGCCGCGCCGGATGAGCGAGGAGGTCTACGCGCGCGCTGGGAATCATGGACGCGTGCGGTTTTTACGCTGCGAGAAGACCGGTTCTTCCTGCTGCTCGCGGTGCTCATCGGCATTTTTTCGGGCCTTGCCGTGGTGTGTTTCCGGCTGGCCATTGAATGGACGCAGATGACGCTGCTGGGCCCGTCACTGGCTCCATCGTTTCCGCGCGTGGTACTAGCGCCGACGCTGGCGGGCCTGGTGGTGGCGGTGCTGGCGATACGCGTTTTTCCGCAAGTACGCAGCAGCGGAGTGAATCAGATCAAATCGGCCGTATACATTTCGAACGGCTACGTTCCGTTTGTCACCGTGATTGGAAAATTCATTACGTGCGCGCTGGCTATTGGCAGCGGGCAATCGCTTGGGCCGGAAGACCCGTCGCTCCAGATGGGCGCGGGAATCGCCTCGCTGATTGGCCGGAGCCTGCGGCTGTCGCAGGAAAAAGTGCGCTTGATCGCGCCGGTGGGCGCTGCGGCGGGCTTGGCGGCAGCGTTCAATGCGCCGATTTCAGCGGTGCTGTTTGTGATCGAGGAGGTGATCGGAACGTGGAGCGCGGGCGTGCTGGGTGCGATCGTGCTGGCGGCGGTATCGAGTGTGGTGACGATGCGCGCGTTCCTGGGGCCGGAATCACTCTTTCGTGTGCCGCCTTTTCGCGTGGCGGGGCCTTCGGAGATGCTGGCGTACGCGGTGCTGGGCATTGCGGGAGGCGGCGCTTCGCTGGTGCTGCTGAAATGGATCGCGTGGGCGCGGCCGAAGGTGCAGGCGTTTCCGAACTGGACGAAATATCTTTTGCCGTCTTTGGCGGGATTGCTGATTGGATTGATCGGGATGCGCTTTCCGCAAGTGATGGGCGCGGGTTATGCCGTTGTGGATCAAGCCATGCACGGACAGTTCGTGTGGCAATTGCTGTTGCTGTTGGCCGCGCTGAAATTGCTGGCCACCGGATTTTCATTTTTGAGCGGGACGCCCGGCGGAATGTTTGCACCCGCGCTATTTATCGGCGCGATGCTGGGCGGAGCGATTGGCGCGCTGGAGCATCATTTCGTGCCGAGCCTTACGGCGACGGTTGGCACGTTCGCGCTGGTGGGAATCGGCACGTTGTTCGCGGGGTTCTTGCGCACGCCCATCACTTCGGTATTTTTGGTGATCGAACTCGCGGGAAATTACACCGCGATTCTGCCGGTAATTATTTCCACGATGATCGCATACGTGATTTCGCGGACGTATCAGAAAGTTCCGCTGTTCGACGTGCTGGCGCGCCAGGACGGAATCGTGTTGCCTTCGATTGAGGAGCGGCGGGAGATGACGTCGTTTGTCGTGGAGGATGCGATGCGCACGGACGGCGTGCTGATTTCGGAGCCGGGTGATCACATCGTGGAAGTTGCGAAGCGAGCGGAAGCGTACCCCGAAGCGGCACTGCTGCTCCGCATGCGTCCAGGGGAGTGGTGGCTGCTGGACCGCGAGGACGTGCTGCGGCTGGCGCCGGATGCGGCGCGCACGACTACCCCAATCCACGCCAAATCCAGGGGGCCGGTTCCGTACCTATTCCGCGACCAGAGCCTAGCCGAAGCGTTGCAGGTGATGGGCGATTGGCCGGTGCTGCCGGTCGCGAGCCGGGCGGACCTGGCGAAGCTGGAGGGCATACTTACGTTGGCCGATACATTGCACGCATTTCGCAAGACCCCGCACGAGGAGTAAGATAGGACTCGCCACGCAATTCCTTATTTTTGTGTAAGCTAGCTGCGATGGGACTAGTACCTCTGTACCAAATTCGCCTTCTATAATTGACGCTTTAGCTCTATTGGTTCTCAGGCGCTCCGGCCCTACTCTAGACGCGTATTCAGGGAGGTAGTGTCCTGTGGCTTTAAAAGAGCGACGAGCAACGCGGCGATTCCTCATGCGACTTCCGCTGACCGTTCGCTGGACTGACGAAAGCGTCGTTGGCGAAGCTGCGACAGAATCGCGAGAAGTTAGCTCCCGCGGTCTGTATTTTCACTTGCCCAAAGGGTTGAGGAGCGGCGCGCCGGTCGAGATCGTCATGACCTTGCCGCACGAACTCACTCAAGCCGGTCCGGTGCGCGTCCGGTGCCTCGGCCGTGTATTGCGGACTAGTCCCGAAAATTCGGGTGAAGTGGGAGTGGCAGCAGCTATCGAACGTTACGAGTTCATGCGCAGCAGCGAATCAGCGGCATAACGAGTTTCTTACCCAGACCCTGCGGAGATGGGTGAGAATGCCGGGAGGCTCGGGTCCCTCAGCCTAGTCCTCCCGGTTCCTTTTTTATGATTACCGTCCGAACCCCTTCGAGCGGTTGCAAGAGCACGCCTATTTTTTCGCTCTCGATAGATTCCAGATGGATTTGAAATCCAGCGAGTGAATCCCGTCTTGCTCGAGAAATATCGTCTAATCGAATTCGCGGCGCGGCGGGGTTTGTTGCGCGGTCACGCGGCCGGCGACAATTTCCGCTTGCGCGTAATTTTCGCCGCGAATCGGGGCGCCGGCGAGGCGGCGCAGCATCGCCAGTTGGCCCACGTGCGTGAGCGAGTCCGCGATCGCGCCCTGGAAGAGTTTTTCAGGTAGGCAGGAGAGCGGAGCATCGGATGCGAGGTAATCGTCGAGCGCCTTCAGTGACGCGAAGAAACGCTTGGTGCCTTCGTCCCAGGTAAGCGGCTTGGAGTCGTGCCAGTCTTGTTTGCCGTTGGCCTGGCTGAGCGCCCAGTCGAGCAAGTCTCCCAGATGCGCAAGGATCTGGCCGCAGGTACGCGCGGATTCGGCGGCGCGATATTCCGCAAAACCTGGTGGAGCGCCCTTCAGAACTTTGCCGCCCCGATAAGCGAGCGTCGCGACGGTGTGGCGCAGGAGATAACGGCTGGAGCCTGAAGCTGGGCGTTCAGGTGTGGAGTCCATGGTGCCCCGATTATAGGCCAAATTCTGGCGCGGTGACACAAGTTGGTCTTGGCCGCACGGTCAATACGGACGGACCGACGGGCAAGATGCGCATAGACCGCAATGCACATCCGTATCTATACTGATCCGATGCAGTCGGCTAGCGCGCGTATCGCAATGGAACATCCCGCTTCGGAGCTGCTCGGCGCATTGCGGCGTTATTGGGGATACGATTCGTTTCGTCCTATGCAAGAGCGCATTGTGCGCAGCCTGCTCGGCGGGCAGGACGCTTGCGTGGTGATGCCGACAGGCGGCGGAAAATCTTTATGCTACCAGTTGCCGGCGGCTCTGCGGGCGGATCGCACCGTGGTAGTGGTTTCGCCATTGATCGCGCTGATGCAAGATCAGGTGGCGCAGTTGAGCCAAATGGGAATTTCGGCGGCGCTGTTAAACAGCACGCTGGAGGCGAGCGCGCAGAGTGCGATTCTGCGCGAAGCGATCGCGGGACGTTACCGGCTGCTGTATCTTTCGCCGGAGCGATTGGCGCGGGCGGACACGATCGAGTGGCTGCAGCGCGTGCCGGTTTCGCTGTTTGCGATTGATGAAGCCCACTGCATTTCGGAATGGGGGCATGAGTTCAGGCCTGAATACCGGCAGCTGAGTTCCTTACGCAAGAATTTTCCAGATTGTCCGATTGCGGCGTTTACGGCGAGCGCTACGCAGCAGGTGAGGCACGACATTATCGAGCAGCTAGCTTTGCGCGAGCCGCATAAATACATTGCGAGTTTTCACCGCGCGAATTTGCGGTATGTGGTCAGACAGTGCGGCTCGGGCACGCAATCTGAATTGCTGGTGCGGGCGCTGCGAAGCTATGCGGGCAGCAATGTGATTGTGTACTCACCGACAATTGCGCGCGTAGAAGAAACCGTGGCGTTTCTGGCGGCGGAGGGGATTCGCGCGATTGGCTATCACGGCAAGATGGATAGCGCGACGCGCCGGCGCAATCAGGAAAAGTGGATGTCCGACGAAGTACCGGTGCTGGTGGGAACCGTTGCGTTTGGATTGGGCATCAACAAGGCCGCTGTGCGCGCCGTGATCCATCTTTCATTGCCCAAATCCATTGAGCAGTATTACCAGGAGGCCGGGCGCGCGGGGCGTGATGGGCTTCCGGCCGATTGTGTGTTGCTGTGGCAGAAGAGAGACGCAGGCTTGCTTGCGCATTTTATTGAGCAGCTCGGCGATTCGCAGGAACACGAAAGGGCATGGCAGCGATATCACATCATCCGCGCTTTTGTTGACTCCACGCGTTGCCGGCATCGTCAGATTTGTTTGCATTTTGGTGAAACTCCGAAATGGTCATCGTGCGGGGCTTGCGACGTGTGCGGATACGAAATCGAATGGCTTCGCGCGCCTGTTGAGAAGCCGCGTTCGAAGCGGCGCGCAAAGCGTACCGCGACGGAACGTGCGGCTGCAACTGCTGCGGCGGCTTTTATCACGTTTACGCGAGCGCCGCACTCGAGTCCCGGCCAAGAAAACGAGTTGCCGGCGAGCGCATCGGTGGCGCCGTCGAACACGCCGGGCTCAGGCTGGTGGGGATCGGCGGCCAAGCGCGATGCGTCAGGTGTAGCCGCCGGTGCGACGCCTGGAGTTAATCCCGAACTGCGCGAATATATCCGTGAATGGCGGCGGGTCACTTCGAAAAAGCTGAACATCGCTGCATTTATCATCATGCACGACACATCACTGGATCATTTGTGCCAGGTGCAGCCGCGTTCGCTGGCGGAAATACGGAAGGTTTCAGGATTCGGTGAGCGCAAAACAGAAATGTATGGGCCAGACATCCTGGAGGCGCTGGAGCGATTTCGCAACGGCGAAAGAATCGTTGCGGATCTGCCGAGGGTTGACGCGACCGATTCTGGCGAATGATTCAGTCGCCGGATTTGTCGGATGGAAAACGTGTAGTCGTGCGACCCACGAAAATCGCGGAGTTGTGTGATGCGCTGGCTGCGGGCTTCAGCGAAGGGCCAGCTGAACCGAAGGTAATCGCCTCGCGGGTTTTGGCTAGCGGTGCGGTATCGAGAAATTTTACTGCATTGCCGTCGCGTTCGATTCCGAGTTGGGTCCAAAGCGCCGGAAGATCCACGTTGTACGGTTGGTCCTTCATTTTGGCGTAAAGATTTTGCAGCACGGACACGCCCGTCGCTTGATCGCCGATGGTTAGCGCTTTTTCAAGTTCCCAGTCGTGGCTGATGTCGCCGCCCGCGTTCAGGATTCCGCGCAGAGCATCTTCCAGGCCTTTTTTGTTTCCAGTTTCGCGATGAATTTCGATGTCCGCAAGGAAACAGAAAAGTGCGCCTCCCCAATACGTTCGTCCCCAGGTGTGCGTGTGGTCCAGGCCTTCGTCGCCGGCCGTGGGGAGACCTTGATGCAGGTCGCGCATCACTTCAAACCACATTTGATTCGCGTCGAAATGGCCGGCGCGGACGCGTGCTATCGGCTCAACATATGTGGCGATGCCTTCTTCGATCCAATGGTGATTTTCGGCGACGGAGGGGAAGGACAGGTGGACCATTTCGTGCGTCAGCATCCAATCGCGAGCAAGGTCGGAGAACTGTGCATCTTTTCCTACGTGAATGGTAATGAAGCCGCCATTTTCGCGGCCAAAGGTGCGGCCGCTGCGAACACCATTTCCGTCGGACGGGACAATGCGGAGCAAAAGCTGCGGAACAGGGAAGCGGCCGTAATATGCGGTGACGGATTCCGCGGCCCAGCGAACCCACTTCATCAAATCGTCTTTGCTCGCCTGCATCGAGCCGGACTCGATGTTGACATCTATGCGCGAGTTGCCAATGACTATGGTGGAGGTCATTTCGTCAGCAGGAAAAGCAGTCGCGGCGGCGATCGCAACGATAAGAAGCACGAGCGCCGCGGGCCAGAATTTTCGGGCGAGGCGCGAGCCGCGCCGAACCGATTGCACAGCTCCGCGGTCCATATACCATTGTGCGACTCGACGAGGGTTTAAGCCAAGGACGAACCTGTGTCGCCGCGCAGAGCTTTCCGTACCGGGTGGTCCAACAGGTGATCCAAGGAGATCTTGCCCGCGCCGAAAATCAGGATCAACAGGCCAACGAAGAGATAGATGAATGAAGCAGCGTTTTGAAATTTGTCGGGATTGGAGATGAAAGCAAGTAGCGCCTCATGATCCGCTGTCCAATACGCGGTGCACATGTCAATCGTCAATCCGAGCGCCGCGATGCGCGAAAACAGGCCGAGCGCCAGCAGAATTCCGCAGAGGAATTCGAACGACGAGACGAAGGTGGCCGTGGCGTGCGGGGCAGGCAAACCGAGGCTCGAGAAAAAATCGGTGACTTTCGCCAGGTTATGCAATTTTGCCCAGCCATTTTGAGAGAGTTGCCAGCCCCAATATACGCGGACGAGCAGCAGGAACGGGGACTGCAGGGCCGAGACGACTTTCACAAATCCGTCGTACATGCGCAGAATCGGGTTGCGAGCTGTATCCATGGAATGGGGCGCTCTCTTCCGGCCGTCGTCTAACTCGACGCGGCCTTTGTGATTTTCGGGTATTTTTCCAGACGGCAAAACCAACCGAGCGCCGACCAGGTGTGAAACCATTTCTCAACCTGGGCCGCGCGGTTTGCGGCAGCGATGGGCGAGCTTCGCAGCGCGGTTTCGATCGCGGAGTTCAGTGATTTACCGGCGTGCAGCGCTGATAGAATCCCGAATTCTTCGCGTTCGAGGCGGCGGAAATAGACATCTTCATCCAGCCGATGCACGGCCAGAAAAATCGGGCTAGGCTTAAGCTTCGCGACAGCACTGACGCGTTTACGTTTGTGGCGTTCGCTGAAAGTATTGCTGGCGACGTCGAGATCATCTGAGTCTTTGCGCACTTCGAGCAGCAAATCATCCACGGGATAGCGCAGAGCGAGCAGGCTGACGTATGGCTGCAAGCGCAGGCGCAGCTTCGCGGGATTCACGCCCGCGAGATCCTCCGGCTTGAGCGATGGCTCGCGCAGACCGTCGAACGCTTCGATGTCGGCCCATTCCAAGCGTGCCATATCCACGGCGAGATTCTGGCGCTCGCCGGCCCACGCCGGATGTTTTTCGAGCCAGTTCACCAAGCGCGAACCCAAATTGCGCAGGGTGAAGGATTGCGATGGGCAATCAATCAGGTACGCTTTGGCCATCGCATCGAATCGGCGGCCGCCGAGCACCGCGCGCACGCCGGGAAAATCTTCGGCGAACGCGGAAAGGACGCGGAACCAGTATTGGCGATTGTAAATCTCCAGGCGCTCGAAGGAAGTCAGGCGGTCGTTGGGCTTGATGATTTGATTGGCCACAGCGCGCATCGAGCGGCCATCGGGCGCGACGGCGCGCATGCGTTCGGAGCGCGTCAGCGGAGTCATGACCGCACGAGCCATGCGACGTTGCAGGTTGAGAAGTTTCATACGGCGGTAGCGAGCGAGGCACTCGCGAGGAAGTGATTTGCCTTCAAGAGCTTCATCGTGCACTTCGTCGAACGAAGGGATGCTGTCGTCCCACTCGAGCAGCGTCGCGGTGTGGCCAACCCGTTCGATGGCGCGCGCGTAGAGCTTCCAGACCGGGTCAATCACGGGATGATCGTGGGTATCGAGGATGTATTTGCGATATTTCGAATGTCCGGCGATATGGATTTGCGCGACGCGTTCTGGCGGCACGCTATTGACGTAAGTAAACGGGTCAAAGCTGTGATTCTGCGACGAAACGTAAATATTGTTCACATCTAAAAGAATGCCACAATCGGCGCGCTCAGCGACTTCGTTTAGGAATTCCCATTCGGTCATTTCGGATACGTGAAATTCGGCGTAGCTGCTGACGTTTTCGACGGCGACAGGAATTTCGATGTAATCGCGCACCTCGCGGATTTTCTGCGCGGTGATGCGCGCGGCTTCGAACGTGTAGGGCATGGGCAGCAGGTCGTGCGTGTAACGGCCATCGACGCTGCCCCAGCAGAGATGGTCCGAGAGCCACGGAGTTTTGGTGCGCTGTACCAAAGTCTTGAGGCGCCGCAGATGCTCGCGATTGGGGCGCTCGGCCGAACCGAAGTACATCGAGACGCCGTGCTGCACCACTTTGTACTGTTCTAGAATTTGATCGAGGATGCGCAGCGGGCGTCCGCCATCAATCATGAAATTTTCGGATATGATTTCGAACCAATCCACCACGGGCTTGCGCGTAAGAATGTGATGATAGTGCGAAGAGCGCAGACCGATCCCGATTCCGTAATCCGTGTTGCCGTTAAAGCGATTGGCAGGCATTTACCACTCCGCTGGCTGACGCGAGAAGATGACGCGAAACGAAAAGATGATGCGGAAAAGTGTTGAGGGCCGATCATTTTGCGCCGGCCCTCAACACCAGACCGTTGAGATTTGCTACGATCGCCGAAGCGGCGAGTGTTACTCAGGCATTTTCGAGCCGTCGGTTGCGCAGCCGCCCTTGCCCTTGCAAGAGTTCTTGCCTTTGCAGCCATTGTCGCTCGATTTACATCCGCCTTTGCCCTTGCAGGAATTCTGACCCTTGCAACCGTGCTTTTCTTTCACCTTGGAATCCGCGGGCTTCTGATCCGACTGTGCTGCGGAATGCATGCCGGAGAGAAGGTTGGACGCCTGAATCGTCGTGGTGGTACCGGCGAGCAAGCCTGCCAGAGCTGCGCCAGCAATCAGAGCCTTCTTTGACTTTGTCATTTTACCGAGTTACCTCCTGTCGAATTTGGACTGCAACCACACCTGCTTCTACTACGTTGCGAAAACGGGTTTTGGATTGCTTGGAGCGGTTAATCTGGACTGGGTTGGTTCCAAGCCCCAGCGGTAACCCGGGAACCGCCGGAAGCATAACGCCGGGGGCGATACCTTACAACTTTTCTTTTGTATCGTTTGCGGCTGTCCGAATTCGCTCGATGAAAAGCCGCCTGCCGGCGAAAATCCCACAAACGAACGTCGGTGTAATCTTACGTATTGGTGTGCTGGGCCCGCTTCGGTGAGTTGGACTGTACTGGAGCGGATTGGTTATCGGGCGGCGAGCGAAATAAGCGGAGATTGAATCGAGTTCTTGTTCCGGGAATCCGGTATAGGCACAAGCGCCGTGTTTGCGATTGACGGCAGCTGCGAAGTCCGCTAAGGTGTTGTTTGTATGATGAATTGTTGCCAGATGCGGTGTTGTCCATGCGCTTGTTGCGCATGTTGTATGGCGCACCGGTCTGGCGATAGGAGATTTGGAACTTAAGTCGTAATCCAACTTTAGGTTCCCGAGCCCCACCCGCCAGAGACACTGGTTGGTGGGTTTTTTGTTTTTAAGGGCCATTTTTTATGAGCGAGATCAAGGAAACCAAGGCACAGCGCGTCGAGCGGCTCAAACGAGCCAAGAACGCGTGGGAGTGCGTTGATGAGATTCGCGAATTTGCGCGGTTGGGGCACGCTTCGATTCCGCCGGAGTGGCTGGGGACTTATTTTCGTTCGTGGGGGATTTACACGCAGGGCGACGGGCAGGGCGTGATTGGCGGCGCGAATGGCGAAGGGAAGGCTACACCGTATTTCATGGTGCGCATCCGGATTCCCAACGGAATTTTGCGCAGCGCGCAATTGCGGACTGTCGCGGATATCGCAGACCGGTACGCGCGCGGCGTGGCGGACATTACGGTGCGGCAGAATATTCAGTTGCATTGGGTGACGATTGAAGCGCTGCCGGACATATTGGACCGCCTGCATTCGGTAGGACTGACCACGACCGGCGCGTGCGGCGATGTGGCTCGCAATATTACCGGATGCCCGCTGGCTGGCGTGGATGCGGATGAAATTTACGATGCGTCGCGGATGGCGCTGGAGTTGAATCGCCAGCTCGGGGGCAATTCCGAGTTTTACAATTTGCCGAGGAAATTCAAAGTTTCGATTACAGGGTGCCATTTGTGGTGCTCGTATCCTGAAATTAATGATGTAGCGTTGACCGCGACGATTCGGCGGCGCGGTGGCGCGAGCGAAACCGGGTTTTCTTTGCGCGTGGGCGGAGGGCTCTCCACTGATCCGCATCTGGCGACGCGTTTGAACGCGTTCGTGGCCGAACATCAGGCGGCGGAGGTGGTACGAGCGATCGCCGAAATTTTTCGCGACAGTGAAGTGCTGCGCGAGAACCGCGACCGCGCGCGGTTGAAGTTTTTGTTTTTGAAGCACGGTTGGACAGCCGAAACGTTCCTCGCAGAATTGCACCAACGTCTGGGGTTCAAGCTCGATCCCGCGGAACCTGAGCATGTTCCGGAGGACGCTTATCGCGACCACGTGGGGATACACGCGCAGAAACAGCCAGGATTTTCGTATGTCGGAGCATCGGTGTTGCGCGGCCGGATCAGCGCGGATCAATTGCGTACCGCCGCGGAACTGGCCGAACGATTTGCGGGCGGCGAAATCCGCACCACAATCATGCAAAACCTGGTGTTGGTGAATATCCCGAGCGAGCACGCTGAGAAAGTGGCGCGCGCTCTGGACGCGGCGGGCTTGCCGGTGGCGGCATCACCGTTCTCGCGCGGGACCATCGCTTGCACGGGCTCCGAATTCTGCAAACTGGCGTTGACCGAGACGAAGAGCTTTGCGCGCTGGCTGGTGGAAGAACTCGAGGACCGCATTCCTGGATTCGACGAGCAGTTGAAGCTGCACATTGCCGGATGCCCGAATAGCTGCGGCCAGCATTGGATCGCGGACATCGGCCTGGAAGGCAAGAAAATCAAAGTGGGCAGCCAGATGGTGGACGCGTATTACTTCTGCGTCGGTGGCGCGGTGGGCAAATTTGCCGCGATTGCCCGTCCTGTAGGGTATCGCTGCGCCGCGACGGAAGTGCCAGACGCAATCGAGCGCTTGTTGCGAAATTTCGAAGAAGTTCGCAATCCCGGTGAAAACTTGCGGCAATTTTTTGCGCGACATACGAATGACGAGATCCGCATGCTCCTGGCGGGGCAAATGGCGGAGGCCGTGGCACGGGATGTTTCGGCGGGTCCCGTGCCGCATGGGATCGAGGGATAGCGCATGCCTCTATTTCCCATTTCGCTGAAATTGCGCGGGCGGCTGTGCGTGGTAGTGGGCGGCGGCTTGATTGCGGAATCGAAAATAGAGGGTTTACTGGCGGCGGAGGCGCATGTGGTGGTTGTCGCGCCGGAAGTTTCGGAGGCGATTGCGGCGTGGGCGCGCACGGGCCAAATTGAATGGCACGCTCGAGCTTTTGCCGCGGACGATTTGTGCGGCGCGTTTCTGGTCGTGGCGGGAACGTCTTCGGCGCAGGTGAATCACGAAGTGTTCCAGCAATGCGAAGCAGAAGGCATTCTGTGCAACGTCGTGGATGATCCGGAGTACTGCCACTTCTATTATCCTGCAGTGGTGCGGCGCGGTGCCTTGCAGATTGCAATTTCCACGGAAGGGCAGAGTCCGGCGCTTGCGCAGCGCCTGCGGCGCGAACTCGAAGCGCAATTCGGGCCGGAGTACGAATCGTGGCTGGAATGGCTGGGCGCTGCGCGCAGATTCCTGCGCAGCGAGGGAAAGGATCCCGAGGAAACCAAGCGGCGATTGCATCAGCTCGCGAGCGAGGAAATGTTCCAGAATTTCTTGCGCGAAGGCGCGACAGGCGAGCGGGAACTGATCGGCAGGAGCACTTCATGAAGGGCAAAGTTTATCTAGTGGGCGGCGGGCCGGGTGACCCCGATCTGCTAACGTTGAAGGCGGCTAGAATTTTGGGCCGTGCGGACATCGTGCTGCATGACGCGCTAGTGAGCCGCGAGGTGCTGGCGCTGGTTGCTGCCGGCGCGGAGCTTGTTGACGTCGGTAAACGCTGCGGGACGAAATTGCTGGTGCAGGAAGAGATCAACGCGCTGATGGTGTCGTATGCGAGGTCGCATGAGGTTGTGGTGCGATTGAAGGGCGGCGATCCGCTGCTTTTTGGCCGCGCAGGTGAAGAAATAACGGCGTTGCGGCATGCGGGCGTGGAGTTTGAAATCGTTCCGGGGATTACGGCAGGATTCGGCGCGGCGGCAGCGGCGGGATTTTCGCTGACGGACCGGCGTGTCGCCTCGCAGGTGTTATTTACGACGATTCAGCGCGACACCGACAAACGCTCGATACAGTGGGGCGGAATTTCCAGCACCACCACGCTGGTGCTCTACATGCCGGGGACCGATTACGCGCGCGTGATGCAGCAGTTGCGCGATGCCGGTTGGCCGGACGATATGCCTTGCGCGATTGTGTCGCACGCCTCTGGAAGGGATCAGGAGATTCGCTCGACGATTCTGGCGAAGCTGGCTGACGAAGGCGCGTTACCCGCTCCAGCGATCATGGTGGTCGGGCGAGTGGTGGCGGAAGTTGTGGATGAAATTAGCCGGGGATTTGGGATCGGACCGGATACCGCAGAGAGAATCTCACGACCCATGGTGATTTGACGCCTTGCTACGCCTCGAATCCAAATACTAATAGGGGCCGCGGGAGCGCCAGCGCTGGATTTTACCAGCGGCGGCGCAGAGCCGCGGCGAACCTTGCATCGTATATGTGGCGTATTGTGGCCATCGCCTCGGGAGTGAGCGGCGGCAGGCCTGATGCGCGGCAATTATCTGTCACTTGATCAGGGCGTTTGCCGCCGGGGATCGCACAGGTGACCGCATCGAACATCAGAATCCAGCGCAGCGCGAACTGGCTCATGGTGAAGCCCGGAGGCAACAGCCCGCGGATTTCTTCCACGGCTTCGAGGCCCGCGTTGTAATCCACACCGGAAAAAGTCTCGCCCACATCGAATGCCTCGCCGTGACGGTTGAAGTTGCGATGATCGTCCGCTTCAAAAGTCGAATCGGGGTGGAATTTGCCGGTCAGAAGGCCGCTGGCGAGCGGGACCCGCGCGAGGATTCCGACATTTTTTCGCTGCGCTTGCAGGAAAAAATCGTCGGCTGGCCGTTGGCGGAAACAATTGAAGATAATTTGCACGCTTTGGACGTTCGGGTACTCGATGGCTTTCAGCGCCTCGTCCACTTTCTCGACGCTAACCCCGTAGTAGCGCAGCTTTCCGGCTTTGACCATGCGGTCGAGAATATCGAAAGCTTCGGGCTGAAAATAAAGCTCGGTGGGCGGGCAGTGGAGTTGGAGCAGGTCGAGCGCGTCGGTGCCGAGATTGCGCAGGCTGTCTTCCACCCATGCGGTGAGGTTTGAGGCGCTGTAACCGGCCACGGACTGGCTTGGCAAACGGCGTCCAGCTTTGGTGGCGACGATGATGTCCTTTTTGTAATTTTTCTTCAGGTCGGCGATCAGCCGTTCGCTGCGGCCGTTGCCGTAAACGTCTGCGGTATCGAAAAAGTTTACGCCGCAATGCACGGCCGTGCGCAGGGCGGCCATGGCCTCTTCGTCGGAAACATGGCCCCAGGAGCCGCCGATGGCCCACGCGCCGAAGCTGACTTCGGAAACTTTCCAACCAGTACGGCCTAACGCGCGATATTCCACGTTGATTTTGTCTCCGGTGAGGCTGAGGGCCGAAGTCTAGGACTCGACCAGGTGGTAGAGCCTGTAGTCCTCGTTCATGATTGACGCGAAGGGACGCAGCGTCAAGCTGCTGGTGTCCGTCTTCACGATCCAGTCTTCTGAAGACTGCGCGAAAGCTGTAGCCGCGAGCATTTGCTGGCGCGTAATCCGTTCCGGCATATTTCCCACGCCAAAAAGCGCGATGGGGCCACGCAACAACGCCACGGTGTTGGGGTTCTTACTGTCCACGGCTTCCAAGGTGATCGGCATTTCCATTTCCATTTCGATGCGGTCGCCATCTTTCCATGTGCGCTGTAGCGCGAGAAACTTTCCAGGGCTAACGTCGCCTTGGATGCGGCTGCCGTTCACGGCGACGGTGGTCTTCGGTCCCGCCCATCCTGGAATGCGGATGTTCACGGTGAAGGTTTCGGGCCGCGCGAGCTTGAATTCCATCTGCGTGGTGTTCGCTTGCGGAAACTTGGTGGTTTGCGTGAGCGTGACCGGCGTACCGTTCTGCGGCCAGGAAAGAGTGGACGGCAGAAAGAGGTTGACGTAAATTCCGTCTTTGCCGCGCAAGTAGGAACTGATGCCGTAGTCCGCCGTGAGCTGCGGGAACGTGCCGGAGCAGCACGGCCACTTGTCCTTGTAATGAACTTTCTTTGCGGCGTTGTTGTAGTCGGAATAGTAGAAGGATGTGCCGTCGGGCAGAATCGGCCAGGCGCCGGCAATCGTGTTGTAGAGAATACGTTCCATGCTGTCGCCGTAGCGCGAATCGCCGGTGACGCGCAGCAAGTAGCGCGTGATCTTGAAATGTCCGTAAACGCCGCAGGGAGTTTCGAAACTGGAGTGCGTCAAGCCGAGACTCTGCCAGAGTCCATCGCTTCCGGGTTGGACGAACGCTTCGTCCGGGCCCCATCCGCCGGTGACGTAGCTTTGTTCTTGGACCATGCGGAAGCCGTTGGTCGCGGCGCGCAAATACTTTTCGTCGCCGAGCACCAGATAAGCTTGCATCGCGGAGCTGAGCGCGTTCACGTGACTGTAGGCGTGCTCACCGGGAAGGTCGTTCGTGCCTTCCGCGAGAGGATCAAAGTATTCCTTCTCGATGAAGCGGACGGCGAGATCCTTGTAACGGGGATCACCGCTGCGCTGATAGGCGAGGAAGAAATTTTCCGGCAGCGTGTAGGTTTCATCGAAGGTGTAGGAAATATCCTTGTGGAAACGCGCGCGCTGTTCGGCGCGGCTGAGCGCTTTTTCCGGCAGATGCGGCAGAACGGCTTGGGTGCTGCTCCAGAGCACATCGAGCGCGGAGGTATCACCGGCGAATTCGTGCGCGTCAATCAAGCCGCAGCAGGTTTTGTCGAAGGTATAAGCGGGCAGGCGATAATCCACATAAAACTTCCCGGCGGGATCCACCGTTGCGCCGTAGCCGCGAACCAGACGCTGCACTTTTTCCTGCGTGGGTTTCGAGCCGGTGACGGCGTACGCGCGCGCGAGCCCCGAAAGATATTGGCCGAAACTGTGCCCGGGGATGAAAGCATGGAAATTATCCATCGCGCTGAAATCATCAGCGTCGTCGTACCAGCCGCCCATGTCTGGGCCGATCGCGGTGAGACCTTCGCGCTTGCGGAACGGTTTGAGCAGCGCATCTTCATCGAGATGCAGGTATAAATCGTGATTGTGATCGAACTGACGACGGAACGGGCTGTCAAGGAGCTGCACTTGGGAGTAATCGAAGGTCGAAAGTTGAGGCGTAATCGCCACTTGCGCAGTCGGAGCCGAAGATTTGGCCCAGGTTGGAGTCGCGCGGGCGGCGAGCGCAGCGCCCGTCGCAACCGCCGCATTCGTAAGGAATTGGCGCCTGGAAGTCTTTTTCACGGTCTGGTCCCCCTGAGATTGCAGTGCCGCAGTTCGCCTGAAACCCGTTCCAGTGTGCCGTGAGGAGCGGGCTTGCATGAACAATGCCGAGAAAGCGTTTACCTATCGCTTATACTGCCCGCGAAAGCGGGTTGTCAAGCGGGCGATTAACGGCGCGTTTCCGGTTTCGATCATGACGCGACGATTTCATCTTTATTGCTGGAGCGGTTGCGTAGCGTCTGGCGCTTGCTCGCCTTGGATGTAGAGCTTGTAGCGATTCGTTGACGCTTCCTGTTGTTGTGATTGTGCGCGCAGTTCAGCGAGGCGTTTCACGAGGCCCGGGACCTCGCCTGTGGGATCATTTGTTTTTCTGAGGGCGAGCAGCAGGTGGTACATGGCGATTTGATCGTTGGGATTTTCGCGAAGTACGGCGCGGCACTGTTCGATGGCGCGTTCATTTTGGCCTGATTGTAAGTAGAGATTGCCGAGCACATTGCGCGCGAGCGGGAAGTCCGGCTGGAGTTGCACGGCGCGCGATGCCGCCTTTACTGCGTCGTTGAATTGCGAGCTGCCGACCGCGGGCCCGCTTTGCGAAATAATTTCGGATTTCAAGTAATGGAGAAACGCGTCGCCGGGATGCGCTTTTAATTCTGTCTCCACAGTCTTGAGCGCCTGGTCCAGATTGCTGGCTTGCAGTTGCGCGAGGCCTTCAGCAACGGCGGCGGACGCTTGTCCGGGATCGAGCTTGTTAGCGGCTTCAAAATCAGCCTGCCCCTTTTCGAATTGACCCATCTGAATGTAGAGAATCCCGCGCGCGATATAAAGACGCGCGGCTTTCGGCAACTGTGTGAGGCCGGCATCAATCATTTCAACGCCCACTTGAAATGATTCGTGCTTAAAGGACAAAGCGGCGAAATCAACGTAGTACTTTGCGTTCCGCGGATCGGCGACGATTGCTTGGCGCAGCAGACCTACGGCGCGCGGAGTGTCGCCGGTATCTTCGTACGCCGCGGACGCAAGGTCCAGAACGTCAGGGTCGGGCGCGCTCGCCGCGAGCAAGGGCTGAAGAGTGCTGATGGCATCGGCGCTGTGCTGCGCGGTGAACTGAACCACGGCGAGGTTGTAACGCGCGTGCGGATCGTTGGGAAGCAGCGTCAGGATTTGTTCGAAGACCGGCAGAGCGTCGTCCGGTTTTTGCAGGTCCATCAGACATGCGCCGTATTCTTCCAGCGCGGTGGGCTGCGAAGAAAGAACCGGACCGCTTTTCTGGAAATGTTCCACGGCAGTCGGGCAATCGTGTTTCTTGTAAGCGAGCGCGGCAAGCATTGCGTGAGTGGTGGGCTCGCCAGGCCGAACTTTCAAAATGCGCTGGAGGAGCGGAGCGGCTCGACTGCTGCCGGCTTTGTATTCCAATTCGGCGGCGCCCTCGAGCGCGGCGAGGTAGTCGGGGGAGATGGCGAGGGCCTTGTTGAAAGCGGTGAGCGCTTCGCGAGTGCGGCCGAGTTTCGCGAGAGCGATGCCTTCGAGCGTCCAGAGCCTTACGTCTTTCGGGAAATTTTGGAGTTGAGCGTGGACCAGCGTGAGGGCTTGTTCGTTGTCGTCCGCGCGTAGGGCCGATTGGATCGCGCTGATGCTGGCGGAATCGGCGCCGGTTTGGGCCGCTGCCGTAGTTGCAACGGCGGCGGCGTAAATCGCGAGCAGAAAAAGCGCGACTGCATTTCGCGCGAAACGCACAATTTTTTGCCGGCGTTGTCGCGTGCCCTGGCGAAGATGACCGTGCTGCGATTTGCTCGGGATGTTTCTCGGGTTGATGCGGTTTACCATGCGATTCGTAGCATCGACAATCCTTGCCGCGGCAACGCGAACTGCAGATGCGCCACGCCGTGGGCCAGTGCAATCCATGCCGGAGAATTCAGTAGCTGCAATTGTCCCGCTTCCTGCAGCTGTTCATATTGGACGGGCGAGGGAGATTGCGGAGAGCCCATTTCTTTCCATGCGGTGAACGAGTTACTGTGATGCGCGTCGATGCGAAAATGTTCGCTCAGCGCCCGCTTCACATCTGGTGGCAGCCCTTCGATTGTCAAATCAATCGGTGCGGATGCGTCGGGAAGGTCGTCGTCGTGATAATTCCAAATTAAGATTTGGATTTCGTGATCACGGCGCGCAGCGACCACGTTGACGTCCGGGCGCGCGCGCACGCCGTTGAGCACCACGTCGCCGGTGGCGAGCGCGCCGGAACTGGTGGTTTGCACGCGTTCGTCGCCCAAGATTCCGAACATCCGGAAAGCATTCAACACGGGTTTGTCCAGTCCATTGGAAGCGAGCTCTCGGAAGCCGGCGAAATATGGCTGGTCCTCGAATTCAAATGACCAGGTGACGGCGCCGAGAAAATTCACGTGCTCGCTTTTCGCCAGTGCGTAAATGTTATGCATCGCCTCTGCGGTATAGGATGCAAAGAGTTCGCCGTTGCGATAGGCATTTTGCGGATTTTCTTGCGCGGAACAAGCGGCGCAGCCTTCGGGGTCCGATTCGCCCAGCAGGATGGGCGTTTCGCGCCACTCCGGAAAAGACGCGACGATCTGAAATCCGTTTTTGATCGCGGTGAGCTGCCGAGCAATGCCCATCTGCACATGATTGCCCAGCCATTTTGGCGAACCTTTGGGATGGAAGCTGATGAACAGAAGAGGCGAGCCGGTTTTGCCCGTGGCGTAATTGGTCTGATGAGCGCAGTGCTCGAGGAACTGGCGTAGGAATTCGGCGGCGTGCGGATTTCCCGGACCCGTGCTGTCCGGGCCGCCGATGCGCGCTTCGGGAAACGCGCGCAGGACGGCGTCGGCGGTGAAATCGTAAAGTTTGAAATATTCTTCCGTCGTGCCCTTCCAGTAGTCAATGTCCGGCTCGTTCCACACTTCCCACAGCCAGGTTTTCACTTCCGCGTCGCCGTAGCGCTCGCGCAGATGACGTGTAAATTGAAAAACGAGCTCCGACCATTTGGCGTAATCGCGTGGCGGGTAGGCCCAGCCGGTGTAGATCGAACCTTTTGGAAAATTGTGGCGATAAGGTTCGGGATGCGTGGAAAGCGATTCGGGCATGAAGCCGATTTCGACGATGGGCCTGATTCCGGCGTCGTGAAACACATCGAAGATTTTGTCGAGGATCGTCCAGCTGTATATGGGCTTGCCGTCCTTGTGCTCGGTGTAGACGTTTGTGGAACCCCACTTCAGGGACGGGGAGCCGTCGCCGGTGGTGAGCAGGTTGTGGACGCGGACGTACGCCGGCACTTGACTGAGGGCGGCCAGTTCGCCGAGGAGTTTTTTTCCGTTGGGCGTGTAGGTGTAGTTTGGCTCATCGTAACCAAAGTAATTCCAGATGGGAGGGAGCGCGCCAGCGGATTGGTCGGCGTGTACCCGGATAGTGACGCTATCGGGAGCTTGCTGCGCGGCAGAAGATGGAGTCCACAGCAAACACAACACAGCGATGGCAACGATGCAGCCCTGGAACTTTTTCATCGGGCACCGTGATTTGCGAGGAGCGGCGGACATTGCTCTGCGAGGTTGCGGATGTCTGTAACGTTTCTAAGACGCACGGTCTCGCCGCTTGCGTGATGCTCTCGCCGGCCGCATGGATCGCTGAGACACTTTGCGGCGCTGCTTACTTCTGCACAGTGAACTTGTAGACCGAAGTTGAGTGCAAGGTCTGCCCAGGTTTCAGCTCTGTCGAGGGGAAATTCGGGTGATTCGGCGAATCAGGAAAATGCTGCGTTTCCAGGCAGAACGCTGAGCGGTAGCCGTACACTTTCCCGTCCTTCCCGTGCACCGTGCCATCCAGAAAATTTCCGCTGTAGAACTGCACACCCGGTTCGGTGGTGGAAACTTCCAGAACGCGCCCGCTCTGAGCGTCATACGCGCGCGCCGCTGGAGACAATGCGGTCGGCGATTTTTTGTCGAGCACCCAATTGTGATCGTAGCCCTTGCCGAATTTTAATTGTTCGTTGTCCGTGTTGATGCGCGCGCCGATCGCCATGGGCTGCAGAAAATCGAAAGGTGTGTTGTGCACGTCCTGAAGTTTGCCAGTGGGAATGAGCGTGACGTCCACAGGCGTGAATTGGCTAGCGTACAGAGTGAGTTGATGCTGCAGAATATCGCCGTTGCCTTGTCCGGAAAGATTGAAGTACGAGTGGTTCGTCAAATTGAGGACGGTATCCTTGTCCGTGGTCGCAGTGTAATCAATCTTCAGCGCATTCTCATTGGCCAGCAATGTGTAAACGACCTTTACATTGAGATTTCCCGGAAATCCTTCTTCGCCATCTTTGCTCAGATAGGTGAGTTCCAAGGCTTCGCCCGCGCTGCTCGAGACATCTTTCGCTCTCCACACTCGTTTGTTAAAACCGATGACGCCCCCGTGCAAGGTGTTCGGGCCGTCATTCAGCGGCAGCGTGTACACGACGCCATCCAGAGTGAACTTGCCGTGCGCGATGCGGTTTCCGTAGCGGCCAATGGTGCCGCCGAAATACGCCTTGCCGTTCTCGTAGTCCGCAGGATTATCGTAGCCGAGCACCACGTCGCCGATCTTTCCGTCGCGATCCGGAACCTTGAGCGAGACCAGCGTGCCGCCGAAATTACTGATCGCCGCGGTCATCCCGTTCTTGTTCGACAAGGTATACAAATCCACGGTTTGCCCATCTTGTATCTTGCCGAATGGCTGCTTTTGCATTTTAGATTTCGCCTCTGCTTTGGGATAAGGCAGCATCGTTACGGCGCCAAGAAAAAATAACGCTGCAACCATCGCGGGGATCGTCAAATTCCGTCTCGCCATCGTTTTCTCCTCAGACTTCCTGGTACGGACCACACTAGCGCTAATTGGATGCAAAGAAATCGCGGAATGCGCAATCTGTGACCCGAACATTACGGTGCGGATAGTGGAAAACTTCGGCCCGGCACGGAAGTAGGAAGCCCGGCTTCGAGGTATTTTCTAGAAGTGAGGTCAATGTGCAATCCGAGCGCGGATCCAAAAATGTTTGGTAAACGTTTTCCTTCGCTTTATACTGCGCGCCGCCGCGAGTGTCAAGCGCGCGTGCCGGATCGCGCTAACCCGGATATAATGCCTACGTACAAATACTACTGATGAAATTCACGCGCCGTTCATTTTTTCGTCTATCACTGGGTCTCTCGCTGGGCGCGTCGGCCTCTCGCATCCTCGGCCAAGGGATGTCGCCCCATACCACCAAGGCGCAGCCTCGCTCAGCGCCTTCAGGTCGGCCTTTCTACGCCCACTTCACGGATATTGCAGGCAAGGCGGGGTTGGTGGCGCCTACAGTCTATGGGTACCCCGATCATAAGGACTACATCCTGGAGGCCGTTGGATGCGGCTGCGCCTTCATGGACTACGACAATGACGGGTGGATGGACATTTTCCTGCTGAGCGGGACGCGTATGAACGGAGCGCCTGCCGGCACGACGAATCGCCTCTACAAGAACAATCGCGACGGCACGTTCAGCGACGTGACCGAAAAGGCAGGCCTGCAGGAGGTGGGCTGGGCATCCGGCGTGTGCGTCGGCGATTACAATAACGATGGATTCGAGGACCTGTTCTGCACCTATTTTGGGCAGAACAAATTGTATCGAAATAATGGCGACGGCACGTTTACGGACGTGACCAAGCAGGCCGGGCTACTAAACGATGCGCCGCGTTACGGCGCGGGCTGCACATTCCTGGACTACAATCGCGACGGCAATCTGGATCTGTTTGTTTCAAACTACGTGCAGTTTGACTTGAAGCATGTGCCCAAACCCGGGCAGAACAGCAACTGCACGTGGAAAGGAGTGGACGTGGAGTGCGGGCCGCGGGGCCTGCCGCACGGCGTACATTCCTTGTATCGAAATAATGGCGACGGAACGTTCACGGACGTGAGCGTACAAGCTGGAATTTCAACGCTGCGCGGCAGCTACGGAATGACGGTGGTGTCCGCCGATTTCGATGAGGATGGTTGGCCGGATATTTACGTGGCGTGTGATTCGACGCCCAGCCTGCTGTTTATGAACAATCAAGATGGAACTTTTCGTGAAGAGGGCGTGATTCGCGGAGTGGCACTCAGCGAAGATGGCGAGGAGCAGGCGGGAATGGGCGTCGGGGTGGGCGATTACGACCTCGACGGGCACCTGGATCTTTTCAAGACGCATTTCAGCGAGGACACCAATGGCCTCTATCACAACGATGGCAAGGCCAATTTTGTGGACGTGACGCGGGTGGCGCGGATCGGCGTGGAGAACCGCTATGTAGGTTGGGGCGCGGGCATCGTGGATCTGGACAATGACGGTTATCCGGACATTTTCATGGTCACGGGGAGTGTTTACCCGGAACTCGAGAAAACGATGCCGCAATTCCCCAATAAGACGCCGCGCGTTGTGTTTCGAAACCTGGGCAACGGGACGTTTGAAGAGTTGCTCGACGGAGCGGGGCCGGGCGTTGCAGCGCCACATTGCAGCCGTGGCTGCGCTTTCGGAGATTTTGATAACGATGGCGACCTGGACGTGTTGATCGTCAACCTGAACGAACCGCCATCTCTACTGCGCAACGATCTGCGTGGGTCAAACCACTGGTTGAAGATTAAACTGGTGGGTACAAAATCCAACCGCAGCGCGATTGGCGCCCATGTAGTGGTGCGCTACGGGAAGAAGTCGCAGGCGCAGGAAGTCTTGAGCCAATCGAGCTTCTATTCTGTCAACGATACCCGGCTGCATTTTGGTCTGGGCTCTGAAAAGACCGCGGACATTGCAATTCGCTGGCCCAGCGGGGCTCACGAAGAGCTGAAAGGCGTCTCAGCGGACCAATTGATCGTGGTTAAAGAGGGAACCGGAATCGTCGCCGGCTCAGGTTGGTCAAAACCCGTCGTGTGATGATGCCGTGCGCCCCGACTCGCCTGATCCGGACTCAGCCGTCAGCCCGGTCTGCATGGAAAAAGCCCAACATGTTGCGGTTCGCGACACTCGAGTAACGTAAAAATACTATTGCATCCAAATTTCTGCTTGACACGATTTGAGAAACGGATGTAAATTGCGCCCAACAGGAAGTAAACGTTTTCTCTGAAAATGGTGGGGCTGCTTGCATTTGCTTTCTCGGCAGAGCGTTCGGTGGTCGCGGTTGAGCCAGTTGCCGGCTTAGATTCGCGGCAGGTGCGGAATGCGTTTTCCGGGCGGGCCAAATTCGTGAGAATGCTAGTGGGGGGGATTTGAATGAGATTTACGACCGCAGTGCGTTGCTTCTTCTTGCTCGTCGTGGTGGCTTTTTCTGCCAGCGTCTCCTTCGCACAATTTAGCGGCAGCATTACCGGTGTGGTGCAGGATGCCACCGGCGCGGCCGTGCCGAAAGCCAACGTTGTATTGGTCCAGGTTTCGACGCAAATAACCCGCGCTACGGTGGCCGACTCGAACGGCACGTTTAACTTTGTCAGTCTTGCGCCCGCCGTGTATGAGGTGAGCGCTGAAGCAGGCGGATTTGCAAAGACGGTCGAGAGGATCACGCTCGAGACCAACCAGACTCTTAGCGTTACCTTGGCACTCTCTCTGAAGTCGGTGACCACCTCGGTGCAAGTCACCGAGCAAGCGCCTATCCTGAATCCGGCCGAGCAGCGCAACCAGCTGACGCTCGAACACCAAGCCGTCGATGAGTTGCCGGTTGCTGGCCGCAGCTTGGTTGGCTTGGCTACACTGGCGCCGGGCGTCACCGGTTTGGGTACCAGTGCGGCGAATGCACCCGGTTCGGGCGTGGACAACTACTCCACGGAGACCGTCGTAGATGCCAGCGCCAACGGCCAAGGTCAGATGTCGAATATGTGGGTGGTGGACGGCTTGGACGTCACGAGCGGAATCCGCCAGGGCGTTTTGAACTTGACTCCCAATCCCGATTCCGTCCAGGAAGTGGGTATTCAGGTAAACACCTTTTCTTCCGAATACACGCGGGCCAGCGGCTTGCAGACGGTGATGGTAACGAAATCGGGCACTGACCAGTTTCACGGTTTTGCGGCCGACTATTATTACAACCGAACGATGTTCGCCCTGACCCAGGCCCAGGCAGGGAACAATTATCTGCCATTCCACGGCAACAACATGTCGTTTGGCATTGGTGGTCCGATCATCCCGCATCACCAACTTTTCTTTTTCTTCGACGTTGAGCCTTTGCGCTCGGCCAATTCTACGATTGCCAGCGGACAGACGTTCGCCGATCCTGCATTCGTAAATTTTGCCGAGACCAATTTCCCGACTACGGTCGGTACGGGCCTCTTGCAGACTTACGTACCCACAAACCTGACGGCCACGAGCCAATTGCTGACTGCCGGACAGTACTTTTTCCCTGTGTCAGCAACGAATCCCGTCGCAGGCTGCCCAGCTGGGCAGACCAACATCGTTGTGGGGACTGCGCTATTGCCTTGCACGCTTCCGTTCATTGACACTGGGAGCTTGAGTGCGAAGGCGGTCCGGAACGGCACGCAGTACTTCGGCCGCGTGGACAAGTATTGGAGTAAGGATCGTGTTTACGGAAGCTTCTACCGCACCGTTCTCAGCTATGGCGCTCCGGGTCCCATTCCGCAGTTCTCGGCGGCGAACAATCAAAACTGGGAATACGCGGTGCAGGGGAACTGGACGCACACGTTCAACGCCAATACTTTGAACGAAGGAATTTTCGGTGTCAGCCGTGTCGAGGGCACTTTGGGCAGCGGCGCGCAGGTTTACACCGTCCCGAACGTCAGCGTCGGAGGCATCAACGTTGGGTTCGGAGCAGGGTTCGCGCAAGGTGACTTTATTCAAAAGAATTACCACTGGCGCGACGTTCTCACCCACGTGCAGGGAGCGCACACTCTGAAATTCGGATACGAAGGCTGGTATGGCGAGGATATCGAGCCGTTCGAAGGGCCGTATTCCACTCCATCGTTCGCCTTCCAAGACTTGACCACCCTCATTCAGGACCAGCCCATTCACGAGGTTGGCGGGATGTACAACCCCGTGACCGGCGCCCCGGTACTGTGGTCGTGGAATGCGCGCTCGCGTACCTGGGGCGTATTCGCGATGGATACGTGGAAGGTAAAATCAAATCTGACCCTGACGCTCGGCGTTCGCTACGACGATTCGGGCAACCCCTGGTCTGCCAGCCCGTCCACCGTTTTCGGAAACTTCTACCTCGGACCCGGTCAGACCTTCCAGGATCAGGTCGCCAATGGGTTCGCAAAAGAGACCCACAACGCGCTCAACCATTCCGTGAATGATCTAATCAGCCCCCGCGTCGCTGTGGCGTGGGATCCGAACGGCAAAGGCCAGTGGGCCATCCGTGGCGGGTTCGGGATTTACAACAACTGGCTGACATCAGCGAACGTTCAAGAAGAATTCCGAGGCAATCCTCCCGGACCCGTGCAGCCGACGTTTCTTCCCGGTGGTGTGCCGGGCGTTTCGGATCCTCTGATCTTCGGCCTTGGGAATAGCAATACACCGCCGTTCGGCTTTCCGACACCCGGGTTTACGGCAGGCTTGGATAGTAAAGGCGGGATTGCAGGTCTCAACTTTGCGATCGGAGGCATCAACCCCAACTTGAAATCGCCTCAGGCCGCCATCTGGACGGCTACACTCGAGCGGAGTTTGGGCAGGTACTTCGTAGCCAGCGCTGGCTATACCGGATCGCACAGCTATAACCTGCTCAGTGGGAGCGACCAAGAGGGCGCCGTGAGCTATGGCGTGAATATCAATTCATTCGCTGGCGATCTCGTGCAGAATGAGACGCTCACTCCGACCAGGCTCAATTCCAGCTTCGGTGCGATTAACTACGGGACCAACGACCGCTACGGAAACTACCAAGCGTTTGTTGCCGACTTCCGCGGCCGGTTCTCGCACGGGTTCTTCGACGCTTCCTACACTCACTCCTCGTCCAAAGACGACGCGGGTAATTATCCCACGGCGGAGAACCCGGGCCAGTATTACGGGCCGTCTCCCTGGGATGCGCCGAACCGCTTCTCGTTGGTAGGTAATTATCAAATTCAAGGTTTGAACGGCGGGAAGGATTTGGTTGGCCACTTGACCGGTGGATGGGGCATTACTGGGACCGTCATCCTCCAGAGTGGCTATCCATTCACGGTTATCAATACCAACGCGTTTGCGCCGGTTTGCCAGTTTGGCCCAACTGGGTGCCCGTCGTTCGCCAATCCAATCACGGGCTTGGCTCCTAACAGCGGAGACTACAACGCAGACGGTACGAACCTCGATTACCCCAACGTCACCAACTACCAGCAAGGCACGTCTCGGTCGGCGTTTCTGAATGGCGTGTTCTCCAATCCGGCGACGCAATTTACGGCACCAACTCTGGGAACTGAAGGCAACGAGAAACAGAACGGATTCCGCGGACCGAACTTTTACGAGACGGACGCGGCCATTTACAAGGACAACCGGTTCAAGGAGAGATTTAATTTCCAGATCCGGTTTGAGTTCTTCAACCTGTTCAACCGCGTAAACCTGCAGAATATGGATACCAACAACCTGGACGGCAACTTCGGCAAGGCGACAGGCCAGTTCCTGCCGCGTTGGTGGCAGATCGGCGGCAGATTTACGTTCTAGTTTGTCCACCCTGGAAAAGAGCCTGCGGCCTCCCCCAAGGACGCAGGCTCTTTTCGTTTCTGAGCCCGGATTTTACCTCGATTAGCGCAGAGTTTTCTCTACGCCCCTCTAAGCTCGCTCGGTTCGACCTCCAAAATGTTGGAACTTCCCGGCTCCCGTTGCTGAATCGTCTGACAGACGCAGCGTGGATGGAGCTGCGCCCAGAGAAGGACCAGGGAATTTGAGGTGAACAAGTTAATGAGTGAATCACTCAGGTCCGGTGGACGACGGCCAATAGAGAGCGTGAGCGCACGTGTGCGTAGCTTCGCAACCCGGAAGTCATTCGGCAGCCGAAATCTTGCGTTGCTTCTTTGTGTGGCGCTCCTGCCGCTCGCAGGCGCCCCTCTGCTTAGCCAGCAGCAAGGCCCGACGATTTCGGTGAACGTGAAGATGGTCACCATGTTTGTCACGGTGCGCGATAAACATGGGGCGCTCGTGCGCAACTTGACGAAGGATGATTTTGCGCTGCAGCAGGACGGCCATCCGCAAACGATTACGTACTTCGCACCGGATTCCGATCTTCCGCTCACTCTGGGCCTGCTGGTGGACACCAGCATGAGCCAACGGCGCGTGCTGGACCAGGAGCGCGACGCCAGCCACGCTTTCATTGACCATTTGCTGCGCGAGGACAAGGACAAGGCGTTCGTAATCCACTTCGACCGTGAGGTGGAATTGCTGCAGGACCTGACTTCGTCCCGGCAGAAGCTGGAAGCGTCGCTCGATCAATTGGGGCGGCCGCAATTCTCGCAAGCAAGTGATGGAGGCTCTTCAGGCGGCGATCCCGGCTATGGTGGCGGCGGTGGTGGTGGCGGACGCGGCTCGCACGGGGGTTATGGCGGGGGCGGCGGCACTTTGCTGTATGACGCGGTGTTTTTAGCGTCAGACGAGCTGATGAAGAAGCAGCAGGGACGCAAAGCGATCGTGGTGCTTACGGACGGCGTGGATCGCGGCAGCAAGGAAACTTTGCGCGACGCCATCGAAACGGCACAGCGCGCCGACACCGAGGTGTACTCGATCCTGTTCGCTGATAAAGAGGGATACGGAAACGGCGGAGGATACAGCGGCGGCCATATGGGCGGAATGGGGGGAGGCGGTATGGGAGGCGGTGGACACCGGCACTATCCGCAGGAATCGCGTCCCGACGGAAAGAAAATTCTGCAGCAATTGTCGAAGGAAACCGGCGGACGCTTCTTCGAAGTCACCAAGAAAGAGACCATTGATCAGATTTACGCGGAAATAGACGAAGAACTGCGCAATCAATATGCACTGGGCTACACGCCGGATAAAACCGATGCGGACGTGGGTTATCACAAAATCGAATTAACCGTGAAACAGAAGGACGCTGTGGTGCAAACACGCGAGGGATTTTACATCGGTCGCTAGCGGCGTGCGCCGCGCCTCAAAGTTGCAGCGAGCGCTCGCGTGCGCGAGAACTACTTGGCGCCCATTCTAATCTCAAGGGCTTGGCGGGGTAGCTGCCGCTGGATTTTGCTGCAGCGCGAGGTACGCTCGGCCAAATGCCGAATGTTGCGTGCCCGGGGCAACTGCGATCACCTGCACCGTATATCGTCCGGTGGGTAGCTTCTGCAGCGGCAAGCTGATGCGGAACGTTACGGTGTGGGTTTTCGTATCCACTTGCGCGGGCGCGATCAGCGGAGTGGCGTTTATCTGAATCCCGTTGCGCAGAAACACCAGGCCCGCGCGAAGCGAATTCGGATCGAACGGCTCGTTCTTGCCGGCTTTCTCGGGATAGTACGCTTGCAGAAAGACGTACAGCGTCTGACCCTGCGTAAAATAGTTCGTCACACTGGGAATAATTCTTTGGCCTTCCATATCGAGTGGCGAACTCGTGATTTTCGCGCGCACGCCCTGGCCTTTGGTCGCCACCTCAGATGACTTCTCGATGGGAACCAGCTGGCTCGACAGCAGCACGGAGCTGAGCGTCACTTTTTCCGGCTGCGCTGCCGGCACCACTAGATTTTGCTCGAACGTGCCAATCTTTCCTGATTCATTTTCGCGTGCGACGAATTTCAGGCGGTAATGTCCCGGCGCCAGAACCACACCGCCCTGATACAGCAAATTGCTATGGCGCACCTGTTCAAAATGTCCAGGATCCAGGTTAACTGTGATGGTATCGCGCAATTGCGCGACGATCTGGGCGGACGGCATGGCGCGCACTTCCACCGCAAAATCGAATTCCGTGTGCTGCTTGTTGTGTTTTTGCGCCCAATCGAGCGAGCTGGAGGCGATTTTCGCGGCGACGGGCACGTAGGTTTGCGTCGAGCTCAGCCGGAAAATTCCGGTTTCCACAGCCACCGGAAGTTCGACGATCGGGTGATCCGAATTAATGGCGTCGGCGATTTGCTGATCGCGGTCTTCTTTCTCCAGGTGCTGAAAATCCCGCGGCGCGTAATATCCATCGCGATAGCGGACATGCGCGCCCGGAACGTTGACCTTCACGCGAATGGCGCGCCAGCGGCCATCGTGTTTTACCTCAGGGCCGAGATTGTAGCCGACGAGGTAGTAACCGCTGTTATCCCGCTGGATGGCGGGGAACGCATCGCTCAAATCGCCCAGATCGAAGAAGGCCCTTCCGCCCGTGTCCGTGGAAAGGGTCGCGAGCGTGTCGCGCGAATCTTCGCGCTGGTCAGTCTGATGGAAAACGGACGCGCCGGTGAACATCGAGGTCCCCGTTGCGGCGTTCGTCGTGGTGTCACCGCCCGGAGGTGCGGCTAGCAGCCCTCGCGAGTCAATTGAATAAATGGAAACGTCGGCGCGATTCGCTGCGTCCGTCGCGGCGCGCAGCTGCGTGCGATTTTCCTCGCCCGTCTGCGTGATGCCGCCGGTGAATTCGACCAGTGCTTTCCGTCCGGGGATTCCGCCCAGTACGTCCGCAAGACCTTCGACGGCCGCGAGCTTCTGGTCGGTATTGAATACGTTGAATTCGGTTTCGTCTGGCGTGTAGGCCGCACCGGTATATTCCTGAACGTCGTATTCGCCGTTGGCTGCTGCGGCGTAGAGAGGGCTCGCGAGGTTCGCGGAATTATCCGGCGTCAACTGTGCGATCGCTTTGTTCAGAACGGTGCGATCGTTGGTGAAATTGGCCAGGACATTTATCCGGGTGGAAAAAACGATGACGGCAACCACGTCGGCCTTGGTCATCTGCTGCTTCACGAATTTATCCGCCGCATCATGCGCGCGAATCAGGTCGTCCGTTTGCATTGAAGTGAGATCGAAGAACAGCACGATCAGGCGGCGGTCGCGCAAAGCTTCGCTGATCGCGTCGGCGGAAGGCGAATTCGGGCCATCGTTATCAACCGACACGACGATGGGCTTGGTGTCGTCGGCCGTCGCGGTTTCGATTGCTTCAATGTCGGAGTATGAAAAAGAGGTGATTGCCTGTGGCTTGCCTTCGTCCGTGATCGTAAATTGGTTTGCAGTCAAACCCTTCATCGGCTTGCCGGACTTGTCGGTGACTTCCACGTCAATGCGCACCAGATCCGACAAACTGCGCAGAACGGCGGATGACTGATGAGCAGCAGCCTGCTGCGCGGGAGTTTGCTGGGCGGGCGGCGGTGCTGTGGCAGGCGAGGGCGGCGCGACCACCACCGGCGCGGGCTGACTACTGGATTGCTGCTCTGCTTGCCCCGCAGATGGTCCCGCGCCCAGCGCAGCCGCGAGCCAAATCGTCGCGATTTTGTAGGCCAGCTCTCGCATCAGAAATTAAACCGCGCCATCACGTCCATGGTACGCATCGAACCAGCGCTCGTCACGCGTCCAAGTGACGAAGATCCCAGCGTGGCTGAAAGCCCCGAGAACGCCGGCGTGTTCGTCAGATTCTGGACTTCCCAGCGAATATCCAGATGATGCCGCTCGCGCGGTCCAAATCGGAAAGATTTCGCGAGCGACATATTCCAATTGAATTTGCACGGGCCTTCGATCGAGCCGCGGCGTTCGTCGCCGTAGGTGCCAGTGGCCGGCGTGGCAAATGCGGCGGTGTTGAAGAACGCGAGCGGCGAGCCACCGCAAATTCCCAGGTTCGGCTGGGCTACTTGATCGGGGCGCAGCGAGAAACTCGCTCCGGTGCCATTGTCCGATTCTGTGCCGCCCAGGTAAGCCGTGACCGGCGTTCCGGTCTGCCAGGTGAGGATATTTTGCAACCGCCAATTGCTGAGAGCTTTTTCAGCCCATCCATGAGTGGCCAGATGATGGTGCTCGCCGAACGGCAATTCGTACAACGTCAGGAAGCGCAGCTGGTCTCGCACGTCGAAGGAAGAAAGTCCCCACTCCGCGGCGTAGTTACCGTCCTGCTGTACGACTACGGGAGTGGTGCCACCGATGGTGCTGGCGTTATCGAGCGATTTGGAAAAAGTGTAGAACGCTTGCAGCGACAGGCCGTGCGTGAAGCGATGCACCAGGCGCACCTGCAGCGCGTTGTAGATCGAATTCGCGCCGGATTGGTCGTAGTAAAAACTATTGGCATAGGGAATCTGGAACGAATCTTGAGTGTCAAGGGGACTCGTTCCGAGAGGTGCACGATTCGGAGCGCGCAACAGATCCAGGTCGGTGCCCTTTGTCCCGGTGTAGGTCAGATCCAGGATCCAGTTCTGCGAGAAGGATGTTTCGGTGCCGAGAGTCCAGATCTGCGCGTAGCCATCTTTGTAAAAAGAATTGACGCCGCCGCGATTGCTAATCGTGCTGATGCTGGGGAAACCATTTTCGAGAGTCAGCACTTGGGTGCCGGAAGTGATCAGGTTTTCCGAAGTGGCGAAGGGCGGCTCATACGAGAGATATTTCTGCGCCAGCGAATTGTAAATCGCCACGTTGTAAAAAATCGAATAGCCGCCGCGGATCACGGTCTTCGGTTTGATAAATCGGGGCAACCACGCGAAGCCAATGCGCGGCGCCCAATTCCCGTAATCGCCGTGTACCAACGCGCGCGGGTACGAGCCATTAAACATTCCCACGCCGCCGGGTGTGACCACGTCCACAGCCGTGGCCGTGGAATTCATGTCGAGATTCGCAATCTGGTTGTATTTGTCCACAGGCGGAGTGACGGCTTCGTAGCGCAGGCCGTAGAGCAGCGTAAACTCCTTAGTCATTCGCCAGTCATCCTGGCCGTAACCGATGAAATCCCAGCTGCGCAGATAAATGTTCGGGCCGAATTGTACGGTGGTGCTGTAGGGAAGGCCGAGCAGAAAATCGGCGAGCTGGTAATAAGGTTGGGTCTGCGGTGTTGCAGGGACGGGCTGGCCCGTCGTGGTCAATTGCGAGGTCATCACGCCGGTGAAGTTGAATGACCCGCGCGGTACGGGATCCGCTTCGGAGTTCAGCTGGATGCGGCGCAGCTCCCCGCCAATGGTTAACGTGTGCGTCCCGTGGACCCATTTCCAACTGTCGCTTAATCGCAGAGTCTGATTGCGCACCAGCGACGGCACCGGATCGTTCAACGCAGAAAAGCTGGTGAGGCCAATCGCGGGAATGCCGTAGGTTAAGGGCGCAGTAGAGACGCCGGTAATTCCCAGGTCTCCCGCGACATTGTTCACGTAGGAATTGTCGCTCAGCACTTGCGCACGGCTCCGGCTCCAATTCAGCTGCGTGGTTTCCACGAGGCGCGACGTCCAGTTGTGCGACAGCCCCAACGTGACAGACTGGCTCAGCGTAGATTGTGTGCCGGCCGTATCTGGAAAATTGCCGAACGTATTCTGCCGCTGGGAATTCAGGTTATACCCGCCGTTCAGGCTGAACTTGGAATTGATAGTGTGCAGCACGTGCAGGTTCAACGTGTCGCTGTTGATGGGTACCGTCGTCTGCAACAAATAATTTTGCACCGTGCCGGGCAAATTCGGCATGGGATAGAACGCGAGCAGCCCAGCCGCAGCCGTATTGATCGCGGGAATCTGACAGCCGTTGCCGAGTGGAGCTCTCGGGCCGGTGAAATTCGAAAACGGATCGTAGAGCGTGACTCCCAGGCCGCAGAAATTTCCGGTGCGTTCCGCGGCCGTGGGCACAGTGGAATACGTGTCCAGCGCGCTCGATTGCGTTTCGTGCTGGTAGTTGATGAAGAAAAATGTTTTGTCGCTGCCGTTATAAATATGCGGAATTTTCAGCGGCCCACCGACGTTGACGCCGAATCGTTCGTCGTAGTGGCTCGGCTTTGGAACCGGATTGCCGGTAATCGAATAGGGTTTGGCGTCCCATACGGAATTTTCGTAGCGATTGTAAACACTGAAGCGAATGCGATTCACGGCCTGGCGATTTAGCCTTCCGCGCCCGCCGCCTCCACCGCCTCCGAACATCCCGCCACCGCCAGGTGCTCCGCCAAAAGCTCCGCCACCACCCCCGGGCCCACCAAAGCCACCGGCGCCGCCTCCTCCCGGCCCTCCACGACCACCGCCAGGTCCCTGTCCACCCGGCCCTCCTTCCCCGGCGGGGTTCCCCGGAATCAATCCGTTTTGGCCGAAACCGCCCGGACCATTTCCCGCGAGGCCCTGTCCGACAGTTCCTTGCAATAAGAATGAATCGGAGGTGGCGCTGGTACCCGCGCCTGAGGGTAGCTCCGCCGCGATTTGCGTTGATTCATTTGCGGGCGCGTTGGTAGCGCCTGTCGGGCCGCCAGCGCCTTCATCCGTCAGGTCTGTCTGTTCGAAGCCACCGCCCGCCAAGCCGGCGCTGATCGCGTTGCTTATGCCCGCAGGCACCTGGCTGCCACGTCCACCGTGCTGCCTGCCTGGGCCCGCTGCATTGGCGTTATTGGGATTTGAAGAGCCGCTCGGCGCGCGAGGAGATCGTGGCGGGCGCGTCGCCTCGGGTTTCGCCGCCAACTCTGCCAATGTTGCCACGCGCAAAACGATGGGAATGGGACCGGGCGGCACCACCGGAACCTGCATGACGAGCGACGCGTTCGCGAATCCCAGCTGGCTGGCTTCCAGGCTATAAGAACCCGCGGGAATCTGCGGAAAATCGAATTTGCCGGATTCGTCGGTCCAACTCAGCCAGGTTTTATTCGTTTCAGTATTGATCAGACGCACGGTCGCGGCGGGGACTGGCGTACCTTCGGCCGTCCGGACCGCGCCGGTAACCGGCTGCTGCGCCAAATTTGGTATCCCGCTGGCGAGCCAAAACAGCAGAAGCGCCAGAACCTTCCCTTGGTGGCGAATAAGAATGACGTTCCCTCGAGCCGAGAAGCTTCCATGGCGGTCACGCAGTCGCGCCGTCGGGGCCGCGGCGATGCCTCGATTGTAATAGGCCAATCCTGCCACCGCTTTCGAAATCTGAACTCCCGCGCCGCTAACTAATTCAGTTTCAATGGCGCAAGAGTTCCAGAAATCAGCGGTTGGCGCGCGGGTGAACGCGTTTCGCGTGACTCCGAATGGTGGACTTGACCGACTAGTTCCCCGAAATTGCGGAACTTTTGCGGTGGTTAACCGGAAATACCACCGACGTACCGGGTCTCAGCAGCGGGGAACCAAAGTAGGTAAAAGCATTGTAAACGCTGGTAGCAACCCACGGTATTTCCAGCTGCATCTGTTCGGAACAAATGGTTGGGGGCAAAGGGAGATGTGGCAGCAAGCGGGAAATCTTGGGCGAATCTCGAGATTCGTATCGCGGGCAGCGATTTTACTCGTGGCGTGCGCGCTGTTGTTCGCCGGCGTGCAATCCCCCGCGCAAGCCCAAGGCGTGCAGACGGTGCTGCACGCGCGCGGAAGAGTATTTCCAGACGTGGGACGGGGAGCGGAGGCTATCGAACGCGATGCCGCCGGTCACTACTATGTATTGGCGGACCCCGCCAGCATCATTTGGATATACAACGCTGAAGGAACACGCATCGGACAAATTCCCACCGCGCAGGCCCGGGAAGCGGTACCGGCCGCAGCGATCAAGTTCGCCGTGGACTTCGACCGGGATGCGGCCTCCGGGCGTATTTTTGTCGCAGATCGCGGCGCGAATGCCGTAAAAATATACACGCCGGACGGCGCGCTGGAGGCGAATGTCCGGGTCAACGCGCCGATGTCGGTGGTTGCGCTGGCGAATGGGGAATTCGCGGTGCTGACGCTGCGCAGCGATCACCTAGTGCGCGTGATGAACGAGCACGGCAAATTGTTGCGCAGCTTCGGAAATATCTCCGATGCCGTCAATGATCCAAGCCAGCTTACGGTGCCGGCCCTGAGCGTTTCCGCGGATTCCGAGGCAGGCTACGCCGCAGGATATCCGACTGGCCCGCCGCCTGCATACGCGATGGACGTCGGGAAACTTTACAGCGGCGGCGCCGGTGATATTTATTTCGTATTCACTTCATTGAAAGATCCCAAATTCCGAAAATACGACCGCTTCGGCTATGCGGGCTACGAAGCCGAAATCTCCGCGAACTCATTAATCCCAGACATCAATCACGATAAATCTCAGGTGCAGTTGGGTATGCGCATTTCCGGCATGGCCGGCCCGGGCGAAATGTTTTCGTTTGGCAGCATGTACTCGGTGGGGGGCGGCGGCCCTATATTCACGGCGAACGGCGGCCACGGCGGCGGACGTCGCGGCGGCTCCGCTGCGCCGGGCGGCACCGGAGGCACGACAACTTCCGGCGCGGCGGGCTCGACCGGCACTGCTAACGGAGACAGCAGCGACAGTGATCCGACGACGAATGCAACGGCTTCCGCCTACGGCTCCGATCTCAGCGGCTCGCTTTCGGCGACCAGCGACAGCGGCAAAGTCTCGTCCAATTACACCTACGACGACACGCCGGACTTCAACGCGCTGCTGGGTGTGGGCGGACCGGGCGGAGGCTTCGGCGCACCAGGGATTTTTGGCCCCGGAGCTTTTCCTGGCTTCGGCGGCTTCGGCGGCGGATTTGAACATCACACGGGCGCAGATGGCCCGGGCGGCCCGTCATCAGGCGCGGCCGGAGCAGTAGGCGCGGAAGCAGGTGCCGCAGGCTCGCCCGGAAGCCATTTTACTGGCGGACCAGCGAGTGGAGGAGGAGTGGAAAGCGCGGGCGCGGGACACGGCGAATACGGCGAGTACCACCGCGGCTTCCGGCAAGACGGCCTAAACAGTTTTGCCGGCGTAGTGAAGTTCACCGAACGCGAGCCGGATGTAACCGCGAAGCCGGTGATTCACGCGTTGGGCGTGGACGGCGCGAGCCAGCAAGTGTGGGCCGCGATCGACGACATGCTGCTGCACTTCGACCGAGACGGAAATTTGCTGGATATTTACCGCGTGGCAACGTCCCAGGGCGCCGCGTTGCAGCCCGTGGGAATTTTGGTCGAACCGGATCGCATCCTGCTGGTTGCCGATCCTGCGGGGATTTACGAATTTGCACGGCCGGACAAGACACAACTTACTGGCAAGCAAGCCCTCAAGCCGGAGTCGCCCGCGCCGTAATTTTGGCTCAGCCGATTGCGCGATCAGCCATTCGGAGCGGCCGAATACCACACGCGTGCGGGCAGCTCGCTCGCGTCAACACACGACCGCACTGCAAGCGCGACGCGGCCGAATTTTATTTCGTGAACATTCTGAGCTAGCGGACGATCTACAAGCGAAGATTCCGGCGCGGCTTTCAGCTGAGCATTGGTTCCGGTATTCCTTTTTCGAGCAATCTCGCGAACTGTTCGGGAAGAACCGGCCGGCTGAAATAGTAGCCTTGGGCTTCGTCACACTGCCGCGCGTAAAGAAATGCCAGCTCTTCGTGGGTTTCCACGCCTTCGGCCACCACGCGCAGCTTGAGGCTGCGGCCCATGCTGATCACGGCGGTGACGATGGTGGTTTCGTCGGGAGCGGTTGTGATCTGGCGGATAAAAGACTGATCGATTTTCAATGCGTCAATCGGAAACTTCCGCAGATAGCTGAGGCTGGAATAGCCAGTGCCGAAATCATCCACCGCCAGCTGAATGCCGCTGGCCCGCAGTATCTTCAGGATGGACTGCGTGGACTCAGCGCGTTTCATCAGGACGCTTTCGGTGAGTTCGAGTTCCAGTAATTTGGGATCGAGGCTCGTCTCCTGCAGGATTCTGAAAACGCCGTCGAGAAAATCCTCGTCGCGAAACTCCATCGCGGAGATGTTCACCGCCATGGTGATCGCAGGCAAGCCGTCCTTCACCCACGTGCACGCCTGCTTACACGCCTCGCGCAGCACCCAGTTGCCGATGGGCACAATCAAGCCGCAGTCTTCCGCGATGGGAATAAAATCACCCGGAGGTACCAGCCCGCGCACGGGATGCTTCCAGCGAATCAAAGCCTCCGCGCCGGAAATCTGGCCGGTGCTCAATTTGACCTTGGGCTGATAGTGCACCAGAAATTCTTCGCGCTCCAGCGCGCGCCGCAGGCTCTCTTCGATGGATTGGCGCTCCACAGCGCGCACGTTCATCGCAGGCTTGAAAAATTGATAGCTCTGCCGCCCGTTTTCCTTGGCCTGATACATGGCGGTGTCCGCGTTCTTGATCAGCGTCTCCGCGTCCGAGCCGTCGTCGGGAAACACGCTCACGCCAATGCTGGTGGTGACGTGCAAATCGTGCTGGTCAATGGAATGAGCCTCGGCCACCGTCTGCAACATTCTTCGCGCGGTGATAGCCGCGTCCTCGGATAACCCCACCTCGGTGAGCAGCACTACGAATTCATCGCCACCCTGGCGGCTCACGGTATCGGAGGCGCGCACGCAATCCACCAGGCGTCTGGCGACCGATTGCAAGAGTTTGTCGCCCGTCGGGTGGCCCAAGGAATCATTGATGTGCTTGAATCCATCCAGGTCCAGGAACAGGACGGCGACTTTTTTCGAATTCCGCTGCGCCCAGGTTATGGCTTGGTTCACGCGGTCGTTCAGCAGCATGCGATTCGGCATGCCTGTCAGAAAATCGTGCTGCGCCGAATGGGTCATCTCCAGCGCCATGGCGCGCGCCGCGCTCACATCCCGAAAGACGATCACCGCTCCGGTAGCCTTTCCCTCGCGGTTGTGGATGGGCGCGACGGAATCTTCGATGGGAATCTCCGTGCCATCGCGCCGCACCAGGATACAGTTCAAGGGCAAGTGCACCGTACGATTCTGCTCGACCGATCTCTCCATCGGATTGGGCGTGACCTCGCGGGTGGTGGCGTCCAGAATGCGAAAGACTTCGGCCATAGGCCGGCCCGCCGCTTCCTGCCGGGACCAGCTCGTCATTTTCTCAGCGACCATATTCAGGAAGGTGATGTTTCCGGCGGCGTCCGTGCAAATCACGGCGTCGCCGATGCAATTCAGAGTAACCTGCGCGCGCTCCTTCTCGACGAACAACGCCTCTTCCATGGCCTTGCGCTCCACCGCGTAACGCAAAGCGCGCAGCAGTCCTCTGGTCTCAATCTGGCCCTTGATGAGGTAGTCTTGCGCGCCCACTTGCAGGGCTTGTCCGGCCAGCGACTCATCGTCCAAACCCGTTAGCACCACGAGCGGAACACGTGGGGCCGCGGCGTGCGCCCGGCGCACGGCTTCCAGTCCCTGTGAATCGGGCAGGCCGAGATCCAGCAGAATAATGTCAATAGGATGCTCGGCAAGGCACTGTTCGGCCTCGCTCATGTTCCCGACGCGCAGCAACTCAGTATCGTTCGCGCCTTGCTCGTTGAACATCTCGCGAATCAAACGAGCGTCTCCCGCGTTGTCCTCCACCAGGAGCAGCAGTTTGATCGCTCGCTTGGTCATGAGCTTACTTTTGCTGTGGTAATTTCACCTTGGTCAGCCAGAAATCGTTGATGCTGCCCACCAGGCTCTCGAACACATCCAACTGCACGGGCTTGCTGAGGTAGCAATTCGCCTGCAGCTGGTAGCTTTTCACGATGTCAGCTTCCGCATCGGAAGTCGTGAGGATTACGGTCGGTATGGTTTTGAGCGTGGCATCTTCCTTGATGTGCGCCAGAACCTCGCGGCCATCCATTTTGGGCAGATTTAGATCGAGTAAAATCAGATCCGGTCGCGGCGCCTGGTCATGGATACCCTCGCGCCTTAGAAACGCCATAGCCTCCACGCCGTCCGTCGCGACATGCAGACGAATGGACGGATTGGCGCCGCGAAAAGCTTCCTGCGTCAACCGCACATCGCCCGGACTGTCTTCCACTAGTAGAACTTCGATGGGCATGCCGTCTTCTCCTATGAACTTCACGATTTCACCCCACTTCCTGCGAGGGCAAAGCTGAACGTGGATCCCTTGCCGGGCTGCGACTGGACTGAAATTTCGCCGCCGTGGCGCTCGACGATCTTCTTGCAGATCGCCAGGCCGATTCCGGTGCCCGCAAACTCTTCCCGTTTGTGCAGCCGCTGGAACATCACAAAGATCCTGTCGAAATACTGCGGGTCAATTCCAAGACCGTTGTCGCGTACCGAAAACGTCCATTTACCGCCGCCATTCTTGATGGCGGAAATGTGTATGCGCGGAACTCCGGGGTTTTGATATTTGATGGCGTTGCCGACCAGATTCTGGAACAGTTGCACCAGCTGCGTTTCGTCCGCCAGCACGGCGGGCAGGGGATCGTGCGTGACCATCGCGCCGCTATCGGCGATGGCACCGCGTAGATTCAGCGTCGCGCGTTCTAGCGCCGCTTCGCTGGAGGTTTCCACCAGATCCTTCCCCTTGGTGCCCACGCGCGAATAGGCCAGCAAGTCCTGAATCAATCTCTGCATGCGATTGGCGCCATCCACCGCGAAGGTAATGAACTCGTCGGCGTCGGAGTCCAGCCGCCCCTTGTAGCGCCGAGCCAGCAATTGCGTGTAACTCGCCACCATGCGCAGCGGCTCCTGCAAATCATGCGAGGCGATGTAGGCAAATTGACCGAGTTCCTCGTTCGACCGGTTCAATTCCTCAACCTTATATAGAAGATGAGCTTCGGCGACCTTGCGCGTGGTTATGTCGCGGATCGCCGCCGTCACCAGGGTGCCCTCGGCGCTTTCCAGCGGGCTCAGCATGATTTCGATGGGAAACTCGCTGCCATCCTTGCGCTTTCCGGTGATTTCAATGCCCGTGCCGATCTGCTGGGCCAGCGCGTCTTCAGTGGAGCGCAGAGCGTCGGCGATTAGCCGTTCGGCGAAGCCGGCCGGAATGATGTTTTTCATGCGTTGGCCGACGAGTTCATCGCGGTGATAGCCGAACTGTTTTTCGGCTTGCACGTTCAGCAGAACGATGTCCCCTTTTTGATCCACCACGACCATCGCGTCTGGCGCGGCCTCGAGCAGCCCACGATATCGGCCTTCCATGCGCGCCAGGTGTTTGTCGGCCTCCTTGCGCACGCTGATGTCGCGAATCGCTGCCGTTACCAAGATTCCCTCGGCGCTGTCCAATGGGCTGAGCATGATCTCGATGGGGAATTCCGTTCCATTCTTTCTTCGCGCGACGAGTTCAATGCCCGTGCCGATTTGTTGCGCGAGTGCGTCTTCGGCGGAGCGCAGACCGTCCGCCACGAGCCGTTCCGCGAAGCCCTCGGGAATAATGTTGGTCACTTTCTGGCCCACGAGCTCGTCGCGTCGGTAGCCGAACTGCTGTTCTGCCTGCACGTTCAACAGCACTATGTCTCCGCTCGGATTCACCACCACCATCGCGTCTGGAGCAGCTTCCAACAATCCACGGTAACGGCCCTCCATGAGCGCCAAATGCTTTTCCGCTTCCCTCCGCACGCTGATGTCGCGAATCGCCGCCGTCACCAGGATGCCTTCGGCGCTGTCCAGCGGGCTCAGCATGATCTCAATTGGGAATTCACTGCCATTTTTGCGCCTTGCGATGAGCTCGATCCCCGTGCCGATCTGCTGAGCCAGCGCGTCTTCCACGGAACGCTTTTCATCGGCGATCAGCCGCTCCGCGAAGCCTCGCGGGATGATATTCTTCACTTTCTGGCCGACGAGTTCATCACGGCGGTAGCCGAACTGTTTTTCGGCCTGCACGTTCAGCAGAACGATTTCACCTTGTTGATTCACCACGACCATGGCGTCCGGCGCGGCTTCGAGCAGCCCGCGATAGCGGCCTTCCATACGCGCCAGATGCTTTTCGGCTTCCTTGCGCACGCTGATGTCTCGAATCGCGGCCGTCACCAGGATTCCTTCAGCGCTCTCAAGAGGGCTGAGCATCAGTTCGATTGGGAATTCCGTGCCATCTTTTCTGCGCGCAATCAACTCAATGCCCGTACCGATCTGCTGCGCCAGAGCGTCTTCCACTGAACGCTTTTCATCCGCGATCAACCGTTCGGCAAAACCTTCGGGAATTATGTTTTTCACTTTCTGGCCGACGAGTTCATCGCGGCGATAGCCGAACTGTTTTTCGGCCTGCACGTTCAGCAAAACGATTTCGCCTTTCTGATTCACTACCACCATCGCGTCTGGAGCCGCTTCGAGCAGCCCGCGATAGCGGCCTTCCATGCGCGCCAGATGCTTTTCGGCTTCCTTGCGCACGCTGATGTCCCGAATCGCCGCGGTTACAAGAATTTCTTCGGCACTCTCTAGCGGGCTCAGCATCAACTCGATCGGGAACTCGGTGCTGTCCTTTCTGCGCGCAATCAACTCGATGCCCGTACCGATCTGCTGCGCTAGCGCTTCCGCGGCGCTGCGCGTGCCGTCGGCCACCAGCCGTTCGGCAAAGCCCTCGGGAATGATGTTCTTCACTTTCTGGCCGACCAGCTCATCGCGGTGGTACCCGAACTGTTTCTCCGCCTGCAAGTTCAAAAGAACGATCTCGCCGCGTTGATTCACGACGACCATTGCGTCTGGAGCTGCTTCCAAAAGGCCGCGATATTTTGCCCCGGATGCCTTGTGCACCTCCTCGGCGAACTCGCTTTCGAAGTTCTTACGCTGCGCGCTCCAGCCCGCGGCGATGGCGAGCAGCAAACCCAGCACGGTTCCGAAGATCAGCACGGCTTTAAACTGGTGCGAGTGTCGTCGAGCATCCGCTTCGCGCATCACTAATAATCGGAGCTCTTCGTGCTGCATGTCGCGAACGACCTCTTGGAACTGGTCGATGACCTGTTGTCCGCCGCCTGCCCGTACGAAATCGGCAGCTGCGTCCCTGCCTTTAGTCCGTCGCAGGCTTATGACGTTCTCCGCGTATTGCACTCTTCGGTCGGCCAGGTTCATCAGGTTCCGGATCCTGAGTTGCTGAACGGAGTTATCCGCCGTAAGGTCGCGGATGTTGGCCTGCGCCTGCTCAGAACGGGCGATGGCGGGAAGATAGGGCTGCAGGGAATTTTCGTCGCCGGTGATGACGAATCCGCGGTAGCTGGATTCCGCGGTCTCCATCGCCGCGTTCAAATCCTGTAGATTCTCGATAACCTCGTGAGTGTGCCGTACCCAACGGTCGCTCTCATCGGAAACGGCCATGCCGCGATACGAGATCGTACCCACAGCCAGCAACATCGCGATAGCGACGCCGAATGTTAGTTGTATCTTGCGCTTCAACGGAAACTTCGCCTTCATGGTGCACCAACTCGAGAAGGGGGATTGCTATTCCGAACATGACCCTGAAGGCCGTAAGAGGGCAGCCTGTGGTCACGCCGGTTTTTTAGAAGGGAACTTAATCCTATACCAGCCTGCGGGGACGTCAAGCCGGGTTTGCCATCAGGTGTCTCATAGACCATCAGCGCGGAACGCTCGCGCGCCAATCGTTGAGGATTCCAGAGGGCGCCGCGCCTCTCACGCCGCGGCTGGCAGTCGTAAACTTCGTGACGCGCCAACCGTCGTTTGGCGGTGCTAGAGTTGGTCTCGCACAAGAGGAGCGACTTGTGTTCCCAGGATCTCTATCGCGCGCAACATTTTCTGGTGCGGTAGTGTGGACACACCCATTTGGAAAGTGATGCGAGAGATGCCACCGAGAGCTTCGCTTACATACAGGATCTTTTTCGCGACCGTTCTGGAGTCACCGATCAACAGCGCGCCAGTAGGTCCGCGCTGCGCGTCGAATAGGGCGCGTGTGGTGGCTGGCCAGCCGCGTTCCTTACCGATTTCGGTAAAGGTGTGCGCGTAGCCTGGAAAAAAAGTTTCAGCGGCTTCGTCAGTGGTGTCTGCCACAAAGCCGATGGAGTGAAGACCTACGGTGAGCTGCTCGGGGGAATGGCCGGAGCGGCGCCCGGCTTCGCGGTAGAGGTCAATGAGTGGGCGGAACCGTATCGGCTCACCGCCGATGATCGCGACCATGAGCGGGAGTCCGAGCATACCCGCGCGAACAAACGATTCGGGCGTGCCGCCGACACCTACCCAAATCGGCAGCGGATCCTGTAATGGACGAGGGTAGATTGCCTGGCCAGTAAGGGCGGCGCGGTATTTGCCGGACCAGTGCACTTCCGTGCTGGCGCGAATTTTCAATAGCAGATCGAGTTTTTCCGCGAAGAGCGAGTCGTAATCTTCAAGACGCAAGCCGAACAGCGGGTAGGACTCAATGAATGAACCGCGGCCGGCGACAATTTCGGCGCGGCCCCGGGAGATCAGGTCGAGCGTCGCGAATTCCTGAAAAACTCGAACGGGATCGGAGGCGCTGAGAACGGTTACCGCGCTGGTGAGGCGAATTTTCTGCGTGCGCGCGGCGGCAGCGGAGAGGATCACAACGGGAGCTGAATCCAGGAACTCCGCGCGGTGGTGTTCGCCAATGCCGAATACGTCCAGGCCCACCCGATCGGCAAGCTCGATCTCTTCGAGCAGATGGTGCATGCGCTCGACCGGGCTCAGCGTTAAACCTGTGGCCGGATCGGAGATGGCCGCCGCAAAACTATCAATACCAAGCTGCATCTAGACGACTCCCCTAAGGCCTTTCCCTACTCTCGCACCTACCACGGATGAAAATGGATGGAGCCGAGTTTGGATCTTGCTCGCGTGACGGCTATCGAGATCAGGGCGACCACGCCTAGTACCGCCAAGCCAAAGTAGATGTCGATGTAGGAGAACAGCCTGCTCTGGGTGATCACATTATTTTGGAAGAGCTGCAACGCGCCCAGCGCGGGATTGCTGCCAGGACCGCCATTGCGGTGAATCAAATTGGCATATTGCGCGAGCGTGGAGCGCGTCGTCGCGTCCAGACGATTAGACACATCCAAGAGGCGCGAGGAATGCAGCGTCATGCGGCGGTCGAACAAGACGGTTGCCGCCGTGACACCGAAAGTGTTTCCGAGCTGGCGCACGAAGAAGTACGTTGTTGAAATGTCATTGACCTGGGCTATCGGCGCATTGGCGGAGACAACGTTCCCGGCAGCGAGGATAACGGGCCCGATGCAAAAGCCTTGCAGGAGAATTGCGGGCGCCAATACTACGGTGGGGGTGCTGGGCGTCCAGATATAGCAAATCGCGAGATACGCCGCGACTAAGGTCAGCAACCCACCGGCGAGCGTGCGCACGGGACCCAAGCGGGGTATCAGCAAGTGCAAAGCGAACTGCAGCCCTAACCCAAGGCCGAGCGTGTACATCGATATAAAACCGCCCGCCTGCAACGCGCTATAGTCTTGGACGAATCGCAGATATTGCGGCACGACATACAGCCCGGCGCCGAAGAAGGCTCCCACAACCAAAATCACCAGAAAGTAACTACGCAGAGAAGCGGTCCGAACGATCATGCGTAAGTGCAAGACAGGCGAGTGGTTCTCTGGGCGGTAATCCCACCAGAGAAACACGATAAACAGCATCACTGCTGTAACCAGTGCTAGGGTAATCCAGTTCGACTGGAACCACAGATCGCGTTCGCCGCGGCTGATCGCCGTTTCCAGGCACGCCAGCGAGGCAATCAGCAGAAGCGCGCCCCAGATGTCAACCTGGCTGTCTTTCCGGCGCTCATACAAAAATCCTGGCGGGACCAGCTTCCAGATGAGAAAAGCACCGATCGCCAGAAAGGGAAAATCGACCAGGAAGGCATAATTCCAGTGAAAAGTATCCGTAACCCACCCCATGACGACCGGATACGGGACTTCAAAAACAGCGAGAACCAGGTAAAGCCGTGTTACGGCTGCCATCCTCGCTTTCCCGGGAAACAGCAACCCGGACAGGATAACGACGCGCACCAGAAACGCGCCGCCGCCGAAACCCATAATCAAGCGCGAAGCTAGCAGTTGCCCCAGACTGCCCGTGCTGAGCACGCAGCCCATCGCTCCCACCGCATAGATTGCGATGCTCAGCAGCAAGTGACGCCTGGCGCCCAAGACACGCGTCATCCATGCGGCCATGGCAATTGAGCAGAGGTAGCCAACGTTATAAAGAATTATCACCCAGCTGATTTCATCGGAGCTGGCGCCTACGTTGCCCTGCATGTCCGGAAGGAACACGTTGATGGAAAGGCGGTTGGAGATTTCGATCGCGGCGACCATGCCAAGGGTCAGGAGCACGGCAATGCGGCGCGCGTAAGGCAGGCTCGGTACCACGCTGTTAAGAAAGCGTTCCTCTTCAAGCTCCCAGGAATCTGGGGGACTGCCACTTAGATAGGACATCGCGCTTCTTTCCTCGTCAGCGAGTGTAAATAGTGGCTTCTACGTTCATCCCTGGCCGCAGCACCAGATTTGGATTCTTGTTTGGCTTCACCAGAATTTTCACCGGAATGCGCTGCACGACTTTGATGAAATTTCCGGTCGCATTTTGCGGCGGCAGCAGGGCTTGTTGCGATCCCGTGGCGCCCGCGATGGAATCAACCTCGCCTTCGAAATCTTCGCGATAGGTATCCACGTGAATGCGAACCCTCTGATGGGGGGCGACGTTGGCCATTTGCGTTTCCTTGAAATTCGCGGTGACGTATACCTGATCGAGCGGCACGATGGTGAAAAGCAGCTGCCCCGGCGAAACGTACTGTCCCAGATCCACGGATTTCTGCGCGACTTGTCCGGTGATGGGCGCGGTGATGTGCGTGTAGGCGAGATTCAACTCGGCTTGTTGCAGCGCGGCCTTGGCGCGCTCCACCGCGGCGAGCGCCGATTTGTAGGTAGCCTCCGCGATAGGCACCTGCTGCTCGCGGGCTTTCGTCTCCATGAATTGAGACTCCGAGCGCGAAACCCGCGCCTGAGCCGAACGCGCATTGGCTCGCGCAATCAGCACGGCTTGTTGCGCGGCGGAAAGTTGCTGCTCGGCTGCAGCCAGATCGCTTTTCGCTACGCGCGCGGTGGCTTCGACGGCATCGAATTGATACTTCGAAACGTCGTCTGTGCCGAGCAGTGGCGTGTAGCGAGCCAGATCGGCCTGCGCGCGTTCGTTGGTGGCTCGTTTCGCAGCTAAGTTGGCCTCCGCGACCTGAAGATTTGCGGTAGCGGACTGTTCAAGTTGCGCCTGGGAACTGACGTAATCGGCAGCATCGGACTCCTTCTGATGGGCGGCTCCGCTGGTGCTGTCGGTGGTGGTTGCACGCGTCAAACCGATCTGGATTTGCGCGGAGTTTGCCTGCGCTTCCGCGAATTCGAGATTGGCTTTGGCCTGTGCCACTTCTGCTTCGTACTCGCGCGGATCAATCTGCACGAGCAGGTCACCCTGTTTTACTGCGGTATTGTCGTTGATGAGCAAGTTAACGACGTAGCCTGGAACCTGCGGTGCCATCGCAGTAATGTGGCAGTCCACTTGGGCGTCGTCTGTGGTGACCTGGCCGGTGAAGATGTACCACGCGACGACGATCGCAAGCAGGACCACGACGATCGCGCCCTTCGCGAAGGGACTCAGATTTTGAATCCGGCTCCTGAATGAAACGGGAGGTGGCGGCGGTTGCAGCGCTGGCGGCGTCGGCGCAGCAACGGCAGCGCTGGGCGGTGGAGTCGGCGTTGGAGGAGTAGAGCTCATTATTCAGTTCATCCTTTACTTCGTATACATGGCTTCGATTTCGCCCATAGCGCGCGCTAGCGATGCGCGCGACAGATTAAATTGATACAAAGCGCCGATCTGATTGTCGCTGGCTCGCGCCAGAGCGTCTTGCGCGGTGATCACTTCGACATTGGTGGTCACCCCAGCTGCAAAGCGGCGCTGCGCCTGCGCAACTTCTTCCTGCGCCAGCTGCAGACCTAAATTTGCAACGTCCACAGAATTACGCGCGGCCGTGAGCTCATCCAGAGCAGATTTTACTTCATCGACGATTTGCGCCTCCAGCTGGCGGCGAATCTCCGCGACGCGCTGTTCTTCCAGCTTGGCGCGCGCCTCTTCCGCGTGAATTCGGCCGCCAGTGAAGATTGGAAATTCCAGAGAGACCGCATAGGTGTAGGCCGGAATGCCATTGTTGAAGCGGGATCCTTGATAGAACCAAAAGCCCGAAAAATCCAGTGCGGGAAGGCGTTGCTCGCCTGCGGCATCCGTCGTCAGCTTGGCAATGCGCTGCTGCGAATTTAACGAACGAATTTCCGGTCGCGAGGTCAGGGCCCGGTCCAGCGAGGCTTGTCTGTCGAGGGCCGGAACGTCGTAGAAATCCAAATGGTCGGCGACTTCAAGATCTTGATCGCGAGGTAGATCGAGCAGCGCGGCCAACCCATACTTGGTGGTGTGGGTCAGCGTCTCGGCGTCGATCAGATTCTGGCGCTCGTTCTGTAATTCGACGTTCGCTCGCACCGTGTCGATGTTCAAACCGATGCCGGTTTTTTGCAATTCGGTGGCCTGATCGTAGAGTCGTTGAGCGAGCACGACTCGCGCGTTCGCGGCATCGCGCGTGGCCAGGGCGCGGAGGATCAGCAAGTATTGGTCAACTACGGCATTCACCACGATCTCGCGGGTGGTTTGCTCGTCGGCCCGCGCTTGGTGCGTTCCTTCGCGGCCGATTTGGTATGCGCGAATTTTCTGGAAATTGAGGAGAGTTTGAGAAAAAACGGGACCTGCTTCGATGACCTGAAACGGTCCAAGCTCTGCGGGCTTTGGGGCGCGTTCGATGCTTTGAACGTTGTATTGGTTAATCGAGCCGGCCGCGGCGACCTTTGCCTGGGGCAGCAGCGCAGAGCGGGCAATCTGGCTATTGCGATCGCTTTCGGAAACCAGCAGTTGTGCGATCACGCGCTGGGGATTCTGTTTGAGCGCGAGCTGCACGGCTTGCTTGAGGGTGAGTTGTAACGGTGCGGGCGGGGGCGCCGGCGGCTGCTGCGCGAAACAGGAAAGCGGTGACGATACCTGAAGAATTAACACCAGTAGGACGAATATTTGCCGGAAACTCGCGGCCATTGAAAAACCTCCAAATCGCCTAACGGAAAGCAGAGCAGGATTTTACCCTCTGACTGGCAGATTGCATTGGAAGATTATGGACGGTTCAACACCGGAAGAGCGGCGGCGGAGTCGCGGCACAGGTTTTCCCGCCAGGCCGGTGGAATGGGCGGGATTGCTGCGCGGGAACGCTGCAGCGGATGTATTTCGCGCAATTGTGGCCCACGCGGGAGAAAGATGCCGGATCGGAGTAGCAGTAAAGTTGGAAAGTGCCTTAGAATCAGGTGTGCACTGCATGTCGGGGCGTAGCGCAGCCTGGTAGCGCGCCTGCCTTGGGCGCAGGAGGTCTGGAGTTCAAATCTCCACGCCCCGACCACTTACTTGCTTAACTCTCATTCAATCTTTGCGTCAATGCGCGGTCGGAGCTGCAACTTCGGCCCGACTTGCGTCGAAATGTAAGTCTCTTCTCGTTTTTCAACGCGCGAGAGTGTGTACTTCGCTAGCACTTATTTTGGATGGCCTATCCAGGAGTACTGCCATGCCACCGAGACGCTCTGATAGTTTCCGCCGAATCGTATATAGGTGCCATCGCTGTAGCTTGCTTTTATGGATTGGTGTTTGCTGATCGGGATGGAAGCCGTCACTCCAATTCGCGATCCTGTTTGCTTTGTCGCCAGATTTTGTATACCGCTCAAGCTGACGATGCCGCCGGCCCAGAAATTTCCGTCCAGCGACATCCACATACGCTGCTTGAAGTCGTAGCTCAGATGGCTTTCGAGAGCGGCTATGGGGGCTTCCGTCTGCGGGGCGACGACAGGCCCATCGTACGACTCCGGGTTCCTGGTGTAGAACCAAACCGCCGCGTAGGCGTCAAATACCCAGTGGCCCCAGCGTTCGGAATACCCAATTTCTGGCTTAAAAGCCCACCTATTGCCCCCCCAGTTTACTAACTTCGTTGGGTCGTATTGGCCGGTCGGCGCCACCACCTTCAAGCTTACCCCTAGCAATCTCTTTTGCTTCCAGCTTGCCATCTCTTTCGCCTGCATTGCGCGGCCGCCTAACAAGTTCACGGAAAGTCGAAAAGCGGCATCGAGCAGGCCGGAGCGGTATATCTGCTCAGGTTGTCCCGCGACGTCACCCTTAAAATTCCCCACGCCATAGGGCAGTGAGGCGGTGACGTTTGCGGAGCGTCCAAAGAAATTCAACGAGTGATAATAGCTGAGAATCGGAACATAGTAGGTTCCCGTTGCGTTGGCGATTGGTACGGTGCCATTGAAGTTCACGCCGCCATCGAAGAAACTCCAGGTGACCGTGACTGCATTGGCGTGTACGGGCGTGATTATGTAGGCTCGCGGCGCCAAATCCTGCGCGGCGAGTTGCGCAGTCCCTGCCGCAAACGAAATGAGTGCTGTCAGGAAGAAGCGAAGGCGCATGATTGGCAAGATCTCGACTTCAGAATGCAGGACAGCCTAACCAAACATCCGGTAACCGTTCAATTGTCAGAACAGACAGGGGCCGCCCCGCGGCTGGCTGGGACCGCAAGACAGGTTGTGCGATGCCATCTTCTCTTCACCCATCGTTCTTACGAGTGCCGCACTGGATTACGATCGTACGAATTGCCCCTGAGGGAGAATCGAAGATAGAAATAACCGATGATGCCCGCTGCCAAGGACGCCGCAAGAACCGCCAGCTTTGCTGTGGCGACTAAAGTCTCGTCCCCGAAGGAAAGGCCACTAATAAAGAGGGCGACCGTAAATCCAACGCCTGCCAGAATGCCGACTCCGGAAATCCCGGCCCACGTCAAGCCGTCAGACATCCCGGCAATTTTCAATCGCACGGCCAGAAAAGAGAACGCAGTTATTCCCACCGCCTTCCCCACAACCAGCCCCAAAACGATGCCCAGCGCGATCGGGCTCGAAACCGCCAGCTTCAGTTGTGCGGTGGACAACACGACGCCTGCGCTGGCTAAAGCGAACAACGGAAGTACCAGGAAACATACCCACGGATGAAGGGTTCTTTCCAGGCGCTCGGCAATCGAATCAGTGCCACGGAGAAGTTGATCCAGAGCATTGAGTGTGCCTTCCGCCGACGATTTGTCTCGACTCAAGATCTGGTTTCGGAAATTCTCCACGAGAGGCTCCGCATTCTCAGCCAACACTTCAGGCCGGAATCTTGGCTTGATCGGCGCGATGAGCCCCAGAATCACACCAGCGATCGTCGCATGCACTCCGGAACTCAGAACTGCCGCCCAGAAAAAAAAGCCCACAACGGCATAGACGGAAATAGGAGCCTGAAGCATTGCAACTGCGATGAGCAGCACCAACAAACCGGCAGCCGCCGCCAGAGCCGGCAGGGAAATCGCAGGAGTATAAAAGAATGCAATTACCAGGATCGCGCCGACATCATCCACGATAGCCAGTGCAAGCATGAAGACGCGCAGGCTCGAAGGTATGCGCTTGCCGAGCAATGCGAGAACGCCCATGGCGAAGCCGATGTCCGTTGCCATGGGAATTCCCCATCCCCGCGCGGCCGGCCCGGATCGATTCAAGGTGAAATAGAGAAGAGCCGGAAGGATCATGCCGCCCAACGCTGCCACGATAGGAAGGGCCGCTTGGCGAACAGAAGATAGCTCACCTTTTACGATCTCCCGCTTGATTTCAAGGCCAACAGTCAGAAAAAACAGCACCATCAATCCGTCGTCAATCCAGTGATGCAGGTCCATCGAGAGAAGAGGGCGGCGGCCCAGCTGCAAGGGAAGCTTCCAAAGAGCGAAGTAAGATGCGCTCCAGGGAGAGTTCGCCCAAGCAAGGGCCGCGACGGCGGCTCCGAAGAGAAGGATCGATCCGGAAGTCTCGTTATGAACGAAACTCTCGAGCATTGACCGCGGATGCGCCAGAAACCGATTTTGACCTGTAACTGGGAGAGGGGTTTCCATCAGAGTCGTTGTTCTTCTTCAAAACGTTTTCCGGACTTGGAGGCCGTCTCGCACAATGGTTCAATCACCCAAGGCGGAAGCATTCCGCTCGCGAAGCGTTAATTTCGCGGCGGACAATTCGGCTCGATGAATGTGCGACACAAGCCTGAGCTGTTTAAGCATCGAAATGGTGTACCAGTTGAGATCAATTTCATACCATTTGAGCCCGTGTCGCGCCGAGACGGGGTAAGCGTGATGATTGTTATGCCACCCATCTCCGAAACTGACCAGCGCGATCAACCAATTGTTCGTTGACGTGTCTCGGGTCTCGAAGCGGCGCGAACCCCAAATATGCCCGGCCGAGTTGACAATCCACGTGGCATGCAGTCCCACGACGGTGCGCAAGAAAATGCCCCACAGCACCAAGCGAAATCCTCCGATAGCGAACAACACAATCGCGAGGATAGCCATTGGTGCAAGATGGTACTTCGTGAGCCAGACATGAAAGCGATCCTCGGCCAGATCAGGGACGTAGCGTTTGAGCGTTGCAACGTCTTGGCGCAAAGCATTGCCAGTCAGGACCCAGCCCGCATGCGCCCACCACTTGCCATCACGCGGCGAGTGCGGATCACCCTCTTTGTCCGCGAATTGGTGATGCTTGCGATGGATAGCCACCCAGAGAAGAGGGCCGCCTTCCATGGCCGTTGCGCCGCAAACCGTAAGAAAGTACTCAAACCACCTGGGAGTCGCGAAGGAGCGATGGGTGAGCAGCCGGTGATAACAAATGCCAAGTCCCAAACCGCCGGTGACCCAGTATAGAAGGAGCGCGACGAACAGCCCAGTCCAACTGAAGAAGAAAAGCGCCACTACTGCGCCAACGTGAAACATCAGCAGCACCGGCACTATTGACCATTTCAACGGATTCTTGGCGGGCTGACTGCTCCGCGAACCAATTAAAGGCAGCGTACCTGTAGATGTCATAACTTCCTTGTGGATCGAAGGCGTCAGCTCTGGAGCAGTTTCTTCAGAAATACCGCGCTCGCCACTTATGAGCAAAGCGCAGACCGAGAAGCCGGCAGAGGTGGGGACCCCGGCGATTTCCCGCTCGATGCACCTGGCGCAAGAATTTCCCAGGAGTCGTGCGGCCGACTCCGACAGACGACGAGACTGGCATTTGCGCCGTCAAGAGACAATTGTCATAAATGACAGGGTGCACTGGCTCAAAAAACGACTCAGGCCGCTCAGTCATCTGCGAGAAAAAGCGATAGTCTCACTATCGGGCGCTGTTGCGCCAGCGAAGATAGACAGCGCAAGATGAATGCGAAATTCAGTACGAAACTCTCAACGTCCGGTAACGCTGATACCATCGGGCCACATCGCCGGCACTGTCAATTCTGACAGTTACGATTTCGGCGAGCTCATGAAACCATCGTGGAGCTATTCTTCTGCCTGTGAGGACAATATCGGGCTCGAAGTCCAATGGCGTTGTTTCCATTTCTTGGCGCCGTGGACATCGCGTTGATTCTGTCGTGGCAGAGAGCAGTCACCTCAGGGAGCAGCATCCATGGCCTCTTCCAGAATTGCTGCCGTTTCCGCGGGTTGGATATCGAGCTTCTTGGATAATCTAGCTCTACAGGACCGGAAGAGAATCCTCGCCGCCGCAACCACCCGGCGCTTCGCCGCCAATTCCGTGATCACTTACCAGGGGCAGCCGGCCGAGAACTTGTTCCTACTTACGAAGGGTCGCGCCAGATATTTTTTCGACGAACAGGGAGGGCGGCACATCATACTTCACTGGGTAACAGTGGGCGACCTCATCGGGGGGAAGACGCTGCTGGCCAAGCCTGATACGTACCTTCTCGGCTCGGAAACAGTGAAGGAATGCAACCTGTTGGTGTGGGATCGAGCCACCATCAGGGGATTTGTAGCGCAATATCCGGTCTTGATGGAAAACGCATTGGCCACTGCCTCGGACTATCTAGCGTGGTATCTGGGCGCCCACGTCGCGCTCACATGTCACTCAGCTGAACAAAGATTGGCCGGTGTGCTGGGAAGCCTCGTCGGAGTAATTGGCCGAAACGTCTTGGGCGGCGTCGAACTCGATGTTACCAATGAGGAATTGGCGGATGCAGCGAACGTCACAGCTTTTACTGCCAGCCGCGTGCTGAGTGCATGGCAGCGCAATGGTGTACTGAAAAAGAGCCGCGGTAAAATCTTGCTCCGCCCGTCCAATCGACTTTTTTCGCACTGATTCTTAGCGCCGTTCCGCGCATTTTTGTTCGTTGAGCGTCTGCCGGCCGTGTTTGCGCGAGCGCAAGTTACGGCTTGCTTCAAGACAACGACACACCCTCTCTCGCATGTCATGCTTGACTGCCGGTCATGCGCCCATCACCACCAGCGCGTTCCGGTGATCGTGAACTCAAAATTGGAGAAAACTATCAGCAAGCAATCGTTTGTCCGAATCCTAGTCGTAGAAGATTTCGCCGATTGGCGGAGCTATATCTCTGAGAAGCTTCGCGATATTCCACGACTGACCGTCATTCACTTTGCGGTGGATGGGCTTGAAGCAGTGCGTAAAGCGGCAGAACTGAAGCCGGACTTGATTCTAATGGACATCGGCCTGCCCAGCTTGAGCGGAATCGAAGCCGCGAGAAAAATTCGCACGCTTGTCCCGGAATCGAAAGTCATTTTCGTGACTGCAGAAACGTCCGCGAGCGTAGCGGAAGAGGCGCTCAGCCTGGGCGCTGCAGGCTACGTTTTGAAGACAGCCGTTGACAGTGATCTCTTGCAAGCGATCGAAGCAGTTATGTCGGGCAGGCGATTTGTCAGCCGGGATTTGTGCGAATGATGGTGTAATCCTCTCGCTTCAGCGAACGCGCGCGCCGCTCGCTACCCCCACTTGTTTCGTCCAGTGTCGCGTTCCGTAATTGCTTTGGAGCAAGTTCCGGATTGCTCTGAGGCAACGACGAAGTCGTTCCCGAATGGCACACTCAAACTTCCGAAATTGGTTCCGCACCACCGGTCCGTCAATTCGGTACAGAGCTCTGAAGACAGGCGGCTGCTTGCCCCCTCCAGGAGTTGAAGATGGTCGAAAGTCAATGGCGGGATTTATACCGAGCCGCGATTCTTGAGCTTGATCCTAAGCGACTTCAGGGACGGGTGAAAGCTGCTGAAGACGCCATCAACCTTCGTGCCTCGAGTGGGGCGCGGGTTTCTCGCGACGAGCAGAGAGAAATGAACGACGCGTTGTCCACCTTGCGAATTTTGAAGCGCAAGCAGTCCTGACCACTCGTGGTTACAGTGGAACAGGCTCAAGGTTCACACCTGATTTTCGCCGCGTGTTTCAATCGCCAGCAGCCAGCCCGCGGCGCCGGTCAGATGACCTTTTGCTTCTCCAATTCCTGAACGATAATCTTCGCAATTGCATCAATAGCCTTCAGGGGTGACTGAGGGTTAACCGTGTCGCTGGTTCCGGTCCAGATGAGCTCCCCATCGGGCTTCGCCGCAGAATAAAAATTTGTTTCGATTCGCGCAGTCTTGTCCACTCGCAAATAGTCGGGGGAATAGACCAGCGGATAAATGGCTCCGTAATAGCCGTAGAACGTGTTGTAGTAGGGATAGGGAGTGTAAACCTGCCCCGGGATGTATGTGACCTTCTTATCTATTTTTACCAGCCTGGAGGCCACGATCGCATCAATATGTTGCCCGCGCACGACGTCCCTCAATTGAGTCATATCAATTGGCGTTGATTCGGGTCTGGGAAGCAGCGAATAGCTGGGAATGGCTTGAATACCCGGCCGTGCTATCGCCGCGGAGAGTTGATCTTCGAACTCCGCACGATTTTCTACCTTACCGTTGATGCCCAGCACAAGAATGGTGTGGAAATGCGTACCCGAATAACTCGGGTTCATCCAAGTGAACACGAACTTCGTGGATTTGCCGCTCGCAAACGTCAATCCAGCCAATACCGCCAGCATTAGAATCGCGCATTTTCTCAAGTGATTTCCCCATTTTCGTCGCCAGCGGCTACAACCGCCTCACTCGCTTGCGCGCAGCCTCGATAAGACATCCTTTCTGGCACCAGCAACACCGGATGTAATCATCACGTATGACATAACCAAGATCGTTGCGTAATGCTCCATCAGACGAACCAATCGCGTCGGCGCCGCCTAGAACGAATATCCGATCCCAGAGCTCACTCCCAGCTCATTTCGTTTTGCGGTCACCGGGGGCCTGCTGTCGAAGTTGTCCCAGAAAGTGAAAGTGAGATGAAAATTGTTGACCAGTTTGATGTTGATAGAATTATTCGTCGTTACACGAATACGACCCGTGTCCGACAGTCCCGGAAATACCAGGAGTTGTGAATTGAGGTCCCCGACCTTGAAACGCACAAGGCTGTACTGGAGTCCCAGCAAACCCTCGGCCTGTTGGTCCGCAGGCTGGTTAGCCGTGGTGTCAAACGACTCGTTGATTACCGCAACGCCGGCTACCCACGAGAAATTGGTGTTGGCGGTGCGTTTGAAATAATGGCCGTAGCCGCCACCGAGCGTCGTGCGCAGCGTCAAATCCTGCTGGCTGCTGTGGAGGAAATCGGACAGTGCCACGAGGTATGAATTTCTGTTCAGATACTTAGCGAAGGTGGTCTGCAAGTCTTGACGATTTGTCTTGGACGCTCCTGCCTGCCCGCCAAACGTGGCGTCGTACGAGGTGGCGGCTTCCCATGCGGTCGTCCGATACGCGAGATCGGTGTCGATGTTGGTTGCCGTCTGGCTATTGCCGCTGGAAAAGCTGTAACCAAGATCGACAGAGCCCTGTAGCTGTCGCCAAAACGTGGGCTTCTTGGTGTCCATGCTTACAACGGTCTCGGAAGCGATTTCCACCTTCTCCGTCGCTTCTTGAATCAGGAAATCATGATCCTGCGCTTTTTCCCCAGTAACCTTTTCAATTTTTCCCTCGAGTCTCGTACCGTTGTTCAAGACAATCCGGTAAGTGGCGGTGCTTTGAACCGTCTGCACTTGATTCCAATCGAGGCCGATATTACCGGCCACGTAGTCCGTCTCGACGTAGAGCAGGCCGTTTTCCAGCCGCTTCACTTCTCCGGTGAAATGATCTCCGTTGTTCATGACAACTACGTCTTTTCGTTTTGCTTGCGCCGGAACGCACAGGCACACCACGAAAAGCGGCACGAACATGAGGCGGCTGGCGCGAGAGAATGCGATAATTCGCATGATCATTATTTGACTCCTACCAAGAAGCGATGTCGTTGCTGAATCCGAACGTGCAGTTTACCCTCAGCCGAACGATCCAGCGAGGGCCCGATGCGGTCTATGTCTGGGTGGATACCGTGAATTCCATGAAGCGGCGGCTGTTGTGCATACACCTGTTTTCCCGGCATGATTCTTCCAAGATTCGAAAATATAGACGTAGCAGCAGTCGGGGAAAACTTGAAGGTACCCAATGAATCCGGCCGCGCTCCCCCTTAGTAAGAGAACTCCAGCCCTGCGATGGCGTCCGGTTGCGTCAAAACGCTTCGCCAACGCCCATACCGAAGGTGTGGCCATCCCTGCCTTGGGCGATATCGGCTCGAAGATTCACATGGTACTTTTTACTGAGCTCAAAACGCAGTCCACCACCTCCGGAAGGCAGGAAGCGGCTGCTCTCCAGAAGTTGCAACGGTTGATTCCCGCCAGGTATCACACCACCGAGCCCGCCGAACACCACAAGACCAAAACGCTTCGGCAAAACCAAACGGTATTCCAACTGGGTTGCGAGCGAGTAGCGAGTGAAGTATTTGCCCGCCGTGTAGCCTCGCAATTCGTTACTAGTGCCGTAGATGCAATTCCCGTAGAACGGGGGCGCGCCGCCGGTTCCGCAGAAATAGGCGTCATAGGCGAGGACCTGTTTGTCGGTCAAGCTCCAATATTTGTCGAACTCAGATCGGTACGACTGGAACGTGTACTTGCTGCCTAAACCTTGGGAAAAGAAATCCGACGTGAAAGTAAAGAAAGTTCCGCCGAGCGGATAGAAGTGGTTAGGTCGTGTGTCCCGGGTTATGCGTGCGCCGAGAGAGGTAAGAGTGTCGTGGAGCCCCACTTCCGGGGGAATTGGGACCATGCTGCCGCTGTTGGGCACGACCGTCACGATTGAATGCCCGGTTATAAATCGAGGGCCCACAAAAAATTTCCATCCGACGCGGCGAAGGAACTCCGCAAAAAATGCTTGGCCAGTCTGCACCAGAGGCAGCTTAAGGTTCGAGGCAGCCCCGGTACCGTAGAAGTTGTAGTCCACATTCCCATGGACGTAACCCGTTGTGAGCTCGTAAGTATTCTCTTTGAAGAAGAGTTGTCCACCCACCGCGAAGCCGCGGCTGCCGTTGTCGGTAATTAGTCCCGCTGCGCCAATTGTAGAAGGCGGGGAAACCTTGTCCTTGGTGCTGAACGGGAAGATGTAGCCAAGTACGGGAACAATTCCAGTGCCGATGGCCGGACTCGATATGGGAAGAGGCGCGACGACAAATGCCCCTCGGGCGGGCTTCTTCTCTTTTTTCGGCTTCGTTGCGGGTTTCGCAGGCTCAGTTGACTGCGTATCCTGTGCGGCCGGCTTCGCAGTTGTGGTTGACTGTGGGTCCTGCGCTGCAGGTTGCGGCGAATTCTCCTGCGCGACTGAATCGGCCGATGCCTGTGCCACTTGCGTAGTTTCTTGACCGACGCAGCGATTGCCGACCGAAAGAAATCCAGCGCAAACGAGTAAAACACCTAGGCCGCGCTTGATCAAAGGTTTCGATCTGCGACCAACGTCGGATCTCCATGCAGTCCTGCTCTGAATTTCCATGTGATCGGCTTTATCGGCGCACACAGGCGCTTGGCGAAGCTCTGCTGCAGCCCCAATTCAGATTCTCTAATTTGCGACGCCGACTACGTTGCAGCCCTTACGTTAATTGTGATGCGAAGCGCTGCGATCAAATGGCGCGCGGAGATCTCGATCTCTGTCGCCAGAAGCAGCCTGCAAGGAAGCACGCAAACCGCCGCAAGCTAATGATTACACATTCATGGTCGGCCACCAAAGGCACCGCTGAACATTGTCAAAACTACCAGTTCCATTTGCAGAATCATGAGGATTAAATCCGCCTGCGGGTTCAGGAAATCGACAGCTGGCTGGATCTGCAGTATTGGACGTGACGCAGTTTAAGCCGAGCATCGGCAGTTCGCAGCGACCCGTAAGTTTTGTCACTTGAGCCATCGTGCTGCTCCAGCATAGTATGATCCAGCGTTTCGTCACCGTTCAAAACCGCGTGCGAAAGGAGACATATAAAGGATGTCACCAAGAATGTTCCACCATCTTAGTCCCGGCATTGAATCCCGCACACCCGACAAGAATACCTCCAGGCGGCAGTTCCTGCAGACAACCACGGGCGGGACGGTGGCTGGCTTGCTCACGGCCGCGGGCATGGATTTGGCCGCCCCGCATTCCGTCATCGCTCAGAGCGCGCTCAGCCCGGACGCTGCGCTACAGGAATTGATGAATGGAAATAAACGCTTCACTGCGGATCAACTGACTTCGTTCGAGGCAGATCTTAAGATCCTCAAACAAAACACGGAAGAAAAGCAGGAACCATTCGCGGCTGTGCTTTCTTGCGCGGATTCCCGGGTGCCGGTTGAGTTGATTTTCGACCAAACGATCGGTCACGTTTTTGTTACTCGCGTGGCCGGCAACGTTGCCACCTCAGAGATCATCGCAAGCCTTGAATATGGAGCCGCGGTGTTAGGCACAAAGGTGATTCTGGTGATGGGGCACGGCAACTGCGGAGCAGTGAACGCCACTATTCAAGGAAAGGCAGTTCCCGGGCAGATCAGCGCCCTGTACCCGCATATTCAGCCTGCTGTGGATCAGGCCGGACCGAATCTTGACGGAGCAACCAAGGCCAATGCAAAGATTCAGGCCGCCCTACTTCGAGAAGCCTCTACCGTCATCGCCGGATTAGTGAAAGAAGGCAAGCTCAAGGTTGTGGCCGCGCACTACGACGTTTCAAATGGCAATGTGACCTTATTGGAGTAGAGGGGCACTCCACTACACCGGGCACGCATTACCCGGCCACGAAGCGCGCTTGAGGCGTGCTGCGACAATGCGAGCTCCGTTCCTCTGGAACAGGTCGTGGTCGCGGTTCGAAATTGGTAAACTCGAGCGCAATCATCTTGACAGGTCCGCGCAACTCAACTCGGCCGATCCTTAGCGATGTGCACTGAGCTTCAAACTTACTAGAGTAGGACTCCAGTCAAGGGGGTACGAGAAACCCTGTGATCCGTCCACTGTTTGTCTTCTTAATTTCGTTCGTCGTGCTGTGGCTTTCGGCGCGGATCGGTGCTGCGTTTCGCAAGAGACATTCCCTGGAAGACGGCATGCGCCACGATCTTGATGTTGTCGTGGCTGCGACCCTAACGCTGCTCGGCCTGATCATCGGGTTCAGCTTCTCGATGGCCACCGACCGGTACGATCAGCGCAAAAACTGCGAGGAGGCAGAGGCCAACGCGATTGGTACGGAATATCTGCGGGCAGACTTGCTGCCTGCCGGCGATGCGGCGCGGGTGCGCGCCTTGCTGGTGCAGTATCTCGATCAACGCGTATTGTTCTACGGAACACGTAATGAAGCTGACCTTCAACAGATCAATAATGCTACCGTCCGGTTGCAGACCGACCTCTGGTCCGCTGTCAGGGCTCCGGCTGTTCCCCAGACGCCCGTGATTGCCCTCGCCGTTGCGGGCATGAACGATGTGTTGAACTCACAGGGATACACACAGGCTGCCTTTTGGAATCGAATTCCAACAGCGGCGTGGATACTGATGCTGGTGATTGCGATTTGCGCCAACCTGATGTTCGGCTACGGCGCGCGACGAACGAAAGCGGGAGTCATTCACGTTCTAGTTCTCCCGCTTGTACTGTCCATCGCGTTTTTTCTGGTAGCGGACATAGACAGTCCACGCAGAGGGGTTATTCGCGTGAAGCCGCAAAATCTAATTAGCCTCGCCGAGTCCCTACATTCGCGCTAGCTGGGAAGCTTCCGAATTGGGCGGAGCTGCGTCAATCGGCCGATACGCTCGCAACCACTATCGCGAATGGCGTTCTTCACGAGTTACATGAATCAAGCAGGTACAGGCAGCGATCCGGGCTGCTGCAGACGAAATTCCAAAAGAGTTTCGCTCGGTATCGTCAACTGTTGGCCCTTTTTGGAGGCAGCGACAGCGGTTCCAGCGCCGGCGCCAGCAAGCGCGCCGATTCCTGCACCCTTTCCACCTCCTGCAATTCCGCCGATCAACGCACCCAGGCCCGCGCCGCCCAGAACTTTCTTCGTCGTGTTCCCGCCTTCACCTTTTCCCTTCACCTCATACGTGCTGGTGAGGAGCGGATAGGCGGTGCCCCTGAGCACGATATCGGTCAACTCGAGCGTCAGCTCGGAGCTGCCTTTCATCCTGCCCGCCGATTCCGCAGACACCAGGCGGCCATACACTTTGGTTCCCCGGGGCGCCACCACGATGTTGTCAACCACGAGATTCGTTTCCAGGCTCGCGGTGAAGCGATCGCCGGTTTTTTGTTTGGTCGAATCTATGGAGTCAATCATGCGAATCAAAATGCGCGTTCCCGCAGGCACGTAGATCTTCTTCGTACTTTGCGCCGCAGCAAGCGCAGCGATGGCGGGAGTCCCGTTCAACGGTGCAGGCAAGGTCCTGGCGAAGGAATCTCCTTGCAGGGATACAATTCCGAGCAACATGGCCACGGCACAAGCCGACGCCTTTCGCATATCCGTTTTCTCCTTCGTTGCGCTCATGAGCCTTCTCCAACGATCGGCAGAGAAGAAGAGATCTGAAGATCAATGATCAAGAGCAATTGGTCCTCAATCTGTGCGAACCGAGCGGCAGTGACCGCTCCCAACGCTTCCTTCACGCGGCCATAGTATTTTGCGAGAAGCTCCGTACGCTGCTTCCGGTAGCTGACGGCGTTCTGAAACAGTTCGTCCGCTTTTTCGTCCGTCATTTGCGAGTAATTCGCTGCATACTCCTTGATATTTGCGATTCGCAGATCATTCACCTTAGACAATTCGGTGTCGTACTCGCTGTAGATCGGCCAGAATTTCGCGGCATCAGCTGCGTTCAATGCCATGACGGAGCCCATGATCTCGGCCTTCTGGTCACGTACATTTGTCCGCATCAGTTCGATGTATGCCTGTATGTTCTTCTTCTGCGTCTCGCTGGCCGATGACTGTGCGGACGGGCTCTTAGTTGCTGGCGCTTTCGGCGTGACCTGCGCCAGAGCCGCGGGACTAGCGGCGAAGAGCATGAAAAGCGGAAGCCACACTGCGATTCTTTTCTTCATCTTGAATCCTCCTATCAGGGTCACGTCGCTGCCGCAAAGCCGGTTGGGCGTTTACAAACGCCGGAATTCGCCTTACGAAACGCGCGAATCCGGATTGGACAAAAGAACCGGAAAGTTTTCAGGGCAGTAGCGTCCCCATCGCAGGGGTAAACTAACACAAGCTCTAAATATTCTTATTGTCAAAATTGACAGAGAGCGGACGACTGACCCATTTCAGGTTCACTGCTTTTGCGGTTGCTCCTCATTCATCTGCTTCAGCTTTTGCTCCAGCAATCCCTTCTCCTGTTCCTTGGTCAGCTTCGGGAACAGCAATACGAACTGTAAGCGCAGGCCCCACGGCGAAACTCCCGCCGGATGAACTGCGTTTCCGTACATCTGTGCAGTGATGTTCACCGGCTGGAACCCGAGCTTCATGATTCTTCCAACCCCTCCGCCGAACGGCACAGTCCAGACGTCGCCGCCCGGTGCTCTCCAGTTGGCGGTGACGATCGGCGAAGTCGTGAGGTACCAGCCCTTCTTCATGTTGTAGTTCACGAACCACTGAAGGAGGAACTGGTTAACGGGAGGCTTGTTGACGGCGCCAGCACTATTGAAATCGGATTGGCCGGCAAATGACCAAATGTTGTTTGCAAGAAACCCAATCGTCCACGGCTTTGGCTGCACCAGCACAACCACCGAGGGCCCCGCGCTGAATTTTCCCTGTCCCAGATACGTCGTATTGGTTGCTGTGGGAAATACCAACGTCGGGCCGATGCCCCAGATCACTTTGCTTTTTTTCGGCGAGATGAAAAATGTAGGGTTCATGTCTCCCAGCCCATAGACACCGGTAGTCAGCGTGGGTGGGCCGGATGCCTGCGGTATCGGAAGGGGTTGGTAAATGATCGGAGTAATCCAGCGGACGATCAGATTCCAGTTCTTCGATACGGTGATCGGAATCACGGGCTGAATGTTCAGAACGTTCTGGGTGCGGTCGCCCGGGCTGTTGTTGAAGTTGAAATTATCCTGTATGGGAACGCTGATCAGGGCGGCGACCGGATTTTGCGCCGCGTTTCGCAGTGCGTCAGTGTTTACGGCAGCCGCCTGCGTTTGGTCCGTTGCGACCTGAGTTCCCTCCGGGCCCACGGGCGTATCTTGTGCGAAGAGCGGCACCGATGACAGAAGAAACAATTCCAGAAACACTACTGCGACAGCCGCTCTAGTCATAGTCTTAATCATTGCCGCCCTCTACAGCGAAAAGTGAGTTCCTGCTTACTCCTTAAAGACCACCGGAGGGCCACTGACTCGCTTTGCCTTGATGTCCACAATGACCTCGACGCGGTCAGCGATCTTGATGAACGGAATGCCGCTGTTCATCCCGTAGTCCTTGCGGTCGAAAGCCATGGTTCCCGTAATCTCGCCCTCGCCGGTTCCTCTGCCGACAATTGTGAAGGTCAGCTGTTCAGGCTTGGTCACGCCCCGAATTGTGAAGTTGCCATCAAGCTGAACCGTATTGGGACCGGTCTGTGTGACCTTTGTGGAGTGAAAAGTGATCAATGGATCGTGTTCGGAGTCGAAGAAGTCTTTGCTTCTCAACTTGCTGTCCTTCATTCCACTTCCGGTGTTCACGCTCGCCGACTCAATCTTGACGTCCAATACCGCGGTGGACAAGTCAGGCGAGGTGAACGTAAGGCTGGCGCTCGTCTTCTCGAATGTACCCGCTATCGGAACCGACGCCTTTACGTTGAACTTAATTGAACTGTCCGCCTTGATGATCTCGAAAACCGGGACGCCCTGCGCTGGAGTTGATGCTGCCGCCAGGCCAAGAAGTGCAATACATGATGCAAGTGCACAACCTTTCATCCAATTCATACTTACGCTCCTTTTCGAACTCGTGTCTTAATCAAAGGACGTCGCTGCCGACCGCCTCGCGCAAAGGCGCGAGCGCCTCGGCAGGATTAAGAATGCTACGCCTTGAAAACAGCGGTCGGTAATTGTCAGAACTGACAGTCCAGGTCGCGAGGCTAGGGACGGCAGGCTTTAATCCGACGACCGCTGGCAATTCGCGATCGCGCGCGTCGACACCAGAACTTCGGGCGCTCATGCGTGTCTTGTCGGATGAATTACTGCTTGACTGGCTCCTACGAACTTTCAGGATTGGGCCCGTTGCGAGGTCTTCCTTTTTCGCCCCTGGCGAAAAAACGATGAGGAGATACCTCGCCGCAAACCGCGACGCAAAGCCACTGAGCAGCCATGCTGACTGTGGTTCCAAAGCGATGTAATTGTCAGAAGTAACAATAGATTGCGCTCGGCCAAATGGTGAGCGATGGTTCTTGTAATTCAGCGCTTCAATTGCACAAGCCGTCGTCCACAAACTGACCGCTCGCAGCCATAGCCCCCAGCGAGTGCCCGCAAGCCACGATGCGTTGATTCAAATCATCGTTCTGGAGCGCGCCTGGCGAGATGTAGCTCAAGTTGGCGCGCTTGGCGATGTACTTGTCGGCCAATTTCGCCATGTTCTGAAATTCGTTGGTCAACAACTGAAATGCTTTGCGGTCCGAGTTCGTTTGGATCGCGACCGACGCCAAACGCAGATCGGTCGCGGCCTGATTGCGATACGGCGCAAGCCAACCCGCCTCCACAGGCGTTCCGTTCTGAATTGCGGCCGCGAGCGCCGCATGCCATTCCCGCAGGGTGGACATTTGCTCGATTCCCGCCTGTAAGAACGCTTGCGAGAATCCCGGATTCGAAGCTGGAGCCGCAGCAGGCGCGGACGCGGAGGTCGCGTTCGCATTGGCCGATGAGCTGGCGGCCGAACCGGTGATTGGGCCGGGCAGCGTCAGGGCAATCATGTTTCCAGAAAAGCTGAGCGAGCCATTTACCGCGCTTGCAAGCGCTTCCAGGTCAACGTAGGCGCGGCCATTGACCTGGATCACAGGTACATTTGCGGATTGGCCATTTACGATGAGCATACGATTCTGGTTTGCATCCTGCGCCACCACGATTCCAGCGGTCACCAGAAGCAGTGACGCCAGGATCCAAGCAAACGACGGTCTTGTTCGCATCGTGCCACCCCCGCAATTCCAGATTTTCAAATTCATTCCGAAGGCACGCATGGATGTTAGAAGCACTGCAGCCGGAGCGGAAGTGTTAGAAGTAACAAGCCGGAAACTTCTCCTATTGACGTGGCACGCGGAACTCCGGCTCGATACCGCGAGTCATCCGGAAGGATTTAGTGCGGGCTCCGGTTGGTCCAAGTTTTTCGCGAGGAACTTTCGCAACGACAGCGTCAAGGGTATCGCCAGAATGGCGCCGGTAAGCCCCAGCAGGAAAGCCCAACCGACGAGCGAAAGCGTAATCTCCAGGAAGGAGATGCCTACGGCGTGTTTCATAAAGATCGGCGTGACGAAGTTGTCCACGATCAAATTGCTAACAATCAGACCACCGGCCACCAGCAAGGCTCTCTTCCATCCATACATTAATAATGTGACCAAAGTGGGTGGTAGCAGCGCAATCACGTAACCCAGAGTGGGAATGAAGTCGAGGAAAAAATAGAGAAAACTCCAGACGACTGGCGTGTCTACGCCCATTACGACCAGAAATACGAGGTTGATGAGTGCGTTGATGCCGGCGGTCTTGGCTGTGATGGTCACATAACTGCGCGCGTCAGAACCGTAATAGGAAAGTTTCTCGGCGAGCGGACCTACCTGGTCTCCAATTTCTCCCGCCATTTCGATGACGAAAAGGAACGCCAATACTCCGATAAGGATGCCGTTGGAGATGATCGCACCCGCCTCCGGCAGAACCGCACGCGAAATCTCGCGAAGCCGCTCGGGCGTGAGCACATTCTTGACGGAAAGGCTCGGGGCAGTGATGTTATGGGCATTCAAGTAGCCGTCGATCTGCTGATAGAGATTGGCCAAGCGTTCTTCGTAGATCGGAAGCTTGGCCGCTATCCGCAAGGTGGCCAAATCAAGAGCCACCAGCAAGTACAACCCAAAAGCGGCTACGGCTACAGCGGTCAAGATGATCGCCGCAGTTTTATGGAGCTTGAAACGCCGCATCAGCCATTTGGGGAACGGTACGGCAGCGTAGGCAAGCAGCAAGCTAAGCAGCAGGGGTGCCAGTATCGCAGAGGCAGCTCTTACGCCCGCCAGTATGATAACTGTGCAGGCAACACCCAGCACAAATCGCAGCATCGGGTAGGGCGCGGTATCTTTCATGCGCACAATGGAACTTGCAATTGGTTGGAATCAGACAATTTCGTACCGATTCTGAAACAACCGGCAAAGGGTGGTTGAGCAAGGCCCATTTCGTCAGCAACTCTCAAGGCGACCAACCGAGCGCGACATGACTGCGGCCCGGCTCTCTCACCCACACACCGCTTACGCACAATTCCCTGAGCGGGTGCGATGAGTTATTCCCCGGCTTTAGTAGCCGCCCATCTTCTGGTAATTGGAGTTGGTAGTTGTTACTACCAGGTTTTTGGCGGTCGCGTTAAGAATCGTCTGCTGCGGGTAACTGGTGCCATCAGGCAGACCGGCCATCTGCACCTGCAACGTCACCGCATCTTTCGCTTGTCCCATGTAGGTGTTGACGCTCAAAGAGATGATCTTTTTTATCGTGGGATCAAAAACGAGCGTCATGCTATCCCCGGGCTGCGCGTAATTCGTGAAGACTATATTCAGCACACTGCCCGCGGGATTGAGCGAGACTTTACCAGCCTGAAAGGCTTGTTGCATTTTGTCCGGGTCGGGCGGAACGTACATGGCGAGGACGCCCTTCACATCGTCCATGTAGTCCGCCATCTCCGCTTTTTTCTTTTCGATGATTCTCTGCTTCAATCTGCCGCCGCTGGGTTGCTCCGGTGGAGGACCAATCGGGGTTTTCTGAATTTGCCCATCCGGCCCGTACTGGCATAGTTTTTCCGTCGCAGGCTTCTGTTCTCCGTTCAGCGTGACCTGGGTGGTCTCCGTCCATTGATACTGGCGGAGTCGAGCCTTGTTCTGAGCGGCAGCCTGCTGCGCGGCCGCGAACTTCTGCTGCACCTCAGGATTCTGCGCAATGGCGGCGAGGCTGGCGGCAAGCGCAATCGCCGCGATAATCGCCGAGCGCCCGCTCGCACGCATCACAAGACCGATGACCGTCCGTTTCCTGCAGCTAATCTCAAGTCCATCGCTCATCTGGCTGCTCCCTTGATCTATCCGATAACACCTGAGTTAGCTGAGGTGCGCTACGTCTGACAGGACACCATCCCGAACGAATTCACTAGAGCCTGCGATCGAATCCCACTGGCCTGAGTGATTCGAGGACCCGGGAAGGAGTCTTTAGAGAGACGTTGGGCATCTCCCAAAGAAGGATGCGTGGGGTAGTCTCCACCCGGGTCCTCTACCCTAACCAACCCTAGAATACGATTCGTCCAGATTCCCGTATATTGTCAAGATTGACAGGTCGACCAAAAGAATCTGCGCGGCATCCATCTTCGATCCCTGGCCGGATGCAGGTTTCAAAACCTCATTCGTCTATTTGAGGGTAATCGTCACCCCAAAGAACGCCCCGTCAGTCGTATTGTCCACGAAAAAGCCTGAGGAGCGCCGGTAGTCAAAGTAGATATAACGGTAACCGGCCTGCAACACCAACGCCGGCTTGATCCGATAGCCGAGAGCACCGAAGAACTGGTAATCAATTTGGGAACCAGCACCCCAGCCACCCACATCGCCGCCAACCGAAAGTTCCACTTTCGGCGTCAGAATTCCAGTGATGCGCCCGCCGACCAGCGGGTCCACCCAGCTCTGCACCCCGGAGAAATTCAGATTGTTTGTGGTAAACGACGCTCTCTCGCCGAAGTACCAGTAACGAAATCCCGCGAGCGCATCAATCTTCAGCCGCTCATTATCAATCACTCGATAACCGACCTTCTGAGTCAGGAAGAATTCGGTCATGTGTAGGTTTGCCACGCCCTGGTTGGGGCTGTTCGGGAGCGCCTTATCGTCCCCCAGGCGGATCCAAAAGATATCCAGCGGCATCACGATTCGCTTGTAACGAGGTTCGATCAAGCCCATTAATCCAATCCGAAAGTGTGAAAGCAGGTCGCCCGCGGATGCGCTAAAGGGGATTTGTCCGCCGTTCGGATCGCCAATACTGCCGTGAACGCCAGGCAGCCACAGGTATGGGGATACCGCGAAGTGCCAGTTGCCTTCAGGGGCGGCACTGGCCGCAGCGGCAGCAGCACCGCCGCCACTACCGGAAGCTGCCGCGGCGGGCAACGCGTCGGAAGGCGTAGCTGGGATCGTGGCCGCGACGTTCGCGGCTGGGGCCGCGGAGCTTGAGTCGGCGCTTGCAAAATCATCATCGCTGCGTAGCGTAGGAATCGCTTGAGCCCGAGACGGGCACGCGTTCGCCAACACCAGCAATCCTAAGAACATTGCGGATACCGCGAATTTCTGTTTTGAGCTCAAAAGAAACTCCTTTTTCTATTTTTCGCCGGGCAGCGTGCTGCCGATTTACCGGATTACCAATTCTGTGCCTCGCGTTCAGTGCAGATAATTGTCAGAACTAACAATCGCATCCCGACCAAACGCAATCCGCCCTGCTCTTGCGTTGGCCCTAGAAGAAAAGGCTCAGTATCAGACCTGCTGCGTTCACTTGCTGATTCGGGGCCTTGCCGGTGTTGTTCTCGTGCTCATAGTACGGATCGAACTGCACGTGCTTGCCCACCGGTAGCAAGCAACCCGCATAGAGATTCGTGGAGCTGATTTTTGAGTACTGGCTCTCGTAGAAGAGCTCGGCGCTGACGTACGGCGCCGGGTGATAATTGCTGATCGTGAAGCGGCGTTCGGCCGTCAGCCGGTTGCGATAGCGCCAGGTGAACTTCCCGGCTTGCCAATCGAGATCGGCGCGGTTTCTATCGGTGATCAGAATCTTAGCCGTAATTGGAACGTGAAAGGTGGCGACTGGTTCCAGCCGATTTGTCACGGGCTTGCCCGGTGTCACAACCGCGCGATATCCGACGGCCAGCACTAACGGCCTGGATTTTGCATCGTCCAGATCGAAACGGGTGGCGTCTTTCAGCCGAATCAAGGGCTTCAAATAGAATTCTACGCTGGGTCCCACCTCCGCCTGAGTTGGGTCGCCCCCTTCTCTGGTCTGCTTGGCTTGAAAAATGAATCGGACGGAGGAATTCAGTTTCAAATTCGCATCAATCTCAGGCAGGAACTCCGTTGCTGATGATTGTGCGATAGCAGACGAGGCTGGGAACAACAGGAGAAGGGCCAGCATCCGCCAGCCCCGACGAATGCACTTCATTTCCGGGTCTTCTTACAAACGGGAAGACGCCGCAACGGATTGCTGCACCGAAAATCATCACGCGCTTCGGACTTGTTCGGCATTATTCGCGCTTGCATCGCGGCCTCCGTCGCTCCGCGAAGTAACCGATGCTACTGCTCGAACGGAAAAATGCGCTTCCAATCGTTCTTCATGCTGATCACGGTCCAGCCGTTCTTATTTGCTTCAGCCATCAAAGCGTCGGAAAAGGTGCCGACGTGAGTATCCGGAAGACCGCCGGCCGGCCCGTAGGCGTATTCGCGTTCAGCGTCGTCGTGGTGCACCAGCATCATCAGCCGCGCGCCATTACCCGCTTGCGTCCATTCCAGCATTTGCTGATCGCCGTTGGAATTGCCAAACGCTGCATATGGCCGCTTACCGATGAACATATTGATGCCGATGGCTTTTCCCGGGCCATCGTCAATGAAGAACGGTTTCGGTTCGCGCAGCAGTACGGGTTTTCCACTTGAAATGTCGTACTTGGTTACGATGCTTGAGCCGACGACCAGTTCGGGCGGAACGCCATACACCTGATCGCTGTAAACGCGCACGAATTCCTGTCCGCCGCCCGTGACGATGTACACTCTAAAGTCTTTTTCGCGCAGGTATCTCATAACTTCTAACATGGGCTGGTAGACGAGATCGGTAAACAGCCGGTCGAAGCGCGGAGCTTTGGCTGTAGTGATCCATGGCTTGACGAGCGCCAGGAACTCTTCCGTGCCCATGCCAGCGTGCGTCACGGCGACGATCTCCATCCAATCCTTCTCGCTGAACTTACTCATCGCCTCGCGATCACCAGCGAGCACTGACTTGAATGGCTCGGTTCCTTTCCACTCCGGGTGTTGGGGTGCCATGGTACCCAAACGGTGCAACGCAAACATAGCTTGGGTGTACAACGGATGCTCGGTCCAAAGCGTGCCGTCCTGATCGAAGGTGGCGACGCGATCATTGGGCTCGACATACTTGGAGCTGGATTTCTCCGTCGTGTCCTTAACGAACGAGAGGATGACTTTTTTCGAAGCGCCATCATTCCAAGAAGGCAGCGGATCGTCAGACGCCTCGGCGCTGCGGCTAAAAGCTCCCAATGCCACGATTGCAGCCGACGACTTGATCAAGTCTCGTCGAGTTATCGTCATGCGTTCTCCGTCGTCGCCATCTCGCGCTAAGTACTTGGAGTCCCATTATCGCCAGTGGCACTGCGGCGATCATCACATTGCGCCTGGAGCGCCGTCGAGATCCGTGCGAGGCAGATCCGCTGGGCGGCCCATGCGAGCCGCCCACCTTGAATGCAGTTGCTCTTAATTGCTCGGGCCTTTGGACGCCGCTTCCGCCTGGGCCATCTTGGCGGCCATTTCCGCTTTCAGGGCATCGAGGTTGAAACTTGCGCCCCGTTGCATGGGCGGAAATTCCAGGAACGTCTGAATTTCCTTGGCCATCATTTGCTGGACGAAGACAAAACGCCAGAATTGATACATGTACCAATCACCGAAAGACATCAGCGACCCATTCTTCGTCAAGTCCTCCGGAAAGCTCATTCTCTCGTACGGATCGAGCCGCAGATTGATAATCGAAGGCACGTCCGGATGCGCCTTGACCCCGAGCCAGCCCTGGGGTTGGTCAATGAAGCGATACTTGTAGTCGTCAATGCGCACCGCTCCAAGCGTGCTTTCGCCAAGGTAGAAGATTTCGTGGCGATTGGAAGGACCTTTGCCGGTGAGCATCGCGGTCTGATCGTAGCCGTCGAGATGGTTCTTGTAAGTACGGTCGCCGATTTTCACCCCCTTGAGCAAATCCTGGGTGATGTTCGGATCTCCGGCAAGCGTGGCGAACGTAGGCAACCAGTCCAAGCCGGACATGATGCCGTTCTGCACAGAATCCGGCGCAATATGCCCCGGCCATCGGACGATACACGGAACGCGGAAACCACCCTCCATGACCGTTCCTTTCGCCTGTGCGAATGGCGTGGTGCCACCATCAGGCCAGGTGAACGTTTCGGTGCCGTTGTCGGTGGTGAAAACGACGATGGTGTTGTCGTCTAGCCCCGCATCCTTGAGGTGTTGCATCACCAGCCCGATGTCATCATCCAACTGCGCCATGCCGGCTTCTTCAATGCTCCAACCATTCTGCGAGTTCATCATCGCCGTGTATTTCGGCGAGAGGTGAGTGACCACATGCATGCGCGTCGGGTTCATCCAGACAAAGAATGGCTTGCCGTCGGCCTTGGCCTTGTCAATAAACTGGAGGGAGAGGTCGCGGATCGTGTCGTCCACTGTCTCCATGTTGTACTTGATGCCGTTCATTGGGTGCGGCGGCAGCGGCCCGGCATCTTCTATCTTCTGCTTGCCGATCTTGCCCCAGCGCGGCATCTCGGTGGGATCATCCACGTTCGTGGCCCAAGAGTGAACCAAGTTGCGCGGGCCGACCACATTCACGAGGTTCTGCGGATAGTTGGGATGGAACGGGTCTTCCATGGCGTCCAAGTGATAAAGATAACCGAAGAATTCATCGAAGCCGTGGACGGTGGGCAGGAATTCATTCTTGTCGCCAAGATGGTTCTTGCCGAACTGGCCGGTCGCGTAGCCCTGTGCTTTCAGTATGGTCGCGATCGTGACGGCTTCTGCCGGAAGGCCGATCGGCGCGCCGGCCTGGCCGACGGTGGTCATGCCGGTGCGGATGGGCAGTTCACCCGTGATGAAGTTCGCGCGACCCGCCGTACAGCTGGCCTCGGCGTAATAGTCCGTGAACAACATGCCTTCCTTAGCCAACTTGTCGAGGTTGGGCGTCTTGCCGGCCATCATCCAGTGACTGTAGACGCCGATGTTTGTTATCCCGATGTCATCACCCATAATCACGAGGATGTTCGGTTTCTTCTCTTGCGCGGACGCGCGCGGCGATCCGACCATTCCCAACACCACGAAAAACGCCGCAGCTACAACGACCATTCTTCCGATGCGCTTCATGAACTTCCTCCTCTTACTTTTTCTCTTGGGAGAGAGAAAGGCCGTCGCAGATCGTTTCGCCTGATGGTGGGCTGCGAACTGACAGTCGTCGCGATACTGCCGTTAGACGCTTCGTCTGGTAATTGTCAAAAGTGACAGTGTCGCGTACGGTCGAGGGCAATTTGCGCAGAATCCGTCACGCGCGCGGAAGTCACAATGACTGCGAGCAGCGGAAGATTGCTTTCGGTTGACGCGAATCAATTGCAGGTAAGCGCAATTCTTAAGCGAGTGGGCTCGCTCGTCTATTCGCGGGTACATCAGCTGTGAGCTGGCGTCACAGATTAGCGCAGGGCTTTTAGCAGGTCACTTAGCACGACCGCGAACGGGATCTGCGCAAGAATCATCGGCAGCGCGGGGATTGCTATGGCAGCAGCCAAGGTGTAAAGCGCTCCCTTGTCTGCGGGAAATGAGTTCATATTTTCGATCGTCTCGTAAATGCGACCATAATTCGCGACGGTGCTGCTTTCAGAGGCTGCAAGAAACTCGGCTTCATGCCCGGCCCGATGCAGAATCCATTTTTCGTGGAACTCGACGCCGTGGATCTGGCCGAGAATTCCATATTCCAGAATTCCTCTGCGACGCACTACCGACAGACGCGGAACGAAAAAAGCCAGAGGCCCGAGCGCGACCAACGCCGTGACTGCGATGAGGATGATCGCGGGCAACTTAAAGTCTATGAGCCGAGCGCCGTGACGCAGAATGTCCTGGCGCCATGTTGCGGCGATAACGGCGGTTGCGCTGAACGCGATAGGCGCGAAGGCGGCGGACGTTAAGCCAAGAAAGCCCAGTCCACCGTGCCCATCAGGATGAGTGGGAACCAATTTCAAATTCCGTCTCGACAATTTGAATGCGAAATACGTCCATAGCAGCCATTTCCACAGCGCCAAACCGAGCAGGAACTGAAATATAGGTGCGCTCACCAGCACGGCATACCAGCCCGCTACGGTCAGTTGAAGTTCCCCACCGGACGCATGCGAAAGCCACGGTGTAGTGTCCACTAAACCTTTGTACGAGGTTGCAGTATGAACAATCAGTAGCAGCAGGATTACGAACTCGGGCACGAGAGAGTCGCGTGCGCGAATCAGTGTGGCGATTACCTTGTCAACGTGCCCTAGTTCCAGCGCGTCCAGCAGCCCGGCTTGACGGAGATGTCCGATGACAGCGCGAAAGCGCGATTCCATGAGCAGCTCGCCGACCAGCAACACAGGAACGGCAACAAGCATGCGTGCGTGGACACGATAATCCCGTATGAGGGAAACCAAGCCGCCTCGATTTAATAGCGCCGTGATTAGAAACAGCGGCAGCCAGCCAACGACGATTAGAAAACCGACGCGGCGGCCTAGATACCATTGATCCGGGCGGATAAGCCCTAGCGCGTGCTGGGCCCGATAGAACAGACCTCCGCGCACGAGAGAAATCTCGGCAAAAGCGGGGTTAGAGGGAGAGTCGGTTTCGGTGGCCATGAGTCTTCCCTTGATGTCGAACCCCTGTTTCTATTTAGAAAAGGGCTCTCGATCCGACATGGTCGAGAGCCCTCATCGCGATTCGACACCAACTCCGTGCGCTCGCGGCGCAAGGAGTCAGGGGCCGTTTCTCACTCCAGTGATTTGCGGAAGCTACTTGCGAGTCGGTGAAGCCTTGGTGAGTTCCGCATCCAAAGGCTTCGCTGCTGCCGGGGCGGCTTGGCCACCTTCGACGATTTCCTTCGCGGTGATCGCTTTGCCATACAAATTTTTATTGGCATCGTCATCAGTATCCATTGATGCGCCTTCCAACGAGACGCCGGCAAAGAGTCCACTGCTTCGCGAATACGTCAGCACGTCCACCTTCATCGAAGCGGCGTTGTATCCGGTCGCTTGAGCGCCCGTGGGACCGGCAGCGGCTGCGGCATTGGCTCCGAGCTTTGTTTTACCGTTCAGGATTTGATCCACACCGTGGCGATTCATGACCACCAGCACGAAGTCAGTAGCCGTGGAGCCGAGCTGCACGCCGATGCTGCCTTGATCCAGCTTGTACATCGCCGGCGCGCCCCAGGCGCCATTCAATTCTGCGCCCCCACGGCAAACCAGCACTCCTCGTCCGTAACTGCCGCCGATTCCGATGGCCACTTTTTTGACACTAGGGAACACAACAACGCAAGCGGCCTGGTCCAGGATATTGATCGGCAACGGGCCAGCCAGAAGCGCCCGAAAAACCGTGGCCGAATTCGTTATACGCTCTTCTTCCTTCTTCTGAGCGAACAGCGGGGAAGCTACCGCGAAACAAAGTGCTAATACGAGCATTCTCTTTTTCAAGGTCTTATCCTTTCGTGCAGAGTTGTTGTAACACCGCTTCAACCGGGGTTGATATGTTGCTTTAAACAGGCAGTTTGCTTTTCTTGTGCATCCTAATTCTGTTGGTACTGGGACCATGATGATATTATTGCCCGCCCTGAAAAGCGAGTCGAAATTAATAGTTCCGTCGGTGCGGGCCCATATGCGTGCTTTGCTTCTGCGAATTTTTCGCTCGCTGCGATGGATATTTCTTGAACATCTTGGCGACCGCTTTGTCCACCAGCTGCATATTTTTCTGCGAGTTCTTCTCGTAACAGCCAGCTGTCCCGCTTACGGCATCTCCTCTTCGGAAGGGAAGCGAGACGTAAAAATGTGACCAGCCAGCGCCTCGTTTATCGCCGAAACCAGGTCGGTGTCCATCAGAACCTTGATCACGTAACCCAAACCTCCCGCGGCGCGGCAAGTCTTCAGGATGTCGTAATCCTCGTGAACCGTGAGAAACACAACCTTGGCTTTGCTACCTTGCCTTTGGAGCTCCTCCGCCACTTCGATTCCACTCATCAGCGGCATCGAGATGTCCAGGACTACTAGGTCCGGTTTGAGCTTCAAGGTTGATTCCAGAGCCGCTCGGCCGTCCGACACCCTATCAACGACGTCGAACGACGGGCTCAGCAAATTACTCACCGTGTCCAGAACAGGAGCGAGGTCATCAGCTACTAGGACTCGTTTTCGAGCCATGTGAGCCCATCCCTGGGCCGTTCTCCAGCCGTCTAAGAGAGAATTGAGTGGCGACGCAAAATTAATGGGCCCCATAATCTCGGCGGGCGATTTCAATCCGCTCGGCGTAGAGGTGCGCATCTACGCGCATCTTGAGCGCGATTCAGGCGGCAAGATATTGGCAAAATTAACAGTAAGAGGAAGCGACCCGACTCGTCAGACGGAAATGATACGGTGCTTGATGGCGTACTGGACGAGTTCGGCGTTGGATTTAATCTGCAAAAGCTCCATCGCGTGGTACTTGTGGGCGGCCACCGTCCGCGTGGTGATTTTCAGCATAGCGGCGGCCTCTTTCATGGTACGGCCTTCGGCCAATAGTTGAATGACTTCCCGCTCCCGGTTGCTCGGCCCAGGCGCATGCTCGCGGGCCTTGGGTTCCCGCAGCGAGATACTCGTCAGGCCCGCGGCAGCGCGCGGAGTGATGTATCTCTCTCCCTTCATTACTTGCGCAATCGCGTCGGTCAACTCCACGCCTGCTGCCTGCTTCAGTAGAAATGCGGATGCCCCGGCGCGAAATGCTTCGCCAATCAGGTAAGGATCCTCATTCATAGTCATGTAGATAAGCTTCACGCTAGGCATCTTCTGCTTAAGCTGCCGGCCGGCGTCCAAGCCGTTTAGCTGCGGCATGGCAATATCAATCACAATTACGTCGGGTCGCAACTTTTCGGCGGCTGCCAGGAGTGAGCGTCCGTCACTCACTGTGCCGACCACTTCACATTGCGGCTCCAGAATGCTTCGCAGCGCATCCACCAGCATCTGATGGTCATCAGCCAATAGCACACGCGGGTGTTTCATGATGTCATTCCTCCGGCGCCGGTTATCCTTACATGCATCTCACTGGCGGGAACCGGCAGTGGGACCTCGGCGAGAATTTCCGTCCCGCGCCCTGGTGCGGAGCGGACCGACAGCCTTCCGCCAACCAATCGTAGCCGCTCGCGCATTCCGACCAGCCCGATTCCGCCCTCTGTACCCTTGAGTTCTACATCAAATCCCGCACCGGCGTCTACAACCTGCAGACGAATCTCGCTCCGCGCCTGATAAAGTTCCACCCGCGCTCGCTTGGCCCGGCTGTGCTTAACCACGTTGTTCAGCGCTTCCTGGGTAACCCGGAACAGGCAAAGCGACACGTCCTTAGGGGTTTCCGAAGCAACGCCGCAATCGGCGAATTGTACCTCAATCCTGTACTTCTCGCCGATCTCTTCGCACAATCCCATTAGCGCGGGCACCAGACCGACGTGCTGCAGTTTGCTGGAGTGCAGTTGATGAGATAGGCGATGAACATCCGAAGATATCTCCTGGCTGCGCGTCCATAACTCCCGGACCACCGTTCGTTCCTCTTCTTCGGATTCCGGCCGCTTCTTCCACAATCGCGAAAGTCCGATGCCCAGCAATGCCAGTCGCTGGCTGAAATCGTCGTGCAGTTCCCGGGCGATCCGGCCGCGCTCTTCCTCTTGCGCCGCGATCAGCCGTCCGCTCAATTCTTCCAGCGACTCCGCAGTCATCTTGCGGTCCGTGATGTCAACGCACGAGCCGATATAGCCGCAGAAGGTTCCATCGGACTCAATCCTGGGTACACCGTAGTCAACAACCCAGCGGTACTTTCCATCATAGCGCCGCAACCGGTACTCCATCTCGAAATCGGCCCGGGCATCAAACGCCTTGGCGTAGATAGTGAGACAACGCTCTGCGTCCGCCGGATGCACTCCCTTCGCCCAGCCTTCCCCAAGCTCTTGCTCGAGGCTGCGACCGGTGAAATCGAGCCAGCACTTGTTGAAGAAAGTACATTGTTTGTCGGTGTCGGCCATCCAGATCAGCACCGGGGCTGTGTTGGCGACCAGACGAAACCGTTGTTCACTCTCGATCAGGTTCTGGTGGGCGCGTTTGCGTTCGCTGACATCCAGCACCTCGGCAACGAAGTACAAACCTTGCCCCTGAGCGTTGCGGATCAAAGAACCGCTGCATTCTCCGTGCAGTACCTTTCCGCTCTTGTGCAAACAGCGTTTCTCCACACCCCGGAAGCTGCCGCCGTCCGCGAGCGCTTGATCCAACCTCCGCGAAAACATCGGCCAGTCGTCCGGATGCGTGAGGGATTGAACAGTCTTGCCGCGAAGTTCCTCGTCCGTATATCCGATGAACTCACAGAATGAGTCATTGCCGGCAAGAAACACGCCTGCCGGTGAAACGATCGCCATTCCTATGCCGGCGTCCCGGAACACGCTGCGGAATTTTTCCTCACTGTCCCCGAGTTCCTCTGTCGCCCGCTGCCGTTCTTCCACCAACACCGCGAGAACCATAAAAGGCGCTGCCGTAAAGAATAAGAAAAGCTGTAGCGAGAGCAAGTTACTGTCGGGTTGCGATTCCGTGAACGGGCCCCGGCCGTGGGTCGCACCCCAAATCGCTAGGAATGCGATCAGAATCACCGAAGTGCTGACCCCGGTTGAACCGAACCTCAGCGCGGACCACAACATAAATGGCACGAGGAAATAGAACAGTTCAGGCGGACTGGTGTTTCCCGAAGCAACCAATACCGCATATCCCAGCACCAGCAACCCTGCGATCAGTGCAGCGCCTTCGAGGTAGTAAGCACGCGACTTGTGGTACCCAGGTGCACTTTTGCCGACCCAACTTAGAATCGCCGGCATCAGCGTGAGGAAACCCAGCGCTTCGGAAAAGAAACTCGTCCGCCAATTCGCCCAGTAGCTCCCCGGGACGGCAAATGCGCCTACCAGCCCTCCCACCGCCGGAGCCAAAATCACCGCAAACAGTGAAAACTTTGCCAGCGCCACTACACTATTTAGCCGCGGTACACCGTCAAAAAAATAGCTCAGGCACAATGCGGCGATAAGGATTTCCACCGTGTCAGCCAAGGCCAGCACGCCAGCCGTGCTCGCCGGCGTTCCGTTGTGCCGGTCGTTGATGACAAATACAGCGAGGGCTGTCACGATGAGTGCTGGCCACGTCTTTCGTGGCACCAGCAGCATCACCGACACCAGAACCACGCAACCCGGCCACAGCGCCGAAAGCATTTGGGGACGGAGCACTAGCGCCGCCCCCAGTGAGGAGGCCCCGTAAGAAAGGATAGCTACGAAGCACACCAATAGCAGTGTGCGGAAGAACGAACTCTCATGCCCAACGTCCCACCAGGGCCGACCAGAGGTGATCTCCATCACCCACCTCCGCGCTGAACGGCAGCGGCGACAATAATGAAAGCTTCGCTCAAGATAGACAGAAACATGCGCTCGGTACCGATGCGTCGGGCGGGCGTTCCTGTCCTCAGAGTTCGTTGCGATTTCATATTATCTTGCCCGGCACACATCGTTGCTGATTTGAACCGTCAGTACGATTTGTGGCAAACGATGCTGGGTTACGTTTGAATCTGGCTGGAATATGTACCACACGCCAACTAAGGGAGGTGTTCAAAATGGAACACCCCCCTGCTTACCCTTTGTCGTCACTACGGACTTCAATGAACACTTTTGAGCGAATTACTATAAGCCGATCCTGCGTTACTCGTGCAGTACAACGCTTAGCAGAGAACTATGCACCCTCAACCCACCTTCATAGTCAATGAAGCCAAGCTTCTTGAACCTGTTCAGGAAGACGTTTACGTGCGAGCGAGTTGTACCCACCATTTCGGCCAACGTCCGCTGAGTTACTCCCGGTATCAGAGCTACGGAATCGCCTTCCTTCCCAACGTGCGTCAGCATCAATAGCGTTCGTGCCAGGCGCTTTTCGGTTGAATTGAAGAGTTGATCAACCAAGTCCGATTGCGTCCGGTTGTGGCGCCCGACCACGTACTTGACAAACATGTCCGTGAACCTGGGCTCTTTGTGCAGCGTGCGAAGCAACTCGCTCTTTTCGATCCTGAGAGCGGTGCATGCGGTTGCCGCGGTCGCAGTTGCCATCCGGACGGGCTGATCTGCAGCGATGCATCCCTCTCCCAGAAAATCTCCGCCGCCGAGCAGCGCAATGGTCGCTACCTTTCCCTGTGCGGAGAGGACGCTCAGCCGCACCGTCCCGGCATGAATGTAAAACACGGTGCCGGCGCGCTGTCCTTGCGTAAAGATAGTGTGGCCCGGCTTATATTCATGAAGCGTCCTACCGGTCCCGACGTTCGATAGGAAGGATTTGGGATCAAAAACCTTGGTTGGATCCGGGCGCTTTAACTGTCGGTTCGGCAACCGGCTAGTTTTCGGCATGGGCAACTCCGGGAGCTCTAGCAGGTAGCGGAACTGTAGCATGATCCTTCATTCTGGTGTGATTGAAACCGAAGGCGGAAAAACTCCGGAATCCAAAACTAGAACGGGGCGGGAGCCCAGACGATGATCCAGGGGTGGGATGCAGCTACTGCTTTGGGGAGTGGTATGTCGTCCGGGCCCCCATGTTGCGAGCATGACGGCAATATGAAGAAGAACGAACCCTAAGGGAATTGTCAGAATTGACAGGTTTCTCGCGCACTGTTATGAGTTCATCATCTAGGAACGCTCGACGCCGCACGGCTTCTCCTGAACGGCACTATTGGTCCGAGTCGTACTCATCAGCACAATCGACGCAGATGTTGACGAGAGTCTGGCGCAAGCAGGAGGCAAAATGAGTACCGAAGTTACCAAGCACGCGAACTTCAAGCAAAAGGCCGTCCACGAATTAGAAGAATTTTTCGGAATCTTCTTGTATCTGGCGTTCTTCTTCTGCGCCATCGCCACTTACAGCATGTTGCTCCTGAATGAGTTTCACGTCTCGTACTTCGTTTTTGGCACGGCCTTGATCAACGCTCTGGTGATCGCGAAAGTGATTCTGATCGGCGAATATGCACACCTAGGCAAGAAACATGAGGCCAAGCCGTTATTCCTGTCCGCAGCTAACAAAGCGTTTCTCTTCAGCCTGTTGGTGTTCGCCTTTCATATCGTTGAGGAAGTGATCAAACGACTCTGGCACGGAGAAAATTTTGCGACCGCGTCCCACCGCATACGCATCAACGAACTGCTTGCGCGAAGTCTCGTCATCTTTTGCACTTTCCTGCCACTCTTCGCATTTAGGGAGTTGCGGCGGGTACTGGGCGAGGACAACTTTCACTCACTATTTTTCAGGACTCAAGCGACGCGAGAAGCAGATGCTGAATGATTAGAGCCGGTCATCGAGGGTGGCTTGGCGATACTTCTTTCACGCAGCGGAACCCGAGGTGGTTCGTGCCGGTGCTAACCTCGCCCTTGCCTCGTGTGCCCACCATGTAACGCGAGCAATATTGATCGGTGCATAGGAACGATCCTCCGCGTTGAGTTTTCTTTGGCTCGGTCGGTTCGGCGGGGTCTAGCGACGACTCAGGACCCTTGGGATTTCGCGCGACGCCGCCCGCCGCCACCAATTGCGTGTAATAATCCGGGCGATACCAATCACTCGTCCACTGCCACACGTTCCCAGCCATGTCGTAAAGGCCGTAGCCGTTCGCCGGGAAACCGCCCGACTGCGGTGACCCCAATGTACTTGTCCTCGCCCGTGTCCTTATCGGGAAAATGTCCCTGGAAGGTATTCGCCATCCAGGCACCGTGCGGACGAAATGCGTCACCCCAAACATACAGTTTTCCCGTCAGACCGCCTCGTGCTGCGAATTCCCACTCAGCTTCGGTGGGTAATCGCTTCCCAGCCCACTTGGCATAAGCCAGAGCATCTTCATACGCGACTTGCACAACGGGATAGTCCATCTTCCCCTGAATGGTGCTCGCCGGCCCCTGTGGATGACGCCAGTTCGCGCCGTGAACGTAGGCCCACCATTGATAATGGTCGTTCAAAGGTACTTGATGGTCAGGCGGCGAAAACACTACCGATCCCGCCACCAGATTTTCGGGCGGTGCCCCTGGAAAGTCCTCCGCCTTCGGTTTGCGTTCCGCGACGGTGACGTACCCAGTGGCTTTTACGAACTTCGCGAACTCCGCATTCGTGACGTCGGTCTTATCCATCCAGAATCCGTCCACGTACACGCGGTGAATGGGGCGCGAATCGGTCGTGGCCTGCATGCCCACCGGATCCTGCGTCGGCGGATCGGATGCTCCCATGGAGAATTCACCGCCGGGAATCCATGCCATTCCCGGGGTCGGGGGACCGGCGGGGGCACTTTTGTTTTCAACGGTCGGCGCGAAAGCGCTCGCGGCAGTCGGCATGCTCTCCGCCGGTGCGGGACTGTTCGTCGCAGCCGCCAAGCTCTCCGCCGGAGCGGATCCGTTCGCGGCAGCGGGCGGGGTTTGCGCGGTTCCTATCTGGGGGAGTTGAGTCGCCTGAACATTTTGGCGGCTTGCAAACTTCCAGACGCCGAGCAGCACCGCCAGAAGCACCGCGACGCCGACGGCGAATTTCTCACCGTTCCTTTTCCTGGTGGCCTTCGCAGCTTCTTCCGCAAGCCTTCTCTTGTTCATGGAGTCAATTCCTGTGAATTCTACGTCGCTCGGTCCGCAGGCCTGCAATTATGTCAAGGGGCGATTATAGACCGTATTGTCATTTTTGACAGTGAAAGCGACCACGGGAAAATACCTGACGCCATTCGCGGGGATACACCCGATAGTTTCGAGGCTCAAGCTTTCCGTCGCACTCGCAGCGACGATTTTGCGGCTTCGTTCGCTACTCCTGGCTCTGCATCGCGCTGAAGTGCTCGAGCGATCAAGCACTCCAGCCATCAAGCGCGCTAGCGCACGGCGCTACATCGCGCGTATTTTCATGTACCGAATAATATCCGGCAGCATTTTTATCAATCCAAACAGGATGATCAGCGCCATTACGCAGAGAATGACTACTTCTATCACGGTGAACCTCCCGATTCCTTACATGCCAGCCTAAGCAAAACACGCCCCGGTGAATAGGCCAATACCGATGAACCCTGATTTCGCCTCAATAGGTACCGTACTTAGCTTGGACCAGCCCGGCCTCGGCGCTCTGCCGTCACACAGAAGAAAACCAGACACATCCGTCTCGATTCGGTACAATCTCGCCGGAGCGCTTCCCCCAAGGAAGCCCTTCGCAACGAATCGTAGCACACGGCAGGGCAAGTCCGAATTCCAGTGAGGAATCGCATGCCCAGTTCGCCCGAGCACGCTCAAGCGCCTGATTCACCCGCAAACCCGATAACTGAAATTCACATTCTTTGGATCACCGCGGGCCTCGGCTGCGATGGAGACACCATCGCGATGACGGCGGCCACTCAGCCGAGCATTGAAGACATCCTCCTCGGTGGCATCCCCTGGATCCCCAAAGTTCACCTGCACAATCCTTTTCTTACTTACGACAACGGCGAAGAATTCATGCGCCATTTTCATCAGGCCGCGGAAGGAAAACTCGCGCCGTTCATCCTGGTGATGGAAGGTTCGATCCCCAACGAAAAAAACAAGAGCGAAGGATATTGGGCGACTTTCGGCACGGATCAAGCCACCGGCCAGCCTATCCTGACGTGTGATTGGATTGATCGCCTCGCGCCGAAAGCCTGGGCGGTTGTCGCAGCCGGAACGTGCGCCACGTACGGAGGTATTCACGCGATGGAAGGAAACCCTACCGGTTGCATGGGCTTGGCGGATTATCTCGGTTGGAGTTGGAGATCCGCAGCAGACATTCCCATCGTTTGCGTTCCGGGATGCCCCGTGCAGCCGGACAATTTCATGGAAGTCCTACTGTACTTGCTGCACATGGCCGCAGGACGCGCTCCCATGATTCCGCTGGACGATGCGTTGCGTCCCACGTGGCTATTCGGCGCGACGGTTCACGAAGGTTGCGATCGCGGCGGATATTACGAGCAGGCGCAGTTCGCCGAAGAGTACGGCGCGCCCACCTGCATCGTGAAACTCGGTTGTTGGGGACCGGTCGTGCAGTGCAATGTCGGTAAGCGCGGCTGGATGGGCGGAGTCGGTGGCTGCCCGAACGTCGGCGGGATTTGCATTGGCTGCACCATGCCGGGCTTTCCAGATAAATTCATGCCGTTCATGAATCAGCCGCCAGGTTCGCTGCTCTCTTCCGCGGCGGTAATGACTTACGGGCGTGCAATTCATGCCTTGCGTCGCTTCACGCAAGCATCTCTGAATAAGGAACCCACGTGGAGAAGCCGCGCGCACGATTGATATCGCGGGATAGGGCAACGCGGGCCGGGAAAAACCGAATCTATATTCTTTAGCAATATTTGCGTAGCACCTGAGGCGCAAAATGGCGCTCGATTATCTAACCCAAGGAAAAGATTCACGCGGCGATGCAAAATCGCACAGCGCGGAGAAACTTCTTGGAAATTTGACGGAGGCAGAAAAAGCCCTTCAGGAACTGGCCAACGTTTTCTTGCAGCAGAAGCCGTTGAGCTCCACCGCGGCCCTCGAACTGTCGGAATCCGCCGAATGGAAGCTTAATCCGGAAGCGCCGTTGTTGAACATGGAAGCGAAGTACCGCGCCCTGGTCGAGCAAATCCCCGCCGTGGTCTTCATGGCCTATCTCGACAAAGGAATCGGCGAAGCCTACGTAAGCCCGCAGATCGAAACCGCGCTAGGTTTTTCTCAGAGTGAGTGGCTCGAAGACCCCGTGCGCTGGTACCAGCAAATTCATCCCGACGACAAAATGCGCTGGAGCGAGGAAGCCGCTGAGATGTTTCTCTCCGGCAAGCCGTTGCGTTCCTCCTACCGCGTGATGGCGCGCGACGGCCGCGTGCTCTGGTTTCAGTGCGAAGCAAAAATGATTCGCCGCGAAGACGGCCGTCCCTGGTTCATCCACGGCGTGGGATTCGACATCACCGAACGTAAAGGCCTAGAAGAAGCGATCCTGGAAATCAGCGCGAGGGAACAGCGGCGCATCGCGCAGGATCTGCACGACGGCCTCGGGCAGCATCTTACCGGCATCGCTTTCATGAGCAAGGTTCTGGAGGAAAAACTTTCGGACAAGACGTTGCCCGAAGCGGTAGAAGCCGCGCAAATCGTGAAAATGGTGAACCAGGCGATTGATAACACGCGCCAACTGGCCCGCGGCCTGCATCCGGTGGCCGCCGAACCTCTGGGATTAATGTCCGCGCTGAAAAAATGGGCCAGCGAAGTGGAAGCACTGTTTCACATCGGCTGCGATTTCCGCTGCGAGAAGCCGCTAAACGTTCACGATGCGAACATGGCCACCCATCTTTATCGCATCGCGCAAGAAGCCGTGAACAACGCGATCCGCCACGGCAAAGCCAAAAATATTATCATTCGGCTATCGAGCAAGGGCGGCGCCGGCACGCTTTCCATTCAGGACGATGGCGAGGGGTTTCCCGAACAGCCGGCCAATCCACCGGGAGTCGGTCTCAACATCATGAATTATCGCGCGGACATGGTAGGCGGCTCGCTGAAAGTTCAGCCGAATCAAGACCGCGGTATCACCGTCACTTGCACGTTTCCCATCAGGGGTGTTGAATAGCGGAGAAGTCCCATGAATGCCAAAGCGCAACTGGACGTTCAGGCGAAAAAATACCGTGTGCTGCTGGTTGACGATCACCCCATCGTCCGCCAGGGACTCGGGCTGCTCATTGACCGCGAATCGGATCTCTCCGTTTGCGGCGAAGCCGATGGCGCACATTCCGCGTTTCACGCGATCGAAACCCTTCGCCCGGATATCGTTCTCCTCGACATTTCGCTGAACGGTCCGGACGGCTTGGAAGTTCTCAAGGAAATCCGCATGAAAAGCGGCAGCCTCCCGTTGCTGATTCTTTCCATGCATGATGAATCCATCTATGCCGAACGCGCCATGCGCGCCGGCGCCAACGGCTACATCATGAAGCAGGAAGCCACCGAAAAAGTCTTGATCGCGATTCGCAGAATTTTGCAGGGCGATGTTTATCTCAGCGACCGGCTCACCACCACCATGTTGCAGCAATATGTTAGAGGCGGCGCGCACACAAAAAGCTCTCCGCTTCTGAATCTCACCGATCGCGAGCTCGAAGTTTTTCGTTTGATCGGCGAAGGCCACGGCACGCGGCAAATCGCCGACGAATTGCACCTCAGCGTGAAGACCATTGAGTCCTACCAAGCGCACATCAAAGAAAAACTCGCGCTTCGTAACGCCCGCGAACTCGTGCAGCATGCCATTGAATGGACCGTTAACCTCAACGGCGGCTACTGATCCGTATTTCCACCATCAGGGATTCCCCGATGACTGTAAGCGACCGTCCCCCATCCTAAATACCACCCGTTCCTGATTGTGCTTGGACCACACTCTGAGTAATCCTCTCAATCGAAATTTTGGATAGCAGTTTGTCCCGAACCGGGTCGCTGGCCTCGCAGGGAGCTTTCGATCCGTCTGCGTCCCGTCTATGCCGCTGAAATATTGGGACTCGGCACCCGCACAGTTATCCCTGCTGGCGTTCGCACCAGCCTCAGAGGAGGAACTAGCAATGACACCCGAAGCAGTTCCTTACGGTCGAAAAACGCAAAAGCCGTCACCCGTCCCAGACATTCATATTCTGTGGATCACCGCCGGGCTTGGCTGCGACGGCGATTCCGTCTCCATCACCGCCGCGACGCAGCCCAGCATCGAAGACGTCCTGCTCGGCGCAATTCCCGGCCTGCCCCGCGTCCATCTGCACAATCCGGTACTCGCCTATGAAAACGGCGATGACTTCCTGAAGTTCTGGTACCAAGCCGAACAGGGCAAGCTGGAACCGTTCGTCTTGGTGGTGGAAGGCTCGATTCCCAACGAGAAAATCAAGAAGCAAGGCTACTGGGCGGCGCTTGGCACCGACTCCAAGACCGGCCAGCCTATCACCACCAATGAATGGATAGATCGACTGACCCCCAAAGCGCTGGCTGTAGTCGCCTGCGGCACTTGCGCCACCTACGGCGGAATCCACGCCATGCAGGGGAACCCTACGGGAGCAATGGGCTTAGCCGACTATCTGGGCTGGGGCTGGAAGTCGAAAGCAGGCTTGCCCATCGTCAACGTCCCCGGGTGTCCGGTCCAGCCGGACAATTTCATGGAAACGCTGCTCTATCTTCTATATCAGGTCGCTGGCCTCGCTCCGATGATCCCGCTCGACGACCAGCTACGCCCACTCTGGCTCTTCGGCAAAACCGTACACGACGGCTGCGACCGAGCCGGTTATTACGAGCAGGGCGATTTCGCGGAAGTTTACGGCTCCCCGAAATGCATCGTGAAGCTAGGCTGCTGGGGCCCGGTCGTTAATTGCAACGTGCCCAAGCGCGGTTGGATGGCTGGCATCGGCGGCTGCCCCAACGTCGGCGGCATCTGCATTGGCTGCACCATGCCCGGCTTTCCGGACAAGTTCATGCCCTTCATGGACGAGCCGCCCGGCGCGAAAGTTTCCGCCGCCGCCATCACCGTTTACGGCAAGACCATCCGCACTCTGCGCTCATTCACAAACGACACCGTGAACAAGGAACCAAAGTGGCGCCACACCGGCACCGAACTCACCACCGGCTACAGGCCCGGGACGTACTAAAAAAAAGGAGCCGAAAAAAATGGGCACGATTACGTCTGCAGCAAAAGGTACGCCGACCGGTTCCCGAAAACTCGTGGAAATGAACTGGGATCCGATCACCCGGATCGTCGGTAGCCTGGGAATTTTCACCAAGATTGATTTCGATAATCGCCAGGTTGCCGAATGTCACAGCACTTCCTCGATCTTCCGTGGTTACAGCATTTTTATGAAAGGCAAGGATCCTCGCGACGCACACTTCATCACCAGCCGCATCTGCGGAATCTGCGGCGATAATCACGCCACCTGCGCCACTTACGCGCAGAATATGGCGTTCGGCGTGCGCCCGCCGGCGATGGCCGAATGGATCGTAAATCTCGGCGAAGCCGCGGAATACATGTTCGACCACAACATTTTTCAGGACAATCTGGTCGGCGTGGATTTCTGCGAGCAGATGGTGAAAGAAACCAATCCCGGCGTATACGCCAAGGCCGAAAAAACGGCTGCTCCCGGAGCCAATCTTCACGGCTATCGCACCATCGCGGACATCATGAAGGCGCTGAATCCCTTCGTCGGATCCTTCTACCGCGAAGCTCTGCAGATGAGCCGCATGACCCGCGAAATGTTCTGCCTGATGGAGGGCCGCCACGTGCATCCTTCCACTCTCTATCCCGGCGGGGTAGGCACCGTTCCCACCGTACAGCTCTTCACGGATTACCTGGTGCGCTTGATGAAGTACGTGGAATTCATGAAGAAAGTCGTTCCGCTGCACGACGACCTCTTTGATTTCTTCTACGAAGCGCTGCCCGGATATGAAAAAGTAGGCCAGCGGCGCGTCCTTCTGGCCTGCTGGGGCTCGTTTAACAACCCAGCAGTCTGCGATTATTCCTACAAGAAAATGACCGAGTGGGGCCGCGCGATGTACGTCACGCCCGGCGTCGTGGTGGACGACAAGCTCGTCACCAACGACCTGGTGGACATCAACCTTAATATACGCATCCTCCTCGGCAGCTCGTATTACGACGGCTGGGAAAATTCCGAAAAGTTTGTGCAGAAGGATCCGCTGGGCAATCCCGTGGATCAGAATCATCCCTGGAATCAGACCACCATCCCGCGGCCGCAGAAGCGCGACTTCGGCGGTAAATACACCTGGGTCATGTCGCCCCGCTGGCTCGATAAAAGGACCGGTGACCATCTCGCGCTCGACACTGGCGGCGGCCCCATCGCGCGCTTGTGGGCCACGGCTCTCGCCGGACTTGTGGACAATGGTTACGTAAAATCCACCGGTCGCAGCGTGAAAATGTATTTGCCGAAGACCATGTCGCTGCCGGAGGTCGAATTCGAGTGGAAGATTCCGAAGTGGAGCAACGCTATCGAACGCGACCGTGCGCGCACCTACTTCCAGGTGTACGCCGCCTCGTGCGCTCTATACTTCGTCGAACAGGCGCTCGCGGAATTGCACGCGGGAAGAACCAAAACTTGGTCGGAGTTCACCGTGCCGCAGGAAGCCATCGGCTGCGGCTTCCACGAAGCGGTCCGCGGTGTGCTGTCGCATCACGTGGTGATTCGCGACGGCAAAATCGCGAATTATCATCCCTATCCACCCACGCCGTGGAACGCCAACCCGCGCGACGTTTACGGAACCCCGGGCCCGTACGAAGACGCGGTGCAGAACACGCCCATCTTTGAAGAAAACGGCCCGGACAAATTTAAAGGCATAGACATCATGCGCGCCGTGCGCAGCTTCGACCCCTGCTTGCCGTGCGGCGTCCACATGTACCTGGGCAATGGCAAGGTGCTGGAGACGCATCACTCACCCATGTTTGGTCAGCACGCTTGACGCTCCAGGTTTTCGTGTCGAAGCGGGTGGTCGCGAGGGAAACAGGCAGGCTTGGGCGCAATGGGATAGTCCGCCGGATCCGTCGCGGCCGTCCGCTTCGATTTATCTTTGAAGGAGAATATGCCGCCTGACAAAGATCTCCAGAAACGCATCCAGCGTATCGGCGAAATCGTAGAGCAACTCGAAGCAACCGCCGACCCGAACGCGCGCGCCATGGCCAAGGAGCTCCTCGAATCCCTGATGGCGCTACACGGAGCTGCGCTCGAAAAAATCCTGACTATTACTCACGAGGCGGGCGAAACCGGTGATTCGCTAATCAGAAAATTTGGCAGTGACCAACTGGTCAGCAGCTTGCTGCTGCTGTATGGCCTGCACCCTTGCGATATGCAAAGTCGCGTCACGTCCGCTCTTGAAAAATCGCGCGGCTTCCTCGATCCGCACTCCGCCAAAGCCGAGCTAATTTCAATCAGCGAGGACGGCGCCGTAACGCTGCGCCTGCACCTCAAGCCGGGTAGCTGCGGTTCCACGGCCGCGACCGTGAAATCCATGCTCGAAGCAGCCATCCAGGACGCCGCGCCCGATGCCGCTTCGATCCTGGTACAAGAGGCCGATAACGGAGCGCCGCGCTCCGGATTTATTTCAGTCGCGCAACTCGCGAATGGCCAAAGTATGGCCGCACTGTCCGCCGCGACCACCCAGCGGAGCGGTGACTGATATGGCGCCCGCGCTTCCACCGCTGCAGGAAAGCGCGTTTGCAACTCTGCGCCAGTTTGCGCGCAAGCGCACGCCCGTCGAGCGATGCGAAATGTGCAGTCGCGAACTTTTTCCAGAACACGAGCATCTCGTCGAGCCCGCCAGCCGCAAATTAATCTGTGCGTGCGAAGCGTGTGCGATTCTCTTCGATGGACAAAGCGGCACAAAATTCAAACGGGTGCCGCGCGAAGTGAAGTTCCTCGCAGATTTCCAGCTCACCGACGCCCAGTGGGATGGACTAATGGTCCCCATCGAAATGGCGTTCTTCTTCAACAGCACGCCGCACGGAAAAGTAATCGCGCTCTACCCCAGTCCCGCCGGCCCCACCGAATCGTTGCTATCGCTGGAAACTTGGGCGGACATCGAGCAGACCAATCCCATCCTGAAAACGATGGAGCCGGACGTCACCGCGCTCCTCGTGAATCGCGTCGGGCACAACCGCGGTTCTGTCGCTGCGAAATATTATCTGGTCCCGATTGATGAATGTTACAAGCTCGTCGGACTGATCCGCACCCACTGGCGCGGACTTTCCGGCGGCACCGAAGTGTGGCGCGAGATCGGCGCGTTTTTCACCGAGCTGAAGCGCCGCGCCGGAGTCGGTCGCGAGGGCGAGCATGCCTGAACTCGTCCTTACGATCGAAGGTGCCGAAGTGGTCCAGTATGCCGCCGCGCCACTGCTCGCGTTCAAGCTGCGCATCGCCAGCAACCCCAGCGACCAGATTATTCATACCGTCGCTCTGCGCGCGCAAATTCAAATCGAAGCAACGCGCAGAAAATATGACACGAACGAACAAGCGCGCCTCGCCGACCTTTTCGGCGAATCCGATCGCTGGGGCCAGACGTTGCGCAGCATGCTCTGGACTCACGCCAGCGTAGTAGTCCCGCGTTTCGCAGGCAGCACAGTTGCCGATATCTCCGTGCCATGCACGTTTGATTTCAACGTCGCTGCTACAAAATATTTTCACGGCGTCACGAACGGCGACCTGCCGCTCTGCTTCCAGTTCAGCGGTACCGTTTTCTATCAGGGAAAAGACGAATCTCTGCAAGTCGCGCCCATTTCCTGGGACAAAGAATCCAAATTCCGCCTGCCCGTGAAAGTGTGGAAAGACTTGATGGACGCGTACTATCCGAATTCCACCTGGCTCGCGCTACACAAGGACGCATTCGAAAGGCTCTATCAATTTAAAGTGCGCGAAGGCATTCCCACGTGGGAAGAAGCGTTGGAGCGGGCGCTCAGCGCTCTTCCGGAAACGGTGCGCTCGTGAACGCTGCGCTCGTGGACGGAATAGTGAAGGCCGTGCTCTATGAAGGTTACATGCTGTACCCATACCGGCCATCCGCAGTGAAAAATCGCCAGCGTTTTAACTTTGGCGTCGTCTATCCGCGCGCATACAGCGAAGCGCAAGGTGGCAGCGGCACGGACGCGTGGACCATGCAAACCGAATGTGTCGTGCTAGGCGACGCGCAAACTCAGTGCACCGTCCGGGTGCGGTTCTTGCGCATGGTGACGCGCTCGATCGCGAAACTTCGAGCCCCTGCGAATGATCTCTCTGCCGCTAACAAGGCAGCCATCGAAAACGTCGAGAGGCTAGACGTTAACGGCAAGACCTTCCAGCCCTGGCAAGAAGCCGGCGAAGAAGTCGTCGAAGTGACGGAGTTCAATCTCTCCGCCCTCTGCGCCCAGCCGATGCAGTGGCCATTCCGCTTGTCGTCCCAACAAGAACAAGAAGCCATTCGCAATGAACAAGGTTGGATCGTTGGCATCATCCGGCGCGAAAAAGCCAGCATCGCCGGAATGGTCGAACTCACGGCGGAGCGCCTGAACGATGGTTTGTTCAGGCTCACCGCGCGAATCACCAACATCTCGCGATTCACAACCGCGAGCCCGGCGAGCCGCGATGAGGCGCTAGCACGCTCCCTCGTTTCCGCGCACACCATCCTCGAAGCGCGCGCCGGAGAATTCGTCTCCCTGGTTGATCCTCCGGATGCCCACCGCGAATTCGCGCGAGCCTGCCAAAACATCGGCACCTGGCCAGTCCTCGTAGGCGAAGAAGGCGAACGCGACACCATGCTCTCGTCGCCTATAATTTTGTACGACTATCCCCAGATCGCTCCCGAAAGCCCTGGCGATCTATTCGACGGCGCCGAAATCGACGAAATTTTGTCGCTGCGCATCATGACCCTCACGGACGAAGAAAAACGCGAAATGCGTGAGTCTGATGACCGCGCGCGCAACATTCTGGAGCGCACCGAAACTCTGCCGGAAGAGCAGTTGATGAAACTCCACGGCGCGTTGCGCGGCTTGCGCGCCGTAAAGAGCGAGGCTCCGTGAACGAATGGGAATGGCAAGCGCTGGAAGATAAGACGACGGTCGAATCGCTCGACGTTCAGGGCGTCCAGGTCCGGCGCGGCGAACGCGTGAGGTTACGCCCCCGCGCTGGCGGTGATGTTTTCGATCTGGCGCTCGCAGGCAAGATCGCCACTATCGAATCCATCGAGCAGGATTACGAAGGCCAGCTGCACGTCTGCGTCGTGGTGGATGAAGATCCCGGCAGAGACATCGGCCTGATGCGCCAACCAGGCCATCGTTTTTTCTTCGCACCTACTGAAATAGAAGCCCTCACAAAAGAAGATCAGGAAACACCCGAAGCCCAGCCAAAAAGGATCCTGATCGCCGGAATCGGCAACATCTTCATGGGTGACGATGCTTTCGGCGTCGAAGTCGCAAGCGTACTCGCCCGCCGCACCTTCCCGCACGGCGTTCGTGTGGCCGATTTCGGCATCCGCGGCTTTGATCTCGCTTACGCCCTGATGGAAGGCTACGAATCCACCATCCTCGTGGACGCGTATCCCGGTGAAGGTCAGCCTGGCACCCTCTTCGTCGTCGAACCCGATTTGCAAAATTTGGATTCTGCGGGAGCGCGGCCGGGTTTCGTGGACCCCCACGGGATGGATCCGCTCAACGTGCTGCACATGGCGCAAAACATGGGTGGCGAGTTGAAGCGCATCCTCCTGCTAGGCTGCGTGCCGGCAACTCTGGGACCCGAAGAAGGAAAGATGGGCCTCAGCGAGCCCGTCGCAGCCGCGGTTGACGAAGCCGTGCAGCTAATAGATTCGCTGGTGCCCCGAATTCTCGCGGAAGAATGGTCTGCAAAAAAATAAATTGTATCCCATCGCGCAAAGGAGAAAACCATGGCCGTCGAACTAATGGATCAATCGGCAGAACTAAATGGAACCGACAAGGACACTCTCTACATGCTCGGCGGCGTCGCTCTGGTGATCTTCGGCGCCGGGCTTGTGCTTTCCAATCCCACCGTGCGCCGTTATCTCGGCCAGATTGGCGTGGGAAATCTCGCCTCAGCCGCGATACCAGATATCGAGCGGTATTTTCGCCTGCGCTCGATGTAAGCGTGCGTCAACATTGGAAAGGGTTCGCGTAATTTCTCCGCGTTTAACGCGCGCCGTCGCACAGTTGGCGAATTCAGGAATGATGACGTGCAAACAGCAACGCAAAGAGGCTTCGTGCCAGTGAAATTTGCGCTCGATACCAACGCCAGCCGCTTTACCGTGCAAGCGTTTGCCACGGGCATGCTCTCCACTTTCGGCCACAATCCGAAAATCGCGATACGCGACTACGATGGCGAAATTCAATTCGCGCCCGACACTTATGAAAATGCTCTCGTTCGCGTGACCGTGCGCACCGGCGCCATGGACGTTCAAGACGAAATGAGCGGCGACGACCGCAAAAAGCTCGAACAAACCATGTACGACGTTTTGGAAGTGCAGCGCTTCCCAATCGCGGTGTACGAAACCAAGCAAATCGCGGTACAAAAACAGACCGAAGATCTGCTGCTCGCCCACGCCATCGGCACGCTTTCATTCCACGGCGTCACCCAAACGCAATCGCTCGACGCCCGCGTTACGCGCCTGGGCACGATGCTGCGAATTTCCGGCGACTTTTCGTTGCGTCAGTCGGATTACGCCATCAAGCCGGTCTCCTTCGCCGGTGGAGCACTGCGCTTGAAAGACGAACTCAAGTTTACTTTTGAACTCGTAGCCCGCATGCAGGATGAAGCGAGCGCTTAGCGGCAAACGAACGTCAGCAAAGGGAGCTATACAGTGTGCCTGGCAATTCCCGGAAAAATCGTGGCGATTGATTCGCAGAACGCGCATCTCGCGACAGTTGACGTCGTCGGCGTGCGCCGCAAAGTGGATTTAGGTCTGTTGCAGGACGCACCGCCCGTCCCCGGAGATTGGGTGCTCATACACGTCGGCTTCGCCATGAGCAAGATCAGCGAAGCAGATGCCGCCGACCAGATGGAAACGCTTACGATGCTCGGTGAAGCGGCGGCAGCGATGGAGGAAGTTCGCGGCTACGGTCTCGAAAACGAAATTCCAGACTACCCGCCGCAAAGGTGGAAGCAATGAAATTCGTGGATGAATTTCGCGCCCCAGAACTCATCGCCAAAGCCGGTGAAGAAATTCGCAAGCTCGCCGATCCCAATCGCCACTATCGCATCATGGAAGTTTGCGGTGGCCACACGCACGCAATTTATCGTTTTGGCCTAAAAGATCTGCTCCCGGCTAACGTCGAACTAATTCACGGGCCGGGCTGCCCGGTTTGCGTTCTTCCTATGGGCCGGATTGACGATGGTTTGTCGCTCGCAGCGCAACCCGATTTTATTTTCGCTGCATTTGGCGACATGATGCGCGTTCCCGGCACTCACGGCAGCCCGCTGGAATACAAAGCGCGCGGCATGGACGTGCGCATCGTCTATTCGCCGGCCGATGCGCTCAAACTCGCGCGTAACAATCCCGAAAAGCACGTAATGTTCTTCGCCATCGGTTTCGAAACCACCGCGCCTTCCACTGCATTGACCTTGGTGCGCGCGAAAGCCGAAGGCCTGAACAATTTTTCCGTATTCTGTAATCACGTCACCATCATCCCCGCTATCCGAGCGATTCTCGATTCGCCGGACATGCGCCTCGACGGCTTCGTCGGTCCCGGCCATGTTTCCACCGTCATCGGCTGCAGGCCATACGACTGGATCGCCAAGGACGAAGGCAAGCCCGTCGTAGTATCCGGGTTCGAGCCTCTGGACATTCTGCAATCCATCGTGATGCTGCTGCGCCAACTTCGCAATGGCGAGGCCAAAGTTGAAAATCAGTACAAACGCGTCGTGCCTTGGGAAGGGAATCGCGCCGCGCTGCGCGCCATGGCTGAAGTATTTGAACTTCGCCCGTACTTCGAGTGGCGCGGCTTGGGATTTATCTCGCAATCGGCGCTGAAAATCCGCGAGACCTATGCGAACTGGGACGCCGAGCAGCGCTTCACAGTGCCCGGCATCCGCGTCACCGACCCCAAGGCCGCGCAGTGCGGCGAAGTGCTCAAAGGCGTCCTCAAGCCCGCGCAATGCAAACTTTTCGGACGCGAATGCACGCCTGAACAACCTGTCGGAGCGTTGATGGTTTCGTCCGAAGGCTCGTGCGCCGCCTACTACAATTACGAGCATCGCAAACCGGTCACCATCGCGAATGCCGCGACGCGTTAAACAAACGGGAGTTTTATGGCCACCGCTGTCACAAAAATCAAATTCCGCGAACCGCAGATCGAAATGTCGCACGGCGCCGGCGGCAAGGCCAGCCGCAGGCTAGTCGAAGGGTTGTTCGCTCCGATTCTATTTGGTTCTTCCACGGGTCCGCTAGCCGATGCCGCCCACATTCAAATTAACGGCACAAAAATTGCGATGACCACGGATAGCTTTGTGGTGAAGCCTTTGCGTTTTCCCGGCGGCTCCATCGGCGAGCTGGCCATAAATGGCACCGTGAACGATCTCGCGGTATCCGGTGCTCGCGCAGAAGCGATCGTCGTGACCTTCGTTCTGGAAGCAGGTTTGCCTACCGAGATCTTGGAAGCGGAAGTCCGCGCCATGGCCAACGCCGCCGAAAAGGCTGGCGTCAAAATTGCCGGTGGTGACACCAAAGTCGTCGAGCACGGAAAGGCTGATGGGATGTACGTCACCACCACCGGAATCGGTCGCCTGCTTTCCGGGGTGGAAATTTCTCCGCAGTCCGTGCGCCCCGGCGATAAGGTTCTGCTCTCTGGCCCCATCGGTGATCACGGCATCACGATCTTGCTGGCGCGGGGTGATCTCGATCTCGAAGCGGAGCTGCGCTCGGACACCCGCTCCGTTTTTCCCCTCGTCCAGGCGCTAGTGCGCGAAGCTGGTGCCGACGTTCGCTGGATGCGCGATCCCACGCGCGGCGGCGTGGCCACTTCGCTGAACGAACTCGCGCGCGATTGCGGTCTGGGCATCGCTCTCTTCGAGGAGGAAATTCCAGTGCGCGACTCCGTGCGCGGCGCTTGCGAGCTTCTGGGCCTAGATCCGCTGCACATCGCAAACGAAGGACAATTTCTAGCCGTAGTTTCATCCGAACGCGCCGAATCCGCGCTGCAAGCTTTGCGCGCGACACCTGGTGGCGAAGAAGCAAAAATGATCGGCGAAGTTCGCGATCAGCCAGAGAGCGCCGTGTTAGTGACCACTCTTTACGGAGGCAGCCGCTTGGTGGATATGCTCGTCGGCGATCCGCTGCCCCGCATTTGTTAGGAAGCAAGATGCTCACGGATCTTCAACTCACGGCGCAAATCGGCCAGCGATTGCTGGCGCGCAATCAGCTGATTGAATCATTCTTCGCCACGGAATCGCTGCGCCTGGCCGAAGCTTGCCGCGAAATGTCGGAACGCTTTCTTCGTGGCGGCAGGCTGCTCGCTTTTGGCCGTGGTCCCTACGCCACGGACGCGCAACACGTCTCCGTTGAATTTGTGCATCCGGTGATCGTCGGAAAACGCGCCCTACCTGCCCTCGATCTTTCTCTTGCGTTCGAGCCGTGGCTGAAAACGCTCGTGCAGTCCGACGACATCGTCATGGGCTTCGGTCCGCCCGAAGGCGACGCGGATGTGTGGTCAGCATTGGACGAGGCACGCCAACGTCGTGCGATGACTTTCGCTCTGCCAGGCGCATGTGGCTCCTATTTCTGCAATCCCGCGACGCACGATGCTTTCGTCCACCAGGAGCTCATCGAGATTCTCTATCACACGCTCTGGGAATCTGTGCACGTCTTCTTCGAACATCGCGAGCTGGGCCACGACGTCGGCGACGCTGGCTTTCTTTATCCATTCCTCGGTAAGGATAAGCAGGAAACATCCGACATCGTCGCGCAAGTCGCAGCCTCCATTCGGATGAAGGCGCAGGACGACGCGCTACTGCGCACGCGAGTGGCGCACGAAGAGTCCGAAAAAATCAATAATGCGGCCGCCGCGATCCGCGAGCGCGTCGCTCGCGGCGGCAAGCTGATTATCTTCGGCAACGGCGGCTCGGCCACCGACGCCAACGACTTTGCGATTGATTGCGTCATGCCACCCCCAGGTTTAGCAGCCGCTCCCGCGATTTCACTTTCCATGGAGCCCGCAAACCTCTCCGCCATCGCCAACGACGTCGGCACCGAATTGATTTTTCAGCGCCAGTTGATCGCCCAGGCTGGGCCCAACGACATAGCCGTCGCGATTTCCACGAGCGGCGGCTCAAAAAATATCGTCATGGCGCTGGAAGAGGCGCGCAAAAGAAACCTCCTCACCGTGGCACTGCTCGGTTACGACGGCGGCGAAGTCCTGCGCCGCGGCCTCGCGGATTTTCCATTGATTGTTCGCTCAGACTACATTCCGCGCATTCAGGAAGTGCAAGCCTCGATTTACCACCTGCTTCGCGAAGGCCTGGAGGGTTTCGTTCATGCCTAATCTTGAACTTTACGGAACGGCAAGCTGTCCTTACACCAGCGAAATGCGCGAATGGCTTGAATGGAAGGGAACTGAGTTCACTGAGTTCGACGTGGACGCCGATATCGAGGCCCGCGAACGCGTGCGCCAACTGGCGCAACCGCCGTTTACCGTCCCGTTGCTGGTCGAAGACGGCAAAGTGATCCAGATCGGTTGGCAGGGCCGCGGCTGCGTGGTGAGTTCAACATAAGAACTATGCCCAAGGCTTACTCCATTCAGGTGCGTGGCATCGTACAGGGCGTCGGATTTCGTCCGTTCGTTTACAGGCTTGCGCGCGCAAAATCTTTGCACGGCTGGGTTTCGAACACGGAAGAAGGCGTCGCAATCCATCTGGAAGGAAATGAGCAAGCGCTCCAATCGTTTCTAGAAGAAATGAAATCGCGTCCGCCGCGCGCTGCGCAGATTTCCCACATCCGCGTTGAGTCCGCTGCTCCGGCAGGCTTTACCGAATTCGCGATTCGCGAAAGCGCGGCCGAGCGCCAGCCCACCGTCCGAATTTCGCCTGACCTACCGGTATGCGAACAGTGCCTGCGGGAACTCTTCGATCCTAACGATCTCCGCTACCACTACCCGTACATTAACTGCACGAATTGCGGCCCGCGCTACAGCGTCATCCGCGCCCTGCCCTACGATCGCCCTAACACCACAATGGCCTCGTGGCCGCTCGACGCTCAATGCGCCGCCGAATACGCAAATCCCGCGGATCGGCGCTTTCACGCGCAGCCCGTCGCGTGCCCTGCGTGCGGCCCGCATTACTTTTATCAAGCTGGCGATCAGATTACGCGCGGCGATGTGGCAGCGATTCAAAAAGCAGCGCAGGATCTTCGCGCGGGCAAGATTGTCGCGGTGAAAGGTCTCGGCGGCTACCATCTCGCTTGCGACGCGCAAAACGCTCGTGCGGTCGGTGCGATGCGCGCCAGAAAATTCCGCAAAGAAAAGCCCTTCGCCTTGATGACGAAAAATATCACAATCGCGCGCAGCCTTGTCGAACTCGGGTCCGATGCCGAAGCACTGTTGCAATCGTCCGCCCGCCCCATCGTCCTCGCGCGCGCAAGAATCGAACTGCCTGGAGTCGCTCCCGAAAATGATGAGCTCGGCGTGATGTTGCCTTACGCGCCGCTGCATCATTTGCTTTTCGCTGCAGGAGCGCCCGAGACTCTTGTCATGACCAGCGCGAATCGCTCGAGCGAACCGATCGCGTATAAAGATGATGACGCACTCCAGCAACTCCGCGGCCTCACCGACAGTTTCCTGATCGGCGAGCGCCCCATTGCCCGTCGGGTGGACGATTCCGTCGCACGCGCCGGCGTTTTCGGCCCGGCAATTCTTCGCCGTGCCCGCGGTTATGCGCCCGGCGCCGCTGCCACTTTGCCAACCGCGCGTCCCGATTCTTGCGCTGGGCGCCGACCTCAAAAATACAATCACCCTGGTTGTTGATGGGCAGGCGTTCGTCAGCCAGCATATCGGCGATCTCAATCATTACGAATCGTTCTGCGCTTTTCGCGAAACGATCCGCGATCTGCTGGCGATGTACGAAATCGATCCGCGCGAATTATTGCTCGTGCACGATGCGCATCCTCAATATGTCTCCGCGCTCCATGCTGCGGAAATACCCGCGGTGGAAAAATGCGCTGTGCAACACCATCGCGCCCACATCGCGTCGGTGCTCGCCGAGCACGGTGCCTGGGATCAGCGCGTCATCGGCGTTAGTTTCGACGGCACGGGTTACGGCGATGACGGAACTATCTGGGGCGGCGAGGTTTTTGCCGGCAGCGTGTGCGAAGGCTTCGAGCGCGTTGCGCATTTGCGCGCTGCCGCTCTTCCCGGTGGAGACGCGTCTGCCATGTATCCAGTCCAGGCAGCCGCCGGTTTTCTCGCGCAATTAAATGAGTTGGTGGACCTCACCGCACGTCCATTCTCATTTCCGCCGCGCTATCGCGAGGCTTTGCAGCTCGTCAAAGGCAATGTCCGCTCATTCGTCACGACCTCGATGGGAAGACTCTTTGATACCGCGGCTGCGTTGTTGGGTTTCACACGCGAAGTAACGTTCGAGGGCCAGGCCGCGATGTGGTTTGAGCGCCTTGCCTCCCACGCGCCTGCTACCGACGCATATCCGTTTCCTTTGGTTGGCCAAGAACTTGATTTTCGTCCGCTGCTTCAGAGTGTGATCAACGACAGGCTCCGCGGCCGCCGCCAATGCGAAATCGCGCGTGCATTCCAGCGCGGGATTGCGGAGGGTCTCCGCGAAGCCGCCGTAATTCTATGCCGCGCCCACCAGACCGACACGATCGTCCTGTCCGGCGGTGTTTTCCAAAACGAACTGCTCCTGCGCGATCTGAAAGGTCTCCTGCAGCCCGAACAGCTGCAAATTTGGACGAATCACTCCGTCCCATCGAATGACGGCGGCATCAGCCTGGGACAAGCCGCGCTGGCCGTGTTCAACAATCGCAGCCCGCGGAGCTCCGTCGCAGAAACGGAATCAGAATCAGAATCAGAATCGGATTTGGATTGGACGACACAGGTGACGTAAAAATGTTTTCGGCCGGCGATGCAGCATATGCTTCATAACTTTTGAGGTGACGCGTCCCAATGCACGAACTTTCCATCGCCATGAGCATCGTTGATCTGGCCTGCGAGGAAGCCGAATCGCACGGCGCGCCCGGCGTGGACGTCGTCTATCTCAAACTCGGCCCTCTTTCCGGCGTCGTAAAAGAAGCCCTCCTTTTCTCTTACCAGATCGCCTGCGAGCAGACGCCTCTGGAAGGCTCTATGCTGCGAATCGAAGAAGTTCCTATCGTAGTGAACTGTCCCGTGTGCATGGATCGCCGCTCTGTGCAGTCCCTGCAATCGCTCTGCTGCGCCGAATGTGGCACGCCCACCCCTGAAATCCTGGAGGGACGCGAACTGCTGGTCACCGCGATGGAGCTTAGACAATGATTCCAGCACCTCGCCTCGTGGAAGTCCGCAAAAACGTTCTGAAACAAAACGACATTCTCGCGCGCGCCCTCCGGGAACGATTCCACGAAGCCGGCGTCCTCGCGATCAGCCTCGTGTCCAGTCCCGGCTCGGGGAAGACCGCATTCCTCGAAAAAACGCTCACGCTTCTGCACGCGCGGTACAAAGTCGCGGCCCTGGTCGGCGACCTCGCCACGGAAAACGACGCAGCTCGCCTTGCCCGCAGCCTCGCTCCCGTCAAACAGATTATCACCGGCACAGTTTGCCATCTGGAAGCGGCCATGATCCAAAACGCCCTCGCCGGCTGGAATTTGCGCGAGCTGGATTTTTTATTTATCGAAAATGTCGGCAACCTGGTCTGCCCCTCTTCCTACGATCTCGGCGAGGACCTGCGGTTTGTCCTGCTTTCGGTCACCGAGGGTGAAGACAAGCCGCTGAAGTATCCAACCATATTCAACAGCGCGGACGTTGCCATCATTACCAAATCCGATCTCGCCGCCGCCGTCGAATTCGACGAATCCGCCGCCAAACGAAACATCCAATCAGTGCGGCCCGGCATGCATATCCTCAAACTCTCAGCCAAAACCGGCCAAGGCATGCCCGAATTTCTAGACTTCCTCGAATATCAGCGCCTGCGTCCCCGCTCCGCCTCCGCAGTTTGAAAGTAAATGACGCATCAAGCAGCGTTTGCGCGCGGGTTTCCCATTGCGCGATCGTTAGATTCACTCGACGTCACGAATGCCGATGGTTCTACCGTGGCGGAGCGACGCTCCTCGCGTGGCGCTATTTAAACGCGGCACCAGGCGGCGCCGATACGGTCCGCTCCGTAGTATTCCATTTTCACTCTCTAGTGATCACAATTCGCGCGCTTCAACTCTCCGCACTCATCCGCTTTTTCGATACAGTTGCCTCAAACATTCGATGAAGTAACGAATCATTCATCCTGTATCATCCCGGCATTGATAAAGGCGGGCGGCAGCGACGTAGCGCCAAGACTTTTCTAGGCGGGCGCTGGCGAACGTCGCAGTTTCGCAAACCAGGGCTCGGGGTGCGGCTCTGAGGAAGGGGTTCCCCGCGTTTTTCTCGAGGGTAGGCCACCATGGGCGGACGGGTGTCGGTCGTCGGCAAGGAGGAACGAAAATGCCAGCAAGGAATCGCTTCCGTCTTCGATTTTCACTCGCCAACGCGCGCAGGTCCGCGAGCAGCTGGGGCCATATGGCGAAAATGCGAGCGGAGTCGCGACTAACTCAACTCCATCGGTTCGAACAGCGTATCCGTATTAACTCATGTGGTATATCGTCTCTTGTTGAGACGATTATCCTCCGGCGCATCTGCGTGAGGCTACTGACAATTAGTGCCCGCAGTCGGTACCATTACTGCAGTATTAACCTGCGGGGACGAAACAGTGAAAATTGTTGGAGTATATGTGGAAATCCTGCTCCCTGGAATTGTGCGGACTTTCTCATCCCATTGACACGTAAGCACTTAGATTTGTTTCAAAATGGCCCGCCACTTGCGAACTACGTGCCACCCGCCCGAGTACTTATGTACTGGTGTCCCGAACCATAGGAAGAGTTGACTTCGGTTGGAGAGGAAAACGATGGTTACGATGAAAGCAGTGGGATTGGCAATTCTTCTTACCGCAGCGCCGCTGACCCTGTGGGCTCAACAGAGCAACGCGGTCTCGGCTGTGGCCCAGCCTGTCGCAGCTTCCGCTGTCGGCAACGCTCGCCCCAGCGATGACCGGCCGGCCCTGCAGCAGCGCAATCCGCGCTATCAGGTCATGAGAGACGACATCCTCAACATCTCATTCCCGCTCTCGCCGGAGTTAAACCAGACGGTCACCATCCAACCGGATGGATACATCACGCTACTTAATGTCGGCAGCGTGTTTGTGCAGGGGATGACGGTGCCGCAGGTTACCGACGCGCTAAAGAAAGCGTACGCGAATACTCTCCACGATCCCATCATCAACGTGGACTTGAAGGACTTCCAGAAGCCGTTCTTCGTTGTCACGGGGCAGGTCGCAAAGCCCGGCCAATATGATTTGCGCTATGACACCACTGCCTCCGAAGCGATTGCGGTCGCTGGTGGTCTGATGCCGACCGCCAAGACGCAAGTTCTCATTTTTCATCGCGTGTCCTCCGGCTGGATGGAAGTAAAGAAGTTCAATTTGAAAGACATCCTGAACGGAAAGAACGTAAACGAAGACGCGGTGGTTCAGCCTGGCGACATGATTTTTGTGCCAGAGAAATTCATAACAAATTTCCGAAAATACGTTCCTTATTCACTAGGACTGTACACCTCCCTCAATCCAGCGACGCTATAGGAGGGGTGCAGTCTGACGGGTAATCCGGAAAGATTCCAATAAGAGTCTGCCACGACGGCGCGAGGGAGAAACAAAATGAGTGAGATAGACTATCGAAACACATCTGGTAATACGAGGCAGGAAGCTACGATGCGTGACATCCTCACGCCTCTGTTTCGTCGCCGCCGTCTGTTGATTCTTACCTTTTGTGGAGTTTTTCTGGGCGCGATAGCCGCAGCTTTTCTCCTGTCGAGCCAGTACGAGGCCTCCATGGAGATCCTCGTCAATCGCGACCGGATGGACCCCGTCGTGACTGCGGAACAGTTTTCGCAAACGACCCCAGTCCAACCTGCCCTGACGGAAGAAGATATCAATTCCGAAGTCGAGTTGCTCCAAAGCGCAGACTTGCTCCAGAAGGTTGTGCTCGCCAACAGGCTTCAGGACAAAGAGATGGACTCGATCTCGGCGAAGCTGATGCCGAAAAGGAACGAAGCGTACTACGTTTCCGAGGCCGTGAAGCACCTGGGGAAAAAGTTGAAAGTCGAGGCAGTGAAGAAAACGAACATGATTGAGGTCACCTATCAATCATCCAATCCTCAGCTGGCTTATGGCGTATTAAACACGCTCTCCACCGTGTACCTCGAGAAGCACGTCTCCGTGCACCGGCCGGTGGGCGCGTATGATTTCTTCGCAAAGGAAACGGACAGGTACCAGAAGGCGTTACAGGATTCGGAAGCTCGCTTGGCAAATTTCGGAAGCCAGGAAGGGATAGCTGCTCCAGATGTCGTCCGCACCGACTTGGCGCAACAGGTTGCGACCTCCATTGCAGCGCTTGATCAAGCTCACCAAGCCATCTCCGCGGACGAGCAGCGGATTCACGACGAGGAAGCCCAACTCAAGGTGACGCCTGCGAGATCAACCACTTCGCAGGTGTCCAACTCCGCAGAGGTGCTTCTCCAACAGCTCCAGGCAAATTTGCTAGCAGCACAGCTCAAGCGCACCCAACTCGCCATGAAGTACGACTCGAGCTATCCCCTCGTGAAAGAAGCTGATCAGGAGGTTGCCGAGACTCAAGCTGCAATTGCCGATGCGCAAAAAGCCCAGTATATGAACCAGACCACGGACCGGGATCCCACGTACGAGTTTCTGAGGGAGGATGTTGCCAAGACTAGGGCAGATCTTGCTTCTCAACACGCGACCGCGGCGGCCGTGAGTCGCAGTATCGACTCAATGAAGGCTCAACTCGTCGATTTGGATCAAAAGACTGTGAAGCAGTCAGACCTGCTTCGCGATACAAAGGCGAATGAGGCGAATTATTTGCTTTACCTCTCCAAGCGCGAACAAGAGAAGACTTCGGACGCGCTCGATCTGAAACGGATTGCCAACGTGGCTATTGCCGTTCCACCGAGTGTGCCGGTGTTGCCCGCATACAGCCCAATGCTTGTCCTGTTCATTGGTCTATTGCTCGGTTTGTTCGTGAGCGTGGGTGCGGCATTTGTGGCGGAATATCTCGACCCATCGTTCCGTACTCCCGCGGAAGTGAACGATGTTCTGAAGATCACGGTGCTGGCCTCCATGCCGAAGAAGGTCGCGTAGCCACGATGCTTCTGGAGTATTACAAACTCGCGGAGCAGCCGTTCGGCGTCACGCCGGACTCCCGGTTCCTATACTTGGGACCGAAGCACCGGGAGGCGCTCGCTTCGCTCGTGTACGGCACCGAAAGCAACCGTGGATTCCTGGCCCTGATCGCCAAGCCGGGAATGGGCAAGACTTCCTTGCTGTATCATTACCTTGCCTACCTGCGCGACAAGGCTCGCACCGCGTTTGTCTTTCGCACCGATTGCGATTCGCGCGAGTTCATTCGCCACCTTATGCTCGATCTTGGCGTTGACGTCGGGGGTATGGATCTTCCCGCCATGCATGACACGCTTGAACAGCCTGCTTACCGAAGAGATGCGTGCGGGGCGCCGCTTCGTGCTGGTGATTGACGAAGCGCAGAATCTGGACGAAAAAGTTCTCGAGTCCATCCGCTTGCTCTCCAACTTCGAAACTCCCTGGACAAAATTGATGCAGATTGTTCTGGCCGGCCAGCCTCAGCTTGCCGATCGCCTGGCCAGTCCCGTCCATGGCGCAACTCCGTCAGCGCGTTTCCATGGTGATTCGCATCGAGCCGCTCACGCATGAGGAAGTGAACGCCTACATTGACCATCGTCTCTGGATTGCAGGCTGCGAAAAACCCGCCTTTTTGACGGTCGGCGCTCGCAAGCTCATCGCGGATCACAGCGAAGGCATTCCCCGCAATATCAACAATCTGTGTTTTAACGCCATGTCGCTGGCATGCGCCCTCCAGCGCAAATCGATCGATCGCGACATCGTCCGCGACGTGATTGCGGACCTGGATCTCGAGCCATTGCGCGAGAAAAACATTGCCGCGGCGAAGCCAGAAAGGAAATCGGTCCGCGTTCCGCCCGTCCTGCTGTCCGCCGCAAAAAAACAGTCAGGCTCTGGCGGTTGGATTGCCAAACTCGCGATCACCAGCGCTCTGCTGCTGGCTGCGGGCGGCCTCTTCGTCAACCTGAACCGCGGCGCCGCTCGCTCGTCCGCGCTCCCAGACGCCGTTGCCACCGTGTCGGCCGCGTCGCCTCCCGCTGTTGCACAACCTGCTGCTCCGGCTCCTGCGTTGCCTTCTGCTCCGGCTTCAGATCTCGCTCCGGCGCCGGCTCCAGTTGTCGTTTCAGAGGTTTCGCTCATGCCCGCTGAAGAAGCGAGCGCCACGGTAAAGCAGGCGACCGAGGACGTTCGCGTGCAGTCCGGTCAAACTCTGTATCAAATCAGTCGTGAACAAATTTGGCAAGTATGACGGTAAAGTCCTCGAGGAATTGCGTGGACTGAACCCTGCTCTCGATAATCCCAATTTAATTCGCACCGGCCAGAAAATTCGTATCCCGTCAACGGTACCACTATCCACGGATGGGCAGCACGCGAGCCAGCAGGCTCCAAATGCTGCACCCACAGAGGCAGGAAAACCATGAGCAAGAACTTCGAATTGATGCAGCAATCGGGAAAAGAGCAAGCCCTACGTCCGAGCCCCGCGCAGCAGCCCGCGCCCAAACTAAATTTTGGCAACGGTCATGGCAACGGCAATGGAAAGCACCGTGGCGAGGCGGAGGGGCTCGATCTCGATTTGCTGGCTGGGGAAGAGGCTCTGCGCCTTGTGCAGCGAGTTTTCTTGCTGCAAGCGCAAGAGCCGCCGCACATGGTAGTGTTCGCCGGCATTGACCACGGAAACGGCTGCAGCCGCGTCTGCGTCAGTGTGGCCGAGACCCTCGCGAATAATATTCGCGGGTCGGTTTGCCTGGTCGAAGCGAATCTGCGCTCGCCCGCCCTGCCTGAAATGTTCGGCACCACGAATCATCATGGATTAACGGATGCTCTGCTCCATGACGGTCCGATTCGTTCGTTCGCTAAGCTGGTTCGTGGCGAGAATCTGTGGCTGCTATCCAGCGGGGCATTGGCCGCAGATTCTGCGAATCTTTTGAACTCCGAACGCTTGCAGATGCGTTTCGCGGAATTGCGCAAGGAATTTGATTTCGTGCTCATTGACGCGCCGCCGCTTACTCCCTATTCAGATGCGCTTGCTTTCGGGCAATTGACGGACGGATTCATACTGGTCGTGGAAGCGAATGCAACGCGGCGTGAAGCGGCCCTTCAGGTGGCCGAGAATTTGCGAGCCGCAAACGTTCGGATTCTGGGCGCGGTTCTGAACCAGCGCACTTTTCCCATTCCAGAATCGCTCTATCACAAGCTGTAAAACGGAGATGCCCGCGAACGGCATGTGGTGCAATTTTCTATATTCGCATGCTGCGCTGTTGCAGAAACGCGACGGCACTGACATCGCTGCGGGACGGATGACGCAGCGGAAAATTTTCTCAGGGGCGTGGGGTCACCTTGCATTGTGACTCAACTTAGCGGAGCTGCGTCTCCGCGCGGTGATTTTGTTTATCTCAAGGGCGGTTGAAGTCGAAGACTGCGGCGGTTCGAGCGCCCAGCTCGCCGGCGCGCAGCTCGATTGCGGGTGATGTTGTTCACTTGCAATCGAATAGGGCGTCGGCACTGACACCAAAGCAGTCGAGACAACGGGGTGGTTTCGTGAATCAGGCCAAGCGGCGACTAATACAAAGCACAGCTAAGTTGGTCGACCTGGGAATCCTGGTCCTTTCCCTTGGTCTGACGACGCTTCTCGTTGTTTCTCGGCACGGAACTCTCTCATTTGCCGAGTTCCTCTCGCTCCGGATCAAACTGGGGAATTTCGTTCTTTTCACCGTCTTGATTTTTATCTGGCACTTGATTCTAACGATGTGCGGTTTGTACGAATCGAAGCGTCTCTCGACGCGCCGTTCGGAACTGATCGACGTACTCAGAGCAGTCACGCTCGCGACACTGTGTCTGCTGGTGCCGCGGGCTTTCTTAGCCAAACGAACCATCACGTTTGTTTTCCTCGTTCTCTTTTGGATACTCGGTGCGAGCCTATTGATGGCGGTGCGTCTGGTCGTTCGCTACCTCCTCGGAGTCATGCGCCGACACGGCCTAAACTCCCATTTCATGTTGATTCTTGGTACCAATGCTCGCGCTCTTCAGTTCGCCGCCAGAATCGAGGCCAAACCTGAGTTCGGATATCGCGCGGTGGGTTTTGTGGATGACGATTGGCCCGGCAAAGCGGCATTTCTTGAAACAGGACGCAAGATTTGTTGCGACTTCGCGGGTCTCTCCGAATTCCTCCGCCACAACGTGGTGGATGAGGTAGCCATTTACCTTCCGCTCCGATCCTTCTATGAGCACTCCGCTCAGGTTGCGGCGCTCTGTGAACTGCACGGAATCATCATGCGGATCAACTCCGATATTTTCAATTTGAAGATCGCGAAATCTTCGGCCGATGATTTCGACGGTCAGGCGCAGTTCATGGCCACGGCCATCGGCGGGCACGGCTGGCCACTTATGGTGAAACGTATACTAGATTTCGGCATTTCTTTCGCGCTCTTGGTTCTTCTCGCGCCGGTCTTTGTCGTCACGGCCCTCTTAATCCGCTGGACTTCGCCCGGTCCAGTTTTCTTTGGCCAGAAGAGAGTGGGGCTGAACAAACGGCAGTTTGTCATGCACAAATTTCGCACCATGATTCCCAACGCCGAGGTGGCGCAGGAGCAATTACTCGCCCTCAATGAGATGACGGGGCCGGTGTTTAAAATCAAGAACGATCCGCGCGTCACGCCCGTCGGGCGTTTCCTGCGAAGAGCGAGCCTCGACGAGCTGCCGCAGCTTTGGAATGTTTTGAAGGGTGATATGAGCCTGGTCGGGCCCCGCGCCATGTCCGTGCGCGACTACCAGTTGTTCAGTGAGGATTGGCAGCGGCGGCGCTTCAGTGTTCGGCCTGGCATCACCTGCCTCTGGCAAGTGAATGGCAGGAATTCGATCCCGTTCGAGCAATGGATGCAAATGGATATCGAATACATCGACAAGTGGTCGTTGTGGCTCGACGTGAAAATCCTCGCGCGCACCATTCCAGCAGTGCTGAAGGGCTCTGGCGCTGCATGAGGAATAACATCGCACGGCGACTACCTCGGCGGTCTTCCCCACGCGCGAAATACCGCATCCCCTTGTGGACACCTCGATGACAATGCCAGACCGAGATTGCGCGGTTGCCGACAGAGTGGAACGCGTGGAAACAGGGGCGCAGAGCACGGCGGATTTTTTGCGCAAACTGTTTCGGTTGTTGAACGAGTTTGGGGTGCGCTATTGCGTGATTCATTCGTGGGAGCGGCTTCCAGAGCACCTTGGTAGCGATTTGGATCTGGCGGTGCATCCGGGTGACAAGGCGCGAATTACCTCAATCATCGAAGCATTAAGGGCTTCCAACTACAGTGCTTATCAGTGGAGCAACTACATCACGCACGGCCATAGTTTCTACTTTTACTGGGTTGCCGGCGGGAAGGTAAATACTGTCCCCATCGACATTATTTTTGAAGACCGGAGGTCGGGAATGATCATGGCCTCCGGCGAAGACTTTGTTGCCGGGCGCGTCCGGCACGGCGACTTCTGGGTCGCGTCGCCCGCGATGGAGTTTTCCTACCTGTTGCTGAAGAAGGCTAACAAGGCGAAAGTATCTTCTGCTCAAACGCTTAGACTGAAGCGCCTCGCGGAGAGCCTGGGGCGCGAGTCGGCCAAAACGATTGCGAGCAACGTGTTTCGGGCAGACTTGAAGACTAGGATCGTCGACGCCTGCCTGGACGGCTCGATTGACCGGGTTTTCGGCGAGTTGAAGGGGGAAGCTTGGCAGACGGCCCCGTCCAAGCGTCTGCTGAAAACAATCCGATATTGGACGGGTCAATTCCGGCGAGGCATCTGGCGAACGTCTCATCCGATTGGAATCCTGATCTCGGTTTTAGGCCCCGACGGAGTGGGAAAAAGCACGGTGTTGGAGGGTCTCGCCGCGGAATTCAGCGTTTCGCTGCGCCGCCGCTCTCTTTTTCACTGGCGTCCGCAAGTGCTTGCCAAGCGCAAAGACAATCGCCCGGTCACCGATCCCCACGACCAGTCGCCCCGCGGATCTCTGGCTTCAATGGCCTACCTCTCCGTATTCTTCGCTGATTGCTGGGCGGGCTATCTGTTTGTAATCAAGCCTCAGCTAGTGAGAGCCGGCTTCGTGCAGTTCGATCGCTACTTTCATGATGTGCTGGTCGATCCGCTACGCTACCGCTATGGCGGCCCCAATTGGTTCGCGAAGCTTCTTTGCCGGCTTCTGCCCGAGCCGGACTTAGTGATTCTGCTGGACGCGAACGCGGATTTGATTCTGTCGCGGAAGACTGAACTGACTCGCGCCGAGATTCAACGCCAGCGCCAGGCATACGCCGAATTGCGATTCCGGCGAGCGAAGGAAGTTTACGTCCGGACAGATGCCGGAATTCACTCAACTCTCGAGGCATCCGCCACGGCCGTGGCGGAATTCATGCAGCAGCGATTCGACAAGAGGATCGGACATTGGATGAAGGTGGCCTAGTGAGGAGCGCATCCATAGCGATCGAGGCAGCTTCCCGCTACCGCGGATCCGCGGACACGCTCGACGAAGTGTTGAGATTGTTTCTCGGATGGAAGCGCGAGGAACCTCTGCCAGAGGCTGAAGACCTCCCCACGAATGGAGCCGCGCTCCCGGAAGCGATTGTGTCCCGCGGCCAGGCGTCCAGCGTCTGCAAACAATTGGCTCGCCAGGGCTACACCCGCCAGCATCGCTTCGCCATACTCCCTTCGCGAACCCAGCCGCGCTGGCTGCTGCCCCTCACCAGCGCTCGCAGAGCGATCGACGGCTTCGAACTGTATACACCGTATTCGCGAGCCACGCGGCTGATGAAGGCGCTTGTGGTTCGCGTTCGGGCGACTGGTTGGGAAGGCTGGGTGCGCCACAGCGTGCTGATGGCGGCGCGTAATCCTCTGCCAATCGAAAGACTCGCGACGAAAGTCACCGGCGAAAGCCACTTGACGTTCGCGGTTTCCCTCGGCACACCAGGACCGGTCCAGAAATTAACGGTCCAGGTGATGCGCACCGACGGCAAAATTCTGGGCTACCTGAAAATGCCACTTAAATCTGGCGCGGAGCAGCGCCTGCGCCATGAAGCGGACACCATCGAAAAGCTTCAGCGCTTCGCGAAAATACGCGCCCATATCCCGCGGCTGCTTTTCGCGGGTTCATGGGAAGGGCGTTTCGTCGTCTTCCAGTCCGCGATCGAGGGCGAGGCAGGCCCGGTGCGAATCACGGAGCGCCACGAGGAGTTCCTCAAGATTCTTCAAGACTGCGAGCCGGCGGCGGTGCCCGGTCGAAGGCTGGTGCAGAGAATCGCTCAGCGGTGGGAGAAAATTGCGCCCCGACGGGAATCCCACTGGCAGGGATTGGGGCGCGAAGCTCTCCGAATCGCGTCGCGCGAGTTGGATTCGGTTCCGATTACGTGCGGCATTCAGCACGGCGATTTTGCTCCATGGAATACGCGGATTCAGCCGAAGGGTTTGATACTGTTCGACTGGGAGTCAGCCGCGTGGGAAGCCCCCGCGCTTTGGGACCGGTTCCATTTCTTGGCGCAGACGGAGTGCCACTTGAATCTACGGCATACGGAGCGGACAGACGTGCGCGGCGAGAATCGCGCGCTCTACCTGCTCTATTTGTTGAACTCCGCAGCGCAACTGACCGACGAGGAATCCGGAGCTTTCACGTTTAATTACCGGGAACAGCAACTCCGAAAGCATGTATCGGAGCCAGCTCAGACCGCGGTGGCGGACTAAATGAATCGTCCGCTGAAAATTCTGATCTCTGCATACGCTTGCGAGCCCGGCAAGGGTTCGGAGCCTGGCGTGGGGTGGAACAACGTCGAGCAAGCGGCCCGGTTCTATCACGTCTGGGTGATGACCCGATCCAACAATCGCGCGTTGATCGAGGAAGCACTCGCGGCGCAGCCCATGCCGAATGTGCATTGGATCTACTTGGATTTGCCCCACTGGGCGAGTTTCTGGAAAAAGGGCCAGCGCGGCATTCACCTCTACTATTCGCTCTGGCAGATTCTCGCGTACCGGAAAGCACGGAGGCTTCACCACGACGTTGGTTTTGAGCTGGCGCATCACGTCACCTTCGTTAACTACTGGCTTCCTATATTTCTGCCCCTTCTGCCGATTCCATTCGTTTGGGGACCCGTAGGCGGTGGTGAATCGTCACCGCGCAGTTTTCGCAGCTTCCTAAGTCTGCGCGGAAAGATGTACGAGAGTACCCGTGACTTTGTACGGACTCTGGCCGAACTCAGCCCCTTCGTGCGCATTGCCGCGCGGCGCGCCGCGATCGCATTGGCGACGACCCAGGAAACCGCGACGCGTCTGGAAGCTCTCGGTTGCAAGAAAGTTTCTATTCTGCCGGAAGCAGCGTTGCCGATTAGCGAAATCAATGAACTTCGAGCGATCCCTTTCTGCGGGAGTGGCACGTTTCGCGTATTGAGTATTGGGAGATTCCTGCACTGGAAGGCCTTTGAACTAGGCCTGCGCGCCTTTGCGCGATTTCAAGCCAGCTTCCCAGACGCCGAGTACTGGCTCATCGGTGACGGTCCGGAGCAGCGTTCTCTGGAGCGGTTGTCGCGGGAGTTGGGCATCGCGGATAAAGTCGTCTTTTGGGGCTTCCTTTCGCGGGATCTTGTCCTTGAGAGACTGGCAGCATGCGACGTGCTGCTTTTTCCGAGCTTGCATGACTCCGGCGGCTGGGTGACTCTCGAAGCGATGGCTGCGGGCCGCCCCGTGATTTGCCTCGATCTCGGCGGCCCGGCACTACGTGTCACCGAAGCCACGGGCATCAAGATTCCAGCGATTAATCCCGAGCAGGCAACAGCGGATATTACGGCGGCACTGGGGCGGCTTGCAACCGATCAAGCGTACTTGGCGGAGCTCGCTCAGGCCGGTCGCCAGCGCATCTTACAGGAATTCAATTGGGAGCGAAGGGGCGCTCAGTTGGCGGTCCTCCGCGATCAGGTAGCGAACAAATCAGAGCAGTTGGCTCAACGCGATCGCCCATTGAGAATTCTAATTTCGGCGTACTCGTGCGAACCTGGCAAGGGTTCGGAGCCTGGCGTCGGGTGGAACAACGTCAAACAGGCAGCCCGGTTCCATGAGGTCTGGGTGATGACCCGCTCTAACAATCGGGCATTGATCGAGGAAGCGCTCGCGGCGGAGCCCATGCCGAACGTACGCTGGATCTACTTGGACCTTCCCCGCTGGGCGAGGTTTTGGAAGAAGGGCCAGCGCGGCGTCCGCTCCTACTATTCACTGTGGCAGATTCTCGCGTACCGGAAAGCACGAAAGCTGCACCGCGAGGTTGGTTTTGATCTGGCCCATCACGTCACTTTCGTGAATTACTGGCTTCCGACGTTTCTGCCTCTTCTCCCGATTCCATTTGTTTGGGGACCTGTCGGGGGAGGGGAATCGACGCCGCGCAGTTTTCGCAGCTTCTTAAGCCTGCAGGGAAGGATGTATGAGACTACGCGCGAATTCGCGCGCGCTGTCGGCGAACTGAACCCATTCATCCGTTTCACTGCCCGTCGGGCCGCCATGGCGTTGGCGACAACGCATGAGACCGAACGGCGCCTTCGGCAGCTAGGATGCAGAAATGTGTCCGTATTCACCCAGGCGAGTTTGCCGGCGGAAGAAATTCATCAGCTTGCCGAGATCCCTCCGCGCCACGAGTCTCCACTTCGCGTGTACAGCATGGGCCGGCTCGTGCATCTCAAGGGATTCGATTTGGGTCTGCGCGCCTTCGCGCGATTTCACGCTCGCTTTCCAGAAAGTGAGTATTGGCTGATCGGCGATGGCCCCGAACGCAAACGCCTTGAGCGGCTGGCAATGCAGTTGGGTGTGGGCCACGCGACAAAATTTTGGGGAATGATGCCGCGTGAACGGGCAATCGCCACCGCGTCTCAATGCGATATTTTGTTGTTTCCCGCGCTCCACGAATCTGGCGGCTGCGTCAGCGTCGAAGCCATGGCTGCGGGACGCCCAGTGATATGTCTTGATCTTGGCGGTCCGGCGTTGCAAGTGACCGAAGCTACGGGCATCAAAGTTCCCGCGACTTCCGCCGAGCAAGCGGTGACGGATCTAGCGTCAGCCATTGAGCAGATCGCCACCAATCCATCACGCCGCGCAAAGTTGGGCGAAGCAGGACGCCTGCGCGTTGATCAGGATTTCAACTGGGAGCGAAAAGGCGAGCAGTTGGATCGTCTCTATCGGCGGTTGGTCAAGGCTCCGACAAGAATAGTTGCATCGAGCCTCGGCGAACCAGCGTTGCCCAAGGAGATACCAGGGGGTGGAGAATATGGAATCTGATATTTCAAGGCCACGCACAGGTTTTTCCGGTCAGCCCCACGGCTTGGGGACGAACTTGCGCTCGTTGGGCATAGTCATAGCTTTCGCATTGTTGAGCTTTATCGTGCTAGGCGTGCTTAATCCCTTTCGCACCCCTTTAAAAACCACCTTAGTGCTCGTTGCTCCTCTCTTTCTCATTTTCGTTCTGCCAGGTGCGACGCGAGCCCTGTTAGTCGGCGCTCGAAGCATCGCCAAACACTTTACGTGGTATCAGGGCCTGTGGCTGCTGGTTCTCGTGAGCGGGTTGGTGTTTCGCATCCGGCAGTTTCAAGACATTAATGAGGAAGCCATCGACGGTTGGGCATATTTTCGCATCGGGGTGGCCGGTCTGGTGGGAATGATTCTGATGGGGCGGTTGCTTTCGAAAAGAACTCACTGGCTCCGCTGGCTATTTCGAGGGTCGATCGGAATCATGGCGGCGTATGCCGCGCTATGCCTTGTTTCGACGACCTGGTCCGTTCGTCCGGCGTGGACCCTCTACAAGTCTATGGAGTACATGCTCGATCTTTCGGTCCTCTGTGCAGTGTTGGCCACGGTGAAATCCTCGGAGGAGTTCGAAAGATTCATGAATTTCGCTTGGACTCTCCTTGGCCTGATGCTTGTCACCACGTGGATCGGAGCGATCATAGATCCAGTTGACGCATTTGAGGCTGGCCAACGCTTCGGGCCGCTCGGTGTGCGATTGGCTGGTGTAGTTCCGGCTCTATCGGCCAACTCCATCGGAGAATTCAGCGCGGTTCTGGCGGTCTTAGCTTTGTGCCGCCTAATGTATGATCCGGAGCGAAGATTCGATCGTTCGTGGTACGCGTTCTTATTTCTCTTCTCCGTCGCCACCTTGATTTTCTCACAGACGCGCGCGGCGATCGCGGCCCTTTTCCTGGCGGTCATCCTTCTGCTTTTTCTTACTCGGCGAGTCTTGTTGGGCGCGGCAATCGGCATAAGCTCGGCCTTCGCGGTCTTTTTCCTGCTCGTATTCACAAAGTTCGGTAACCTCGTTTGGGATTTCGTGTTGCGCGGAGAACAGGCGAGTGAAGTTGAGGGCCTGTCCGGTCGAATTGGATTCTGGCAATACGCATTCCAAAAATTCCAAGAAAGACCCTGGACAGGCTTCGGAGGGTTCGCGGGAGGTAGATTCGTTATTCTTCCAGCGTTGGGCCATTACGAGATTCCGGACGTTCACAGCAGTTTGGTCGAAAGCCTCGTTGACGTGGGGATTTGGGGACCGTTGCTGATCATTATCGCCCTGATCTCGATGTGGTGGTTTATGCGCAAGGCGACGCAAAGCCCGCTCCTCAACCTGGGCGAGAAGCGTCTTGCCATCGAATCGCTAGCAATCCTGGCGATCATCACGGTGCGCTGCGTGGTGAGCGGCAACATTACGTCTCATCCAGCGTTCGCATTCTTGACTCTTCTATGCTGTGCTGAGTTCATGCGGCGCCGGCTGAAATTTGGTGACCCGCCTTGGGCGTCATAAAAGAGGGCGCGAGACGCATCTCGATAGCCTCTTTGGTCGTTATGGTCTCGATTGCTTGGACGCCGCGACGTAACCCGGATTCCATGCGCGAGATTTATGTCGATGGATCATCGGGTTCGGATGCGAACCCTGGAAGCAAATCGAGACCGCTGAAGACCATCAACGCGGCGGTCCGGACAGCCATTTCAAGCTACAAGATGAATATCTCCAGCAAGGTCATTATTCAGCCCGGAATATACCGCGAATTCATTTCGCTTGATTACCCGCCTCAACCGACGAGCACGAAAATCACGTTTGAGGCCGTAAAACCCGGAACTGTCACCATCTCCGGAGCTGACGTGTGGACTGGTTGGCAAACGGATCCTGGAGACGCACGCCGCTATTTGCACGACTGGCCGTTCCGGTGGGGCGTAACCCCCATTCCAGCGAGATGGCCTGCGTTTCTTGCTGAAATTGTAAGGCGCCGGGAAATGGTCTTTGTAAACGGACAGCCGCTCACCCCAGTCCTTTCCGCGGACGACATGAAAGATGGCAGCTTTTATGTTGATGACGGGCGCGGGGTTCTAATGATCCGTCCCGACGCGAGAATCGACCCGGCCAAGGCGCTCATCGAAGTTTGCGTTCGCCCCAGATGGTTTGAGAGCCACGGGGTCTCTGGATTGACGATACGCGGATTGATTTTTGATAAGGCAAATCCACTGCTGTCCGAAGCGGCATTCGCCGTGTTCCACGGCTCAGATGTTTTAGTGGAGGACTCGCAGTTTCTGTGGAGCAACTGGGCTGGAATGCTGCTGAATAATGTTAGGAACAGCACCGTGCGGCGGGTTGTGGCAAGCCATAACGGCGCTGCCGGCCTGCGCGGCCATGGTCTTAACGGCGTGCTTTATGAGGACGACGAAGCTACCTACAACAACTGGCGAGGAGCCATGGGAAACTTCTACCAGTTTGACGAAGCCGGCGGCAGGTTCGGGCGCGTGCACGACAGCACTTTCAGGCGAGTTCGATCATTCAATAATCAGACGCTGGGTTTCTGGTTCGACACCGACACCAGAAACGTTACCGTCGAGGACTCGTATTTCGCACGCAATCAGAAATTCGGCATCTTTCTGGAGGCCAACCAGGGGCCAATCACCGTTAAGAATTCTCGGATTTGCGAGAATGGTTCTGAGGGTGTGTTTTTGAACAATTCAGAGCGCACGACCTTAAAAGGCAATGTGATTTACGGGAATAACATCGCTCAAATTTTCGTGGATTGGAGAACCAAGTCGCGAGACTTCACCGACTGGGAATCCTCCGTTCCGTTTAGTGTAGATGGGCGCGAGTTAACCCTGCTCCACAACATCGTTGTCGTAGCCGATCCAGCCCAGTTGTTGCTAGAAACTTCCATCACGGCCAAAGACACCGGGGATATTTTCTATTCGACTTTGAACTCGGATGAAAATACTTGGTACAGCCCAGGGAACAAGAAAGTGTTTCAGTACGATCCAGGCGGAACGGGCCACGTAAACCGGGAAGTCGATTTCGATGAGTGGCAATCGAGGACCGGCCAAGACAAAAATTCGAAATTTGAGCCGCCGGCGACCGACCCGGTGAAGCTTTGTGAGGCTCCGTAGATTATGGCCTGCGACACAGCCAAAGTGCTCTTTGGAAATGCTTAATCGAATGCTCAAGAACCGAGTCTGGATCGGAAGAGGCGCCCTCGCGCTAACAGATCAAGCTTTGTTTTCCGGTGCGGGATTTCTGCTCAGCTTGCTCCTGGGGCGCTGGCTGACGCCTGCACAATACGGCGCATACGCATTGGCTTTCTCGGTGTTTCTCTTTGCATCGAGCTTCCATAATTCTCTGATCCTCGAGCCCATGGGTGTCATCGGGCCCGCGTCATATAAGCAGAATCTTCCCGCTTATATTGCGAAGCTCATCAAGTTGCATGGTTATGTCGCACTTGGTCTCGCGTTTCTGATGATGGTAGCGGCCGGGGGCGTTTTTATTTTTTCACGAAACTCGACGCTCGCCGGCGCTCTGTGCGGCGCGAGTATCGCGATTCCCTGCGTCCTGCTGTCCTGGCTTTTGCGGCAATCTGCTTATCTTGACCATCGGCCTGCTCTGGCGGCACGCGGCGGCGCCACTTATGCAGCAGTTGTCGTTTTAAGTCTCTTCATTCTTTATTTCACTCGCTCTCTCAATCCATTCACTGCCTTCATAACGATTGCGGCCGCTGGGACCGTTGCCGGCTTCGTCATGATGGCCCTGATTCGGCCGGAGTTCGACGCTCCCGCGGCCATCGCTCATATGCGCACCATTCTCTCGCAGCACTGGGTGTACGGGAGATGGGTGATCGTTACGGCGCTGGTGTACTGGCTTTCCTGGCAGGCTTACACATTCATTGTCGCGGCTATGCTCGGTGTTAAAGATGTCGCGGCGCTCCGGGCCCTTCAGAATTTTGTCTTACCCCTCTCGCAATTCGTCACATCGCTCAGCCTTCTCGCCATTCCTGCGGCTTCGGGAAAGTTCGCGACGAATGACCGGAAGGCGTTCCGGCAAACTATCTCCCGAATCAGTTTGCTATTCGTCGCTGCCGGCATCGTCTATTTCGTTGCGCTCTCTCTTGGCGGGCCCCCGCTCGTGGGTTTCGTTTATAAAGGAAAATACGTTCAGTTCGCGACGCTGCTTCCATGGCTGGCGCTCTCGGGAGCATTTGTCGCCGCCGCCCAGGGACCGTGCATCGCTTTGCGCGCAATGCAAGTGCCCTCCGATGTATTCATCGGCTACGCCGTTTCCGCATGCTTCACGATTGTGACGGGCTTCAGTTTGACTCACTATTGGGGGCTGGCGGGAGCGGCCGTCGGCATGGCTGCTGCTTCTTTTAGCTTTCTCCTTACCGTGATTTACCGCTACCGCTCCCGGCTCGCAAAATTGTCGCGGCAGGATCAAACAGGTCCCGTTGAACCTGACGGTCGTTCCCTGCGTGTGGCGTGGCTCTTTCCATCGTTGAACCGCGGATTCTATTGGCAGCCGGTTTTTAAAGCGTTCACAGAACGTTTTCCAAATTCGATCGTTTTCGTGGGACTCTGGCCGGGATACCTGCCCGGATATGAAGGAACATTCAAGCTTCGGGTTCTGCCCGGCGTAAAGCTGCTGACTCTGAAGCGTTCTCCGGAAGGCTATGACCGCGGATTAGTAAAGGCTCCTCTCTCCATCCTGCGTGAGCTTTTTCAGTATCGTCCAAATGTGATCTTCACATCCGGATTTAGCGTTTGGACTTTGTGCGCGCTGCTTTTGAAGGCAGTTCATGGCACGCGCGTGCTCATCGCGTGGGAGGGCCACTCACCCTACGTCACGTACCTCGACCGTCCGATCTTGCTCAGGCTGCGCCGCATCATGGCTCACTATGTTGACGGTGGCATTAGCAATGCGCGCGAAGGTTGCGAGTACCTCAGAGACGTTCTTTCCATCCCGGGCTCAAAGCTTGTGCATCATCCCTATGAAGTTCCTGACCCGAGCGTTTTCGGTTCCACAGATCCTCCTGCGGTTTTGCACTCGATGACTCACCCCGTCTTTCTCTCCGCCGGCTCGTTGATACCCAGGAAAGGCTGGCGATATTTGATTGATGCTGTGGACGTCCTCGTCCAGCGCGGGTTCAAGTCCTTCTCCGTTGCCATCGTGGGCGAAGGATACGAAGCAGCACTACTAAATCAACAGATCTCAGCAAAAGGGCTTCAGGAACTGGTTCATCCTTTGGGCCCAGTCGCCTACGAAAAATTGGGCGCCTACTTCAAGGCCTGCGATGTTTTCGTTTTCCCCACATTGGAAGACGTTTGGGGCCTCGTTCTACTCGAAGCCATGGCTTTCGCCAAACCGGTTTTGTGTTCCCAATATGCAGGTGCGAAAGAGATGGTCGAGCACAATAAAACTGGCTTCATTTTCGACCCTCGCAACCCTTCGGAGTTGGCTGACTACATGGCAAGGTTCATCGAGAACCCGCATTTGATTTCAGAATTCGGAGAACGCTCGTCGAAGGCCATCGCTCCGTTCACGGTGGAGGCCGCCGCGAGCGCTTTGGAAGCTCTCGTCAACAGGGCGATGGGAGGACCAGAGCAGCGCGTGGTCGCAAAGGAAGAACAGTTGTTTGCTTTCGATTAGAGCCTGGACCCCGGAACTCATTTGGCTGCATACCCGATCATGAAAATACTCTTGGTCCACAACGAATATCAGCAGCCAGGCGGCGAAGACGTTGTCTTCGAGCAGGAAAAGCGAATTCTGGAGCGCGGCGGCCACCAGGTGGTCACGTACAGGCGGAGCAACCATGAGATCCAAGAACTCTCTGCGATTGGCCGCGGCACACTGGTGATACGAACCGTCTGGGCCAGCGACACGCACCACGACTTCGGCGCGCTTCTCGAGCGCGAAAAACCGGACGTTGTGCACGTTCACAATACCTTCGTCATGATTTCGCCGTCCATTTACAGCGCATGCCGCAAGCGAGCCATCCCGGTGGTGCAGACGCTTCACAATTTTCGCCTCCTCTGCCCCGGCGCGCAGTTTCTACGCGATGGAAAAATCTGCGAGGATTGCGTCGATCATAGCCTCCTGCGCAGCATCTGGCATGGCTGCTATCGTGACTCGCGGCCTGCCACGGCTTCGGTGGCGCTCATGCTCGCGTGGCACCGGCGCTCCGGTACCTGGGACGAACTCGTGGACCGTTACATCGCGCTCACCGATTTTGCGCGCAACAAGTTCATCGCCTCCGGTTTTGCGCCAGACAAGATTGTCGTCAAGCCGAATTTCGTCGATCCCGACCCCGGTGCGAAGCAGACCCCCGGCGCAGGCGCGCTCTACGTCGGGCGCCTGTCCAAAGAAAAGGGCTTGCACACCCTGCTCGACGCCTGGAAGCGCCTCCCGAAGAGTTGCTCGCTCCAAATCATCGGTGATGGTCCTGAAAGGGAAGAACTCGAAGCGGAAGCGCAACGAAGTGGCCTGTCTTCGATTCAGTTTCGTGGCCGGCTATCGCACGAAGAATCACTCGCCGCGATGAAGAGCGCGAGTTTCTTGATCTTGCCGAGTGAATGGTACGAGGGCTTTCCGATGACGATCGCCGAGTCCTTCGCCTGCGGAACGCCGGTCATATGCTCAACGCTGGGCGCCATGGAAGAAATCATAGACGACTCCCGAACCGGCCTGCATTTTACGCCGGGCGACTCCGAAGATCTCGCGCGAAAAGTCGAGTGGGCTTTCACACGCCCATCCGAGATCGCAGCGATGGGCCGAGCGGCCCGCCGCGAATATGAAGCTCGCTACACCTCAGAGAGGGCCTACACTCAACTAATGACCATTTACGAGGAAACGGTGGCCACCTATGCTTGAATCCGGCGCCTGTGAAGTGAACGCGATGACGCCTGCATTCCGGGTCGTTGGCGTACGGGTCGATGCGGTTCAACTGCCCGAAGCTGTGGCGCGAATCAAACGGTGGATCGACAATCGCGAGAACGGCAAATACGTCGCGGTTACGGGTATGCACGGCGTGGCGGAGTCCCGGCAAGACCCGCACTTTCGCGAAATCCTCAATCAGGCCGCCCTGGTGGTTCCAGACGGCATGCCTCTCGTTTGGCTAGGGCGCTGGCACGGACATTCACTGCGCCGGCGCGTAACCGGATCGGAACTGATGCTCGCATTTTGCCGCGAGACGGGCCCCCGGCCGCGTCATTTCTTTTACGGCGGCGCTCCCGGTGTCGCGGAGGACCTGGCGCGCCAGCTCCACGAACGATTCAACATCACACTGGCCGGCACCTACACTCCACCATTCCGCCCGCTCACAGTGGCCGAAGAAGCAGATCTCACAGCACGTGTACATACCGCCGCTCCCGACGTTCTCTGGGTGGGCCTCAGCACTCCGAAACAGGAGCGCTGGATGTCCGATCATCATTTGAAATTGAAAGTTCCGGTCATATTGGGAGTGGGCGCGGCGTTCGACATGAACTCCGGCAGGCTCAAGAGAGCTCCCGCATGGATGCGTGACAGCGGCCTCGAGTGGTTTTATCGCCTCCTCAGCGAACCGCGTCGCTTATGGAAGCGTTATCTGGTAACGATTCCGCAATCGATGTGGAGCATTTCATTAGAGCTTTTTCATCTCAGGAAGTTTGAATAAACTCACTCCCGGGCCAAGAATCCGCTCGGCTAGGGCTCTGCTGATAGCTCCAGTCCTTCGTTGACTTACCGACGTGACGAAACCTTCCACTCGCAATCACAACCTGCTGCAAACCACCGGCATCTTGGTCGCTGTGATGCTGCTCAGCAGGGTTTTTGGTTTTCTGCGCGAGTGGACGGTGGCTCATCAGCTCGGTTCCAGCGCGGTCACGGACACCTACTACGCGGCGTTCACCCTCCCCGATCTCCTTAGTTATCTTGTTGCGGGTGGCACTCTGGGGATGTTTTTCATTCCCGTCTTTGCGAAGTACACGGCGGAAAAGAACGAGGAGGAAGGCTGGCACGTATATTCCACGATCATCAGCTGCATGGGCTTGATCCTCTTTGTTTTGATTATCGTTGGCGAAATTTTTGCTCCCCATATCGTTCGCTTACTTGCGCCGGGATTTGACGCAGTGCAGCAGGCGCGCGTCGTGTTCCTCACTCGCTTGATGCTTCCCTCGCAACTCTTCCTGTTTCTTGCCAGCATGATGGGTTCTGCGCAAAACCTGAAATCGAAGTTCTTGGTCCCCGCGCTCGGCTCTGGTGTCTATAACCTCGGAATCATCTTGGGAGGATGGTTGCTTTCACCGCGGATAGGAGTCGCCGGATTTGCCATCGGAGTGCTCGTGGGGGCGTTCTGCGGATTCTTTGTCCTGCAGCTATTCGGAGCCCGCAGCGTCGGCGCGCGCTTCACTCCTAACCTGGACTTGAATCACCCGGGCTTTCGGCTGTTTGTGAAGCTGAGCATTCCCATCATGCTCGCTCTTTCTTTTGACATCACCGACGAATGGATCATCCGCTGGTTCGGATCGTATCTCACACCGGCTTCCATCACCTGGCTCACATATGCAAGAACAATTATGCGGCTCCCGCAGGTTTTGATCGGCAGCGCCGCGGGGATCGTATCTTTTCCGTTGCTCGCGCAACTGCATTCGCAGGGCGAATCCGACTCGCTCAACCGCACTCTGAACTCGACTCTGAAGGGTCTGATTCTTTTTCTCGTTCCACTCTCGGCACTGGCCGTCGTGCTAAGCAAACCGGTCATCTATTTCGCATTCTCCCACACACGCTTGAGTGCGTCAGACTTTCAGGCTACCGGCGCGGCGCTGGGTCTTTTCTCAATTGGAATTTTTGCCAGGGCGGCTCAAAACGTCATCGGCCGTACGTTTTATGCGGTGCGAGATACGATCACACCCGCTGTGGTAGGCACCGGCGTGACTTTGCTGAGCTTACCGCTGTACTGGTATTGCGCGCGCCGATGGAATTTCTTGGGTCTGGCGATTGCCAGTTCCTTCATTGCGATTGCGTTCGCCGCGGTGTCCTTCGGGCTCTTGGTGCGACGCACGCGCAATCAGGAAGTGCGAGATCTGCTCTCGTGCCTCGCAAAAGTCTTGGCCTCTTCCGTTCTCGTCGCTCTAGCTTGCTATAAGCTGACGGCATGGCTGGAAGCACGTCTTGCCTGGCAGAGGATGCTGGGTGCTCTCGAGTTGCTGGTGATCGTCACGGCCGTTGGCTTCCCATCCATCATTTTCCTGGCGAAATTGCTCGGTGTGGATGAGATCGATAAATACTTGCGAAGAATCCTCTCCAGGGTCCCCGCGACGGTCGTCGTCGCTCCTGAATAGCATCTTGACGTATGAGTGGTCAGCCTGCGGCTGGCCGCATTACTGGAGGCGGGCGACGTCTACGGGTTGCTTCCGTTAAAGGTGCCCCCGGCGTCGTTGCCAAAACTCTGCCACTGCACCCACGTGTGCGGGGCATACGAATTTTTGCCGGAACTATCTAACCAGACGAAATACAATCCGCTTAAATTGGCGAGATTATACGTGTTGTTTGCAAAGTGATTATCCCAACTCGTGTACACCGAGGTGTCGAAATCCGATGTTCTGATAAGGCCAGCTGCCTCGTATGTAATCTCACTGAAAGTGTTGTCGTGCACGTCTAGATTCTTTAGCAGGTACGGCTGCCCCGTATGGGGAGCGTGGTTACTGTAGCCTCGGCTCACCAACACGGCGCCAATCCCATTCGCACTATTCGTGATGGTGTTGCCGTAAACCTGAACATTCGATGAGTTGAAAATCCCGATGGCAGGCCGAGCCCAAAGAGTATTGTTCTGATGCGGTGCGGATACGGCGGTTTCGTCTTCCACGAGATTGTACCGGATAATCGCGTCCCAGCTGATCTCATGCTCGATCCCGAAATTTAAGTTATTCTTTGTGTGGTTGTACTCGTAGAGTACGTTTGCAGAATCACCGTCAGTGTGCAGCCCAGCTCCATTGTTGTCGTGGGCAAAGTTGTTGCGAACAATCAAATCGGTGGCGTATTCAAACTTGGCGCCGCCGCCATTTGCAAAATTGGCCCAGTTGTTGAAGGCGAGTTCATTGTTCTCCACATCCATTGCTGTAGTGGCGAATCCACCTTCCAATCCAAATTCACCGTTGTCGTGAGAATAATTTCCCAGGATCTTGCCGTTCGCCTCGATCCCATCCCCGTGATTCAGGCGCACTTCGTTATTTTGAATAGTCCATGTGGTGCCGCCCTGTACGGCGCCTTGAGCGTTCCCGGCAAACTTCTCAATCGTCAATCCTTCGATGGTTACATCTTCTGCCCCGGTGCCCAGCGCAAGAAAGGGAAGGGAGCAGATAATCACCTCCATCGTATGGCCGGTGGGGTTGTCCGCGATGTAAATCTGCTTACTCGCATAGTCGCGGTAAAATGTCCCGGGCACGACCGCGGACAGGGTCATTACTCGGCTCAAGGGTGTGTTGTCTAAGTACAGGGCATCGGAGAACTGGCATGCGGAGGAAGCGCCAGTCGCGCAGACATCGCTGCCCTGCGGTATTAGCTGAGGTTGATTCGCAGCCACCCAATAGTTGCCAGATTGCGTCCAGGAAGTCACCAATTGCGATCCGTTCAGGATTGCTCCCGACGATAAGCCAATGAACGCGTCACTGCTTTTGGGCGTTACATACGACGCCATCCGGTAGGTTCCCGCGCTGAAACAAAAAGTGGTATCTGGAGGATTGGCATTAACGATCCCCGGTAAATCGTCGCCGGCATTAAACGTGATCTTGCAGGTTGCTTCCTTTCCGGCGAGGGCTACCTTCGTCGGCGAGTTGCCGGCATCGCTCGTGATTGTCAAGGTACCGCTGGCAGCGCCAGACGCAGTGGGTGTGAACGTCACTTTGACCGTCATGCTCTGGCCGATGTTCAACGTGGTCGGCAAAGTGTTGCCGGCGGAAGCGAACGGGCCCGAGACGGCAACGTTGCTAACTGTTACCGGTCCCGCGCTGTTGTTCGAAACGAATAGAGTTTGTGCAGGGCCCGGATCGCTGGCCGCCACGCTTCCAAAATTCAAGCTGGCGGGCGCAACGGTCAAATCCAGCGGGCCCGCAGCCGAACTGCCGATCCCCGTGAGGCTCGCCACCGAAGGTGAGTTCGCGGCGGTGCTGGTGACTGTTAAGCTCCCACTGGCCGCCCCAGTGCCGTTGGGTGTGAACGTGATATTGAGCGGCATGTTTTGGCCAGCAGTCAACGTCATCGGCAAAGAACTGCCGGCAGACGCGAACGGGCCCGAGACGGAAATGTTGCTAACGGTGACCGTTCCCGTGCTGTTGTTCGAAACCAATATGGTTTGCGCAGGGCTCGGATGGCTTACCACCACGCTTCCAAAATTCAAGCTGGCAGGCGCAATGGTCAAATCCAGCGGACCCGAACTCGACATGCCGGTTCCCTTGAGGCTCACCAACGAGGGTGAGTTCGCGGCCGTGCTGGTGATGGTTAGGCTCCCGCTAGCCGCCCCGGAGGTATTGGGTGTGAACGTGACATTGAGCGGCAAGCTCTGGCCGGCCTTCAACGTCACCGGCATGGAATTGCCGGTGAAGGCGAACGGGCCCGAGACGGAAATGTTGCTAACGGTGACCGCTCCTGTGTTGTTGTTCGAAACCATTATGGTTTGCGCAGGGCTCGGATGGCTGACCATCACGTTACCAAGATTCAAGCTGGCTGGGGCCACATCGAGATTCAGACTGACAGAAGTCTGCGCTTGGTGTGAACTGGTATACCCCGCGCACGCCGCAAGTAGCATCGAAAGAATCAATTGAGCTACAAAACATACGGCCGTCAGTCTGTTCCTCTGGCTCCGCTGTTCTCTCTTTCTAGGAACGGGCAGTAAAAGAGAAACCGGCGCAGTATCAGAGAAAGGATGACTCAAGTTGCTGTCATTGCTCGGGTTATCCAACTCAAAGCCTCCGCTACATCTCTGTGGCTAGGCGTGACGCCAACATCGCTGGTTTCTGTCGAGGCCGTCAGGTATCTCTCTGTTCTCTACTATGGGCCGCACTTTTTCCGCGAACAACTGGCCGGCCGTACAAGTTAAGTACTGGGCTTCGCGGACAGGTCTAACCACCAAGCTTTGTGATAACTGGAGAATTGCAGCGCCGTCGGGTGCGTGCGCGTGCTAAAATTCGCGGAGTTAATTGCTATTTTTGCGAATTGTTGCTCCCCTGCAATCTGCACGTCAAACAGCGGTAAATCGTACACGGCTACTACGCATGAATTTGGGGGTTTGCGTAAGGTGCTCCGACGAGCGAGAATTAATCCGGTCCCATGAAGAAACTCACCGTCCTGGTAGCGATTGGCTTGGTCTGTGTTGGTTTGTTATACAAATTCAGGCACCCCATCGAGCATTTTCACCCTCACTTCCGATTCCGGACTCTGAAAGCTATCAAGATTTCTCCATCGTCCTCATCCATACCCAAGGGCGCTCGTAAGAAGTTCACAGCCATCGCGCAGTACCGCGACGGCAGTCAGGCCGAATTAGTTTCCGAAGTCACTTGGACTTCATCGAATCCCGCAGTTGCGCCCATTGATGGGGAAGGTATCGCTACGGCAGCAAACGAGGGAACTTCGACCTTGCAGGCTACTTTCCAACACGCGAGTGCAACCACTACCATGTCGGTCGTTCCCGTGGCTGCAGTAGCTCTTGCGATTTCTCCTGCGGACCCAGCCATCGACGTCAATGGAGATTCGCAGTTCAAGGTCTCCGCAACTCGTTCGGACGATAGTGTGGAAGACGTGACGACTCAGGCGAGCTGGTCCTCCTCCAATCCCGCCGTCGCGAAAGTTGCGACCTCAGGCTTGGCGCATGGTCAAGCGCAAGGAAGCGCTACAATTAGTGCAGAGCTGATGACTCCAGTTGGCAAAATCCAGACGGCCACTCGTCTCAACGTGGTTTCAACTACAAGTCCTCTGGCTGGTGCCTATTCATATCGCTATGACGATACAGGCACTGGCCAGAACCGTTTTGAGGCTCTGCTTACTCCCGGGAATGTAAACGCATCCACGTTTGGGAAACTATTTGCTGCGCCCATTGATGGCTACGCCTACGCGCAGCCGCTCTACGTCCGTGACGTCGCAGTCGTCGGTCAGGGTATTCACAACGTCGTGTACGTTGCGACCGAGAACGACACCATTTTTGCATTTGATGCCGACTCCGGAGCCGAGTTGTTCCGTTCAAATCTGGGTCCCGCCGTGCCCAAAGATCAATTGCCCTGCCCCGATATGGGTCCACAAATCGGAATTACCGGAACACCGGTAATCGATCCTGTCACTCAGACACTTTATGTCGCTGCCAAGACTTTCAGCAGCGGAAGCACCTCCTTCCATCTGCACGCGCTCGATCTCGCTTCCGGAAAAGAAAAAGACGGCAGTCCAGTCTTAATCACTGCAACTCTTCCAGGTACTGGAACTGGCAAGCGCAATGGCACGGTTACTTTCGATGCGCGACCACAACTACAGCGGCCTGGTCTCGTGCTCACGAACGGACAAGTGATCATCGCTTTTGGGTCGATGTGTGACCGCGGCCCGTTTCACGGCTGGCTGTTTGCGTATGATGCCTCAAGGCTTAAGCGCACCGGCGTTTTTCTCACCACTCCAAACGGCAGTCACGGCGGTATCTGGCAAGCCGGAGGGACGCCCGTCGTTGATCCCCAAGGAAATCTCTACGTCGTTACCGGAGATGGTGAATTCGACGCCTACGATGGCGGCCCTGATTACGGCGACACGTTTCTGAAGCTGCGATTCGCCGGAAACGACCCCATTGCGCCCACGGACTATTTCACTCCTTTTGACCAAAGAGAGCTGGATGTTGAGAACGTGGACCTCGGCGCCAGCGGCCCTATGGTATTGCCAGATCAGTCGGGCCAGCATTCACATCTACTGTTCGGTGCCGGGAAGAACGGTTCAATGTACTTGATCAATCGCGACGACATGGGCCATTTTCAGTCCTCGAGCAATAATCAGATCGTGCAGTACATTCCTTACGTCTTTCCAACCAAGGTTCACGTCAGCGCCGCATATTGGCGAAACTCAACCTCCGAGTGGATTTACGTGGGGTCCGTCGAAGGGACCCTACAAGCTTTTCCGCTTTCACGCGGGCGGTTGTCCCCAACAGCCAGCTCCCAGACCTCAACGGTTTTCGGCTATCCCGGCGCGTTGCCGGTCATTTCTTCGCATGGGGATTCAGACGGAATCGTATGGGCGCTCGAGAACTATTCCGGTGTGCTCCACGCCTTCGACGCGACGAATCTTTCCACGGAGCTTTACAATGCGAAACAGGCTCCGAGCGGTCGCGATGCTGCCGAACATGGCGTCCAGTTCTACGCGCCGATGGTGGCGAACGGAAAGGTATATTTCGGTACGCGCGGACACCTGTACGCATACGGCCTGCTGCATTGATCGCGACGATTGAATGAACGACTATTGTGTCTGAACTGTGCAATCAAAAAAGGGGGCGAATTTGCAAACTCAAAATCATGTTCTAGTCACCGGCGCAGGCGGCTTTATTGGGGGCCACCTTGTCGCCGAATTTCGCAAGCAAGGGTATAAGCAGATCCGCGCTGTAGACGTGAAACCTTTCGATGAATGGTACCAGCGATTCAACGATGTCGAAAATTTGCAATATGATCTCAATCTCAAAGAAAATTGCGATCTCGCGTCCAAGGGCGTGGACGAAATCTACAATCTTGCCGCGAACATGGGCGGCATGGGTTTCATCGAGCAGAACAAGGCCCTGTGTATGTTATCGGTTCTCATCAATACGCACATGCTCCAGGCCGCGAAGGACCACGGCTGCCAGAAGTTTTTTTATTCCTCGTCGGCTTGCGTCTACAACGCGGATAAGCAGAAGACCTTCGAAGCCCCCTCCCTGAAGGAAGAAGACGCTTACCCCGCGCAAGCCGAAGACGGCTACGGTTGGGAAAAGCTTTTCTCTGAACGCATGTGCCGCCATTTCCGTGAGGATTTTGGCCTCTACACCCGCGTCGCACGCTTCCACAATGTGTACGGACCCTGGGGCACGTGGGACGGCGGGCGCGAAAAGGCTCCCGCTGCGATTTGCCGCAAAGTAATCGAAGCCAAGGTCCACGGCAAACATGAAATCGAAATCTGGGGCTCCGGCGAACAGACTCGCAGCTTCATGTTCGCCGACGATTGCGTCAAGGGCATCCAGCTCATCACCAACTCGCAAATCCTCGAGCCCATCAATCTGGGCTCCGCGGAAGCTGTCAGCATCAATCAGCTAGTGGACATCGTGGAAAGCATAGCTGGCATTAAATTGAAAAGAAGTTACGACCTGAGCGCTCCCAAAGGCGTCAACGGCCGCAACAGCGATAACACTCTCATACAGAAGTATCTGAATTGGGAACCCGATACCACCCTGCGCGCCGGCCTCGAGAAGACCTACGCTTGGATTTACGACCAGTACATGGCCCGCGAACGCTCCGAAACTGGTTTCATGCGGGAAGCCAAGGAATGAGGATAAACTAGCAACCAGGGCGGACCTGGCACACGAGCCTGGCGTGGTACGCGAACTGACGTCGGTCGGAAGACGAACAAGAGCGAGTACGTCGAAGCGGAGGCGATTGCCGAAGCAGTGCAACGACCCCGGATGCGTTTTGCCGATCAAGACGGTCTTGCATCCTGTTCGAGGCCAGCCTCTCCGCCTCTCCTGGGGCTGGACCTTAGTACAGTTGCTCTATTACTCGAAGCTGTTCATCATCGAATCGCTTGCTGGTGCAGTGACTCCAGGAAGCAGAAGACAGTGCAAATTCGAACGACACTGTGTCCACGCGTGACCCCCCTCTACGCGCTGGGCGTGTGCGGCGATCGATACTGGGGGCATACCGAATGAACGTTGGTAAATTGTTTCTCGTAGTCGTGTTTCTGACCTGCGCGGCGCTCGCTGCTCCGGCGGCGCATTCCCAAAGCTCCGCAACGAACTGTACCGCGAGCCAACAGGCTGCCGTGAGGTGTTTCGTTGCTAACGCTGTGGCCACCGATCTAGCCAAACCCCGCTACGGAATGACGCTGTCGCAGTTCGAGTCCTATGGTTTCGCCGTTTCGCAGATTCTCCAGTCGCGTCAGACTTACGTTGTGCTCGTCGCCATTTCCAGTGCCATCGCAGACGCGTTGCCCCCTATCAATGCCGACGGCACCCCCAATCAGGCCGCGCAAGACGCTGCGATCGCCGCAGCTGTGAACCAGTCAACCTGGTGGGGCTTCGCGACGCCACCGCAGGGCGCTACTGTGACTGATCTCGAACACTTTTCGATGGATGTCGCCCATGCTATGAACGGCGCCAACGGCGTTCTGGAACTGCTTACGCCCGGCGTTTCGCTGCGCATCATTGATTCATACATTGTCACCGCAACCTCGAACGGTACGACGAACCTTACGGAACTTCATGGCAGCCTCGCCGCTGCGATAAGCAATTTCGTTCGCTCCGGCCTCATGACGGTTCCGCCTGGCATGACCCTCACTCAAGTGGATTCATTCGCGAACTCGTTGGCGTGGGATATATCCACGTACAAGGTCGCGACCCATCGCACTACCCTGAGCTCTAACTGAAACTGCTGCTTTGGCCCAACACCGATCTGCTCGACAGCCGTGGAGATCCTCAACCGCGCGCAACGTGCCGCACCAACGACGCGCAACGATGCCATTGAATTCGCGGCGTCTCGCAGCTAACCTAAAATGCCTCCGTTGCACTCACAAGTTGACCTGTTCATCGTCGACGGGAATTGTGGCGCTCTTCTGAAGGCTAATCCGGATCCGCCGTACCCAGGTGGATTTGTCGATGGCAGGCACTACAAAGCGTGATGAGATTTTCTTCGACATCCGCTCCCAAAAGGCCGCGCGGCTGCATATGATGAATCTGAAGCTTCTTGGAACTTCCACATCGTTGGCATCGCCAGCCATCGCGGTGGAGTACTTGCTGGCAAAGAGCGTGACAGGAAACCGGGTCCAAGCGCAGTCGAGGTTGTCTTGGAATAGGTGAATTCATGATGCCTTCGGAATCCGCAGCAAAAACTCCTGGCGCTGAGAGTTCGGCAGCAGCAGGTAAATCCGACTGAGTGCCAAGAGAAGGGAATCGGCGTTGCCGGAAGCGTCCAGGTTTGCGCCGGCCAGAAAATCCGCGCAGATCATCTCTAGACAGTAGCCACGCGCCTTTTGATCGAGCATCAACGAAGCTGTCTCGAGCGCCTGCTCGATGACGGCCAGCTGGCTCTTGTAGACCTTGAAATAGAGCATCTCCCAAGGCTCAGTTTCCTTACCTGTTAGATGTCGTTCCACCTCTCGTTTAAGCTCTTCCCTTGGCATCTGCTTCGCTTTGTGCACCCAGGGTGCACAATCGAAGTTCTGTCTCTCCGCCCGCGCCACTTTGACCAACTCCCGGGCCTTGGTCCATCCCATCTCTTTTAGGTCGCGATGGGTCTGCCGCGGCAACTGCTCATGTATCGCCATCAGGTAATACGCCTTCCTTCGGGATTCGGGAAATTTCTTCTCCAGAAACTCATCAAAGGACTTCAGGTTGTCCACGCGCCAGTATTGTCCTGCCCGAACTTCGCACAGATAGCGACCCAGCTCCACAAAGCGCGTGTCCCGCTCCCGCTCCGTCGTCCGTTCCCAATGTAGAATCTCGTCGATCTTCTCCAGCACGAACAAAGCCCGACGGTGATTCAGCTTGGGTGCCATTGGTGGCCCCCCGCTAGTCCTCAAATTGGTCAATCCAATCAAGGTCGCTCGCCCCCGGCCGACGAATCAGTTTCGAATCCAGCAGCTGCTGGTCCCCCAGGCAAATTCCCAGATGTGAGCAGCTCACGCAACCGTTCTGGGGAAAGCGGATCCCGCTGTGCGGAAGGAATTGGCCCGCTTCAATCTGATTGGCCGTCGTTTCCACCAGCTGGCCAAATTCTCGGCGCTGTTGGTCATCAATGGATGTCTTCAGATACTGAATCTCGGGTGCGCTCTTGCGCACGAAGACAACTAAGGCGACATCCGAGATCCCAGTCATCCAGGAATAGCAAATCAGTTGAGGATCGAGCGCCAACAGACCCTGCGGCTGATCCGGATAGCGGCAGGTCGTCGTTTTCCAATCGATGATGCATTTCGTCCCGTCCAGTTCACCGATCGCATCGATGTAAGAAAGGAACTGGCTCCCGGATGGCAGTGAGCGTGTCAACTTCACTTGAAGATTCTCTTTTGGACGCCCGATCCGAACACGATCCTCCTGAGCAAACCGTTCGAGCAGGTGAATGCCCTGGTGATAGAGCCGGTCCCAGGAGTCGTTCTTGGCATAGGCGAGGGAGGCATCCTGGTACTTGCGCCATTCCTGGAAGAACGCAGCCGTCGAGTCTTCCCCAGCGAAATAAACAGCCAAAGCGTTTTCGAAGCTACGGCCGAACATCATGGCGGCCTTGTCTTCTTTCTCGCGCCAGCCATCGAGGTATCGGTAGCGATACTGCCGCGGGCAGCGCAGGTACTGGCTAATCTGCGTGAAGCTGTATGTCATTCGAGCCTCCTGCCACAACACCTTCGCGAGCATCCTTGGAGATGAATTCCCACTCGCTCGATGGTGCGAATGCTTCGAGGTTGAGGAACGTACGTCCGGCGAATGACTTGCGTGTGGTCCGCAGAATGCCCGTGAGACCGAGCAAGGCCTTCTCATCCACTTCGTCTCGGCCGAGCAGATCGGGGTCATAGCCGAAATCCCGCAGGAACCAGTTCAATTTCCACAGGGACTTCTGGGTGCAATAGAGTCGCCCCGCAATTCTGCGCGCAGCAAACTCCGTAGGCTCCTGGACTGTAAAGCTAAGGATGAAAAAGGGCTTCTGTGGGTGCCAGCGATAATAGGCCCGGTCCACCCGCACAAGGAAGATTCCTTCCAGGAATTCGTTCGTCTGCGCCGGTTCGACATGTAAACCCGGGAAATGTCGTTTCATGACCGCACCTCCTCCGGCTGACTGTAGCTGTTCAGCTTGCAAAGCAATGCGGCACGATCTTTCGCGGCCTCTTCGGCCACGGTTGAAACAAAGGCCTCGATGAGGTCACGACCGGCGTCGCGCAGTTCCTGCGTCCCACAGAAATCGGCTGCATAACGTTTCACTAGGTTGGGATCGAGTTCGTATTTTCGGATCAAAAGGCAGAGCTTGTCCCGCAGTCTGGGCTGGCCATTGCTTGAGCCGTTCGATCCGGGATGACCATTCGAATGTGGCGCAGCGACAACGCGCTTCTGCGGTGGCGAAAACGATCCGAGCTCTTCGACGCTGCAGAGTCCGATTCCGTAAGCTTTTCGGAGTGCCCGGTTAACGGCTCGCGTCTCGGCCACACGCATTTCGGCGCCTCGAACTAGAGAAGATGTATTGGACGGATCGGCGTCGC
>CAVWFO010000016.1:0-85146 GCA_963754275.1 uncultured Acidobacteriota bacterium
CGGTGGTCTCAATGGGTCGACGCAACACTAAGCTTGAACTCCCCTGGCATTGAAAACAAAGGCCCAAACTGCTTCCCAAGATTGGATCAGCAGGAACGCTGCCCTGGCTGGCATTGTGTCACGCGCAGCCAAACAGTCGGTTCTCCCGTGGAAGCATTGCCGAATCAATGCACTCGATGGTGTTGCATCCACCGTTTGAACCCGCAGCGTTTATCAGGACTTAGCTATGCAGCTATGCCTTGCTGGCTTACCTCGGGTTCCCGAGAGAGGAGGACTGTTCAAAACGGCACAGAATTACGATCAGTGTCGCGAGAACCTATCCGAATGAAGACGAAAGAACTTACTGCCAAACAGCAGTCGTCCGTGCGTTGCCCTACGTGTGGTTCACCTATCGGGCATCGCTGTGTACTGCATTCGGGTGGCTTGCGCTCGACTCCGCACGTAGACCGAAAGTTCCTAGCTGCGGAGACTATCGAACGGAGGCATCGCGGGTGATATGTGCAGGTCGCAAGAATCGCAGCCGGGGCCAATTTGTGCGAGATAGCGAAGGGAGCCAGAAACAAAAAAGCTCAATGAAACTTTCGTCTCAGCGAGCGTGTTTTGTGTCGGATGGTGGTTCGGTTATTTTTTATCTCCTTCTTGCGCTCGGTTGTCGGCTAACGTCGGGTGGGTCGCTCAGGTTCTGACGCACTTTCCCGACCACACTTTGATTGGCTTGTGCTCTCTCGCGGTAAACGGCCGCGAGCAACTGCCACTTAGCCTTTTCCTCCCCGCTAAGTTGGCTGGCATAGTCTTCAAAGTACTGCGCGGCATCCTCCAACCATCTTGCATCACCTTCCGCTAACGAAAGTGCTTCCTTGAGTAGTTCGTTCATACTTCACCTCAAAGAGATTCACGGCAGTTAACGCATTGAAGCGCCCAATAGCTATCATGCGAGTACACTCGCGACTGGATAACGAAACAAAATCACAAAAATCAAACCGTGTCTAGAAGAAAAGGTTACGTCGTCATTCTATGTACGCTACCGTACTAACTTATAGATCGAAACAGCGTACGCTCCCGCCGCCATGGACCGTGAATACGACCTTTTCGAGAAGTACCCGGACGGAACAGTGTTATGGAAATCTTCCGTCGTTGGGCATGAGAACGCGATCTGCAAACTGAAGGAATTAGCCGCTTCTACAAAAAACGAATGCTTCTTGATGCATTTGCCAACTAACACGGTGATTGCTTCGATGAATGTTGCACGCTAACCCATCTGGTCGCTGGCGTCCTTATGCACTTTAAATCGGAAATGGGATTCAGATAATTATTGGCCAGTGCCTGGTAAGTCGGGTGATCTCAATGGGTCGACGCAACACTAAGCTAGAACTCGCCTGGCATTGAAAACAAAAGCCAAAATCGCTCGTTGGGGTTCGACCATCCGAAACGCCGCTCTGGCTGGGTTTTGACTGAGTACAGCCAAACAGACGGTTCTCCCGCGCAAGCATCTCCGAATCAATGCACTGGATGGTGTTGCATCGACCGGTTGAGCTGGCACGCGTTACCGGACATGTTCCGGGCTAGTACTTCACTTTTCCTGCTACCGCGCCAACCGGTTCGCCGATGGTCCGAACCAGAGCGATCGATGCCCTAGAAAATTTCTCCAGAAATTTTTTTCCGCGAATTCATCTGTGAATGATACCTAAAACGGAGAATACCCCCGGTGGGGTCGCGAAATCGTAGAAAAATATTTGTTTTTTATTTTTTCATACAGTTGAACGAATGCGATCGATTTTCGTGGGAGCCTCGGGTCGGGAGCGATTCGAAAAGGGGTTGGACGTATGGCTCCCAAACGAGGATCAAGACGGAAAGACACGACGCGAACGCAATCATAGAGAGCAGTGAACGATCAGCGGCAAGACCTCCACCGTAGCGCACAAACCGCCGATACTTGGGACGCACCTAAAAACGCCGTTCGAGTAGAAACCTTCCAAATCCCTGCCCCGAGGGTTTGCTTGCGAGACCAATTGCGTGCGTTGGCGCGACTATTCTTCACCGGCAATATGATTTCACTTGACAAAACCCAAGGCCCTTGAGATAATGGGTAGGATGAAGACTTTTACGCTCGCGTTCTTCCAACGAACCGGAAAGCGCGGAGGAAGTTCAACCAGCAAAGCAAAGGCCGAAGCTGCCCGAATCAATGGACGTAAGGGCGGCCGGCCGAAAAAGGTGAAATCATGAAAACCGTCGCCATCTACGCGCGTGTTTCCACAGACAAGCAAGATACGGAGAACCAGCTCGTTCAACTCCGCGAGTACGCTGGGAAGGAAGGCTGGACAATTCACAGAGAATATGTGGATTACGAGTCCGGCTCAAAGGCAGATCGCGCAGAGTTTCAACTCATGTTTGCCGATGCTCGCCAGCGGAAGTTCGACGTGCTGCTGTTCTGGGCACTCGACAGGCTTTCGCGCGAGGGCGTACTCGAAACGTTGCAACACCTGAATCGGCTCGAGTCCTATGGCATCAGCTACAAGAGCTTCACGGAGCAATTCTTCGACAGCTGTGGCGTTTTCAAAGATGCCATCCTGGCAATCTTGGCGACGCTTGCGAAACAGGAGCGGGTGAAGCGATCGGAGCGCACACGCGCGGGTCTTAAAATCGCTCGAGCGAAGGGCACAACTCTTGGGCGCCCGGTCATGCTTAACGACCAGCGTGCGGCGGAGATCGGTCGCTTGCGCGCGCAAGGTCTGTCACTGAGGGCGATCGGACGCCAGCTCGGAATTTCCGAGGGTTCGGTCCGGCGCTCAACGTCCACCGCTGCGTAATAAACGTGTTTCAAAAGACCCTGCTAAACCCTTTCGATTGGCGGGGTTTTTTCTTGTCCGGGGTGCGTAGTGAATCGAACCTTTTTGGCGCACTGGCCGCGTGGCGTTCGCGTGCCGCCCTTCTCTTTTAGCCCGCCTGCTTGAATCGCTCTCGCTTCCATCGTTTCGGAGTCATTTCCACGCCATCATACAGGATGTTCCCGTTGGCTAGCAGCTCGCCGGCGTAATCAGTCTTGTGAAACAACTCGATAATCCGCGCATTGTCTGCGACGTCTGCTGGCTTGGGTAGGTTGCTGAAACCCCGGGCGGGTTCGTGGATCGTCGCGAGGTCCCGCTGCATGTTGAGGTAGTCGCGCGTGAAGTCGTCCACGGGGGTTACCGGCGTTATCTGCTGGCGGTGCTCGGGCGCGGCGATCGGGCGGGGTGCGGGTGACGGGCTTTTAGGGACTCCTGGTCCCTTCTTCTTCGCCTCGCGCCCCTCTCGGCGCAAGTCGCGCTCGAGCATGGCCTGAGGGTTCTTGGCATCCGTCCGGACCTTGCGTAATAGAGGTGAGGGGTAGATCATTCCCCGGGCTTTCAGTCGTTCGAACACCGCCAGCTTCTCGCGCAGGACGGCATTCTCCCGGTCGAAGCTGTTTGCCCACTCATCACCCTCTTTCTGGAGCTCTTTCAACCACCCTTTCAGGACGTCGGTGCTGAGGCGTGCGGGCACAAATCCGGGGCGGTAGAACGTGGCTGCTGCCCACCCCTTCATCGTGAGGCAGATGCGCCGGATTGGTCGGTTCGTGAGCGCCGATCGGCCCGCCTCTTCCACGATGAGGCCGTCGAGCTCTTTCCAAGCGTCCTTGAGTAGTCGGCCGTTGGCCTGGCGGCGGCTGATTTCCATGACTGTACGCGTACCACGGCCTTCTAAGAGGAATCGGAAGAGCCTGCGGCCCGGTGTTCCATGTTTGTAGCCCATAAATCACGCTCCAACGTGCGAATTTTTTCGTGAACGTGCGAGCGCCAAAGTTAGACGAGATTAAGGCATTGTGCGCCAAGCATGCCGACATGACTCCAACTTGACGAGTTATGTCACGCACTCCTTTCCAGATTCATTTTGTCACGCTGTTCGCTGACCTTTCCAAACCGTTCTCTGAGGCTTTGGAAAGGTGAGCGTGACATTTCGCATAAATCCTTACGATCCAGGATTATCTGACCTTTCCACTCGACCTTTCCAAAGCATAAGAGGCAGTCATGTCACGCATTTCACACAACCCCCCTTTTCTAAGGGGGGTGTGAGTGTGGAAAACTGATCGTGACATAATCGATGTTCGGCGTGACAGGATGCCTTGTTCAACATCCTACGCCGCCACTGCTTCCGATTTTTCTCTCGACCTCTTCTTTCGTTCCGTCGCCTGTTTCCGCTTTTTCTCTTCCCGAGCCTCCTCCAATTCACCGGGTGTGGGAACGTGCTCGTTGGGCATATAGAACAGGATTGATCCCCTGGGTCCAGCCGCACACTGCCAATACTTCTGCCGTCCGGCCGCGCACAACAATCGGTTCTTGTCCCTGCCGCCCTGAACTCCGACGGCTGCAGCGATCTGATTTTGGTTCGGGGCGTCCCCGCCTGCCTCCCTGGTCGTCTTGATGAACGCCGCTGCCGCGGTGAGGATTTCCTCATCCGTGAGCTCCGCATCCACCTCCGATTTCACCGCGTCTACCCAATCCTGGTCTACATCTTTGGGGTTCTGGTCGCCCTTCACCCCGGACTGAACCGTGCTGCAGCGGATGTAAAGACCAATACGCCCATCAGGGTACACATTGTCGAAAGCCACTTTCCAACGGGCTTGCCATGGTTCGCAAGCGCGGAACCTCTCATCCTGAATCTCCACCATGCCTTTGCTGCCCGGTACTCGCTCCATCGTCAAGGCGTGGTCGGACTGGTCAATGATGGACATTGCGCCCCTCCAGCCAGCCTTACCAGACTTCGGGGTGTGGTGCAGGATAAGCACACCGGCCGACATACGCGCGAGCCGCTTCGCCCTGCGCATGTGGTCTGCCATTTCCGGGTTCGCATTCTCATCCGCCCCAGCGGTGAAGCTCGAGAGGGCGTCGAACACATAGAATGTGTTCGGATTCCTTCGAGCATCCTCCTCCAATCTGGCTTCGTCCATTAAAGCCGCGATGGAGAGGTTCTCTTCTGAGATCCACCCACCCCATATTTTGAAGCCCGGTATCTCGTTGCCATCCGCGTCAAGCAACCCAATTGCCCTCAGCCTGGATTTCACCACGGCGCGAGGGTTCTCCGCATCCAGATACACGACGCGCAAGGGTCGCCCGAACGGAGCTCGATGGGCGAACGGTGTGTTCGTAAGGATGGACTTCACCATGCACAGGGTAAGGATGGACTTCATCGAACCATGCTCCGCGCACAGGATGTTCACGCCTTCATGCAGCAAAAGTTCGTGCAAAACCCAGCGTACGGGTTCGTCCGATATCTGGGATGCTGTTTGCACAAACTGATCGATCCATGACGGCTTCTTCTTCGTGAGTTCGGTGGGCGTCAACAACAGAGACAGATTTACCGGGGGAACAACCGCATCTGGATCCTTCTTCAACATTTCGTTGCGCTCTTCCATCTGTTCGGAGACCGTGTCGCCTTTCAACGTAGGTGCGGGCTCCGGCGAACGCGTAGGTGCGGGATACGGCTTCGTCCAGGGTAGAATCAGACCGCAGCCGATTTGCTCGAGTCCCAACTTGCCCTGGATGATGGCGTCAACCTCTTTGGTTGACAGCCGCGGCGTGCAGTGCCGTTCGTTGAACTCATGCGCATTCTCGCGCAGTTCATCCTCGGAACACATCTCTTGTACCCACCGGCGATAAGCGTAACGACTCACAGCATCGTTCCGTTCTCCTTCTCCGTAGTCCCGCGTGCCGCGCAATAGCGGAGGGTCGCTTTCATAAATGTCGTCTTCGAAGTTTCCGTCATCTTCCTCATCAACTGGCAAAGCCATCGCGTCCACCGCGGGCATCGCAGATGCCGATGTAGAGGCAGAAGCCTTCTCCACTTTCTTCGAAGCCTTTTCCGCGGCAACCTGCTTTCTGCGCTCACACTTCAACCACAGGATGAACGCGGAAAGTTTGTCCGGCATCTCCACGATCGGAGAATCGTCGACCACACGGTATGGCAGTTTCGTGTCCGGGTGTATGGAGCCAGCGACGAGAACGTATTCATTCTTCCCGCGGACGGACATCACCTTATCCAGCATGTCGCCCTGGACGATGTTTCCCAGTTTCCTCGACTCATCCGTTTGCAGCCACGCGGATTGCCGATGCCCCGGCCTGGATTCCGTTGTATAAGTCCTGGGAAACTCCTCCCCCGTTCGCTGCTTATAGAGTTCGCGGATCCTGGGCACATCATCCTCATCGAGAAAGATGTGACCATTGGGTGATGCCATCGTGCCCGCGTTCGCCTGGGGATATTGCTGTGCCCACGCGGCGATCTGCTCGAGGTCGGATGTGGCGAGTGCCTGCCAGCCCTTGAGCAACGGATATTTCTGTCCTGGCATCACGGGATGCACAAGAAATCCCATGCGTGCTACGCGTGCCGCGATGATCGCGAAGCCCTCAAAACCAGGCGCAATAGGCTCTACGGTCTTCACTGCCGCCTTCGCTGGCGCAGTAGCAACCGTGGGAGACGCAGCCGCAACCACTGGCGCGACCGTCTCTGCCCCGTTCGCTGGCTGCAAGATTGGCGGGATCTTGCTATTGAGCACCGGCGCGGGTGTAGCGGGTAATCGCAAGTACAAACCGGTCTTTGGATCGTAGGGATTGTTCACGAGCGCACCTCCGCCTGAAAAGGTTCTGTATTCAATGCCTGTGGGAGTTCCTCCGCGGCCCGCGCGGCCGCCGCCTGGGCATCATCCAGCATCTCAGGGTCGACGAACCGCTTGTAGCGCTCGGGCTTGAATGCGCTACCCGTGCCGCGGAACAACCCCGGATTGGACTCCGCGAGCAAGGTGAGCTTCGAGCCTATGATTTCCGACGCACGCCAAAAGCCTGCGAGCAGGTGAGCGTTGGACTGTTCGCGGAAGTGCGCGAACTCATGGATAATAAGTGCCTTGTTCGCCGCCCAGTCGTGGATGTTGTGATAAGCCAGGTTGACGGTAAATACGAACTCCTTCTTGCCCCACCTCGTGCAGGCTTCGAACTTCAACTCGTCGTCATCGCACATGCGTATTCCACTCAGAGGGTGGTCGAGCAGAAACGGAGCGATTTCGTTTACGAGTTTTGCGAACCGCTTCATGTCAGCTCCCCATTGCGCTTCCGGAATCATCGTCTCCTGGCGGTATTCGTGGTCAGTCCCAAACCTTCCGTTCTCAGCCTTACTGGCTGTTTGCAAGCCGGCTTTTGCTCGCAGATTCCTGGTCTGCTTGCTATTGAATGCACCCCGAGGAATGAGAGTGCGACCGTGGGAAACGGCTTCGCTGTTCGAACCGCGATCGGTCAGATCTTGCAACACCGCATTCTCACCGAACTGCGTTGTGAGAACCTTCTTGGCTGCTGCCGCTGATATCCGATCATCTTCAAGCGCACGCTGCACCCAGATCGCGGCCATGTCGTCCTTCGATAGTTCGTCGTGCATCGCGTTGATCACCGCGACGTACACTGCCGTCTTGTAGGAATCCGAAACGCTGTCGCGCTCGAGATTCACGGGAACCTTCTGGCAGATTTCGACGGACCACTTCGCTTCGATCGGGCAGACGGGCAAGCCCTTCTCGTATAGGTACGCCTCACGCCCTTCGGAAACCTTGTACAACCTCACGTCCGTCCTGCGCTGACGGCCACGCATGATGCCTTTGTCGTCTGCGACTTCCGTTGGGAGCGTGACGCTGAACTTGTGAACGGGCTTGAGCGTGGGAAGCTTTTTCCCATTGAACGTGGTGCGGATCGGTGCGATCACCAATGCGACTTCCTTGTTGATGAGCTCGAACTCTTCACGTGTTAGGGGCAGGATGCCACGGAACTCAGACCCAATTTTGGTCTTCGCGCGCCCCATGCCGCGTGTTCCATCTGGACGGAAGATAGTCTGACCGCACATCGACGTGATCGTCGCCTCGTTGCACAGCGCGAGCACGAGCTTATCTCCCAGGTTATAGCGGCCACGCTTGGTTGGATCGGTCTTCTTGTGGCTGTTCGCGAACATCGTGTGCGCGTTCGACAGGTCGCGGTAGCCAGTCGGGCTGTCGTCTTTCACGGTCAACACAGACAAACCGTTCACTGGTTCTGGCAACGTAACGTCTACGTGCTTGCAACCGTCTTCGTCAAATGCGTTCTGTAATAGCTCGAACAGCGCGAAGCTCTTACTCTTACGGCCTAACGTCTGCCGTAACCCTTCCTTGTCAACTTCAAACCAACCTCTTTTCTGTGTCGTAATCATTGCTTGTTCTCCTCGCCCTCTTTTGGGCCTTTCAAGATGTGCCGGCGTTTGATCGCGCTGCGCCGGCTTCGATCATCTGTTTAGTTCGGAATGCTCGAGGATTCTCGATTGCATTCTTGAACTGATCTTACGTATAATCGATTTCAGGAGCAATCCATGCGTCATTGGTCCCGTAAAATCGATTATACGTGTATTACATACGCCGGCTATGCCCCTTTGAATGTTGCCATTAGCAGCGGTGGCTCTTCTCTCCTAATTCCTCCTACATCGCACCGTCCTGACGAGCGATTTCCCACCGCTAAAGAGGCTGGATCCCTGGTGTGTGCCTCAAAACTGATCGAATTCATCGATGAGCGTGCGAAGGCGCTCGAGAAGGATTCTCTGCCGTCCGGAGAAGTTTTAAGCCTGGTTTCGCGCGCTACGCACTGCGCGCTCCTCGAAAGAATCGACCTTGCCCCCGTCGATATAACTCGGTGGCCCGATCCACCGCACGTTCGACTGGCTAATTCTTCGATCGACACGGCAGACGGTGCGAAGAAGTTCCTTCGTGCTTATGGCTTTGGTCCGGGAATGGTTCTGCAAACGCCCGTACTGAGGAAAGAGCCGCTTGCGGTCACAATTCCTTTGCAGAAACTCAAGGATGATCAGGAATTTCTCCGGCGAATTTGGACCGATACAGAGCTCGGGTGGCTTAAAAAAACTTTTGGCTGGGCCCCCGACGACATTGACTTTGTAAACGGCGCCCCGCGTCTGAAATTTATTGATCTTTGGGATTACATATTAATTCTGTTCATGATCGACGCTTCATTGGGGAAATTGAAGGTGTGTGCGAATCCGGAGTGCAAAACCCTAAAATATTTCGTTCGGGAGCGAAAAAATCAAAAATATTGCTCCACTGCCTGTAAAAACACATTCAACGTCAAGAATTGGCTGGCCAATTCCGAAAATCGGAAGAGTTGGAATCTAAGCAGGCAAAAAACCAACAAACAAAGCTGAGGTTCAAACACCGTTACTTTAGGCCAGTTCTTCGTGTCGTTCTGGATCCTACGTTTTTGAAACGTACCTTGGTCCGGATACGCCGAATTTGCCCGCGTTCGCGAATGAGTCCATCACGGACCGTCTACATCCGTATCATCGGGCTGTCCTTTTTCTCAACGAACAGAAGTGGCGTGCTCGACTCTGCGAACGGTGTAAGTCTCCATTCGTTGCCGGCCATAGCAAGCAGAAATATTGCGGCCAAGAGTGGGGTGAGGATCGCGAAACCTGTTTTGACTTGGTTCGCAAGGAACAGAAGCGACAAGATCACTGGAAGCATCGCAAGGCGCGCAATAGGAAAAGACGCAGGGAGCATGCAGAGATCATGCGAAAACGCCGTGCTTAAACTTGGCGAACTCGTTAGCAAAGCGAACAGCGGATCCGTCTAGCGGTGCGCCAGCAAGAGAATGGCGACGGACGTGCAAATGTACAGAGTGAGGTGTCACTTGAACCGTACGCAGATTCGTTCAGTCCTTGGCATCGCGGCATGTGTTGTCGTCTACACGACGTTGACGGACGCGGGCAAACACATCGTCTCGGACAGAGACATGCGCCACGATTATGCGGATTCCATGAACGTCAACCCCGATACGCTGGAGCCCAGAGACACCGGGGAGGCGTACTTCACCGCAGGGGTGGGTAATCGTGAGTTCGTGGTAGCCGTCGAACCCCCGGATCAAACCACCTGCGATTCGCTCATGGGTTTCTTGGCTCAAGACCAAAAGTTCCTGCAAGAACTATCGGAAATGGGTTTTCAATCTATCGGGTGCGTGCGCTACGAGAACGGCAATACATCGTGGCAGACGCGCCGCATCGTTCCGAAACCTGCGCCGGCCGCACCAGCTGTATCCCCGGCGCCACGCATCGAGCCGCGCAAACACGCTCCAACAGCTTCGGATCCAGTTGCACTTGCGTAGTACCTGTACGTCCGTACCGTTGGTTTCTGGCCTTCGCGTGGGCCACAATGTAGGCTGCGGAACTCGTTCCAAAAGGAATGCACCATGAATATGACGCTGAAAATGCTCACGGAACGTTACGGGAAATTGTTGAAGGACGCCGGCGTGTCGAACGAAGAAGCCGCGCGTTTCCTCCAGCAAATCGCCAAGATGATGTTGCACTCGTAGAACTGTCCTTAGACGCCGGATCAATTACTCACGCGTTCCTCACGAAGTGCCTGGCGTAGAGAAAGTTGAGCGCGAACCACCCATCGTTGACTTGCCTTCTACTCCAACCTAAGATGACCGCCAAATGGCGGACTCCCTGTCACTTGTCGGGCAAACCGTCTCGCACTACCGCATCATCGAAAAGCTCGGCGGCGGTGGAATGGGTGTGGTCTACAAAGCCGAGGACATCAAACTAAATCGGTTCGTCGCACTGAAATTCCTTCCAGACGATGTAGCCAAGGACGCGCAGGCTCTCAGCCGCTTTCGGCGCGAAGCCAAGGCAGCGTCTGCCCTGAATCATCCAAACATTTGCACCGTCTACGAAATCTCCGAAGATGGCGGGCGCCCTTTCATCGCTATGGAATTTATGGAAGGCGCAACGCTGAAGCATCGCATTTCCGGCAAGCCGCTGCCGACGGAGCAGGTTCTGGATCTAGGGGTTGAGATTGCGGAAGCACTGGATGCGGCCCACACGAAAGGAATCGTCCATCGCGACATCAAACCTGCCAACATTTTTGTAACTGAGCGTAGTCACGCCAAAATCTTGGACTTTGGATTGGCAAAGCTTCCTCCGGTTGCTCACGGCGTCGGCACTTCCGAGATGCCCACGGTCACAGCGGAGGAGCTTCTGACCAGCCCCGGCACTGCCATTGGCACAATTGCGTTCATGTCGCCAGAACAGGTTCGGGGCGAGGAACTAGATACCCGAACAGACATTTTCAGCTTTGGGGCGGTGCTCTACGAAATGACCACGGGGCACCCGGCCTTCGGCGGAAGCACAGCGGGAGTGATCCATGATGCGATCCTAAATCGAACGTCCGTGCGTCCGTCTCAACTGAACCCTAAAGCCCCGCTGAAACTGGAAGAGATCGTAACGAAGGCGCTGGAGAAGGACCGCAAGCTGCGGTATCAGAATGCCTCCGACATTCGCACGGATTTGCAGAGATTGAAGCGCGACACTGAAGCACCCGGACGGTCGTCTGGTTTTGACGAATCGACAAAGTCGACAAGCCCACGTCCCACAGGCCATCGCAATGCTGTTCGCACCACGATCGTCGGCATAATTCTCCTGCTCGCGACTCTTGTTGGTTTATTTTATAGATTTGATAACTCTGCTTGGCAACGATTCTTTGGACCGCGAATTCCTCAACAGAAGAATCTGGTTGTTCTTCCCTTCTCCGCCATCGATGGCCAGGCTGGGGAACAGGTCTACTGCGACGGTCTGACCGAGACCGTCACCGCGAAAATGGCGGGCGTACCATCACTAATGGTGGCCTCCGCATTGGACGTTCGCGATCGCCATGTAACCAGCATCCAACAAGCGAGAAAAGAGTTCGGTGCGAACCTCGTGCTCGCCGCTACCTGGCAAAGCGCAGACAGTTCCGCGCGCATAAATCTGAGTCTCGTGGATGCCAAAAGCGGAAAGCAACTTCGCACCGATACGATTACCGCGCCTGCGAGCGATTTGTTCCGCCTTCAAGACCAGGTCGTGATTACTGCTTCACATATGCTTGAACTTGAGCTCTCGGCCACCAGCGCCTCTTCTCTCACCGCGCATGGCACAACCGTTCTGTCCGCTTACGATTTCTATGTGCAAGGTGTTGGCTACTTGCAACGCTTCGAGCGTCCGGAAAATGTGAACATCGCTATCAGCTTATTTAGCCATGCAATAGAAGAAGATCCCTCGTACGCCCAGGCGCAGACTGGTCTCGCTCGGGCTTACTGGTACAGATATAGCGCCTCCAAAGACCCCCAATGGGCTGAAAAAGCAAAGGCCGCGGTAAAGGCCGCTAGTGATCTGAACAGCCAGCTACCGGAGGTCCAGCTTGCCGTCGCGGTTTTGAATCTCAAAACAGGAAATTATTCAGACGCCGTTATCGGCTTTCAGTATGTCCTGAGCTTAGATCCCCAAAATGTGGATGCTAATATTGATCTCGGAAACACTTACGATGCTTTAGGACGCACCGCAGACGCTGAAAATCAGTTTCGTCACGCCATCGAAATCAGCCCGCAATGCTGGAAATGTTATAACTCTCTCGGAATTTTCTTGAATGGGCACGGACGCTACGGCGAAGCCGCGCAAGCCTGGCAGCAAATCATAGAACTTACTCCAGACAATGTGTGGGGATATCTGAACGTCGGTGCAGCTTACTTCAATATTGGCCAATTTGAAAAAGCCGATGAATTCTTCCGAAGAGGCCTCCAGGTTGTGCCGGACGATGCTGACTTGCTCGCGAATGTCGGCACCGTAAGCTTTTTCCTGGGGCATTTTGAGGAAGCTGCCCAGTTTTCTCAGAAAGCTATTGATCGAAGCCCGGAAAAATTTGACTACTGGGGCAATTTGGCCGACGCCTATCGGATGATTCCAGCGCAGTCGAACAAAGCGGCGGAAGCTTATGCTCAAGCGATACGACTAGCGGAAGCGCAATTGAAAATCAACCCGAACAATTCGGACGTGCTTGGCGCACTAGCCCAATACTATTCGAGGACCAACGATCCAGAAAACGCTCGAAGCTACCTAAACAGAGCTCTGAAAGCCGGACCTCAGAACGTTGACGTGTTGCGGGTCGCATGTTTAATCCAACTAGAAACGGGCGACCGCAAAGAGGCTCTAGCATGGCTTCGCAAAGCCGTCATCGCGGGTTACCCGCGAGAACAACTTCTTGCTAATCCTGAGCTAAGAAGCTTACACTCTGACCCAGAATTTAACCGTTTAACAAAAGAAGCAATCTCGTATCACTAGATGAGTTTCTTGTCCGATCGTGTAGTTCTCCCAAGCAATCCGGAATCCCAACTTTGAGTTTTGTTTCCGAACTGGTTGTCCCCAGCGCCCGGTGAGGAGGTTTTTGATGCTTTACAACTCAGTTCTCCGCCGTCCCTTCATGCACAGTCTGGCACTCGCTGCTACAGTAGCCGCCCTAGGCATTGCGATCGCACCGACTGCTAAAGCTCAAATAACCTGGACAATCACGGTTAACGCGCCGACTTCCGGGAATACGCTCACCTACAATTTAAGCTGCGGGGCGAGCGGTACCACTCATCCTCCTGTTCCATGTCCTAACACCAATCCAACGCTGATAACGGTGAACCGAGTTGACTCAGTTTATTGGCAGATTGGCAGCACAAGTAACCTTGAGATTTGGATAGTCAACGACGACCTTATCGTGGATGACGCCAGCAAAACTGCCACTCACCATCACCACGCCAAAAAAGGCACCGCCCCTGAGCGAGATGGAGGAAATATCGACTTAAACGCCCCGATTTCTGCGGACAAACATAAGTATTCTGTGTTCGCTTATGACCTAGGCTCAAAGTCTCTCTATTACGATGATCCTAGAATCATAATTGGCGGGAGTGGTCTAGAAGAGTCGCTGCGCGCAATCGAAACGAAGTGCGATAGTCTACGCGACAAACTCGAACACGGCCCCGATGAGGCAGTTGCAACAGATGCAAAGGCGTTGTGTCAACAAATCGAGGCGCTCCGAGAATCTCTGGAGTCGAAAAAGAAAAAATAATTCGTCGTGTCGGAGAATGGCCACTGACGCCAATGAGCTGCTGCTGCGGGGAACCGCCGAAGCTCTTCTCGGCGATCCCTCCGCTTCGAAAGTAACTCATCCGTCTTGGAAACGAAGCAGATCGTCATCCGGGATGTTTGCGGCCAAATCCGGTGATAGAATCCCGTCATGGATAACAAGGATTTGCGCTGGGTGCGCCCGGAGTACGCCTTCGGCTCAAACGAAGCGGAATCCGCTCCTCGTGAAAAACGGAAGGCATCGAAGTCTGAGCCCTTCGTGGACGACGGTAAGCAGCAAACCTTTACCGTCGCGCAGATCGCCTCGCTTTGGCAGTTATCCCCGGACACAATTCAGCGGATCTTCCAGGATGAGCCCGGTGTCATTCCCCTTGGCAATCTGAATCCCCGCGGTAAGCGCAAGCGCATCACGCTGAGAATCCCGCGCGCAGTGATGGAGCGCGTGAAGCGCAAGCGCGCGAAAAGATGAATTTTGTAGCGAAATCGTAGCAACATCCCCAGGTAAGAGCGGTTATAGCGGTAACAACGGCAGGAATATCTACTCAGAATCAGTAAGTTACGAGGAATCAAGTTGTTGCGGAACAGCGTAGGTATTGCAACTCCCCCCGCCTCCAAAATTTCGTGAAACGAAATTTTGTCCTGAGCGAGCCCGCCGTTCGGGCGAGTCGAAGGGCAAACTAATCGCGCCAAATGGCAACTTGAGCCAGCCCCGATTCGGGTCACTCAAAGACCACTCTTGTGTATTGCTGCTACATCCTCAGCTGTGCCGATGATTCTTTGTACGTCGGCGTCACCGATGATCCTGCGCAGCGCGTGCAGGATCACAACGCCGGCAAAGGTGCGAGCTGGACCGCCGCGCGCCGCCCTGTTCGGCTGGTGTGGACTGAAGAACACCCGACATTGTCCGCGGCGCGCACGCGCGAGAATCAGTTGAAGCGCTGGAGTCGCGAAAAGAAAGATTTCCTCGTCAGGGGTTCCCCTCGACTGCGCTCGGGACAAGGCGCATAAGGCGCGCCTTGCAACTCCCCCCGCCTCCAAAATTTCGCGAATCGAAATTTTGTCCTGAGCGAGCCCGCCGTTCGGGCGAGTCGAAGGGCAAACTAATCGCGCCACAAGGCAATTTGAGTGAGCCCACTTTTCGGGCGAGTCGAAGGGCGGTTTTGGTCGCGCTCCGTTCCTGCTTGGTTCGGTTTGCGGGTGTCAGTAGTTTTTCGGTGGAGTGGCTGGCTTCGCTTGGCGCGTCGTTTTTCGGCGGCGCGAAATTCATTGAAAAATGTGTGATTAGAAATGAGTGCTGACGATTGTTTTCAGGCACTTACGTTGATTTCTAATATCTTGGCCGTTGATTAGAAATTGCGCGATTGCTACTGCCGACGTACGTAAAACTACGTAGCTTCGCGATGATTGAAACGCGACCGGGAGTGTTGATGCGGAGTTGCGGCGGGTGCTGAACGGAGCTTGTTGCCACGGCTCCGGTACGAATGCGGCAGCGATTGGAGTTTGTTGCTGCGACGGCGGTGCCAGGCCGGCCGCGTCGCGCGAATTTTGAGGATGCTTCATTTTTTTGACTCCGGGACAACGTTAACATGCGCTGCTCGCAAGAGCAGCTGTACGTTCGTACAGAACTGGGACAGAACTAGTACTCACTGGCCGAAATAATTTGGGAATGTGGTCTGCTGTGGTCGAAAGTGCAGCGTCTAAACCCGGAAATTCAACGGCATTCGTTTGAGTGGAGTCGAAGGGTGGCCCACCCGCCTGATCGTCTCGTGCGATTGCGATGGAGGCATAGCGAGAACGGATCACACCACCGCGGTAGTTGAGTTAGAATTTGATTGGTCTCAGCGATTTGGTTTTTGCAGTTCCGAGTGGTGCGCTCCCGGCTGACACGCGTCAGCGAGCGAGGTGCGCGGAGCACTATTGCCTGGCTGAGCCGCTCGCCTGCTACTTACCTATTTCCTGAGATCCGCGAACCTGGCTTGAACGAGCCACTGGATGAGGGCGAAGATCATGGCGGTCGAAACTCCGAACAGGAGCATGCCATTGGCCGCCTCGAGGGGTCCGAGGAATCTCCAACGGGGCGACATGACCAGATCGCCATAGCCCAAGGTGGTGTAGTTGACCGCTGAGTGGTAGTAAGCGGTTCCAAAGTATTGAAATTCTCCACAGAGTACGAACACCTCCGCCCACAAAGCCATCTCAATTAGGTGCGCGGTAAGCGTCGTCACCATGGCCAACATGACGACTGGAAAATCGCTCCAGAAGCTCCTGCCGGTATGGCCCAGCCTTCGCTCGTGACGCAGGAAGCCCAGCGTGGCGCTCACGGGCAGCGCGTGGATAAACATCGTACCTAGGATGACGACTGCGCCAACCGCCAACGGAATGAAAATCGGGATTCGAAGAACTTGCGTCATTGGTTTGTGCTCGCAGCCGTTCGGGGAACTGCAGGCCGCTAGGCCACCGGGCCTGCGCCATCGGATTATGAGTTCTCCGAACGCTCGCGTCGTTCTTGGGCTAGCCAGAGACGGCGTTCTCGAATGCTATATCTTTCGAAAAAGTACCAAAAAAATCCAGCAGGAACGAGAACTATTGCGACGTAACGCCAGGGTCTTCGCTCGTATCGTACGCACTGGTAAATCACCCACCAACCGCCGATGGGCTGAACAATGCAATAGGGAGTGACAAAGTGAAACAGGAATCTATTGCTTACGATTCCGGGTTTGAAAAACACGGCACAGAGCGCGATTGTGGCGGCCGAGCCGTATATGATCGGCAATAACCAGTAAAGCGATTGCGAGCCCTTCCAGATTCTGGTCATAAGCGAGTCAGGTATTCTCGACCGCACGGCTGGGGTAACCCGCACGTACGCGAAACGGCATTCTTCCTACTTCAGATGGTTGTATCTCTAAACGGCGACAGCGGATGATACCACTGCGGAGTTGACGCAGAAGCTGGTTGGTCTACGCTCTGTGGTTGTACGACAAGCCCGATCGCCGCTCTACCTCGTTTTATTTATGGCGCGCTGATTACTATGGGCGCAGATCCAACGGCGATCGATTGGGTGGCGGGCGAGGCGTGGCGCCTGCCGGCGATCTGCTTGCGCGACGTAAATTTGGGTGACACGGCTCAGCTATTTGGATGGAACGGCATGCCGGGATGGCCATCGCTTGCTGGCTCTGGGGTTTCTAGATCGAGATTCACGACAATCGGTTCTCGGCCGTTGCGGACCACGACTGCCTCGCAAACTTCGTCTGGGCTGGCGTTGATTTCCTGATGCGGGACGTACGGCGGCACGTAGATGAAATCTCCGGCTTGCGCTTCCGCGCTAAGTTCCAGATGATCGCCCCAACGCATTCGTGCACGACCCTTCACAATATAGAGCACGGTCTCTAACGCCCCGTGATGGTGCGGTCCGGTTTTGGCTTCAGGTCGCACCACGACCGTGCCAGCCCAGAGCTGGTTTGCGCCGGTGCGTGCATGAGTGATGGCGGCGGCGCGCGTCATGCCAGGAGTCTGCGGCGTGTTCGTATCGAGTTCGCCGGCGCGCACTATCTTGACTCCGTGTTCCTTCCAATCCATGCTCATCACGCCCGTCTGTTCCGGCGGAATCTATTTTTCGATCACGCCACCGGCAATGCGACGCCCGGAGTTCTCTGCTGAACTACAAATTCATGAAATAGCAGAATACCCGGTGAATGCGCCGCAGTCCATTGCAATGCCTTGGCTTTCTCGCGCACCCGATCTGGGTGGGGGACCTGGCGGAAATGATCTGACGGATGGAGCACACCTGCCGTTGCCAATGGCTTGGAAACCGCGCAGGTTGCGAGAATGTGGGGCGATTCCGTCTGTGTTAGCATCCCTGCAAGCTCTAATTGTCAACGGAGCAGCTGAGAAGGTGCAGTGAAAGGGTCGGCCGGGTAATCAAATCGAACATCCGGTTTAAGGTGCTCGCGCGGGCGAATGCGGAGTCAATCCATTGTTGAAGTTCAAAAAGTTCGTGCACATTCTTCCTTTACTCTCGCTTCTTGGGCTGTCGGGTTGCATCGGCTCCGGCGTGAAAAGCCTGTTCATCACCGGGGTTAAGCTGACTCCGGCGAATCCAACGATTGGGGTTACAGGGACGCAGCAGTTCGTGCTGACCGCGACGTACGTGGGCGGGCAGACCTCGAACGTGACGACCAGCGACACGACGTATTCATCGGACAACACGGCGGTGGCGACCATCAATGCATTGGGTTTCGCAACGGCGGTTTCCATTGGGACGGCGAACATACTGGCCAGCTACAAGGGTAACAATACGAAGACGCTCCTGACTGTGGCGGCAACCGTGCTTGGCGGCAGCGCGGTGCAAGGCGATTCGCGGGTGCTGCACGTTACAAATCTCCGCACGGGACAGCGGATGACATTCGCGGCGAATGGATTGGGAGATTCACTGACGGTTTCGCGCGACGGCGAGGGTGTGGCCGCAACCGAGGTGTCCGTGCTGCCGGAACATGGGCCGGGGTGGCTGGCGATTGATCCCTCGGGCAGTTACCTGTATGTCGTGAATCAGACTTCTGGGAGCGTTTCGGCTTTTAGCGTGAACTGGAAAACTGCCGAGCTGAATCCCATTGTCGGTTCACCATTCGCAGCGCCGACGAAACCCTCGAGCGTCGAGGTCAATCCGGATGGCACGGGGATTTCGGTGGCTCATTTCGAAGATTCGACTGTTTCCCACTACCGGATTGACCCCGCGACCGGGGCGCTGACGCCGGAGCCGTAATCGCGCTGCATGCCGGATGTTTTGCGATTCATCGGCCGCACTGTCTCGCACGAGTGCATCGTGGAAAAACTTGTGCATAGCTGATTTTTCCATCTGCTTCTGATGTGATCGCGGCATCCTTCTTATTGATGGGGATCGGGGATTACGTTTATCGGGGAGCCGGCCCACCAGGCAAGGCATAGCCGGCGTACCACCGCTGATATCGCGCGCGGTTACACTGTGATTGCGCGACGTTGACATTGTTTCCCTTCCCGCCACCCTGCACTTCCATGCATTTTCCGCTGTTCACGTTCACCAATTCGAAATTATTGCTTGGTCCACGAGTTGTCCATCTCTGGTTCGCACCACCGTTCCAGGGAAACTGCTGTATGTTGGCTCCATTGGCCCGGCTATCGCCAGCGACGTCCAATACCAGGCCGCTATTGATGTTTCGAATGGCATATTGGCCGTTGCCCAGGTCAACAAATTCCCAACGTTGATTGTTTCCGCCATTGCAGGAGAACTGCTGTACGTTGGCATTCTTGCTCGCGCTGCTGCCGAAGACGTCAACGCATTTTCCAGAATTGACGTTGCGGATTAGGCCGCCGTACTGCGCGCGGCCCTGTAGCGTACTCTGCGCGGAGGCTGCGGCAGCGGCGAAAAATCCGACAAATACCACAAGGATCAAAATCGAACCAGGTCGTGACACGGTGAGCTCCTTGAACTGAACGATTTTCCTGAAAACGTCCGCGAGTCACACAGCGACGATCGTCGAGCAGGTTTTTGTGGACCGCCTCGGAGGATTGGGTTTCGATCACGCCTTGGCCATCGCGCCGCGAATTACGCGATAGATAAGCAGCAACAGGATCGCGCCTACGACGGACATGATGAAACCGGCGCCTTGTCCGGCCTGGTACCAGCCGATGGCCTGGCCGAGGTGGGTGGCAAGAATCGATCCGGCAATGCCAATGGCCATCGTGATCCAAATGCCGCCCGGGTCCTTGCCAGGCATAAGGAACTTCGCCACAGCGCCGACGACCAATCCGATAATCATTTCCCAAAGCAGGCTGAACATGTGCGTCCTCCGCTGAGATTTCGATTTGGTGCGCGCAGCGACGGTCGCCAGGAGTGACCGCATTGCAGATGTGGCACAGCACGCCAGACGTGTGCCGTTCCCCAGCCCTGAGTCCCGGCACACATCCGGCGTCTCGGAACAACTTCTAGGCCTGTTTTTGCCTCTCGGCGACTTTGGCGAGCGCCACAGTCATAGCGGCCCCGCCCAGCGTTTTGATCAACGTGGTGTGCTGGGCGTAGAAGGAGCTAACGGACTCGACGATCGAAGGATTCGAACTCTGTGCATGTGCGGCGAGCTGCTGAACGGCTTCCGGTGAAAGCTTCTGGGCTTGATCGGGGGTTAACTGGGTATTGCCGCTGGCCGCGACTCCAGCGAGTCCCACGCTTCCCAAAATCTGCGTCAGCATGGCGGGATTCACGGATGACAACAGCTGATTCACCATCCCAGCCTTCTGCTCGCCGGTGGAATTGTTAAAGAGCGTTGAAAGCATTTGTCCGAAGGCCGGGGTTTTGTCCGAATTGAACATCGCCGTCAGACCTTCGGCGATGGCGCTGGAGGGAGCTGCTTGCGCCACTTGATCGAAATGCGCGTGTACATCGGGGGCCGGAGCAGCAGCTGCACCGCTGCCGGACGTGTATTGCTTCAGAAGACCTCCTACTTTGTCCATCCATCCCATTTTGTTTTCTCCTTGGCGATTCAGATTTGGAGCCGGCCCGCTGACGGGCAGTTCTTGACAATGCGCAACCTGCCTCACCGAGTTACTGAGGAATAATCAGCTCAATGCCCGCGCGGACTTTGTCGGGGTCGGCGAGCTTGTCCTTATTGGCCTCAAAAATTTTCATGTACTTGTTCGCGTCGCCGTAAAACTGTTTGCTGATTTTTGAAAGGTTATCGCCGGCTTGCACGGTGTAGGTTCGGGCAGCCGGGGTTGAAGGTGCGCCGCCAGCTGCGGCTGCCGCCGCGGCTGCCTCCGGCGCCTGGATGTCCGCGATCAGGTCGGAGAAGCTGGGATCAACCAGCTTGATCTGATCCCACACGCGGTTCTTCAAACCCACGGAGGGCGCGGAGGCACGAATCAGGAGTTTGTCTCCTTCCATATTGAGGTTTTGCAGCTGAACTCCCTGCGACTGAATGAAATTCAAAACAGACTGATACTTTAATTTGAGCTGCTCGAATCGGTCAGCCATGAAAATCTCCTTGTAGAACTCTTCTCGATTCTCAGTTCCTGGGGTCTGATACGCGGCCTATTTAGCGGGCTGTTTTGCGATTATGAGTTTGGCGATTTTGTTGTAGGTGGCTTGTGGAATGACTTTTTTGTGGACCAGGTCTGTCTTCGCTTTGTACGGCCGGCCGTCAATTATTTTCTGCGAGTAGGCCGTTCCGATGCCTGGCAGAGCTTCGAGTTGTTCTTTCGATGCGGAGTTGATGTCCACGAGATCTGCGCTGGCGGCAGATCCGCTAGCACTTTGTGCCGGAAGCACAACGTATGCGGCGATTGCGTTGGCTGCGGCCTTGGGAACCAACGCGAGCAGTGCAATTGCTGTTGCGATCGCCGCGCTGCAGAACGCGATTTTCCACTTTTTGTTCATCATTTAGCGGTTCCTCCTTGTCTTCCGTGGTTATTCATTTTTCGCGGCGCGGTAGCCTGCTTTCAGCGCGTCGGCTTCGGACATGTATTTCCCGTTCTTGGTTTTGCCGTAATACCGAGTGCCTTCTTTGTGGTAAACGCCCGAGTCCAGATTCACCCAGACCATTCCACTGCCGGGCGCGGGTTGAGCCTGCGGTGCACTTTTCGCAGCCGGTGCTGGTGCGGCTGGCGGTGCCGAGGCTGCAGGCGCAGGAGCCGGCGCGGGAGCCGCGGCCGACGAAGATGCTGGCGGGTTCGACGGCGGCGGCGCGTCCGATGCGGCGGTCGAAGAAGACTTGCGCTTCGAGGCTGTTGATGTTGGTTGCGGCGATGCGGCGGCCGCCGGTGCGTTGCTGACTGTTACCAGCGGAGTGATCTTTTTGATGGTCGCGGCAGAAACCCCAGCCTTTGATAGATCGCTCGCGGAAGAATACGGTCGCCCGGAAACGATCTTCTTGGCGGTGGCAGGACCAACGCCGGGCAATTCTTCCAAATCCTTTTCGCTGGCAGTGTTTAAGTCCACGGGCCCTGCGGACGCGCTTGAGGCTGCCGGCTTTGCCGAGGAGGCCGCCGACTTGCTTGCCGCGGATTTCGCCGGCGCTGCCGCAGGAGCGGCGTTGCCAACGGTAACCAGCGGAGTGATTTTCTTGATGGTGGTGGCAGAGACGCCGGCCTTTGACAAATCGCTCACCGAAGAATACGGCCGGCCTGCGATGATTTTCTTCGCAGTGGCTGCACCGACGCCCGGCAGATCTTCCAGATCCTTAGCGCTGGCGCTATTCAGATCTACCTTCGTTCCGCTCGCTTGGCCGCCTGAACTAGAGCTCGGCAGCGCACTCACTGCGGACGCGAACGCGGCGATCGTAAAAAACATTGCGACTAACTTGAAGGTTCTTTTCACTGTTCCCCCTGAATTGCCGAGCGGCTGCCCGCAACGCTTTACGCTGCTTGGGATGAAGCTGATCGAGACGACCCGCGTCTAGCGTAGAATCGTTTGTCACAATCGCAGCAGCGATACGCGTCCAAATGCAACGTGAGAAGGAGCTGCCGTTCAATCACTCCGCGAAGGCGGGAATGCGCAATCCGGTCGCAACCGCAATGAGGACAATGCCGCTTCGGCGCCGAATTCATCCCTTCCATAGCGTAGATTCCTGTCGTCAGCTACCGCGCCTTTCTATTCCGCTTGCTACTCTCGGTCTTGGTTCGAACAGCTCGCTTTTGCGCATTGCGCAGCCGAAAGGTACTGCGTAAGAGATTTTCCAGTTGGCTGTCCTTTTCGGAGATCTTTCGAGGCGTTCTGAGCGAATTTCCGGGTGTGCGGATCGCCTGAGGCATCCGGCAGTACGGAGAGCTCGCCTGTAACTCCTTGCCGGGGAATACGATGAGAGGCATTTCGCGCAACTCCTGCACTGCAGTGGCGGCGAACCAAGCGCGGGATGAAGAACGCATTCCGCGGATGCGCAGAAACCCCGCCTCCATCATCCGTATATCTACGCATGCGAGATGCGTCGCAATTGTCAGAATTAACAATTGGAGTTGCCCGATCTTCTCACCCGGGCGGCTGGCCCGACCCCTCGGCGGCGCAGCATTCTCATGCATTTGCTCGGTTGCGAGTCTTGAGGAGCTCTAGCCCGCGCATTACGTGCAGGTTATTTTGAAGGGGCTGGGCTTGGATTGGGGGTGACGAGAGGAGCATACTGGCCGGGGCGTCGGAGGGAAGTAGCCATGACAACTGAGGAAATCGGGAGTGCGAGAATGGTTTTGGCGATTGTACTGGTTTTGGCGGGGTTGGTGTTGGCGGGCGGGGCTTACCGGATGCTGAGCGCCGCGGATAAGGCGCCGGCGGTGGGGTCCGTGGCGCCGAATTTTACTTTGACGTCGCAGGAAGGCAAGGCGGTGAGTTTGGACGAGTTTCGCGGGAAGTGGGTGGTGCTCTATTTTTATCCGAAGGATTTTACCAGCGGATGCACGACCGAGGCGCATAACTTCCAGCGGGATTTGGCGCAGTATGAGGCGAAGAACGCGGTGATCATAGGGGTGAGCGTGGACAGCGCGGATTCGCATCAGAAGTTCTGCACCAAGGAAGGATTGAATTTTAAGTTGCTGGCGGATACGGAACATAAGGTATCGGCGGAGTACGGGTCCATTATGAATTTGGGAGTGAAGAAGCTTTCGGCGCGGCATACGTTTTTGGTAAATCCGCAGGGGGTGATTGTGAAGGAGTATATGGAGGTGAAACCGGCGGAGCATAGTGAGGAAGTGTTGGCGGCTTTGACGGAGTTGCAGAAGGCGCCGGCCTGAACGCGGCCGCTACTACGGCGAAGTCAACCGCGAAGAGCCGACGAGACGCCCTTCGATCTTCCCGCCGGCAAGCTCTCAGGACTTTCAGTCGGCGCTACGAAACTTGCTCGAAAGACGGGATATCAACGGAGCGGCGCTGTCTCGACGCGGCGGTTGGAGCAGAAAAAAGCCTCCCGATTTGGTCGGGAGGCTTTTTTCGTGATCGGGCGGCTGGCTTTGGCGCGCGAGTCAGCTTGCCAAGAGCTTCTTGCGCTTCAGGGCCAAGGCGGCGAGGCCGGAGGCTAGCAGGAGCCAGGTCATCGGCTCGGGTGCTTGGGTAACGTCCAGCGTGTAGCAGTCTCCGTTCGCGTCGGTGAGATAGAAGAGACCGGTGAGCATCGTGGGGGAATCTTCGGGGCCCGAATAGAGCTGGGCGCCATAGAGGTCCGGAATATAGGTGACGGTATTCATGCCGCCCAAGTCGCTGAGATTGAAGAAGCAAATGATGTCGTCCACGGGCCAGCCGGCGACGATGAGATTGGTGGAGTTGACGGCGAAAGCTATGCCGTCCTCGACATACATGGGCGTGGGATCCTCAGACATGGTCCAGGAGGCGGAGACAGGACCACCTGAAAGAGTGTAATCGAGGGTGCCGCCGGAATCGGCTTTCGCGGGAAGGGCGGCGAAGATGGTGAGGATGGCTAATAGAGCCCCGAGTTTTAGAGTGCGGATCATTGCGTTATTCTCCAGAGCCGATGCGATAGCGCGCGGGGATCGCTATTTGCCGGCGTGCGCAATAGGAATGGCACGTGAGGGCCCAAAGTGCAACTTTGGCAAGTTATTGATTGTAGGATGTTTATATATTATTGATGAATAGGGAAGTAGGTGTCGCGGCCTAGGATTACTCCCGCTGGGACAAGATAGTTCCCTTCTCGCTTGAGCTGAGTTTTTGGGGATTTTTGGCCAATTTTTGGGGTTCGCGGGGCCGGGGACAGGGGACATCTATATAGCTGGTTTCGCTGTGGTTGACATTGATGGGAGAATGGCCGTGGCGCCGTGGGGTTCCTGGCCGGCGTGCGGTGGGCAACGCGATTGCGGAAGGGAGTGTCATGAAAACGATCAGGGTAGTGGCGATGTTTTGTGGCTTGGCTTTGAGTCTGGGATTTGTGGACGCGGCGAGAGCGCAACAAAGTGGTGGTGCGGCGTCAGCGCATGCCGCGGGCGGCACGGCGGGCACGGGAGCGATGAGCGCGGACACACCAGAAGATGACGCGACTTTGAATCTGACAGACGAGCAGAAGGCGCAAATTAAGACCATACGCGAGGATGGCAAGCAGCAGATCGCGGCATTGGGGAAGGATTCGTCACTGAGTGATGAAGCGAAGCAGCAGAAGCTGAAGGTGATCCGCAAGGACATCCGGCGGCAGGTTTGGGGGGTGATGACGCCGGAGCAGCAGAAGCAGTGGGCGGCGGAACAGCGCGAACTGCGGGAAAATAAGCATGGCGGGAGCGCGGGGGCGGCAAGTAAGCCGCAGAATTAGGATCGCATCGCATCACGGCGCGCCGCTGCCTTCGGTGTCGCGCCACCTTACGGCCCACTCTTTCGAGAACACTGCCCTCCTACTGTTCCCCACCAGCTGCGTCCGATTTCGAGCTGACGAACGCTGGCTCCGCAAGTGACTCTGCACTCGACCACGAAGCGAATTGTCACGCAGCGCACCGAAGCTCCGGCGAGCTTGACTGCGGAAAAAATTTTCATTTTGACGCGGATTTTTCTTGCATCGAAGAGTTAATATCCGTATTCTGCATGATGCAAACTCGCTCCAGGTATGCGCCGGCTAGAGAGCGAGGATTGCTGATGGAGGACGCGACAATAAATTGAGCACCTTATCCCTCCCAGCCCAATTTCCTGCCCGGGCAGTTACTTCCACAAAAAGAAATGCAAAGCTCACATTGTGGCCGCTGGTGGCTGCGACGTTCTTCATGGTGTCTGGCGGAACATATGGCACCGAAGACATCATTCATGGCGCGGGCTATGGCCTGGGAATTTTGCTGCTGCTGGTGACGCCGCTGATCTGGAGCTTGCCGACGACGTACATGATCGGCGAACTTTCGAGCGCGCTGCCCTCAGAAGGCGGGTATTACGCGTGGGTGCGGCGGGCGATGGGAAATTTCTGGGGATTCCAAGAAGCGTGGCTGTCGTTGGTGGCGAGCATTTTTGATATGGCGATTTATCCGACGCTTTTTGTGGCGTACTTGACGCGGCTGATTCCCTGGTTTGCAGTGGGGCATCGCGGATGGATGGTGGCGTTCGGTGTCGTGACGGTTTGCGCGCTGATGAATATTGCGGGGATACGCGTAGTAGCGATCAGCTCGCTGTGGCTGTTCTTTTTGCTTTCGGCGCCGTTTGTGCTGATCGTGCTGATTGCGCCGGCGAAAATTGGTGCGCTGCAGGGGGCGGTGACGGCGCCGACGACTTCGAGCGTCGGGCTGATCGGCGGGTTGCTGATCTGTATGTGGAATTATATGGGTTGGGACAATGCTTCGACGATTGCGACGCAGGTGAAGCGGCCGCAGAAAACCTATCCGACGGCGATGATTGTGGCGGTGATTGTGGTTTCGCTGACGTACGTGCTGCCGTTCGCGGCGATGTGGCTGACGGGAGTTCCGGCGTCGGCGTTCGAGACAGGATCGTGGGCGGATATTGCGGGGATGATGGGCGGATTAGTGGGTGGGCCGCTGCTGGCGCGCGGGTTTCGCGTTGCGTTGGTGCTGGGCGGAATGATGAGCGCGTTTGGAATGTTCAATGCGCTGGTGATGAGTTATTCGCGATTGCCTTTGGCGATGGCGCAGGATGGATTATTGCCGGCAGTGTTTGGCAAGTTGCAGAGGAAAACGCAGGCGCCGTGGGTGGCGATTTTATTTTTGGCGTCGTGCTGGGCTTTGTGTTTGGGTTTGGGATTTGAGCGACTGATCACGATTGATGTGCTTTTGTACGGAATGAGTTTGATGCTGGAGTTTGTAGCTTTGATTGTGTTGCGCATTAAGGAGCCGGGGTTGCGGCGGCCGTTTAAGGTGCCGGGCGGGTTGGCGGGGGCGGTTTTGATTGGAGTGTTTCCGCTGCTGCTGTTGGGATTTTCGATTGTGCACGGCGAGGGCGAACAGATTTTGGGGATTAGTGGGTTGGCGTTTGGGCTTCTTTTGATTGCGGCGGGGTTTGTGGTTTATTGGGCTACGGCGGGATTGCGGCGCGATCGTTGGAGTGCTGGCGTTTTGAAGGATGAGCAGCGGGCGGCATGAGGTTATAGCGGCGCAGATGGATGCGCTGATCTGATCCGGTGTGGAAAAGCCGCTGGGTTAAAATCGTGGCGAGCTGGGGCGCAGCGAGCAGCGCCCGTACCCAAACTTCCCTCATCGGTTAATGCGTTAAGGCACTCGGTTGCATCTTGCGGTGCAAGCCTCGCCTAGAGCGTCTTGTTGCCGACCTTGAGCTTCTAAGAAAGCGCGGCGCCTAGCCGCCGCACTCCAGATTGACCTTGTCTGAGCGCATAATCGGTTCTTTGCCGAACCTTCCTCACGAGTTTTCCGCCACAAATTGATTGCTGCACGGCGCTCCATGGCATTTAATGCATGCGCGTTCTATGACGGGTAAGTCCAAAACATACGATTACATTATTGTGGGGGCCGGGTCGGCGGGGTGTGTGCTGGCGGCGCGGTTGACGGAGGATTTGCGGACGCGCGTTTTGTTATTGGAGGCGGGTGGGGCGGGCGGGGCGAAGGAGATAAGAATTCCGGCGGCGTTTTCGAAACTTTTTAAGACTGGCGTGGATTGGAATTACGCAACGGAGCCGGAGCCGCATTTGCACGAGCGGCGATTGTATTGGCCGCGGGGGAAGGTGGTGGGAGGGTCGAGCGCGATCAACGCGATGATATATGTTCGCGGGAATCGGGCGGATTTCGATTTCTGGCGCGATTTGGGGAATGCGGGCTGGGGATTTGAGGAGGTGCTGCCGTATTTCAAGAAATCGGAAAATCAGGAACGCGGGGCTTCGGAATATCACGGCGTGGGCGGGCCGGTGAATGTGGCGGATCCGCGGTACGTGAATCCTTTGACGCGGGCATTTCTTGCGGCGGCTGGCGAGATCGGGATCGCTCACAATCCGGATTTTAACGGCGAGGTGCAGGATGGTGCGGCGCTGTATCAGGTGACGCAGAAAAATGGGGCGCGCTGGAGCGCGGCGGATGGGTATTTGAAGCCGGCGCGTGAACGCGGAAATCTTACGGTAGTTACAGCGGCGCATGCGACGCGGGTGTTGCTGGAAGGAAAGCGCGCGGTGGGCGTGGCGTTCTTGCGCGATGGCGTGCCGGAGGAGGCGTGCGCGGATGGCGAAGTGATTCTGGCTGGCGGAACTGTGAATTCGCCGCAGTTGCTGATGCTTTCCGGGATTGGTCCGGCGGATGAGCTGAAGGCCGCGGGAATTTCGGCGATTCAAGATTTGCCGGGAGTGGGGAAGAATTTGCAGGACCATCCGATGGTGTCTGTTGGATATTTGTGCACGCAGAAAATCAGCTTGGATGGCGCGGAGACTTTGGGAAATCTTCTACGTTGGCTGCTGTGGAAGAATGGACCGCTGGCGTCGAACGTGGCGGAGGCGGGATTATTTTTGCGCACGCGAGTGGGATTGGGGGTTCCAGATTTGCAGCTGCTGTTCGGGCCGGCTTATTACCGAGGTCATGGGCTGGTGCGGCGCAAAGAGCATTGCTTCGGGTTTGGGCCGACGCTGATTACACCGGAAAGCCGCGGAGATATTTCGCTGCGGTCGGCGAATCCGTTGGAACCGCCGGCGATTCGCGCGAATTATCTTTCGACGGATGCGGATTTGCGGACGATGATCGCGGGAGTGCGGCTGGCGCGGCGGCTGGCACATGCGAAAGCATTCGATGCGTTTCGCGGAGAGGAATTGCATCCGGGTGCGGCGATGGAATCGGACGCTGAAATTAGCGAGTTTTTGCGGAATGAGCTGGAGACGCTTTATCACCCGGTGGGAACTTGCAAGATGGGCGTTGATGCGCTGGCGGTGGTGGATGCGCGGCTGCGGGTGCGCGGAATTGAGGGGCTGAGAGTGGTGGATGCGTCCATCATGCCGCGCGTGCCGGCGGGGAATACGAACGCGCCGGTGATAATGATCGCAGAAAAAGCGGCGGAGATGATTCGCGCGGGTGCTTAGAGGTGCGCGACGGCGGCGTTTGTTGGCGACTGCGAGTGGCGGCATTTCTGCTATGCTTTTTGCCGTGCGACGAGCGCTAATTATATTTGTGATTTTGGCGGGCGGCGGGCTTACGAACGCCGCCGCAGCGTCGGCCTGGCAAGAAGGCGGTCAGACGCCCGCGCAGATTCCCGCGCCGCCGCAAACGCAATCCCCGCCTACGCCCCCGCAACAGCTTCCGCCTGCGCAAAATTTGACGCCACCTGCAGCGCCGGTGCACACGGGGCCGGTAATCGTGATCAATGCGGCGCACGGCGGGACGGATGATGGGGCGCGTTCGGAAAACGGACTGGTGGAAAAAAACGTGGTGCTGATATTCGCGCGGATGCTGCGGAGTGAATTCGAGCGTCAGGGATATCGCGTGGTGATGACGCGGAATGATGACTCGAATCCTTCGTACGAGGATCGCGCGGCGGTGGCGAACGCTTATCGCGATGCAATTTTTATCAGTTTGCATGTTTCGTCCACAGGGCAGTTGGGCGCGACGCGAGCCTACTCTTATCAATTTTCCAGTCCTGTTGCGGCCGGGAGTGCGGCGACGAGTGCTGATGCGGCGGGGCCTGTCGTCGCGCCGATGCAGAGTTCGGCGAGCAGCGGTCTGACGGTGTGGGAAGAGGCGCAGCGGCCTTATTTGGAGAGCAGCCACAGGATGGCGGATGCATTGCAGGCGGCGCTGGCGCAGAAATTTGCGGGATCGCCGGGCGCGTCGTCGCAATTTGCGGTGCGCGAACTGCGGTCGGTGGCGGCGCCGGCAATTGCGGTGGAGGTTTCGAGCATTTCGACTTCAGATCCGAATTCGCTGCTAGCGATGGGAGTATCGCTGACGGCGACGATCGAGCGGACCGTGCAGGCGATGCGACCGCAAGGCTCGTTGCCGGCTAGCGGTGCTGGAACAGCGGGTGGGAAATAATGCCGCGGAATTTAAAAATAACGCTGGGGATTTTGTCGGCGGCGGTGCTGATTGGATTGATCAGCTTGCGGGGGCTGCATCAGCGGATTGAGCATTTGTCGCATGAGCAGGGGTCGGAAGAGCAACAGCGACGGGATCTGCTGAAGCCGGAGATTGCGACGGCAACGGACGCGATGGCAAATGCGAAGATTTTCTGGGCCGCAGGGGCGGATCGCGTGGCGCCGGTGGAAATGCAGCTGCCGCTTTCGGCTGATCCTGTGAAACGCGCGCGGCAGGTATTGGATGTTTTGATCGCGGACGCGCCGAGCGACGAACAGCGGACGCTGCCTGGGGACGCTACGTTGCTGGGATTTTATATATTGCCGGATGGGACGGCGATTGCGGATTTTTCCGAGGCGCTGGCTTCGGAGACGCCTTCGGGGATTTTGAGCGAGGAGATCGCGGTGGAATCTATCGCGCGTACGATTGAGAGCAACGTGGCCGGCGCGCGGCGGTTGAAAATTTTGATTCATGGGCAGGAAGTGGAAACTTTGGCGGGGCATGCGGATTTGACGGGATATTTTGATTTGAATCCGGCGGTGGCGAGTGATGGGCCCGGCGCTTCGGTGGTGCCTGCGGCGACACCGGCACCAGCAGCGGCTCCGGGCAATTCTGGCGGCAAACCTTAGCTCGCAAGAGCCGGTGAGTTTGGCAAGCTGCAAGGCGAGAAAAGCGGATCCCTCTCGGCGTTCCGCGCCCGCCAGAATGTCGCGGGAAAGAAAAAGCGGGACTTGGTTCTGGATGACACGCAGTTTGCCGCGTCGGCGAATCACGAAGCGCTGGTTCTCGCGAAGCAAGTTGTTCTGCTTTCCGTTGTGGAAAATCTAGATTTGTGGATTGTGAAGAACACTGCGTACTTCGAGTTCAACTGCCAAAAGCCAGCGGGACGCCGGCGCTACGAAAGACAGACTTCGCTTGAGAAGCGTGCAACACCTCACAGGCAAGATTGCCTGTGCCACGAAAACCGGGCGGCGGCTAGATCTCCGCGATTGTTGACAGTTGGGGGGGTAGTGGTCACACTTGGTGCTACGAATTTCTGTGGACCCACTGCAGGACTCTGAAAGGAGAATTATTCTTGCGAGTTGACGGACGGGCGGTTGACCAATTGCGGCCGGTGAAGATTACGCCGGACTTTATTCCGCATGCGGAGGGGAGCGCGCTGATTGAGGCGGGCGACACGCGGGTAATTGTGACGGCGACCGTGGAGGATGGAGTGCCGTCGTTCTTGAAGGGCAAGGGGCGCGGGTGGGTGACGGGGGAATATGGGATGCTGCCGCGCTCGACGGAGAACCGCACGCCGCGGGAATCGAGCCGGGGGAAACAATCGGGGCGGACGCTGGAAATTCAGCGGATGATTGGAAGGACTTTGCGGGCGGTGACGGATTTGAAAGGGCTGGGCGAAAGAACGGTGTGGCTGGATTGCGATGTGATTCAGGCGGATGGCGGGACGCGTACGGCATCGGTGACGGGCGCGTATGTGGCGCTGGCGTTATCGCTGGAGCGGATGGTGGCGGCGGGAATTTTGCGCAAAGTGCCGCTGATGGATTTTCTGGCGGCTACGAGCGTGGGGATTGTGGAAGATGAGTTGCTACTGGATTTGAAGTATGAAGAGGATTCGCGCGCGCAGGTGGACATGAACGTGGTGATGACGGGAAGTGGGGAGTACGTCGAGGTGCAGGCTAGCGCTGAGGGAAGGCCGTACACGGATGTGGAGCTGCAGGATTTGCTGAAGTTGGCGGCGGGCGGGATACGGCAGTTGGTGCGGGCGCAGCAGGAATTATTGCAGATTAAATTTGTGGCGCGCAGCACGTAAGCAGGGAGATGCGGTAGCGCGGGCGGATAAAGACGGGGAGAGTTTGCGGGCGCGGTCGAGTGCGAAGGTTGTGTCGCGCCTACGGCGGCTGGTGCGACGCGTTCATCGGCGAAAAAGCCGGCGAGACACCGGCGCTACGAGAACTGACGAGCGCGGCTTCAGGGGCTAAGGCCCTTCGTCTTGCTGGAATTGACGGCGGGGCTGGAAGCCGCGCAACTCCGGATACTCCATTCATGAGATTGTTTCTGGCGTCTTCGAATGTGGGGAAGCTGCGCGAGTATTTGGAGTTGGCGCGCGGGTCTGGCGTGGTGATCGAGCTGTTGCCGCATTTTGGCGAGTTCCCTTCCTTCGAGGAGTCTGCTCCGACGTTTGCTGAAAATGCCGCGGGGAAGGCCTTGCATTACAGCAGGTTTACGGATGAAGCCGTGCTGGCGGATGATTCCGGGCTGGTAGTACCGGCACTGGGCGGAGCGCCGGGAGTTTATTCGGCGCGATATGCGGGGCCGGGCGCATCTGATGCGGATCGCGTGCAGAAATTGTTAGCGGGAAATGCGCCGGAAGGTGGGCGAGGAACGGCGCGCGCGATTTGTTTGCGTAACGGCTGTGGCGCAGGCGGGACGGGCGATCGCGGTGGTTTCCGACCTGGCGAGCGGCGTGATCACTTCTGAGCCGCGCGGGGATGGCGGATTTGGATACGATCCTGTGTTCTTGTTCGAAGAGCTGGGCCGGACGTACGCGGAACTGAGGGCGGAAGAGAAGAACGCCTACAGTCATCGCGGCAAAACTTTCAGGAAATTACGGTATATGATATCGCCCGGCAACGTTGCACCCTCCTGACGCATCGGGGCATCCAATCCATCTGCTAACGAAATAGCTTGCCGCGAGACCAACGGAAGAGGTAGAAAGGAAGCCCCCCTCTTCGAGGTGAACCGTGACAGCTTCCCGAGTAGTGACCAAGCTAGAACCATCGTTATTAACGCGACTGGAAAATGCGCGCGCGAACAGCGACGCGTTGTTCGCATTGCTGCCACCGAATTCTCTTTACGAGCGGCCGATTCCGGAGCGGCACCGGCTGATTTTTTATCTGGGGCATTTGGAGGCGTTCGACCGCAACTTGCTGAGTCCGGCACTGGGGCTGGGACTGGAAGACTCGCCTTTCGACAAACTATTTGCGTTCGGGATAGATCCGGTGGGGGGCGGACTGCCGAACGATCAGCCGAGCGAGTGGCCGGAGATCGCGCAGGTGGAGCGATACAACCGGCAAGTGCGCACGCGGTTGGATGAGCGATTGCGCGATCCGAGCGTGACGCGAGCGATCGCGGCGTCTCCGGAAATCGGGACACTGTTGAATGTGGCGATCGAGCACCGGCTGATGCATGCGGAGACGCTGGCGTATTTGCTGCACAATCTGGCGATCGAGAAGAAAGCTACGGCAGAGCTGGCCCGGCGGTTGACGAGCGGCCCGCGCCGGATCCCAAGCAGGTGACGATTCCTTCGGGGATTGCGACGCTGGGCCAGTCGCGCGATAGCCTGGCATTCGGCTGGGACAATGAATTTGGGATGCAGCGCGTGCTGGTGCCGAGTTTTTCGATCAGCGCGTATCCGGTGACGAACGCGGAATATTTGAAGTTCGTGCAGGCAGGCGGATACCTGAGCGGGAAATATTGGCGGACGGAAGATTGGGATTGGGTGCGGAAGCAGAAGATGGAGCATCCGCATTTCTGGAAGCGCGCGAGCGATTCACCGGCGGAAGACGCGAAGACGAAGTGGGAGTATCGCGGGATGTTCGGCTCGATTCCATTGCCGGCGTCGTGGCCGGTCTATGTGAGCCATGCGGAAGCTTCGGCTTACACGCGCTGGGCGGGGAAAAAATTGCCGACCGAAGAGCAGTGGCAGCGCGCGGCGTACGGCACGCCGGAAGGGCGCGAGCGGGCGTATCCGTGGGGCGACGAAGCGCCGGAATTCTGGCGCGGAAACTTCAACCAAGAGCGCTGGGATCCGTCCGGGGTGGATGAGCACCCGGAAGGCGGCAGCGGATTCGGAGTTTACGATCTGCTGGGGAATGGGTGGGAGTGGACGTCCACGGAATTCGGGCCGCTGCCAGGATTCGAGCCGTTTGAATTCTATCGCGGATATTCGGCGGATTTTTTCGACGGAAAACATTATGTGATGAAGGGCGGCTCGGCGCGCACGGATGCGTGCATGCTGCGGCGTTCGTTCCGGAATTGGTTCCAGCCTCATTATCCTTATATTTACAGCGGCTTCCGCTGTACGGAGGAATAGCCAATGGCATCGGCACCGCGCATGGCAAGGGCGGGAGTTTCGCCGGTAGCACCGGTACTGACGGCGGAATTTTCGAGTGATGTGGTGGTGGGACTGAGCCACGCGGGACAGAAAGAGCTGCCATCGAAATATTTGTATGATGAGGTGGGCTCGGCGCTCTTTGATGTGATTTGCCTGCTGCCGGAGTACGGGCTGAGCCGCGCGGGAATGCGATTGCTGCAGAGAAATGCGCACGAGATTGTTTCGCTGCTGCCTGCGCCCGTGGTGGTGGCGGAGCTGGGAAGCGGCAGCGGGCAGAAGACGCGTTTGCTGCTGCAGGCGCTATCGAAGCGGCAGCGGGTGAATTATTATCCGATTGATATTTCGGGGAGCGCGCTTTCGCGATGCCAGCAGGAAATCGGGCAGATGGATCGCGTGAGCATCGTGGGGTTTGAAAGCGCGTACCTGGAGGGATTGCAGGAAGTGGCGGCGCGGCGGCGTGAGGGCGAGCGCATTTTGGTGCTGTTCCTGGGCAGCACGATTGGGAATTTCGACCGTCCAGCGGGGGATCAATTTTTGCGCGAAGTGCGGCGGATTTTGAGCGAGGGCGACGCGTTGTTGCTGGCGACGGATTTGGAGAAGCCCATCGCGCAATTGCTGCTGGCGTATGACGATCCGGCGGGAGTGACGGCGGCGTTCAATCTGAATTTGCTGGCGCGGGTTAATCGGGAACTGGGCGCGGATTTTGACTTGCGGCAATTTGAGCATGTGGCGCGTTATGACGAGTGCGAGCGGCGAGTGGAGATGCATTTGAGGTCGAAGACCTTGCAGCGGGTGACGATTCAGGCGGCGGGACAGCGATTTTATTTGCGCGAGGGCGAGACGATTTGGACGGAAAGTTCGCACAAATATAATCCCGCGGAAGTGGTGCGGATGGGTGAGCGGACCGGGTTTCGTTGCGAGCAGCAGTGGTTTGACGCGGAGTGGCCGTTTGCGCAGAGCTTGTTATTTGCAGTGTGAGAAGTGCAGTGATAAGTAACGAGTGATTAGTGATCAGTGCTTGGTGACCTACCGACGTTCGCGGCTGCTTCATCGCGAAAATTCCAACTGGATGTACGTCGCGTGCCTACACGCGCGAGAAAGATGGAAATCCTAAATGAGAAAATCTGACGAAACACGCGGCGCGTCCGTGCGACCCCTCTTGCTAGTCACGGTGCTAGCGGCAGCATGTTGCTTGCCAACTGCGGCTCAAACCGCTCACAGCGACGATTTCGTGCGGCGCGACGGAACGAAACTGACGTTGAGCGGCGAGCCATTTCGCTATAGCGGGCCGAACATCGAATGGCTCGGACTGGAAGGGTACGGGCCGCACGATCCGATGGGCCCTCGTTATCCGAGCCGATTTGAAATTGACGACGCATTCGCGACCGCCGCGGAAATGGGCGCCAAGGTGGCGCGAGCGCAGACGATGGGTGATAGCGTGGGCTGCGGCTTGTGCGTTGAGCCGGATCTGGGCGTATTCAATGAAGCGGCGTTCCAGGCGTCCGATTACGCGCTGGTAGCGGCGAAACGCAACGGCATGCGGATCATCATCACGCTGGTGGGTGATTGCGCGACGTGCAGCGGCGGAGGCATCGGCCAATATCTGGCGTGGGGAAAGAAGCGGAATTTTCAGGATTTCTTCACGGATCCCGCGCTGATAAGCGCTTACGAAAAACATATTGATGCGGTGCTGAATCACGTCAATAAGCTGACCGGCGTGCGTTATAAGGACGATCCGACGATTCTGGCGTGGGAAGACTGCAATATGTGCGGACTTATTGCGATGCTGACGGGCGGCGGGCCTAGCGCGCTCGGGCAAGTTTCTGATTGGGTGGAAACGATCGGCCAACACATCAAGCAGCAGGATTCGCGCCATCTTTACCTGGATACTTCTGGGATTTTTCGTGCGTATCCGAAGGTTCTGGATGACAAAGCTCCGGACTTGATCACGTTCGAATATTATCCGCATTGGGACGCGCTTCTGGGAACAGGCGAGCACACCACCGCGGCCAGTTTTACGCGCGATGCCGCGGCAGTGACCGGCCACGGGAAGGCTTATATCGTCAACGAATTTGGATGGGACCGAACTGACTGGACTACGCAGCAGGATTTACAGACCGTCCTCGATACACTGGCGAAAGATCCGAATGTTTCCGGCGATGGCTTTTGGGCGCTCCAAGCACACTTGGAGAATTTCGGCTTTCAGCAAATTCCCGCCGACACCAACAATCTTGCTTACGCTACGAGCGGCGAAAGCGGGCAATGGTGGGCGCTCTATTACCCGGGCATCAAAACCCTGGTGAACTCGGCAGAGGATATGGCGGCGCGCGTGCAGCAGCTTCGCGCGCATGCGTACGCGATGGCTGGCACGCCCTTGCCAAAACACAGGACGCCGCCGCCACCGGTGATTACGGCCGTGGTTCTTGGTGGATTGATCGCCTGGCGCGGGTCGGCTGGAGCGGTGAACTACTCGGTGGAGCGCATGGACGCGGGCGCGACGGAATGGAAGACGATTTGCGATCGCTGCGCAACCGACACGGATGACCCGTGGGCGGATCCTCACGCGACATTGTTCGGAGCCCGCTACAGAGTGACGGCGTACAACGCGGACGGCGTCGCCAGCGCTCCCTCCGAACCGCGTTAGGCTGCGGATGGAGAAGCAGGCGCGAGGGGCCAGCGGCACACCGGCTGTGATATATTCTTCAGTTTGATGGTGAAAACAAAAAAGAAAATTAGGAAGAAGAGAAGCGCTGCGGCAGTGAAGTCCGGAGAGCGCGTAGCGAAGAGGGACCGCGGCGGGGTTGGCGCAGGCGGCGGCACGCGAAGATCCGTGCGTGGTTTGGCTCTAGGACGCGGACCCAACCCGGCGCGAGTTGGCGCGATTCTGCAAGGTTTGGACGAGGCCTATCCGGAAGCGAGCTGCGAGCTAGTCCACAAAAGCCCGTTTGAGCTGCTTATCTCGACGATTCTTTCGGCGCAGTGCACCGATGTGACCGTCAACATCGTAACTAAAGATTTATTTCCGAAGTATCCCGATGCGCGGGCACTGGCTTATGCGGATCCGCGCGCGCTGGAGCAGGAAATTCGCCCGACGGGATTTTTCCGCAACAAGACGAAGTCCATCATGGGAGCGAGCAAGAAAATCGTGGAGGAATTTGGCGGGAAGGTGCCGCAAACGATGGAGGAATTGCTGACGCTGCCGGGGGTGGCGCGCAAGACGGCGAACGTCGTGCTGGGGTCGGGATTCGGAATTGCGTCGGGAGTGGTGGTGGATACGCACGTGCAGCGGCTTTCGCAGAGATTGGACCTGACGAAGAACGAGGACCCGAAAAAGATCGAGCAAGATTTGATGCAGATAATCCCGCGGGAAAAGTGGATCATTTTTTCGCACCAATTGATATGGCACGGGCGACGAGTGTGCAATGCGCGCAAACCGAAGTGCGTGGAGTGCAATCTGGAGCGGTTGTGCTATTCGAAGGACAAGACCGTTTGAGAACGAGCCGCGGACGTTGACGTGCACGGGGTCACGGCGTTCCAACGCAGGGGATTCACGAGTCGGGCTAAACGATGTAATTTTGATGTAGTTTTGTGGCGGGATTCCAGTCCGAAGGAGGACGTGTGAACGCAGCTTGGAGCGGGCGCGAACGAGGGTGGTGGATCGCGGGAACTTTGCTGGTAGTGGTGACCATGGCAGTGTTCTTGTTTCCGCCGGCATGGACGCAACACCCGAACATACCTGCTCAGCCAGAGATGACGGGGATGGGCGACATGCATGACATGGCGGACATGCCGGATATGCCCGGCATGCAGCACGGTGCGGCGGTACCGGCGCCGACGGCGGAGGAGCTGGCGAAGCAGCTGGCGGATAAGCGCGAGAGCGAATTTAATCATCACCTGGCAGGGGCAATATTAATTTTGGCGGCTTTGTTTTTTCTGGCGGAAGACCGATTGGCGCGGCGTTGGCCGGCGGCAAATTATGCGTGGGCGGCATGCTTGCTATTCGCCGGATATTTTTTGCTGCTTTTCAGCGATACGGAAATCTGGCCGTTCGGGTACCAGAGTTTTTACTACGCGCTGACGCATAATCCCGAGGTGGCGCAGCACAAAACTTTTGCCGCACTTCTGCTGGCATTAGGAGCGGTGGCGGCTTTGCGCACGAGCGGACGATTGCGCGCGGCGTGGAGCGCGTTGCTATTTCCGGTGCTGGCGCTGGGCGGCGCAATCATGCTGCTATTCCATCATCACGGAGGAATGCACGGAGCCGATGCGATGCAGACGATGGTGCGCGTGCAACATCAGCATTTGCGATTTGCGGGGGTAGGCGCTGGAGTGGCGGTGGCGAAAGGCGTGGCCGATACGAGCGAGAAATGGCGGCCGCTGTTCGACAAAATCTGGCCGTTGCTGATGATTGCGCTGGGGGTGTTGCTGCTGCTGTACACCGAGTAGCCGCGGCGGGATGGCTGCGGAACGACGCGGACGTATACGACTGTAAGATTCCTACCGATAGGCAGTAGAAAGTTCTATAATTGTCTGCGAATCAACTTCTCGTGCCTAGGGAATTAGGCCAACGATTTTTCGAGGGGACGCATCCGATGGATGTTGGGTGCGTGCTGGTTTGGGGTAAGGACGAGAAAGACCCACTGGTTTTCCACACGCAGACATCCTTCAGCGACCGCGCTCACGCGGCGCAAACGCTAAGCACATCATAGCAGGGCCATACGTTCGAGGCACGGCGGGAAAGGATCAACCGCAATGCACAGTTCGGAAATTATTCAGGCTTGGGGCAAGATCCTCAAGGGCGAGCACCCTGCCCTTTCGATAGAGATTACGCGGGAGTGCCCTTTGCGGTGCCCGGGATGCTACGCGTATGAGGACGGGCATCTGGGTGGCGGGCAGACTTTGCGGCAGTTGATTGACCACAAGGGACAGGCGCTGGTGGATGGCGTGCTGGAAATTGTGGACCGGCTGAAACCGCTGCACCTTTCGATTGTGGGCGGCGATCCGCTGGTGCGCTATCGCGAGTTGGAATTGTTGCTGCCGCAATTATTTGAGCGCGGGATTCACGTACAGGTGGTAACCAGCGCTTTCCGGACCTTGGGCGCTGGCTGGGCAGGCATGCCGCTGCTGCACGTGGTTGTCTCGATTGATGGGTTGCAGCCGGAGCACGATGTGCGGCGAGCGCCCGCGACGTACGAACGGATACTGAAAAATATTGCGGGACAGAGCGTGACCGTGCATTGCACGGTTACGGGGCAGATGATGAAGCGGCCCGGTTATCTAGCGGAGTTTCTGGAATTTTGGACGCCGCGGCCGGAGATCAAGAAGGTGTGGTTCAGTTTGTTTACGCCGCAGGTTGGGGATGATTTGCCGGAGATGTTGACGGCGGCGGAGCGGTCGCAGGCGATTGCGGACATGCTGGTGCTGCGGAAAAAGTATCCGAAGCTGGATATGCCGGTGACTGTGATTCAGCAGTTTGCTTCGCCGCCGCACTCGCCGCAGGATTGCATTTTCGCGCAGACCACTCGCACGCTGTCGGCGGACCTTACTTCGGAGATCACGCCGTGCCAGTTTGGCGGGACGCCGGATTGTGGATCTTGCGGGTGCATAGCTTCGATGGGATTGGCGTCGGTGGCGGAGCACAAGCTGGGAGGACTTATTTCTCTGGGGGCGATATTCAAGGCTTCGATTAGGATCGGGCGGGCGCGAGCGAAATCCCGGACGAAGCAGCAGGCGAAGGAGACGCAGCGGCGCTTGCGGGCTAATGAAGAGGCATGGGCGCATCAGGACGGGCGAGGGGCTTGACGGCTTCACAGCGTCGGCTGTGTCGCGGGGTTATTCGCCGCGGATTAGGTCGGCGCGGGATTCGCGGTGGCGGGCTAGTTTGAATTGATTTCTGTTTACCAGCACTTCGGCGGGCTTCGGGCGCGAGTTGTAATTGGACGCTTGCGCGAAACCGTAGGCGCCGGCACCCCACAAAACCAACAGATCATCTGATTTCGGCAATTCCAGAGGCCAATCGTGGAGGAAGCAGTCGCCCGTCTCGCAGACGGGGCCGACGATGTCTGCTTTGGCGATATTTGCGCTAGTGCTGCCGCGGCTCACAGGCGTGATCGGGTGGACGGCCTGGTAGAGCGCGGGGCGGATGAAGTCGTTCATGGCGGCATCCACGACCACGAAAATTTTGTCGCGATTGCGTTTGATGTGCAGAACGCGCATGAGCAGGACGCCTGCGGGGCCAACGATGGCGCGGCCGGGTTCTAGCAGCAGGTGACAGCCGAGCGTGCGGATGTGCGGGACGATGGTGCGGGCGTAGGCGTCTAGATCGGCCGGACTTTCGCGGGTGTAACGGATGCCGAGGCCGCCTCCTAAGTCGAGATAGGTTAAATTCACTCCGGATTTCGCTAGCTCGCGGACGAAAGACGAGACGCGGATGACGGCGCGACGGAATGGCGCGACGCCAAGGATTTGAGAGCCGATGTGCGCGCTGATCCCCCGCCAGGAAATGCGGCTGGCGCGGGATTTGTCGAGATAGAGGCGGCGAGCGTCGTCCCAATCAATGCCGAATTTGTGGCGATGGTGGCCCGTGGAGATGTGGGCGTGGGCGCCGGCTTGGACGTCTGGATTGACGCGGAGGGCGGCGCTGGCTGTGCGTTTGAGGCGTGAGGCTTCGGCAGCGAGCAGGTCCAGTTCGGATTCGGATTCGACGTTGAAGAGAAGGATTCCGGCTTGGAGGGCTTCGCGGATTTCTTCTTTGGATTTTCCGACGCCGGAGAAAACGATGCGTTTGCCGGGGACGCCGATGTGGCGGAGGCGGTGGAGTTCGCCGCCGGAGACGATGTCGAAGCTGCTTCCGGTGCGGGCCAGCAATTTGAGGATCGAGAGATTTGAGTTTGCTTTGACTGCGTAGCAGATTGAATGCGCGACGCCGCGAAAGGCGTTGGTGAAGCGGCGGTAGGCTTGCAGGATGCTGGTGCTGCTGTAGATGTAGGCGGGGGTGCCGAATTTTTGGGCGATACGGGAGAGCGGGACGTTCTCACATTCGAGCGTTCCGTGGCGATAGGTGAAGTGGGGCGTGTAGTCGGTGGGATCGATAAGGGCGGTTTGTGGCGCGTGTTTTTTTGCTTGTTTAGGAGTCAAGAGTGCCTTCGACTTTTAGCGGAGCAAATCTTCGAGTTGGGTGCGTAGATCGGTTTTTGCATTGCGATATTTTACGATTACCGGCGCGTACAGGGACAGGCCCCAATCTTTTCCCTGGCCGCGGTTGATCGGGCGCGAGCCCGGGACGACCACTGCTTTTTCTGGAATGATCAGCGGCTGATTTTCGGCGGCGATGTACACTTCGCCGCGCACCACATCATAAACCGGAGTGGAGCGATTCAGAATCACGCCGCTGCCGAGGACGGCGCCGCGTTTCACGATGGTGCCTTCGTACACTCCGCAGTTCCCTCCTACCAGGACTTCGCCTTCGATGATGACGGGCATCGCGCCTACCGGTTCGAGAACGCCTCCGATCTGGGCGGCGGCAGAAATGTGGCAACTTTTTCCTACTTGCGCGCAGCTGCCTACCAGCGCGTGAGAATCTATCATTGTCTGGTCGCCGACGTATGCGCCGACGTTGATGAACATCGGCGGCATGCAGGTGACGCCTTTGCCGATGAATGCGCCGTCGCGGATGCTGGAGCCGCCGGGGACAATGCGGACTGCGCTGGCGGCGGTGATGTGTTTTACGGGGTAAGTGGACTTGTCGAAGAAGGGTTGGCGCTGCGGGTCAATGGACATGTCCGTGATGGCGCCGATGCGGAATCCGAGAAGAATGCCCTTTTTCACCCAAGCATTGACGCGCCACCCTGAGGGTGATTTTTCTTCGGGCTCGGCGGCGCGGACTTCCCCGGCGTTCAGCGCGTCTTTGAAGGACTGGAAGAGCGCCGCGTGCGCGGGAAGATAATTTTCCGGCGGATGGTCGAAGAGCTGCTCAATTTGTTGCTGCAGCATGCACCTTTCCTACGAGGCCAGTGGATTCGAGTATGCCGCGGATTTTTTGGAGATTTTCTGCTTTGGGAGCGACGAGCGGGAGACGCCAGACTGGTTCGAGCAGGCCCATTTCGGCCATGGCGGCTTTGACGGGGCCGGGATTCGATTCGATGAAATTCATTTCCATTAACGGGAGATATTGTTTTTGCAGTTCGCGGGCGTGGGTGAAATTGTTTTCCAGGCAGGCGTGGATTAGGGCGGTCATTTCCGCTGGAATTTCGTTAGCAGCGACGGAGATTACGCCGTGGCCGCCTAGGGCGATTACTGGGAGGGCGATGGCGTCGTCACCCGAGAGGACGGCGAAATTCTCGGGGGCTTGGCTGACAATTGTGGCGATCTGGCCGATGTTGCCGGAGGCTTCTTTTACGCCGGCGATATTTTCGATTTTTGCGAGTCTTGTTAGCGTGGCGGGCTCGACATTGATGCCCGTGCGGCCTTGCACGCTGTACACGATTATGGGGATCGCGATTGCTGCGGCGATGGCTTTGTAGTGTTGATAGAGGCCTTCTTGCGTGGGCTTGTTGTAGTAGGGAGTGACGGAGAGGATGCCGTCCGCGTGGAGGGATTCGAGGTCTTTGGCTAGTTCGATTACTTCTTTTGTGTTGTAGCCGCCGGCGCCGGCCAGGACTGGGACTTGGCCGTTCGATTCTTCTACCGTGATTTCTACCACGCGGAGATGTTCGGCGCGGGATAGGGTGGGATTTTCGCCGGTGGTGCCGCAGGGGACGAGGAAGTCTATGCCTGCTGCGATTTGGCGGCGGATTAGACGTCTGAGCGCGGGTTCGTCGAGAGAGAGATTTTCGCGAAAGGGAGTTACTAATGCGGTGCCGCATCCTGTAAACATTTTTTGCTCCTTTACTGCTTGTTAATGCTCGTGCCGCTTGTTGCGTTCCGAGATTTGTGTGCGGCGGCGCGTGCCCGCGAATGGTGATTGGTGCGTCGCCAACGGCGCACTGTAGTGCGCCGCTACGAAGACAAACCAACCACAGCGGCTGCCCGGTCCCAAAAAGCGGGACCGGCCGCTACAAAGTCAGCAGCAACGGCGAAGGCCAAGTCAGAGGCGCCCAGCTAAAGCTGGCCGCTAAAAGGTCAAAACCTCCGCCGGCTAGCTTGTTTCCTCGGGCGGGGTCGCCGTGGCATGAGCCAATACATTCGTTCTCACGCTGACCGTGAAAGCGTGTTTTGACGCAACTTTGAATCTTGGTCGAACAAGACATCGCGGAATTCGAACCAGCCGTGTTTGCCTGCCACCCACTTTGCGGCTAACAGGGCGCCACGCGCGAAACCTTCGCGACTGCGGGCTGTGTGGCGGATGGTTAGGGAGTCGGCGGCGGAATCGAAGCCGATTTCGTGAGTGCCGGGATGCGCGCCGGCGCGATTGGAACTAACGCTCACTTCCCTTTCGGGATCGGCGCGCTGCATTTCGTCAACCACTTTTAGGAGCGTGCCACTGGGCGCGTCTTTCTTCGCTGCGTGATGAATTTCCCAGGCCCAGGCGCCGTATTCTTTGTAGCGAGCGATGCGGCGGGAGGCTTCGGAGGCTAGTTGCAGGAAAATGTTGACGCCTACGGAATAGTTGGGGCTCCAAACGAGGCCGATGCCGCTTTCGCGGACCCTGGTTTGCACTTGCGGAAGGTATTGCGTCCAGCCGGTGGTGCCGACGACCGTATTGATTTGCAGGGCGGCGAGGCGGGCGATGTTTTGCGGCGCGACGACGGCGGCGGAAAAATCCACGGCGACGTCAACGCCGGCGAAATTGTTACCTGTGATTCCGCTGGCGTCGCGGTTGTTGGTGCTGGTCAGGCGCTGCGTAACGGCGAAACCGTATTCGGGCGCGAGTTGCTCGATCAGGCGGCCCATTTTGCCGTGACCGATGATGGCCAGGTTCATGGGCGGGGAGCCTCGCTCACGCGCGTGAGGAGTTGCGCGACCATTTTTTTGTAAATTTCGGCGGCTTCGAGGAGTTCTTTTTTGGCGACGCGTTCTTCGAGAGTGTGGGCTACGTGAATGCTGCCGGGTCCGATCAGGAACGGTTGGCCCCAGGCGTTGGCGAATGCGGGAACGTCGGTGGTGTAGGAGACGACGGTGGATTCGAGGCCGTCGAAAGAGGTGAAGCGCATTGGGGGGACGGAGAAGGCTTCTTTGGCTGCGGCGCGGTTGGCGACGGCGCGGGTGACGGCTTGGCGGAGCGAGTCGGCGTCGTTGACCGTGCGGAAAGAAATTTCGGCGCGGGCGGCGTCGGAAATTACGTTGGGGGCGCGGCCGCCGGAGATTACACCGATGTTCAGGGTGGTGCGGCCCATTAGCTGGTCTTCGGGGAGTGGAATTTTGCGAATTTCTTGGAGGGCGTCGAGAAGTTTATCGATCGCGGATTCACCGAGTTCAGGATAGGCGGAATGGGCTAGGCGCCCGGTGGCTTCGATTTCGTAGCGGAGGATGCCTTTGGCGGCCAGGACTAGCTTGTTGTCGGTGGGCTCGCCGTTGATGAGGAAGCGCGAGCCACGGGGATCGCGGGCTGCGGCTAGCGCGCCGGAGCTGTTGCGTTCTTCGCCGACTACGAAGAGCAGGCCGAAATTGCTGGCGCCTTCTGTGAGTAATTTTTCGGCTGCGGCGATCATGCTGGCGATGATGCCTTTGGCGTCGGTGGAACCGCGGCCCCAGATGAACTCGGGATCTTCGTGGGACGCGAAGAACGGGGGGACCGTGTCCATATGGGTGGAGAGGGTGACGAGCGGGACGCCCCAGTGCGCGAAAACATTGAAGCGATTGGCTTCTACGGGGCAGCGTTCGACGGAGCCGCCGGTGCGGGCGGTGAGGTCCGAGAGGAGGCCGAGGAGGAAGGAGCCGACGGCTTCTTCGTTGTTGGTGATGGACTCGATGTCCACGAGCGCTCGGGTTAGTTCAACTACGTTCATTCATTCACCGGAATGCGGATGTGCGGACAAAGTGCGGCCGCGCTCTTGAGTTTTCTGGTGAAAAAAGAATGGAGGGAGGAAAAGAGAAGCCGCCGGTGAAGTGGAGGCGGCTTTCTTCCCAATAGCGCTCCATCCGTTTTTCAACGGATGACAGTGGGCAGGTATTAGCCTGGCCCCCCAACCGTCGCGGAGTGAGCTTCCAGCGACGACTTCGGCGGAATTGAATGCTGTGCCCTTTTCTCTCAAGCCTCCGAAGCGTCTCGGAAATTACGGCTTGGATACTGGTGGCTTCCGCTCCTCTATCAAGAACGACTCAAAGTAACAGAGGGCGAGGAGGGGTGTCAAGGGCGAGGCGTGTTGGGCAGTGGGGTGCGTTGGGTAGTGGGTCAGTTTCGGATAGATGAGTTAATCTGGACTTGGCAACCGATAGCTCTGCCAGAGTTGCCAAATCTCAGCAGATATTTCCACATAACGTTCCTTTGGGCCAGCAGTAATTGGACCGAACCAGCGAACAAATTCCTCGTGGACTACCTGAAGCACATCACTCGCAGACTCGCAAATACGTAGCTTCGGCAAAATAGTGCCCACTTCCGGTTCATACTCGTCTGGATTGGTGTCAAAATTTATCCCTATAGGATCATGACGAAACAAAAGCGCTGCTGCGTCGCCATCCAATTCGCCATAAGCCATTCTGAGTCTGCGACGCTCCTGTAAAATCTCCTCGCGTGTTTTCGTCATAACGATTTCGTGGCCACCACGGAAAACGAAGTTACTGTAAATCTGAAATGGCCTTGATGCAACCTGCGTCGCGTTATCGGAAACCGACCCGCCAAGGCATGTTGAGGCGGGCACCACATGCCGTGCCCCTACAATTGCAAAAGCAAAGGCGCCCGCCTGAAGGCGACCGCTACACATTCAAAGACTACTTCGACGGCAGTGGATGAGGGGCGGCGAGACGCCGGCGCTACGGTGCTTCGGGAGCGTCGGATTGGGATTGGGGGATGGGTTTGCCTTTGTGGAGGCGGGTCCAGTTGTCTAAGGTGGTGAAGGTGCGGGATTGCATGCGGTCAATGTAGAGGGCGCCGCGAAGGTGATCGATTTCGTGCTGGAGGATGCGGGCGTACCAGCCGGTGGCTTGGACGAAGTGGGATTGGGCGCGCTCGTCGAGGAATTCGACGCGGACGGTGCGGGCGCGGGGCACGACGGCGGAAAAACCGGGGAGGCTAAGGCAGCCTTCGTAGAAATTTTTTGTTTCGTCGCTGCGGTAGGCGATCACCGGATTGATGATTACGTGAAAAGGGACGGCGCGGCGTTCGCGTTCGGCGAGGTCGGCGGCGGCGTAGCTTTTCAGGAGGTCTTCGCGGTCTTCGATTACTGCGAGCTGGACGGGCTGGCCGATTTGCGGAGCGGCTAGGCCGACTCCGGGCGCGTCATGCATGGCTTCGCGCATATCGCGGATGAGGCGCTGAATTTCTTCGCTGAGAATTTCTTGAGGCGTGAGCAGCCGGGCGGTTTCGCGCAAAACAGGTTCGCCCGCCTGCACAATTTTGAGACGCATGCACCATCCTCGTGGTGACGAACGCTATCGCCTCCGCCAACGGTGACGTGGCGGCAGCTGCAACTTTAGTGAAGATTGTATGACGCCAACGGGAACGCGCGAGCGCTAAACCTGTGTGCGCGCATGCGAGGAATTCTACAACATGTCGGGATTGAAGGACGCGATTCCGGCGAAGATTACAGTTGTGTGAATGCGGCTCGGATTTGCTGAGTTCGCGTGAATGTTTCTTGACAAAATAATCGTCGCAGACATAGAAATAGGTGTTTGGCAGTCGGCCCTAATTGAACGGATGCGGAGGATTCTTGATGGAGACTTCCCGCAGAGACTTCTTTAAGGTAGCGGCGGTTGGCGGAGTTGCCGCGACCATCTTCGGTTTCGACCTAAAGCCTGCTTACGCCCAGCTGAAAGAATTGAAAATTGCACGCGCTGCGGAGACACGCTCGACGTGTCCGTACTGCGCGGTGGGCTGCGGCGTACTGATTTACACGATCGGCGATAAGGCGAAGAACGTGACACCGCAGGTGATTCACGTGGAAGGCGACCCGGATCATCCCACGAACCGCGGGACTCTGTGCCCGAAGGGATCCTCGCTGGAGCAGGACATGCTGAATCCGCGGCGGCTGACGAAACCGCAAGTGCGGCGGCCTGGGGCGACGGAGTGGCAGGATATTTCCTGGGATGCAGCGCTGAGCGAGATTGCGCAGTGGACGAAGAAAACGCGCGACGCGACTTTTGTGGAGAAGGATGCGGCCGGGCACACGGTGAACCGCTGCGAAGGTATTTCGTTCATCGGCGGCTGCACGGATACGAACGAGTTCAATTATCTGGCAGTGAAAGCGATGAGGGGAATGGGCTTGGTGTATTTAGAAAACCAAGCCCGTGTTTGACACGGCCCCACGGTCTCAAGTTTGGGACCAACATTCGGACGCGGGGCGATGACCAATGGCTGGATCGACATCAAGAACACCGACATGATGTTGATCATGGGCGGAAATCCCGCCGAGAACCATCCCTGCGGATTCAAGTGGGCGATGGAGGCGAAGCGCAACCGCAACGCCAAGCTAATTTCGGTAGATCCGCGATTCACGCGCACTTCCGCTACTGCTGACCTATTTCTGCAAATTCGCGCCGGGACGGATATTGCGTTCCTGGGCGGGCTAATCAAATACGCAATCGAGAACAACCGGTATGCGAAAGAGTATTTGATCAATTACACGAACGCGGCGTTCATCGTGAAGGAAGGATTCAAACTTCCGGACGACGGGCTGTATTCGGGCTTTGACGCGGCGGCGGGAACTTACGATAAAACTACCTGGAATTATCAGGAAGGTGGAGATTTCAGCGGGAAGACGGATGCGGCTGCGAGCGCTGGACATGCGTCTGCTGCCGGCGGGGCGGCCGCAGGGAACGGGAACGGCGGACAAGGGGGCGCGGGCGCAGCGTCAGCGACTGGACACGCGCCTGCACCAGAAACTGGCAAGGCGGCGCCGCCAGCTCCGTTACTGCCGCCCAACGTGGCCTACGACTTGACGCTGCAGCATCCGCGCTGCGTGTTCCAGTTGATGAAGCAGCAGTATTCGCGTTACACGCCGGAAATGGTGGAGCGGATCACTGGCATCCCGAAAGAGCGATATTTGAAGGCCGTGGATATGTTCACGTCTGTGCGCAAAGACGGGGACATGAAGAAAGTGGCGACGATTATTTACGCGGTAGGTTGGACGCAGCATACGTTCGGGACGCAGCTCATCCGCACGGCGGCGATGATCCAACTGCTGCTGGGGAACGTGGGAAGAGCGGGCGGCGGAGTGAACGCGTTGCGCGGCCATTCGAATATTCAGGGCGCGACGGACATGGCGGGGCTGTTCGATTCCCTTCCCGGATATTTGAAGGCGCCGCTACCGACTGACGCGGATCTGGCGTCGTATCTGAAGCGGACAACGCCGACGGCGTCCAAACCGCAGCCATGGGATTCGTTTAATTATTACTCGAACACGCCGAAATTCTTTGTATCACTGATGAAGGGATTTTACGGCGACGCGGCGACGAAAGAAAATGGGTTCGGTTTCGATTATTTGCCGAAAGCGGGGCAGGATTGTTCGTGGACGCACATTTGGGAGGACATGTACACCGGCAAGGTGAAGGGCATGTTCGCGTTCGGAATGAACGGGGTGATGATCGGGCCGGACACGAACAAGAATATTAATGCGCTGAAAAAGGCGGACTGGCTGGTGGTGGGCGAGATTTACGAGGATGAGACCAGCGAGTTCTGGAAGGCGCCGGGGATCACGGCCGAGGAGCAGAAGACGATCAATACGACGGTGTACCGGCTGCCGTGCGCTGGATTTGCGGAAAAAGATGGGAGCATGACGAATTCGGCGCGCTGGGTGACGTGGAAATATGCCGCAGTGCCACCCCCGGGCCAAGCACGGCTGGATCAGGACATCGTGGCACAGATTTTCCTGCGCGTGCGGGACCTTTACAAGAAAGAGGGCGGAAAATTCCCCGATCCGATTCTGAATCTGAGCTGGGCATATGCGGACGCGGCTCATCCGCCGCTGACGCAAGTGGCCATGGAACTCAATGGCAAAGCGCTGGCGGACTTGAAGGACGATAAGACGGGACAAGTTGTGGTGAAGGCAGGCCAGCAACTGCCGGGATTTGCGCTGCTGAAAGATGACGGGACGACGATGTGTGGCAATTGGATTTACTCGGGGATGTGGACGGAAGCTGGCGCGCAAATCCAGCGGCGCGGCACCGAAGATCCCTCGGGCATGGGAGTGTATCCAAATTGGTCATGGTCCTGGCCGGCGAACCGGCGCGTTCTGTATAACCGGGCTTCGTGCAACGCGGACGGAAAACCGTGGGATCCGGAGCGCAAGCAGGTGTGGTGGAACGAAGCGGCGGGGAAATGGGCGGGGAATGATGTGCCGGACTTCAAACCGGACTCGCATCCGAAAGATCACATGGGGCCGTTCATCATGAATCCGGAAGGCGTAGGGAAGATTGTTCGCGCCGATCGGAGTGCTGGCGGACGGGCCGTTCCCGGAACATTACGAGCCGATCGAAAGCCCGACGAAGAATCTGTTCCATCCGGCGCAATCGAATAATCCGCTGGTGAAGAAGTTCAAGTCGCCGTACGACAAGTTTGGCGATCCGGCAGAATACAGCATCGTGTGCACGACGTATCGGCTGACGGAGCAGTATCACTACTGGACGAAGAATAATCAGATGAACGTGCAGCTGATTCCGGAGCCGTTCGTGGAAATTCCGGTGGAGCTGGCGGAGGAAAAAGGAATTCGCGGCACGGACATGATTCATGTGATCAGCGCGCGCGGAACTTATACCGCGAAAGCGTTTGTGACGCGGCGGTTGAAGCCGATGATGATTGACGGCAAGAAGGTTTACCAGATTGGGTTGCCGATTCATCAGGGTTTCCGCGGCATTCAGGAAGATGCCGGAAGAGACGCGCGGACACCGGCGAATTTGCTGACGCCGGCGGTGACCGATCCGAACGCGCATACGCCGGAATCCAAGGGATTCCTGGTAAAGGTGGAGAAGGCGTAGGGAGCGAACGATGAGCCAGGCGGCAACGGAAATAATCAGGATTTCAGGGCACGCCGGGACGGTGCCGGGCGCGGGGTTGAACCGCGAATTCCGAGTAGCCAAGCTGGTGGACACGACGACGTGCATCGGGTGCAAAGCGTGCGAAGTGGCGTGCCTGGAATGGAACGGATACACGTTCAGCGAAACTACGTTTAATAATTCTTACCAGACGATGCCGGAAACGGCGTGGAATTACTGGAACCTAATCAAGTTCAACGAGCACGAGCGCGAAGACGGCAGCATGCAGCTGCTGATGCGCAAAGATCAGTGCATGCATTGCGAGGATCCAGGCTGTTTGGCGGCTTGTCCGGCGGACGCGGCGATCGTGCAGTACGCGAACGGAATCGTGGATTTTCAGGAAGCGCATTGCATCGGGTGCGGATATTGCATGACCGGCTGCCCGTTCAACATTCCGAAATTCAGTCCGGAGGCGCGAAAGGTTTTCAAATGCACTTTGTGCAACGACCGCGTTTCGGTGGGGCTCGAACCGGCGTGCATCAAGGCGTGTCCGACGGGCTGCCTGCATTTCGGGACGAAGTTGGAAATGAAGGAACTGGGGGAGACGCGGGCGGAGCAGCTGCGCACGCAGTCCGGATTCGCGGATGCGGGAGTTTACGATCCAGAGGGAGTGGGCGGAACGCACGTGATTTACGTACTGCACGACGCGAAGAATCCGGAGCTGTATGGCGGATTGCCGAAGAATCCGCACATTCCGTATTCGGTGCGTTTGTGGAAGGGACCGCTGAAATGGCTGGGAAATTTGGCGATGGTTGGCGGGCTGGTAGGGCTGGCGTTGCATTACTTGCGAGTTGGGCCGAAGAAGGCAGAGCCGATTCCGCCGGATGACCGGAGGCCCTTGTGAGCACAACCGATACGGTGACGCGTTCGCGAACGACCACGGCTTTCGACGAGGAGCTGATCCCGCGTTACCCGCTTATCGAGCGGGTAAACCATTGGTTTGGCGCAGTCAGCTACAGCTACTGTTTGCTCACGGGGCTCGCTTTCTGGACTCCTTATCTCTACTGGCTGGCCGCGATAGTGGGCGGCGGGCCGACCGCGCGATTCTGGCACCCATGGTCGGGTCTGTTGTTCACAGTTTCCCAGTTCGTGATGGTCGTGCAGTGGAGCCGGGATATGCATGTGGACAGCGACGATCGCGTCTGGGCGGACAACATCAAATCCTACATCGAGAATGAAGACGACAAACTTCCGCCGGTAGGACGCTTCAATTGGGGACAGAAACTTTACTTTTGGGGAATGGCGTTCAGCACCGTTCTTCTGCTGCTCTCCGGGCTGATCCTCTGGTACGTGGAAAGCATTCCGTGGAGTTTACACATCGTACGTTTTTTGGCGATACTGGTGCACGCAAGCGTGGCGCTGATCAGCATCGGCCTGTTTCTGATTCACGTTTACATGAGCACGCTGTTGGAAGAAGGAAGTTTCGCATCCATGATCCAGGGAACGGTAACGCGGGCGTGGGCTTGGACGTTCCACCGCAAATGGTATTACGAGGTTACGGGCGGTTCGCGATCCAAGTAATGGTGCAACGGGAGTGGGATCGGCGCATCCGGCGCGCCAATGAACTGACTTCCACTTATCCATTTGCCGCGGAAGGATTGCGATTTTATTCGCGCGTGGCAACCTTTCAGAAAAGCCTGTACGCGGATTTGCAGAAAGCGCTGGGCGATTCCCCGAACATTTCCTCGGCGAGACCTTTGCGGGACGAATTGGATCTTTTCCTGCTGCTGCCTCCATTTGCAAAATTTCTGTCGTTGATCGAACAGACTGCGCCGGCGCCGCTGGCGCATGCCGCTGCGGTATTGGCGCGCAAAGGGACGCCGGGATGGCAGCGTGCGATTGAAGATTTCTGGCATGGAGATTTGGATACGGCGGTGCTGGCTGGCGGCCCTGGGATTGAATTGGAAGGCGAGGATGGCGGGATGCAACGTCGGGAACAATTGCTGGCGTGGATTTTTCTCCAGCCTTATGCGGAGTATCTGGCCGATCAGCGCGAGGTGACGGTGGTGGACGGGGCGCCTTCGACTTGTCCACTGTGCGGCGGGAAGCCGATCGTAGGTGTCTTACGGAGCGAGGGCGACGGCGCGAAGAAATCTTTGATTTGCATGTTGTGCGCGCATGAGTGGGGATTTCGGCGGGTATATTGTCCGGCGTGCGGAGAGGAGCGGGAGCCGCAGATGGCGTTTTATTCGGCGCCGGAAATTGCCCATGTCCGGGTGGACGTGTGCGACACCTGCCACACTTACTTGAAGAGCATCGATCTGACGAAGACGGGGCTAGCGGTTCCGGTGGTGGATGAGCTGGCGACGATACCGCTGGACCTGTGGGCGCGCGAGCACGGGTACGAGAAATTGCAGATCAATTTGCTGGGGACGTAAGCCCGCCTCAAGTCGGCCGCTGTAAATTCATAACCAACGGCGACGGCTGCCCGGTTCGATGAACCTGAACCGGCCGCTACAGAGTCAAAACCTAGGCCTGCGGTTGATTGACGCGGGCCAGAGAAAGATGCCACGCTTCCGCGAGGTAAGATCTTCCTGGCCCTTTCCAGAGTCGAAATATATCCCTACAAGAACGCACCCCAGGAAATGAAAAGGCGAACGACTCGCGCGGATCTCACGAGTTTGGAAGGCCGTGCGCGACTATCGGCGTCGAAGGTGTCTGTCTGATGAGGAGCACTGTCCTACTGCTTGGTTACGTCAATCGTGTTGTCGTCGGAGATCCGGTCCACCAGTTTGTTGTAGGGATCGATGCCGGCGCGCGTTGGCATTTCATCCACCACGATGACAAAGGTCTGTTGCTCTTGGGTGAATTTTTCTTTTTTCAGCGATAACGGTTTTTCTTCATCCTTCTTGCCGCTGAACACCCCGACGTCTATATAGTCATTCAAGGACATGGGGCTTTCGTTGCCGTTGCCGTCTGCTTTCAGTTTGCGCGCCTGCACTGTCAGCGTCACTTTGTACTTGTGGTCGGGGGTCGGAGTCACCACGGCGCTTAACGCCTTATTGTCATATAGAACGATGGATTCGAATCCATCGGTGATCAGATACTGGAGCTCGGGCGGCGTTTGTTCGCGCAGCGCTGCCACGAACTCTCGCGTGTCCGGATAGGGCTCGGACTGCGGATTCGTGGCGTTGGCGTAGCGGTATTTCATCAAGAAATTGTGCAAGGCGAGGTTGACCTTGTCCTCGCCGATGTAATCGGCCAAGGTGTACATCACCAGGCCACCTTTGTAGTACCAAACATACGGCTCGCGTTGCACCAGCACGAGCGGCGGTTCACGCCGCACTTCGCCTCCGCGTCCGCGCAGGTAGGAATCAACCTCATGCCGTAGGAACCGGTGCATCTGGTCTTTTCCGTATTTCTTTTCCATCACCATGAGCGCTGAATACTCCGCCAGGGTTTCGGACATCATGTTCGAGCCCTGTACGTTGCCCCCGATCAACTGATGTCCCCACCACTGGTGACCGAGCTCGTGGGCCGTCACGAAATACGTAAAATCAATGTCTTTTTTCTTTTCTAAGCGGCTGATGAATCCGATTCCTTCGGAGTACGGAACGGTGTTGGGAAAGGACTGCGCGAAGTTTCGGTAGCGCGGAAATTCCATAATCCGGTACTGCGCGAACTGGTAGGGGCTGAAGTTCGCCTGGTAATAATCGAGACCGCGCTTGGAGGCTTCCAGCATGTCGGCCACATCGAATTCATGGCCCGGGGTGTAATACACCTCCAGATTCGTCCCCTTATACTGCTCGCGGCGCACGTCGTAACGCGCGGAAAGGTACGCGTAGAAATTGGCGACATGGGTTGGCCCCATGTCGTATTCGAAATAGTGCCGGCCATTCTGATCCCACGCGCGCTTCAGGTAGCCGGGAGCGATGGCGATCTGGTCCGAGGACGTGCTCACTACGGTGTGATAGGTAATCCAATCCGAATCCTTGGAAAACAAGTTGTAGAGCGATTGTGTGGGGTCGCCGCGCGGAGCCATTTCTTCCAACGGCCCAAGTTTTTCTTCGCGGCGACGTCGCGGATCGTCTAATTCGATGTTCTGGTTGTAGCCGATGTGCGGGAAGTAATCGGAGTCAAAAAACGTGCCGTTGTAGGCAAATTCCGGGGGTTCATTGCCATCTTTGAATCCGTGCGTGGTGTGACCCACATGGAACGTCATCAGCGTGCTGTCGCCCGGCGCGAGCGGCTGCTCCAGGGCATAAATGCAATAAATATCTCGCGCGCCACAGCTCACCTGATGAAATGGCCGGTCGAACTGCACAGCTGATACCGACTGCCGTTGGTTGGTGATGTGAATTTCCGATACGGGGCTTGCGTTCTTGTTTTGCAACGTGAATGTGCCGGTACCGGAGAAAGAGCGGCGCGCTGGTTCGATATCCACCTGCGCATCCACGGCGGTGACCTTTGGTTGCGGGAGATTCTCGTACTTTTTGTAGTTGCGCTCGTAATCAGCCTGAATGCCGCGACGTTGTTTGGCGGTCAAATATTCGTTCAGGATGTGGGCGTTGTAGTAGTACCAAGCGCCGCTGCCAATCGCGATGAGCACAAACACGATCGCGGCCGGCGTGAGCCTGGGAAACCGCGCGCTCGCCAGACGCAGGCGAGAGCGCCAGCCATCATCCGAACCGCGCCTGGTGAGCGCGATAGAGAGGACGCCCAAAAATGCGGCGATCGCCAGCCAGTACGTAATGGACCAAAAAAGCGCCGGCACGAAGTGCCCGTAACCGTTCAAGTCGCTGTAGATGTAGGGCGGTATAGCGCCGAACAGGTAGAGCGTGTTCTCCCAGCCGAAATTGAAAAGAATCGGGCTCATTATGAACACGCCGAGCGCAATGGCGTGCCCCACGAATTTGTTGCTGACTACGGTTTGCACGAACAGAGCGAGCAGGGCGAAAGTCATCACCTGCGGAAAGGTGACGAGGTAGAGTTCCTTAAAGTATTGCAGGAACTCGTAGCGGTAGTAACCGGCCAGAGTCTGCATGAATACGCCGCAGAACATAGTGATGGTCAGCAGGAATAACTCGACAACGGCGATGGCGGCGAGTTTAGACAACCAGTCCACGAGCTCCGGCATGGGCAGAGAATCATGAATGCCGTCCGCGTGGACGTCTCGCTCGCGCCACACTAGTTCCGCGGCATACAATGTCGCTACGATGTAGAAGAATAGAGTAGCAGTGCCCTCGACCGCCTGCAGCATCAAGTAAGTAACGGGCCACACGTTTTGTTCAGCCACGCGTCCCGCGAAGTAGCCGTTATTAATGGCGAAAGCGATCAACAATCCGGTAATCGCCCAGAACGAGATTTCATGCAGGATGGTACTGATCCGCATGCGCGAAAGGGACCAGAACTGCGCCCACGTCGTCGCCGATCCGAAAACCTGGTGAACTCTGGGAAGCTGCGCGGCCACCAGCGAACGCTTGGGCCGTGCCTCGAACTCGTCCTGCTGCTTCGCCTTGGCGGCGCGGCGCCCTTGTGCACTGGCGGTGAGCGCTTCCACGGACATCGGGAACAGAACCCAAACCGCCGCAAGCGAGACGAAACCCACCGAGAGCCACAAGAGGCGGTTGTACAGAAACACTCCTGCGGCCACGTGCGGAGACCAGGAAAGCGACAACACGTTTTTCTCCGCCACGGTCCAATAGCGCGTGATGTCGTCGAACAAAAGCAGTCCAACGGGATCGAAGATTCCGGACCAGAACCGTTCGAGTGAACGGGTGGCGCTGAATACCGTTATCCCGATTACATAAAGCATGAACAGAGCCACGCCCTGCAGATACACCACAAAAATCTTGCGGGAGAGCGCCGCCACCGCAAAGAAAAGCGAACCGAGGAAAAAGATCTGTACTACGACGATCGAAAGGAACGGCTGCAGATACCACCAGGGATGATTTGGCCCAATTCGCAAATGATCCGCCCACGGAGCGAAAGTGCCGAGGAAAGTCCCAAACATCAAACCGGAAAACGCAAAGACCGCGGTTACGAACGAACCCGCCCATCGGCCGCCCAGGTAGGCAAACTTCGATATCGGTTTCGTGAATAGAATTTGATAGGTGTCGCGCTGGAAGTCGCGCAGGATGGACGTGCCGAATATCGCGGCGATGACGATCACAGCCGAAAAGAGTCGCCAACCAGTCATACGTCGCGATTGCAAACGGTCCGTTCAGCAATACTTTTCCGTTGCCGTATCCGATTGGTCCGAAATTTTCCGAGGCCACGCAGAGAAAGCTGAAGGCGAACCACATGAAAAAGTAAACGTACGTGGATAGGCTCTTGAGACGAAACTTCAGCTCGAATTTGAAAAATTCCCAGAACAAGCTCATTGCCGTGTCTCGACCATACTAATTTTGCGACTGCCGCGAAAGATTCAGGAAATAGACGTCCTCGAGTTCGGAATCCACCTCATGGAAGCCTTCCCCGGGATTCGAATCGGCATACACCCGAATCTCGTGCTGGCCGCCTACCAGGTGCGTGGAAATCACGCTCATCTGCGATTCCAGCGCGCGCAACTCGTCATCAGTCGCGACCACTTTGCTCCAGATTTTTCCTTTCAGCGACTCCAGCGCCTGCGCCGGCGCACCTTCCAAGAGCACCTCGCCGGAAGCGATGATCGCCATCTTGGAGCAGAGTTCGCGGACATCATCCACGATGTGCGTGGAGAGGATCACGGTCACGTCGCGTCCGATCGAGCTGAGCAAATTCAGAAAGCGGTTGCGCTCGGTGGGATCCAGGCCGGCTGTGGGCTCGTCCACAATGATCAGCCGCGGATTTGCCAGCAGCGCCTGCGCGATCCCAAACCGCTGCTTCATGCCGCCCGAATAGGTACTGAGAGCTTTCTTGCGCGCATCCCACAGATTTGTCTGTTGCAACAAAGCATCCACCATTTCCTTGCGCTCTTTTGCAGACGTGACGCCCTTCATCACCGCCAGATGATCGAGCATATCCGCGGCGGACATCTTCGGGTACACGCCGAACTCCTGCGGCAGGTACCCCAGTAGCTTGCGAACTTCATTCTTCTCTTTCAGCACGTCCAGCCCGTCCAGATGGATCGATCCTGAATCGGGATCCTGCAGCGTAGCCACCGTTCGCATCAGAGTGCTTTTTCCGGCGCCGTTTGGCCCCAGCAAGCCAAACATGTTGTTCCCGATCGTCAGCGAGAGGTTTTTCAGGGCCTTCACCCCATTTGGATATGTCTTCGATAGACCTGTTATGGTTAGCGCCATCCGTAAAGCCCTCCTGGCCCCTGAAGCTTTCCTGCGAACCGCCGAGTCCCGCAATTTACCATACTGCGCGAAATTACCGGGAAGAAACGCAGACGCGCCAAACGAATTGTGGGAGCCGGTGTCTCGGCCGAGAAGTTATGATTACTGGTGAAAATTCAGCCACAAGACCACAGTCCGGTAATTGGATAAAATCTCTGTTACGGTTACCTGTGCATGGAGCGGCGCTCTTCGATCGATTGAAATTTCACGGCCTAACAGTGTGGGCGCCCGGTGAGTCGTGTCGCCGGACACGGAGGGCCCCTTTCCGATTAATGCGGGGGTCTCAATGGGTCGACGCAATACTAAGTTCGAACCCACCTGGCATCGAGAACAAAGGCCAAAATCACCCGCTTGGGTTAGAGCAGCCGGAATGCTGCCCTGCTAGGCCTTGACCTGCGAGTTCAAAGTGCCGGCGCAACAGTTGCGCGCAGTTTACTCGCTGGAGTCTGAAAGCCCAAAGTTTTTCGTGGGCGTTGTCACTTAGTCGCTTTTGCGCAATATCCGCATCGAAGAGGACCTAGTCGATCAGCTATTCAACTTCAGCGAGAAGCTCGTCGCTCGCAGGCTGTTGCTGCTGGCCCGCTACGGCAAAGAGGATAAACCCCAAAGGCTGCTGCTTAAAATACCGCAAGAGACGCTGGCAGAAATGGATGGCACCACGCGGTCACGAATCAATTTCTTCATGAACAAATTCAGAAAGCTCGGTTTCATCAGGTACAGCGGGGGACTTCAGATCAACATATCACTTCTGAGTGTAGTCCTGCACGACTAGTTGAGCCTGACGCGATACCATGAAGTTCCGCCCCAACAGGCAAACGTCTGCTGATTCGAAGAGTGTGCCGAATTGAACTGTTTCGCGGCATGCATTTTTGCATTCTGTCCGAGTGAAAAAGAAGGAGCTCACGCCCGAACAATTATCGTCCGTCCCGTGTCCTACCTGCGGTGTCGGGGTTGGAGAACGTTGTGTGCTGCACTCAGGAGGCCCACGCTCGGAGCCGCACGTGGACAGGAAGCTCGCCGCAGCTGAGGCAATTGAAGGCGAATGATTATCCCCAGCTCGCCAGTCTTTGTCCGGTTAGGCGGATACAGTCAATACTTGAAGAGACTACAGAGTGTAATGGATGGCCGGACGTCAATAGGACTCGTACATTACTTACCAGAGCTGCAGCAGAGTGCGTACAGAAGTTACAAACGCATGAGGTGCTTCAATGACACAAACTCAGATGGCGCTTCTTTTGATCGCGGTAATCGTGATCGTAGCTGTATCCGTTCTGGTTGTTTTGCAACGACGCAGCGCAAAACTGCGTGCCCGATTTGGGCCGGAATACGATCGGGCCGTCGCCGAAACGGGGAACCGATTTAAGGCGGAGGCCCGACTTGAGAGCGTCGAAAAACGAGTGCGGAGCTATTCTCTCACGACCATAAGCGCCGCTGATCGCGATAGGTTTCAACAGTCGTGGCGGCAGATCCAGGCGACATTCGTAGATGATCCTTCCCGCGCACTGTCGGAAGCGGATCAACTTTTGGGGACAGTGATGTTAGCCCGCGGCTATCCATCCAGCGATTTTGAAGACCGCGCTGCCGAAATTTCTGTTGACCACGCAACTGTGGTGGAGCACTACCGGGCGGGACACGATATAGCGGTGCGCCAGTCGCAACGCCAAGCCACGACCGAGGATCTCCGAAAAGGCATGATTCATTACCGCGCATTGTTCGACGAATTAATGGGAGAAGAGCAGGTTCCACTGCGCGCGCGTGCGGTTGGTCGCAGTTAGCCGAGTCGGGCGGATGCGGCGAACCAAATATCTATTCGATTTTCTAAACTCTGAAACAAAGGAGATCGTTCATGACCGAATATCTTCGCAAGGATACGGGCCTGGGCTCTGAACCGGCAAAAGTTGTGGATCCGAACTCGACAGAAGCAATCAACGAGCGAACGCTGAGACATGATTCCGCTCCCCACACTTTGATCACGCCGCCTCCCACAAACGTTCCACCGGCCAACCTTGGGAGCGATTCCAGAGCGGGCGCCGCCGTCGCACGCGCACGTGAGGAAGAGCGGGTCGCCCTGTTTGTAGCAAACGAATCTAACGAACTACGTGCCCGATGGGACAGTATCCAGGTGGGATTCGTTGACGAACCGCGCAAGGCCGTAGAAGAGGCGGATGCACTTGTTTCCGCGACAATCAAGCGGCTAGCGGAGATTTTTGCCGATGAGCGCCAAAAACTAGAACAACAGTGGGATCGAAGCGAGAATATTTCAACTGAGGATTTCCGGGTTGCGTTGCGACGATACCGCTCCTTTTTCGCTCGACTTCTCGCGATCTGAAGGCACGGTCGAGGCGTGTCCCGAGTAACGAGTCATAACTTGAACTTGGGACACGATGAGATTGAATTCTGTGGCAAGGATTTAGGGTAATCGGGTCGATAGGAGGTTTTCGATGCTGTTACTGATTATTGTTCTGCTGTTGTTGTTCGGCGCTGGCGGTGGATATTACGGGTACTCTCGATGGGGAACCGGTGGCGGCCTGGGGATCGTCGGGACGGTGGTACTCATCGCAGTAGTCGTGTACCTGTTCGGCGGCCTGCGGTGAAATTATCAGGATCGATCTGAAACGACGGTCCGGCATGATGACGGACTTGGCGGCGCGTTATGGTGGGGACTAGTTGGCGCTTGTGCTGCCGGCGACAGGCGCAGGTCCTACGATGTTCGTCGTCTGACGCAATTGCGACCTCTTTGAGAACGATGGCTAGAGCCTAACTTCGGCCGTCAGCATCGGCATGGGCAGCTATCCGGATTGCGTGGCCACGAGGAAACTATCGCCAACAAAGGGCTCAATGAAAATCGCGCACAACGAGCATCGGGATACTGATCAGGACTTAGTCGGATTTCCGATTGCCCGACACCAGTCGGTCCGCAATGGCCGCGAATGCGATAGATCCTCGCTGGGCAACCGCCGAGTATCCTGCCTCCGTTGATTGATACATGTAACGTCATTCGCGACGGTCCAACTCGCTTCCTATCCTGGGAGAATCAAAGGATTACGCCGATGACACCTCTCTGCATGCTGTTACGTTTTCTGTATCGAGTGGCTCCATTTATGCCATAACGCTACGCGGAAAATGAGGAGGCAGAAGATACCCTTTCCTGTAAATGTTTGTGCCTAGAAAAAAAGCAGTAGAATAGGTGAACCCAGCAGCGCACTCTAAACTATTCGGGGTCGTGGAAGATGGCAAACAGCACCAAGGACGGCGCAGAGATGCCGATGAATCCGAGGTTACCTCGAATCGTCAGCTCCGTCCCTCGATCCTTTGAGTTCTCATCGCCGGCCCCGGGCCGACCTAAGGTCTTTTGGACGCAAGGAATCAATCCTGGAATCGTGCGTGAGTATTGGGGCACCCAGGGGGAAGTCCCTTATAAGAAGCGCAAGCCGCGACTTCACGTGTTGAACGAAATGCTAAGCGGACCTAGGACGCGTAAGTCCTACAGCCTCGGAGTAACAAAGAAAATGGTTCTCTATGAACGGACGCATCCAGAGCTCCGCTTGGTGCTGTTGCTCGATGTACCCTACGACGCCGACGGAACAAAATGGCAGCCTATTGTGAAGATGAGTGTTGAACGAGATCGCAGCGTTGATCCAAGGCAGTCAAGGCGACGTGAGGAACTCCTATGGAATGAAGTTTGCCGAGTCGAGAGAAGAGGACGGCCTCGCGGAACTGGGCATCCAAAGAAGGCGACTATGCAGCAGTTCCCCTTATCTTCTGCACGCATTGCTCCCCTTCTCCGGGAAGGCCTTGACGACAGAGATCTCCGGATACTCTTTGGACGTTCGGAGGCAAAGTCGTACGAGCAACTCGGACTACTCCTCGGGATCTCAGCCCAGGCGGTCTGGAAGCGATGGACTCGAAAAATTGAACCAGTCATAAAGCGACTGAACCCTCGATTCTCCCGTGGTTCATTCGAGTTGGGTTCTCTGGACTCGAAATAAACCTAGCCAATTTATCCACTTCCATTTTTTCAGTAGACAAGTGCTTTGCTGCGAGGTGTTTGTGCGATCCCGTCCGACACGATGGTTGATTTTCCGTATTTAAGTGAAGGCGAAAGCGCTGACCAAGCTACCGAGAGCCACTCAGCGAGCTTTCAAACAGGAGAACAAAAGTGACCATCGATCCTGAACTCACGAGCGACGCAGTCGAATCGGAATCGGGAGAATCGGCTCAGATAACGGACCTAGCACCGCAAACAGACTTCAGTCCAGCGCGTCCATCCCGGAAGCGAAAACGCAAGTTCGACAAGACAAAACCCCTCGACTCGCCGGAAGATGAAGCGATTGCTCAGTATCTGGCAACGCCCAAATCGGTCCGCGACTTCAAGTCACAGACCGATCTGGCGACGCATTTCAACGTGTCGCGTATGACGATTTACCGGCGGAGTAAGGAGCTCAGCGTCTTGCAGCGCGCTGAGTGGCTGCTCCAGCACCATATGCTTGCCGGCGATCTCATCCCACGCCTGCATTGGGAGCGCATCATGGCCGGCCAAGTTCGGGCTGCAGCTGCCGGCAACACGAAGGCGGCACAGTTCTGCAAGGAACGGGCATGGCCCGACGACTCGGCAGTAATTGACATGCTCGCCAAACAAGTGCTTGGTTCCTAGCGATGCGGCTGCGGTAAAATCGGCGAGTCTCGCGATGCGTATTCAGTTATAATTATGCGGAAGCGTGTCCCACACGAGGTTCCTCCAGGATGCGCCTGCGACCTGCCATCGGGCCTAGCCTAGCTCCGCGCACTCACTTACTCTTCTCCCGTGAGCAACCATTCGATCGATTTTCCGAATTCCTGATGGATATTCAAGAGAATCTCCGCTCCAATTTCCTTCTCACCGCGCTCGATGTAAGAAAAGTGTCCCTGGCTGACTCCGATCCTTTGCGCGAACTCTTCTTGACTCATATCGAACCCTCGTAGTTCCCGGATTCGCCGGCCCACTGCCTTCCAATTGATCGATGTCCTATTAGATCGCAACTTTTCTCTTGACTCTGAATGTCTACAGACATATTATATGTCCGAAGAGTTCAACGATTGTTCAGAGTGCACTGACTTTGTACATTTGTGGAACCGAAAGCGCAAGAAAAGAACTGGAGGACAAATGGGAGACAACGCGCGAAGAAAACGCATGTCTTTTCGCTCGAACGCAGGTTTAGCCCGTCGTCTTTGGAGCGAAATCTCAAGTATTTCTCTCATAAACTTAAGGGAGCTGATCTTGAACTATGGGTTCAGCGTGGCCAGGGGCGAATTATTGCTTATTGATGGCAGGTGGTACGTAACACATGCAGGCTTGTTACGTCTCGCAGCACGTCGCAGGTGCGTTGCAATTGAAACATCGATTGTGTCGCATCTGTCCGACCCGCGTGCGAACCACTGGGTCTTCAAAGCGAAAGTATTCAAAAGACGCGGCAGAAAGGGATTCTCTGGCCATGGAGATGCCGACCCCTCAAATACATCCTCTCTGGTTCGAGGCGCCGAAATGCGCGTTGCCGAGACGCGAGCCGTTAACCGGGCCCTCCGAAAAGCTTACGGAATCGGTCTCTGCAGTGTCGAAGAGCTCGGATCGTTCTCGCCACCGCAAAAGCCCTTCGTCGCCACGCCACATTCGAATGGTCATCCCGAATCGAACGGCGCAAGCAACGGCCAGCCTAGGCTGCGGGACAAGCTCTGCCTCCTGATCCGAAAGTACGAGCTTGATCCCAATTTGGTGAAGCGCTATGCCGCTGATTTTTGTGGAACGCAAGAACTTCGCGACGCCGGCCGCGACCTCATCGAGGCTTTCGTTTCAACCGTGAGCGAGGAAGCCGCCAAAGATCGCGCGGCGCTCATTTGCAAGTTGAATAGCTATAGCCAACCTGAGGAGGTACGGTCATGAAACGGCATTTCCCGGGTTTACATGGCGAGCCGGCACAGGCGAACGAATTCCTGGAAGGCATCTTCCTGGTGCGTGTGGACCGAGCCTACTATCGCTGGCACCCGCAGAAGCCTTTCTTCATCCTCAGCTTCACGGTCCTAGAACCTCAGAACTTCGCCTCGCGCAAGATTGCGGGGCGCCTCTATTGCACTCAGAAGTCCCTCTGGAAACTGAACTGGTTCCTGCGGGATTTCGGCTATGACCCCGATCTGCTCGGTCGAGACGAAGTGGATGAAAAGGCCCTGCTCGGTCTCACGGGCATTCTGCGAACCACCCGCAAGTCATTCGCGGGGCGAACGTTTCTCAACCTCGAAGCATTTGCACCATCCAGCGAATGGGAATTCATCTCCAAGGATGCGCGCGAAGGTGTCGTGGCAGGAGGTTCGAATGACATACAGCTTCACGCAGATTAGTCAGTACCTGCGCTGCCCGCGGCAGTATCGCTACCGCTATCTAGATGGCTGGCGCGAGAAAGAAGATAAGGCCGCGATGATGTTCGGACGCTGCTTCGAGAACTCTTTGGCTGCCTATTTCGCTGGGGAAGACTCGACGGCTGCGTTCTTCCAGGAATGGCGCAAACACCAGGATGGCTCCCTTGCGTACGCAAAGAACGACTCCTGGGACCGGCTCTATCACCAGGGCATCCACTTGCTCGAACGGTTTGCCCAGGATGATCGTGTTCAGATACGACTTCCAAAAGAGAATCTTCAAGTGAAGTTGACGCGCTCACTTCCATCCGGGAGCCAATTCCTTTCTTACATCGATGCGATCGGCGAACTGGATGGGACGAAATGCATTATCGACTGGAAGACGACTACGGCTCGCTACGCCGAACAGCCTCAAGGTCTCTTGGCTCTTGATCCACAACTGATCTGCTATTCCTGGATGGCTGGGATATCGGATGTCGCCCTAGTCGTCTTCGTGCGCAAGAACGCACCCGAGATTCAGTATCTGAAGACAACTATCGATGAACAACAGCGCCGGGAGTTTGGCCAGCTCGTTGAAACTACCGCTAATCAGATTGAAGCGGGCCAATTCCTTCCGCACAGCGGAATTCGCTTTCCGCAGAACGGCTGTGTGAGCTGCTCCCATCTGGGGATTTGCCTGGGGGATCAGCAGTTGCTGGATTCGAAACTCATTCGCCGGCCGGGAGCGAGCGACCTTGATTGGATTGACCAATTTGAGGACTAGCGGGCCGCCACCGATGGCACCCAAGCTGAATCACCGTCGCGCGTTGTTCGTGCTGGAGAAGATCGACGAGATTCTGCACTGGGAACGGATGACGGAGCGGGAGCGGGACACACGCTTTGTGGAGCTGGGGCGTTACCTGTGCGAAGTGCGGGCCGGACAATACTGGCGGGTCGACAACCTGAAGTCGTTTGATGAGTTTCTGGAGAAGAAATTCCCCGAGTCACGACGGAAAGCCTATTACCTGATGGCGATTCACGAGCAGTTGCCCCGGCAGACACATCGTGACCTAAAAGAGATGGGATGGACCAAGGCCCGGGAGCTGGTCAAAGTGGCGCGGGCGGAGAGACAGAACTTCGATTGTGCACCCTGGGTGCACAAGGCAAAAGAGATGCCGAGGGAGGAGTTCAAGCGGGAAGTGGAGAGACATCTAACAGGCAAGGAAACCGAACCTTGGGAAATGCTTTATTTCAAAGTTTACAAGAGTCAACTGACAGTCATAGAGCAGGCGCTTGAGACTGCTTCGTTGATGCTTGATCAAAAGGCGCGTGGCTACTGTTTGGAGATGATCTGCGCGGATTTTCTGGCCGGCGCGAACCTAGATGCTTCCGGCAACGCCGATTCCCTTCTTTTGGCACTCAGTCGAATTTACCTGCTGCTGCCGCATTCTCAGCGCCAGGAGTTTTTGCTGCGGATTCCGAAGGCATCATGACTTTATCTATTCCAAGACAACCTCGACTGCGCTTGGACCCGGTTTCCTATCACGCTCTTTGCCAGCAAGTACTCCACCGCGATGGCTGGCGATGCCAACGATGTGGAAGTTCCAAGGAGCTTCAGATTCATCATATGCAGCCGCGCGGCCTTTTGGGAGCGGATGTCGAAGAAAATCTCATCACTCTTTGTAGTGCCTGCCATCGACAAATCCACCTGGGTACGGCGGGTCCGGATTAGCCGTCAGAAGAGCGCCACAATTCCCGTCGACGATGAACAGGTCAACTTGTGAGTGTAACGGAGGCATCTTAGGTTAGCTGCGAGACGCCGCGAATTCAATGGCATCGTTGCGCGTCGTTGGTGCGGCACGTTGCGCGCGGTTGAGGATCTCCACGGCTGTCGAGCAGATCGGTGTTGGGCCAAAGCAGCAGCTTCAGTTAGAGCTCAGGGTCGTGCGATGGGTCGCGACCTTGTACGTGGATATATCCCACGCCAACGAGTTCGCGAATAAATCCACTTGAGTGAGGGTCATGCCGGGCGGAACCTTCATGAGGCCGGAGCGAACGAAATTGCTGATCGCAGCGGCGAGGCTGCCATGGAGTTCCGTAAGGTTCGTCGTACCGTTCGAGGTTGCGGTGACAATGTATGAATCAATGATGCGCAGGGAAACGCCGGGCGTAAGCAGTTCCAGAACGCCGTTGGCGCCGTTCATAGCATGGGCGACATCCATCGAAAAGTGTTCGAGATCAGTCACAGTAGCGCCCTGCGGTGGCGTCGCGAAGCCCCACCAGGTTGACTGGTTCACAGCTGCGGCGATCGCAGCGTCTTGCGCGGCCTGATTGGGCGTGCCGTCGGCATTGATAGGGGGCAAGGCGTCTGCGATGGCACTGGAAATGGCGACGAGCACAACGTAAGTCTGACGCGACTGGAGGATCTGCGAAACGGCGAAACCATAGGACTCGAACTGCGACAGCGTCATTCCGTAGCGGGGTTTGGCTAGATCGGTGGCCACAGCATTAGCAACGAAACACTTCACGGCAGCCTGTTGGCTCGCGGTACAGTTCGTTGCGGAGCTTTGGGAATCCGCCGCCGGAGCAGCGAGCGCCGCGCAGGTCAGAAACACAACCACGAGAAACAATTTACCAACGTTCATTCGGTATGCCCCCAGTATCGAACGCCGCACATGCCCAGCGCGTAGAGGGGGTCACGCGTGGACACAGTGTCGTTCGGAATTGCACTGTCTTCTGCTTCCTGGAGTCACTGCACCAGCAAGCGATTCGATGATGAACAGCTTCGAGTAATAGCGCAACTGTACTAAGGTCCAGCCCCAGGAGAGGCGGAGAGGCTGGCCTCGAACAGGATGCACGACCGTCTTGATCGGCACAAAACGCATCCGGGTTCGTTGCACTGCTTCGGCAATCGCCTCCGCTTCGATGTAGTCGCTCTTGTTCGTCTTCACACACGGCTTCACGTACTGAGCCGGCATCAAGCGCACGTCGTGCCCTTGCGCTCGCAGAGTCTTCCCCAGGAAATCTACTCCACAGCAGGCGTCCATGCCGATCAATTGCACCTGCAAATTCCCGGTGAAGGCGAACAGTTGTGTGCGTGAGCACCGTTTCCGAACCACGACTTGCCCACTGGAATCCAAACCTACCAAATGAAACACCGTCTTACCAAATTGATGCCCAATGCGTAGATTTTCATGAGATGCCCCCTTACCCCACACTCTATACCTGCTAGAGTTCTACGGCGGACCATCCCAATAACTTGGGTCTCCGGTTATCGCTGAATGTTGACTGCGTTGGACGCGTTCGCGGGCACTGCCGCGTTGTACCGTGTAGCGGACTCGGCGGCGGCTTTTAAATCGGCTTCGTCGCCGACATCGTACCACGCAAACATCGAAGTCGTTTTATGTCCGTTGCTCTTCATGGCGAAGGATCCACCTTCGCTCAGTAGAATCGGCGTGTTGTTTACGGTTACGACGCTGCCGCTGATGGCCATGTTGCATCCCTGCAGCGATTGAGCGAACGTGGCCCAGCTCGGAACTGTGAAAACAGCATTCGCTCCAGCATTAGTATTAAAAATGATTTCCGCGTTTTGCCCGGACGCCGCCGTGTAGGGACAGACAACCACTGTTGAGGGAGTGCCTGGAGTGCATTGTGACGAAAACGTTGCGCCGGTCAGCCACGATTCCATCTGGCCATAGGCCGCAGCGTTCAGCGGACTCATGCCGTTCGAGCCGTTTAACGTCCCAACGTTGATGTCGTACGCGTACCAAGTCGGCAGGATGCCTCCACCATCCGAGTAGGTGCTGGCAAACGTGACTAAAAATCTTCCAACGAAAGCGACTTGGTCCGACGGCGACAGCGTGATGCCAGAGTCCCCACCGAAGCTGCCTTCGGTAGAAAGAAGCGGAGCAGAAGTCGAAATACCGGCTGCCGTCATCACAGAACGGAAATTATTGTAAACGTACAGATTAGATGATGGCGAGGCGACGGCGCTAGTGACAGAGTTCAAAGGTTTTGCGTTGTTCCTGGGATAAAAATGCTCGCCGACCGAATCCACGGTCGGCAGATGCCCGCCGGAATCGTGCGTCTGGAGAAAGTTCTGCATAAAAATCCATTCGTGTGCTCCACCCCCACTCGTAGGACTATTAGAGCAACTAGCGGTACTAAGGGAGGATGCGATCCCCATGGCCGGCGCCCCAACAAGCGCACTGGAGTCGACAGCCTTGATCGCGGTCCTTATTGTGTTGTGCAACAAGACTAGGTTTGCGCATGTATCCGACCAGTTCGTGGAGTAGTTTATTTCATTTTCAGTTTCGTAATACTTGATCTGCCCCTTATAGCGAGTCGCCATCGCTGTCGCTACATTCGATATATAACTCAAACTGGTTGGCAGCACCGTGCATCGTACTCCTACGGCGTTCCCACACATCCAATACGGAAGATTGTCCCAGTCGTAAACCAGTGTCCAGCCGTTGGTTTGGGCGCGGCTGACCCATGCATCCATGGTCGCCCACTTATAACAGGCATTGCTCGGGCTCGTTCCGCCATCGCACGTTGGCTCGATTCCGGTAATCGTGATCCCACCTACTTTTCCCTCTGTGCCTACCACGATTCCACCGCCCAGCGGATAAGACGAAAGACTGAAAACGCTCATGCCAAAAAAGTTGGAAGGGATAGCCACGGGAGAGGGAGGAGCGGCGGCACGAACGGTAAAAATTAGGATGATTGCGAGGAGGGCCGCAGAGAGAATCTTTTTCACCGTCAGTTCACCGACTGGGATTCACGAAGACTGTTCAGGACGACGCCAGCCAGGAGCATGTCGAGCAACAATAGGAGCGTCACATCGAACTTATTATCGTCGAGCCAATGTCGCTTACAAGCCTCTCTTCTACTCCCTAGCTTATGATGCGTCAAGTTTTTCTTCGTGTAAGGCTACGCACAGCAGGGACACCTTGCTTAAACGGCGCGGTCTGACTTCAGGGTTTACTTCGTTTCGAAAACGCAATCAGCGCGTTTCTCGGAATGTGCATCACTCGAAACTCGTTATCAGTCACCTCTGCTAGTTCTCGCAATCTTCGGATCGCGTTCTCGTGGCCAGTTACACTGTCACGCCAGACCAGGGCCCGATCTGGGAATACTTCAAACAAGTCGTACCCTCAATCCATAAATTTCCTTCGAGGGGTGGAATCGACAGGCTGCCACAACTGTCGCGCTGGCGCTGTCCAAGGTTAGGCAATTCGGACGAGTTGTACGCTGACGGCAGATTACGCGGTGCGCTTACCGTACGGTATAAATTTCCCGGCTGCTACGACCACCGCGTACCGATGATCTTGTAAGATCTGCATCACCTTCTTACCCGAACGTGGCTTCTCCATCCCACAAGGAGTTGCGATGCAATGCGACTATGACTTGTGCGAAGTGCTACCAGACTGTCGTTAACTGTCGATTCTGCCGCGCGCTGCAGTACGAGGACCCCGCGCATTGACCTCGTCGACAAACTTCACGCCCGAGTTGCGCCGTCCTGTCGAACTCTAGAGCGTGTTTCTTCCGTTCTGATACCAGACTCGATCAATCCTTCCGGCAACATCTGTTGGTTTAGGTCGTATGGCACGACCATATAGATAACGACATCGGGTTCAAGCGCCAAGGCTTCGTGAACGTGACTATCAGCGTAAGCAGGGCTTGATCCAGGCAAACCAAGATTTTGGGAGTCGATGCGACGATCGCACAAGTGGCTTAGGCCAGTTGCTGCACGAGAAAAAAAGCCGCTTCGGACGGCACGTGAAGTGCTTGGCTCATCGACGATCCCAAGATTACGATGCGCATCGTGCCGGGTGACTTTGGTCCACAAGAGTTCTCACTGCGGTATCCGCATTCGTTGTAGCGGTAGGTTATCCAGGGACCCTCCGGAATCTTGCCGCGGACGCTGCAGTTTGGCTTGAACCGGTAACCCTGGACCGGATCGGCGACGATACAAGCGCTGCCGTATTGCGCTGGCCAAATCAAATGGCTTAAGATTTCGGACGCTCCAAACATACCGAGAACTGTCAACAGGCTGAGAAGCGGAAGAAGGAAATAGTCGCGTTTGGAGAGACTCGCCGGCTCGGATGCCGAACGATGTGCTACCAGACCATTTTCCTGTTTGAACGCGCGTTCTGTACCCAATGCCGTTCGCAAACGGCGATCGAATTGCGAAGTGCCTGATGTTAAACCAACTTGATTATGGCTGAACAGGAGGGTCAGTACTCGTCAACTTCTACATAGCCTCCGATTTGGTCAATATCTCAACAATTAAGTGGGTTCCAGCGGGCGACGGCCGCTCCGTCTTTCGCCCCCTATTCAATCAATGCACTTCGGAACCATAGGTGCCGCTGTGTCAGCTAAGTTTGAGTTGTCGCAACGGTTGAAGGACATGAAAATCACAACGAGAGCTACAATGGAAGCGAGCAGTGTTCCTTTCTACAGACCATTTGTCGGTCGGAATACTGCGCGTCCTGTGAGCCGGATTCGAGATGACCACATTTGAGTCGATCAAGGTGAACGCTGTCACGGATGCACTGCATAGTCCCATGTCCCGGATACTATCCGACCGACGTCAGTTCGCGTACCACTCCAGGCTCGTGTGCCAGGTCCGCCCTAATTGCTAGTTTATCCTCATTCCTTGGCTTCCCGCATGATACCAGTTTCGGAGCGCTCGCGGGCCATGTACTGGTCGTAAATCCAAGCGAAGGTCTTCTCGAGGCCGGCGCGCAGGGTGGTATCGGGTTCCCAATTCAGATACTTCTGTATGAGAGTGTTATCGCTGTTGCGGCCGTTGACGCCTTTGGGAGCGCTTAGGTCGTAACTTCTTTTCAATTTAATGCCAGCTATGCTTTCCACGATGTCCACTAGCTGATTGATGCTGACAGCTTCCGCGGAGCCCAGATTGATGGGCTCGAGGATTTGCGAGTTGGTGATGAGCTGGATGCCCTTGACGCAGTCGTCGGCGAACATGAAGCTGCGAGTCTGTTCGCCGGAGCCCCAGATCTCGATTTCATGTTTGCCGTGGACTTTGGCTTCGATTACTTTGCGGCAAATCGCTGCGGGGGCCTTTTCGCGCCCGCCCTCCCACGTGCCCCAGGGTCCGTACACATTGTGGAAGCGTGCGACCCGGGTGTAGAGGCCAAAATCTTCGCGGAAATGGCGGCACATGCGTTCGGAGAAAAGCTTTTCCCAGCCGTAGCCGTCCTCGGCTTGCGCGGGGTAAGCGTCTTCTTCCTTCAAGGAGGGGGCTTCGAAAGTCTTTTGCTTATCTCCGTTATAGACGCAGGCCGACGAAGAATAAAAAAACTTCTGGCAGCCATGATCCTTCGCGGCCTGGAGCATGTGGGTGTTGATGAGCACAGATAACATGCACAGCGCCTTATTGTGCTCAATGAAGCCCATGCCGCCCATGTTCGCGGCGAGATTATAGATTTCGTCCATGCCCTTGGACGCAAGATCGCAATTTTCTTTGAGATTGAGATCAAGTTGCAAATTTTCGACATCATTGAATCGCTGATACCATTCGTCCACGGGTTTCACGTCCACAGCGCGGATCTGCTTATACCCTTGCTTCCGAAATTCGGCGACAAGGTGGCCACCAATAAACCCGCCTGCGCCGGTCACCAGAACACGATTTTGACTTTTCAAATTCGCCCCCTTTTTCGATTGCAGACATCAGGCACAATACTCGTTCTTTCAATCGTCACCATCAATGCAGCAGGCCGTATGCGTACAGGTGTCCGCGCGTGCCAAAATATACCTTTCCGTTCGCAACTAACGGCGCGTAAAACTGAACTCCGTGCTCGGCAGCATCGCGACCGTTCGGAGGCTGTTTTGCATTGTAAAGCTCCGTGGAAAGATTCGTCGCGTCGAAGGCGTGGAGCACACCGGAGTAGTTCTCGAGTGCCCATACGATGCCGTCTGAGTCTCCATTCGAGGAAATGACCGGCAATGCTCCAGGATAGCCGAAAACCGTTGGCGTTTCGGAGCTGGCTGTTGGTGACAATCGCCCACGTGAAAGGGGAAACGCCTGCAGCGGCCCTTCTACGGGCCCAACGAAAATCCATTCGAAGGTCGAGTTCCGCCAATATGCGGCGCTGGCGTGAATCTTTGTTGGGAAAACGTGCGGAATGTACTGCACGATCTGATTATTGGTGGAGGACTGAAAATGGCCCATGTCGTCGCGATTGATCAAGTACATTGAACCGTTCTTCCCGGCACCGAACAGTAGGTGTGAATGCTGGCCCGGCTGATCTGGCAACACCATAGGGCCGCTGGCGCCCAGGTCCACGTTCTCAACATCCAGCTCTCTTTGGTCAAAAGGGGTGAAATAATCCGTGGGCGCAATGGGGTCGATTCCGGCGAATCGTAGCTTCAGAAACGTGTCGCCGTAATCAGCGCCGCCATCATACGCATCGAACTCGCCATCTCCGGTAACGACGTAGAGATTTCCTTGGGGATCAACGACGGGCGTTGCTCCGGCCTGCCAGATGCCACCGTGACTTCCATCAGGCGTGGTGAGAAAAACGCCGGTGCGTTTAAGACTTGAGGCATCGTATGCGAACAGCCAGCCGTGAAACGGGCCGCGGTCGCACATCGATCCAAAAGCGATGATCACTTGTCCGTCTGTCAGCACCAGACCAGGCCGCTGCAGTTGCGGACCCGCATCGAAAGTAACCGCGCGGTTGCGCTTGCCAATTCCAGAACCCGGAAGATTTGCGGTGATCAAGACTGGACTGCCGTCTTTTTCTTTTCCGGATGAGAGATCGATTGCGTGCAGATGGAACGAGCTGGTTCCACCGCTGAAGGTCTTGGCAGCGACATAAAGTGTGCGAGTGACAGGATCGATCACTGGGGTTCCGGTAATTCCGATTTGTGGACCCATATCGGGGCACGGCAATTGATCTTTAGGTACGGAGGGTCCCAGACTTGAACGGAACAACTCGGCACCATTGTCGGCATCAAGCGCAAAAACAGTATCGTTCTCGGTCGCAATGTACACGACGTTGTGAGTGCCCTGACCAACAACTGCAACGTCGCGGACGTAAAGCGGCTGAGCGTAAACGTATCCATCAACGGGCGCAGCAAAAAGCTTCCCGAACGTGGAAGCGTTTACATTTCTGGGATTTAGCAGATTCTCAAAACGGTTTTGGCCAGTGCCCGTATCACCATAGCGATAGGAATAGACGCCAGCCACAGGATTTGTAGTAGAAACCACGGCCAGACGAGTAGCCGTGAGGATTTTCCCCAGTGGAGTCGTTAACTCTGCACCGATTGTGGAGCTTCCTTGCGCTTGGCCGTGCGCCAAGCCCGAGGGCGCAATTTTGGCGATCGCGGAATTGGAGGAGGTCCAGTTCACCTGGTTTGTTACGTCCTCCACGCTATCGTCTGAACGGGTTGCCAAGGCTTTGAACTGCAAATTTCCGTTGCTGTCGATGGCTGGGTCCGCGGGGGAAACCGCAAGGGCCACTGGAGCCACAGGAACGACCAACACGGCAGTGGTTGCACTCGCGTGCTGGAAAGTGGCCTGCAAAGTTGAAGTTCCCTCGCTTGCCGCCGTAGCGATACCCTCCGCATCAACGGGAGCGGCCGTGGGATTCGATGAAGTCCAGGTAACACCGGAAACCAATTCCGCCTGACTGCCATCGCGATAGTGAGCGAATACTACGAGCTTCTTGCGAGAACCCTTGGGCATAGAGGAGAACGATGGAGAAATCTTGATAGCTTCCAGAGTCCGGAATCGGAAGTGAGGATGAAAATGTTCGATGGGGTGCCTGAATTTGTATAACAAACCAAGACAGACCAAGCCAATTACTACCAGAACGGTGAGTTTCTTCATGGGACCGGATTAATTCTCGCTCGGAGGAACATCGTTAGACCAAGTGCTGAATTCTGCCGGAGTGAGCATTCGCGATCCATCATCAATTCGATGCGCACGCGGGCGGGAGCAACATTCCGCGGAAAAAGTAATCGACGTGGCGAATTTTAACACACGCCCAGGGAAAGCTACAATTCTCAAGTATGCAGGCGAACCATGGATAGTTCTGTCATGGTAGTGCCATACTTGCGAGTAATTGCGAGCTAGAGGGAAGTCAGTGTGTCAACCCAGAACGGTGCAGGCTCAGTTTTCTCGTTCGCGCTCCGTTGGGTTCGAATACGAGCACCTTCATAATTGACTTAATTCGGCAGCGAATCGGCAGGAAGCAAAATCCGCTTGTCTCCACTACTTGACAATTAACTCGTGAACATCGAACGACCTCACATTCAAGAGGAGCTATTCGCGCAGAGCATGCTGTCTACAAGCAACGCTCCCTCGAAACGGGCGAAGAAAAGACAAAAGGTATGCCAGGGCGAATGCATGCAGGCAGTCTGCGCTAGAATGAGCGGAAGGAACCAGCAAATCCTCCCGATTATTTGTTCTCCAGAAGAATCGGTTTGTGGCCGATTACCACCTGGTGGTTGGCCGGCACATCAAAGACGTTTCCCTGCAAGTCCCGGTAATGAACGAATTGACCCGGGGCAGCATAAGTGCTGGGCCCGTCGGTATTCCAAACCGCCCTTGCTTCATAGCTGGGGCTTCGAGTTACATCGCAAGTGTAAACAGCGTGATAGGCGGAAGCGGCACCATTGATCGAGCATGGTTCAGGCATCGTCGCCCCAGTAATCCAGTTGCGAACTTGCTCGTATGCTACGGCGGCTTCGGACGTAGCACTCCCGGGAGTCCAGAGAGTTCCAACGACGGGGCTGTCCCACGCGTACCAATAAAAGCGCGAAATTCCGATGGACCAGTCGAGGAAATACGCCCTGGCGACAAACGCGGCTCGCAGTTCGGGGTCAGTTATCGCCCCACGGTTCGTCCCTCCCCAAGAAGTCTCGGTGTTCCAGAGAGGTTTGGCTGAAAGGCCATACTTGCTCATTACGGTCTTTATGGTAGTCGAGATTGACTGGGTAATCATTTCGGCGATGTCATTGGTAGGAGTCGAGTAGCCGTGCATAGCCACGGCATCGATATCCAAGGTTCCACCAGCTGCGAAATAACCATCCAGATATGCGGATCCCTCCGCGATGACGCCTGGCGAAAGAATCGTTGCAGCCGAATCTATGGATCTGATGATGTCATGTTCATGCTGCGTCAGGACAACGAGCTGGTCCACCGTGCCGGTGAATCTTTGAGACGGCTCGTTCCAGAGCTCATAAATCTGGATTCGCCCTCTGTACCTCGTAACGAGCTGTGTCACAAAGTCGTCCCAATCCTGCAGATTGGAGACAGTGCTTGTGCAGTACGAACCGAAATATTGTTGCGAAATACAGGTAGACTGATCAGCTGCAGCCCACGGCGGAACCCCTTCACTGCTGTACATCAGGCCAACGCCGTTGGCGTTCGCCTCATCGACAAACTCGTCCAGGCGAGCCCAATTGTATTGTCCTTTTGTGGGCTCGACGTATGGCCACAGCACACCAGTCACTTTACCCAAAGCGCCGATAGAGACCGTCGGCCAATCACTCAGCTGCAAGATGTGCATTGCGAAATACGTTGAAGGAACGGGACCTGCGTACCCTTCGGGGATAACGGTCGATATATTTGCTAACACCGACGCCACTGTGGAACCAGCGGTGTTGGCAGCCGTGCACGTGATGGTGATCTGACCGCTTTCTGGTAGCACGTTTGGAGCGGAATAGCTAACGATCGAACCCGAAAGCTGCACTGTGCCAGCACCGTTAGGTTCGCAGGTGACGTTCGGTGTCGGACTGCCGGTAACGGTGAGGTAGGCATTCGCTACGCCACCGGTCGGGACATCCACGGTGGTTGGCGAAACGGAGATCTGCGGCGCCTTCGCTGGGCTCGACTGAATCTGAACATTCAACGGACTTGATGTCGCGGATCCCGGATTCGGGTTTGTGACCGTAATCTGCGCGATTCCAACATCGGAGGACGTCAACATGCCGCTTGCCGTGACCTGGGTAGGGGATACAAAATTCGTGGCGAGAGTGGTGGTACCGAAATTCACAACCGCTCCGTTCACGAACGACGCGCCGGAAAGAGTGAGTGCAAATGCACCGACATTCAACTTCGACGGAGAAACCGAGGAGAGTTGCGGAATCGGGTTCAGCAAATTCGCAGTGGCGGCGACGGTTAGAGATGCGTTTGATGCGACGGTGGCCTTGATCGTGACTGCGGCAGGTGTAGGAACGTAGGCGGGCGCGATGTAGGTCGCACCGAGCATGCCGGTATTGCTGATCACGCCAACTTCTGAATTTCCTCCTGCTATACCATTAACCGACCACGTGAGTTGAGGGTTGCTAACCCCTACGACAGCCGCGGTGAATTGCTGCGTTCCGCCCGCACGCACGCCGGGCGTTGTCGGAGAAAGGGATATGGACTGACTAGCTGGGTTCGGTAAAGAATTCGGCGCGCCAACTACACCCGCGCAGCTCGCGGTAATAATGGTGAGCGCGAAAACCAACGTCCACTTTGCGATACGTCGCAAGATTGCCCCCATTTATGCGAACGGAACTCTGGTGAGGCGTCGCCTCACACTGCTCCCACAGTTCGTCACTTACAGGGCGACGCACTGCTCAACGAATAGGCTATTTACATCGTGCTAGTAAGGTAGCGAGACCCATCGGCTTTTGATACTAGGCGGATGGACAGTTTTGGTACCTGTTCGCGCGTACCAATGCCGTGTCGTGAAGCCTTTTCGATGTGAATCGAGTGAGAGTTCGGAGGCAGCCCGCATTCTGAGGCGACGACCTTGTGACCAGGCAGGGACGACACTCGATGAAAAGGGGGACGAAAATGCAGAGCGCGAACAAAGCGCTTACAGAAGGTACGGCGGCTTATGTTCTCTGTTGGCGGGGCTCACTTGGCTGAATCACATAAGCGAACGACTAATAATTGCGTGAACTATCGATTCATCTTAACAGCCCGTACACATCGGGGCGGTATTGTGCACCGCAGCAGACTTTGCCCGCGGTGACCACTGGGACCACGAATTTGGGAGAAGGACCCGGTTTGTGACGATATCTCTCGGTCGCTTTTTTGCTGGCGCGCTCCGTTTCTATTCAGGAGCGACGACGACCCTTGCGGGAACCCGGGAGAGGGCTTTTCGCAAGTACTTGTCGATCTCATCTACGCCGAGCAATTTTGCGAGGAACATGATGGATGGGAACCCAACGGCTGTCACTATCACTAGTAGCTCGAGAGCGCCCAGCGTCCTTTGCCATGCGAGACGCGCTTCGAGCCAGGCCGTCAGCTTGCCGCAAGCTAGAGATACCAGGACGGAAGAACCCAGAACCTTCGCGAGGCACGAGAGAAGATCTGCTACCTCCTGGTTGCGGGTCCGTCGGACCAGCAGCCCGAATGACACGGCGGCGAACGCGATCGCAATGAAGGAACTGGCGATCGCCAGGCCCAGGAAATTCCATTGCCGCGCGCAATACCAATACAGCGGCAAGCTCAGGAAGGTCACGCCCGTGCCTACGAGAGCGGGCGTAATCGTGTCGCGCACAGCATAAAACGTACGGCCGATCACGTTCTGAGCCGCCCGGGCAAAAATTCCAATCGAGAAAAGACCGAGCGCCGCGCCGGTAGCCTGAAAATCCGCCGCATTCAAGCGCGTGTGGGAGAATGCGAAATAGATGACTGGTTTGCTTAGCACGATCGCCAGCGCCGAGAGTGGAACAAGAAAAAGAATGAGGCCCTTCAAGGTGGAATTCAGGGTGCGGTTGAGCGAGTCGGATTCGCCTTGCGAATGCAGTTGCGCGAGCAACGGAAAGGATACAATCCCCGCGGCGCTGCCGATCAAAACCTGCGGAAGCCGCATGATAGTTCTGGCATATGTGAGCCAGGTAATGGAAGCCGCCGTCAGATACGATCCGAACCAGCGGATGATCCATTCATCGGTGATGTCAAAAGAGAGAGCGAGCATGATGGGAATGCTCAACTTCACGAAGAGCCGAAAGCCCGGATGCTTCAAGTCCAGATTGGGAGTAAAACGTGCCCCGACGCTGCGGGCTCCGAATAGCTGGAGCACAAAGAATCCGCAGAAGGCGCCCACGAGCACTCCGATGGCAAATCCGGCGACTCCTATCCGCGGTGAAAGCAACCAACCTCCCAGGATGATTCCGAGGTTATAGACACCCGAGCCGAGCGCAGGGACCAAGAACTTTGATTTTAAGTTTTGGACAGAACCCATCATGCTGGCAAGGAAAAGGAAGAGTTGCGAGGGCAGCATCAAGCGGGTGAGGAACACGACGCGCGCCTGCTGCGCCTCGTCGAATCCCGGCGCAAGGAGGCGCACAATGTGAGGAGCAAAGATTTCGCCAACAACAATCAGGGCACAGAGGATTAAGCCCATGCAGGTGATGATCGTGGAGTAAACGTGCCAGCCTTCCTCCTCGTTCTTTTGCGCACTGTACTTCGCAAAGACGGGGATGAAAAACATCCCGAGAGTGCCTCCGGCAACGAGGTAACTGAGGAGATCGGGGAGGGTAAACGCGGCATAGTACGTATCCGTAACCGCGCTCGAACCTAGTTGATGGGCCACCGTCCACTCGCGCAGAAAGCCAAAGACCCTGCTGAGCAGCATCACGGCAATCAGGATGCCAGTGGTTTGCAGTAGGCCGCGACTGCGAGGGGAAGGTTTCGTCACGTAAAGTATCTTAACGAAAAACTCAAGCTATTCGCGCAGCGAACTTTCGCGCTCCATTTTCTTACTGCGACGGCGCCGCTAAGTGAGCGTCTCATCGAGTTGAGCAGAAAGCTTCGTGCTAAAGAGTCCAACCGCGCCAATCAATCATACGCGCGGCCCTGCTATACGGCTCATCGGCCGCATCTCGGCGAGGAGCTCCTTGGCCGGGAAAATAGGCTTATTCGAACTTCCTGATGTGAAAAAGCTCCAATGAAATGCTCCACATCGACTGCGGAATCGTCACGAGGTACCGCCTCCACAAGCGGCGAGGCTCGCTTAGGAGGCGGTAAAACCACTCCAGCCCGCTCTCACGCATCCACGCGGGAGCTCTCTTAAGCCTGCCGGAGTTCATATCGAAGGCCGCACCCACTCCCAATATGACGGGCACGTTCAGTTTCAAGCGGTGGTCGTACATCCAGCGCTCCTGTTTCGGAGTGCTCAGACCCACCCAGAGAACGTCGGGCGCGGCGGCCTGTACCTGGGTTGCGAGATCTAGTTCTTCGGCCTCTGTGAGCGGGCGAAACGGAGGAGTGTAGGTGCCGGCCACGGTGATGTCGAATTGTTCGTGAAGCTGGCGCGCCAGGTCCTGGGCGACATCCGGAGCGCCGCCGTAGAAGAAATGACGCGGCCCACGACCTGTCTCACGACAAAATGCCAGCATCAGTTCTGATCCGGTTACGCGGCGGCGCAGAGAATGTCCGTGCCACCGCCCAAGCCAAACCAGCGGCATGCCGTCCGGTACCACGAGCGCAGCCTGATTCAAGATTTCGCGAAAGCGCGCATCCTGTCGCGATTCCGCCACGCCGTGCATACCCGTTACCGCTACATATTTGCCGTTCTCGCGATTGTCGATCCACTGTTTGATTCGCGCGACAGCCTCGGGCAGTTGAACGGCATCAACCCGTACGCCAACGACCCGGAATGCAGGCGCAGTCGCGTTCATCTCACCGGCTGGGGATTCAAGCATAGGCGGCCACCGTTTGTTCGTAAATGGTCATCAATTGAGTGTAGGCCCTCTCTGAGGTATAGCGATTTTCGTACTCCTGGCGAGCCGCTCGGCCCATTGTTGCAATTTCGGACGAGTGTGCGAGTGCCCACTCGACTTTTCGCGCGAGATCTTCGGAGTCGCCCGGCGTAAAGTGCAGGCCGGTGCGGAAGTCGTCGATGATTTCCTCCATCGCGCCGAGCTTCGAGCATATGACTGGCGTTCCGCATGCTAAGGACTCGGCGATCGTCATCGGAAAACCCTCATACCATTCACTCGGCAAGATCAGGAAACTTGCGCTTTTCATCGCCGCGAGCGATTCTGCGTGCGATAGTCGTCCGCGAAACTGAATCGCGGAGAGACCACATCGTTGTGTTTCCTCTTCCAGTTCTTTTCTATCGGGGCCATCCCCGACGATGTCGAGCGAGCAACCCTTCGGGAGCCGCTTCCAAGCGTCGAGCAGCGTGTGCAGGCCTTTTTCTTTGGACAGGCGGCCAATGTAGAGCACGCCGGTGCCAGGGTTCTGTTTCGCACCCGGGTCGGGATCGACGAAATTCGGCTTGACGACAATCTTGTCTGGCGCAAAGCCGGAGGCGATGAACTTGTTGCGCGCAAAATCGGTGAGCGCGATGTAACGGCTAACGAGTTCGCCCCACGTACCAGCCCCCCGGTGCCACGCGAGCATGAGCGCCACCGAAGCGGTGGCCGGCCGCGAATCGCGGTAGCAGCCATGCCAGACGCCGCGCAGGAGGCTATGATCGACGCAATCCTCGCAGATTTTTCCGTCGCGGAGGAACTGCGCGCCGGGGCAGAGGAGCCGAAAATTGTGAAGCGTCTGCACTACCGGTATGCCTCGCTTGCGGCACGCGCTGTAAATGGACGGCGAAATCATGACGAATGTGTTATGGACGTGCACAACATCGGGTTTTTCCCGCTCGAGAAGCGCGGCGAAGTCGTGGTGCGTGTCGCTGGCCCATACGGTTCGGATCAACAGGGTGGCGCGGCCAATCGCGGAGAGTTCCTCGATCTCATGATTGCTCCGCCTGTACGTCAGCACCTCGTGACCGCCGCGCTCCAGGATTCGCTTCTCCTGCTCGAAGACAATGTCTTCGCCGCCCGGCTCCTGATATTCGTTATGGACCAACAGTATTTTCATGATCGGGTATGCAGCCAAATGGCTTCTGGGTCCAGACTCTAATCGAAAGCAAATGACTGCTCTTCCTTTGCGATCACGCGCTGCTGCGGCCCACCCATCGTCCTGTTGACGAGGGCTTCCAAGGCGCTGGCGGCGGCTTCCACCGTGTATGGGGCGATGGCCTTCGAAGATCGGTCTCCGAATTCCGAGATCAATTGCGGGTTCTCAATGAATGTCGCCATGTAATCCGCCAACTCGGAAGGCTTGCGAGGATCGAAAACAAAACCAGTCCTGTTGTGTTCCACCATCTCTTTCGCGCCAGCATATTGGGAACACAAAACTGGTTTGCCGAAAGCCATGGCCTCGAGTAAAACGAGGCCCCAAACGTCTTCCAATGTGGGGAAAACGAAAACGTCGGAGGCCTTGAAGTAGGCGCCCAATTTTTCGTAGGCGACTGGGCCCAAAGGATGAACCAGCTCCCGAAGCCCTTTTACTGAGATTTCCTTATTTAGTTCTGCCGCTTCATTTCCCTCACCCACGATGGCAACAGAGAAGGACGTGACCCCGCGCTGGACGAGGAGGTCCACGGCATCAATCAAATATTGCCAGCCTTTCCTGGGTATCAGCGAGCCGACGAACAGAAAGACGGGCCGAATCATCGAGCCCACCGTCGCTGGAGAATCCGCCGGACCGAAAACGCTCGGTTCCGGAACCTCGTAAGGGTGGTGCACAAGCTTGGAGCCAGGGATGGAAAGAACATCCCGAAGATACTCACAGCCTTCGCGCGCGTTGCTGATTCCACCATCAACATGGCGAGCCATGATGCGGCGCAGCCTGAGCAGGATCGGACGATCGAGGTAGGTAACGTAGGGTGAGTAGCCCTCCCAGGCGATAAGCACGCGTGTGCCGTGAAGTGCCTTCAAAAGCAGCGCGCACGAGGTCCAGACGCTGAATCCAGAGGTGAAGATCACGTCCGGACGATATTGGAAAAGTTCACGCAGGATGGAGAGGGGAGCCTTTACTAATCCGCGATCGTAGCCTTCGCGAGAACGTTTCAGAGTCAGGAGCTTGACACCAGGCAGAACCCGAAGCTTGAACGTTCCTTCGTATCCGGGAAGGTATCCGGGCCAGAGTCCCACGAAAACAATTGAATTTGGAAAGCGTTCCGTGAAGGCTTTAAAAACCGGCTGCCAATAAAACCCCCGATTCAAAGACGGAAATAGCCAAGCCACGCGAAGGGAACGAAGACCAGGCTCAACTGGGCGTGCTTGATCGTCCTGCGAGAGCCGTCTAAGCCGCAAGCGGTAGCGGTAAATCGCAGTAACGAGAAAACAAAAAGAAGCAGCAGCCATGCCAACCGCCGCTCCGGCCAGTCCCCAGTAGCGAGTCAAACTGAAGCCCGTGGCAACTGTGAAGCATGCGGCGACGGTGTAGCCGATGAAGACATCGGAGGGCACTTGCATCGCGCGCAAAGCGATGCACGGTCCTTGGGCGGCGGCGACGAATGCTCCGGAGAGAGCCAGCCACGGAAGCAGCTTCGCGAACTGAACGTATTTTCCTTTGTAGACGAAGCCCACTAGCGGGGGTCCGGCAAGAGAGAGGACAACGAAATAGAGAATGCCGGCAGCGACGAATAATAAACTGATTCTGAAGATCGTGAGGCGGAACGCCTTCCGGTCATTACTCGCAAATTTTCCCGACGCCGCGGGGATGGCGAGAAGGCTAAGCGATGTGACGAATTGCGAGAGAGGTAAGACGAAATTCTGAAGAGCTCGGAGGGCCGCGACATCTTCAAATCCTAGCTCAGCCGCAACAATGAACGTGTATGCTTGCCAGGAAAGCCAGTACACCAGCGCCGTAACGATCACCCATCTCCCATACACCCAGTGCTGCGAGAGAATGGTCCGCATTTGAGCGGTAGCCGCAGGAGCATCGAACTCCGGCCGAATCAAGGCCATCATGACGAACCCGGCGACGGTTCCGGCGGCGGCAATCGTTATGAAAGCAGTGAATGGATTGAGAGAGCGGGTGAAATAAAGAGTGAAGAGACTTAAGACGACTACTGCCGCATAAGTGGCACCGCCGCGTGCCGCCAGGGCAGGCCGATGGTCAAGATAGGCGGATTGCCGCAATAGCCACGACAGTAGTACGCACGGAATCGCGATACTCGCGCCGCACAGTGCGGCTGCAAGCGTCGTGTTTCGCGAATAAATATAAACGCCCCCGGCCGCTACCATCATCAGAAACGCAAGCCCAAGCGCGATATAACCATGCAACTTGACGAGCTTGGCAATATAAGCGGGGAGATTGTGCTTGTACGACGCGGGCCCGATGACGCCCATGGGCTCGAGGATCAAAGAATTATGGAAGCTCGATGCAAAGAGAAACACCGCGAAAGCCAATGCGTATGCGCCGTACTGCGCAGGTGTCAGCCAGCGCCCCAGAAGCAAGCTGAGCAGAAATCCAGCTCCCGAAAACAAAGCTTGATCCGTTAGCGCGAGGGCGCCTCTTCCAATCCAGACTCGGTTCTTGATCATTGGATGCTGTGAGCCCTTCTTGTTGGCCGTAGTTTCCACTGTTTTGCTCTCGGACGAGCAGACGAAGCGCGGTCGAGGTTTTCTAGTCTGGATTGCCAATACAGTGATAATCGAACGTCATGGTAGCTCTTGAACTCAAATGGACAGTTACTTCCTGCGCGTACCTGTGAAGATAATCCCAAGTTTAAGCACACATAACCCAACACTAACGCAGTTGTGAGGGAATTGACTTCGGCCTTGTTCAAACAGTCGATCTCCTTATCGAGTGGAACTGCAGCTCAAACTTTACACCTTGAGCAAATCTATGAAGTCTCTTCTGTAGCGCGGCTGAAATTCGCCCTCTTAAGGTTTTCCGCGATGAGAATCAATGCGAGGAACACTATAAAAGGGCTGTTAAGGTGGCCGCCAAAGGAGACGTTGAACTGTCCTGTCAAGAGCACATCAAAATAGATTGCGAGCGAGCCAACCGCAAGCAAGTGGATCTCGCGTGACGTTGGACGCCTCGCCACTGCGGCCAAGTTCTTTAAGATAGAGAAGTGCATGAGAAGTATCAGCAGGAGACCTGGCAATCCGTTATTGTAAAGGACCTCTAGGAATCCATTGTGGAGATGAGGGGCCTCGAATGGTGTATCCATTTCGGCGGAAAGAAATTTTGACGCTACATATCCATGCCCCAAGACGAGGTGCTCTTTTATCTCCGGAAGCGTTTGCTGCCACAAATCGGTCCTACCAGTGAGTGTCGCTGCTTCACCAGAACGTTCATAGTTGCTGAAGTATCTTCCTAACGGTGTGGCAACGAGCAGCAGCGATAGGAGAGTAGCAATTCCCAGAAGAACTCCAATGCTCGCTAAGACTCTTTTTTGAAAAAGGAAATAAAGTACGATCGATATGATTCCCGAAGCAATCCCTGCTTTACCACCCGAAAGAATCATCATCGTTACACCGGTGACAGCGAAGAGGATGAGCCAAAAACGTCGCTGCAACGCAAAGAGCATAAGACTCAAAAGAATGAGGATTCCACACGTTGTGGAGTAGCCGTTAGTCGAGACAGCAAGCCTACCTCCAACATCCGAAAATTGCGAAAACGCTGAGTCCGGCAATGTGAAAATCCGGACAAGAGGAATGACAGCCAGAACCACGAACCCCCACAACAGCGCACGGTAAAAGGATTTGACCCCATCGACTGAACGATCGGTCGCTAAACAAGCAGCCAGCAGAAGCACCACAGTTACAAGCTTCACGGCCCATGCGAAGGAGTACGCCGGGGAAGGGGAAAGAGGAACAGACGCGAGCGCGAGCATGGCGAAGATCGATACCCACTTGTAGGAGCCCGAGAACATCCGCCGAAGATATTGCGGATGCATGATACTCATCGCCGCAAGAAGAACTAGAGAGAATCCCCAAGACGCCGCTTCCTGATAGGCTTGCGTGTCGAAATTTCCTTGTACCGCATGCCCCAAGGTGTTTAGAGGATGGTAGAACAACTGTTCGGAGACCAAGACGAACCACGATATCGTAACGGCAATCGTGAAAAAAGACTTCCGCGAGTCGCTGCTCTGGGCTCGCGTGCGCGAAAGCACAACGAAAAGCACGACAATAAGTAGCGAGCACACTACGAGCAGGGTTGGATCGTCCCATAAAATCACACCGCCGATGCGAAGCCCCGCGAACACCAAGGACGCTAGACCTAAGGCCAAGATCCACAAGCCTGCTCGGAGCCAGCCCCTTGTCTTTGTCTTCAGTGCTGAAATTGGAAGATTAGTAGTCGCCATTAGAAACCTCGTGCGGAAAATGCTCCTGTTGCCCGGCTGCCGCTAAGGCCACAGTTCGATCCAATTGACCCGTCCCGTTGCGAGCATTGACCAACCTCTGGTAGAGACGAGCCAACTGCTCACCTTTTCGCGCCCAGTTGAATTCTTGATCAATGCGCCGGCGTCCGGCTTCACCCAACTTCGCCCGGCGTGATGGATCGATGGCAAGTTGCTCGATGGCTGCCGCTAGGTCCTTGACAGC
>CAVWFO010000017.1:0-1008708 GCA_963754275.1 uncultured Acidobacteriota bacterium
ACCCACACGTCCCGTTAAGGACAAAGGATTTTAAGTCCTCCGCGTATGCCATTCCGCCACCCGGGCGAGGTCGCGTGTAAACCGGCACAAAAACCGACAAAAGATTAGCACGACCCCCGGACGAATCGCACCTATCCCCTCACCCCGCGCTCCAGCAACCCGCATGCCACATCCGCAGCAGTTAGTGGTAGCCTTGTCCGCTGAATTCTTGGGGAGACCGACGTGTTTCACTTTCGATTCCGGGCAATTATCCTCACGACTCTCATTGCGATATTCAGCCCGCAGTGCTTTGCGGGTGACAAAGAAGTGAAATTTGAAACCATCCCCTCCGGAGCGCAAGTTGAACTCGATGGCTCCATCGTCTGCACCACTCCGTGCTCTATCCATCTGCCGTCTTACTATTTCAAGTTCAAGATCAGCGCATTCAGCAAACACTCGAAGGCGCCGCTCAGCGTTCGTTTTTTGAAGCAGAGCTGCGCGCCCAAGACGGTCACGATTACGGAGGGTCCCATTACGTTTGTGAACGGGTACCAAATTCCGATTTACAAATACTATATCGTCGCATCCGCCGAGTTTAAGGTGAAGCTGGACGCGCCGAATGACATCTCCGAATCAGCGACTTCAGCGTCTTCCGCGGCTGAGCGAAGCGTCACAGCCGCATGCCGCGACACTTCCGCCTCTGCGAAGGACACGATCCTGCAATCCGCGCGCGGCGCAATTGTCAGCATACCGACGCCGAAAGGATGGGGAACCGGGTTTTTTATTTCCTCCGATGGTCTGCTGATCACCAATGCCTACGTCGGCGGAAATCACAAGTTCGTCACCATGTATTTGCCCGATGGCAAAAGCGTCGAAGTTTCGACGTTTTTCGTTGACGATGGTCACGACCTCGCGGTCGTCAGGGTTCCTGGGAACGGTTATCCCTATCTAAAATTGAGCAGGAACACGCCCGACCCCGGCGCGGATGTCTTTGCGATATCTTCTCAGGGCTCAGGTCCCGCGCGGACAAACACGGTAACGGAAGCTATGGTCGGCAGCGTCTTTAGCGGTCATCCCGGCACGTGGATCCAAACTGGCGTGCCCTTCGACCATGAAAATTCCGGCGGCCCGGTGCTTGATCGCGATGGGGTCGTGGTGGGCGTTAACACGCTAAATAACCCACTCGAAATGGCCGAAATACATGGATTGAATTATTCGGTCGCAAGTTCCGAGGTCGAAAGATTCGTTCGCTCGCACTTCGGAGTGGACTGGAGAGGCAGCGATGCCAAGTAGGACGGCTCACAGTAGAATGCGCAAACCGATCGTAGTAGTAGGCAGCATCAACTTCGATCTCGTTGCCACCGCCGACCACGTGCCACTCCCAGGCGAAACCATCATCGGCAAAGATTTCCGCACCTTCCACGGCGGCAAAGGCGCAAATCAAGCCGTAGGGGTCGCGAAACTAGGCTACCCGGTAAGCATGTTGGGAAACGTCGGCGACGATTCCTTTGGCACCGCACTCAAGAACGCTCTCCGCCAAGCAGGCGTCGCCGTAAATTCCGTCCGAACCGTAAAAGGTGCCTCCGGCGTCGCGCTAATCAATATCGGCGATGACGGCCAGAACAATATCGTAGTAGTTCCCGGCGCCAACGGAAAACTTCTCCCGAAAGACATCACCGCGCACTCCACGTTACTCCGCAAAGCGGGTATGATCCTTGCTCAACTCGAAATCCCCTTAATCACTCTCGAAACCGTCGCCGCTTTCGCGCATCGCCACCAAATTCCCCTGATGCTCGATCCCGCTCCCGCCCGCGAATTGCCGTCAGGATTGCTCCAGGTCGTAGCCTGGATCACTCCCAACGAAAGCGAAACCCGCATCCTCTGCGGGCTTGCCCCGACGGAGCCCGTCACTCCCGCCACCGCCGCCCGCTGCGCCAACCTCCTCCTCGCACGCGGACCCAAGAATGTCGTGATCAAAATGGGCGCGCAAGGCGCCTACCTCGCTACCGCCGACGGCATCCGCGAAATGGTTCCATCCTTCGCAGTAAAAGCCGTGGACTCTACCGCCGCCGGCGACGCCTTCAACGCCGGCCTCGCCGTAAGCCTGCTCTCCGGCAAAAATCCCCGCGAGGCCGCCCGCTACGCCTCGGCCGTCGCCGCAATATCCGTAACCCGCAGTGGCGCCCAACCCTCCATGCCCACCGCCCGCGAAGTAACAATGTTTCTGAACGCGCAAAAATAACCGACCAGCCGCGCACCTCATTGCACTTTCGGTTCGACACTGAGTTCCGGCGACGGCAAGGCCCCCTCATTCAATTCATTGTGCCGCCGCTCGCGACTCGCGTTCAGCAATGAAGTAGCTGTCTGCAATTCCTTCTGCGCTTCCTGCGTCTTCCCCAACCGCAGCAAAATCTGCCCCTTCAAATTGTGATAATTCGGATTGTCAGCATCCATCCGCAACGCCGTATCCACCGCCCCCAGCGCCAAAGTAAATTTCCCCTCCCGCTGATAAATCCGCGCCAATCCAAAATAAGAACTCGACAAATGCGCATCCAACTTCAAAGCCTGCTTGAAATTTTCCTCGGCCTTCGCATCGTCCTGCAAATACGAATAAACCACTCCCAACCGGTCGTAATCAAAAGCCACATCCGGCTCGATCTCCGCGTCCCGCGAAAATTCATCCCGCGCCTTCTCAAAATCTGCACGCGCCAGGTAAGCCAGCCCCAAGTTAAAATGCACAAACGGCAAACGCGAGTCCAGTTCCGCCGCCTGCTGCAATTCTGCGATCGCCTTGTCGTTCTCCTCGCGATTCAAAGCCGCCTTCCCCATGAGCAAATGATATTCTGCCGTGTCCTTCCCCAATTCAACGAACCGCGTCAGCGCTCGCTCCTCAATTTCCGTCTGCCCCGCCTTGTTCGCCGCATTCCCCAACACGTACAAATAATTCAAGTCCCCCGATTCCGACGGCCAGATCGGATCCAGCGCCGTCACCGCATCCCCGTACCGCTCTGTAAAAAAATAGCAAAGCCCCAGCAAATATCGCGCCTGCGCCGACTCCGGCTTATCGCGCACCACCGATTCAAACGGCGCAATCGCCGCATGAAAATCGTTCTGCCGGTAATAAACTAATCCAATATTCAACCGAATCCCCGCCACCCCCGGCGCTAGCCGCTCCGCCTTCCGCAGCATTTCCAGCGCCTGCCCCCACTGCTGCCGCCGCATCGCAATCACGCCCAAATTCGCATAAGCCCCCGCCGCCTTCGGATCCGCCGCCAACACTTTCTTGAACGTCACCGCCGCCCGATCCAAATCCCCGGCCCGCAACGCCGTCTCGCCCTCCGCAAAAAGCCCCGCCAAATCCGTCACGCCCGCCGCCGATCCCGAGCCGTGGCTCGCGGCTTGCCCCAACGCCGAACGCGCCAGCGCTCCGGCACTGACCACGGCAGCCGCCAGCACCGCCACGCGCAATTTGCCCCAGCATTTCACGCCCAAAACCTAACACATTTCCACCCTGCCAAGCCCTCCAGCCCAGCGCCAGGTCAACCCCTCGCCACCCATCTCCCACTTCACAATGACCCTTAGTTTTTCGCTTGACATCTCCCCGCTCCCGTATATAAATCAGTTTTAATAAATTTAATAAAACGCTTGGGGTGGCGTCTTTTAGGTTTATTAAGCCGACTAGCCGGGATTTCCGTTCCCGCGCTCGTTTCAGCGCAGCCTGCCAGCTGCCCTGTCACCACCTCCGCGCTTGGCAGCAAATCAGCACCTTCGGGTTTTGGCATTTGGGGTAGCAAAATCCGCGCGCACGCCGCGCTATCTGGAGATGTACATGAAATTTCTTCGTCAAGCTTGCTGCCTGTTCGCGCTACTCCTCTGCGCCTCCATCGCCGCGGCGCAAGACACCGCCACTTTCACCGGCACAGTCCGCGATACCTCTGGCGCCATCGTCGTCGGCGCCGACGTAGTCATCACCAACGCCACCATCGGAGTCACGCGCGCCACCGTCTCCAACAACGACGGTGAATGGGTCGTCACCGCCCTCCCCATCGGCGCCTACAACATCAGCGTCTCTGCCAAAGGCTTCAAGAAATACACGGCCAACGGCGTGGTCATCCGCGTCGGCCAAAAATTGCGCGTGGACGTCAGCCTGGAAATCGGCTCGCTCTCCAGCGAAGTAGTCGTCGCCGGCGAAGAAGTCGCCCAAGTCGAAACGCAATCCTCGGAAATCGCCGGGACCGTTACCGCAAAAGAAATGACCCAGCTCCAGCTCAACGGCCGCAACTTCACCCAGCTCATCAATCTCACTCCCGGCGTAAATAACCAGTCAGGGCAGGACGAAGGCACCGTCGGCGTCAACGGTAACGTGATGTACAGCGTCAATGGTGGCCGCGACGAAAACAACAACTGGGAAGTGGACGGCGGCGACAACATGGACAACGGCAGCAACAACTCGCTGAACGTTTACCCCAGCATTGACGCCATCCAGGAAGTCCGCGTCTTAACCTCCAACTACGGCGCTCAATACGGCCGCAACGCTTCCGGAACGATCGAAGCCGAAACCAAGTCCGGCACCAGCTCCTTCCACGGCGACGTGTATGAATTCAATCGCAACAACATCTTCAACGACCGCAGCTATTTCGACCTGAGTTCGCCCAACGCACCGGAATACAAGAAGAACGACTTCGGCTACACTATCGGCGGCCCCGTGTACATCCCGGGCCACTACAACACCGACAAAACCAAGACCTTTTTCTTCTGGTCGCAGGAATGGCGCAAAGAAATCGTTCCCAACACGTTTGCCATCTCCGTTCCATCCAACGCCGAACGCGGCGGAAACTTCAACGACATTTGCTCGCTCGGCCCCACCGATTGCCCCGTCAATAATCCCAATCTGCCCGTGCAGATTGTCGGCAATCAAATCGTTGGCGTGAATCCCGCCACGGATCCCAACGTTTCCGCAATTCTCGCCTCAATCCCAGAGGCCAATAGCACCGTCGGCTGCTCGTCGCCCACACAGTCCTGCTATGACACTTCCCAGCCCACGCCCACCAATTGGCGCGAAGAGCTGGTGCGCGTTGATCAGAACATCAGTCCTAAGCTGCGTGCTTCGTTCCACTATATTCACGATTCCTGGAACACCGTCGTCACACCGACCCTGTGGTCCAATGCCACTCTTCCCAACATCGAAACCAATTTCGTTGGCCCAGGCACCAGCGCCGTCGCGCGCCTCACCTACACCGCGTCGCCGACGCTGCTCAACGAATTCGTTTTCAGTTACACGGCCGATCACATCACCTTAACTAACATCGGCCCATTCGAACGTCCCCCATCAATGACCATGACCTCGTTCTTCGACAACGGCTTCGGCGGCAAGCTCCCTGCTATTAACGTCAGTGGAAATTCTGCATATGCTTTCCAGACCGATCCATCCTATGAGCCATGGAACAACGCCAACCCCACCTACACTCTGCGCGACAACGTCACCAAGATTATCGGCAAGCACAACCTGCAATTCGGCGCTTACGCCGTCATCGCCCAGAAAAATCAGGAGAATTCGCCGCAAATCGAAGGCGCCCTCACCTTCGACGCCACCAACACCTCGGTTAGCACAGGCAACGCTTTCGCCGACCTCTTGCTCGGTAACATCGCCAGCTACTCCCAAACCAACAACCAGATCAAATACTACGATCGCTACCAGATCCTCGAGCCTTACATCCAGGACGACTTTCACGTCACTTCGCGCCTCACCTTGAATCTCGGCATTCGCTTCAGTTTCTTCGGCACCTATCACGAAAAATACAACCGTGAATATAATTTCGACACCACCGTCTGGACGCCGGCCAACGCGCCCTTGCTCGATCCCAATTCCTCGGCCTTGCTCAATCCCAACACCAGCGTCCCGCTCTCTTATTCCAACCCCGCCGACAATCAGTACCTATTTAACGGCATCGTGCAATGCGGTCCCGGCTATCCACGCGGATGCCTCGACCAACACTGGCTCAATCCTGCTCCCCGTATCGGATTCGCTTGGGATCCGTGGGGCAATGGGAAAACCTCCATTCGCGCCGGCTACGGCATTTTCTTCGACCATGGCAACGGCAACGAGGCCAACGCCGAAAGCCTCGAAGGCAGCGCACCCCTCGTCCTGACTCCGGGCCAGTCCAATATCGCGGGCACCACCTGCGGCCAGCCCACTGGCTACACCTGCGTGGGAAATGCCAGCGGTCCGCCGATGGCATTCCCGTTGTCCGTCACTTCCATTCCCAATAAAGCCATCTGGCCCTACGCCCAGCAATGGAATATCAGCATTCAGCATGAGTTCTTCAAGAACACCATAGGCTCCATCGCTTACGTCGGCAGCAAGGGCACCAACCTGGCCGATCAGCGCGACCTCAACCAATTGTACCCAACCACCGCTGCACAGAACCCCTACCCCGCAGGCGTTCCGCTGACTAATTTTGATTGCCAGAACAACGTGGTGAATGGGACGACGCCAATCACCAACTCACCCGTCAGCGTGCAAAATAATTTCGCTGTGGCCTGCGGCAACATTGACCCTAACCAGGTTCGCCCCAACTACATCGGCTATGGCGATATCACCGGGAAAGAGTATCGCGCCAGCTCCAATTACAATTCCATGCAGATTTCCGTCCGCCGCACCATCGCTCCTCTCACTGTGGCCGTCGCCTACACCTACTCACACTCGCTCGATGATGAATCTGATTGGCAGGATGCCAATTTCGTAAACTCCTACAACCTGAAAGGCAACTACGCCAGCTCCAATTTCGATGAGCGCAACATTCTTAACGTCAGCTACGTTTACGATATTCCCTCCGGCCATCTCGAAGGCATTTCCAAGGTCTTCCTCGCCAACTGGGAATTTTCCGGCATCACCATTTTCTCTTCCGGCACTCCCTTCAGCGTTACCAATGCCGTTTTCGGTGACAACGCCGGCGTCGCCAACGGCGTCGGAACCAACGGGTCTTACCCGGATGTCGTCGGCAACCCGCACTCCGCTCCGCCCGCGGCCGTCCTGGCTTCGCTCGGCCAAAGCACCGGGCCATTGCTCTTCAACCCAGCGGCCTACAATGCCCCGCAGGGTCTCACCTTCGGAGACGCCGGACGCAATTCCTTGAACATTCCCAGCCGCTTGAATTTCGACATGGCGCTGTACAAGAACTTTCCCATCAAGGAGTCCTACGCGTTCCAGTTCCGCGTAGAGGCTTTCAACATTTTCAATCACACCCAGTGGAACGGCGTGAACAGCTCCATCGCCTGCTACGGTGCCACAAACAACGCTGCCGATTCCGCCTGCGTCCCGCCGCCTAACAACCCCACTGGCGCCGCCTGGGCCGGCTTCCTGCAACCCTCCGGCGCGCACCTGGGCCGCATCTTCCAGTTCGGCCTGAAGTTCCTCTTCTAAACGGGTCGTATGAGCCGCACGGCAAAAAAAAGGGCGCTGCGAAAAGTCGCAGCGCCCTTTTCAATTTTGCAGAGTCTCCATTCCATTCGCTAGCACGCCCCAGTTTTTCTCTGCGTCCTCTGCTTCTCTGACGATGCGATGAGCATCGTCATCCTGAGGCCGGCGCCTTTACTTCAAGCCGGACGAAGGATCTCTCCCGCTTTCTCCGTGCCCTCCACCTCCTGAGTGTGTCCCCAGTGCTAAATCTTTTGCCTTTATCAGTGTTCATCTGCGTTCATCTGTGGCGCCTTTGACTTACCGTCACCGGTGAGCACCGTCGCCACCGCCCCTCGAATTCCTTGGCCTTCGATCAACGTATAAATCTCGTCCGCCGCCACTCCCGAAAATTTTTCCACCGCCCCACCAGGCCACAAGACTTCCACCGAATCCAAGCCCACAGCCTTCCCCAATCCAAAATGCACCCGCAAATCATTCTGCGAAAGATAACTCGCCCCTCCGCGCACCTCATCAAACTGCACCAACTTCCCTGTGCGCACCGTGACCCGCGCCCCAATCGCCGCACGATTAGTTTTCGTCCCCACCAATCGAAATTCCACCCAGTGATTCCCCACCACCCCATGATTCATCAGCAAGCTCGGCGGCCCATCCACATTCAGCAGCAAAACGTCCACATTCCCATCATTCGCCACATCTCCAAACGCCGCACCGCGCCATGACGCCACCGGCACCGCATTCAATCCCGCCGCCGCGGAACATTCCGTAAAAGTCCCATCATGATTATTCATGTAGAGCAGCAACGGCTCCTTGTACCGCGCGCCACCTTCCAACCGGTCCATCTGCGGATACACATGCCCAGTCGCCTCAAACAAATCTATCCAGCCATCGTTATCAAAATCGAAAAATCCCGCGCCCCATTTCACATATGGATAGCTCGGCTTTGCCACTCCCGCCTTCCAGCTCACGTCGTCAAACCCCTTGGCGCCCAAATTGTGATAAAGGTTGTCCTCCTGATCCGCAAAGTTCGTCACGAAAATATCCAGCCGCCCATCGTGATCGTAATCTCCGAAATCCACGCCCATCGAACCATCCGCGTCGCCCTCGCTGCTCAACGCCGCGCCCGCCAGCATCCCCTGATCCGTGAAAGTCCCATCGTGATTGTTGTGATACAAAAAATTCGGCCCCGTATCGTTCGCCACGTACAAATCCGGCCAACCATCATTATCGTAATCGCCCCACGCCACTCCCAACCCGTAATATCCGTTCGGATCGCTCACTCCCGCCCGTTTTGACACCTCCTCAAACGTCCCGTTCCCCCGATTGTGATACAGCAAATCCGTCTCGCCCGTCATCCCCCAAGGCCCGCACTGCACCACGATCCCACGAAATTTGCACGCGCCGAACGCGGCCACTTTATCCAAATCCACATGCACGTACCGCGACACAAAAATATCTACGAACCCATCCTTGTCGTAGTCCGCCCAAGCCGCCCCGGTCATGAACCCGCCGCCACGCACCCCGGCCTTGTCCGTCACATCTTCAAACTTGCAATTTCCCAGGCCGCGATACAAGGCGTTCCCGCCATACCCCGTCACAAAAATATCCAGCACTCCGTCATTATCAAAATCCGCCACCGCCACTCCCATCCCCCAGCCCTTGCGCGACAAACCTGCCACCTGCGTCACATCTTCAAATTTCACCGCCCCACCACCAGCGCGATTCCCCACCTGCCGGTACAAAGTAACCATCAAATCCCCGCCCCCGCGGTAACGCTCCACCGTCGAACCATTCACCACCAGCGCCGATAACACTCCACTGTTGTCGCAATCAATAAACCCCACGCCCCCGCTCATAGACTCCACAATATATTTTTTGTCAGCCGAAGCGATGTGCGCCACAGTAAGCCCCGCGCGCGCGGAAACATCCTCAAACGTAGGAATCGCAGATGAAGTGCCAGTGGAAGTGGATGTTTGTTGCGTACCGCCAGAAGTGGATACTTTGTCGTGTTGCGCCCCACCAGCCGCGCACAAAAACACAAACACGGCGAGCGCCACAAGCGCAATGTTTCGTTTCCCGCTAAACCGCGCTCCCAATAGAAAACTACTCTAGCCCCCGCGCCGTGCCCTTGTCCATAACCCGCGGCACACTTCAGGCTGTGCGCCGAGCATTCCACCCCGTCACCAGCTCCGCAGAAGTCGCAGGGGCGGCGCACCTCGTGTTTTCTCTAAGAACTCTGCGCTCCGCCCTCTGCGTCCTCTGCGTTAGATCTTTGGCCTCACCGAAACAGCCAAGCCCCTATTTCGCCGGCAAGTAACTCAAATCCGGGCGAAACTGGATGATCTCGCTGTATGTGCTCTCGATCGCCCCGTTCAGCCTCTCGATCACCGACATCGCTTCCTGCTCCCCAAACGCCTCCCGTAAAATATCGCGCAAAGGCTTCACTGCCGGATCATCCTCAAACGACGCCCAGTTCGCATGTTCGACCGTCAGAACGTACGTTCCGCCCGGCCCGCCGTTCGCCAAGCGATACCAATTATAGTGATTCGGCGTTTTCAGCTGCGTCCGCGCATCGTGCACCCGCGCAATTGCGCTGCGAAAATCGTCGCCGTGCCCGTAACGGACGTGAAAGGTAATAATCTCCGTGTATTTCCCGTTCATCTCCGTCGGCGGATTGCTCACTTTCGGCAAATACTCGTAGTAAGCAGTCACCAACTTGTCCACCGAAGCCCCCACCGCCTTCTGATATTCCGCGAGGTCCGCCGCATCCGTCACCGAAGGCGTATCCATATCTGCCCAATGCTGCCCGAGTCGCCCCACCAGATAAGTTCCGGTGCGTTCCCCAGTCAAGGTCTCGAAGACGTACAGCGCCTGCGGATCCTTCTGCTGCTTGTGCCATTCCACTTTTTGTTTCCGTCCAGCCTCATACTGCTGCACCATGCCATTCTTCGGCGTCTGAAATTCCAGCGACGCAATCTCCGCCTTCGGCGCCTGCGCCGCCGCGGAAATCGCTCCAAGCAAACACACACCCACACCTGCCGTCAGCTTCTTCAATCTCACAAGTTCCTCCTGGATTTAATACGCAGTGGGCCCAAACCGGCCGACAGTACACTGCGCCCCAGAACGAGTCAATCCGTATCTCCACGAACCCCCGTGGCAGAGCCACTGCCGGCTCTGCACCTGGTCCGTATCGCCGCGCCCGCCGCTCGCCAAGTACCTCCCAATTTCCCTATCCCCCGCATCCGCTTTTGCGATTGGACATAAGCGCTCACCCTCGCTAACTTTATATATGGACACCACGACCACCCACGATGCCGATGTAGATTTGCTCCACGACTTCGGCAGCAGCATTGCCGCTTCCAACCAGGATCCGCTCCACGAAGTCCTTGAGCGCGTCCTCGAATTCGCCGTGGCCCTGGTAAAGTGCGACTCCTGCTTCATCTACGTCCAGGAACAAGAAGAACTGGTCCTGCGCGCCTCCAAAAATCCCCACCAGGAAGTTCTCGACCGCCTCAAACTCCGCGTCGGCCAGGGCATCACCGGCTGGGTCGCCGAACACCGCACCCCCGTGGCCGTCGCGCGCGACGCCGCCAAAGATCCTCGCTTCAAATTCTTCAACCAGCTCCCCGAAGATTCCTACCAGGCCTTCCTCTCCGTCCCCCTGCTCTGCCGCGGCCGCTTGGTCGGCGTAATCAATCTCCAACACATCCGCCCACACATTTACAAACAGCGCGATATCCGCCTGATCACCACAGTAGGCTTCCTGGTCGGCGCCGAAATCGAGATGGCGCGCCTGGAAACCGCCAACTCCCAGCTCTCTGAGCGCCTCGAAACCCGCAAGCTCCTGGAACGCGCCAAAGGCATCCTTCAGCGCGACATGCAAACCACCGAAGAGCAACGCCTACCTCACCATCCAGCAGCAAAGCCGCCAGACCCGCAAATCCATGAAGCAAATCGCCGAAGCCATCATTCTCTCCGAAGAAGTAAAACGCTCCTCGAAGTCCGCCTCCTGAACCCAGCGCAACAACCGCGCGCCGCAATCGCCATTACCCAACCACGCGCCCAAAAAAGAAAAACCGGCGCAAGAGCAAGCCCGCCATCAGCCCGCTCCCACGCCGGCTCTCAAGTCACCGCGTTACTTCGCCTGCGTCACTTCGCTTGCAAGTACGAGCTCATCTTCGACTCCGGAGCGGCCTTCTTCTGCGCCAACTCCACATTCGGACGCGTCCCCACGTAGTGCAGCACAATTCCCAGCCGCTCAACGTACAACGCCGTCACCACCGTTTGCCCGTTTTGCTCCTCCAGTGTCATTGTCTTGCTGTCTGCACCCTTGATATCGCTGACGTACGCCGGTACCACCATCCCCTTGCCCGTGCCATCCGCCGCGAAGATCGACACCGTCGGCGGCGACACGCTATCCTCCACCGCAAAAGTATATTCCCCCGCCGGCAAATTCACGCTCCCCCATTTCACTGCACTGGAAATCGTGAACTTCCCCGCCACCACCGGCGTCGCCCCCGCATGCACCGGAAATGCCAAGGATGAAATCAAAGACAGCATCAAAACCTGAATCCGCGATAGTTTTTTGCTCGAAGTCATAAATTCCTCCTCAGGAATTTGTTTAACGTCCACGCTGTCGCACACGTGTGCTCGCGTCGCCCTCAAACATGCTGCGGCACACCTATGCCCGCGTTGCTAAGGTTGGTTCGTTGCGGACGTCAAGGTCAGCAAGTGACACGGTAAAGCACAGAAGTTAGGAGGGAACCTCTGAGTTCGCGCCCATCACCGCGTCGGAGAGGTGATCGGCATCCTTACTTTGCCTGCACCGGCATGCGATGTCCAATCCAAAGAATCTCTGTGAACGATAAGTAATGCGCGTCCCGTTCCGAAACCCATGACGAACAGCCCGCCCCGCCATCGTGGCACAGCCACTCTTGGCTGTGCTCTCGCTATTGCCGTCGCCATTGACTTCGTGGCAGAGCCAATCTTGCCTGCGCAATAGCGGTACCAGTTCCCTGTGAACGCCAATCTCTGAATCGCGTTGCGGCGCGATTCATCCTGAGATCCCGCAGCGCGTGGATCGAAGGGCCCGATTCGCGCTTCTCCCCGTCGCCCCGCTTCGCAGATGAGCCAGACGTCCGCACCTGTCATTTTTGACAATTACGGGCTCTGACGCGCTCGCACACAATGCCTGTCTCTCTCGGAGGCACGCCCGGCTCTGGCGCGAAACTCAGCGCGACAGTCTTTTTGCTCCTTGAAGAAAAGGAATGGCCGTTTATGACGAGATCCTCCCGCTCGGCTCTTGCTGTCGGAGCGCTAGCTGTTCTCCTGGCGTTGCTCGCTTCTCCGCCCTCCTCTGCACAGCAGAAAAAACCGAACATCCTCGTCATCTTTGGCGACGACATCGGCTATTCCAACATCAGCGCCTACAACCTGGGCATGATGGGCTACAAAACCCCTAATATTGATCGCGTAGCGCAACAAGGCGCCCTGTTCACCGACTATTACGCGCAACAAAGCTGCACCGCGGGCCGAGCGGCATTTATTACCGGGCAAAGTCCGTTTCGCACTGGATTGCTGAAAGTCGGACTCCCCGGCGCTGAACTAGGGCTGCAACCTCAGGATCCCACCATCGCCGACTTGCTGAAGGGTCGTGGCTACCTGACCTTCCAGAATGGAAAAAATCATCTGGGCGACCGCAACGAATTTCTGCCGACTGTGCACGGCTTTGACGAGTTTTTCGGCAACTTCTATCACCTGAATGCGGAAGAAGAGCCGGAAAATGTGGACTATCCGAAGAACCCCGCCTTCATGGCGAAGTTCGGTCCCCGCGGCGTGTACAAATGCAAGGCCACAGCCACCGAAAATCCGGCGCCCCCGGATCCCCGTTTTGGCCCGTGGGGAAAGCAGACTTGCGAAGATACCGGCCCATTGACTCAGAAGCGCATGGAAACAGCGGACGAAGAATTCCTAGCCGCCACGCTCGCTGACATGGATAGCGCCGTGAAAGCCGGTAAGCCGTTCTTCATCTGGCACAACACCACGCGCATGCATATCTGGACTCATCTGCAGCCGAAGTATCAGGCGATGGTCGCGGAAAAGGGTCTGTATGGCGCCGGCATGACGGAATTCGACGACAACATCGGCGTGTTGCTGAAGAAGCTGGATGATTTGGGCATCGCCGACAACACCATCGTCATCATCACAACGGACAATGGCGCTGAAACATTTTCCTGGCCCGACGGCGGCACGACTCCTTTTCGCGGCGAGAAGAACACCAACTGGGAAGGGGGCTACCGCGTTCCGATGATCGTTCGCTGGCCCGGCGTTATCAAGCCGGGGACAGTGATCAACGACATCGCGGCGCACGAGGACTGGGCGCCAACTCTGCTCGCAGCGGCCGGTGAACCAAACGTTAAGGAGAAACTGCTCTCTGGATACGAGTCCAATGGAAAAACCTTCAAAGTTCATCTGGATGGCTACAACCTGACGGACTTGCTCTCGGGCAAGGAACCCGGACCGCGCAAGGAATTCTTCTACTGGACGGACGACGGCGATTTTGCCGGGCTCCGGTACGAAAAATGGAAACTCGTTTTCCTGGAACAGCGCGAGCACGGGTTCAACGTCTGGGGCAATCCCTTAATCCCTTTGCGCGTGCCCTTGATCGAAGACTTGCGCGCCGATCCCTACGAGCGCGCTTCCTACGAAGCTTCGGACTACGACCACTGGATGATCGATCGCGTTTACTTGCTGGTGCCGGCACAGGCGATTGTCGGCCAGTTCCTGATGACGTTCAAAGAATTTCCGCCCCGCCAGTCGCCGGCTAGCTTCGGCGTTGATCAGGTAATGGAGAAGTTGCGGCAGGGCGTGCAAGACAATAACTGAAATACTCGTACGGAAGCGGCCGCCTCGCCGCGGCAGCAGATTTACGATGTTGTGGTTGATATCACGGATAAGGAGAAAGAATTGAATATGAAGAAAATCGGGCTTTTGGCAGCTGGCCTCGTGCTGGCGGCGGTCGTTTGCGTTGCGCAGGATCCGTTCAGCTTCATCCATGGCACCATCAAGAAAGTGGACGACGCTACGAAGACCGTTGTGGTAAAAACCGCGGATGGCACCGAGCACGTCATCAAGTACACCGGCGACACTACCGTGAAGGGCACCAAAGACGGTTTTGACGGACTCAAGGACGGCACCGAAGTTGTGGTTCGCACGACCGGCAAAGGAGCGGACGAAACCGCCACCGAAGTAGGCAAGGTAAGCAAAGACGGCCTGAAGGCAACCAAGGGAACCATCGAGAAATTCGATGCGGGAACAAAGACCGTGGTGATCAAGACCGCCGACGGAACCGAAAAAACTTTCGAGCTCTCGGGCAAGGCCGTGGAAGATGCAGGGAAGGCCACCGGGAAGGGCGTGGCCAAAGGCGCAAAGGTAACCGTGTATTACACAGAGGAAGGCGGTAAGAAAACCGCGCATTTTATAGCGAGCTAGCGCTCGCCGGCTTCGTGGCACTGCCGGACAAGTGGTTTTTACCGCTTCAAGGCGGGCACTCGCTCAAGCGATGGAAATTCTCACGAGTCCTCTCCTGGTTGGTAGTTTTGACACTACCGTGCGGAGTGTCCGCTTGAAATAGTCTCGGTGAGTTCGCCGTAATCTGGGCGCCCAGCTCCGTCTTTGCGGCGAGCAATGCGGAAGTCCTGGGGGCGGCAGTGAAGGCACCTCTACTTTCCAGTTAGTCGCTGGTTGTGAGCTGAGTGAAACGCCATCAGGAGAAATTCGGATTTGCAGATCTGCAGTGAAAATCATTGGAGGAGGGTTAGGCGTATGAGACTGTGTACGAGAATCACGATCGCGTTGGCAGGAGTTGCGGCACTTCTCGGTGCCGCATCGGTCCCAGCTGCCAAAGCTCAAGAGAAGCCCAACATCGTCATGCTCATGACTGATGACACCGGTTGGAACGATTTCGGCGCCTATTCGGGTGGCGGAGCTGCACTCGGTCATCCCACCCCGAACATCGATCGCATGGCCAAGGAAGGCGCCGTCTTTACCAGCTGGTACGGACAGGCAAGTTGCACCGCGGGGCGCGCATCTTTCATCACCGGACGCATTCCGATCCGCTCGGCGTTATCGATCGTGGTTGCGCCCGGTGATGAGAATTACCTCCGCCCCGAAACTCCAACGATTGCCGAATACTTCAAGAAGAACGGTTACACGACGTACTTCTCGGGCAAATGGCATCTGGGCGACAAACCCGTCGCCTATCCCATTAACCATGGCTTCGACGAGATGAAGGAGTTCGCCGCCTACTATGCCGGTGTCTATTCCTACCCGGATACGGACAAGTGGTTCCATCCTTGGTTTCCCGACTACAACGCGGATTTCGAGAAAATGTGGGATTCCGTCGTGAACTTAGGCGAGTGGGAAGGGATAGCCGGTCAACCCGCCACCAGGGTCGCCACGATTACATACGATTATATGGCGACGATGGACGAACGGCAGGCTGACTACGCAGTCAACTACATCAAGCAGCACGCCAAGAGCGGCAAGCCGTTCTTCATGGACGTGAACTGGATCAAGATGCACAACCCAACCAATGCGGCGCCAGATTTCCGAGGACGCTCGCACCTGGGTGACTACTCGGATTCCCTAATGGAAATGGACTCCGACATCGGGAAAGTCTTGGACGAGATCCGCGCCGATGCGCCGAACACCATCGTCATCCTGACCGCCGACAACGGCGCTTGGCTCGACGCTTATCCGGATGCGGGCACTACCCCGTTCCGCGGCGAGAAGGGTTCTGCCTTCGAAGGTGGCTGGCGTGTGCCGGGCATTATGACCTGGCCCGGACACATTCCCGCCGGCGTGCAGTACGGCGAGATGATGTCCCACATTGATTGCTGGGCCACTTTGGCTGGGATGGCAGGCATCCCTGTTCCACCGACCGGCGAAATGAAGGACAACAACGGCAAGCCCATCTACTTCGACAGCATTGACAACAGCGCCTACATCCTGGGCAAATCACCGCATTCAGCGCGTAAATCATGGATCTTTATCAATGGTGAGTATCTCCATGCAGTTCGCGTTGATCTGGGTGGCGATCCGAAAGAACCTTGGCTCAACATCGCGTGGAAGTTTGTTTGGACCGCGAAGGACACATGGCTGGGACCAAATCTAGATACGGGTTCAATCCCAGCGGCCTACAACCTGACCATGGATCCATTCGAGAAATACGACATGGTCTTCAATGGAGCGGCGCCGGACCGGGCGTTCGCGAACTCACCCGGTAAATACGCCGGACAGGACAACGGCTGGGCGAATGGACTGTTCAGCCCGGTGCTGGTCGAGTTCGACAAGACGATCATGAAGTATCCCAGCATCAAACGGTTCCCGGGCGGTGCGTCGAACGATCTGATTCCGAATCTTCAACATCCTGAAAATCCGGTTCCAGCGCTCGATCCGAACAACATGCCGAAGACCATCCCTGGTGGGGGCGACTAGTCGCGGCTCTATCGTGTCTCCGAGGGCGGCTCGCAAGGGCCGCACAACGAACATGCCGCGGAAGCCATGCAGTTTCGGAGCGCTCGGCGCTAACGCTTTGTGCTCGGTACAACGCATTACCTTGGCTGACCTTCGGTAAGCTTGGGGATTTCAGGTTTAGCCTTTCACTCGCTGCAGTCCGCGCAGGGCAGATAGGGCTGCTTCTATTTCCTTCCGCTCGCTGCCGGGAATTTTGGGATTCGCGAGACGCACATTAATCGCCTCTTCCGCAATTTTCACCCGAATCCGAAGCAGCTCCGGAATAAGTTCAAGAACGGATGCTTTGTACAGCTCTCGCCAGTTAGATTCGGGCATGGTGGGCTCCTGAGGGAACTGCGTAAGGAAGTGAAGGGTGCGGATTCGAAGCACGCGTGCAACACCCAAGTCAGGATCTCGGCTCCCGTTTGAACACCTTAACTGCGAAGTAAAAACTATCCAGCTTCGCGGGACGGCCGGGTGCCGCATCCCTTCTGTTTTTGAAGGGTGCGCATCAAGACGGGCCGCTGGCCCACCCCCCGGCATTCAATAGCCTATGCTTCGCCCGATCCCACGTTGACTCCCAAGGAAATTGTGTGTCCGTTCTGGCAGTGGACCGCGTATATTTGCGACGTATCGTATTCCCAGTCGAATAGAAATACAAAAATGCAAGACGAAGCGTGGATCAAGACTCTTGAAGACGGCCGAAAAGTTAAGTTTATCTACCTGGAACTGCCGGACCAGGGAGCGTTTATTACCGCTCAGCTGGCAGGTAATGAGGTCGTCTATTCGGTCTTGTTGACCAAGGCGACACTCCCGCTTAGCCGTGAAGATGTGGAAAGCCACTTCAACGGCGAGCTTTCAAAGAAGTAGTGCTGCCCTCTCTAGAGCGTGCGAGTTGGGCGGGTGGACCCCCGCCGTTACGCAATCTCGGAGCGCGGAGCAGAGTTCACAGATTGCGCGCCTTCGGCTTTGGATGGCCCGAGAACCACGCGTTTCATGATTCTGCGTTTAACGATTCGCAAGGCTTCAGACGCCACCGGCATCGTGCTCAGTTCTTCGCTATGCTGAGGTTTGTCAGTCAGTTCCTGTTGCCGCTTGAACATCGCTAGCTCGGCTTGTGGCACAAGCCGAGCCAGCTTTTCGGGATCTGTTTCATCCAGGGTTTTCAGCAGTATTTCTTTCCAGGATACGAATTTGAAATCGCTCAACGAATCTCCCTCGCTCTCACAAAGAGCGTATGAGCCAAACAATCAGGCAGATAATTAGTAAAGTCCCCAAAAGACCATATCCAAACATTGCAGCCTCCTCCGAGAGCAGATTCCTCGCCTCGTGATTACCCGATATTGACTTGGAACGTCAGAGAAGGATTGCCGTATGCCACTGCATACCACAACCCATCTGCTCCCATAACGAAGTACACGTCCTGCTGGTAAAACCACGCTGGATACGATCCTGCGTAGAACCAATAGCCGCCGTAGGAGTACTCGCGTCGTCCGTTGTACTCGCGCCCACCGTTCGCCTCAAAGCGCGCATGATGGGTTGGACCGAAGTGACTCTCGTTATATACGTGACCGGAGCTGTCTTTCTGACCGTTGCGCGCGTACTGCCCGTGTGATTGTTGCGGTTGACCTTTGGCTTCTTGTGGATGCTGATTTTTCTCTTCGGTTTGCTTAGTCTTGGCCTGCTCAGTCTCGGTCTGCTGTTGCTTTTCCTGCTTCTGAGGTTTGGCTTCTTCCTGCTTTACGGGCTTTGCCTGCTCCTCCTGCTTCTGTGGCTTGGCTTCTTCCTGCTTCGCGGCAGGCTTAGCCGGCTCCGCATGCTCCGCTGGCTTAGCGCCGTCTTCCTGATGCTCTTCCTGCGCAAATGCAGGAACACTCACTCCCAAAAGCAACAACAGGGCCGTTGTGCTGATGACTCCAAGTACTTTCATGCGTATTGCCTCCATGACCGAAATTCTGCGTGGAGTCCAGAATAGCGAGAGGAGCGATTGAAAGATGTACCGTAGTGAACACCTTTGCGGAACGGGTGACCCGGCATTCCCCACCACCCAAGCGAACGCGTTTGAATTTCCGCATGCGCCGCACCTTTCGCGGCGCATTTCTAGCGTATCTTCGAGCTGCTCGCGGCCCATCGAGCACGCCGTGCCACGCCAAGAAAGCCTGTAAGGAACCCGTCCGTCGCAATCCGTACAGCTAGTACTGGTTCTGTACCATTTCTGTCTTATCGCACAGCTGTTTCTGCCGCCCCTTCGCGCTATCCTCAAACGGAAACTAAACTTATGAAACCACACACACCATCGTTCAGCCTTGGAGCCTGCCACCGCCAGCCTCCAAGGTTGTGCCCGGAGCCCTTCTCTCCAGACTGGCAAGGACGCGGGACCGCGGCGCCGTCGCCGTTTCCATTTTCTCTCCGTGCGTCCCCGCCAAAGTTAATCGCTAGTGGCTCAAATATTAAAAACGGCCGCAAATGACTGAAAACAAACAACAGCGGCCCATTTTAATCGCTAGTTTTTTTGGCGTTTTTCACCGCAACGCACGACTTTTGCGCGCCACAGATGCGCCGTCGCAATTTGCGCAGGGGGAAAATCAAAGGAAGGAGCATAGCCGAGATCGCCTATGCCACGGCACGAATCAGTGCTCACCAATCACTAATCACGACGCTCCGCTCAGCTCACCAATTCAACCTGCGCCGCCGGCCGATCCTGCAAGCAATACAGCACCAGCTCGACGCGCGTCGAAACGCCGAGCTTGTCGAAAATGCGAAAGAGATAATTGCGCACGACCGGTTGCTAGCTGCAGGACGGACGGCGCGGAGAGTGGCGATCAGTTGTTATTTTTTGACGGCGTGTTTGGGACTGTTGGGGTGGTTCGGGATGTTGGGCGGGATGCGGAGGTCTTTGATTCTGGGAGCGGGGATTTTTGGGGCGTTGTTGGTTAGCGCGTGGTGGCTGGGTGCCGCCCGGTTGGGAGCGATGAAACATTCGCGATATCGGGCGGAGCTTTAGATCGCCTGATAGTGACGCGCAAGTGGTTGTGGCGTTTAGGTTGTGGATGGAGTGATGAAGGTGCGGGCGCCGCGGCGGGCGCGGGCTTTGGGCGAAGTTTGTTTCATCACGTTGCCCAGGGTGACCAGGAGCTTGCGTAGCTTCGAGCGCTCTTCGAGTTCCATATCCACTACTTCGAACGCGCGCGCTTGGGTGTTGGCGTCGCGGACGATCGCGAGAACTTTCACGGTTTTCGTCGTGGTGTTGAGCTTCAGATTTACCAGGCTGCCGGGATGCAGACTTTGCTCGCAGACGGCCACGCCGCCGCCGAGCGTGAGTTCGGGAATATCGAGGTGGCAATTTTCTTTCAGATTGGTGGTGATGGCGGAGACCGGGCGCTCCAGGCGCAGGCGCGGGTAACGGCGCTGGCGAATGGCGGAAGATCCGGGATCGAGATCGAGCGGCTCGATGGAAAATTCGGCGATGCTCAGGCCGCTGCGCGGCACGAAGTCACGCACCCACTCGGGATCGATTTTCTCCATGGCCTGCGAAGCGACCAGGCGCAACTCGCTGGGACTGGCCCAGCGGAAGGCGCGGCGTGTTTCGGCGATCTTACGCAGAATGGCTTCGGCGCCAGCGGTGCGCAGGCGGCCGAGAGCCTCGATAGCTTTCAGCTGTAGGTAACTGGTGGCGTCTTTCGGTAGATCACCTTCAGCGATGCGCAACAAACGCATATCGGCGGTTTGATCCCCGGCCATCCCGATTTCGTCCACGGCCAGCGGGCGGATGAGCGGATCGAGGAAATCAAAAAGATTTAGCAGCAGGCGTCCGCGATCGGGCGCGCCGCTGGAGGCGATTTGTCGGACGACGCGATCCTGCGCGGTGCGTTTCCAATCAATGATGCGCTCGGGAAGAACCTGCTCGACGAGATCGGGGTCCAAGCGCGCGAGCAAACCTAACGCTTCGATGGCTTCGGTGGGGCCACCATTGCGTAGAAGCTGGCGCAGATTTTCCAGGCCCTCAATATCAAGAACCTGCATCATCGAAACCAGGAGGTCGCAATCTTCGCGGAAGCCGGAGCGGCTGAAGCGTCCGGCCAAGTGGCCGGAAGCCGCAACGGGCATGCGGCGCAATAAATCTTTCAGGCCGGAAGGAGCTTCACCGGACTTCAATGCTTCTTCGATAAACTCAGGAAGACGATCTTCGACGCCGATTCTAGGGCGAAGATTCTTGCCGAGGCCGGGGCGTTCCGCTTCGACGTATTCCACCAGTTCCACGGAGCGCTGGATGGCCGGATACGAGCGGGTCTTGGTGGCTTCCTGTGAGAGGCGCACGAAGGCCGCGCCGACCAGACTTTCCAGTTCGGAATCGCGTTCTTCGGCGAGTTGCACGCCTACCAGGCGGATGGTGCCGAGCAGCAGGCGCTCATCCTGATTGGCGTAAGTGCTGGCGAGCTCGGCGAGGCCCATGGCGGTCTGACGGCGCGTCTCTGCCGATTTGTGAGTGATGCAATTGGCGTAGTTCGTGAGAACTCTTTCGGCTTCGGCTTTTTCTCCGCCGGTGACGAGCCCTTCCACGTATTCACGAATCTGCGCGGGAGGAACGCACCAGGCTTCTGCAGACTCCAGAACGGCCTTTCTTTTTTCCACCGGCACTTGTGCCCAGAATTGCTGGGCCAGCATGTCTGTGTGCGACTGCACCTCGATGCCGTGGCGCGCCATTTTTTCTTCGTACACGCCCATGATCTTGCGCAGACTGTCGAGCTCCTGGCTCATTTCGTCCAGGACTTGGCGGACGGCATTGACTTCGATGTCGCCGCGCTCGTAGCTTTCCATCGCAAAACGAATGGCGATGTGCTCGGCGAGTTTCAGCAGCGTGGGCTTGTCGGATGAATCGGAGGGAGCTTGCGCGGCGAGGGCCGAGAGCGCCTGACTCACGGTGAAGCGCGCGCGGCGCGGCAGAGTGGAGAGCCGCGACTGAAAGGGTTGCGAATCAAGTTTCTGATCGGAACCTTCGCTGGTGCGGGCGATCTGCGCCAGCATCTGCATGATGCCCTTCAGTTCGTCCTCGTGCAGGGTCATCAATCCGGTTTCGACGGCCATGGAGCCGGAGCCTGCTCGTGCTGAACGGCTGCCGCGGATTCCGGCGGTGGCATTGCCCCAGCGGCTGGGCTTGCTGGCGTCGGAACTTTCACTGACGGCGTCCGCTAAATTCCATCCGCGCGGGCTTGCATTGCCGCCGCCTGCGGGACCTGAATTGTTGCCACTCCCCGACCCGCGGCCATTGCCGCGGCCGTTACCTTGACCGCGTCCGGAACCTTTGCCGAAACCTCGGCCTGGGCCGGTGCCTGAGCCGGTCCCTGGGCCAGTGCCTGAACTGGTGCCGGAACCGGAGCCTGAAGAGGGAGCGCCGCCGGAATCTTGCACGGCGGAAATATCGTTGAGCGCGCTGTTGCTGCCTGACCGTACGCCAGGGCCGGGGGCTTGATCGGTCGCGGCGTCCTTGTTGAACCAGAATCCTGGTGTTTCGGGCGCGAGAGGCGTGCCACCGCCGCTGCCGCCGACGATGTTCCAAGGGCTGGGGCCGGAGCCGACGCCCGCTTGGTTGCCGCCTTCTGATCCGGTGCCGGAACCTTGGCCCGGTTCCGCGGAGCCTGCAACTCCCTTGTTGAGCCAGAAACCGCCGGCGTCGGGCGCGAGCGGAGTGCCCCCTGTGCCGCTGCTGCCGACGATGTTCCAAGTGCTAGGCGCAGAACCGCCGCCGGGATTACCGCCCTCGGATGATGTGCCGGGAGGCTGGCCGAGATCGCTGGCGCCTGCGACGTAAACCGGGCTCCCGCCGGGTGCGCCGCCGGGTAAGGAAGATCGCGAGTTATTTCTGCTGATTCGGGCGCGTAGTGTATCGCGCCACCGCCGGGACCTGCTCCCGAGCCGGGACCGTAGCCACCAGGTCCATTGCCACCGGGACCGGCTTCGCCTGAACCGCCGCCGGCTCCGGCATTTCCGGGGCCGTTGCCACCGGCGCCAGGACCGTAGCTGCCGCCTGCACCCGGGCCAAAACCAGAACTCGAACCGGCGGAGCCGGAGCCTAGGCCGCCGCCGGGTCCCGCATTGCCAGGACCGAATCCACCGGGGCTGGACCCGTAACCGCCGCCCGCGCCTGGACCGTAACCGGAGCTCGAACCGGAACCTGAACCGCCGGAGCCGTAACCAGAGCCTACGCCACCGCCGTTGCCTCCATTTCCGCCGCTGCCGTTGCCATTTCCCTCGCCGTCGCCGTCACCATCACCGTCGCCATTTCCCTCACCGGAACCGCCACCGCTGCCAGAACCTTTGCTGCCGCCGCCTTTGCTTCCTTCGGCAGCGACAATCAATTGCAGCAGGCGTTCGGGGTCCGCGAATAACTCTTCGGAAGCTTGAGAATTCAGGCCCAGAGTGTGCGCGGCCAATTGCTGCGCGACGGTCGAACGCGCGACAGCGGAATCGGCGGGCACGAAGCAGACTTCGTTGACGTGAATGTGCGGATCGCCCTGCAGAGCGGTCTTCAACTGTTCGGCGAGCTGCACCGGTTTGGAACCAGTGTTGGTGGGAAAACCGCGCACGAAGCGCGCCAGACTGGCTTGCGTGACTTTGGGCGAAAAGTGAATGCTGGCGATCCCAGCCGCGGAAAGCATGCGCGCGAAGCTTTTTTCGGCGGCGGCGGATTCGAGAGGCGTTCCGTCGAGAAGGAGCTGGTCACCGGAAACCGCGAGGAGCACGCCGGCTTCATTTTCGGTGCCGGTGCCGAGAGCGGTGCGCAGTTCGGACCAGGCAGTCTCGTATTGTTTTTTGGTGCGCGGATGGCCGAAGTCATACATGCGCGCGAACTTGAGCAGGATGTTGAGGCTGCGGATAAAGGCGCGGGCCGCAGCGGGCCGGATGTTGGGGTTCGTCACGTATATGTGGGGCTACGCTAAGCCCCGCCTCTGCATACAAGTGTGGGAGAAAGTCGTGGCCGGGACAATGGTACCGGTGTCGTGTTTGGTACTAACGAATATCCTACAGAGTTGGTGGGAGGGAGGTACTGGAACGAAATTGGGCTGTCTTGGGGCTCTGCAGCCAGGTCTCTAATTGACTGATATCACTGAGGATATCGAGGGCGCCAAGCTCGCGGAGGCGGGTACTACGTTGGCGGCGCTCTTCGCCAGTTCTGGGGAGAATCGCGAGGAAGGGGACTTCGGCGGACTGCGCGGCGAGCGCGTCGTCAATATTGTCGCCGATGTAGAGAGCTTGGTTGGGCGCCCGGCCATTCAGGATCTTTATCAGGCCGTCGGGAGCGGGCTTAGGATTAGCAACGTCTTCGACCGTGACGATTGTTTTGAAGTCGCGGCGGACCTTGTTGCGATCGAGCGTGTAATTCAGTTCGTTCCAGTAGCGTCCGGTGAAAATGGCGAGCTCGGATTTTTTCGCGAGGCGCGCGAGAGTGGAATTGCGCAGGAGCCATTTTTCCTTGCGAACATTGCCCTGACTATCTTGGCCCCAGTAAATTTCCTGGAACTTCTTTTTTACCTGGTCGAAGGTGACGTTGCCGCCGAGCTCGTTGATCCAGGTAGTGGAAAGTTTCCAATCGTCGTTGAAGCCGGGGCGATTTTTCCAGGCGTGCAGTTCGCGGAGAGTGACGCGTTTTTTGGTGAAGAATTTTACGGTCTGCAGGGTGGTGAGCTGGAAGGAGCCGCGCACATCTACCAGGACGCCATCCACATCGAAAATTATCACGGAGGGATAGCGCTTCGCTCGTTCGAGGCGCGAGGAAGAAGTCGATTTGCGGCGGCGCGGAGAATCAGGAATTGGAGCCACTCGATTCTTCGGGAGAGTCGGAGGAGTCGGAGGAGTCAGATGCGTCGTCGGTCTCGAGTGTGCCGTCGGAGGTAGCGACGTCGGATTCCAGATCGAGCGAATCGGAGGACCAGGCTTCACCGTGAGCAACGATGGGCGCGGAATCTGGCGCAGCGGCGGTTTCTTCCGGAGACGCGCTGGAATTTCTTCCCGCTGCGGCCGCGGCGGCGACGGGCGTCGGAGCCTGCGCTGCTTCGGCCGCTTGTAGAGTCTTGAGGCGCGCTTCGAGCACTTCGGCGAGCAGGTCAATAATCAGTTTCGCGCCGCTGCCGTCCGGATCTTTCGTCGGATTGTAGGCCGTGACTTCGAACGCCGCCAGTTCGGGTTGCTCCGCGAAAACCAGCAGCGCTTCGCGGACTTGCGCGAGCGACAGAGCCACCGGAGCCGGGATAATTCGTGGCCGAAAAATCTGCGATTACATCCACATCGAAGTGGAAGACGAACTGATAGCCATTGCCGCGGATGCGATCAATCGCAGCGTGGGCCGCGGCTGTAGCGCCAAGGCGCTGCACGTCGCTCGCGAGATAACGGCGGAGCGGAGAGTTAGCCAGCAGCTGTTCTTCCGGTGGATCGAGGCGTGCAACACCGAAGAGCGCGAGATCCGGTTCGCGGACAAGAGGCGGCTCGCCCCAGAATCGCACCAGTTCGGCGGCGCCGCGTCCGGCAAGGTGCGAAACGACCATGCCATCCACGCATCCGGTGGAGGTGGTTGCGGGCGTATTGAGATCGGCGTCGCGGTCCATGTAAATCATGCTGACTTTGCGGAAATAGCGGCGCGCGCCAGCAACTGTGGCGAGCGCGACGGAGCAATCGCCAGCAAGAATGAGGGGTAATGCGGCCGATTTTACGGCTTGCTCGACGCGCGGCTTCAGCGATTCCAGCGAGGCGATTATGCGGGTCAGATTGCGGGCGCGGGGGCTATCTTCATCGGGCTTGTAGAGCTGGACCGGATCGTCGCCGAGATCGGCAACGGCGTAACCGACGGCTTTGAGGCGTTCAACCAGACCTGCGGCGCGCAGCGCGGTGGGTGCGCCTTCGAGCCCGGCGGACATTGCTGCGGCGCTGGTGGGTGCGCCGAGCAGAGCAATCTTGTTGGTCTGCCGGACAATCTTTACCGCCACGCAAAGGCTCCTTAGGTTGATTCAAATCGAGCCGGGCCCGCGCGGGGAAACCGCCGATTCCGCCACGCCGACGGAAAACCTTAGTGCGCGGCCTGCCGCGCGGCTAATTCCGGCGGCAAGGTGAAGCGCACGTCTTCGCGAATCAAATCCAGGTCGCGCTGATTTGTAAAACCTAAGCTGGCCAGGCGCTGGCTGACCTGCTCAACCAAAATTTCGGGCGCCGATGCGCCGGCGGTGAGGCCGAGCGTTTTTACACCATCGAGCCAGGAGCCCTCCACATCGTTCGCGTCTTCGATCAGGCGCGCGGCGACTCCGGCGCGTTTCGCGACTTCCACCAAGCGATTGGAATTTGAGCTGTTCGCCGAGCCAACCACGAGGATTAATTGCACTTCGCGAGTGAGAGCCTCGACCGCTTCCTGGCGATTCTGTGTGGCATAGCAAATGTCGTCTGACGCGGGCCCGACAATCGTGGGAAAGCGATGGCGGAGCTGCGCCACGATTTCCTGCGTGTCGTAGAGCGAAAGAGTGGTTTGCGTGAGAAACGCGAGGCGATCGGGATCGGGAACGACGAGCTGGTCCACTTCCTCGACGCTACCGACTACGATGGTCTGATCGGGCGCTTCGCCGGAGGTGCCGACAATTTCCTGGTGGTCGCGGTGGCCGATGAGCAGCAGCGTGCGGCCTTCGCGCGCGAATTTCAGGGCTTCCAAATGAACTTTGGTTACCAGCGGGCAAGTGGCGTCAATCACGCGCAACTGGCGTTCCTGTGCTTCGGTGCGCACGCGCGGAGGCACGCCGTGGGCGCTGAAAACGAGTACGGCGCCGACGGGAACTTCATCAATGGACTCGACGAAAATGGCGCCGCGCCGGCGCAATTGGTCAACCACGTAGCGGTTGTGCACGATTTCGTGGTGGACGTACACCGGATTGCCGTAGGCTTCGAGGGCCAGTTCGACGATGTCCACGGCGCGGACCACTCCCGCGCAAAAACCTCGAGGGCGAACGCGCACCAGCGTCTTGGCTCCGTGATTGGTGCCGTTGATTTGGGTCAGACTCAATTCGTTCTCCGTAAAGAGGTCTATTTTACCTGAAGCGCCGCTTCCCTGCCAGTTTGTTCGCCGCGGTGATTGCTTAGTCATGGTCCCAACCCCGGAAAGATGTCACCGGTGCTAAGATGCCAATTTCGCGGCGCGAGTTGGGGGTGGAGAGTGTTACTCAAAGGACAAGTAGCCGTGGTGACCGGAGGCGGGCGCGGAATTGGCCGAGCCATCGCGAAAAAGTTTGCGGCAGCGGGCGCTTCGGTGGTGGTGAGCGCGCGCACAGAGAAAGAAATCGAGCAGGTGGCGCTGGAGATTCAGGGCTCCGGCGGAAAAGCGGCGAGCGTGGCGGGAGACGTCGCGCGTGAGGCGGATTGCGAAAAAATCGTGCGCGAGGCGCGTAACGCTTTCGGCGCGATTCACATTCTGGTGAACAACGCAGGGTTGCTGGGGCCGGTGGCGCCGCTGGAGCAGGTGAGCGCGCGTTCGTGGGATGAAGTGATCGCGGCGAATTTGCGCGGGCCGTTTTTGCTGTCGCGCCTGGTGCTGCCGGAAATGTATGCGCGCGGATCTGGAAACATTCTGAACATTGTGAGCATCGCAGCCAAGGCCGCATTTCAATTAAACGGCGCGTATGCCGCATCGAAGGCAGGGCTGATGGGACTGACGCGCACGCTGGCCGCGGAAGGGGCGCGCAAAGGCGTGCGGGTGAACGCGCTAAGCCCCGGCCCAGTCCCGGAAACTTTGATGTCGCAGGAACTGGGGCGCGGGCTAGCGGAATACTTTCAGGCGGACAGCGAAAAATTATTCAAGCAGATGTGCCAGGGGATTTTGCAGGGACGGCCGCAGACGGCTGATGAGATTGCCGCCGCGGCGCTGTTCCTGGTGTCCGATCACGCGAGCGCGATTACTGGGCAGACTCTGAACGTGGATGGCGGAATGGCTTTCTACTGAGTTCTTCCAAACCGGCATAGCCGCGGCGCGCAGCCGTGGCAGTAACTTGAACACCAGTTGCCGCCCAATCCAGTCCGCGTTCACCGATGGCGCCGACGAGATAGACAATCCCGCCCAAGACCATCAAGACCGCGAAACCCAGTCCAAAGAGCAATTCAGCAGCGATTAATTCGCGTACAAAATAGACCTGCAGAACGAAGAAAATTCCCAGAATGAACAGAAGGCCCCTACGTACTTTCGCCTTTTCGATCAGCCCCACCAACATTGTCTGCAGCTTCGTGAGATGCTTTTTCATGATCCTCCGACCCTCGCTGAAGTAGATGCACGGAGGTTTCCAAACGAAGCACACGTAAGTTATTGAAAACTCGGGGGTCGCGAGGAAGTCAGGCGAGGTAAATCTGCCAAAAGCGGAAAATGGTTTCTTCCTGGTGGCGTCGCGTCGTTCCGACGCGGGAGAGGACGCTGTAGACTTTTTTTGTCACTTGTTTTCGCCTGCGCCAGCTATTACTGATGCGTTATATGGTGAAATGAGACCAATTCCGTCGGGGGCTTCCGGCTCTTAGCGATTCTCGAATGGATAGCGATCTTGCGCAAGCACAGCTTCGGCAACGCGACGGCGGATGGCAACCGTGTCGAGTGGAGCGTGTTTCGCGAAGCGGCGCAGCACGGCGAGCTGGGTGATGAGCGTATCGCCTTCGGCGGTGGCGGCGAGCGCGGTGCGAGCGTTTTTTTCGACGCGGTCCATGGCATCGTAGATGAAAGCGCGGGCGGCGTCGCACATCACACTGGCGGCCTCACCACGAGCGGCCGAGGCTTTCTGCGCGCGGCGCAGCGTGGATTCCATGGCGTAAACGTCCATGACGATATCGGCGAGCGCGGCGACGATTTCCTGCTGTTCGGCCAGCTGCTCGCGGAATTTCTGCATGGCGGCGCCGGAAGCCAGCAGGAAAATCTTCTTGGCCTGCTCGAGTGATTTTTCTTCTTCGGCGAAGGGACCAGTGGGCGCTTCGTCAAAGGTCGGGCCCGCGAGGACTTCTTCGCCAAGCTTCATGGCCGCGGGAATCAACGGCAGGACGCCGCCGAGCGCGCGTTTCATGAGCATTTGGATGATCAGCATGCGATTGATTTCGTTGGTGCCTTCAAAGATGCGATTGACGCGGGAATCGCGGTAGGCCCGGGCGACGGGATAATCTTCGTGAAAACCGTAGCCGCCGAAAATTTGCACGCCTTCATCCACCACGTAGTCCACCATTTCGCTGCCGGCCACTTTGCTGATGGAACTTTCGATGGCGTATTCCTCGAGAACTTGCATGGCTTGCTTGGTTTTGTCGTTGCCGGCGTCGGGGCTAGAGACGGCGGCTTCGATTACGCCTGCGGTGCGATAGACTTCGGATTCGATGGCGTAAATCTGGATGGCCATTTCGCCGAGCTTGGCTTTGATGAGGCCAAAATCGCACAGGCGCTTTCCGAAGGCGGTACGTTCTTTGGAATATTTCGAAGAGGCTTCCAGGATTTTTTTGGCGCCGCCGATGCAATAGGCGCCGAGGCTGAAGCGGCCGGCGTTGAGAGTGTTGAATGCGACGACGTGGCCGCGTCCTGCTTCGTGCAGGAGATTTTCTTTCGGGACTGGGGAATTTTCGAAAAAGATGGGAGTGGTGGAGCTGCCTTTGATGCCCATCTTCTTTTCTTCGGCGCCGGCGGTGAAACCGGGCGTGCCGCGTTCGACGATGAAGCAGGAAAATTTCTCGCCATCAATTTTGGCGAAGACGACGTACACGTCGGCAAATCCGCCGTTGGTGATCCACATTTTCTGGCCGTTCAGAATGTAATTCTTGCCGTCGGGCGAGAGAACCGCCCGGGTGCGCGATGCCATCGAATCGGAACCAGCTTGCGGTTCCGAGAGGCAATAACAGGAAAGCAATTCGCCGGTCGCGATTTTCGGAAGATATTTCTTTTTTTGTTCTTCGGTGCCGAAATAGACGATGGGCACGGTGCCGATGCCGGAATGTCCGCCGTGAGAAACGGCGAACGAGCCGTAGCCAGCGAGTTTTTCGGCGAGGATCGCGGCGGAAATTTTGTCGAGGCCCGAGCCGCCATACGCTTCGGGAATGCCGCCGCCGAGCAATCCGATTTCTCCGGCCTTTTTCAGCATCTGCGCCATCAGATGTTCGTCTTTGTGCGCTTCCAGCTCGGGAATCTGCGGCACGACTTCTTTCTGCACGAATTCTTCGGCGGTTTGGCCAATGAGACGCTGGTCATCGGAGAAATCCGCGGGAGTGAAGACGTCTTCGGGGCGGCAAGGAGTGATGAGGAATGCGCCGCCGCGGTTGAGAGTCTGGGAAACGGGTGCCGTGGCCATTTGTGCCTCCGTGCGATGGAATGTGTCTGAGGGATTCTCTCGCTCATTTCCGATTTGCACAATAGGCTGGCGGTCATAGGACAAATGCATTGCGGAGAGCGATTCCTGGGGCTTCCGCCGGCTGAAGCCTCTTCTTTTCGAGTGCGCCGTCGAAGGGGCTCGTCGAGCTGTCGGACTGCGCGAATGAGGGGAATGCACTACAATGTAGCGCGAGAAGTCGAAGGAAGACACCGGTTCCCAGGCGCAGAACGAAGCGCTGTGGCGGATGGAACATTCGCACAGCTAGCGCTCGAAACGATGAGCGAAAGGTTTGAAGCGCGGCCGTGGTTTTCGACGTACGGATTCCCGCCGCAGTGCCTCACGTATCTGGGAACGCGTCGGGCGGCGCAGTTGACGAAAATTTTGACGCAATAGGAGAGCCGGCATGGCGAACCCGGTGGTGCATTTCGAAATTGGATGCAAGGACAGCAAGGCAACGCAGAGTTTCTACGCGAATTTATTTGATTGGAAGATCGCCGAGGCTGGGCCAGCGGCAATGATTGACGCCGGCAAGGGGCCGACGGGGCATATCACGGAGCTGGGACACGAACCGCATCACTACACGATTTTTTACGTGGAAGTGGACGACGTCCAGGCGTTTATTGATAAGGCGACGAAGCTGGGCGGGAAAATGCTGGTGCCGCCGATTCCGATTCCAACCGGGACGTTTGCATGGATCCAGGATCCGGCGGGAAATACCGTGGGCCTGTGGAAACCCGCTGCGAAGTAAATTCACGAGGAGGAATTTGCTCATGCGCAAAGCCGGAAGGAAGCTGTGGTTCGTGGTGTTAGTGGCGATGATGGGAATTGGCACAGCGGCGCAGCAGTCTTCGAAGGAAAAGCCGGCGAGCCCCCCCGCGATGCAAGCGCCGCAGCCTGGGCCGGAGATGCAGCGGCTGAATTTTTTGGTTGGGGACTGGACCATGGACGGTGAGTATTTGAAATCGCCGATGACTGGGAACGGCGCAAAGCAAACCGGGTGGTACAAGGCGCATTTGGGACCGGGCGGCTTTTCGATCATTGCGGATTTTGAAGCGGACAGCTCACTTGATAACGAGATCGGGCACGAAGTGCTGACGTGGGATCCAAAGAAGGATGCGTACACCACGGTGACGGTAGGGAATGGATTTCCGGGAGCGGTTATCGGCACTGCGAAGTGGGAAGGCGACAATTTGGTGATCCAGACTGAATTCGGGAAAATGCATATGCGGGCGGTGTATTCGCATGTTGGTGACAAGACCATACAGATTGAGGAGTCGTATCAGACTGGGGACGCGCCTTATCAATTGATATGGAAAGCCAGCGCGACTAGGAAATAAGGGCGGCGATGACGCGATGGAGCGAGCCGCTACGAGTTGAAGAACAGTAAACCGAATGCCGCCCGATCCCAAAAAGCGGGACCGGCCACTTCACGTTCAAAGACAAAAACAACAGAGACGGCGAGACGCCGGCGCTACTAAGGCAACGGCGTCCAGCCAAAGCTGGTCGCCATAACTTCAACAGCGTGGCCTCTGTGTGTTTTTCTGCAGACTACCCTCCCCTTCTGTCAAGGTTTGTCCGTATGCTGCGTGAACTTTCGCGTGTCGGTGGGCCTCGCAAACATCTTGCGTTCCCGCCTGCGTGCCGCTAGCATCAGTCGCTTTAAATTCCGCTGCGGGTTTTTGTCATCGGCCGGCAGTTCCGCGATTTTTCAAGAAAAGCTGAGGTGTGAAATGAAGCGTGATTCCCCTCGCCGTTCGATTCCGATGCTTGCGCTGGCGCTTTGCGCTGCGATCGTGATTGCCTGGGCATGTACCGCGCGGGGCGAAGGCGGGGAGCCGCGCTATTTTGCGGTGAAGGGTGCGCGGATCGTGACGGTGTCCGGCGCAGTGATCGAAAACGGAACCGTAGTGATCGCCAAAGGATTGATTCAGGCTGTCGGAACGAATGTGACGATTCCGGCAGAGGCTTGGGTGATTGATGGCGCGGGACTGACGGTTTATCCCGGGTTGATTGATGCGGGAACGAACATCGGACTGGCGCAGGACGCGGACAGCAAAAAACCCGCCGGAGGCCCAGGCGCTTCCGGGCCGGAAGATCGGCCGGGGACCACGCCGTGGCGCGTCGCGGCTGACGAATTGAAGACGGATGACAAGCGTATCGAATCGTGGCGCAATGCGGGATTCACGACAGCGCTCGTGGTGCCCGAAGGTGGAATTTTTCCGGGGCAGGCGACGGTGGTTGACCTGGGCGGCGAACGCGCGGGAGATTATGTGGTGCGACCGCGAGCGTCGGTGCCGGTTTCGTTCAAGCCGGTCGGCGGATTCTTCGGTTTTCCGGATTCGCTGATGGGGACCATCGCTTACGTGCGCCAAGTGCTCGACGACACATCGTGGTACGCGCAGGCCGAGCCGATCTACCAGGCGAACCCGACGAAAACCGAGCGGGTGCCATACGATCGCACGGAATATGTTCTGAATCACGCGTTGCAGAACAATGAAATCGTGCTGCTGCCGGCGAACAATGCGATTCAGATCGTGCGCGCGATTCGCCTGGCGAACGAATGGAAGGTGCGCGCCGTTCTGTATGGCGGGCAGCAAGGCTACGAAGTGGCCGCCGCGCTAGCCGCGAGTAAAATTCCGGTGCTGGTGAATCTGAAATGGCCGGAGCGCGCGAAAGATGGCGATCCGGAAGCGGAACAAACTTTGCGCGAGCTGCGTTTTCGGGATCGCGCGCCGGGAACGCCCGCGGCTCTGGCGAAGGCTGGCGTGAAATTTGGACTGTACTCCGGCGGGCTCGACGGGCCGAAGGACATTTTCAAGAATTTGAAGCGAGCAACCGACGCCGGCCTCACGCCGGATGCGGCTTTGCGGGCCATGACATTGGATGCGGCGGATATTTTGGGGCTCAGCGACCGGCTGGGCAGCATCGCGCCGGGAAAAATCGCAAATCTGGTGGTGACCGACGGCGACATCTTCAACGAGAAGACCAAAGTGAAGCACGTATTCGTGGACGGACGCTGGTTTCAAATTCACGAAGAAGCAGCGCCGGAAAAGTCGGGCGAAAAAAAACCGGAGGATGATGACGGCGCGGGATCGAGGCAAGCAAAGGGTGGCGAGGGGGTGGGCCGATGAGACGCGCAATCCTCAGCGCTTGCCTGCTCCTTGCTGCATGCGTCCCGCCCGATGCACACGCGCAAAATCCGGGAACTGTATTTATTCAGAACGCGACGGTGCTCACCGTCACGCACGGAAATATCGAACACGGCTCGATTCTGATTCACGACGGGAAAATCGCTGCTGTGGGCGCGGATCTGAAGGCTCCCGAAGGCGCGGCGATCATTGACGCGACCGGGCAGTACGTCATGCCGGGAATCATAGACTGCCACTCGCACATCGCGGTGGACGGCAGCGTGAATGAAGCGGGGCCGGCGGTTTCTTCGATGGCGAATATCGCGGACGTGCTGAATCCCGATGACATTGATATCTATCGCGATCTGGCCGGCGGCGTGACGACGGCGAATATTTTGCACGGCAGCGCGAATCCGATTGGCGGGCAGACCGTAGTGATCAAGCTGCGCTGGGGAAAGCCTGCGAGCGAATTGCCGTTTCAAGGCGCGCTGCCCGGAATCAAGTTCGCTCTGGGCGAAAATCCCAAACACTCGAATTTTCCGACGCCGCCCGGGGTGACGCCGCGTTATCCCGGAACCAGGCTGGGCGTGGAAGAAGTCATCCGGCAGGCGTTCATCGAAGCGCGCGAATATAAAAAGCAGTGGGACGACTACAACCAGCGCAAAGCGGCCGGTGAACAAAATCTAATTCCGCCGCGCCGCAACGTGCAGCTGGACCCGCTAGTAGAGGTGATGGAAGGCAAGCGCTACGTGCACGCGCACTGCTATCGCGCGGATGAAATCTTGATGCTGATTCGCGTGGCGAACGAATTTGGTTTCAAGGTGCGGACCTTCCAGCACGTGCTGGAGGGCTACAAGATCGCCGATGAGATCGCGGCATCCGGCGCCGGCGGTTCCACTTTTTCGGATTGGTGGGCTTACAAAATGGAGGCGTTTGACGCGATTCCTTATAACGCGGCGCTCATGGCGGAGCGCGGCGTGATTGTTTCGGTGAATTCCGATGACGCGCAGGAAGCCCGCCAGCTGAATCAGGAAGCGGCGAAGAGCATGAAGTACGGCGGCCTTTCGGCGAACGACGCACTGAAACTGATCACCTTGAATCCCGCGATTCAGCTGGGTATTGACGCGCGCGCCGGTTCGATTGATGTGGGCAAGGACGCGGACCTGGCAATTTACAATCACGATCCGCTGAGCGTGTATGCGGTGGTGCAGAAAACCTTGATTGACGGGCAGGTTTATTTCGACCGGCAGAAAGACGTTGCGGGGCGCGCGACACTGGCTGCGGAAAAACAGGCGCTGCTGGACAAGGAAAAGAAAGCGGCAGAGGCGAAGAAGGCTCAAGAAAAGTCCGAGCAAAAGCCGGAGCCGAAACCCAGCCAGAAAAAGAAACCGCCGCAGGATGATGACGGTGCCGTCCAGAGCGGAGTAGCCGGAGGCTCGCGGTGAAGATATTAAATTTCAGCTCGCGCGCGTTGGCTCTCGCACTGACGGCTTCGCTGGCAATTCCGGCGTGGACGCAGACCGCGGCCCCCACCTCCTACGCAATCAAAGGCGGCAAAGTTTTCACCTTGGCCGGGCCAGCGATTGAAAATGGCACGGTGCTGATTCGCGATGGAAAAATCGACGCGGTGGGCGCAGGCATCGCTATTCCCCAGGATGCGCAAGTGATTGACGCGACGGGCCTGGAAGTCTATCCGGGTATGTTCGATCCGGTGACGCAGATCGGATTGAACGAAGTGAGCGCGGTTAGCGCAACCGTGGACGTCAGCGAGCTCGGCGATTACAACCCGGAGTTGGTCGCCGCAACAGCCGTGAATCCCGCAAGCGCGCATATCGCGGTGACGCGCGCGAACGGAATCACGGAAGTGATCGCGGCGCCTGGCACCACCGGATTCGATTTGCAAAGCGGCGGGCTGATCGCGGGGCAGGCCTCGGCTTTTAATCTGGCGGGCTGGACGATGGACGAGATGCAGATCAATCGTTCGGTGGCGATGGTGATTAATTGGCCTTCGATCCAGACGCGGACTTTCGATTTTGCGACCTTCAGCATTAAAGAAAAGCCGTACGCCGACGTGAAAAAGGAATACGACAAGTCCGTGAACACGCTGGGCGACTGGATGGATCGCGCGCGGCACTACGCGCAGGCGAAAGAAAAAGGCTCTCCGGCGCTTTACGAACGCGATTTGAAACTGGAAGCGTTGGTTCCGGTGGTCCAAGGAAAATTGCCAGTGCTGGTGGTGGCCGACGAAGCGCGCGACATTCGCAACGCGGTGGCTTTTTGCACAAAGCAAAATCTGCGGATGATTCTAGGCAGCGGGGCCGAAGCGTGGAAAGTGAAAGAGCTCCTGAAGGAGAAAAAAATTCCGGTGGTGCTGGCGCCGACAAATCGTTTGCCGGAGCAGGAAGACACGCCCTACGACAAACCATACACGGAGCCGTCGGAATTATTTGCTGCTGGAATTCCGATCGCGTTTTCCAGTTTCGGCACGGCGTTTTCGCGGCGGCTGCCGCAGTATGCCGGGACCGCGGTGGCTTACGGACTGCCGCATGACGAGGCATTGAAAGCCGTGATGCTGAATGCCGCGCAGATGTTTGGACTGGCGGATCAGCTGGGCACGCTCGAAACGGGGAAAATTGCCAACGTCATTGTCACCAGCGGCGATCCGCTGGAACTGCAGACGCAGGTGAGGTATCTCTTCATCAAGGGGCAGCTGACCAGCACGGATAATAAACATCGCGAACTTTACGAGCAGTATCGCAAGAGGCCGCAGCCGGCGCGTTGATTGGCTGGCCGCGGTTTGGCAAGCGAGCGACGTGCGTTACAATTTGCGCCTGTCGAATGAATGCCACGAAGTGAAATATTTTCGGCGGCGTGTACGCAAAGGAGAAGCCTTGCAATTCGCCCACAGCCGTTCTCGCGCAGGGGCAATTTTAATTTTTGTGATGCTGGCTTTCGCCGGTTGCAGCGGCCAGGCGACGCATCCGGAGGAAGCGGCGAAGAAGCCGGCTGCGCGGCCGACGATCGTTTTCATGACGGATTTTGGAACGGCCAACGATGCGGTCGCGATCTGCAAGGCAGTGATGATCGGCATCGCGCCGGATGCGCGCATCATGGACATCACCCATCAGGTGACGCCATTTCAAATCGCGGAGGCTTCGCGGTTTCTGAGCGGCGTCACGCCTTATTATCCCGCAGGAACCGTCTTTGTCGTGGTGGTGGATCCGGGCGTGGGGACTTCGCGCAAAGCCGTGATCGTGAAAACGAAGAAGGGGCAATACTTTGTCGTGCCGGACAACGGATTGATTACGCCGATTGTGGATGCGGACGGACTGGAGGGCGCGCGGGAAATCACCAATCCGGCGTGGATGATTGGCGACAGGATTTCTTCGACGTTTCACGGGCGCGACATTTTTTCGCCGGCGGGCGCGCATCTGGCGCTGGGCGAAGACTGGACACACGCGGGGCCGGCGGTAGATGTGCTGGTGCGGTTGAATCCGCCGACGGCGACCCTGGACGCAAAGGGCATCACCGGCACAGTGATTGGGCTGGACGACCCCTTTGGCAGTCTGATCACCGATATTTCCGCCACCGATTTCAAGAAACTGGGTTACGCGATCGAAGACAAAGTCACCGTCAAGATCGGCAACAAGCCCTACACAGTGCCTTACGAGAAAACGTTCATGGGCGTGGCAGTGGGCCAGCCTCTGCTTTATATAGATTCGCGAGGGCGCGTGGGAATTGCCGTAAACCAGGGTGATTTCTCGAAGGTATACAAAATTACGCCGCCCGCCGCGATCTTCATTCCCGTCAAGGGGAAATAATCGGCTCGCTGGCGCCGCCGCGCGCGGAATCTTTGCGCCGCGTCGCGCCGTGCGCGTGAAATTTCCGCAGATTCATCGCCTGGGTCGCGTTCGCTGCATGTTTGCTGCCGCTTGCAGGGTTCGAAGATTTTTTCGCCGCTGACGAATCGCGCTTTCGCCTGCTCTTCTCTTCCCTCCTTGGTGCCTAAAACGCTCCCCCCACAGTACGAAGGTACTATGGCGCGATTTGGCACAGCTCGCGAAAATTCACTTATTACGGGGCTTTACGTTATTAATTCCGGGGGACGGCGTACCACTGCCGTTGAGGAATATGGCGCCACTTATCAAAGATTCTGTGGAAGTTGCGAACTCGACTGCTGCCGCGCCGAGTGCGCCGACCAGCGCTGCGTCGAAGCCGGCCGCGGCTGGCGGCCCCACTTTGCGCGCCGACGCGCTCTCGCTCGAAGTCCCTGTGAAAGTTCATGGCTCTCGCGTGTCCGATGCAGCGCGTGGGGCCGCGCCGCACACCGAACCCTTCGAGGAAGAAACCGGCACGATGATTGTGTTTCCGCACGGCGGCGTGCTGCGCATGTCCACCGCGGTGACTGCGGGCCAAATGCTGGTGGTGACGAATTTAAAGACGCGCCAGGACGCGATTTGCCGCGTCGTGAAAGTGCGCACGTTTTCGAATATGCAGGGCTATGTGGAAGTGGAATTCACGCACCAGCAGCCGGGATATTGGGGCGTTCATTTTCCGTCGGAGGGTCCGGCTCGGCCTGCGGTGATTGAAACTGCGCCGGTGATTTCGGCGGAGGCTCCGGTGGTGACTCCGGAAGCACCGGTGAAAGCTGCGCCCGTGCAAAATTCTTCGACCCCCGTTGCGCCGGTTGCACCTGCCGCGCCGGTTTCGTTTGTAGCGCCCGCACCTACGCCGGTTACGCCGCCTGTGGTGGCGCCGCCGCCCGTCGCGCCAGTCGAGCCTGTTGTGCCTTTTACTCCCGTGGCATTTGATCCGCCGCCACCGCCCCCGCCCGTGATTCCAGTTGCGCCGAGCAAACCGGAACCGGCGTTCATTTCGCTGGGGACGCAAGAAAAAGTGCAGCCTGCGGCTTCGGCCACTTCGACCGCGCCTCCGGAAAACGTTGCGCCAGTCTCGCATCTGGCCCCCGCGCCTACGCGGCCTGAAAGCGTGCTGCCGACATTCACTTCTTCGGAAATTCCGGGAACGAGCGTCGCACATGCCGCGCTACCCAGCACGCCAGTGGACTTTCCGGCGGCGCCACAGGTTGCAATTCCCGCGTCGTTGACCATGACGGAGCTGCGCGGAGATCAGCGCGGAATTGTGGTGGCTCCTCCGGCCGAAAATTCAGAAGCGAGCGCGCTCGCGGAACAGCATGCCGGGGAAGTTGCGGAGGCTCCCGCGCAAAGTTCGCGCGCTGTGTTTGGAAGTTTCAGCGGCGGAGTATCTTTGAGTGGCGGCCATGGCGTGCCGGTGGACGCGTTTGGCACGCGGCTGGATTCCAGCGCCGAAACCGGCGCGGAGCATGCCAGCTCGTCGCGCGGCAATAATTGGATGTTGATCGCGGCATGCGTGACTGTGCTGTTCGCCGCGGTCGTTGCCGGCGCACTTTACTTCCGGCCGCATACGGCGAACACCGCGCACAATGGCGCGAGCAATTCGAATACGCCGGCAATTCCGCAGCCGCTGGCGTTTCAGACTCCTACCATTGCTGGGGACGGCCACACACCGGACGCGGCGCCCGTGCATAATTCGGCGACGCATCCTGTGCCAGTGATCGCGCAGGCGCCGGGGGCGATGCCTTCCATCCTGGCGAACAGCAACGATGCGAATGGCGACGGGCCGAGAATTGTGCCCAAGCCGACGTCGAACCTGGCACCCGGCATGTTGCAGAACGCAGGGGAAGATCATCCGGTCGCGCCACAAAGAGGCGACGCGGACCAGGCGGTGCAGGCGCCGTCTTTGGATGCTGCGTCCGCGGAAGGTTCAGCGAACGGTGGCGCGCTATCGGGAATCGTTGGGTCCAGCGTAGCGGCCCCGGCAGCACCGGAAATTCGGCAGGACGGCCCGGTGAAAATTGGCGGCAAGGTGGGGGAGCCGCGGCTGCTGTCGCGCGTGATGCCGGAATATCCGGTAGTCGCGAAACAAGCCGGAATTCAAGGCGACGTGGTGGTGAAAACCACGATCGATCCGAAAGGCAACGTGGTGAACATGCAGGTGGTGTCTGGTCCGGCGATGCTTCGCGGCCCGGCGCTGACCGCGCTGCGTCGGTGGAAATACGAGCCATCAACGCTGGATGGGCAACCGATCGCGGTGGAGATGATGGTGACCATCAAGTTCAGCGGGAATCGCTAGATCGTTTTACATTCCCCGGATTTCGGGTGTTTTGTTCCACGATTCGCAGGCGCCGAACGCACGCGCCACGCCGCGCTGTTGCTTTTTCCTCGCTGCTGCATCCAATATAGAGAATATCGTCCAGAAGCAGTGTGCTGCGTTCGAGGTGAAACATGCGTGAAGCCGTGATCGTTAGTTCCGTGCGCACCGCCGTGGGCAAAGCCGGCAAGGGGACTTTACGCGCCACTCGTCCAGACGATTTAGCGGCGGTCGCGATCAGGGGAGCGATCGAACGCGCAAAGGGACTGGATGCCGCGGAAATTGAAGATGTGATTGTGGGCTGCGCGACTCCGGAAGCAGAACAAGGGATGAATGTGGCGCGCATCGCGTCGCTGCGCGCGGGCTTGCCGGTCACGGTTTCGGCGATGACCATCAACCGGTTTTGTTCTTCCGGTCTGCAGGCGATCGCGTTGGCCGCGGAACGTATTATTGCCGGCGGCGCTGAAGTGGTGGTGGCGGGCGGCACGGAATCCATGTCCATGATTCCGATGGGCGGGAACAAAATCGCGCCGAATCCCTGGCTGACGGACAATCACCCTGACACCTACTTGAACATGGGGCTGACTGCCGAAAATCTGGCGAAGAAATATGCGATTTCGCGCGAGCAGGCCGACGAATTTTCGCTAGCCAGCCATCAGAAAGCGCTGGCGGCGATCGCCGCGGGTAAATTCAAAGATGAAATCGTTCCCGTGGAAGTGAGCTACACGGTGCTGGAAGCCGCTGCGGCTGGCGAGAGCACGTCCGCGAAGCCCCGAACGGTGAAAGTATCTTTTGATACGGACGAAGGGCCGCGCGCCGATACCTCGCTGGAGGCGCTCGGGAAGTTGAAGCCGGCATTTCACACGCATGGTGTGGTGACAGCGGGAAACAGCTCGCAGACGAGCGATGGCGCGGCGGCCGCAGTGGTGATGAGCGCGGAACGGGCGCGCGCGTTGGGATTGAAGCCGATGGCGCGATTCGTCTCGTTCGCGACTGCTGGTTACGCGCCGGAAGAAATGGGGATCGGTCCGGTATTTGCGATTCCCAAGGCGCTGAAGCTAGCGGGGCTCCGGCTGGATCAGATTGACGTGATCGAGTTGAACGAGGCTTTCGCGGCGCAGGCGCTGAGCGTGATTAAACTTTTGGGGATTGATCCGGCGCGCGTGAATGTAAACGGCGGCGCGATTGCGCTGGGCCATCCGCTGGGCTGCACGGGCGCGAAACTTACCGCGACGATCCTGCGCGAGCTGGAACGCCGCGACGCGCGCTACGGCATGGTGACCATGTGCGTCGGCGGTGGCATGGGCGCCGCAGGGATTTTCGAGCGCGTCGCATAGGGCGAATCACTGGAAGCTCGGGAATCTGAGGCGAGAGAATCCCCGGCGAAGCCGCCGCTATGCTGCTGCGGCGGCCTGCTGGAGCGAAGCGAACCTCATTTAGCGCGTGCGCCGATCAGAACTGGCGGAGGAGCATGCCAGAGGCGACGCGGTTGGTATCGGCATCGAGCAGCAATTCGGTATTGCTGTCAATTTGATAATAGACCAGGTTGAACTTCGCTGTGACGCCGCTGCCCGATGCGTTTACCTGCGCGGTCCCGCGACCGTTCGCGGCAGGCGCAGTCAGAGTGCTGCTGGACTGCACCGGCACGCCCGGGATTGGTCCGCCGTTGTTGATATCCAGCGTTCCGGTCAGCGTGGTGCTGTTGTTGACGAGTCCCAGCTGGCCGGTAATATCCTGTTCGAACGCCGCCTGATTTTTCGCAGAACCCACGCCCTGAAGATTCAGTGCGAAGCTGCCTTGCACGGTGCTGACGCCACCGCGCTGATAAGCGGTGCCGCTGGCGCCGTCCACGCCGTTATTGGTATCAATTTCCACCAACTCGGCGCCTGTGTTGGACGGCGTGACGAAAGTGTAGGCCGCAAATAGAACTGTGCCCTTGCTGGTGGTGAGCGAAAGAGTGTAACGAGCCGGCACGTTGCCTTCGGTCGAGACATTGGCGTAGCTTCCGCCCGTGATCGCACTGTTTATCTGCGTGCCCGCACCTCCGCTGTTATTGATGTCCAGCGCGCCGCCGCTGCTGACGCTGGCACCATTAAGCGTAAAGACGGCACCGCCCGCGTAGGGAGCGTTATTAGCAGCGCCACCAAAAGTGAAAGCGACTCCACCGTTGAGCGGCGTGGTCGCCAGGGGTCCGCCGTAGGCTTCGCCGTAGAGAATGTATGGCTGAGCCGGATCGATCTCGACCATCTTTAGGTGAGTCTGATCAATCATGTAATAGGAAAAATTGATGGTACCCAAATCGTCGGAGTTCATGGTGATTGTGCCGCGTCCGAAAGTAGTGTCCGGATTGGTGCACAAGCCGCTGAGCGTGATGTCGTTGGTGACCACCGTCAGCGTATTGGAATTAAGCGGTACGTAAGTGAAATCTTGAGTGTTTACCGGCGAATTAGGATTGTTGACGGGAAGGCAACTGTTGTTGCTGGCGAGAAAAGTTCCCGCCACCGTCACCGGATTAAGATTCTGATCGAGGCCGTAGTATTGAAAAGCGTACCTGTTGGTAAGCCCCGCGCCGAAAGACGTAATGTTCTGCGCGTCCAGCGTGCCGCTCGCGGTGAAAGTGTTATCAAAATTGATCAGCAGCGCGTGCTGATTAGTGCCCAGCGTCGCTTGCAAGGTGAAAGACGCAGCAACGGAATTGGACGCGAGAGCTAACAAGATGGATGTGCGACCGTCCAGAGGTCCGACCACAAACGAGCCGCCAGTCACGGGAACCTGGACGGCCACACCGCTAGCATTCACGATACCGACGTTTAGATCCATCTCACCGCCGACAATCGTGCCCGACGAAGAGCTGGCCGATCCCGTCGTCTGAATACTGCCGGCAACATCCACCGGGAAACCAGACGCAAAGCTCACCCCAGTGAACGCAATTGCATACTGACCCGTGCCGATGGTGTTGGTGGTAAGAGATGCAGAAGAAAACAGAATCTGAGCCGTGGAAGTGCCGGAATTGCCACCCGCCGCAGCGCCTATCGTCACGGTGCCACCGGTAGGAGGCGAAAGCGGCGCGGTGTAATTGCCATTGCCATCAATCGTGCCATGGCATTGCGTCACGGAGCCGACCAGGGGAGCGACACAGTCGCCAAAAGCAATTCCGTTTACGCTCCAGGTGACGCCTGCGCTGGGCGTAGCGGCAAAGGACTGCACGCCGCCCGCTGGAATGGTGAGTGCGGCAGGATTTACGACCAAGGTTTGCGCGGCGACGACCGTTACGGACGTGGTGCCGGTATTCGAGCCGGACGTGGCGGTTATGGTGACGCCGCCGGGAGAACTCGGCGCGGTAAATAGGCCCGTGCCATCAATCGTGCCGCCGCTTGCCGTCCATGTGACGGAAGTGCTGGCGCCATTCAAGAACGCGGAAAATTGGGCCGTCTGGCTGACACCAATGCTGATCGAGCCGGGAAGGACGGTGAGATCATTTATCGTAGGATGACTGCCACCGCCACCGCCGCAAGCGGAAAGAGTGAACATCCCGGCGACGGCAATGGCCAATAAAGTAAAAAACTGAATCCTCTTTCGCATCAGAAGTCTCCCGTTGGCGTCATCAGTGATGACCGGCTAGGCTCGGATTGGGAGCCGGTTTAAGATCGCGCATAGGTGCATATGCGAAGAGCAGCGCGCCATCGCCCAACTCGACAACGCGCCGCTCAAAAAAGTTCCACGCTGCTCATTCCTAGTTTTGTCCGCCGCCGCGATGATCCCGGACCACGAGCACGCAGCGAGCGAAGTACGGACATTGTCTTTCACAAAAACGATGGAAAAAGTTCCATCAGCTCACACGCCACCCCGACTGACCAAAATACGCGGAATTCCTAGACTTAGATACAGCTCGGCGCAAATAGGTTTCTCCGTTGATTAACAACACCGCAAGCGGGTGAAAGTTGCGTAGCCGGCGCGGGGCAGGCCTGAATTCGTCAAATTTCAATTGCGCAGTGGTTTTCCTGTCTTTAAGGTATGCGCGATGCGCTCCTGTGTCTTGCGCTCGCCGCAGAGGCTGACGAACGCTTCGCGCTCCAGGTCGAGGACGTATTGTTCTGGCACGAGCTGGGGCGCGGTGATGGCCCCGCCCGCGAGAATGTTTGCGAGTTTGCGACCGACTACGCCGTCATATTCCGAAGCGTAGCCGCCGCGAATCATCATGTGAATGGCGAGCTTCGCGCCGGTTAGGAATTCTTCACCGAGCACGCGAATTTGCGCAGGGGCGGGCGGATGATAACCGGTGCGAAGGAGCGCGAGCGCGGTTTGCTTGGCGTCCGCAATCTGACGGTCGCGATTCATGGCGATCAGATCGGATGATCGCAAATAGCCGAGCGCGCGGGCTTCTTCGCCGCTAGTGGAAACCTTGGCCATGGCAATATTTTCGAATACAGGCTTGAGCGCGTGGAAAAGATCGAGTTCTTCGCCGCCCGCGGAGTGTTCGTTCGCGCGGATCAACATTTCTTTGGCGCCACCGCCGCCGGGAATCAAGCCGACGCCAGTTTCCACCAGGCCGATGTAGGTTTCGGCTGCGGCGTGGATGCGCGCGGAGTGCAAGGGGACTTCGCATCCGCCGCCGAGGGCCAGGCCCTGCGGGGCGGCAACGATGGGACGTGGCGCGTATTTGATGGCCATGTTGACGCGCTGGAATTGGCGCACGGCCATATGAATATCGTCCCATTCGCCTTCTTGCGCGCTGATCAGCACCAGCATCAGGTTCGCGCCCACCGAAAAATTCGCGGCTTGATTGCCGATGACCATGGCGTCGAAATCTGAGCTGAGGCGAGTGATTCCGGCGTGAATCATGGCGACCAGATCACCGCCGATGGAATTCATCTTGGAATGGAATTCGCAGCAGAGGACGCCGTCGCCGAGATCAATCAGGCTCGCACCGGCATTTTTCTGGACTACACCGCTGCGCTCTTTCAGCGATTTCAGGATGATGATGCCGGGAGGCTCGAGGACGGGCTGGAGCGCTTGTGACTTTAAATCGAAATAGCGCGTAGTTCCCTTCTCGGATTCGTAAAACGATTTCTTAGGCGAGTCGAGAACTTTGCGCACTAGCGGCGACAGCTCCTGCCCGTCGCGCTCCAAGGCTTTGGCCATGCGCTCGACGCCGACAGCGTCCCAGACTTCGAACGGTCCAAGCTCCCAGGCGAAACCCCACCGAGCGGCGCGATCCACGTCCACAACGCTGTAAGAAATTTCCGGCATCAGGCGCGCGGCGTACAGGCACGTCTGGCTGAGGCTGGCCCACAACATGCGATTGGCTTTGTCGCCGCCCTTACCATCCAAGCCTGGCGCAAGGAGCGAGCGCAGGCGTTCGCGCGTGTCTTCGATGGCCTTACCGGCCTCGATCGAAGGAAATTTCGCTTTCACGCGCGGGCGATACTCCATTTTTTGCCAATCGAGCGTGAGAATTTCCGAATCGCCCCCCTTTTTTACCTTTTTGTAGAAGCCGCCGCCGGATTTGTCGCCGAGCCAGCCGCGTTTGAGCATGTCTTCCATGAACGGCGGAACTTTGTAGATTTCGCGCGACGCGTCGGTGGTGGCGTTGTCGTAGATATTGCGTATGACGTGCACGAGAATGTCGAGCCCCACCAAATCGGCAGTGCGAAACGTGGCGGATTTCGGTTGGCCGATTGCCGGGCCGGTGCAGGCGTCCACTTCTTCGATGGTCATTTCCAGCGCGAGCATTCTGGCGGACCGCGTTGAGCATGGAAAATGTCCCGATGCGATTGGCAATGAAGTTGGGCGTGTCTTTCGCGGGAACGACGCCTTTGCCGAGGCGCAGATCGCAGATTTCGTCGAGCGATTGCAACACTTCGGGAAGTGTTTTGGGCCCGGCGATGAGCTCGACCAATTTCATGTAGCGTGGCGGATTGAAAAAATGCGTTCCGGCCCAGTGCTGCTGAAAATCTTCGGATCGGCCTTCGGCGATCAGATGAATAGGCAAACCGGAAGTGTTCGAAGTGACGATGGTACCGGGCTTGCGGACCGCTTCTACGCGCGTGAAGAGGCTGCGCTTGATTTCCAAATTTTCGGCGACGGCTTCAATGATCCAATCCACTTGGCCACACCAGGCGATGTTGTCTTCAAGATTACCGGGGGTGACGAGACGCGCGTCGTCAGGAGTGAAGAATGCGGCGGGGCGCGATTTTTTTGCTGCTTCCAGACCGGCAAGCACGATGCGATTCCGCACGGCCGGGCTGTCCAGCGTCAAACCTTTGCTCTGTTCCGCGGGCGTGAGGCTCGTGGGAACGATGTCCAGCAGGTAGCACGGGATGCCGGCGTTCGCCAGTTGCGCGGCGATGCGCGCGCCCATGGTGCCCGCCCCCAAGACTGCTGCACGTTCGATGCGTCGTTTCACCAGTGTCCCTCTCGGCGTTTGCCCAGCCAGTGAGGTTACAAAAGCGGTACGGAGCGGTCAACCGGAAAGACCCGGAAGCGCGAATTGGGTTAAAGTGTGGTGAAGGGACGGGAATGTCTGACATCGGAAGCACCACGAAATGGTTGGGCAAAGCCATTCGAGGCTTGCGCAGCTTCGCCTATGGCACCGGCGGCGAACGCCCGAAAGTGGGCCTCGCTCTGGGCGGCGGCTTTGCGCGCGGTGTCGCGCACGTGGGAGTTCTGCGCGTCCTGGAAGAAAATGAAATCCCGATCGATTTTATCGCCGGCACTTCGGTGGGCGCGCTCATTGCGGCGGCTTATGCCAGCGGCACAACCCTCGAGCACATGGCACAGCAGGCGGCGATTACGCGTTTCCGCGATTTCGGCCGCTGGACGCTTTCGCGCATGGGCATGGCTTCGAATGAACCGCTGCAGGATTTTTTGCAGCGCCTGACGCCTGCTAAATATTTTCACCAGATGCGCGTTCCGCTGACGATTGTAGCCACGGATTTGTTGAAGGGCACGTCGGTACATTTCACCGAGGGGGAGATTGGGCCGGCGCTGCGGGCTTCGTGCGCGTATCCGGGCTTGTTTTTACCGGTGGAACATCAGGATCATTATCTGGTGGATGGATTTCTTACCGAGCAGGTGCCCTCGCCGGCAGTGCGCAAAATGGGCGCGGAGATGGTGATTGGGATTCATCTGGAGCCGGGGCTGCTGGAATCCAAACCGCGCAACACGATTGAAGTGATCAGCCGGTCGTTTTCGATTATTCAATCAGTAGCCAATCAGCCTTGGCGCGGGATGACGGATGTGTTGATCGAGCCAAACGTGCATCACATTTTGTGGGACGAATTTGTGAAGACGCCGCAGTTGATCGCCGCGGGGGAGGATGCCACGCGCGCGGCCATGCCGCAGATTAAGGCATTTTTGCAGCGTGGACTCGGCGGTTCTGGCGGTCGCGAGGAAAACGACGGCGTGTTCGAGGCTGCGGAGTAGGGCGGCTGAGAGCGGTTGAATGTTGCTGAACGCGCCTGCTAACTATATTTCCCCGCCTGCGTCAGATTAGATGTGAGGAGCCGAACTCCTCCTGCGATGACCGCTGCAACGCCCCAATCATACGCAGGGAGTGTTCGGCTCTTCTTTTTTTGTCGTCTTTCATTCCGCGTAGGAAATATCCGAAATTCTGTAGACTTCCGGGCGATTACTTCGGGGTATTGACTTCTCGCAGCTCGATCGTTACTGGCTGGCCGTTCCCCTTGCCGCGTTTCGTGAACCATTCGCTCATCGCTTGTGCCAGCCGCTGCGGATCTACCGCCAGCCCTGCCTCTAGACGGCCTTCGGCGGTGGGCAGCGTGTCGTCAAATTCCGCCGAGCCCGTGAAGTTGCGCATGCAAAAACTGTCGAGCCAATCGAGCGGCGCGGGGCGGCGCTCTGTGCCAATCACTAGGTCTGCTTGCAGCTTGCGCGCGTACATGATTCTGAAAGTATAGCATTTGGCCGAATGCCATTTACTCGTGCGCGAGATAGAAGGACCAGCCAAGCTGGCGCAATTCCTGTGCGGAAAATCCCGGACTAATGTAGGATTCGGTTGTTCGCGGGTCTGGGCGATGCTTCGCGCGCTTGCGCGATAGTGCCGAGTCCGCGGAATGAAGTAATCGCTCGAATCGTGACCTTTACCGGGGCTTGTCTAATCTCCTCAGCCGGAGAAGGAGAGGGCCAGCATGCCAAACCTCCTGCGTGATACCCGCTTTGGTTTTCGTCTGCTGCGAAAAAATCCTGGATTTGCGGCTGTAGCTATTTTCGCGCTGGCGTTGGGCATCGGCGCGAACACCGCGATCTTCAGCATCTTTTACGCCACGTTGCTCGCGCCGTTTCCTTATCCGCAGCCGGACCAGTTGGTCGTGGTCTGGGCGAGCAATGGCGGACACACGAATGCCGTTTCGGCCGGTGATTATCTGGATTGGAAACGCGACAGCAAGGTCTTTCAAATATTGGGCGCGGTCACCGGCGATCAGTTCAATGTCTCCGCCGGCGTGGAACGCGCGGTGCAAGTCGAGGGCAGCTACCTCACGCCGGGATTTCTCGACCAATTGATCGGCGACAAGCCGTTCATGGGCCGCTATCTGCTGCCTGAGGATGCTGTAGCGGGCAAAGATCATGTGGTGATCATCACCCACAAATTGTGGGAAACACACTTCGGAGCCGATCCCAACATTATCGGCAAGCAAATCCACCTGAATGGCGAGCTCTACACGGTGATCGGAGTGCAACCGCCAGGGCAGCCGGATCGCTTAGGCAGGCAGCTGGTTGTACCGCTGGTCTTCACGCCGGAGCAGATGAACCACGATTTTCGTTGGCTGGTCGTCTTAGGCCGCATGAAGCCAGGTGTCACCATCGCGCAAGCGAACGCCGACATGGATACCGTGGCGCGGCACATCGCGGAGGATTACCCGAAATCGAATAAGGGCTGGGGCGTGAGCGTCGAGCCGCTCAAGAACGATTTCCTGAATCGCGATACAAAAAAGGGATTGCCGTTGCTGCTGGGCGCGGTGGGTTTCGTGCTGCTGATCGCGTGCGCCAACGTGGCAAACCTGCTGCTGGCGCGGGGCGCGGCGCGACAAAGAGAGGTGGCCGTGCGAGCCTCGGTGGGCGCTTCGCGCCGGCAGATATTCACGCAGTTCCTGATCGAGAGTCTCGCTCTTGCGTCCGTGGGCGGCGTGCTGGGTGTCGGGCTGGCGTGGGTGTTGATGAAAGCGATCGTGGCTTCGATGCCGCCGTACACATTGCTTTCGGAAACCGATGTGAGGATGAGCATGCCAGTGTTGCTGTTCACACTGGGCACCGTGATGCTCGCGGGCGTGCTATTCGGCTGCGCTCCCGCCTGGCGAGCGGCGCGCATGAATTTGAACGACGTGTTAAAGGAGGGCGGAGGCTCGTCGCGCAGCACCGGACGGCACGGATTGCGACGCACGCTGGTGATTGCCGAGTTTGCGCTGGCGCTCAGCTTACTGGCCGGAGGCGGCCTTGCGCTTCACAGCCTCTGGAACGTCGCGCATGTGGACCTGGGATTCCGCAGCGATCATTTGCTCACCTTCGATCTGCCTGTAACCAAAGGCCGCCTCACGGATCCTGTACAAATCACCACCTTCTACCGCCAGTTGCTGGAAAAAATTCAAGCGCTACCCGGCGTCACCGCCGTCTCGGCCTCCGAGGGCGGGCCGCTGCAGGGCGTAAGATTCGGAATGCCGTTCCAAATCGCCGGCAAAGAAGTCACGGACATGTCGCAGCGGCCTGTAGCAGGCTTTAACATGGTGACTCCGGACTATTTCAAGGTATTCGGCATCCGCATGGCACAGGGGCGCGCAATCAACGATCAGGACCGGGCGGGCGGCGTGCAGGTAGCCGTTGTGAATGAAAATTTCGCGAAGAAATTCTTGGCCGGCGTCGATCCGTTATCCCAGCGCATCCTCGTTGAACAGCTAACGCCCGGCGTCACAAAACTTGGTCCCCCCGTCGCATGGCAAATCGTTGGCGTCTATCGCGAAGTTCGCAACGGCCGTCTGGAAGAAGACTTCCCCGAAATTGACGTGCCTTTCTGGCAGAGTCCGTGGCCACAGGGGCTTATCGCATTGCGTGCGGGCGTGGAACCAGAGAATTTAACCAAGAGCATCGCTGGAATTGTGCAGTCCATGGATCCGGACCTCCCGTTGGGGAATCCTCGGACGATGGAGCAGATCATGGACCGATCGTTGTCCCAGCAACGTTTTACAGCGGGTTTGTTCGGAGGCTTCGCCGCGATCGCACTGCTGCTGGCCGCGGTGGGGATTTATGGAGTGATGTCCTTCGCAGTAGCACAGCGCACCCACGAGATCGGGCTGCGCATGGCGCTGGGCGCTGGTCAGGGGAACGTGCTCGCGCTAATTCTGAAAGAGGGCATGATCCTGGCGGGCGTCGGCCTCGCACTCGGCCTCTTCGGAGCCTACGGCGTGGGCAAAGTGATGCACGGGCTGCTGTTCAACGTCGCGGTGTTTGATTTCGCGGCTTTCGGCGCGGTGGCCGCGGCTTTGCTGCTGGCGGGGCTGCTGGCTTGCTTCATCCCGGCACATCGGGCGACGCTGGTGGACCCCATGCAAGCCCTGCGCCAAGAGTGAAAATTCCGAGGCGCGCTGCTGTTAATCACGCGAGCGCAGCGATACTTGCAATTCGCCGAATCGTGGCCTAGACTTTTCTGGTATAGAACGATTGTAAACGAGGTCGCGACCGGCCCGGCCCGCTAGCCGAGCGGCACCCCACGCGTCCTCCTCCCGGAGACCAGGTGTCCACACCACTCGAACGATGGGTTGAGGAATCCGCGCGCCTGACGAAGCCGGACAAAATAGTCTGGTGCGACGGATCCGAAGCCGAGAACGACCGCATGCTCGGCGGCCTGCAACACGACGGCATCATCACCGAACTGAATCCCGCAACCTATCCGCACTCATATCTGAACCGCCGCAATCCGAACGACGTAGCGCGCACCGAAAGCGTCACCTTTATTTGCACACGCACTAAAGATGAGGCCGGTCCCACGAATAATTGGATGTCTCCCGAAGATGGCAAGGCCCGCGTGCGCCCGATTCTGGAAGGCTCGATGAAAGGGCGCACGATGTACGTGGCGCCTTATTTGATGGGTCCGCAGAATTCTCCTTACAGCCGCGTGGGCGTGGAAATTACGGACAGCCGTTACGTGGTCGCGAGCATGCGCATCATGTCCCGCATGGGCAAGGCCGCGCAGGACCGCATCGGCAATACTGATAATTTTGTGCCAGGGCTGCACGCGCTGGCCGGCGTGGATCCTGAACGCCGCTTCGTGATGCATTTTCCCGGAGGAAAAATTAATTTGGAGCGTGGGTTCGGGCTACGGCGGTAATGCGTTGCTGGGGAAAAAATGTTTTGCGCTGCGGATCGCGAGCTGGATGGCGCGTTCCGAAGGCTGGATGGCCGAGCACATGCTGATTCTCGGCCTGGAAGATCCCTCCGGAAAAGTTACGTATATGGCTGCGGCGTTTCCCAGCGCTTGTGGCAAGACCAATCTGGCGATGATGGTTTCGGCGCTGGAATCACAGGGCTATCGAGTGTGGACCGTCGGCGACGACATCGCCTGGATGCACATCGGAGCGGACGGCACGCTGCGCGCGATCAATCCCGAGAACGGATTTTTCGGCGTGGCGCCGGGGACGAACGCGCAGACCAATCCCAACGTGATGGCGGCTTTGCGTCGCGACACGATTTTTACGAACGTAGCCATCAGCGGCGCGCGCGAGCCGTGGTGGGAAGGCATCGGCACTCCGCCGCCTCCGGGATTAATTGATTGGAAGGGCGAGCCGTGGTCGCCGGAGAAAGGGCCGGCGGCGCATCCGAACTCGCGTTACACCGTGCCGGCGCGGCGGTCGCCTTCGATTTCGGCGCACTGGGAAGATCCGGAGGGCGTGCCAATCTCAGCGATTATTTTCGGCGGGCGCCGCGAGCGGCTTGCTCCGCTGGTGTATGAATCGCGCAACTGGCAGCACGGAGTTTTCGTTGGCGCGACGATGGCTTCGGAAACCACTGCCGCTGCCACCGGCGCGGTGGGCGTCACGCGGCGCGATCCGATGGCCATGATTCCCTTCTGCGGTTACAACATGGCCGACTATTTCCAGCACTGGTTGGAAATGGGCCCGAAGATCAAACATGCGCCGAAGATTTTTCATGTGAACTGGTTCCGCAAGGACGCCAACGGGAAATTCCTGTGGCCCGGTTACGGCGACAACGTGCGCGTGCTGAAGTGGATGCTGGACCGCATCGAGGGCCGGGCGGCGGCAACGGAAACGCCCATCGGTTACGTGCCTACGCCCGGATCGCTCACGCTGGATGGAATGGCGATTTCGCGCGGCGTGGTGGATGAATTGCTCCGCGTGGATGCGCGTGATTGGTCGGAAGAAGCCGATGCTACCGCTAAATTTTTCGAGATATTCGGCGAACGATTGCCCGCGGAGATTCGCAGCGAGAATAAGGCGCTGCAGGACCGCTTGCATCGCACGACGGTTGCTGCGAAGTGATGTCGCGTCGTCCCGTCCGCGTGCCGCGCCATGAATCTTTGTGGGTCGTGGCTTTAGCCACGACATAAACCGCGCAGAATCCGAGTGGCTTTAGCCGCTGAAGTTCCGCTTTTGGAGCTGTCACGAAGGCTCTGAAGCCGCGCTCTTTCTTCGAACGCGCTTTGTGAACCGGCTTCTAGCGCGCCGCACTTGTGGCGTAAGGGCTCTGCGCGCGATACCGTTTCTCGAACTCCTCGCGCGTGCACAGCGTGCGCGTGTCCGTAATGCGATCCACAGCGAGGATTCCGTCGAGGTGGTCAATTTCGTGTTGCAGCAGCTCGGCTAGATCCTTTTCCGCACCGGCTTGAATTTCCTGCCATTCGCCTTGCAGATCCTGATAGCGCACTTTGATTTCGCGATGCCTTTCCACCTGCATGAAAATCGAAAGAAAACTCAAGCAAGCATCCCAGACGACGATTTTCTCCGCGCTTCGTTCGATGATTTCAGGATTTACCAGCGGCCAAGGTTCTGCGCCGGGCAATTGCAGAAATATAACGCGCTGCGCGACTCCGATTTGCGGCGCGGCAATGCCTCGGCCGTAGCCGGTGTTGGCTCGCCAGTGCGCCAGCGTGTCGGTGAGGTCTTTCACCAGAGCGGCGATTTCCGGCGCGCGAGGATTCGCCACGGGCGTGGCGATCTCGCGCAATTTCGGATCGCCCAATTGCAGCACGGTTTGAATGGCCATCAGTTCCTTCCCGTTGCAGGTGCCGGACGCGCGTTAAATCTTCGCCTGATAGCCCGCGCAGCGCAACACAGGTAGCGCCGGATATTTTCGATACGCCGCATCTACGGCTGCCAGCTCACACAAATAGAATATGGCGCCGCGATCGGATTCAATGCGCCGTGCATGGATGCAATCCGCGCACAGTCCCGCGCGAGCCCGCTCCTGTTGCACTTCGTGTTGCGTTCCCACGCGACGAGCATAGCACCACACGCCGCGCGGTCGCACGGTCGCGCAATCATCATGGAGCGTCGCCGGTGCGCTGATTTTTGCTGTGGACATCTCGCAGAAGGAGAAATATCCTCGCGTGCACATTCATACCGCAAGGAGATTTCATGAAGCCACTCGCAGCAAAACTCGCGCTCTACATCCTGATGGCTGTGACCATCAGCGCATTTGCCGCCAGCGCGCAAATCAGCACCCAAATTGTGTTCAGAATGTCGCGGCCGTTTGTGGTTGGAAATACAACCTTCCCAGAGGGCAATTTCGTAATCCGTCGAAGTTCCGGGCGCCGCCAAATTGACGCTGGAATTCAGCAACCCGCGCGGTGGCGCGTCCACGAAGGTGGAGGCGCTGTCCATCCCCGCCGACCCGACAATTCACGCCGCGGAAATCGCCTTCAACAAGTATGCAAATTTGATGGCACTTTCGCAGGTATTTCCGGGTCCGGGGAAACACGGATACCAGCTGATTCCTGGACAGGCTGAACGAGACGCGGCCAAGACTGAAAAGCCGCTGCGCCAGACCATTCCTGCTCACGGGAACTGATGGACCGCGGTCGGCTGGAAATCTGGCGCTGCACGTCCCCGCTTACAAACCCATTTCGCTTGCAATTCCCTCTTTCCGGGTGTCTAAAATACGGCATTCCCGGGAGGTGGCCATGATCTTGCCGCCATGTTTTGCTTCGGATTCTTTTCGCCCTATTGATTTTTGCACTCGCGTTGCCGATGGCGTGCGCCGCGCAACAGGCACCGCCGCCGCGCGCGGTGGATTTGCCCGCTCCCGACGGCGTCATTCTGAAGGCAACTTTTTTCGCCGCTGCGCAGCCCGGACCGGGCGTTCTGCTGCTACATCAGTGCAATCGTCAACGCAAAGTATGGGACGATCTCGCCGCGCGACTTGCGGCTTCGGGGATCAACGTCATGACGATGGATTTTCGTGGCTACGGCGAGAGCGGCGGCAAAGGTCCGGACAAAGTTTCGTCAGTGCAGGAAGCCGACCAAATCGTGAAGGAACTTTGGCCCGCGGACGTTGACCTTGCGTTTCGTTATTTGCAGACGCAGCCGAACGTGAATCGCGGCGTGATCGGGGCCGGAGGAGCGAGCTGCGGCGTCAATCAGGCGGTGCAATTGGCGCGGCGCCATCCGGAGGTGAAGTCGCTGGTGCTGTTGTCGGAAACCACCGATCGCTCGGGGAGGCAATTCTTGCACAACTCACCGGACCTGCCGCTCTTTCTGGCGGCGGCCGATGACGACGTGAATGATCCTGGCGTGGTGGAAATTATGCAGTGGCTCTACGATGTGTCACCGGATCCGGCGAACAAATTCGTGCACTATTCCGTCGGCGGCCACGGCGCGGACATGTTCGCAGCGCACCCGGAATTACCGGGGATGATTGTGGATTGGTTTAACGCGACGTTGCGAAATTCGCCGGAGCCTCCGGTTACTCATGCGCTTGCTCCGTGGTCGCCGGAATCGAAGTTTTTGGCGCTGGCGGATGAGCCGGATGGAATGCGCAAGGCCGAACAGATGTTCGTGAACGAGAGGCGCGCTGATCCCTCGGTCGTCTTATTTTCGGAGGCGCTGATCAATCGTTTTGGATATGAGCATCTGGCGATGGGCGATACGAAAGTGGCGATCGAGCTTTTTCAGATGAATGTGACCGCTTATCCCAATTCGCCGAATGTTTATGACAGCCTGGGTGACGCTTACCTGGCGGCTGGGCAAAAGGATCTGGCGCGGCAAAATGCGCAAAAGGCGCTGGAGCTTTTGGCGACGGACACGACGGACAGCCCGCAGCGCCGCGATGGGATCAGAGGCAGCGCCGAGCAAAAGCTGAAGCAGCTCGGCAGTCCCGCCCAATAACAGCGGCCCCCCGCAATTGCTCCGGCGCTTCGCTAACCGCCCTGTTTCCTCTTGTGCTACGTTGCCGAATATGTTATCATCAGTCGTGGGCTAATTTCGTCTCGACTAGGGGGTCACATGGCCAATGCTGCTCGCGGTTCAGCGCAGCGCGCGGCCACTCCACCCTCCCCAATTCAATCGCTAGCGAAACACAATCGAACACCGCCGCAACTCGCTGAAAACAAACACCGGCGCCCCAAATCAATCGCTAGTTTTTGTCGCTTTCTAGCCCTCACGCCTCGCTTCACCAGTCGCAACTCACCAATCACGCCATTTCTATTCGATACAAATGAACGAACGCGAAAAAAAGCTAACCTGTTCACAACAAACAAGAAACGGTTTCTATTCCGTACTTTTGAGCGCTTGTTACCCATTCTATTCAAGACTTTTGAACAACCTGCGATCTACCCCCTTTCTCCGACCAAGTCGCCACGGTAGAATTGCCACCCTATGACTAAGAATCGTGTTCTCAGCTCGTTGCTGCCGCTGGCGGCAGGCGCGGCCATCGCCGTGGCATCACTTTACCCGCTGGCGGCAAACCAGCACTCGGCTGCGGCCGCGCAGTCTGCGGCCGCTTCAGCGACCGCAACGTCAGGCGCTTCCGCCAAGCTTTACGTGGTGCCGGATTTGGCCGAGCGCGTCGCGAAATTCAAGCGGGTGCACATGCCCTTCAATTCGGCGGGGCTTAGCGCGCGCGAGAAGGAAATGGTGGCGAAGCTGGTGGATGCTTCCGGGTTGCTGGATTGCATTTACTGGCGGCAGAACGATCCGCAAGGATTGAAACTGTACTTGTCACTCGCACAGAGCAAGGATCCGGAGGACTTACTGCTGCGGCGCTATCTGAAAATCAACGGCAGCCGGTTTGATCTGATTGATGATGATAAGCCGTTTGTCGGGACCGAGCCGATGCCGCCGGGCCGTGGATTTTATCCGGCGGGGATGACTAAAGATAAATTCGATGCTTATGTGGCGGCGCATCCCGAGCAGAAAGCATCGTTGTACGCACCATTCAGCGTGGTGCGAAACAAACCACAGTCTGGCGGCTCTGAGTTGATCGCGATTCCCTACCACGTCGAGTTCCGTGAATTTCTGGAGCCGATGGCGAAAGACCTGCGCGAGGCTGCGGCGATGAGCAATGATCCGGCATTTGCGAAATTCTTGCGGCTGCGGGCTGACGCGCTGCTGACGGATGATTACTTCGCTAGCGACATCGCATGGCTGGATCTGCAAAATCCGAAATTTGATGTGGTGTTTGCGCCTTACGAGGTTTATGACGATTCGCTGCTGGGCATCAAAACCACCTACGGCGCTTCGGTGATGATTCGCAACGACGCGGAGAGCGAGAAGCTGGCTCTTTATCAGAAATATGTGCCGGATTTGCAGGAAGCGCTTCCCTTGCCCGCCGCTGACTTGCCTTCGAAGCGCGGCAAACAATCGCCGATGGAGGTCGTGGACTCGCCGTATCGCGCGGGAGATTTGCTGCACGGCTACCAGGCCGTGGCGGACAATTTGCCGAACGATCCGCGCATCCACGAAGAAAAAGGCTCGAAGAAAATATTCTGGAAGAATTTCATGGATGCGCGCGTGAACTACATCATTTTGCCGCTGGCGCAGCGCACCATGCGTTCGGACCAGGCCGCGATGGCGAGCGGCGAGGGTTATTTGGCCGACACAATCATGCACGAAATTTCGCACGGACTGGGGCCGGCGTTCGCCCACACGGCTCAGGGCAAAGTGCAAATTAACGAAGCGATCGGGTCTTCCTATTCCGCGCTGGAGGAATCAAAGGCCGACGTGGTAGGCGAATTTTGTTACGGCTGGCTGGTTGACCACGGCGTGCTGCCCAAGGAACGGCGCAATATCACCTACGCTTCTTACGTTGCAGGAATTTTTCGCACCGTGCGATTCGGCGTGGCGGAAGCGCATGGCGCGGGGGAAATCATGCAGTTCAATTACTACGTGGAGCAGGGCGCAATTACTCGCGACCCCGCCACGGGATTTTATGTGATTGATTTTGAAAAAATGCCGGCCGCGATTGCATCGCTTGCGAAGGAATTGCTGGAGCAGGAAGCTACCGGAGATCGCGCGCGGACCGATGCATGGTTCAAGAAATATGGCGGGATGCCGCCGGAATTGAGCGCGCTATTGGCAAAAACGAGCGATATTCCCGTGGACATTGATCCTGAATTCGATTTTCATCCGGTGCTCAAGTGAGCGGTTTCGCAACGGCCGCCTTCAGGCGGGCGCCTTTGACTTCTCTTGCGCGGAAAAGCAGCCTACAAAATTTCCTGAATCTCAGCGTCAATCGAGATATGCGTCTGCGCAAAACCGCTGATTTGAAACGATTGTCCGGCGGCTTTGCTGAAGTGAAAAAACCGGCTGATGTGGTAATCCTCGTCGAGCATGTCGAATATGCGCTCGGTCTCCTGGTGCGACAGGTTCAGTGCTGAGATCGGCACGGATTTTCCGTAGCCGCCCGCCGCGTGCAGATATTTTTCCACCACTTCGCGCAATTGCATTTTCAGATCCAGACGTACGCGCCCGCTTCGCCGTACGGCAAATTCATGTAGAACACGTTCGCGTCCTTGATGCGTTCGAACGCCGCGAGCAGGTTGCGCGCGCCGTGCCTCGAGCAAAACGCGGTGCCGGGCGCGGCGGCTACTTGCTCCACTTCATCCAGGCTCGCGATCTGCTGGTGCGAGAACCACAGCCAGGTTGCCGCGAATCCACATTCCGCGCAGGAGCCGCCGGGTTGCGCCAGGCGCTGGCCGATGGCTTCCGCAACTTCCGGCCGCAATCCTACCGCTTCAAAATCCGGTTGCGCCACGAAAAAATACTGCGTAAAGATTTCCGCATCGGGCTCGAAGGCTACCACGCGGCCCGGGAACGATTCCAGCTCCGCGGCTACCACTTTGGACAGACATTCGCGGCACAGCGTGATTTCCGGGCGCGGCGGCTCGCGCTTTATGCTGCGTTTCCCGCGCAAGTAGAGCGTGTCCGGCAGCAGTGTCGCAATCCAATCACATTCTTCGCCCAGATGAATACATTCGGGCGGCGTACCCTTCAGCCACGCCCACCAATTGTGGCTGCGCGGCAGCAACTCGATTGCGGGATACGCTTCGTCGTACGAGATACGCGCCAAGTGTGCCGTTCCGATTCCTGCCTTCAAAGCGGTATGGTAGCAGATTGCCAGACGCAAATGTTTGGGCGCTGCGTTCAGGCGTTTGTTCATGCGGTAGGCATCGGCTATTATGGATGGCGCGTAACGCTGCACTCGCAATTTTCAATTTGTTCGTTAAGCGAACAAGGAGGATCTCGTATGGCAATCTCGGTAGGGGCGGCCGCTCCGGATTTTGTGTTGAAGGATCAGAGCCAGAAGGAAGTGAAGCTTTCCGATTTTCAGGGAAAGAAAAATGTGGTGATTGTGTTCTACCCGCTGGACTGGAGCCCGGTGTGCACGAACGAGCACGCCTGCTTTGTCAATGACATGAAGCGATTCGAGCAGTTGGACGCGCAGGTGCTTGGGATTAGCGTGGATAGCGCGTGGTCGCATAAGGCGTTTGCGGAAAAAATGGGGATTCATTATCCGTTGCTGGCGGATTTTCAGCCGCGCGGCGCGGTGGGCGAAAAATTTGGCGTGTATTTGGCGGAAAAAGGGATTACCGGACGCGCGATTGCGATTGTGGATCGCTCCGGGAAGATCGCGTGGTTCAAGAATTACGATATTCCCACGGTCCCTGATTTGAAGGAAGTTGCGGACGCGCTCGGAAACGTGAAGTAGTTACATTCGCGCGACGGGGCTTGCGGTGGCAGGCGCTGCGTTTTTATTTGGGCGCGGCGTCCTTATTGGGCCCCGGGGCGGCAGATTCGGCGGGCGAATCCGCCAGCGGCTGCGAAAATGTGCGGATGTAATCCACGAGTTGCCAGCGCTCTTCTTCGCTCAGTTTGTTTTTGAAAGCGGGCATGGGGCGATGCCCTTCGGAAATTTTCCAGAAAAGTTCGCCGTCGGTCATGCGGGTCATGGTGTGCGCGTCGGTGAAATTCGTCGGCGCGACGGATAGCTTTTCGGCGCGTTCCCCTTTTCCGTTGCCGTCTTCTCCGTGGCAGTTCTCGCAGTGATCCGTGTAGGTGCTCATGCCCGTGCCGATGGTTTGCGGCGTGGGAGGAAACGGATTGCGCAGCTGGCGGGCTTTCTCCGGCGCGGTCCAATCGCTGAGGGAATAGACAACGACGCTCCCTGCAACGGCAACAATTATGAATGCTACGAAAATGCCAAGCAGGTTCGGCTTGAATTTGGAGTTGGGCTTGCGGTCAGCGAGTTTGTCAGACGCCATGATTCGCGGGTTTGCCTGTGGGACTATTGGGACCGGGGAAATTTTCGCATTGTGCTGCGGGATTTTCAACTGCTGGGCGGCTCGGGCGATTTGTCTAGTGCGCGGCGTGAATTGCTTGATAGACGGAAATCAGCACGATCACCAGCATGGCGACGACATAAATACGCAGTCCCCAGAGCAAAGCCTTGGTTCCAAACGAGAGATTTTTCCGGCCGAAATGGGTGCGGCGCTTGGCGGCGACGACCTGATCCGCTTCTAGCAGGGAGAGAACGGCGCGAGGATCGCGCAAGCTGAGCTGTTCCGATTTAACGTCAATCGGGGCGAGCGCGCCTGGGGTTTCCGGAACATCCGCATAGTGTGAGTCCAATTTCTTTCCCCCTAACACCGATGCTGCTATTCAGCGAACCATTTCATGCGCAAAAAAAAGTTTAGCCACCCAGCCATTTCGGAAACACGGTGGCGAGGCCGAAGCCCAGTCCGGCGATGATCAGAAGGATGGTGACGGTGACGCCGGCGACGTTGGCCCAGAAACCGTTCACGTGCTCACCCATCACTTCCGGATCGTTTACCAGCAACAGCAGGAAAGCCAGCGCCGGAGGCATGGCGAGCACGGCGATTACGTTGACCGTGAGTACTACGAATTCGAGCGGGAAGCGCGGGATCAGCACGAGCGCGGCGGCGGCGCAGGCTGAGCCGAAAAGCGTCAGATAAAAAGGCCACGCCTCGCGGAGCGGACGGTTCAAGCTGTGGCCGGTTTGCATGACTTCGCCGAAAGCGTAAGCCGACGAAGTGGAGATAGCGATTGCGGCGACGATGCCAGCTTCGAATATCCCGAGAGCGAAGAGCGCGGCGCCGGTGTGACCGATTAGCGGCTCGAGGGCTTCGGCGAATTGCGCAGCTTGAAAATCGGCGGCGTTGATGCCGTGATGAAACAGCGGCACCGTGGCCAGAATCGCGGCGATGGCGAACACGGAAGCAAGCAGCGCGCCGAGAAGGGTATCGAAGCGGCCGGCATTGATATCGCGGGGCTGCATGCCTTTATCCACGACGGCGCTTTGCTGAAAGAAAAGCATCCAGGGAGTGACGGTGGCGCCGATGGTCGCAAGGATGAGTAGAAGAATTTCGTAGCGGCTGCCACCGGGGAACGGCGTCCAAGTGAGCATGGCGTGGCCGACGGCGTGCCAGTCGGGCCGCGCGAGAATTGCGGCGGGAATAAACAAACCATTGAAGATGGCGAGGCTGAGCGTGATTCGTTCCCAGGTCCAATAGCGGCCGGTGGTGATCGCGGCAACGACGATGACGAGAGCTCCGCCGACGGCGATGGCTGGTCGAACGCCGAAGAAGCCGAGGCCGGCGCGCACGCCGATGAACTCCGTGACGAGGGTGAGAAAATTTCCGAAAATTAAATCGCCCATGGCGAAGAAGCCCCAAAATTTTCCGAAGCGATCGAAGATAAGTTCGGCGTGGCCGCGATGGGTGACAGCGCCGAGGCGCACGGTCATTTCCTGCACTATGAATCCCATGATGAAAGTGAGGACGACAAAAGGAATGAAGAAGCCGACGCCGTAGCGGGAGCCGTCGGCGGAGTAGGAAAGCATGCTGGGGGCATCATTTTCGCCGAGGAAGACTAGAACTCCGGGGCCGACCAAAAGCCAGAGCAAGCGGAAGCCGCCGAAAGTCTTGGTACGGCCTTTCCAACGGGCGCGCGCCACTTCCCAGCGGTCGCGAGCGCGGTCTACGTCCTCGTGGGTGACGAGGCCGATCAATTCCGGAGCTGCGGCCGACGCGACGGCTGATTCGGTGGTCGGATGGGCCGTCTGGCCAGCGAGTTGGCTGGAATCTTTTTCCGAGATGTCCATAGGTTAACCTAGCTAAACTCTGAGTATAAACTACGCTTAACAAAAGCACAGGTCAATGGGCCTGGCGCAGTGCGTAAACAAAAACTAATCCAGCGTGATTCCCTGCTCTGCTATAGTGAGCGAGGAAACTTCAGAGGAGCGGACGAATGAGCGATCCAGCGAGCCAGCAACAGAAACAACAGGTGCAGATCAAGGCGGACGAGAAGGAATTGCTGGGGCAATATTCGAATCTGGCGGTGATTCATCACAATGGCGAGGAGTTCACACTGAATTTCATATATTTATTTCCCAGCGTGCCGCAGGGGAAGCTGGTATCCAGCGTGATTTTGAGCCCGGCGCACGCCAAGCGGCTGTTGCAGGCGTTGAAGGAAAACGTGGCGCGGTTTGAGGCGCAGTTTGGGACGTTGCCGGAAGGATCGGGGCCGGCGCCGGACACCAATTTCGGATTTGTACAGTAAGCCTGCGCGTTCCCTCAGCGGCTAAGCCGCTCCGACGTTGCTGCGGTTGTGGCACGGCTGAAGCCGTGCCCTGACGCAAATCAGTAGTCCTCGCACCGACTCTGAAGCCCGCGCTTCTGGGTTCGATGGTTTAGAAATTGAGTTGTGATGGCGGGAACAGCTGCATTGCTAGCAGGTTTCGGCGACGACCCAGTTGCCGCTGGGCTCGACGAATTCCAGGCCTACAGCGAAACCGGAATGCGCGATGGTCTGGCAATAGGCCACGCGTGCGATGGCGCGAAAGGCACCGGTTAGGGTGGAAATCGTCAGCCTGTCGCCGGTGTTCCAGGGGCGATTGCTGAGGACGCGCGCGCCACGCGGACTAACGTTTTCGGTGAACGTGGTTTCGGTCCCGGGCATGACGGGATGACCGGTGATTTGCACGCCTACTTCCATAGGAATACGCGTCTCGCGACGCGGTCCCACGAAATTTTTTGGGATCCCCATCCCAAATCGCATTCTCCAATGCCCCCTTTTCTTATAAGCAGGCTGCTACATGCCCCAGACGAAATTTTTTGTGGCTTTTGCCCTTCATGCGGTAGAGCGCACGATCGGCTGCGCCTAGAAGTTTCTCGATGGTCGCACCATTGTCGGGATAAACGGCGACGCCGACGCTTACACTGATCGGGGGTTGCTGGCCATCGTTCTTCAGAAGTTCGCAGATGCGGGCGGCGGCTTGGGTTGCATCTGCTTCGGATGATTCCGGAAGGATGAGGGCGAATTCATCGCCGCCGTAGCGCGCGGGCGTATCAATGGCGCGGCTGCCGTCCGACAAGGCGGTGCCGAGGCGTTTGATGGCGCGGCTGCCGGTGAGATGGCCGAAACGATCGTTGATTTTCTTCAGTTCATCCAGATCGAAAAGCAGGACGGCGAAGCTGCGTCCGGTGCGGCGGGAGCGCTGGATTTCAGTTTCGAGAACCTCGATCAGACGGCGGTGATTGGCTAGCCCCGTCAGCGGATCGGAAGCGGCGAGCTGGCTGACTTGGTCGAAGAGTTGGGCGTTGTCGAGCAGGGTGCCGCCGAGAACGATTACGTAGCTCATGACCATCATGAAGTGTGCGAGCGTGTACGGAGCGTCGAGATGATGCTGCGATTCGCTCATTGTGACGTGGCAGAGAACGTTGAGGCCGGCCGCAAGGAATAATGCGCGATCCAGGTAGGCACCGACGCGATTGAGGCGGCGGGCGTAGCCGATGGTCGCCGCCAGATAAATCGCGGCGGGCAACAGATCTGCGGGGCGCGGAATGATGGCGCCGGGATGAATTTTTGGCGCATGCGGCAACATGAAGTAGAAGACGCTCGTGAGATAGGCGACGCCGCCGACCATGAGAGTAGCGGCGGCCATTTCCTTGGCGGGTTCGCGAGCGATTGGGATACGGCGCTCAACAGCGAGAGCGGCGAGCAACAAGACTCCGAGCAGAGTGCGACCGGCCAGCCAACCGTAGGAAATCGAGTCGCCCGCCGCAGCCGATACCAGCGCGCCACGATAAAACGTCATGCTCGTGCCAGCTTCGATGAGACCCGCCAGGACGAAGCCGAACGCCAAAATGAGAGAAATTCGATCGTGCGTACCGCGGAAGCGAACCAAGGCATTAGCGGCGAAGGTGAAGCCGATGAGGCTCCCAGCCATCTGCAGATAGGTATCGAGAAGCGGGTTGGCCTCGTAGGGAGAGTTGCGCAGAATCCAGAGCGAGACGAGGAATGCGCCTCCGGCAATCGTCCATAGCAGGACGAGGCGGAAGCGATGCACGAGACTCCAAATGCTGCCCGAACGGCCCACAAAACCCCCAAGAAAGTGACACTGGCCCGCGAAATACGGAGCAAGTGGGATACCGTTCGTTCTATTGGTACCAGTACTCACTAAGTTGTTTTTGATTAGTCAGATGCGCTGATTTGCCAACCGGACGAGGCTGCGCGCGGCGCGCAACTCGACTTGGCGCGGGGTAGAAACGTTACAGACTGTCACGGGGATTACCCAGCAGCGAGCGGTTCAGGACTTGGCCGGTGGCGGGGGCAGCTCATGCGCCTGGACGACGCTTTGGAAGGTGGAGCGCTTGTGCGAACCATCGCAGAAGGGCTTGCGTTCCGAGAAGCCGCAGCGGCAGAGGCCAATCTTGGTGCGCCCGCCTAGGCCGTAGGCATGGCCTTCCTGGTCAACTACTTCGACTTCGCCGTCAATCAGCAACGGGCCGTTATTTACGACTGTAACTTTTACGTCTGGCATTCGATCCTCCGATCGAGATACGGAAAATTTTCGCCGCGGGCGTGCCTCGCGCACATGGTGTTCAGCGCGAATCAGTACTTAGGCACCGAGGGGTCCACATCATCGGACCAAGCAAGGATACCACCCTTTAGGTTCAGGACCTTGCGAAAGCCGGCGCGCTGCAGGAATTCGACGGCCTCGGCGGAACGCTTGCCGCTGCGGCAATGGGCCACGATTTCGCGGGAGCTATCGAGTTCGCTGACGCGTTTGGAGAGATCGCCGAGCGGGATGAGGTGGCCGCCGAGATTGCAGATTTGATATTCGTGCGGTTCGCGAACGTCGAGAATGTAGAGATCGTCGCCGCGATCCAGACGCGCTTTCAAATCGCGCGGAGTAATTTCGGGGACGGACGTTTGCGGGGTGGGAGCTTCTTCGCCGCGAATGCCGCAGAATTCGGCGTAATCAATTAATTTTGTGATGGTGGGGCGCGTGCCGCAGAGCGGGCAATCGGGGTTTTTGCGCAGCTTGAGTTCGCGGAAGCGCATGGCGAGCGCGTCAAAGAGAAGCAGCCGGCCGACGAGCGGTTCACCTACGCCGATGATGAGCTTCAGAGTTTCGGCTGCTTGGATCGAGCCGACGATTCCCGGGAGCACGCCGAGGACGCCGCCTTCGGCGCATGACGGTACGAGGCCGGGAGGAGGTGGCTCCGGATACAAGCAGCGATAGCAAGGGCCATCGGGATAACCGAAAACTGTTACCTGGCCTTCGAATCGAAAAATTGAGCCGTACACGTTGGGCTTGCCGAGGAGCACGGACGCGTCGTTGACGAGATAGCGCGTGGGGAAATTGTCGGTGCCGTCCACGATGAAGTCGTAGTCTTTCAGAATGTCGAGCGCGTTTTCGCTGGACAGGTGCGTTTCGAACGTGTCAATTTGAATATCTGGATTCAAATCGCGAAGGCGATCGCTGGCTGCGGCGATTTTTGGGCGGCCGACGTCTTTGGTGCCGAAGAGAATTTGGCGCTGCAGGTTGGTGGAATCCACCGTGTCGAAATCAACCAGGCCGATGCGGCCGACTCCAGCAGCGGCGAGATACAAACCGAGTGGCGCGCCGAGTCCGCCAGTGCCGATGCACAGAACCTTGGCCTGCTTGAGCTTCAGCTGACCTTCCATGCCGACTTCGGGCATGATCAGGTGGCGGCTGTAGCGCAGGACTTCCTCTTTGGAAAGCGAGACAGGCGCGGAGGCTGGCGCCGGATTCGCGGAAATTTCTGATTTGGTGGCCATTACGAAATTCTCCCGTTTAATTGCACGAACCGCCCGCGATTGAAGGCACGATGCTGACGATGTCGCCGTCGCGGAGCGGCGTCTGATCTTTCTGCAGGTAGCGGATGTCTTCGTCGTTCACGTAAACATTCACGAAGCTGCGTAGTTTGCCGTCGTCGGAATAAAGGTGCCTTTTCAGGTCGCCGAAGCGCAGCGTTAGGCCGTTCAGTGCTTCGGCCACGTTGTTGGCTTCCAGTTCAACGCTATCCTGTTTGCTCGCATATGCGCGCAGCGGCGTGGGGATGATCACTTTTACTGCCATTCGCATTCCTCCTCTGGGCCTATGCTGCTGTGTTATCCATCCGTAGAGCAGCGGATCGGAATTGGCGGAATACTTTAACTTAGATGCCGGCAGAGTGGGCGGAAGATTCAATGACCTCGGCGTCGTAGGCGGAGCGGTCGTCGCGCAAGCGCCAGGAATTCATATCGCGCGGCTGGCCGGATTGCACGCTGACGATGATGTAGCTGTACCAAGGCCACGCATGTTCGCGATCGAATTCGCTGGGGCGAGCAGGGGCATCGGGATGCGAATGATACCAGCCGATAAGCTCGATATTTTTTTCGCGCGCGGTTTTCTCGGCGAGTTGGACGTCGCCGGGCGTGACTTCGAAGCGATTGCGCGGCGAATCGTTGCGGCGATTCGCAAGGGGGACGAGGGCTAGCACTTCACGCTCGCCGGCGCCGTCGCGGCCTAGGATTGCGCCGCAACATTCGTAGGGATAGGTTTCGACTCCGTGGGCGCGGATCTGGGCTGCGAGTTCTTCGCGGATTTTTAGCAATGGGGCGCTCATGCTTCGCTCCAAAATTGTTCGGTGAGATATTTTTCGCCGGAATCGGGGAACACAGTGACGATTACGGCGCGTTCGCCGGCGGATAAGCGGCGGGCGACGTCCATGCAGGCCCACAGTGCCGCGCCGGAACTGACGCCGGCGAGGATGCCTTCTTCGCGCGCGAGTCGTCGCACGAGTTGGTGGGCATCTTCGGTGCGCACGGCGATGTCTTCGTCGGCGAGATGCGGATCGTAAATGCGCGGGACGATCGCGGTGGCGAGGTGTTTCAAGCCTTCGAGGCCGTGGAAGCCGGAATCCGGCTGAAAACTGATGCAGCGGATCGCGGGGTTTAGTTCTTTCAGGCGGCGCGTGGTGCCGACGAATGTGCCGGTGGTGCCGAGGCCGGCGACGAAATGGGTGATGGTGCCGTTGGTCTGGCGCCAGATTTCCGGGGCAGTAGTGGCGTAGTGTGCGGCGGGATTCGCGGGATTGCTGTACTGGTCCGGATAAAAATATTTTTCGCGATCGGATTCGTAGATTTCGCGGACGCGGCGGATGGCGCCGTCGGTGCCCTCGTCTCCCGGCGTATAGACGATTTCGACGCCGTAGGCTGCGAGGATGTGCTTGCGTTCGGGCGAGGCGCTGGTGGGGAGGCAGAGCTTCACTCGATAGCCCAGCGCGGCGCCGATCATGGCGTAGGCGATGCCGGTGTTGCCGCTGGTCGCGTCGAGGATTATTTTGCCGGGGCGCAGGTCACCGGAGCGTTCGCCGGCGCGGATCATGGAATAGCCTGCGCGGTCTTTCACGGAGCCGCCGGGATTGAACCATTCGGCTTTGGCGTAAAATTCCACGTTGGGGAAGGCGGCGGTGATGCGTTCGAGGCGCAGGAGCGGAGTGTTGCCGATGCGGTCGAGTAAGTGCTCGCCAATTTTGGATTTCGCGCTGCTGGCTTGGTCATGCGACGCGACTGTTGGTTTGTTGGCTGCGTTCACGGTGCGTGGTTCCTGGCTTTATTTGAGGCTCGGGCGAGCGAACTACTGCAACTCTTGCGAGCCTGCGTCTTAGATGCTGCTAGAAACGCCTGATATTCACGTATCTGGGTCCAGTTTAGCAGAACACCGGCGCAGCTCCGCGCGAAACCGAGCGAGCGATATTCCCACAGTCGGAGGGCGGCGGCAAACTACCTGGCGGGAGCGGTTGGCATTCGCGCCCTACGATCGTTTGTGGCGAGAGCGATTTTTTGTCTTTACAGGCGGGGAGGCGAATCCCTATTCTGTGATGGCTATGTGGTACGTGAACAAACTATTCGATCAGCCGACCGTGGAATCGCTCTCGGCGAAGGGCTTTCTAGTGCGCAATTCCGGCGGAGTGGTGCGCATTGAGAAATATAATTGCGGCGCGGAGTTGCGCAAGACGCCGGAGAGCCGCTTTCAGATGACCGAAATTCCTTGCGTCATGATGCAGGGGCAATTCACGTCGCTGTGGGACGCCGGTTATCAGAAATTTTTGATTGGGCACGAGGGTAAGAAATTTCCGGTGCAGGTGAAGCAGCTCGGTGATTTGCGGCGGTTCAATGAGGAATTGCGGACGGCGCTGGGCGTGCCGACTTATTACAACGAGGCGCTGGGTTCTACTTGCGCGTTTAGCGTGTATGACCGGGTAAAGGGACGTCCGGGCGATGTGCCGGATGAGAGCGTTGGGGCGCAGGAAGAAGCAGAGCATTAAACTTCGCTGGAATTCCACGTTACACACGAAAAAAGCAGATCCCTCACCCGCTTTGCGGGATTCGGACGACAGGCATTTCGTTTTTTCCTACGTGCTGATTTTACAGGTCCCGGTTCTTCCAATGCTCCTAGAGTTTTACGCTTTCGAGGTGACGGCGGAGGCGGGTGGCGTCTATGCGATGTTGCGCGAAAAAGTGTGCGCCGACGAAAATTACCGGGACGTCGTTGGTGTAGCGGGCGAGGAGGACGGGATCATCGTCAATATCCACTTCTTGCAGGCGCGCGCCTAGCGCTTTCAGGATCGGGGCCATGGCGGCTTTGGCTTCTTCGCAGAGGTGGCAGCCTTCGCGCATGTACATCGTGACGTCGCGGGGGGCGGCAAGGGCTAGGCGGCCTTCTTCGGTGCGGCGGTAGAAATCGCCGCCGCCTTCGGAGGTGAGCAGGCCTTCCTTTACAAGATTCGTTACGGCATCCAGGACGGCTTCGCGATCACCGGGAGCGTTGCCGCCCACAAATTCGAAGAGCGTGTGCAGGTCGAGCGTGGGACGCTCGAGTTGATCGAAGGTGGAGAGAATGCGCTGCGCGACAGTTGGCATGGAATTCGTCGGCGCACGATGTTGCGAGCAGCGCGCTACGGCTTGATGGTGTAGAACTGCTGAAACGGGCCGATGTATGGGTGAAATGCGCGCGAGCGATAGAGTTCGGCGATCTGACGAATGTGGCCGAGGTCGTGGAACGCCCACTCGTTCATTAATTGGCCGACGGTGATGGGGCCGATCTTGGCATGCTGGCCGGTGCGCGCGAGGACGCCGGCTGGAACGTAACGCAATGCGGAAAGGCTGCGATCGCGCTCGTGGCAGAATTTTTTCAGATTTTCGCGCGCTTTGGCGGAGGAGTAGCGGCCCGCGGCGTAGGCGGCGTTTTGATCGTAGGCGTCGAGCTCTGGATTTTTTTGTTCGAGCATCTTCTGGATGCGCTCGCGGAAGCCGGCGACCTCAACGTCCGCCAGATGGGCGAGCACTTCGCTGATGGACCAGCGATCGGGGGCGGGCTTCCAGTGCAATTGCTCGTCGCTGGCGGCCCATACGATTTTCTCGATGATGATTGGAGTTTGTTCAAGAACGGCCAGGCCGGGCAGCGCGTCTGGACTTGGGGTGGCGGCCATCGAATCCTCCCGAACAGCGGTGGCGAAATTCTCTTATACCGCAATGCGGAGATGTTGTCGAAGGGGCGCTTGTGCGGCACGGTGGCGCGTGGTACACCGAAGAGCGGCGATTCGCGCGTAAACGCGCGGTGGCTCACAAGATGCGAAGGTGGGCGAGGTGCAGCGGCATGGCACAGGTTCTAGCTCTGGTGGATGATTTATTTTTCCAGGCGAAAATTCTGGAGACGGCGAAGCAATTGGGAATTACGGTGCGCACGAGCACGACGGGTGATGCGCTGCTCGCGGAAATTGCGAAGGAAGCGCCGAAGCTGGTGATTGTGGATTGAACGCGCGGGGCGGTCCGCTGCAAGCAATCGAACGAGCGTGCGCGAAGGCGCCGGGACTGCCACTGATCGCATTTCTGTCGCACGTGCAGACGGATTTGGCGCAGCAGGCGCGAGCGGCAGGCTGTACGCAGGTGATGGCGCGCTCGCAATTCACGCGCGAGCTTGCAACCATACTGACGCAGGCCAACTCTTAGTCCTGATGATGAATCCACGATTCCGACTAGCGTGCGGCGTCATGGGCGCGATGGCGGCAGGGCTGCTGATCTTCACAGCCGCGATTCTGCCGACGACGGCCCGCGCGCAGGAATCCGGCGATGCGGCGGATCCGGCTACGGCTTTGACGGATACGCTGGTGGCGGCGTGCCGCGCGAACGAAGCGGATTTCGCGAGTCACCTCACTACGGCAAACGCTGCAGCGTTTCGCGCGCTGCCGCCGAGACAACGCAGCGAATTGATGAAGCGGCTTTCACTTTCCGATGATCCCGGCAAGCCGTTGCTTTCCGCCGATGCTGAAAAGCACATCGTGCTGCGCTGCCGGGCCGAGAACAACACGGTGGAATACCGGTTCGGCACGCCGCGCGTGCAGGAGAATCTGGCGTTCATTCCGGTGGCGGTGGTGAACAGCGAGCAGGCGGAATTCGGCATGGTGCGCGAAGGGGGCAGCTGGCGATTACTGTCGTTGGGATTGGTGCTGTTTGACGTGCCGCAACTGGCGAAGCAATGGGCGGTGGCGGATTTGCAGACGCACGAAGACACTGCGATCGCCGATCTGCGCGCGCTGGCCGAAGCGATACAGACTTACCGGCGGGCGTTTGGAAAATTGCCGGAATCGCTGGAGCAGATGGGTCCGGCGCCTAAGGATCAAATTTCGCCGGAGCAAGCGGCGCTGGTGCCGGCAGACATGGCGGCGGGAAAACATGACGGCTACATTTTCCGCTACCGAATTTCGCCGGACCCCAATGGAAATGATAACGATTTCGAGCTGGCGGCCACGCCGGAGGCTTACCCGAAACCCGGCAAGCGTTCTTTCTTCCTGGACACCGCGGGAAAAGTTCACGGCGACGATAAACGCGGGAAGGTGGCGACGGTGGACGATCCTCTGATAGCCAGCGAAAAAGGCGCGGACGAAAAGTGAACGTGAGATTCGGCGGCCTCAGGTATAATGCCTGCCAGTTTCGGTAATCTTTAACACGGTTGCGGCCCGGTTGCGGTCCAGTCTGACACTGATATGCAAGAAGGAATGCGGATGTCACAATCGAAAGTTCCGGCCGATCGAATTTATTCCGGCGAAGGCATTGCGGCCGACGCGCTGCGCATCGCCGCGGCAAATATTCTGCTGGTGTTGTGCGCGCACATCGTGATTCCCCTACCTTGGACGCCGGTGCCGATCACGGGGCAGACGTTTGGAGTGCTGCTGGTGGCGGTGTTGTTGGGGGCGCGGCGCGGCGCGATCACTTTGATTTTGTATTTGCTCGAGGGCGCGGCGGGGTTGCCGGTGTTTCAGCCGCTGGGGCTGCCGGGGCTGGCGCGTTTCGCTGGGCCGACGGCGGGATATTTGTTTTCGTATCCGTTGGCTGCGTTTGCGACTGGTTGGCTGGTGGAGCGCGGCGCGAAGTTTAGGGATTCGCGCGACAGCAGTTCGTGGCTGGCGGGATTGCCGCTGATTGGCGCGCTGATTTCTGGTGAAGCGATTATTTTCGCGTGCGGTTGCGCGTGGCTCGCGTTATTTCTGGGAATGGGATGGGGCGCGGCATTGAGTCAAGGCGCGCTGCCGTTTCTCCCTGGCGAGATAATCAAGATGGCGCTGATCGTGGCGGCTGCAGGTGGATTACAACTGGCGCGACGAGAAGCGTAGACAAGCGACTGTAGCGAAGCAGCGTAAGCAAGCAGGCCCAGCCTTGGCGTAAACTTTTTGTAGCTTCGTTCTCCGGAAAGCTAATCATGCCCACCCAGACGGTCCCACAGAGACAGAGCCCCGAAGATGCGCTGCGCTCCGCGAACACGAAGTTTTACGCGGCGTTCGAATCGCTGGACCTGGCGGAGATGGAAGCGGTGTGGTCGCACGACGACGGCGTGACCTGCGTTCATCCGGGTTGGGATTTGCTGCTGGGGTGGGATGAGGTGCGTGAGCGCTGGGCGCGGCTTTTCGGCCACGCGAAACGCGTGCGCATCGCTTTGAGCGGTGTATGGGTGCGCGTGGAGGGCGACGTTGGATGGGTTTCCTGCACGCAGCACGTGACCACCGCGTTTGCGGATGGTTTCGACGATGCCATGGTACAAACGACCAACATTTTTTTGCGCCGGGATGAACAGTGGGTATTAGTGGCGCATCATGCCTCACCTTTGCCGGCTTCTCCGCGTTCGCCGGTGCAGTAATTGCGGCGCGCGAGGCGGGATGCTCGGCTCGGCAAGAGATTTGCAAACCCAGCCCGTCATATAATGGATTGGCGCAGGTATGCGCAGGAGATGCCGCGTGAAAATTGGTTTGCTGGCACTGATCTTATTTTTACTGGCGATGCCTGGCGCGGCGTTGCGCGTCTCTGGCCAGGAAGCAGCACAAGATTCGCCGTCGGCCGTCGCGGCAAAACAGATCATTCAGGAGTTGGTGGCGGGACAATTCGAGAAAGTGGAAGCGATATACGATGCGCGCATGAAGGAGGCGCTGCCGCCGGGAAAGCTGGCGGACGGGTGGCGCGATTTGAACAAGCAGGCGGGCGCGTTTCAGGCAATCAGCGGCACGGAGACTTCGCAAGTGCAGGGGCTGCAAGTGGTGAAGTTGCAGTGCAAGTTTGAGAATTCGTTGCTGGACGCTACAGTGGTTTTCAATCCCGACGGAAAGCTGGGCGGTTTGAGTTTCCGGCCTCACCAGGCGCCGGCAGCGCCGTGGACTCCGCCGGCTTATGCCAAGCAGGATTCGTTCAGTGAGCAGCCATTAACTTTAGTGAATGGAAGGTTTGAATTGCCGGGGACTCTAACGGTCCCTCTGGGCAACGGACCATTTCCAGCCGTGGTGCTGGTGCAGGGTTCCGGACCGGAAGATCAGGACGAAACGATCGGGCCGAACAAGCCCTTCAAGGATTTGGCCTGGGGATTGGCCAGCCGTGGCATCGTGGTGTTCCGTTACACCAAGCGCACGGAAAAATATACAGTGCAGAGCAGCGACGATCCCGTGCGAATGACCGTGGAGGATGAAACGATCAGCGACGCGCGGGCGGCGGTGGCGCTCGTGGCGAAGCAGCCGAAAGTTGATCCCAAGCAGGTGTTTCTGGTGGGACACAGCTTGGGCGCGTATCTGGCGCCGCGAATTGCGACGGGCGACACGGAAATTGCCGGAATCGTGATGCTGGCGGCGAATGCGCGGCCGCTGGAAAAAGTGGTGCTCGAGCAGATTCACTACCTGGCGGCGATGAGCGGTACGCCGACGGCAGCGGAACAAAAGCGCATTGATGCCGTCGAAGATGCCGCGAAGGAGATCGAAAGCCCCAACTTGAAACCGGAAGAGAAGATCGAGTTTCTAGGCGCGACCACGTACGGCGCGTATTGGCTGGATCTGCGCGCTTATGAGCCGCTGAAAACGGCGGCCAAGCTGAAAATTCCCATTCTGATTTTGCAGGGTGGGCGGGATTATCAGGTGACGCCTTCGAATTTCCAGGCTTGGTCGGATGCGCTTTCGAATAACAGGAACGTGACATTGCGGATTTATCCGGATCTGGATCATCTGTTCATTCGTGGCAGTGGGCCGTCGAAGCCTTCGGACTACGCGCGGTTGGGTCATGTGTCGGAGGAAGTGGTGGAAAGCATCGCGACATTCATTTTGCCAAGCGAAAAGCCGGGCTCGCTGTCCAAGCCTCGCTGATCAGCAGCACACGCTTCAGCAATCACCCGGGAACGAAAAGCGAAGCTTGAGGAGCGCAGCGGGCCGGAGCAGGGCCGCCATTGTGAGAGGGCTGGCGCGCGTGTCTGTACGGGCGGCGACGGCATATGGTATTCTTGGTGCGCATATTCGGCGCTCTCGCCGGAAGACGCACACACCTCGGTTTCTTTCACTGCGACGGGTAGGACAGCTGGCGCATCATAGTCTTCACAGCGTCTTCACGGCGTGGCCGCAGTAAAGCCGAAGTGAGTGACGGATTCGCGCGAGAGCCAGGACGGACCCAGCATGTCCACACCAGCCGCTTCACCAAAAACAAAAGAGATTCGCCTGGCACATTCGCCGGATAGCGACGACGCGTTCATGTTCTACGCGCTGGCGACGGGAAAAGTGCGCCTGCCGGGCGTGAAGTTCGAGCATATTTTGTCGGACATCGAGTCGCTGAACCAGGCGGCGAAAAAAGAAGTGTACGACGTCACGGCGATCAGTTTTTACGCGTATCCGTTTGTCGCTGACAAATACGTGTTGATGGATTGCGGCGCGAGTTTCGGCGAGGGGTACGGGCCGATCGTCGTATCCGGGCATCCGATCAAGAAAAATGAATTGGCCGGACGCAAAATCGCAATTCCGGGGATGCTGACCACTTCTTATCTGGCGCTGAAACTATTCGAGCCAAACGTCGAGACGGTTACGATGCCGTTCGACAAGATTTTGGATGCGGTGCAGAACAAGGAAGTGGAAGCGGGGCTGCTAATTCACGAAGGACAACTGCTTTTCTCTCAGATGGGACTGCATCGCGTGGTGGACCTGGGATTGTGGTGGCAGGAGCAGACCGGATTGCCGCTGCCGCTGGGCGCGAACGCGATTCGCCGAAAGCTGGGCGAAGATTTGGGGAGGCAAGTGTCGCGCGTGATTCGGGAAAGCGTTTCGTACGCGCTGGATCATCGGGAACCGGCGTTGAATTACGCGCTGCAATTTGCGCGTGACATGGATCCGACGCTGGCCGACAAGTTCGTGGGAATGTACGTCAACCGCTGGACGCTGGATTACGGTGAAGAAGGGCGCCGGGCCGTGCGCGAATTGCTGGCGCGCGGAGCCGCAGGCGGGCCTGCTTCCCGGCGACGTGCCGGTGGAATTTCTGAGCAGCACGGTGAGCGAAACGCCTTCACGAACCGCCTAACGCCGAAAAACTGGAACGGCAGCGCGAGTGACCGCAGTTGTTGTGCTTCAGGCGCGCGGAAAAATGCTCCCTCCCTTCGTGCCTGCCACCTTCAGGTAAAATTGTTGAACTGATGACCAATCTGATCCAACAGGGCCTAGCCCTTCGCGAATTGCTTCGTGAGCGCATCCTGATTCTGGATGGCGCGATGGGGACCATGCTGCAGCAGGCCAATCTGACTGCCGAGGATTTTGGCGGGCCGGAATTGGAAGGCTGCAATGAAAACCTGGTAATGACTCGGCCGGACGTGGTGCTGGAAATCCACCGCAAGTATCTGCACGCGGGCGCGGACATCATCGAGACAAATTCATTCGGGAGCACGCCGGTGGTACTGGCGGAGTACGGATTGGGCGAGGAAGCTCGCCGAATCAGCCGCGTGGCTGCGGAGCTGGCGCGCAAAGCCGCGGATGGATTTTCCACAGCGGGCAAGCCGCGGTTTGTTGCCGGTTCGATGGGGCCGACGACGCGAGCGATCAGCGTGACCGGCGGAATTACGTTCGAGCAGCTGCGCAATAATTATTACGAGCAGGCCAGCGGATTGTTGGAGGGCGGCGCGGACATTCTGCTGCTGGAAACGTGCCAGGATACGCGGAACATCAAGGCGGGCTTGCTGGCGATTCGAGAATTGGCGCGCGAGCTGGGCCAACCGGTTCCGCTGATGGTTTCGGTGACGATCGAGGCGATGGGCACGATGCTGGCGGGGCAAGGCGTCGAGGCGTTGTGGGCTTCGCTGGATCACGTGGATCTAATTTCGCTGGGATTAAACTGCGCTACTGGCCCGGAATTCATGACGGACCACGTGCGCACGCTGCAGTCGCTGACGAATCGGGCGGTTTCTTGTTATCCGAACGCCGGTTTGCCGAATGAAGAGGGGTTGTATCAGGAGACGCCGACCACTCTGGCGGAGCAGCTGGAGAGATTTATTGATCGCGGATGGCTGAATATTGTGGGCGGATGCTGCGGGACTACCGAGAAACATATTCGCGCGATCGCGGAGATGGCTTCCGGGAAAAAGCCGCGGCGGCCGCTGGAATCGAACCATCGCGCGGTTTATTCGGGGATTGAAGTTATTGAGGCGGAAGAGAGCACCCGGCCTTTGATTGTAGGCGAGCGGACCAACGTGATTGGTTCGCGGCTGTTCAAGAGTTTGGTGGCTGCGGAGCAGTGGGAAGAGGCTACCGAGATCGCGAGGCGGCAGGTGAAAAGCGGCGCGCATATTGTGGACGTGTGCCTGCAGAGCACGGACCGCGAGGAGCTGAACGACATTCCGCCGTTCTACGAGCAGCTGATCCGCAAAATCAAAGCGCCGATCATGATTGACACGACGGACCCGCGCGGCGTGGAGCTGGCGCTGACGTATTGCCAAGGCAAGGGCATCATCAATTCGATCAACCTGGAAGATGGCGAAGAGAAATTCGAAAAGATCTGTCCGCTAGCGCGGACGTACGGCGCGGCGGTGATCGTCGGGTGCATTGACGAGGATCCGGTGCAGGCACAAGCCTTCTCGCGCGAACGCAAACTGGAAGTGGCGCAGCGTTCGCACAAACTGCTGACGGAGAAATTCGGCATCCACGCGGAAAATATTATTTTCGATCCGCTGGTATTTCCGTGCGCCACTGGCGACGAGAACTATATTGGCGGCGCGGTGGAAACGATCGAAGGCATTCGACTGGTGAAGCAGAATATTCCGTACGTGCGGACGGTGCTGGGAATTTCGAATGTATCCTTCGGACTGCCGGCGGGCGCGCGCGAAGTGGTGAACTCGGTTTTTCTGTATCACTGCACGAAGGCGGGACTGGACTTGGCGATTGTGAATGCGGAGCGGATTGAGCGCTTCGGGTCAATTCCTGAACGCGAGCGCAAGCTGGCCGAGGATTTGCTGTTCAACAAGCCGCCCAGCGAGGTTCCGGACGGCGCGCCTAATGCGGAATTGCTACGTGGTGCGCCTGCTGATTGGCGTTCGCAAACGAAGGAGCAGAAGGCGGCGATCAATCAATTTCACATCGCCGCGATTGCCGAACATTTCCGCGGAACCGGAGCGCGCAAGAAAGAGCGCGCGGCAGATTTGCCGCTGGACCAGCGGCTGGCGAATTACATCATCGAAGGATCGAAAGACGGGCTGGTGGAGGACCTGAATCGCAAACTGGAGGAAAAGGTCGCGCCGTTGGACGTAATTAACGGGCCGCTGATGGCGGGGATGGGCGAAGTGGGCCGGCTCTTCAACAATAATGAGCTCATTGTCGCGGAAGTTCTGCAATCCGCTGAAGCCATGAAGGCCGCGGTAGGGCATCTGGAACAATTCATGGAGAAGGCGGACACGGAAAAGCGCGCGAAAGTGATGCTGGCGACGGTGAAGGGCGACGTGCACGACATCGGGAAAAATCTGGTCGAGATCATTTTGAAAAACAACGGCTACGACGTGATCAACCTGGGTATCAAGGTGCCGCCGGAGGAGTTGATCCGCGCGCATCGCGAGCACCAGCCGGACGCTATTGGCCTTTCGGGACTGTTGGTGAAAAGCGCGCAGCAGATGGTGATTACAGCTGGCGATTTGCGCGAAGCGGGGATCACGGTGCCGCTGCTGGTCGGTGGCGCGGCGCTCTCTGATAAATTCACGCGATTGAAGATTGCGCCGCAATACAGCCAGGCGGTTTGCTACGCCAAAGACGCGATGACCGGGTTGCGTTTGATGAATGAATTGAGCGATCCGGTGCGACGCGACAACGTATTGCAGCAGCACACGCACGTGGGCGCGGCGGTGCTCGACGAACCGGCGCCGGAGCCGCTTGCGGCCGCAGGCGAAGAGCGGTCGCCGCACATTCGCGTTGATTTGCCGATTCCTCCGATTGCGTATGTTGAGCGAAAAGTCCGCAACGTTCCGGATTTGAATGAAGTGTGGAGTTACATCAATCCGTTCATGCTGTTCGGGCGGCATTTGGGCTTTCGTGGGAATTTTGAAAAGGCGCTGGCGGAACATGACGCGCGCGCGATCGAGCTGTACCAGAATATGGAAGAAGTGAAGCGGCAGGCCGCGGAATTCATGAAGATTGGCGCGGTGTGGCAGTTTTTTGAAGCGGAGCGGCGCGGGAATTCCATCGCACTTTTTGCGCCTGGAGAAGCAGCGCCTGTCCATGCATTTTATTTTCAGCGGCAGCGGCTGGGCGACAAGCTTTGTTTGAGCGATTACGTTTTGCCGCCCGCAAATGGCACGCGCGATCACGTGGCGTTGTTTGTGGTTACAGCGGGCGCGGGCATTCGCGAAAGATCGGAAGAGGCGAAAGCGGCCGGCAGTTATCTGTACTCACACGGTTTGCAGGCGTTGGCGATCGAGACGGCGGAAGCTTGCGCGGAATGGCTGCACCGGCGGATACGCGAGGACTGGGGTTTCCCCGATCCGCCGACGATGACCATGCCAGACCGGTTTACTTCGCGTTATCGCGGCAAACGATATAGCTTTGGGTATCCGGCGTGCCCGAATCTCGAGGATCAGGCGGGGATATGGATGCTCTTGCGTCCCGAAGATATCGGCGTGCACTTGACGGAAGGAATGATGATGGATCCGGAGGCGAGCGTGAGCGCGCTGGTGTTTCATCATCCGGATTGCACTTATTTTTCTGTCGGCGAATGATTTGCCCACTTTGCGGCTTACTTTTCCGCGCCGCCCTTGACGCTTTTCCGGGTTTCGACTAAGTTTCTTGCAGTTTCTTGCGCTGATTCCGAGGCTTCCGCTATGGGCGGCATTTCTCCAGGCTTGTATCTTTCGAGTACGGGAAGTTATCCGCGCGTGGGAGATACCGCGGATTTGCAACTTCTGCGGCGCACCATGGCGGCGCTGGAGCGCGGCGAACGCACGACCGCGGATTTACTGGACGCACAAAACACGGTGACGCGCGGCGCCATCGCCGACCAGGTGAAGGCGGGGCTGGACATGGTCACCGACGGACAGATTCGCTGGAACGATCCGATCTCGTACCTGGCGGGGAAACTGGACAACGTGGAGCTGCAAGGCTCCGTGCCCTTCTTCGATACTGAAAAATTGTGCAGGCAGCCTTTATTTACCGGCGCGCCGCTGCGGCGCGGGAATCTTGTGGTAGCGGAATACAGTTTCGCGCGCAATGCGCTGGGTCATTTGCCCACGCCGCCGAACAAAGCCGGGAAATTGGCGATCAAGCCGGTTTTGACCGGGCCGTACACGCTCGCGAAGTTTTCTGTTTCTGGAAGCACCGAGAACGGCGGATCTGGCACTCCCGCGACGCTGGAAGCGCGCGCTATCGCCTACGGTGAGATTTTGGCGCCGGAGATTGAAGCGCTTTCGCAGTGCGGCGCGGAAATGATTCAGATTGACGAGCCGGCGATTCTGCGAAATCCGGGCGAGTGGTCCATTTTCGCGCGCGCACTGGAGCCGCTGCTGCACGCGCGCGACAGGGCGAAGAAAACGAACCGCAGGCTGGAGCTGGCGCTCTATGTATATTTCGGCGACTGCGCGCCGTTGTACGAAAAACTTCTGGAGCTGGCGGTAGATATTGTCGGCTTCGATTTCGTTTCCAGTCCCCAGTTGAGCGAAATGATCGCGTCCAGCGGCTCGCCGAAGCCGCTCGCGCTGGGCTTGCTCGATGGTCGGAATGCGCAAATGGAAAACGCGGCGGAGGTTGCGCGACAGGTGCAGCGCGTCTTCCCGCGAATTCAAGGCGGACGCGCTTACCTGGGACCTTCTTGCGGATTGGAATATTTGAGCAGCGAAGCGGCGCTCGCGAAATTTTCTTTGCTTCCCAAAATACTCGCGGAATTGAACGGCTGAAGCGCGGAGCGGGTTAAGCCGGGCATAGAAGCTGGCGGCCGAGAAGTGTCCCGCAACGACACAGCGTTCCGGAAATGATAACGCAGCTTGCGCCCCGCTCACACTAGTACCGCAACGTCATTTTCCAAGAACGGCAATAGCTGTTTGGCCCGCCCACCGCTTCCTCCTGTCGTTGCCAGGAATCCCAGTGATACCATCGGCCGCATGAAACGCCCCAATCCTGATAGAGTTTCCCAGATGGTGATGGAACCCGCTGAAATAGCGGGGTTCGACGCATATCGAGAACAGTCCGCGCGCAGATTTCCTGGAGCGTCGGGGCTTTCCGCGCACGTACGGCAGTTGCGACATCGGAACCAGGGCATCTCGCGCTGGCTAGTTCTCGCGATCTTCGCGGGAGCGGTGGTAGCGCTGATGATGATTCAATACGCAATTCATTGACCGGCGAAATTGCCTCACCGGCGTGATGCGCTGTTTCAAATTAGAACGGTAGAAAGTCGTCGAAGTATTTGAAATTTTGTTTGTGCGCGCGAGCGTTGGTGCTAGTATCCGGGCGATGCCCAGCCAGACTGCCGAGCGCGGACGAGAATCCTCGACTGCGCACGTGCCTACTAAGGAAGTTCTCTCTGCGGCGCAGCGCGCGGCCGGCGCGAAAATTCTTACAGGACCGGACCCCTCGATTCACTTACTTGCCCTCCCGGAATCGCACCCGCGGCTGGGGCGCTGGGTAATTCTGGCAATCCTCGCTGGTGCAATCGTGGCATTCACGCTGGTTGGACTTTTGACGCGCTAGTCCGCGATTCGCGCATACCGAATTTTTCCTCCCTGCACCTTTGCTGGTTGACGCTAAATGGATTTGCGGCCCTCCATCTGACGAGCCCGTGTTCGCTTGCCGCCCGCTTTTCTTCGGTGCTAGCATCATCACCGTGCCCCGCAAATTCAGTGACGACCCGCACCGACCGCCTGTAGGGAGTGCCGCAGCGTCGGGCGAGCGCCGTCCCGCCGAAGATAGCGAAACGGATGCGCTGGAATTCGCGCAGCAAAACGAGCCGCCGCGCGGGTTGATGCGCAAGCGTCCGCCCGTGGTGCTGTGGATCTTCGCGGCGTTGCTGCTGGGCGGGCTGATCGCGCTCATCCTCGTAGGGCTCGAATCCGGTTGACGGCGTTTTTCACACGCGTGCATCTCTGCACTGCTGTCGCCACGCGCTATTGACGGAATCGGGTTTTCCATTGACCATAGTTTCCGCCGTCGAGGGCCGAATGCAACGCATCCTTTCCACCTACCGATTTGTGAATCAGCCGCTGGGCGCGGCGCTGTTGGCGGAAATCGCGCAGGCGGGATTTTCGGCGGTCGAAGTGTTCTGCGCTTCGCAGCATTTCAATTATCGCGACGCGCAACGAGTGCGCGAACTGGGCGACGCGTTGGGCGAATACCGACTGGCGCTGCATTCGGTACACTCGCCGACCGACCGCGACCGTTCGCCAGGCCGGGAAAGCGGCGTGGTGATTTCCATTTCCGATCCGGAGCGCATACGCCGCCTGGATGCGGTGGACGAAATCAAGCGCGTGCTGGACATCGCGGAGCAGGTGCCGTTCCAATATTTGGTCCAGCACATCGGGCACGGACGGCAAGCGGCCGACGCGCGTAAGCTGGACGCGGCTTTCACGTCGCTCGAGAGTCTTTCAATGTTTGCGAAGGCTCGAGGTGTGACGATTGCGCTGGAAAACACGCCGGACGAGCTGGGTGCGCCGGCTTCGTTGCAGCATTTCATCACTGATACGCATTTGCACGATTTGAAACTGTGCTTCGACATCGGCCACGCGCACATCGAAGAGGGCGTGCAAGCGAGTTTTGACGCGATGCGCGAGCGAGTGGCGACGACGCATATTCACGATAATCACGGCGACAAGGATGAGCATCTGCTGCCGTTCGAGGGGTCGATTGACTGGGACGCCGCGCTGGCTGGGTTCGCGGGCGCGTCGGCGGAGCTAGCGTTTGTTTTCGAGATCAAAGCTCAGGCGGGCGCGGTGGGACCTTCGCTCGAGCAGATTCGCGAGGCCTGCGACAAGCTAGAAGAAAAATTCGAGGCGCAGAAGTAGGGCGCGCGACTCACGGCGAGCTACTTGCCATGAAGTACATGCCATAATGGTTCGCGGCAAATAATCCAACGGAAAACTACATGACCCAGGAAGCGCAGGCACCGGTTCCAATAATCGCAATTGAGCAAGCGGGCGCGCACGCGGGCGGCACTGTGACGATTCGCGGCTGGCTCTACAATTTGCGCGAATCGGGAAAGCTGCTGTTCCCGATTTTCCGCGACGGCACGGGCATCATGCAGGGAGTGGTGTCGCAGAAGGAACATCCGGAAGTTTTCAGCGCGCTGAAGGGGCTGCCTCAGGAATCCAGCGTGATCGCGACGGGCGCGATTCGCGCCGAACCGCGGGCACCGGGCGGATTTGAGATGGGGGTGAGCGCGATTGAAGTAGTGCAGCGGGTCACGGATGCGGAACCTTACCCGATCCAATTGAAAGAGCATGGCGTGGATTTTCTGCTCGACCGGCGGCATTTGTGGATTCGCACGCCGCGGCAAGCGGCGATTTTGCGCATCCGTGCGGAAGCCGAGCGCGCGGCGCGGAATTTCATGGACGCGCAGGGCTATACGCTGACCGACGCGCCGATTTTTACTCCGGCGGCTTGCGAAGGCACCACCACGCTATTTGAAGTGAATTACATTGATGAACAGAAGGCTTATCTTACGCAGTCGGGACAGCTTTATGTGGAAGCGCTAGCGGCCGCGCTGGGTAAGGTCTATACGTTCGGTCCCACGTTTCGCGCGGAAAAATCGAAGACGCGGCGGCACTTGACCGAATTCTGGATGCTCGAGCCGGAGGCTGCTTACGCGCATCTTGAAGACATGATTCAGCTGGCCGAAGGGCTGGTGAGCGCGGTGGTGCAGTCCGTGGCGAAAAATCGCACGCGGGAACTGGGATTGATCGAGCGGGACGTCGCGTCGTTGCACAAAATCACTCCGCCATTTCCGCGCATCACCTACGACGACGCGATCAAGGTGCTGCAGAAGGCCGGGAACCCGGCGACGTGGGGCGATGATTTCGGCGGCGACGAGGAAACGATTATTTCCAGGGAGTTCGACCGGCCGGTAGTGATTCATCGTTATCCGGCAGCGATGAAAGCGTTTTACATGGCGACGGATGCGGCGCGACCGGAACTTTCGTTAAGCTTCGACATGATCGCTCCGGAGGGCTACGGCGAAATCATCGGGGGGGGCGAGCGCCTGGCGGACTACGACACGCTGGTCCGGCGTCTGCGTGAACACAATTTGCCTGAGGAATCTTTTCAGTGGTACCTGGATTTGCGGCGCTATGGCAGCGTGCCGCATGCCGGATTTGGATTGGGCCTGGAACGCACGGTCGCGTGGATATGCGGAACCGAGCACATTCGCGAGGTCATCCCCTTCCCACGGATGCTGTATCGAGTTTATCCTTAGATTTCCCTCCCCCGTCTTGGGGTCGCGAAAACAAAAATATGCCTGACAAAATTCGCATTATCGGTGTGCCGATGGACTTGGGCGCGAGCCGCCGCGGCGTGGATATGGGTCCCTCCGCGTTGCGCGTGGCAGGATTGCAAACGCGCCTAAAACAGCTGGGGCGGCAGGTGGAAGACATCGGCAACGTGCAGGTGCCCCAGCCCGAAGAGCAGCCGTACGGCGAAAAGCGCGCGCGTTATCTGGATGAAATTTCGCAGGCGTGCAAAGGCCTGGCCGACGCGGTAAAGAAAACCTTGGATGAGGACATGATTCCGCTCGTGCTGGGCGGCGATCATTCGATTGCAGTGGGCACGACTGCGGGAGCTGCGGCGCATTTCAATAAGGAATCGAAACGTGTGGGCGTGATCTGGCTGGATGCGCATGGGGACATGAACACGCCGGATTCTTCGCCTTCGGGCAACGTGCACGGCATGCCGCTGGCGGCGATCATGGGCTACGGGCCGCCGGAGCTGACGGATTTGGCGGGGATCAAGCCGATGGTGGAACCGCGCAACGTGGTGCTGGTAGGAATTCGCGATCTGGACGCCAAAGAGCGCCGGCTGGTGAAGGATTCCGGAGTGCATATTTTTACGATGCGCGATATTGACGAGCGCGGGATGCGCGAAGTGATGTCTGAGGCGCTGCGATTTGCGGGCGACGACACGGCGGGAATCGTCGTGAGCCTGGATATGGATTTCGTGGATCCCAGTGACGCGCCTGGAGTGGGCACTCCGGTGCGCGGCGGCGTGACGTATCGCGAAGCGCATCTGGCGCTGGAGATGATCGCGGACAGCAAGCAGATGGTTTCGTTCGAAGTGGTGGAAGTGAATCCGGTGATTGATTTGCACAACACTACTGCGCTGCTGGGCGTTGAATTGGTGCTCTCCGGCCTGGGGAAGAAAATCCTGTGATGCGCGCGTGCGTATTCGGTCTATGCGCGGTGGTTTTGCGATGAGCGGGCAGAAGCGGTTGCGCATCGGAGTGCTTTTTGGCGGACGCTCGGGCGAGCATGAAGTTTCGTTGGCCTCCGCGGCCTCGGTCATTCGGGCTCTTGACCCCGAAAAATATGAAGCGGTGCCGATTGGGATTTCGAAAGACGGCCGCTGGTTAGTGGGAACCAGCTCAATAAAATTGTTGGCGGACGTGCTGAAATCGGGCGACCGCGTGGTGCTGCCTCCCGATCCTAGCGCGGCCTCCCTGGTTCCGTTGGGGCCTGCCGCGGGCCAGCCGAGTGTGGGCGTGGATGTGGTGTTTCCGGTTCTGCACGGAACTTTTGGCGAAGATGGCACGGTGCAAGGTTTGATCGAGCTCGCGGGATTGCCATACGTGGGCGCGGGAGTGCTTGCTTCCGCTGTGGGCATGGACAAGGATGTGCAGAAACGGTTGTTCGAGCAGGCTGGTTTGCCGATCGTGCCGTTTCTGGCCGTGCGCCGGTCGGAGTGGGAGCACGAGCGCGCGAAAGTGCTGAAGGCCATTAAAAAGAAATTCCGGTTTCCGTTGTTTGTGAAGCCGGCGACGCTGGGATCGTCGGTGGGAATGACGCGGGTGAAGGCCGCGCACGAAATTTCCGCGGCGATGGATCACGCGGCTGAGTTCGCGCTGAAAATTGTGGTGGAGCGCGGCGTGGTGGGGCGCGAAATTGAAGTTTCGGTGCTCGGCAATGATGATATTAGCGCGTCTATACCGGGCGAAATCGTGCCGCACCGCGAGTATTACGATTACCGGGCGAAATACCTGGAGCAAGGGACGCGACTGCTGATTCCGGCGAAATTGACGAAGGCGCAGGTGGCCGTGTTCCAGGATTACGCCGTGCGTGCTTTCCGTGCGATTGACGGCGCGGGGATGGCACGCTGCGATTTCTTCCTGGAAAAGCGCAGCGGCAAGATTTATGTGAACGAGCTGAATACAATTCCTGGGTTTACCTCGATCAGCATGTATCCCAAGCTGTGGGAGGCCTCCGGACTGCCTTATCCCAAGCTGATTGACAGGCTGATTGAGCTGGCCATCGAGCTGCACTCCGAAAAGGCACGAACCAAGTATTCCATCGAGCTGCCTGCTGGTTCCGGCGGGGCGCTGGACGCGTAGTAACAATTCCCTTTCCTGTGCGTAGTACGAAGTGAGCGGTCGCTTTGGCGCAGTGCTGCATTGCCGCGCTTGACGGCGAGGGCTTGTGACATTAAACTAACTAGTTAGTTAAAGAATACCCATCTCTGAAGCAAAGCCGTAGATCGAACTAAAGGAAGAATACCGTGCGGCGTGGGCGAAGAAAAAACGAGAATCCGGCCACGGCGCGGCGCATCTTGGCCGCAGCCGAACAGCATTTTGCCGCGCAGGGACTGGCGGGCGCGCGCACGGAGCAAATCGCCACGGCGGCACATGCCAACAAGGCGATGCTCTACTACTATTTCGGCGATAAGCGGCATTTGCACCGCGCGGTGCTGGAAAATCTTTTTCGGCAGCTGCGTAACGGAGTTTATCAGCCGCAGCGCAAGCAGATTTCCCCGCGCGCACGATTGCGCGAATTCATCACGGCTTATTTTGATTTTCTCGCTTCGCATCCGAATTATCCACGCCTAGTGCACCGCGAAGCCATGGAATCAACGAAGGAATTTGACTGGATCGTGCGCCGGTATCTGCGTCCTTTTCACAACCAATTGGTGCGCACGCTGGAAGAAGGAATGGCGGCGGGGGAATTTCGCGCCGTGGATCCGCATGACACGGCGTTCACGATCATGGGCATGACTACTTCCTATTTCGCGGCTGCGGCGATTTTCAGCCAGGTGGCAGGACACAATCTTTTGGCGCCGCACGCGCTAGTGGCGCGCAAACAGGCGTTGCTGGATTTTCTGGATCATGGATTGATTCGAACAAAAGCGAGGGCCCGATGACCGGCCGAAAATTTGCGACGTTCCTGCTGGTAATTTTCACGATCGCGGCGGTGGCCTACTACTTCACGACGCCACGCGGAACGGATATCCCACTGATCGGCGTTGTGGACGGCAACGAGGTGATTGTGAGCCCGCAGATGACCGGGCGCATCATCGCGCTGAATGTGGATGAAGGCAGCGCGGTGAAGAAGGGCGACTTAATCGCGGTGCTGGACAGCACGGAACTGGAAGCGAACCTGGCGGCCACCAAAGCGAACGTGCTGAGCCTGGAAGAACAAGTGAAGGAAGCAAATCACAATTATTCATGGACGAATGGACAGACGGACGCTTCGCTGATCGAAGCGCACGCCCGCGCGACTTATGCCGACGCGCAATTGGGTCCTGCGCGCGCGCAACTGGCACGCGATCAAGACGACTTGCGCCGCATGCTGCAGCTTTTCAGCAAAGGCGAAGTTTCCGCGCAGGACCGCGATCACGCCGAAGCCGCGGTGAAGATTTCGCAGGCCAACGTGACAGCGCTGGAAGAAGCGACCAAAGCCGAGGCCGCGGCGGTGAACGTGGCACAGGCGAATCGCATTCAAGTGGATGCGCGCAAGAGCGCGATTTCCACCACGCTCGCGCAGCTCGAACAGGCTCGCGCCACCGAAGCGCAGATGGCCACGCAACTGGGATACACCAAAATCTATGCGCCGCTGGACGGAATCGTATCGGTGCGCGTGGCGAAGCAAGGCGAAGTGGTGGCCATTGGTGCGCCCATCGTAGTGGTGGTGGACGTGGACCATTTGTGGGTACGCGCGGACGTCGAGGAAACTTATATCGATTCGATCGTGATCGGGCAGAAGCTGCGCGTGCAGCTTCCTTCGGGGGACGTCACGGAAGGCACCGTGATTTTCCGGGGCGTGGAAAATGATTTTGCCACGCAGCGCGACGTGAGCCGCACCAAGCGCGACATCAAAACTTTTGCGGTGAAAGTAGCCATACCGAATCCCGGCCGGCGGCTCTTTACTGGAATGACCGCAACGGTGCTGCTACCACGGCCGCCGCACAAGAGCTGGTTTGCGAAATTGTGAAGCCCAGGTCCATGGAACAACCGACCTCCAACGCGATCGAAGTGCAGCACCTGACGAAAAGGTTCGGTGATCTGGTGGCCGTGAACGACATCAGCTTCAGCGTGCGGCAGCGGGAGATCTTCGGCCTGCTGGGTCCCAACGGCGCGGGGAAAACCACACTGATTCGCATGATGACCACTCTGACGCCACCTACTTCCGGCACGGCGATCATCGCCGGACACGACGTGCGCACGGACGCCGACGGCGTGCGCAATGCCATGGGCGTGATTCCCCAGGCGCTTACTTCCGATCCGGAATTGACGGCTTCTGAAAATATGCTGATTCACGCCAAACTTTACGGCGTGCCGCGGGCGACGCGCGACAAACTGATTCTCGACCTGCTGGAATCCGTTGATTTGGTGAAGTTCAAGGATGCGCTGGTGCGCACATTTTCCGGCGGCATGCGCAGGCGCCTGGAAATCGCGCGCGGGCTGGTGCACTCGCCGAAGATTCTATTTCTGGACGAGCCGACCACCGGTCTCGATCCAGTGTCGCGATCGAATGTGTGGCAATTGATTCGCAATTTGTGCGAGCGGTCGGACCTGACGATTCTGCTGACCACACACTACATGGACGAAGCTGATAAATTGTGCGACCGCATCGCCATTGTGGATCACGGGAAGCTCGCGGCGCTGGATACTCCGGCAAAATTGAAAGATAGCGTGCCGGGGAACGACACGGTGGAAGCGGAGTTTGCGAACGCACCCGCGGATTGGATGGATCAACTGCGCAAACTGGCGCAGGCCGCGGATGTGGCGCAGCGGGATGATATGGTGCACATCGCTTCGCACGACGGACCGGCCACGGTGGCGGCTTTGATGGATCTGGCGCGCGCGCGTAGCGTGCAGGTGAAGCGCGTGACCGTGCAGGGCACGACGCTTGACGATGTGTTCTTGCACTACACGGGCAGCGATTTGCGCGACGCGGCAAAAGAAGGAGCGCGGCTTGACATTGGTCATCTCTACCGTTAGCGGCGCGAAATTGCCGCACTGCGCTGAAGGAACACGATGAATTTCCGGCGAATCGGTGCGCTCATCGAACGCGACTTGCGGAAATTCTTCCGCAGCCCCGCGCTGATGATGGTGTCCATGGTGCTGCCGCTTGTGCAGCTGATCGTGCTGGGCTACGCGTTCGGCGGAAAAGTGACGGGCGTGGAAATTGGGTTCGTGGATCAGGACCACTCGGTGGAATCGCACAAAATCCGCGAAATGTTTGACGGCATCACGGCGGGGCCGCGTACGTTCAAAGTGATTGAATACGATTCCGTCCCGCTCGCGACGCATGATTTGCAAACGGGAAGGTGCGGGCGCTGGTGGTGGTGCCGCACGAATTTTCGCGGCGGTTCTATCAGCACGACCGGCCGCGCATCGCGTTCACCGAAGATAATACCGACCAGTTCATTTCCAGCGCGATCATCGAACGCGTGCAACAGATGGTGGAGGAGCTGAACGCGCCAGACGTGACGCCGCGGCTGGAAGGCTCGGTGCAATTGAACACGGTGGAAATTTATCCGTACGTGGAGTACATCAAATATTTGCTGGCCGGCACCATCGCGCTCTCAATTTTCGTGGTGGCGATGATCGGCGGCGGAATTACATACATTGACGACAAAGCGCGCGGGCTGCACGAAGGATATCTGGTGACGCCGATCAAGAAATCGGAGCTCGTGTTTTCGCTGATTGGCTCGGGCGTGATCAAGGGAATGATGACGGGGATGGTGCTGACGATCATTGGCGGATTGATTGTGGGCCTGCCGGACATATGGAACCCGCTGCGGCTGTTTTACCTGATTGTGGTGGTGGGCGCGACGGGATTGGCGATGATGAGTTTCATGTTTTTGCTGATGGTGCGGGTGGACGATCCGCTGGTGCCGCGCGCGATTTTCGGCGTGCTGAATACACTGCTGTTCTTTCCTTCCGGCGCCGTGTATCCGATCGCGGCGTTTCCGTGGTGGTTGAAATGGGTTTCGGTGATTGATCCGTTCACGTATGCGGTGCATGCGTTGCGAAACCTCACATTGAAAAATACCGGGATTGAAGGAATCTATGTGGACGTGCTAGTTTTGCTGGGCATCGCGGCGGTGATGACCACTTTCAGCATCATGCTGTTCAAGCGGCAGCTTTAACGCAGCCTGCGGACCTCCGCTTGGCGAAGAATAAACTGAGGAGATATCGTGGCGATTTTTGATAGTTCGCAGGAACATCCGCCGGACAAGGTTCGGCGGTACATAATTACCACAATCGTTTTTATCGCGTTGGTGGTGAGCTTCGCCTGGTACTTGCTGCGCTTTCACACGGAGGTTCGCACGGCGAAGCATTTTCTGGATACAGTGACGAGCGGGAATTTTGAACAGGCTTATCACTTGTGGAGTCCCGGACCGAGCTATTCCTATCAGGATTTTCTGGACGATTTTGGGCCCAATGGTTATTACGGGCCTGTGAAAAGTTATCACATCGAAAACGCGGAAGAGATCAAGCAGGGCCCGGTGCAGCCATCGGGGACGGTGGTGACAGTGGAAGTGAGCCCTTATGCACCGTTTCCTTCGTCGAATGATGTGTTGAAGCAGAGCAAGACGAAGGAAGTGCGGCTGCAGGTGGAATATAAGGATCAATCCATCGGATTCGCGCCGTAACGAAGCGTGTCGCACTGTGCTGAGGCGCCGATACGCGCGACGCACCCGACCCGTCGTGCGCGATTATTTTCCGGCGAGCAATTCTTCGCAATTCTGCCGTACTTCATCAAAAGTGATGGATGTGATTGTCCGCGGATTGCTCGCGACGATGGCTTTATCGCCGCGCGGATGATCGAACGTGGCACCGGTCTGCACGATGCGGTGATCTGACTGCCACGGGCGCCATTGCGCGGGATCGGTGACAGCGAAAATCACGACGGCGGGGCGCCGCAATGCTGCCGCGAGATGCGCCGGGCCGGAATCACTTCCCACGAAGATGCGCGCGGCGGCGACGAGCGCGATCAGCTCGCGAATATCCAGCTGCGAATCCAGAACGACCGCACAATTCGCCAATTCGCTGCGAGCCTCAGCTGCAATCTCATCGTCGCGCGCCCCTAGATTCACCACGCTCGCGATCCCGTACTTCTCGCGCAGCCAGCGCGCGATTTCGGCAAATTTTGCGACGGGCCACCGCATTTCTGGCAAACGCGCGCCGGGTTGCAATACCGCATATGGGGTACCTGCGGCAATTCCCTTCTCCGCCAGGTTGCCCTCGACTCTCGCTATCGCATCAGGTTGCGCGACTACCTGCGCACGCGGAATCGGACCGCGCGGCAGGCCGGTGAAATAGAACTGCGATATGCGATGTTCGACGGTATGCACGGCAGGCGCTCCATAGAATTCTCGCGCGTCAGGCACCGTCACATTGTAGAGAAACGAATATTGGTATCCGGCCCAGCCGACGCGCAGCGGAGAGCCGGACGCGCCGGTGAGCATGGCGCTGCGCGGGCCGCCGTGCTGATTGAAGACGATGGGAAATTTGCGGCGAAGCAAATCGAGCGCCGTCTCGCCCAAACCGCGCGAATGGATCAGCTCGGTGATCGCTGGATTTCCTTCGAGTACCGGCGCGAAACGCGGCTCAACCAGAACGTTGATTCGCAAATCCGGGCGCCAGGAATGCAGCGCGGCGATGGCGGGAGTCTCCAACACCAGGTCGCCGAGCGAACGGAGCCGGATAATCAGAATTTCGGCGCCCTGCGGCAATGAAGGCAGCAGAGTCGCGGGATCGTTCGAGTTCGGCGGGGCGTTCAACTTTTACGCGGCGGCGAATTGCACGGCTTCATTCAGCTTCAATGCGGGCTTCATCAATCAGCATCACCGGGATGTCTTCGCGAATCGGATAGACGCGATGGCACGACGGGCACTTCAAGCCGCGCTGGTCACTGGTCAATTTCACCGGTGTTTTATCCTGCGGGCAAACGAGGATATCGAGCAGTTCCTGCGAAACAGCCATGAAATTCCTCCCAGCGAACTGTAGCAGAGTGGCGCGATGGGCGGCAAGCTCGGAGGACATTTTACTGCTGCGCTCCACTCCTAAGTCAATCGCGCGACATTGAAATTCAGCTGGCCGCGCCAATCCGTGCCGGACGCGATTTCCAGCGGCCAGACCGCGACGATTTGCGAGCCTTGATAAATGCGCTCGAATCCCTCTTCCGATTCGGAAACCGTTTCGATGGGCGTGATCCAAAATTCCTGCGAGTGGGGCGCGGTGAGCGTCACGCTGACGCCCTGCCATTCATCCACAACACGCAAATTCGAACCGGGCGCGACGGCTGACCAGCGCAGAGGTTGGCGCTCGCCGCCGGATTCAAAATAGCGATCATGAGAGGTTGGCGCGAGGAAATTCAAAACCGCTTCGATGCCGACGTAAACCGAGGCGCTGCCGGCCGCCGTGCGACGCAGCGTTAGATCGCAAAGGATGCCGAATCCGGCGGCGCTATTCGCGAACGAAAAGGTTTTTTCGGCCGACCAATCCGCGCTGGCTTCCGACAGCAGAGTCGCCTGCGTAGGAGAAACTTTCGCGACGCGATAGGTTCCGCCGGCCAGTACCGGGTCTTCCGCCAGTTGCGCGGTGCCGCAATCCGGATGTTTCTTCTCGCGGCTGAAAAGCAGCAAGCGGAAACAGTGGCGCGCCCAGCGGTCGTAATTGAGCCAGCGATCCAGGCCCGTTTCTTTCGCGCGCGTTTGTTCGTGAATGGATTGCGCGCCACGGGCTTCGCCTGCTCTCAAATTCTTGAGCTTCGCGTGGTAGGACTCCGGGCGGCGCGCCAGCGAATTCACCAGCGCGGCATTGGACTGGCGGCAATCGAGCGCGGAAATCGTGGCGCCGTCCCCGGGACATAGCACCGCCGCGTAGCGATCAGAGGTGAAATAAATTTCGTCGCGGCCGTCGGAGTCAAAATCCATCAGTGGCGACGCTCTGATAGTGGCCGGTTGGGTTCGAGAGCGCATCAGCAATCGCTTCGGCCTGAATCAACCCGCGCCACAGCGCCGTGCGCAGATGCGGCGAATATAGGCCGCCGAACACGCCGTGCCAGTAGGGGTCGTTGCACTGGCCGCGCAACGTGAGCGTGCGGGCCTGCTCGCGCGCATCGCGGAAGGCTTGCACCGGGCGCGGATGTTCGTAGAGCCTGCGCACTTTTTGCGAGACGTGCAGCATTTTTTTGTGCAGCAGATTCGATTCGCCGTATTTGGAAAAGAAGTTACGCCAGATGCCGCCGCGCAGGAACGGAAGCATTTCGGTGCGCGCTGCGAATTCGGTGGTGAGCGCGTGATAACGATTCCGCGCGGGAGTGGGCAGCGCCCATTCCATCATTTCGCTGTAGGAAGCGGTGGGAAGATCGGCGCGTCCGAGCGCAGGATGCGAGACAACCGCGCCTGTTGGGGTGGCGGTTTCCAGCCAATCCGAGTTCTGTTCGAGGGCGACGAAAAGATTTTCGAGCCAGCCGTCGGTGTAGCAAAGCTTGTTGGTGCCGGGCCACACGCCGAATTTTTCCAGGTCGTCGCCCATGGCCGCGAACCCGCCGGGATGTTCTTTCGCGGAAGCGCGCAGAAATTCGATGGTATCGGCGGGCGCGTGAAAGGGGAGCAGGTAGCGGAGGGCCTTCAGGCCGGGCAAAACCTTTACGGAATGGCCCTGGTCTTCGGCGAGATAGTAACCGTAAAGTTGATCGAGCTCGAATCCGGCGCCGAGAAAATGATTGTCGTCCACCAGCGTGTATTCGACGCCAGAAGGCGCGAGAGATGAGGGCAGCTGCGGTTCCCAGACGCGTTCGGCGAGCCAGGCGCCGCGCGGACGAACGCCAAAGTGTTGTTCGATGTAATCGGCGAGACGCGTGATCTGCTCGTGGCGGTCTTCGGGCGGAATGGCGATCAGGATCGGCTCGTAAAAACCGCCGCCGGCGAGTTCTACCTGGCCGCGCTGAACCAACGTGCGCAGCAGATCAAAATATTCGGGATGGACGCGCTCAATCCATTCCAGTAGCGAGCCGGTGAAATGCAAACCCATGCGGATAGAAGGATGGCGCGCGAGGACTTGAACGAATGGCAGGTAGGATTGCACGTAGGCGCGCTCGATCACGTCATCAAAGTTACCTACCGGCTGGTGCGCGTGAATGAGGAGGACAAACTGAAATTTCGCCACTCAGGGCCTCGCTGAAGCATTAACAGGATAACCTGAATGCGCGGGAGTTCTCAAACGCACTTGAGCGCGCGCGCCGCACAAACGATCAGCCGATTTCATCGGGGCGAAGTTGAAGCAGCGGTGGTTCGGTGTTTCGGCTCCGGGCTTCAGGCTGTGCTAGTTTCGGAGCGGACTTCAGACGCGGTCGCGAATTGCGTGAGCCTCTCCTTCAGACGGGTCATCGCGAGGTTCAGCGAGGCGTCGGCAACGCGCGCCGGAGCGTAAATCACGATCATGATTTCCTTCGCGGATTCAGTGATCATGCTGCGCGTGGAATCGCTGATGGGGCTGCCGAAAGGGCCCGCGGGATCGGCCAGGACCGGCCGGCCTTCGAGGTGCCACGTTTGTTTTCCGATGCCTTCGTATTTTTCGCCGGCGACGCCGTGGCGCAGCGCGACCGGCCCGTTGATTTTCGAGCGATCATAGCATCCGTACGGCCAGCCCGTTTCGAGCGAGCCTAGATTGCCGATGTCCACAACGTTTGACACACGATAGAGGCCCTTTCCCTGCACGACGCGGCGCAACAGGGCTTCGGAAGAGGGGCGATATTTCGATGGATCCATGCCCCACTCGCGGAACATGGCGCGCACGGCACGAACTGGCTCGGCTTCGGCGAGACTTTCCAGGGTAAATTCGGCGCGTTTGCGCGCGCAGACTTCGTCCATCAATTTCGCGAGGCCGGGATGCACCAGTACGACGCTCGCACCATCCGCTTCGACAACTCCGAGCTTCACGCCAGGCAATGCAATCTTGATTTCCATGCGGTTCGCTCTTTACTCGCTGCTATGATGACACGCAATCGAGATGTCCGGTGAAGTTCATGGAAATTCTAGCGGGAAACGGGCCGTCACACGATGAAACCCCGCGAAAAATACGAGAAGTTCGAGCGCGGGCTGGAGCATTTTAACGCGCGACAGTTTTTCGAGGCGCACGAGGTGTGGGAAGAAGTGTGGCTCGTCGAGGACGAGCCGGAAAAAACGTTTCTGCAAGGAATCATACAGATTGCCGCGGCGTTTCATCACTACCGGCGCGGAAATAGCGACGGGGCGGAAACGCTGCTGGCTGCCGGAATCGTAAAAATTTCGCGATTCCCTGCGCAACATCGCGGCCTGGCGATTCATGATCTGCGCGACGAGGCGAAAATGTGGGCGCGCGCTTTGGGCGCGATGCAGCGTCCAGGCGACGAGAAGCTGCCCGAGATTCGGCGCGCAGACCGGCGCGCGCCGCCGAAGATGGCCGAACGGCGCAGCGATTGATTCGGCCTCTAAGGCTCGACGATGATCTGGCCCTTCATCTGTTTATGGCCGTTGCCGCATTCCTTGCAGCAGTGGAAGGAATACGTTCCGGGCTCGGTGGCTTCGATATCCACGGGCACGGATTCGCCTTTTTTCAATTTGAAGCAATCTTCGCCGAAGATGAACGCCAGGCCTGGCGGAGTATTGGCCTTTGCGCCGTCTGGAAAGGCGCTGACGTGCAAGCCATGGGTGCGGTCGGTGGCGATAACTTGCAAGCGAACTTTTTCGCCGACTTTCATGTGAATTACCGCAGGATCGAATTCGAAATCCTTCGCGATCATGGCGATGGATCGCGGAGGAGGCTCGACAGCGCGTTGCGGTTTCGATTTTGCCGTCTGGTCCTCCTGCACAGGGCGTGTGAAACTTTGCAGGGAACGAGGCGCAGCGAATGTAAGCAGCGCGACCGTGGCCAGTAGTGCGGCGAAACGAAGATCAATTTTCAAGATGGCGTCTCCAGTGGAACTGACAGCGCCTGCGAGAAATTAAGCGGCTCGGCGAACAATACCGGGAGCGAGCCACGAACTATCGCGCCAGCGCCAGCTATTCTAACAGTGAACTCGCGGGGCGCAGAATCGGGAAAAGTTGACACTCTGGCGAGTGTGTAGCACGCTGGATACTTACACTCCAGCAACGCGAGCCTGATTTTAGCATCCAATCAGAAGCACCTAGAACCGAGGGAGAAGACGAATGCCGCTGGACCGAGAACGGATCTTAGACGCTGCGCGGCAATGCTACGACCCGGAAATTCCCATCAACATCGTGGACCTGGGCTTGATTTACGACGTGCAATGCGACGACGCCGGCAACGTAACGGTGAAAATGACGCTGACGACGCAGGGCTGCCCGTCCGCGCAAGCGATTCCAGAGCAGTTGCGCGCTCGTGTAGCCGCCATAGAAGAAGTGCGCGACGTGAAAGTGGAAATCGTGTGGGAGCCGGCGTGGAATCCCAGCATGATCAGCCCTAGCGGGCGGCAGGTTCTGGGACTGGAAGTCTAAAGGCGCCGCCGCGCTACTAGAAAACGCACGGCGGATGCAATGACAGATGCAAAAATCCGCCGCGCCGGAAAATCGTGGCGCTTGGCGGAGCGCGGTGGCCGCGCTGTTACTTTACCGCTAAGCTTTCTTGTTGGTGTACCAATCCGCGTTGATCGGCGTGAAATTGGCCCACTTCTCCGGCAAATCTTCCAGCGCGAAAATAGCCGTTACCGGGCATACCGGCACGCAAGCCCCGCAATCAATACATTCCACGGGACTGATGTATAGCTGCGTTTCGGCTTCGAAGTCCGCCTCATCCTTGCGCGGGTGGATGCAATCCACCGGGCAGACGTCCACGCAGGCTGTATCTTTTGTTCCGATGCAAGGCTCGGCAATCACATACGCCATTTCGAGTTCTCCTCGAACGAGAGGTTTTGGGTCGGCTTAGCCTGGGATGCTGCTCCAAGACTGCTCCTCAATTTATATATCACCAAAGGCAGGCTGGGTACAAGCGGTTGCCGCCATTGGAAACTGGGCCGTTTCCGAATGGGGCAAGTGGCGGGGCCTGGCACCAGTGGTAGTCGGACGCTGGGATTAGTGCGACTGGCAGTTGAGGTTCACGCTGCCAAACATCGGCCACTTACCGCGTCTGTCCTTCCGCATCATCCGTCATTGCCAGTTGATGACTTCGGCGGTTGGCGCGCGGGAGTCGAGAGCGTCACGCCGCGTCTTAGGCGTGGAACGATTTTTTTTCGGCCGTCTTCCTGAGCTTGTAGGACACGAAATGGAGCAGCGCGGCCAACAAAGAGAGGCAGGCGGTCGCAAGTGTGACTGTCATGAACGCAAGGTTAATGCTTGGTGATTCGAGAGGCAAATCATAAGAATGGATGGGACTAATAGGCAAACGCCACGTGAGGATCGGATCGAATTACGCGGCGTTGTTTTTGTAACGGTGCCGCGTAATCGGAAGCTGAGAGGCTGCCTCAGAGGCCGCAGGCAGCAGCGTAGTCGGGTTGCCGCCGGTCCCGGCAAACCGATAGAATGGCTTCATGGGAGACGGTAGCGGTATCAATAGCACGCGGCATCGTGGTTGGATGCTTCTGACTTTCGCGGGCGTGCTAGCTGCGGCGCTTGTTGCGGCGCATCCTGGGCGCGCGCAGACGGATGCCGGTAAAACTGCGCCGCACGCGGGCAAAGCGGCCGGCGCGGCTGACCCGCAGTTGATTGATCTTGCCGGTTACCGGCAGCTGCTCACGAAATACAAAGGCAAGCCACTGGTGGTGAATTTCTGGGCCACATGGTGCGAGCCATGCCGCGATGAGTACCCCATGATCGTGGAGCTCGCAAAAGAATTCAAACCGCAGGGCGTCAGCGTGATTGGCGTGGACATGGACGACGATTCGGACATGAACCTGGTGCGGCGATTCATCGCGCGCAACCAGCCGCCATTTCCCAATTATCGTCAGAAACCGGGAATTGACCTGGACGCTTTCTACGACGGCGTGAATCCGGAGTGGAAAGGCACCATGCCGCAAACAATTTTCTACGGGCGCGACGGGCAGATCCTGGGATTTTTCCTGGGCACGCGGCCGCAGCCCGTTTTCGAGCAAGCGTTTCGTGCGACGCTCGGCCCGGCAGGCAACCGAGGCGCAGGCGAGGGCAGCCACAGCGGCACAAAGTAATCCACAATATTGTTCGGCAATCCATAGAAACAGGAGGCGCGCACCGATGCTTCAAACCCGCGGCAATAAAATCACCTGGCTGGGCCACGCGGCATTTCGCATTGACACACCGAGCGGCAAAGTAATTCTGGTGGATCCCTGGATTCTGACGAACCCGCTCTGTCCCGAAGCAAACAAGAAATTCGAGCGCGTGGACACGATGCTCATCACGCACGGGCACTTCGATCACATCGCGGACGCCGTGGAACTCGGCAAGAAATACAAACCGCAAGTGGTGGGAATTTACGAGCTATGCGCGTGGCTGGAATCCAAAGGCGTGCCGAACACCAATGCGATGAATAAAGGCGGGACGCAGAAAGTCAGCGAGCTCGAAGTAACCATGGTAAACGCAGTACATTCCTGCGGCATTTTGGATGGCGATCGCATCGTCTATGGCGGAGAAGCTTGCGGCTACGTGCTGCGGCTTCCCGGCGGCCTGACGATTTATCACGCGGGCGACACGGCGCTCTTCGGCGACATGAAACTGATCGCGGAACTGTACGCACCGGATGTGGCGCTGCTGCCGATTGGCGATCACTTCACGATGGGCCCGCGCGAAGCGGCCATGGCGATTCGCTTCTTGAATGTGCGCCATGTGATTCCGATGCACTTTGGAACGTTTCCTCCGTTGGTGGGCCGGCCGGAACAGGTGCGCGAACTTACGAAAGACATCAGCGGACTGGAAATTCATGTGCTGAAGCCGGGCGAGTCGCTGGGAGAAGCCAGCTCGCACGTCGCCGCGCGGAGCTAGGAGCGAACATGCCGGGAATTCTGGAACCTACAGTCGAAAAATATCTCTCAAGCCTGCTTCCTGCGCGCGATGAAGTGCTTGCGGACATGGAACGCTACGCGAAAGAGCACGACATCGCCATCATCGGGCCGGATTGCGGGCGGCTGCTATACCTGATGGCGCGAATTTCCGGAGCCAAGAGAATTTTTGAGATGGGCTCGGCCATCGGCTATTCGGCAATCTGGTTCGCGCGCGCGGCGGGGCCTGGCGCAGAGATTTACTGTACCGACGGAGATCCGGCGAACGCGGAACTGGCGCGCAAGAACTTCGAACGCGCCGGGGTGGGCAAGAGCGTGCGATTCATGACCGGAGAAGCGGTCGATTTGATTGACAGCGTGGAAGGCACGTTCGACATCATCCTGATTGACGTTTACAAGCGCCAGTATCCCGCCGCGCTGAAAAAATCCCTGCCTCGGCTGACGAGCGGTGGCCTGCTGATCACAGACAACGTGTTGTGGTCTGGCAAGGTCACCCAAGAACCAAAGGATGACGATACGCGCGGTATTCTGGAATTCAACCGCACCGTGTACGGCGCCCCGGAGCTTTTCCCTGTGATCGTGCCGCTGCGCGATGGCGTCGCCATCTGCCGCAAGGCGTAGCGGGCGGGCGGCTAGCTAACCGGCTGGATTGAAACCGGCTGGACTAGCTTGAAGTGCAGCCGGGTTTCCGCGGGCAACACGATATCCTTCTTGCCCGTAAATCCAGCGGCCGCGGTGCCCGCGCCTCCACCGGCTAATGCGCCAATCGCCGCGCCTTTGCCGCCTCCAGCCACTGCTCCCAGGATCGCGCCGAATGCCGCACCACCGCCGGCGCCAATTGCCGTTCGCTTGCCGCGTCCCTTACCCGCGTCTTCGAACTCGGAGGATTGGATCGAGTAGCTGGTTCCGTTCACGTTAATCGAATCCAGGGTCAACTGCAGCATGCGCGTTCCCCTTAATTGCCCGGCGACTGCGCGGTACGATCGTGCCGCGGACTTTGGTGCCGCTTGGCAGCGCGACGTTGGCGTCAACCGTGACGGGTTCCGCAAGCGACGCAACGAAGCTATCGCCATTGTTCGCAATTTTCGAGTTGATGGTCTGATCGAGCGTGACGGTCAGCACTTGGCCGACGGGCACGACGATGGGGGGCGGAGGAGGAGGAGTTGGTGCGGAGGCAGGTTGTGCGGGCGCGTTGCCCTGTCCGTTCGGCGCGGAAGGGTTCGCCGGATTGGCGGCCGAATTATTGGAATCGGTGGCAGACGGGGAGGACGTCTTGCTGCATCCGCAAAAAGTCAGGATGAGGACTGCGAGAGAAATCCGGCGAAGAGAGGAATGGCGCAAGTGTGGTTCTCCTATGAGATCGAAAAATAAGCTCGCGCGGGAGGGCCAGCCGCGAACGCAGGCGTATTCTAATTCCGAAGCCGCGGAATCTCAATGCCGGGGAATTCGGCGGCGGCCGTGGATTACGGCGTGGCGGGTTTCTGCGAAGAGCGCGGCAGCAGATTGCGGAGGAAGAAGGTCACGTTGGCGGGGCGTTCGGCGAGGCGGCGCATGAAGTAGGGGAACCAGTCCACGCCGAACGGGATGTACACGCGCACGCGGTAGCCATCGCGCACCAACTTCTGCTGCAGGTCAGTGCGGATGCCGTAGAGCATCTGGAATTCGAAGCGGTCGCGCTTCACGTCTTTCTCGCGGACGAAATCGAGAGTGGCGCGAATCATGGCGGGGTCGTGGGTGGCGATACCGTGATAGATTCCGCTCGCCAGCAGAATCCTCATCAGCTTCACGTAGTTGGCGTCCACGTCGGCTTTCTTCGGGTACGCGACTTCGGGCGGTTCCTGATATGCGCCCTTGCAGAGGCGCAGGCGGCAACCGACCGCGAGCAAATCCTGCACGTCTTGGTCGGTGCGATAAAGATACGCCTGCATCACGGTGCCGACGTTCGAGTACTCGGAGCGCACACGCTTTACTAGTTCGACGGTTCGCTGCGTGTAAGCCGAGCCTTCCATATCCACGCGGACGAAATTCGACTGGGTAGCGGCATGCGCGGCGATTTTTTCCAGCAGTTCCCGGCAGAGGTCTTCGCTCAGGTCTAGGCCGAGCTGCGTCAGCTTCAAGGAAACATTCGCGTCCAGGTGTTCCTGCGCGATGCGGTCGAAGATGGCGATGTATTCGTCGGCCGCGCGACGGGCGCCAGCTTCGTCAGACACATTTTCACCGAGCAGATCCAGACTTGCGAGCTGCAACGCGCGATTCACTTCTTTCGCAGCTTCCAACGCTTCGTCCAGCTTTTCTCCAGCGACGAAACGGCGGGCAACACGACGGCTCACACCATTGCTCATCATCAGCGGAGCGAGGCGCTTGCTCTCGGAAAGACGCAGCAGCAGCGAGCGCATTAGAAAAGGTCGAGCCTCATGATTTGGGATCGGAACAGCTGGTGAAGTTGTGGCGGCATGAACCCTGAATTATGCAGCAATTGCGGCAGCGGCGTCAGCTTTTGTGCCTTTCCAGGAACCGCTCTGCTTCGATCGCGGCCATGCAACCGGAACCGGCCGCGGTGATGGCCTGGCGGTAATGATGGTCCTGTACGTCGCCGGCAGCGAAAACGCCTTCGATGTTTGTTTTTGGGCCATCGTGCGTGATCAGGTAGCCGTTTTCGTCCATATCCAGCTGGCCTTTGAATAGCTTCGTGTTTGGATCGTGGCCGATGGCGACGAAAACTCCGGAAGTGTCCAGTTCGGTCGTGACGTTCGTATCCGTGTTGCGAACCCTCACTTTTTCCACCGACTTGCTGTTCACGTCGTGAACTTCTTCGATGACATACGGAGTGAGGAACTCAATTTTTTCGTTGGCGCGCGCGCGGTCCAGCATGATCTTTGTGGCGCGAAATTCGTTGCGGCGATGGATGAGCGTAACCTTCTTCGCGAATTTCGTGAGGAACGTGGCTTCTTCCATGGCGGTGTCTCCGCCGCCAACTACGATGATGTCTTTGCCGCGAAAGAAGAAACCGTCGCACGTGGCGCAGGTCGAAACGCCGTGACCCAGCAGGTGCCGCTCGGATTCAATGCCCAACATTCTTGCGGACGCGCCTGCCGCGACAATCAGCGTCTCGGTTTCGTACGTTTCTTTTCCGGCGACGACGGCGAACGGCCGTCGGCTCAGGTCCACCGAAGTCACCGCACCGGACTGGAATTCCGTGCCGAAGCGCTGCGCCTGTTTGCGTGAATTCTCGATCAGCTCCGGCCCCAAAATGCCATCGGGAAAGCCGGGGAAATTCTCCACCATCGTCGTCAACGCGAGCTGGCCGCCCGGTTCGTATCCATCCAGCACCAATGGAGCCAAATCCGCGCGCGCCGCATAGATCGCCGCAGTCAAGCCGGCGCAACCACTCCCGATGATGATTACCTTATGCACTGAATTTTCTCCCAGGTGTTCGATGCTGCAAACCGGCGCGGCGAACCAAACAAGCCATTGTATCATTCCGCGCCCGGCCTGCCAGCGTCGGTGACTTCTTGAACCAGCGTCCGGGGCCACTTCTAAGGGACGCGCGATTGCACCCATCGGCGGCTTGTCTGATAATGGCGCGCGGACAGGACGCGCGTATGGCGACTCCCAACAATCTGTTTCGGCTGCTCAGTGAATTTATTGTGCTGCTGCTTGGCGCGTTGCTGATTTTGCTGGCTGCGACGGGGCGGATTGGTTTGCCCTCGCGTCCAGCTGGCGTAGTGGCGCTGGGAGCGATCTTCATATTTTGGGGTGTGCGAGCGGCTACGCGACCTGGCGCAAAGGCGGCGCGCGGGGAAACAATGATTCGCGCGGGATCTCTTGCGTTGGTGGGTATCTTGATTCTTGCGGTGCCGTTCGTGCCGGTGCATCGTGCACCGCAGCTATTCATCTTGGCTGGAGGCGTACTGGTGCTGCGTGGAGCGCTCGCCGCAGCAATTTCAGTCGCGCATCGTTGATCTGGCGGCGCGCCGCGCAAGCCGCAAATCAACGCATTCGCACTTGCCAGTCGCGCGCGTTCCGGCTAACCTCCGCCGCAGCAGTGGCGATGCGGAGCAAGCATGGCTCAGCCCATCGGCACGGAACCGGCCGCTCATTAATCGAATCGCAACGATCGAGGATACGTAAGGAGAACAACCATGCTGAAAGCGTTCAAAGAATTCGCGATGAAGGGCAACGTGCTGGACTTGGCCGTGGGCTTCATCATCGGCGCCGCGTTTGGAAAAATCGTCACGTCGCTGGTGGCGGATATCATCATGCCGCCGATTGGCTTGATACTTGGAAAAGTGGATTTTTCCAGTTTGTTCGTGAGTCTTTCTGGAAAATCATACGCCACACTGGCGGAAGCAAAGGCCGCCGGGGCACCCACGCTCAACTATGGTCTTTTTCTGAACAATATAGTGGATTTCGTCATCGTGGCCTTCGCCGTTTTCCTTATCGTGCAAATGGTGAACAAGTGGAACAAGCCCGCGCCGGCTCCCGCAGCCACCACCAAAGAATGTCCGTACTGCGCTTCGTCCATTCCGCTGAAGGCCACGCGCTGCCCGAATTGCACGTCGGACCTGCGCGCGCAAGCGGTCTGAGGAATTCACTGCCAGGGCGAAAAGCGATGCGGCAGGCTCAGCTTCCCGGGAATTTCTTGGGAGCGTCGCCGGAATCGAGCCGGTGGTCGCGTATTTCGTGTACATGCTGGCGCAGGCGCTCGACCACCGCGTCCGTTTCGCCTTGCGCCATCTCCCGCTCCACTTCTCCGAGCGCGAAATGAATGATGTCATGGTGATGGATTTCTTCGCCCGGAAGTTTGTCGCTCAATTCCAGCCAGACTCGATGCAGTAAATCAATTTCCTTGGGCGTAAGCCGCGGCGCGTGCGGCCCTAGATAGAAAATTTGCTCCTGGCCCGAGGGCGTGAAAATTTCCAGGGTTACGCGCGGGCGTGGCTCCGGCATGCGTTCCCAGGCGAGGCCGATTTCGCGCGCCTGCTCCGTCACCGGCATTTTCGAGGAGCTGCCCGCCACGATGGTGCTGGACTGCAGGTTCATCGCAGTGCGCAAAATGCCTTCCCACAAATCATTCGCCGCGGCCACGGCCAGGCGCACCGGCTTGCCCTCTTTTTCCGCGAGTGCCAGCACTTTGGTGAAAAGTAGTTGCTCGATCGTGCTGAATAGCTGATCGGGAGCGAGATCGTATTCGCCAGACGCAGCGCGTCGCAACATGCGCACGTGCAGCACTACAATCTCCGCCTCTTTTTGCCGCACCCGACGCAGCGCCGCTTCCAGGTGGTACAGCGCGTAATACGTGCTCACCGGTACCAGAATGCTTCCCGGCGCGACGCCAACGCTTGTGGGCGTCAATTCCGCTTCCTGCGCGAGATTAAATTGGTCGAGCTCCACATGAGCGGCGCCCGCGGCGTGCACGCGCATGCGATGCTCGGAAACTTCGAATACGGTGAACAGCAAAATGGTGAAAATGATGCCTGCGACGGTCGCTTGCGGCTTCGTAAACAAGTTGATGATGGCGATGGCCACCAGCACCAGCGTGATCAGCCCCAGGCCGATGGGGATTTCCTTGCCGAAAATCACCGGGTTCAGCGGCACGCGGTATTCGCGATCCTGTGGATGCGTATAACGCAGCACCAGCACCGCGATGCCCTTCATCGAAAAACTCCAGATCACGCCGAAGGCGTACAGATTGCCGAGGAAAGTGACGTCGCCGCGGCTGGCAATGATCGTGACGATCTGAAATGCAACGACGAGGTTAATGATGCGGTGCGTGGTGCCGAAGCGCGGGTGCGGATGGCGGAACCAATCGGTAAGCACGCCATCTTCAGACACGCGATTCAGCACGCCGTTGGAACCGACGATTGCGGTGTTCACCGCCCCGGCAAGAATCAGCGTGCCGACCACCACGACAAACACGTGAAAGCTCAGCCGCACCGGAAAGCTTCCCACCAGGTGCATGGCCAGCCCGCCGATCAGATTCTCCGTGAAATTCCCGCGCACGCTATCGGGAATGATCATCACGGCAAAAAACGACACCATCGAAGTGAACACCAGGCTGTAAATAAAAATCACCAGGCCGGCCTTCTTCAGATTCTTCAGCTTGGGGTGTTCGATTTCGCGATACACCTGCGCGAGCGATTCTTCTCCGCTCATCGCCAGCACCGAGTGGCCCAGGCCGACAAAAATAATAATCAGCGTGATGGTGTGCGCCCACTGATAGCGGTCCAGCCAGCCGAGCGAACCGCGATCAAGCTTCATGTTATGTGCGTTGGGCAACGGAGGCAGGCTCCAGCCGCTGCGCACCCACAGCGTGTAAAAACACCAGCTGATCAGCACCACCACCATAATCGTGGTGAGTTGCATGATGCGCAGAGCTTTGCCGCTGGATTCAGGAACGCCTTTGATATTTTCCCACCAGAAATAAAGCGTAATCATGATCGCGACCGTCGCGGCCGTCGCGTCCACGTTCAGGTGCAGCGTGGTTCCGGCATGGTGGAAAAGCTCATTGATCACGCCCACCAGATATTGCCCCGCGGAAACGCCGCTGATCGGCCCGGTGAGCACGTAATCGAACATCAGTGCGGATACGGAGAACTTCGCGAGCGTGCCGCCCAGTGCTTCTTTCACCACGCGATAAACGCCGCCGCGCACAAACATGCTGCAGCTCTCCACGTAAATCGCGCGCACCGCGTAGGAGAACAGCATGATGCCCAGGATGAACCACGGCGCCGTCTTGCCGATGAACTGCTCGGCTTCGCCGCCTGCGTAATACGCGGACGACGCCAGATCGTTCAGCACGATCGCCGCGGCGCGCCAGAACGAAATGAACGCCAGCATGGCCGTGGTGGCGACCAGGACTTTCGTTATAGGGCGGGCGCGAGCCGGCGTGAATGTGGGACCTGTGGAATTGGAATCCATACGCTTTTGAGTGTGGAGAGGAACTATACGTTGAAATGTGGCCAAAAAGGAAGTCTTGGGAGCACGGCCCGCTGCTAAGGGTAACTACCGGGCGATGATTTGGCGCGTCTTCGAGTTTGCGAGCATGCTATGCGGTGGTCTCTTTTGCTGCGGAACGAAATTCGCGCGCGCAGTCTTCGCAGGGGCAAATTTCGCGTAGATGCTCAAAGCTGAAAATGCCCGTCGCGTGGCTATCGGAAAATTGAATCTGCAGCGCGTAGTTCCCCACCGCGTTGGCGCTCTTGGCGGTGACGCGCGGCTTATACATGGGTAGCAATGCCGAGCTGCCGCTGGCGCCGCCTTTCGATTTCTTCTCGCGCTCGTCGTTGCACAGCGCACAGGGGCAATGATCGCGCAGGTACGGAAAATCGTAGCGACTGGTGTGCTGGTCGGACCAGGTAATTTCCACGCCTTCGCCCGTCGAGACGTGCACTTTGATGCTCAGCGGTCTTTTTCGCGCGTCTTGTGCGATTGGCATGAGAATTTATTCCACGAATTCGAACTGACAGCAGCGCTCTGCCTCAAAGCATACAGCCCACAACAGAATACAGTGTGACATAAACAGGCCAGTCCTGCTTTCAAGCCAGCTCAGGTTTCAACGACGACGCTGCTTGCTGCACCAGATGCCCATGCGCGAATTCGATGCGGCGGTCCGCGAGACGGCCGATCGTAGCGGCGTGCGTCACCATCAGGATCGTGTGGCCTTCGGTGTGGAGTTCGCGCAGCAGGCTGAGCACGATTTCCTCGTTGGCTTCGTCGAGGTTGCCGGTCGGCTCGTCCGCCAAAATTAGTTTCGGGTGATTGATCAGCGCGCGCGCCACGGCCACGCGCTGCTGTTCGCCGCCGGAAAGCTGCGCAGGCAGGTGCTCGATGCGATCGCTAAGGCCCACGCGCTCCAGCGCTTGCTGCGCTTCCTTCTCGTCTGTCGTGCTGTGAAAATATTGGGCTAGCATTACGTTTTCCACCGCGGTGAGGTACGGCACCAGATGGAATTGCTGGAAAATAAAGCCGATTTTCTCGGCGCGGAAGCGCGTCAGCCCGGCTTCGTCCAGCCGCGCCACGTCGGTGCCATCCACAATCGCTTGGCCGGACGTCGGCGTATCGAGTCCGCCAAGAATATTGATGAGCGTCGTTTTGCCCGAGCCTGACGGCCCCATAATGGCGATCCATTCGCCGGCATTCACGCGGAAGGAAACTCCGTCGAGCGCGCGCACGTTCCCGAATTCCTTGCGCAGGTTTTCCGCTTGAACGACTGTTGCCACGTTTCTCTATTCTCCCCGAAGAATATCCGCGGGCTTCACGTTTCCAAGCAGACGCAGCGGAATTGCGCCGGTCAGCGTCACCAAGACCATTAACGCGATCGTCACCGGAAAAACTTCCCAGCGCGGCGCGATCGCCGTGCCAAACACGCGCAGGCCCATCCAATACGATAAGGCCGAACCTAAAATCGCCCCGAGCAATCCGCCCGCGGCGCCCAGCACGCCCACCTCGGCGAGAAATATTCCCACGATGCGCGTAATTGAGCCACCTAGCGATTTCATCAGGCCAACCTGTTTGCGCCGTTCCATCGCTAGCGCCGCCATGGTCCCGAGCACACACAGCGCCGTGAGAATCAAAATCAGCAGGACCATGGAAACAATCAGCAGCCGGATGCGACCGAGCAGCGCGCCCTCCGCTTCGGCCACTTGGCGTATCGGACGCACTTGATACTGCGGCAACGCTGAGGTCAGGCGCGCCGCGTAGTCAGCTATCACTTGCGTCGTGCCGGTCACGCTCAGCTGCGCTACGCCGATCTGCTCCGGCAAATTTGCCAGCGACTGCACGGCGCGCAGGCTCGCGAATATCTGATTATCTTCGGTGCCGCCTGCATCGACAATTCCGGCCACGCTGCATGATGCGCTGCGATCCAGGTAGTGCAGCTCGAGCGAATTTCCGAGCGCGAGATGCAAGCGCCGCGCCACATTGCGGCCCACCAGGCAATGCGAATCATCCGCGCGCGATGCGATCCAGTTCCCGTCCAGTTTCCAGGTCGCGTCGAGCTTCGGCGCCTGATCGAGCCACGTTCCTGCGACAACGACGGGAATATTTTGGGCGCGGGCAACAATATAGAGGTAGGGAGCGGCCGCGGACACCTGCGCCGATGGCAACTGTTGCAGCGCCGCCAGCACGTCGCGCTCGGGCATCAAGCTGGGGACTTCGGCGCCACTGATCTGCGCGGTCGCGCCGCTAGCCGGAGAGATGACGATGTTCGCACCGAGCGTGCGAAATTCCTGCGTCAATTTATTTTGCACTCCAAGGTCGAGATTGAGTAGCGCGGCGATCACCGTGGCGCCGCTGACAATCGCGAATATCGCGACGGCGAACCGCCCCCGGCTCCTCCGCAAAAGTTGAAACACCAGGCGCCAGAACATTACTCGCCCCTCAAAATGACGGCGGGACGAAAATGCGCAGCGCGGCGCAGCGGAATTAGGCTGCCGACCATCGCGATAATCGCCGCGAGCGCGAGCATCACCGGAAGCAGAATCAGACGCGGCGCAGCAGGCGTCCCAAAGACACTCTCGCCCAAAAACCGCGCGAAGCCCGCGCCAACGAAAAATCCGATCGCGCCTCCGGCAATCGCCAGCAGCACCTGTTCCGCGAGAAAAATCCCGCCCACCAACGCATTGCTCGCGCCTATCGCCTTCATCACGCCGATTTCCGCACGTCGCTCCAGCACGGTGGTCGCGGAAGTAGCCGCGACGGCCAGCGCAGCCGCGCCCAGCGCCGCCAGCGTGACAATCCACAGCAAAGTGCTGACGCGCGTCAGAATGCGGCCCTCAGTTTCCGCTACTCGCCGGATCGCATGGACCTCAGTTCCCGGCAACACGGTTCGAATCTGGTAGCCGATTGACGAAATGTAAGGAGAACAGAACCAGCGATCGTACTCCGTCGGCGTGAGCTGAATATTTTTGTCGGTCTGCGCGCGCTCGCCGCGTTCGGCCAACGCATCGGCCGGCTTGGTCAACGCGCTGACGAAAAGTTCGCGGAATTTGCCGGGATGATTCGACATTTCCTGCGCCACGGACAGCGGTACCAGCACCGCGTTATCTTCCGCATCGCCCGTGGAAATTATCCCCGTCACGACCAGCGAGCGGCCAGCGCCGGAAACCCCGCCACCAGTGACGTGTATAGTTTTTCCTAGCGAAAAGGCCGCCGGATACTTCTCAGCCACGCTCAGGCCGACGACACATTCCTCAGAGTCATCACGGAACCACCGGCCCTGGACTTTCCACCAGGGATGAGTGACGCTCGCACCAGTAACAAAATTCGTCCCATCCGGCACCGGCACTTCGTGCTGATACCACGTGCCGATCAATGTCGTCGCGCCACCAATTTCCGAAACATAGGCAGGAACGTCGAGAAACGGCGTAAATCCCAAAATATTATGGCGCCAGAAAATTGTTTTTAGCTTCCCGAGGTCCGCTTCGCTCAGGTACGCGCCCTCATCCACCGGGCGATAATCCACGCCACCAATTTCCACCGGCAAAGTATCCGATTCCGGCGTGACCAACAGATTCGCCCCGAGGCTGCGAAATTCGCGCGCCAGGCGGTCGCCCACTTCCAGGGCAATCGTAAGCGTAGCGGTGGCGACGGCCATGCCTATCATCAAGGCCGCAGCCGTCAACACTTTTCGCCGGGGATTGCGCGCGAAGGATTCTCCTAGCAGGCGGGCAAACATTGCGTCAGGAGTGAATCTTGGAGGCGGCGTCGCCCAGCGCCGAGAGGTCCACGATCACTTCGCCTCCTTCCACGCGGGATTTCACGCTGATGGGATTGCAGCCGCCGGACTGCCCGATGGAAGGAATGTAAATCGCCGCGCCGCAATTCCGGCAGATGACGCTCTGGCCTTCCTGGCGATAGCCGGCCGTGCCGCAAATCTGGCAGGCATCCAGCGCAACAGCATAATCACCGTTCAGTTTGTGGATCACCAGAAAGCGAATCACGCTGCCGTCCACATCCGCCGTGTAGAAATGCAGGCTGGAATCGGTGAGCTCGGAAAGCGGGATGCGCACCAGATTGTTCTGGGCGATCAATGTCTTTGCCGGCGAAGGCGCCGCGGCAACGCGCCCGTACACGTAATCTCCGGCGAATGAAACCACTACCGCGACGCACAAAAGTGCCGCAGCAAAGCTCCAACGCCGCTGGCGGTGGAATTCATACTCGCGCATGCGGCGCGCCGCGGGATTCGCGGCTTCGTCGGCCGCCGGCTGCTTCGCGTTGAACCATTCGCGCAACACCACCAATGCCGCAGCGCCCAAAATCAACACAAAAAAGAAAACTTCATTGCGCACGATCGGCCCGATGGTGGACATTTCCAGTTTGCTGGAAGGGATCCACATCGCCTCGCTGAGTTCGTGCACGCCGGTGAGCGCCAACTGGAACGCCACCACCATCAGAATCACGCTGGTCGCCTTAAAGAAGCGCTGCAGAGGAATGCGCAGCGTGCCTTGGAAGAAGAACAGTCCCACGGCGACGGCAATGGCAATACCGATCGCCGTACCGATCCAAACTTGCACGCCCGCGCTGGAAAGTTCCACGGCGCGCAGCACCAAAATCAGTTCCGCGCCTTCGCGCACCACCATCATGAAGACAAACGCGCCAATCGCCCAGCCGCCGGCGCGTGTGGATTTCTGCGCGTAGGCTTCCACGCGCTCTTCGATGTGCTTCTTCAAATGGCGCGCCACGCGGTTCATCCACACAATCATGGAAATCACCAGCGCCGACGCCACCAGCATCAGCAGACCTTCGAAGCCGTCTTCGCTGACTTTCCAGCGATCCAGCAGCACCGCGGCTGCGAAGCTGGCCAACACCGCCAGACTTACGCCGCCCCAAACATAACTGGTAAGCGCGCGACGGCCGGTGCGATTGAGATACACCAGGACGATGCCGACGACGAGCGCAGCCTCGACGCCTTCGCGCAGAGCCAGGAGGAGGGCAGAGAGCATAGGTTTTCCAGTTGTAAACCAGTTTCAACTGGAAATTCAAGTCTAGCGCTGGGGTGCCGCAAAATCAAGCAAATTCAATGCCCTTAATCGCTTGCTCACGTTTCCCTGTAGAATAACATCTTATAACTGATGATCTCTTCGCACCATTCCAACATTCCCGCTGAGGGCCGTGCGAAAAATGGCTCGAATGCGCCGCGCCGTGCCGTGGCTCTGGCGACCACGTTGCTTTTTTCACTAATCGCAAGCTTGGCTGTACCTTCTTTGAACGCCATACAGCAATCTGGCACGAATTCCTCCGCTGCGCCCGGCACTGCAACTGGAACCGGCGCGCAACAGACCCAAACTCCCGCAGCACCGATCATGACTCCCGCTGTCCAGCAAAAGCTTCCCGCGCCTCCTCGCAAGCAAGATGTGAAGAAGGGCAAGGAAGCCTACAAGCAAGGACTGAAGCTCGAGCAGAACGGGGATTGGCAGGCGGCTTACGACGCGTACTCTGACGCCGTGGATTGGGATCCCAGCAGCCGGGAATACCTGGTGCGGCAGGCCGTCGCCAAAGGCCAGGTGGTGCAGATGAAAGTGGACCTCGCCGAACGCGAGGCGGTCTCCGGCCATTTTTCAAGCGCCCTGAAGGCTTTGCGCGATGCGATGCAGCTGGATCCTTCGAACCGCACGATTCGCGAACGGCTCACCGAAATGGAAGCGCTGGACCCCGCGCGCGCCCGGCAAATCATTGCAGAGCCCGTGATGATGCCCGCAGTGCAGCTCGATCATCGCCCCGGCAAACAATCCTTCCACTTGCGCGGGCAAACGGAATCGGCGTATCAGGAAATCGCGCAACGCTTCGGCGTGGAGGTCGCCTTCGATGTGGACGTGCGCCAAGTTCCGGTGCAGCTGGATTTGCAGGACATGGATTTCGCCACGGCCACGCGCGTACTAGGGCAAGCGACCGACACGTTCTGGCGGCCGCTCACGAAGCACTTGTTTTTTGTGGCGCCCGATACGACGCAGAAACGCAAAGACTACGAAGTTTCCATCGTCCGCACCGTGCTGTTGGCTTCTTCGGAAACAAATGAACAGATGACCGAACTGTCGCGGCTGGTTCGCGAAATTGCCGGCATCGTCCGGACCGACCTGGACACCAAGAGCCGCACGCTAACCATGCGCGCTTCGCCGCAGGCAATCGCCGTGGCCACCGGCATCATCGAAGACCTGGAACGTCCACCCGACGAGCTGATCCTGGAACTGGAAGTGATGGAAGTGGACCGCAACAACAATCTGGACGCGGGCATCACTGGCCCGCAAACGGCGACAATTTATTCGATACCCTCGAACGCCGCGCAACTGGTGCAACAGGGCGGCGCGACGGCGCTGAACGCGTTGCTGACGCAAGTTTTTGGATCGGCTTCAGCGATTCCGCCAGTATTGGCCTTCGGAGGCGGCAAGACGACCTTCTTCTACACGCTGCCTGGAGCCACCGCCACGCTTTCCAATTTTCTTTCGACGGTTCACTCCGGCCGGCGCGTTCTGCTGCGCGCCGAAGATGGCCAGCCTGCGACGTTCTTCGTCGGCGAGCGCTACCCCGTGTCCTTGGCGCAGTATTCCTCGAGCCTGGTTGGTAATGCCACTACTACGGCTACGCAGACTGCCGCACTTGCCGGCTCGGGCCCGACGCTGCCCATCTTTACGGTTACGACTGGAACGAATCCTGACTTCGTGGTTACCGCCGACTTCAATGACGATAATTTTCAGGATTTTGCAGTGGCGAACTTCACCGACGGAACGCTGACACTCTTCGACGGCAATCCTGCTACTCCTGGTTCCTTCGGGACTGGCACCACGATCCCCGTCGGCGCCGGTCCCACCTGGATCTCTACCGGATTTTTCAACACCAAGACAGACACCACCAACACCATCGTGGATATGGCCGTCGCGAATCAAACCGCCGGCACAGTTTCGATTTTGCACGGAAATGGTGACGGCACATTCACCGCGGAGCCGAGTTTGACGCTGCCGACCGGGGCTGGGCCCACTGCCATTGCGGTCGGCGATTTCAATGATGACGGCTTCGCGGATCTGGCCGTCGTAAACAAGAACGCCAATACCGTCACCATCTTCCTGGGTAATGGCGATGAAACATTTCAAACGCCCGTGACGACGCTCGTCACCGGCAACGCGCCCACTTCGATCGTCGCCCAGGCTTTCAATCCGAATGCGCCGGGGATTATCGACCTGGCCGTCACCAATTCCACCGACAATACGCTGCAAATTTTCCTGGGCAACGGGAAAGGGCACGTTTAGCAACGGCGTAATCGTACAACACTGGTGTGACTCCCGTTTATGTCGCGTCTGCCGATGTGAATCTGGACGGCAATCTGGATTTGGTGGTGGCGGATAGCGGCGCTGCCACCAGCACGAATTCAGTGGGCGATAGTGTTTCCGTTTTCCTCGGCAATGGCGACGGCACATTCATTTTGCCGGGCGGCACGCGAATGGATTTCGCCGCCGGAACGACGCCTACGTCCTTGGTCATCGCCGATTTCAACGACGACGGCATTCCGGATCTGATGGTCACCGCCAGTGGAGACAATGCCGCCGCGCTGATGCTCGGCGCCGGCGGCGGCTTTTTTAATACGCCGCCCATCGAGGTGCCGGTAGGAACTACGCCCGATTCGGTTGCCACCGCCGACTTCAACGGTGATGGCCTGCCAGACGTTGCCATTTCGAATTTCGGCTCCAACACGGCGACGGTGATTCTGGATTCATCGTCCCTGATCGGCCTGCTTTCCAGCAACGGAATCGGCACGCAGTTCCCCAACGCGCAGTACATTGACCTCGGCCTGAAGGTGAAAGCCACGCCGCGGGTGCACGAGAACGGTGACGTCTCCTTGCAATTTGAATTCACGCTGAGCAGCCTGGCGGGCAATAGCCTGAACAATATTCCGGTGGTGAACAGCCAGGAGATTCATCAGACCGTGCGCGTGCGTGCGGACGAGTCCGCGCTGCTGGCGGGCTACCTTTCGCCGCAGCACACCACCGCGCTGAATGGCACGCCGGGAATTGCAAACCTGCCGTTGAACGGAATCATCGGAGGAACTACCGCGTCACAGTTTACGAATACCGAGATCTTGATCCTGGTCACGCCGCGAATTGTGGACTCCGCAACGCGCAACAAGGAACATTTGATCTATGCCGGTCGCGGCCAGCTGGGCGGACCGGGCGCGCTGGGCCCCACGATCCAGGAACGCCGCGGAGGGTTTGTGCAGCCGGTGGCACAACCGCAGGAACCGGTGGCCGCACCACCGCAGCCGCGGCCCCAGCCTGAGGTAAATCCTCCGCCGCAACCGCAGCCCGAGCCGCAGCAACAGGGTGCGCCTCCGGTGCAAACGCCATCGGAACAGCCTCCGCAACCCGATACCAGTCCGCGGTAGTGACGCCGAACGAAGTGGTCACGCCGCTGCCGCGCGCGAGAACGAAGAACTCAATACGATCATTCGCGCTACGGCGCCGCTTCCAGCACCACCACGGGCTGATAAGTGCGCGGCACCACCGGTTCGGCAATCGCGATCAATTGGCCTTTCTGGCTGAAGACGCGTAGCCGGGCAGGTTTCCAATCGCCGGAATCCAGTTGCGCGGGCGCGTTCTGCGCTAGGTTGGTTAGCCCAGGCTGAATTTGCGCGAGCGTGAGATTAAATTTCGCGCCATGGCGCACACGTTTTTCAATCACCGGCAGGATGGTGGCGCGCGGTAAATCCGTGAGCAATTTCTCCAGCGGAATCACGTGCTCGAGCAACCGCCCGGCGCGCGCGTCCTGCGCCAGCTCGGCCAGCGATACAGCCTGATCCAGCGTAAATTCACCGACGGCCGTCCGCGAGATCTCCGCCAGATGCGCGCCGCTGCCTTGCAGCTTCCCTAATTCGTACGCGAGCGAACGAATGTAAGTTCCGGCGCCACATTCCACGACAAAGCGCGCGACAGAACCTTCGACGTTTGTGAGTCGAAATTCGAATACTTCCACTTCCACCGGTTCCAAATTTACCGGCTTGTTCTTCCGCGCAAGTTCATGCGCCGGGCGGCCGCGTATTTTTTTCGCGGAATACGCCGGGGGAGTCTGCTGAATCTTCCCGACGAAGCGCGCCGCATACGCCGCGAGTTCGTCGGCGTCTAGCGCGGGAGCCGAGTCCACGCCAAGCGCTTCTCCATCAGCGTCATAAGTATCAGTCTCAAATCCAAAGCGCACCGCACAGGTGTAGCGTTTGCGGCGCCCGGTGTAGAAGCGCGCGAGGCGCGTGGCGCGGCCCAAAGCCAGCACCAGCACGCCCGTGGCCTGCGGATCGAGCGTCCCCAAATGGCCGATGCCGCGAAAGCCCGCGAGCTGGCGCACGGATTCGACGACATCGTGCGAAGTTTTTCCCGCCGGCTTATCAATTACCAGAATTCCATCGGCGGGCGGCTGCTTGGGTATGCGAGACATGAATGGTTTTGTGGGCAGCACGACCGCGGCTGCTATCGCCAACACGCGTATTCCTTATCGCGCGCCCGTCACGCGCGCGATAATAATTATGCGCTGCGCGACTGCTGCGTTACGAGCTGCGCTCCTCAGGATTCTTGGCCTTGCGCAGCAGGTTCTCGATGCGATTGCCGTACTCTTCCGTCTCGTCGAGAATAAACAGCACTTCGGGCGCGCGCCGCATGTGCAAGCGCTCCACCAATTCGTGCCGCACGTAGCCTTTCGCCGCTTGCAAACCTTCCAGCGTCGTGGCGCGCTCCGCTTCGTCCCCCGCCAGGCTCACAAACACGCGCACCGTGCGCATCCCCGCGCCCATGCGCACTTCCGTCACCATCACCGGAGCGGCCAGGCGCGGATCTTTCAGTTCGCCCGCTAGCATCAAGCTCACTTCGTTGCGAATTTCCTCTGCAATGCGTTCGGCGCGATGCCCTTGGATCGTCATACGCTTTCCTCGTTCTGGCCTTCGTTCTGGTCGTCGTTCTGATCTTCAAAATATTCCACGTTCTGCGAAAGCAAATCGCGCCCCAGCAGGCGTTCCGATTCAGCCGCGATTTCCGCCAGCGTTTTTTCCAGATACCCGGAGTCGCTGGAAATCGTCACCACGCCCACTCGTGATCGCTGCCAGGTTTCCTGATGCTCCAGCTCCGCCACGGCCACATTGTAGTGAGCGCGTAGCCGGTCTTTCAAGCTGCGCAATACCTGCCGCTTGTCCTTGAGGGACTGCGCATCCAGTATATGGATTTCCAGGGTAAGGAGGCCGATCGGCATTTCCGTGTGGCGCAACAACTCCTGCTGCGCTGTTGAAGCTTATACCATCAAGAAGTCATGCACGTCTGCGCGGCGTCTGTTCCTACGCGCTGTCCTGCCGTGGCGCGCGAGGACGCGGCGGAGGCGGCGGGGGCAATGCCGCGATCTTCTCGACCGTGAAGCACTCCAGACTGTCGCCCACCTTCACGTCCGCGAAATTCGCGATGCCGATGCCGCATTCAAATCCTTGGCGAACTTCCTTGGCGTCATCCTTGAAGCGCTTCAGTGAATTGATCCGGCCGGTGAAGATCACCGCGGCCTCGCGAATCACGCGCACTTCCGCGTCGCGCCGAATAATTCCTTCCGTCACCGAACATCCTGCAATCGTGCCCACGCCCTTTACGCGGAAGGTGTCGCGGACTTCGGCGCGGCCCAGATGCTGTTCCTTGATGATTGGAGCCAGCAATCCAGCCACGGCCTTCTGCAATTCGTCCAGCAATTCGTAAATGATCGTGTAACTGCGAATGTCCACATTTTCGCGCTGCGCCAGCTCCGCCGCTTTGCGCTCCGGCTTCACGTTGAACGCGACGATCACCGCGCCAGAAGTGGAAGCCAGCAGCACGTCGCTTTCGTTCACCGCGCCGACGTTCGCCAGAATCACTTTCAGCTTCACCTGATCATTGGAGAGCTTCGGCAGCATCTCGTTCAGCACTTCGACTGAGCCTTGCACGTCTGCCTTCACCACAACCGGCAATTCCTTCACTTCGCCGATTTTCAATTGTTCGTGCAGCTGGTCCAACGTCAAGCGGCCGCTCGAAGATTTCGCCAGAGCCGCGTCGCGCGCTTTGCCCTGGCGGTATTCCACGATGTGCCGCGCCTTCGCTTCATCGGCCACCTGGAATTGATCGCCCGCTTCCGGCACGCCCTGCAACCCGAGGACTTCCACAGGAGTCGAAGGTCCAGCCTGCTTGATGGCGCCGCCGCGATCATCGAACATCGCGCGCACTTTGCCATACACCGCGCCCACGATAAACACATCGCCCACATGCAATGTGCCGTTCTGCACGATCATGGTGGCGACCGGTCCGCGGCCCTTATCCACGCGCGATTCCAGCACAGTTCCCTTGGCGGGTACGCCCGGATCGGCCTTTAGTTCGCGCATATCGCCAACCAGCAAAATCATTTCCAGCAGCTTGGGAATATTTTTCTTGGTCTTGGCGGAAACTTCCACCATTACCGTGTCGCCGCCCCAATCTTCCGGCATCAGCCCTTTTTCGGACAGCTGCCGCTTCACGCGTTCTACTTGCGCGTCCGGCTTGTCAATCTTGTTGATGGCGACGATGATCGGCACACCGGCGGCGCGCGCGTGCGAAATTGCTTCTTCGGTCTGCGGCATCATGCCGTCGTCGGCTGCTACCACCAGTACGACGATGTCCGTCACTTTCGCGCCGCGCGCACGCATGCGGGTGAACGCTTCATGACCCGGCGTATCCACGAACACGATGCGCTTGCCCTGCACGTGCGCTTCGTACGCGCCGATATGCTGCGTGATTCCGCCCGCTTCGCCGCCCGCCACGTCCGCTTCGCGAATTGCGTCGAGCAAACTGGTTTTGCCGTGATCCACGTGACCCATCACGGTGACTACCGGAGCGCGCGGCACTTCGTTACCCGTGCGCTCTTCCTTTACTTTTTCTTCCTGCACCAATTGCTCTTCGAACGTGACGACCTGCACCACGCCGTTGAACGCCTCCGCCAAATTCGTCGCCGTCGGCACATCCAGCGCCTGATTGATGCTGGCAAACACGCCGCGGTCCAGCAAAGTCTTCAGCAAATCCTTAGCGCGGATGTCAAGCTTCTCCGCCAACTCGCGGACTGTGATTCCTTCGGTTACAGTCAACTCGCGCGGTTCACGCTTTACTGGCGCGACCGGTTCGACTGCAGTCGCGCGTCCGCCCGGGCCTGCGCCCGCGCGTGGACGAACTGGATGCAGCTTGCGTTCGCCCTCGGCGTAGCGCTTCTCGATCAGCGGCCGGCCGCGTGCTGCCGGCTTGCGTGCATAGAGCGGCTTGCCTGGCTCAGCTTTAGGAACTCCTGCGCCGGGGCGCTGTGTGCCTACTGGTCCCTTATTGTCGCGGCCACCCGGTCCACCACCGCTGCCAGGACGTTGCGGGAATCGCGATGGCGGTCCACCCGGACGCTGCCCTGGCGCACCACCAGGACGGCCCTGCGGCGCGCTGCTCGGACGATATTGTTGGGGCGCTCCAGCAGCCGGCCGCGTGCCTTGCGTCGCACCGGGACGTAACTGTCCAGGCGCAGAACCTGGCGCTCCAGGACGCACGGGATAGCGCTGCAAAGTTGAGGGTGCGCCGGCAGGACGTGGAGCTCCGGGCGCCGTTGAGGCGGGACGTGCTCCTACAGGCGTGCTTCCTGGTGCTGCTGCAGGCCGCAGTGGTACGCCGGGCCGCGCCGCAGAAGCAGCCGGCGCAACGCCGGGGCGGCCTGCCGCGGTTGCAGCGGGAGACGCTGGCGCGGATGAAGCGGGCCTTGCGGCCGCGGGTGTGGTGCCGGTCGGATGAGTCGTGGGATGGGTCGCGGTCGCGCCTGCAGGTGCGGCAGGTCGTGCAGCACCGGGAACCGTTGCAGGGCCCGCTGCGGGAGCATGCGCCGCAACACCGGGCCTAGCTGCAGTCGTCGCAGAAGCAGCCGGCGCCGCAGCACCAACAGCAGGTTTCGTGCCCGCAGCTGCAGGCCCTGCAGGAGCCGCGACAGGCTTCGCCGCCGGTTTCTTCGCCGCTGTGGCCTTCGCGGCCTTCTCCGCCGCCTCCGCCTCCTCAGCAGCCGCCAGGCCGCGGAAATGCTTGCGCACCAGTTCCGCGTGCTTCAGGTCAATTGAGCTCGAGTGCGTCTTTTTCTCAGTGACGCCGGCTTCGGGGAGGTAATCAATCAGGACTTTCGCCTTGATCTCCAGTTCCCGCGCCAGCTCGTTAATCCGGACTTGATTAGGATCTGCCATTCGCCTCTTTTCAACAGCGCCGGCACTCGTGCCCGCGCTTTCCTGCAACTGCAAAGTCTTGCAAACAACGAACCGCTCGCGAAAATCCCGCTACGTTACTTCTCGGCGCCTTCTTCCGACGTGCCGATCTCATCTTCGCGCACTTCTTCGGTGGCTTCTTCCGTTGCTTCGTCAACGGCTTCCGCTTCGGCTTCTGCGTCCGCGGGAGCTGCATCTGCATCCTGTACTGCTTCGCCTTCGCCCGCGGCAACTTCTTCGGTGGCTTCCTGGGTGGCTTCGTCCACGAGCGCTGCTTCTTCGCCCTCAGCCGCAGCTTCTTCTGTCGCTACGCCTTCGCCTTCCGCGGAAACGGCAGCGTCTGGCGCAGCGGTAGCCGCCGTTTCCAGCGCTTCGAAGTACGCAGCGACGGACTGATGAATCTTCTCCACCATTTTCTCGCCGATGCCCGGAATTTCCACCAGCTGTTCCGGCGTCATGTCCGCCAGCTTTTCGATCGAAGTGACGCCCGCGGCTTCCAGTTTTTCGATGGTCTTCGGCCCTACTCCCGCAAGCTGCGTCAGCGCGGTTCCCGGAGCGGTGAGCGCGGCCATCTGCGCTTCGATCTCGCGGCGCTTTTCTTCCTCGCTCTTGATGTCAATGTTCCAGCCAATCAATTTGCTGGCGAGCCGGACGTTCTGGCCCTTTTTCCCGATGGCCAGCGAAAGCTGCGTATCCTCCACGATCACTTCAAGCCGTTTTTCTTCCGGGTCAATAATCTGCACGCGCGTTACTTTCGCCGGGCTTAGCGCCTTCTGCGCGAACGCCACGGTTTCCTCATTGAACGGAATAATGTCAATCTTCTCGCCGCGCAACTCGCGAATGATGGACTGCACGCGCATACCCTTCATGCCGACGCATGCGCCCACCGGGTCAACGTCCTTGTCGCGGCTTTCCACCGCGATCTTGGTGCGCTCGCCTGCTTCACGAGCGACCGCGCGGATCTGCACCGTGCCGTCGTAAATTTCGGGCACTTCCATTTCGAACAAGCGCTGCACCAGGGCGGGATCGGCGCGCGAAACCACCACCTGCGGCCCTTTCGCCGCACGCTCCACCGCGCGAATCGTGACGCGCAGCCGGTCGCCCACGTTGTACGCTTCCAGCCGCGATTGCTCGCGCTTCGGGAGCCGCGCTTCGGTGCGGCCCATGTCCACGATAATGTCCGGGCCTTCCATGCGCTTCACTACGCTATTGATCAGCTCACCGACGCGCGTGTGAAACTCGTTGTAAATCGTGTCGCGCTCGGCTTCGCGCACTTTCTGCAGAATCACTTGTTTCGCGGTCTGCGCAGCGATGCGCCCCAGCACGTCGGTCGGCTTCGATTCGGTGACTTCGCCGCCCACTTCCACATCCGGCTGCCGCTTGCGCGCATCACTCAACGAAATTTCGCGCACGGGGTCGGCCACCTCTTCGACAACCGTGTGCACCGAATACACGTCCACCTGTCCGGTGGTCGGATTGAACTTCGAGCGCAGGTCTTCCTCGGTGCGGTAATACTTCCGCGCCGCAACCACCATCGCGTCTTCAATCGCCGCGATGATGATTTCCGGTTCGATGTGCTTTTCCCGGCTGATCAGCTCGATCTGTTGGTACAGCTGACTCGCCATTCGCTCTCTCCCGTACATCCCAAGAAAAAACTACGATTGCCGATTACCAGTTCCCGTCGCTACAACTCCACCACCAAATTCGCCTTCTTGATTCCGGCGTATGGCACTTCAATCTCGCGATCGCGTACCGTGAACTTCACCACGCCGTCCGTGATTCCCGCCAGCCGCCCTTCGAAATACGCCTGCTTCTCGACCGGCTCGTTCAGCCAGATTTTCGCCAGCCGGCCCGCGAAGCGTTCGTAATCCGCGGGCTTGATCAACTTACGGTCCAGCCCCGGTGAACTCACTTCCAAAATATAAGCCGGCCCTGGAACCAGATCTTCCATGTCCAGGATCACGCTCAACTGCTCGCTGACCCGTTCGCAATCCTTGTGAGTGACACCTAAGCCTTCCGGATTCTGCGGGCCGGGCAGCCGGTCAATGTACACACGCAGCATGCGCTGCTTGCCAACCTTCCATTCGATGTCGAATATTTCGAGGCCCAGCGAGCCCGCCACCCGCTCGGCCGCCTCTCGAACCTTTTCCAGTTGCATTCTATTCCAACAGCGATATTTAGCTTCGTTTCGACAGCTGCCCTGAAAACATTCGGCGGCGCGACGAGGCGCTGACTTCGCGCGCCAGCCAGTTCCAGTACTGCCCTGCGAGCGGCTGGTTACGTCACCGCCAGCTCGCCTCACGACCGCAGGCACCACGGGCATTGACGCACCGGCATTCCGCCATCCGTCGCGTCCAACAAAAAAGTGGGCTTGCGCCCACTGGCTCATGCGACCTGTCTGGAAGCAACCCAGTATAATTTCTCGCGGCCAAAAACGCAAGAAGAGCCGTCTGGACCCCTCGCGGTGCCGCTCAGGCGCTGCCCATCCTCGGATTCGCAAGCGCCCGCCGGCTTTCACCGCGCCGGGTTTCCACCAGCACATCTGACACCAGAAAGCTACTTGGCAATAGCTCTACTGTCATGTATATAGTCTCGCACCACGTTCCTAGAATGTCATCAAGGAGCTGTCCATGACCCAGCGATGGATTTTGCGGACGTTGGGAGCTGCGGCGCTGCTGGCCGCCATACCCAGCGCCAGTCTGTTCTCGCAACAGAAGATGGACAACCTCAATCGTGATCGCGCGCGCTCGATTTTGCACGACGCGTACGACAACGTGAAAAAACACTACTACGACCCGAAATTTCACGGCGTGGATCTGGACGCTCGCTATCACCAATACGATGAAAAGATCAACACCGCCAGCTCCTTGAGCCAATCCTTCGGCATGATCGCGGGATTCCTGGACGGTCTGAACGATTCCCACACTTTCTTCAATCCACCCGCGCGTCCCTATCGCGTGGACTACGGGTATCGCCTTCAGATGTACGGCAACGATTGCTTCGTGACCAGAGTGCGTCCCGGAACCGATGCGGAAACAAAAGTCCATCCGGGCGATCAGGTGCTGGGCTACAACAAATTCGACGTTACGCGGGCTGACTTCTGGAAAATGAACTACTACTTCAACAGCCTGGCGCCGCAAAGGGGATCCATCCTCGAAGTTCGCAACCCGAGCGGCCAGACGCAGGAATTGACCATTGACGCCAAGGTGCGCGAACTGAAGAAAGTGCTCGACCTCACGGGACAAGACGGAGGAGGCGATTTCTGGGACTTGGTGAGGCAGGAAGAAAATTCCGATCACGTGGTTCGCCAACGGTGGGTGGACGCGGGCGACGTGATGGTCTGGAAAATGCCGGAGTTCTTCATTGAAGATCGCGAGGTGGACCGCATCTTTAATGACGCCCGCAAACACAAGACTCTTATCATGGACCTGCGCGGCAACCCCGGCGGGGCCGTCACGACCCTGGACCGCGTGGTCGCTAACCTCTTTGACCACGATCTGAAACTCGCGGACCGCGACGGCCGAAAGGAATTAAAACCAGAAATCGCCAAAACGCGCGGCGGCGAAATCTTCACCGGCCAACTGATCATCCTGGTGGACAGCGTCTCAGCCTCGTGCGCCGAGCTTTTTCCACGCGTCATCCAACTGGAGCACCGCGGGACGGTAATCGGCGACCACAGCGCCGGGATGGTTATGGAAGCCCGGCACTATCCCGGCTCCCTGGGCATGGACACGAAGATTTTCTACGGCTTTTCCATCACCGAAGCGGATTTGATTATGAAAGATGGCAAGAGCCTGGAACACACCGGCGTCACACCGGATGAACTGATACTTCCCACGGCCAAGGACCTCGCAAGCGGCAGCGATCCGGTTTTGGCGCGCGCCTTTGAACTGGCCGGGCACAAAGTTGATCCTGTCGCCGCCGGAAAAATGTTCCCGTTTGAATGGCTGCCGAACTAGCCGGTCGAATTGGCCGCCAGTCTGCGCCGCGTTCGACTTCACCGCCGCAAAAAAAGGCCTCCCGGCTGAGGATCCGGGAGGCCTTTGATCGCGTACGAACCGCGCAGCGCAACGACCACGGTCGCCGCGCTACGAAATTACTGCTGTGGCGTGGCTGGCTTAGGTGCCGGCGCGCGCTGCGGCGCCGGGGTACGCGGCGTGGTTGCCGCGGCCTTGGCTGGGTAGCTCTGGTCGAACAGGCGAATGATGTCCTGCGTCACGTCTACCGAATTCGCCGCGAAGATCACCGGCGAAGTCTGTCCGGAGCGATCCAGAATGACGGAGAACGAATTCTCGCGGGCATACTTGCTCAGCACGTCAATCATGCGGCGGCCGATGCGGTCCACGATCTCGCGCTGCGCTTCGTTGAAATCGTCCTGAGCGTCCTGCGAACGCCGTTGGAACGTGCGCTGGAGCTGTTCGCCCTCGCGCTGCAGCCGCGCTTTTTCATCGTCGCTCAGCGTGGTCTGGCCGGTGCGCAGACGCGTCTGAATATCTTCCATCTGCTTCTGCATATTCGAAAGCTCGGTCTGCCGGGGCGCAAATTGCGATTGCAATTCCGCTGCGGCCTGCTTCCCTTCGGCTGTGCTGGTGATTGCAACCTGTACGTCAATGACGCCTACCTTGCTTGCTGCCGCGGGGGCCGAAGCGCCGCCCGTCTGCGCCCACGTAGCGGGAACCATCAGGAACGCCGCCAGGGCCGGAACTGCAAATCGCATCTTCATTCTCACTCCTTAAGGTAGATAGTCTTACGGATGCCGGTGCCACTAACTGTGCCGCGTATCGTGCTGAACACAAATCGGAGATTATAGCTGTCGGGCGAGAAGCTGGTCAATCGCTTTCGTTTCGCCTGCCGCCGGTTGCGCCCGATTCAACCGTGCCCTGATGAGATGCGCGCGCCGAACGCATGGTTGGTCTTGCCTGCGCGGCCAAACACCAAGACACGCCGCCCAGCACCAACGTGTGAACCAGAATCTCTGGAGTGCTAGTGCGGCAGCGGCACCAGTAGGATGCGGTTGTTGGCCGCATCAATCACCGCAGCCAGGTTCAGGCGCGGATCAATGGCCAGCGCATTTGGGCCCAGCACCACGGACGCCACCGAGCCCACGTCGAGCACCTCACGCACTTGCGGCGTGGGGCAATTCGAAACGCCATTCGGATTCGGCGGGCAAACGTAATCAAGAATCGAAAGCGTGTTGCTCGCCGAATTCGAGGTGACCAGCGTGCTGGTATTGAAATTGTAATCCAGCGACGTAGGGTTGATCCCCGCGCTGATCGTGTAGATCTGCTTCGATGCCAAGGGATCCACAAGATCCACATTGTTCGCCGCGCTGTCCGTCACCGCGAAAACCTGATTCAGTGAATCGAACACCACGCCGGTGGGAAGCTGCATCGCGATGTTCGTGTACGCGCCCAATGGCAAGGGGACTAAATCCAAACCGTTGTTGTGGGACGCAGTGGCGATGCCGGCGACGGATTGCGTGATGTCATTATTGAGGGCCGGATCGATCGCCAGTCCCAGGGGCAGGTAATCAATAGGGTTCCCCAGCGATGCCTCTCCGGAAACCTGGCTGGCGACGGTGAACGTCGAAAAGCCGCCCGCAGGATTGCCGCTGGTAACGGTGGTGTCCGTGATGACTGCCAGGGCGTCATACGGATCGATGGCTACTCCGATGGGCAGCGTGGCCGAGCCCAGCGCTACCGTCTGCGGGCTATTGAACACATTGTTCAAACCTTTTTCATCTAGCACGGTCACGTCATTGCTTCCGTTATTCGTCACGACGGCCTGACCGGTCCGCGCCAGAACGGCCACGCCTTGAGGCACCGAGCCGGTAGTGAAAAAGCTCGGCGCTTGCGGAGTGATTTGCGTGCCGTCCAGCAGATTCACCACCGAGATGCTGTTACTGCCGGAATTCGTCACCACCGCCTGATCGAGATAAGGATCCACAGCTACGCCTACGGGCGAAGTGCCCACCGTGACGGGCTGGATCACCGTGAGATCGCTGACGTTCGAAATAGCCGCGCCATTTTGCACGTACACCGCGTAACGACGCGCGAGCGCCACATCCGCCGCCGGAATCGCTGCGGTGATCTGGCGGGTGCTCACAAAAGTGGTGGGCACCGCGGTGCCATCCAGCATTACCTGCGAACCACCGGTGAATCCATTACCGACCACCGAAAGAGTGATGCCTACAGCCGGACTATGCGCGAACGTTGTTGCCGGGCTGGTCGCTAAAATCTGGAACGGGTTGGGCGCGACTGTAGCCATGGGGAAAACGGAAACGGTATTGTTCCCCTGATTCACGATGTAGGCGGTGTTGGTGATGGGATTCACCGCCACAGCCTGCGGTGAATTGAAGCCCGCCACCGTTTGCAGAACCTGATTGTTCTTCAGGTCCAGCACGTAGCCGCTGTTCGCGGTACCGTTCACCACGAATCCGATGTTGGCCAGCGGGTTTACCGCTACTGCCACCAATCCCAAATTGGCGAACGGAATTCCCCCTTGCGTAAACGGAATCGAGCTGACCGACTGATCCAGCATGCTGAACGTGAAAACCGCCGGAGCCGCCGGCGCATCATTCGGACCCTCTGGGTCGGCGAAAACCGCCTGATGCGTCGCGGCATTAATGCCCACGCCTTGCACTGTGTTCGAAATAACCAGACTTGCAACTACCACTGGGGTGCGCCCGAAGTCCGCGGGATTCACCCCGACCCCTGGATTCCGACCCAGATCCACAATCGTAATCGTGCCGGCGCTACCGGGCGTAATCACGGCCCAGTTCAATCGCGGATCCACGGCCACTGCAGGTTTCAAGCCGGTGCCAATGGCCGTCAGCACGCCGCTTATCGTTTGAATAAACGTGGGAACGCCGGCGGAAAAATCAATGATGGCGGCGCTGTTTGTTGATTGGAAAGCAACCAATCCGCGATGCGTCAACGGATTGATGCCAATCCCGTAGGGCACCGGCGGTCCGTTTGGCGGAGTGCTGTTGTTGGGTAGCGCCAACGTCGCCGTCACCGCCTGCGTGACCAGATCAATTACCGAGACGGTGTTGTCCGCGCTGTTCGTGACGGCCGCAATGTGATCTCCCAGCGCACCAGTAGCAGTTACGACTTGATCATCAATCGCCACAGCCGTTGGAGCGTGCCCTACCGGGACAGTCGCAGTCGCCAGCGTCCCCAGATTGACGATGCTGACGGAGTTCCCGCCGGTATTGGCGACCACCGCCAGATTCAACGCCGAATCAATCGCGATCCCCTGCGGCGCCGCGCCCACTGGAAAACTGGAGCTCACGCCGGTGGAAATCTCGCTCGCCAGCGGCTCCACCGTCAGATTCACCGCAGACATCCGCGGGTTCGGCGGCGCCACATCAGTATTCTGCACGATCAGGGGATACTGCCCGGGCGCCGGTGCACACGTTCCCGGTATGGTGACGCCCAATTGCTGCGAGCTGGTCAGCGTGGAGGCCACCGTCTGTCCGTTGCATTGCACGGTAGTATTCGGTGAAAAAAATCCGCCGATCAGGTTCACACCTGCCGACCCGGCATTCGGCACGATCGTATCCGGCGATAACGCCACCACCGCGGGACGCGACGGCATCACCGTCAGACCCAGGGGACCGGTAACGCCATTCGAAACATCGCCGTTCTGCGCCTGGACGACCAGGGCCACGGGTCCCGCAATTGAAAGCGGAGCCGCGGGAATTTTCGCGTCAATCAACGTGGTGCTAAGAAAAATCGTAGGCACCGGCGCAGGCGGAGTTCCCGCCAGCACTACGCTGTTCGATGTGAAGTTTGTTCCCGTCAGATATACTTCCTGTTGCGCGGAGCCTTCTCCCACGGTGTTCGGCGCGGCGGAAGTGAGCGTAGGGGCCGCGGAACTGATAATCGTTAGAGCCGCGGTACCGGACTCGAGCGGATCGAACCCCGAAACCGCGGTTATTGTCACGTTGCCTGGCGGATTACTCAGGGGAGCGGTGTAAACAGCCGTGTTGCCGTTGCCACCTCCCGCAACGATAAATCCGTCCGTAACGCTGCCCCCGGCTACCCCATTTACTTCCCACGTCACGGCCGTATTCGTGGTGCCGGTCACGTTCGCAGTAAATTTGAAGGTATCGCCCGGCGCAATTGTCGCCGAATTTGGCGTGACCGCCACGCGAATTTGGGAATCAATGTGCACCACGGTGGCGCCGAATATATTTGTGTTGACCGTGCTGGTAGCCACCACCAAAAAGTCATTCGTCGGCGGCAGAGTTGTCGGCGCAGTGTAAAACCCCCCTTGCGGCGTGTTGGTCTGCCCCGTGGTGATAATCCCGTAACCGCTTGGAAGCTGCGTTTGTCCGGTTGTCGCCGGGCTGCAAATCGTCGGCTTGGCATTCGTCGGCGTCGGCACCAAACAAATCTGCCACGTCACCGAAGTCGTGGATGTGCCCGTGACCACGGCTTGAAACTGCTGCTGTCCGCCCAATGGCACGCTGGGGTTGAGAGGGGTCACCGTGACGCCCACGGGCGTGGAATTCCCGCCGCAACCAAACAGGAACGCGGGTGCCGCGACGAAAAACGCTGCCATACCCAACCTCAATATCTTGTTGCCCATTTCTTTCACCCTCTCATCTGAATTCGTTGCGCGCTCCGGACGCTTTTCATCGCCTCTGGTCCGATCGCGCGTTCGCTTTCCTGTCACCAATTCCTAGAATGTCTTGCCAACCGTAAAGCGGAAGGTGTGCACCGGCTCGATCAAGTTCGCCGGGATGTGCTGCGTATTGGCGACGATGAACGCCTGCAACTGCGGCGCGATCTGCGTTTCCAGCACGCCGGGCGGCAGGGAGTTTTTCACCGCTTCGCTTAGCGCATAACCGCCGCTCAAGCCGTTGATGGTATCGGTCAGCCGCAAATAGTTGTAAGCATAATAAATGCGGAAGGGCGCGTTCACGATTGGCAGAACCACATCCAGCTCAACGCCCGCCGAAGTGTGTACCTTGAAATTGGTGCCCGGATAAATCGGCAGGTTGGGGGCAATCTTGAGATTCGGAAAATCCGGATTCGGATATTGCTGCTGATACACCGTGACCGCCGCAGGATCCAGCGCCAGTTGCGATGGCCGCAGAATGCCGTTGATGCCGATGTCGTTGAACAACGTCAGCGTCACCGGCCCGGCGATCGGAATGCGGTACTCCATGTTGCCGACGTTCTGGAAATCGCCGCCCGGCCTCGTAGGCAGGAATTGGATCATCGGCACGCCGATGGTTTGCAGTGTCGGTTTTCCCTGCGCATTCAACACCGTCGGGTTGTAGAAGGTTACCGCCTGCGTGGTGGCGTACGGAATCTCGACGAAGGGGGAGATCGTGTAGAAATTGAAGCCCCGCACGTCGTTCTCACCGCCGAGAAAGAACCGGCTGTACGGCGGCACGTCCGTCCCGTTGTATCCGGTGATCATGCCCGTCTGGTATTTCAGGCCGATCACGTTGCGGCGCTTATTCACGGGGTGGAAATAGGTAGCCACGAACGAATTCGTAATGGTGTTGACGTTCCCTTGCAGCGGCCCGCCCTCGATCCCGATGCCGTAGTAAAAACTTTTTCCGTTCGTCGGATTCTGCGGATTGTTCACCGTGCTATACGAAATTGTCGTCGTGATCTTGCTCGATTCGATTCCGTTTAGCGCCGACGGTCCGGCCAGGCCCGTAAACTTCACGCTATCGAACAACAATTGCGCCGAGGTGCTGAACGTCTGAATGTTCGTCGTCGAATAACCGTAGGTGACGCCTATGCGCGTGAAGGAAAACTTCCGCAGCGGATAGCTGGCGAACACCGTTAGGCCTTTCGAGTTGGTCGTGTAGTTCTGTTGCAGCGCGGGATTAATTGCGATCTCCTGATTGTAGGCGATGCCCAGCTGCTTGGCCTGGTTGTAATCGAACTTCGTCGAAAAAATCGTGAAGCCGGTGGAAATCGGGCGGTCAAAGAGGTACGGCTCGGTGAAGCCAAAACGTACGTCGGTCTGAAAACTGCCCACTTGCGCGGAAAGCGAAAGCGTCTCGCCCAGTCCCAGGAAATTGTTGGTGGTGTAAGAACCGCCGATGAACGTGCCGGCGATGCCGCTGATGCCGCCGTTGAAGCTGATGGACTGCTTGCCTTTTTCCTTCAGCTTGAGCTTGATGTCGACCGTGCCGGCCTTTACGTTGCGTTTCAGCTCCGCGTTTTCCGGCTTGATCGTGTCGAAATAATTCAGCTGGTTCAGGCGCAGCAGGCTGAGTTCCCACAAACGGTTGTTGAATACCTGGCCTTCATCCAGCAGCAGTTCGCGGCGAATGACCTTGTCGCGCGTCGTGGTGTTTCCGGAGAATTCGATGCGCCGCACGAAGAATTGCTTTTGCTGGTCGAATTCCACGGTTAGATTCACGACTTTCTTCGCGTCGTCAATCTCGGTGATCGGCGTCGCCACAAAGTCAATGTAGCCGTACTCGCCGTAAAGCTTTTTGTAGTTGTCCAGCGCTTTGCGCAGCTTGTCCGCAGCCAGGATGTCCCCTTGTTTCAGCGGAAAGGCGCGCGCCAGAACTTCGGATTTGAACACCAGCCCCTGCTCCGGGTCGGAGCTGCGAAACCGCAGGCTGCCCATGCGGTACTGCGCCCCCTCGTCAATCGTAATAGTAATGTCCGCGCGCTTGCCATTCTTCGAACCAATCAGCGGCCACGGGCCTGGAATGCCGGGGCGATCTTCATCGGCTATTTTCACCACTGGATCGCTGACCGAAACCTTGAAATATCCGTGGTCCTGGTAGATCCCGTGGATGCCCACTCCCAGGTCTTCATCCAGCTTGGCCTTGTCGTACGTCTTGCTGAAAACCGGAATTTCCGTAATGTAGAGCGGAATCGCGTACGGACGGTCGTTGTGCATCGAACGGATCAGTTTCCGGTCTGAAAAGGCCTTGGCGCCGACGAATTTGATCTCGCCCACTTTCACTTTGGGCCCTTCATCTATATTAAAGACCAATTTCACGGCGTTGGTGGCCGCGATGCGTTCATAGGTGGGTTTCACCGTGGCGAATTGCCGCCCGTGCTCGGCCAGCAATCCTTTGATCACCACTTCGGCGCGCTTGATTTTTGTGGGATCAAACTGGCTTTCCACCGAAAGCCCAACCTTCTTATCCTTGAATGCGTCCAATATGTCCGACTCGGTAATGGATTTGTTTCCCTTGTACTCGATGCGCCGGATGATCGGGCGCTCGGTCACGTAGAACACCAGGATTTTTGCGTTAGGCGCGTCCGGACTGTCTTCCACTTCCAGGCGGATGTCTTCGAAGAACTGCGTGTTCCACAGCGCCTGAAAATCGCGGCGCACCGCTTCCGGGCTGTAAGGATCTCCGGGGCGCGAAAAAATTCTCGCCAGCAACGTGTCCCGCTGAATCCGGCGATTACCGATGAATTCTATTTTCTCGATGACGTACTGCGGCCCGTTCGCCTCTTGCCCGCCCTGAGCTTGTTGAGCCGAAAGGGATTGTCCCCATGCCAGCGCGCACAAATACACTACGACCAAAAGTCGCAATGGACGCAGAAAAGTTTTCCCTCTGGCGGCCTTGGTCAAGGCCGCAGTATCCCGCCCAAAATTGTGTGCTCCCCCGCCGGACTGCTCCCGCCCGGCTTGCGCGTAGGATTCCTAGTGGGCCACTGGGGTTGCTTCAACGACAGGCCGGAACGCTAGACCGTCCGTCCCGAGATAAATTTCGAGAGTCGCTGGTCTTTGCAATCCGCCCTGAATCAAAGCTTCCGACAATGGGTCTTCGACGTACTTCTGTAACGCGCGACGAAGCGGCCGCGCGCCATAATTTCGGTCGCTGCAGGTCTTCTCGAGGATCCACTGGCGCGCCTCAGGTGTGAGTGCAATCTGCACCTGGCGATGCACCAGAGTTTCGTTGATCTGGCCCACGAGCAGGTCAATAATCCGCAACAGATCGTCATCGTTGAGCGAATTGAACAGAATCACTTCGTCCAGACGATTCAGGAATTCCGGATTGAAGACCCGCCTCACTTCACCCATCACCATGTCATCCTGGCTCTTGGCCATCGCGTCCAGTTCCTTCGACGCAAAACCGAGGCCCGCCTGTTTCTGCAATTGCCGCGCGCCCAGGTTCGATGTAAGGATGATGATGGTGTTGCGGAAATCCACCGTGTTGCCAAGTCCGTCGGTCAACTGACCATCTTCAAAGACTTGCAGCAGGATGTTGTACACGTCTGGGTGAGCTTTTTCAATCTCATCCAGCAAAATCACCGAGTACGGCGTCCGGCGCACGCGCTCCGTCAGTTGGCCGCCTTCTTCATAGCCAACGTATCCTGGAGGCGCGCCGATCAACTTCGACACGGAATGTTTCTCCATGTATTCGGACATATCGAAGCGGATTAGCGACTTTTCGCTGCCGAACAGAAACTCAGCGAGGCGTCGTGCCACTTCCGTCTTGCCCACGCCCGTCGGTCCGAGGAAAAGGAAGCAGCCTACCGGACGACCCGGAGCCTTCAATCCCGCGCGGCTGCGGCGAATCGCTCGTGCCAATGCGGTAATGGATTTGTCCTGGCTGATGACGCGGCGGTGCAGCTCTTCTTCGATGCGCAGCAATTTCTGCTGTTCGTCTTCCTTAATGGCCGACACTTGGATGCCGGTCCAGCGCGCCACCACTTCCTCGATGTCCTCGCGCGTCACGATGCCCGTCGAGGAATCATCAATCTTCAGCTTCTCCCGCAGCACGCGCAGATGTTCCTTTTCCTTGCGTTCTTCTTCTGAATAGAACCGCGCTTTCTCAAATTCATGGTTCGCGATCGCGGTTTCCATGCGATGCGTGATGAACTTCACGCGCTTCTGCACTTCGGAAACTTCATCGGGCAGCATGGCCTGGCGCAATTTCACGCGCGACCCGGCTTCGTCGAGCAGATCGATCGCCTTGTCCGGCAGAAAACGGTCCGGGATGTAACGGTTCGAGAGATACACTGCGTATTGAATGGCTTCGTCGGTGTAGCTGACTGCGTGGAATTTTTCGTAGCGGTCGCGTACGCCTTGCAGCACGCGAATCGCTTCTTCTTCATTCGGCGCGCCCACTTTCACGGCCTGGAAGCGCCGCTCGAGCGAACGATCTTTTTCTACCGACTTGCGATACTCCGAAGGAGTCGTCGCGCCGATGCACTGAATTTCGCCGCGGCTCAGCGCTGGCTTCAAAATGTTCGCGGCGTCCAGCGAACCTTCCGCCGAACCCGCGCCCACCAGCGTGTGCAACTCATCAATAAATACGATGGCGTTCTGGCTCTCCATCAATTCCTTCATGATGGTCTTGAGCCGCTCTTCGAACTGCCCGCGATATTTCGTTCCCGCCACGATCAACGAAAGATCCAGTGAAAGGATGCGCTTGTCCGCAAGGAACGGCGGCACATCGCCGTCCGATATCCGCTGCGCCAATCCTTCGACGATCGCCGTCTTGCCCACGCCCGGTTCGCCGATCAGCACCGGATTATTTTTCGTGCGCCGGCACAGAATCTGAATCGCGCGCTCTAGCTCGCGGTCTCGTCCTACCAGCGGGTCCAGCTGTCCTTCCATCGCCGCCTGCGTCAAGTCCCTACTGAATTCCGCCAACAAAGAAGCTTCTTTAGGACGGTTCACTGGCACCTTCTCTCCCGCGCTGCGTCCCAATTCCTCGCGCACGGTTGAAAGCCGCAATCCCCGCTCCAGCAAAATCTCCGCGCCGAAAGACTTCTCTTCCCGCAGCACGCCGAGCAACAAGTGTTCAGTACCCACGTGTTTGTGGCCCAGGCGTTCTGCTTCCTCGGCTGCGAAATTCAATATTCGCTTGCACTCCTGACTCAGCGGAACTTCCACCGAAGTCGAGATGCGTTCACGCACGGTGATGCGCGCTTCGATTTCCTTGCGGATGGATTCGATCGAGCCATGCGTGCGCAGGAAACGGTTGGCGAGCGCCTTATCCTCGCGCAACAGTCCCAGCAGCAAGTGCTCCGTCTCGATGTACGGGCTGCCGTACTGGCTCGCTTCGTACCTTGCGAAAAAGATTACGCGCCTAGCTTTTTCCGTATAGCGTTCAAACACGGGTCACCCACGGTCTCCTGGAGTCGTCGCCCCAGCACCGGCGGCCCGCGGGAGAGGTACCGCGGAATCGCTCAGCGCTTCTGCGCCCGGGGCCAGAGCTCCGCGTTCCAAGGTCAGAACACGGTCGGCCCGCCGGGCTAATGAAATGTTGTGTGTGGCAAGGATGGATGTCAACTGGAGCGACTGGTGCAGCCGCTGCATCAATTCGAAAATATTCTCGGCGCTGCGTTGATCCAGGTCGCCGGTAGGCTCGTCGGCCAGCAGTAAGGCCGGACCATTCACCAGTGCTCGCGCGATGGCCACACGTTGCTGTTCGCCCCCAGATAGCTGACCCCCACGCTGCTCTGCTCGATCGGCCAATCCGACTTCGCCAAGCCATTCTGTCGCAGTCCGGAGCGCTTGCGCCAAGGTGACGCCCCGCACCAGGAGAGGCATCGCTACATTTTCCGCCGCCGTAAAATCCGGCAGCAAGTGGTGACGTTGCCAGACAAAACCCACGGCGCGATTGCGATACTCCGCCAGCTCCGCTTCTGAAAACGACTGGAGCGATTTCCCGGCGAAGTATACTGTACCGCTCGTTGGAGTGTCCAGCGCGGCCAGCAGATGCAGCAAGGTACTTTTCCCGGTGCCGGAGGGCCCGACCACCGCAACCATCTCGCCGCGCGCAATCGTGAGGTTGATCCCCGCCAGAGGAGTCACGTCTTGCGCGCCGGAGCGGAAAGTTTTCCGGAGATTTTCGCCGCGCAGGATTTCGCGCGTTCCCGGCGCGGTGGGTTCACCGGTGTTATCGAGGACAGCTGTGCTCGAATTTGCCTGCGTCTGCATCGCCTAGGCTGTAATCTCTGTCACGTTAGATGCCGAATGGACCAAACTGTATGTCCTTCCTTTACAGGCATCTAGTCATTCCCGATTTGGCGCCTCCCACCTGCGAATCCAACAAATTTCTCTTTTATGGCGGTACCGTTACCTCTAGCTGCGACTCTAACTTTCATTCAGCCGAGGCGCGAAGCCGCTCGAACTTCGCTTCTTCTTCGATTCTAGCACGGAGCGCCAGGAATTGCAGATTGCCGCAAGCCAATTCGCGAAGCTTATTTGGCCACGCGGCGTCATCTTTTCGCGGCGACTTGGCCGGCGCGCGAAAAGGTAAAGTGGATCGCAAAATCCTGCAAATTATCGAGGGAAAATGACGCTGGAGCGTGCGCCCGCCGGCTCCAATGCCCGCGGTGAAATCATTCGAAGCGCAGAATTTCCACAGGCAGGATGCGCGATGCAGAACGCGCCGGCAAAAGTGTCGCGGCGATGCTGATGAAGAGTGCAGCGGCCGCGATCCATATCGCGTCCGCTGCGTTCGCATGGAACGGCACGTATGGAATGGCGTAAACCTCCGGATTCAGCGGAATCAATCGCCACCTGTTCGCGATCCCCGCAAACGTATAACCGATCAGCAAGCCGGCTACGGTTCCGGCAATGCTCACCACCAGCCCCTGCAAAATGAAAATTTTCCGCAGTTGCTGGCGGCGCGCGCCCATGGCCATCAGCACGGCGATATCCCGCGCGCGATCCGTCACCGTCATCGTCAGCACCACCAGAATATTCAGTCCGGCAACGAAAGTGATCAGCCCGATGAACAGCGCCGTCACCAATTTTTCCAGGCTTAGCGCGCGAAAGAGCGCGCGATTCTCGTCCATCCACGTAGTTGTCGTGAATCCCGGCCCCGCGCGGCGCAATAATTGCGCAGCAATCGCGGGCGCGTCGTCCATCTGCGTCACGCGTACTTCCAACAAACTGACCACGTCTCCAATTCCCGCGAGCGACTGAGCGGATCCGAGCGTCACAAACCCCCAATTCGCGTCGTAATCGTAAAATCCAGAATCAAAAATTCCGCTGACATGGAAACGCCGCGAGCGCGGCAGCATCCCAAAAGGTGTCAGGCTTCCTTGCGGACTGGTCAACGTGATGTAGTCACCGGCAGAAATATCCAGATCGTCCGCCATGATGCGTCCCACCAGCACCGCTGGAATCCCGTCCGCATCCGGCGCAAAATCTCCGTTCCCCGCCACAATATGATGTAGCGCTTCGCTAGCGCGCCGTTCCAGTTCCGGGTCAACACCCTTCAGCACCACTCCCCGCGCGCGCCCGCCCGCTGACAACAGCACCGTAGAATAAATCGCCGGCTCGATCGAACGCACCCCCGGCGTGCCACTGAGCCGGGTCATCAGTTCGCGATAATCGCGGATTCCGTTCGGGCCAATCGGTTTCAGGTTGATGTGCGCGGTAACACTAAGCAGCCGGTCGCGAATCGCCTGGCGGAATCCGGTGTTCATCGAGAGCGCGATCACCAGAGTGGTTACGCCCGCCGCGACGCCAATCACCGCCAGCAGTGTGACGATCCGCAGTACCGCCGGCCGGTTCGGCGACCGCAGATACCGCAGCGCCACCAGCCATTCGAAGCTCATTTCGGTTTGCCGCCTGAATCACTTCCGCCGCCGGTATCTGGTGAAGCCCCGTCGCCAGCCGGCGCGTCGTGCGATTCGGGCGATTCCGCGCGCAGCAATGGAAACAGCACCACTTCACGTATCGCGTGCGAATCCGTCAGCAGCATCACCAGGCGGTCAATGCCCACGCCCTCGCCTGCCGTCGGTGGCAGACCGTGCGCCAGCGCGCGTATGTAATCCATATCCACTTCTTTCGGCGCTTCCTGCCCGCCCTTTTCCACCTGCGCGCGAAAACGCCGTTCCTGGTCGAACGGATCGTTCAACTCCGAAAAGCCGTTGGCCAATTCCATCCCCGCCACAAAAAGCTCGAAGCGCTCTGTCAGCGACGGGTCATCAGGCTTCTGCTTCGAAAGCGGCGAAATCGCCGTCGGAAAATCGTATATAAATGTTGGCTGCACCAGATGCGCTTCGGCAATCGTTTCAAAAAGCTCGCCGGTCAATTCGCCATCCGATAGCTTCGTCACATTCGCCACGGAATCAAGCCCATGCGCCCGCGCATAAGTGTTGAATCGCTCCGCCACGATTCGCGGCCCGCCTTCCGCGCCCAATTCCTTGACAGTTGGCGCCGCGCCTGCCGCAGCAGGCCAATACTTCACAATCGCCTCGCGCATCGAAAGCCGATCGAATCGCCCAAAGTCAATCGTCTGTTCACCGTACTTGATCCGCGTGCTGCCCGTCACTTTCTCCGCCAACCCGCGAAATAATTCCTCGGTCATATCCATCAGTTCCAGGTAATCGCTATAGGCCTGGTAGAACTCCAGCATCGTGAACTCCGGCTGGTGGATCGCGTCAATCCCCTCGTTCCGGAAGTTGCGGTTGATTTCATACACCCTGTCAATCCCGCCCACCACCAGCCGCTTCAGATAGAGCTCCGGCGCGATGCGCAAATAAAGGTCCATGTCGAACGTGTTGTGGTGCGTCACGAACGGCCGCGCCGTGGCCCCTCCCAAAATGGGATGCATCATCGGCGTCTCGACTTCCGAGTATCCTCGCGCATCAAAAAACCGCCGTATCTCTCGAATGAGCTTCGCGCGCCGGATGAAGATCTCACGCGCTCCTTCGTTAACAATCAGATCGAGGTATCGCCGCCGGTAGCGCTGCTCGATATCCGCGAGGCCATGCCATTTTTCCGGCAGAGGCAGCAGTGCTTTGCTCAGCAGCGCGATTTTTTCCACCTTCACGGTCAGCTCGTTAGTCTTAGTACGGAAAAGATGCCCCGAAACGCCCACGATATCGCCCAAATCCAGCAACTTGAACAGCTTATACGCCTCTTCTCCCACTACGTCCTGCCGCACGTAAATCTGCAGCCGCCCGCCGTCGCCGGCAATATGGGCAAACGCCGCTTTGCCATGCGGCCGCAACGCAACAATCCGCCCCGCTGCGCGTACTTCTACCGCTTCAGCCGTCAGTTGTTCCGTCGTGTGCTCGCCAAACTTTTCTCCCACTTCCCGCGCCGTGTGCGTCCAGGCGAATTTTCGCGGATAAGCCGCGTGGCCCAAGCCTTCAATTTCCCCCAGATTTTTCAGGCGCTGTTGAAACTGATCCTGCGGTTCGAATTCCAACGGGTCAACTTCCTTTCGGCGGTCAGGGCCGTGAGCGACAATAATCTAGCGCATCATTCGGAGAGCCGGGCGGCAGTATAGCGGTCGCCTTCCAGAAGCGTCAAGAAAACGCCTGCAAAACTGCCGCAGCCGAAAAGCGGTGTATAATGCCCGCTCAACTTGGGGGCAGCGTGTTCTTGAAGCGGAAGCCAGGCACTTCCTCCTCACGACGCAGCGTCTCGGATGATTGGATCGCGTGGTTGCCGCGAGACAAAGTCCAGTTGTTCGATGCTGTAGTCCGTCGCTGGGAGACCTATTACGCGATGATGAGCGTCTCCCTCGATGATGCCCTCTCTCTACGCGCTCGCGGTGAACTGGTGCGCGCTCGGCAGCAAGTCTCCGTCTCCGCTGATCTTCTGGCGCGACTGGCAGCGTCGCTCGTCGGCGCGTGCGGCGTGCTCTCCGCCCGCGGCCGCCACATCAGCAATGTTCCCAATGTGGCCCCGTTGAATACGGACAACTTCCGCGGCGAAACCGCACAAACCGCAGCCTCTTGGAACGAATTCCTGCACCGCATACTTTTTGCCAGCCGCTCCCGCTATTTTCAGAAGCTGCGCATCTTGTCCGAAACTCTACAGAACCTGACGCGTGAATATAATGATGCCTGCGAGGACGTCGCCGCCGGGATCTCGGTGCAACCCGGCGACAGTTGGGACAAGTTGGAATGTTTGCACTACGATTTCACCACGTGCCTGCGTGAAGCGGAAGTCTTGGTGAAGTCCTTCCTCCGCTCGCTACCGGGGGAACAGCTCCAAGCCTTCGCCGCCGAGCTGGACGCCGTGCCAGTTCCCGAAAAGCGCACCGCCTCCGCTCCGCGCGCGCGCATCAGTCGCGCCCCGGCGTGATTTCCTTCCAAAATTAGTAGAAATTCCCAACACATCGCTTGCCGATTCGCTCGCGTCACGTCTAAAGTGCATGCTCCTGCGGCGCTTCCCGCTTAAACGGTCGCCGCAAGCCGCGGCCCGGTCAGGCTTGGACGCTGGACCTTTGCTTCGAATCCAGCCAAAATGATGCAGCGTTCGTGCGGAACGAGGTCTGTTTCGCCTTTCGCCCTTCGCGACGAAACCCGCCATCCACAGCCGATGGCGAATTCGTTGCGCGTATAGAACTACAAGTACAACTCACCAAGCAGGTGCCGCATCGCAGTTAAGGATGCGCCCCGACGGGTAGCGTGGCCCGAACGAGACGAATCGATGCTGGGGAAATGCCGGAGGCCGAGGCCATCCGCCTCGCCCAACAGGGCGATGCGGCTGCTTTTGAACGCCTCTACCGCCTGCATAACCGCCGGGTCTATTCGCTCTGCCTGCGCATGGTCAGCAATACCGCCGAGGCGGAGGACCTGACGCAGGAGGCGTTCCTCCAGCTTTTCCGGAAGATCGCCACTTTTCGCGGCGAGTCGGCGTTTTCGACCTGGCTGCATCGCCTCGCCGTGAACGTCGTGCTCATGAAGCTGCGGAAGAAATCCGGCAACGAAAGCTCGTTGGAAGAGCTCACCGAGCCGGATGAGGATTCCGGCGGTCCGCGCCGCGATTTCGGCGGCCCGGATCTGCGGCTTAGCGGCTCGATTGACCGGGTGAACTTGCAGCGCGCAGTGGATCAACTGCCGCCCGGTTACAAATCGGTATTTGTGCTGCACGATGTGCAAGGCTACGAACACAACGAGATTGCGGAAATTATGGCTTGCTCCATCGGCAACTCGAAATCGCAATTGCACAAAGCGCGCATGCGCCTTCGCGAACTGCTTCACGAAGCGTTGCGCGCCCAGGCCCGAGAGGAACGCAAAGCCGCCAGCGCCGAATCAGGCGGCAAGGACTGAACCATGGCCACGATCACATGCAGGGAATTTCTGGCGTACCTGGAACCCTGGATGGAAGGCGAACGCCCACAGGACGCGCAAGCGCACCTCCGCACTTGCCGGCATTGCTCGAGCGTCGTGAGCGATTTGGAGCTGATCCACTCCGAAGCCCGCAACTCACGCACTGAACAAGATGCTCCCGAGCGGGTATGGACTTCGCTGCGCGCGCAGCTCGAGCAGGAAGGCCTGATCCGTGAAACAGTCCCGGCTCATGGGGACGGCCCGCAAGAAGTAGCGCACGTCGCAGCGCCTCGCAGCGGTTGGTTCGGTAGTTTGTTCCCAGGGCTGCCACGCCCCGTGTTGGCTGGCGCCTATCTCGCGGCGCTAATCGCCGCAGCTTTCGCGCTCAGCGGTCCCGTAAACAAGCGCGTGAACGAAGCGCGCTGGCTAAAAGGCACGCAGATTTCCACCTCGCCCCTCAGCGCCCAGCTCGATTTCGCCGAACAAAATTCGAATTCCTACGTCACGCGTGCGAATCCCGCTGTGACCGCTTCACTGCATCAGAATCTGGCTCTGGTTGACAAGTACATCGCTTTGTGTGAAAAAAGTGTCAACGAAGAACCCCAGAACGAAGTGGCGCGGGATTATCTCTACGAAGCGTATCAGCAGAAGGCGGACCTGCTGACGCAAATGACTGAACGCGGAGAAAACGTCCAATGAGCTCCTCTCACTTTGTTCCGGCGCAGTGGCTTCCCAAGGCGAATTGGAAAACAGCCGGGCTTCTGGTTCCGAGCCTGCTGCTTTGTAGCGCCGTCTCCGCTGGTCCGCGCCGCCAGGAACAGCACTTCAAAGTCGCCGCGCATCCGGTCATCACCATTCACAATCCCAACGGCCTGATTACCGTGAAGGCCTGGACCAAATCTGAAGTAATGGTGATTTCCACTCCGGCCAGCGACCGCATCGAAGTGGATGCCGAACAAATGGGCAATCGCGTGGACGTTTCCACGCGCGAACTTTCCGACTCCGTCGCACCAGACGATATGCGCGCCGATTTCCAGATTAACGTGCCGGAAGACGCCGAGCTGCAAATTCACAATGATGCTGGAAGCGTCAGCGTCGCGAATGTCCTCGGTGACATGAACGTCGAAACGGTCGCCGCGGGCGTGGACCTCGAAGACGCCGCCGGCTACCTCACCGTGAAAACTGTGGGCGGCTCGTTCACGTGCATGCGCTGCTCCGGACGCATTGAAGCCTCTTCCATCAGCGGCAATTTTCGCCTGCTCGATTTGCGCAGCTATCACGTCTGGGCGCAAACCTCTTCCGGCAACATTCTTTTCAACGGCGAGTTTCTGCCGAACGGAACTTATTCTCTGAAGAATTACAGCGGCGTGATCGAAGTTCGCTTCTCGCCCGGGGATTCCTTCGACCTCAGCGCCACTTCCCTGAAAGGCAAAGTGAACAACGAAGCGAAACTGACACCCTCCGCTCACCAGCATCACTTCATGCCGAAATGGGGCAACGCTCTCTTCGGCACTTTCAATGAAGGCCGCGCCAAGATTGAGATGACTTCCTTCGATGGTACAATCAACATTCTCAAACGTGACTGATTTCAAGACTTGCTGAATTGATTGATTGGCCCGTTCTCGACACAAAATCCGCCGATGACCACTGAGCCCCGCCCGCGCTCGCTAGTGTGCCTGATCGGCTTCATGGGCAGCGGCAAGTCCACTGTCGCGCGCCTGCTGGGCCGCCAGATCGGCTGGCAGCACGTGGACCTCGATAAACGCATCGTGGAAGCCGCGGAGCAATCCGTCCCCGAAATATTTTCCAAGCTCGGCGAACCGGAATTCCGCAGGATCGAGCACGCCCAGCTCCAGCGCATCATCGGCGAAGCCGCCGAGCAGCAGAAACCGCGCGTCATTTCACTCGGCGGAGGCACCACCGCGCAGCCGCAAAATCTCGCGCTGTTGCGCCAGGCCGGCGCCGTTCTCGTTTGGCTGCAGTGCCCGGTCGAAGAATTGCTCAAACGCATCGCTCATATTCAAGACCGTCCGCTATTCCGCGACGAAGCCAGTTTTCGGACTCTCTATCAGGAACGCTTGCCTTCGTATGAGATTGCGGATTACCGTGTGGAGTCAAATATCGAACCCCTGCGCGTCGTCGAACAAATCGTCGCGCTGGGAATTTTCCCCAAGGTGACTGCATGAACGAAAACTGCGCACGCAGCCGATCGAAATCATACACGCGCGGCTTAGCGGGTCGCTTCGCCACAATCACCGTGCCAGCTTTCACGCTATTCGTCGCGCTCGGAATGATCGGTGCGGGGCTTCTGACGCTCCACTCCGTATCCGAAGCCAGCATGCTGCCGCCGCGAACGCAAGCCCTGATCGCACCGCTCGTCGCCGATAAAGGCACATTCAAAATCCTCGTCAGCGGCCAGCAAATCGGCAAAGAGGAATTCGCGATCGCGCCCAACGGCGCCGACTGGTCCGCCCACGGCAGCACGGACATTCAATCACCTAAAGGCACCACGCACGTCACCGGCACTCTCCTCATCCATTCTGATGGCGTCCCGGTTCACTACGAATGGTCCACGCAAGGCGCGAAAAAAGCTTCCGCCACGATCGCTTTCGCCGGAGTCACCGCCACCGTCGAACTTCACCTCGAAGGCGCGCATCCCTTCACTCAGCAGTTCACCTTCGCAGCACCTCTGGTAGTGATCCTCGATGACAACCTCTATTACCAATACACGTTCCTGGCGCGCCTCTACGACTGGGACAAAAAAGGCGAGCAAACTTTCTCCGTTCTCGTCCCGCAGGAAATGACACCCGGCAGCGTAACCGTGGATTCCATGGGCGAGCAGGTGGTGAACGGCCAAAAGGTTCAAGAACTGCGCGTAAGAACCGAAGACAACGAGATTGACCTTTTCCTCGACGGCCCCAAGCTAGTGCGGCTGGTAGCGCCAGCCGCCAACGCCGAAATCATCCGCGAATAATCGTTCGCCAAATTAAAAAGACCCGGGAAAAATTCCCGGGCCTCTTCAATAAATAATTCCCGCCGATTTAGCAATTCGAAGCCGCTGCGCTAAAGCTCCGCGCGACGAACTACGTGGCTCGATTCACTCGGTCGCGGCCGTTCGATCCCGACCGTTACGCTCATCTCCGCGAATTTGCGGATAATTCCCAGCGCTACGGTTTTCTGGTCGCTCTTGTCTCGCAGCGCCACCCGCAGATCGGCCAACGTGCGCACGGGCTTACCGTCCGCCTTGATAATCACGTCCCCGGCCTGCAATCCCGCTTTCGCCGCGGCAGTCCCGGAACGCACTTCACGAATAAGGATCCCCGTTCCATCCGGCGCTCCGAAATAAGTTCCCAGCTGACCTGACAGATCCTCCGCATTGATCCCCAGCGATGGCATGCGCGCATCCACCGGAGGCATGGCCAATGTAAAGTCCTGACCGGGTATTGAGAACGCGAGCGCGTTATCGAAATCGCGCATTTTGCCCTTCATGCGCTTCTCGAAAAACGCGCTGCGCTCACCGAGCTCCACTGAAACGTTCTGCGTCGCTCCGTTGCGCGAAATCACCAATGCCACCGTGCGCCCCGTCGGCGTTTCACGCACCAGCCGCCGGAACTGCACCGTGCCTTCCACCACTTGCCCGTCATACTGCGTGATCACATCATTTTCTTTCAGCCCGGCTTTGGCGGCAGGCCCATCCGGCTCTACATCCATCACCACCACGCCGCGCTGCGCCGTCAGTTTCAGGTCCTTCGCTTTTTCGGCGGTCACTTCGCCGATTTCCACGCCCAGCCAGCCGCTGCCATCTTCATCTCCGCTGACGAAAACGGCCGGCGCCTGGAACTCCTCGCTCTTTTCCTGCGCCCGTTCCGCTAACTCCGCCGCGCGCGTCGCCAGCTCGCTCGCGCTCTCCTCGAACTGTCCTTGATTGGCGCGCAACTGCACCGAGAGATTCTGCAGCCTCTGCATCTCGGGTGAACTCATTTCCACCTCCTGCCGCACTCGTTCGTTCAGGCCGGCGAGGCTTTCCCGCAATTCCTGCCGCACCGCGCGGTCAATTTCCGCACGGTCAATCGTGCTACCTATACTACGCACCGCATTGCCGATTTGTTCCAAGGGAAGTACCAGTCGCCAGCACCCCACCTCATCAGGCAATCCGGGCACAACAGGCGTTGTGGGAGTCGGAGCAGAAGTAGAAGAAGCAGCTGGTGCAGAACTGTTTGTGGATTGTTGTGAAGTGCGTTCCGGGGTGCGTTCCGTGGTCTGGCCCAGCAAAGCGCCAGGAGTGATTCCCATCGTCAACAGCAACAAACCGCAACCAACCAAGCTCGTACCTTGGAAGTGCTCCATCGCGTTCGTCCTCACTAATGGTGGAATTCGCCCCGTCAGACGCCTGGCCGTTGCACCACCAGGCGTATGCCGCCATTAATCGTACGAACCGAAATTTCGCCGCCGCCGGTTCCCAGCTTGGCGTGAAACGCGCGCGCCGCAGGCTTGCTCGCAGCGGAAGTAACCGGCAATTCGGAATAGAAATCTCCATTCATCGCCAACACTTTCAGGTCAGCTCGCGCGCCTTCAGGAAGGCCCAGCACCACCGATCCGTTCACGGTTTCCAGATTCATCGGGCCGCCGGCCATCAACTGGCGCAATTCCAGGCGCAGGTTTCCGTTCGTGGTTTTCTCGCTAAATCGCCCTGAGCTATCGAAAACCTCCACGTTGCCATTCACCGAGCGCAATTCCCCGCCGCCCTCGATTCCGCGGACCGTCACGCTGCCGTTCACCGTCTCGATGCTGCCGAGCAAAATCTTGTAAGGCACGCGCACGTGATATTCCACGGCAACTTCCGCGCCCTCGCCCTGCGGGTAGCGCGTGTGCACCGCCACTTGTCCCGGACGGCTGTGATCTACTTCGATCTTCACCTGCTCCAGGTCGCGCGAATCGCTGCGCGCCGTCTTCACCGCGCTCACTTCCACTTCGTCACGGCTCCAACCTTCCACTTGCACGGAGCCATTCACATTTTCCAAAGCAAAGCTTCCGCCCGCGGCGAGCGGATAGGTCTGCAGAAATTTCTCGTCCGTCGCGTGCGCAGGAAATACCATGCCGGCAAACCCCGCCAGCAGCACCAGCCCGCGCAGCATCGTTCCCACAATGCGCATTCGATCGTCCCACGATGATTGGCCGGAACTGCTGCGTTCAGTTTGCGTTTGCACGGTACGCCCCCTTCGAGTGAAACACCTCGTTCACTAGAACATTCGGCCGCTTCTAGTCGGCCGGATTCTGGTCGTCGCCTGCACTCTGCACTCGCGCGCTTCTCTCAACGAAGCGCCGAGACGAACCCGCCTACGGCGAGTTTTCGATCATCTGTTGCGATTGCTGCTGCAGCATGCGCAATTGCAATTGCAAATTCTGCTGCATTTGCTCCATCTGCTGCTTGTAAAGCTGAACTTGCCGGTTCGCATCGCTTACCATCACATGAATATTTCCCGCCACTGTGCGCAAGCGGATCACTTCGCCACCGCCATTCAGCGCGCCCTCGGTGCGAATCCACTCATCTCCATTCGCCGCGGCTTCCTTGTTGATTTTCGCCAGAAACGCCGGATCGAAAACCACGCGATGCCCGTCCCCGGATTGCACCTGCGCATCAATTGTTACCGGCAATTGCCGCGGAATATAAACCACGATGTCGCCTTCGCCCGATTGCAGCTCGCATTGCCCCGGCACTTTTCCCGGTGTCACAAACCAAGCGGTGATCGCACCCGCTCCCGTCGAAGCTTTCACCGGGCTATCCACTTCGGTCAGATAAATGCTCCCGCCGCTGGTTTCCAGATTCGTCGGCCCAGAAACGCGCACCACGCGAATTCCTCCGCCGCCGGTCTTCGCCTGCACCAGTCCCGCCGTCTCACCCACTTCGATTTGTCCACCCACAGTCTCTGCTACGAGTTCGCTGCCCGAATGTTCCACGGAAACATTGCCCCCTCCCGTCGAAACACGCGCCGCGCCTTCCACGGAACTTACGCGGATGTGCCCTCCGTCGGTATGCAAGATCGCGCTGCCGCCAATCGCGCCCGTCGTGATGTGTCCGCCGCCGGTGCTTGCGGCCAGCGCGCCAGCTACATTTTTCACTGTGATGTGCCCGCCATCGGTGGAAAGGTGTGCTGCTCCTCCCACATTTCCCATCACGATATTTCCTCCGGAAGTAGCCAGGGTTGCATAACCGATAATGTCCTCGGTCTCGATGTTTCCACCGCCCGTCTGCACGTCCAGGTTGAAATTCTTCGGAACGTTCACTTCCAAGGTCACCCACAAACGTCCGCTGGCATGGCGCCCCAGACTCTGCCCGCGAAAATACACACCCTCGGCCGTGGGATTGGCCGTAACAATGAAATTTTTCAGGAGTTGTTTTGCGTCTTTCTGCGAGGCGTCTGCTTCCAGGCGAACTTTGTAGTCCACTTTTCCGGAATTCTGCGTCTTGATTATGATGTTCCCCAGATCAGTGACCAGGTGCAGCCGCTGCCCATCGCGCGCCGCCACGCTTCCCGTCAGCTCGGAGCTGACCCGCGGCCCAAAATGATTCTGGCGCTCGTTTTTAGCTTTCTCGGCGCCGTCCGCCGCTGCTAAAGCGGGCATCAGCAACGCGGCCGCAAGTAAAGCGCAACCAATTCCCACCGTGAAAATTCCGGCAGGCACACCAAACCGTTCCGCGACCTTCTGCCGATTTCGCGGGGAGTACAGCGCCTTAATCATGTTTAGAATTTTTGCCGCGGACCCAGATCGCGAATCACTTCTGCGCTCTGCAGCCGGATGTAGGTGTTGGGATCCTTAGCCATCCGCTCGTGCAATACCGCCAGCAGATGATCGTCGGCGTCCACCTGGCCCTTGGAGGCCATGTCGCGCAGCGCGTTGATCGCTTCCACGCGTACGCCGGGGTTCTGATCGTCCACCAGCGCGTCCAGAAGAGTCTGTCGAATAATATCCTGCGGCTCCGCGCCATTCAAAGCCTCCAGCGCCTTCAAACGCACCGCCGCATTGTGATCGTTATGCACGGCATTGCACAACGCCGAGCGCACGTCCGAATCGTTATTCCGCGTACGCAGCAAATCCACCGCATCCAGCCGCACATCGGGATCGAAGCGCTGGCTATTGCGCAAAATGTACATCAACACGAATTTCACGTCGTCGTCATTCACAGTGCCGCGCACCGTGAAGGGCTGCCGTGCGTTCAATTGCAGCTGCACTTGCGGAGGCTGGTTGTCCTCGGCGGGAAATACGTTGATGCCTGCGACGCTCGCACTGTGCATATCCAGGGAACTGAGTCCAGCGGAGGGAGCACTTGCAGAAGCCGGGTCCGCGATCACGACTCCCGGGACTCCAGCAGCGGTGTTGTTGGAAGCGGCCAAAGAATTCGTGCCGGTCTTGCCAGCGGAATCCCGCAGCAAACGCGGCCCCAGCATTCCCACTGAAAATCCGATCAGCACCAGCAGCGCCGCGCTCCACGCCGGCTGTGGTGAAATCCAGCTCGACGGGAGCAGCGCGCCAATCGTCCTGCGCAGCCAGCCCTTCTCTTCCTGTTGATCCAGAATGTCCACCAGACCCGCACGGCAACTCGCCAACAACGCCGCATCCGGCTCCGTGTGTTTCGAAGCCAGCAGCGCCAGCATTTCATTATCTTGCGACAGTGCCTGATTGCATCCGGAGCAATGCATCAGATGTTCATTCACATCCGCGATCTCCGAAGCATCCAGTTCCCCGGCTGCAAAGAGCATCAGCCGCGGCTCAAATTCCTCGCATGCCGAGCTCTTCGTCTCTTCCATTCCTTCTTCCCGCATTCTTTCCGACCTCGCTGATCTGTTTGCGTCTAACGCATGCCTTCCAGGCTCGCGCGCAATTTTCGCGTCGCCCGGAATAGCGAATTCTTCACTGTCTCTTCAGACGTGCCTAGCATGTCCCCGATAGCACGCAATTTCAACCCTTGATAATGTTTCATCTCGAAGACCATGCGCTCGCGCGGTGAAAGCCGGTTCAGAGCATTCGCGATCTGCTCGCCCAGTTCTTGCCCCAGCAAATTTCTTTCCGGATTGGCCGCGGCTCTTTGCTCCGGCTGGCGATCGAAGAAATCTCTGGTCGCGCCCTCGGAGTCTTCCGGCATTGGCGCCTGGTCTTCGCGGCGGCTGGTGCGGCGGCGCAGATGATCCAGCGCCACATTCGTCACGATTCGGTAAAGCCAGGTATAAAAACTGCATTCAAAACGAAAACGGTGCAGGTTCTTGTAAACGCGCAGGAAACTTTCCTGATAAATGTCGCGCGCGTCTTCGGGCCGGTGCACCAGATTCATCGCCAACCGCAAAACCTCGCGGTCGAAGCGACGCACCAATGCCTCGAACGCGACGCGGTCGCCCGCCTGCGCTTTGCGGACGAGAGCTTGCTCTTCCGCAGCCTTCACCGCCGCTGCCTGGCGCGCCTCGATGTCGAGCGCGACGCTCATCCCCATGGTGTTTATCGCCTGCCTGGTTACGCTCGGGTCTGCGCCACCCGTACCCGAAGCGTGAATCGAGCCAGTTCCGGTATCAGCCCGCTCGACCGGTACCGTAAAGATAGACGGCGGCTGTGGGCGTAGGTGAGCATCGCCGGACGTCGTTTTCCCACTATCGGACAACTGCCCCAAGTTGCACCTTCTGTATGAGATGCGCTCCCCGTTTAAAGTGTTGCAAGGGCGCGGTTTACGCACGGAGAAACCCCGCTTCCGGAGCGCCTCCGCACACTTATATCCCGACATTTCCACAGACTGCACGGCGCTAGCCACTTCGCCGGCGCGCAGCCACGAACTCAGCCGATATTCGGCTACCAAATACTAATACGTTGGAGGTGCCTCCATGAGTTCAGTGTTTTTCGCACCTTGCTCTCTGTATTAATTCGTTCGGCCTTCGGTGAGAAATGCAACCGCGCCTCCCGAACCGTAACCGATGGTATAAAAGTGGTGCGACCGCCGGTGCATTACCAGCGCACGATCCGATGCCCATCTCGCTCACCAACTCGGTCAAGTATCTCCACGGCGTGGGCCCGCAACGCGCCGCCACTTTGGAAGCGCGCGGCATCGTCACCGTCGGCGATCTGCTGAGCTATCTTCCCTTCCGGTACGAAGACCGCCTCCGCTTCACTCCCATCGCAGAAATAATCCCGGGCCAAGTGCAAACAATATTCGCCGAAGTTACGGGCGGTGGGGGCACTACAGTCCGCTTCCAACGAAGCCGCCGCTCGATTTTCCACGTAGCGGTACGCGATGCTTCCGGCACCGTGTACGTCCGCTTCTTCCACGGCGGCTACCTGGAAGGAAAATTGAAGGATGGCCAAAAACTAGTCTTACACGGAAAAGTTGAAGAGGACCGCTACCGCCCTGGCCGCTTGGAGATGGTTAACCCGCAAATGGAATTGGTGGGCGCCACCGAAGGCGCAGCCGCGGATTCCACCGAAGTCGGTCGCATCGTCCCGATTTACGAAGCCATCGGTGCCATCAGCTCACGCATGCTGCGCCGCGTCATCTATAGCGTGCTCGCCAATTTCGACGGCAACATTCCCGAACCGCTGCCGCAGGAAATTCTCGATCGCTATCGCTTCCCCGCGCGCCGCGAAGCGCTGCTCTACGCGCATTTCCCGCCGCAAGACCAAAGCATCGAGCTGCTCAACAACTATCGCAGCCCCGCGCAAATTCGCCTGATCTTCGAGGAATTTTTCTACTACCAGCTCGCCTTGGCCCTGCGCCGCCAGCACGATCACTCCCGGCGCGGCATCGCCATGCGCGTGCGCGAAGAGAAAGTTCGCGCGGCGGTCAAAGCAATTCTTCCGTTCAAGCCCACAACTGCGCAGAAACGCGTGCTAGCCGAAATCGCGGCCGACCTGGAAAAACCGTTTCCCATGAACCGCCTGCTGGAAGGTGATGTGGGCAGCGGAAAAACCATCGTCGCATTCGAAGCCGCCACCATCGTCATCGAGAATGGCTACCAAGTCGCTTTGATGGCTCCCACCGAAATTCTCGCCGCGCAACATTACCTTTCCGCTCGCCGCATCTTCGAGGCAGCAGGTTACGGCGTCGAATTAATCGTCAGCGGGCGCAAACGCTCCACCAAAGATGAAGCCCTCGCGCGCGTCGAAAGCGGCGCGGCGCAAATTGTCGTCGGCACCCATGCGCTGATCGAGAATCCCGTAGCCTTCAAGAAACTCGGTCTCGTCATCGTGGACGAACAGCACCGCTTCGGTGTTCTGCAGCGCAAACGCCTGATAGACAAAGGCGTTTCGCCCCACGTACTCGTGATGACCGCAACACCCATCCCGCGCACGCTCGCGCTCACGCTCTACGGCGACCTGGAAATTTCCGTGATTGACGAAATGCCGCCGGGCCGCACGTCCATCGAAACCAGCTGGCGCGAAGAAAATCAGCTCCTGGGCGTGTGGGAACTCGTCCGCCGCGAAATCGCCGCCGGGCGTCAAGCCTACGTCGTCTATCCCGTCATCGAAGAATCGAAGCAGGAACTGAAAGCCGCCACGGCGGAATTCGAGCGCCTCGCGAAACACGTCTTCCCGAATTTGCGTATCGGTTTGCTGCACGGCCGCCTGAAAAACGACGAAAAAGATTCCGTGATGGAACAATTTCGCCGCAACGAAATCCAAATCCTCGTCGCCACCACGGTTATCGAAGTCGGCGTGGACGTTCCTAACGCCACTCTGATGGTCATCGAACACGCTGATCGCTTCGGCCTCGCACAACTCCATCAACTGCGCGGCCGCATCGGGCGCGGCACGGAAAAATCCCGCTGTATCCTCGTCGCGCGCAAAAATATCACGGGCGAGGCTCGCGCGCGCATCGAGGCGATGGTGGCCACTTCCAACGGTTTCGAAATCGCCGAGCAGGACCTGAAGCAGCGCGGCCCCGGCGAATTTTTCGGCACGCGCCAGCACGGCGATGCCGCCTTTTCCGTAGCACAACCGCTGCGCGACCATGAAATCCTCGAGCTAGCGCGCCGGGAAGCCTTCGCGCTCGCAGAAACTCCCCAGCGCGCCGCCGATATCATCAAGCGCCTGGAATCCGTCAGCCCCAGCTGGCGCCAACGCTATCAATTAGCGTCCGTAGGCTAGTGGTGGAAAAGAGACCATGCGCGTAATCGCCGGAAAATATCGCAGCCGTCCAATAAAAGGTCCGGCCGCGCAACGCCTCCGCCCCACCAGCGATCGCCTGCGCGAAACCCTCTTCAACGTCCTCGGCCCGTCCGTCGAAGATTCTCTTTTCATTGACCTCTTCGCCGGAACAGGAGCCGTAGGAATCGAAGCTATCAGCCGCGGCGCGCGCGAAACGATTTTCGTCGAATCGAGCGCCAAGGCCGCGCGCCTGATCCGCGAAAACCTCAAATCCCTCGACATCCTTGCTGCCGCCGAACTGATCGAGGCCCCGGCCCTCCACGGCCTCGAAAGAATGGCAAGCCGCCGCCTGCTCGCCGATTTCATCTTCCTCGACCCACCCTACGAAAAAACCGCCGACTACGAGGAAGTCCTCGAATTCCTCGACACCTCGCACCTCATCGCCCCGCGCGGCATCGTCATCGTCGAACACTACTGGAAAACCGAATTGCCCGAATTTCTAACTCGCCTGGAATGTAGCCGCCAGCTCGAACAAGGTGACGCCATTCTTTCTTTTTATTCTCTGGCAGCCGCCGCCTAGCTCGCCTGCATCCAACTTCTGCGGGCAGCTTCCTGTATAATGGCCCGGCTTATGCAACCTGTAATGCAGAGATACCCGGAGACTCCACCACCCAGCGAGCCCACCGACCGAGCCGTCGCGCCCAAAGAGACGCTGGCGCCCGACGTCGAGCTGCCCTCTCATTCGCGGCTCCCGCGCCTCGATCTCGGCGTGGACTGGGGCTCGCCTTGGCACGACTTTCGCAGCAGCGTGCACGATTTTTTTCGCGGCCCGCGCGCGCCGGAAAATTCCGAGCTGCCGACCGACTCCGATCTGCGCGTCGAATGGATCGAAGGAAAAATTCCCGGCCGCGCATTCACAGCTTCCGCTCTGTGGCACGTGGCAGCCGTCGCGCTGCTCTTCCTGCCGATCTGGCATTTTCTCGCGAGCGATCCGCCGAATCTCGCGCCAGTCCGCATCGAGCTTACCTGGACGGCTCCCACGGAAGATCTGCCGCCCATCTCGCTGCCTGGACACGAACCCAAACCCAGCCCCAAGGGAAATCCCGCGAAACCGCTTCCGCAAAAGGGCGCCGACGCATTTCATCCGCGGCAAACCATTCTTTCGCAGCCGGCCGTCGTCACGCATCCGCGGCAAACTTTAATTCAACCCGACGCGCCACCCACTCCGCCGAAGATCGAAGTCCCGCTACCCAATATCGTTGAATGGGCCGCGCCCAAGACGCCCGCGAAACCGCGAATGAGCGTCGCATCTGCAAACGCGGCGCCGCAAATGCAGCATCACGCCGTGCGCGATCTCGCCGCGCCGGAAATAGTTAATCAGGAAAAAACTCCCGGCCCGCTGGATATCGCCGCTTCGCCCACAATGAATCAGCAGCCGCGCATGCCAGTGGAACCAATGTCCAAAGCAGTAGCCGCCCGGCGCAACAGCCAGACCGACACAGGCGCGGCTCCCGAAGTTGGCGCCGCCGCTTCTGGAGACGATAGCCTGCATCGGGTGATCGCGCTTTCCGCCACGCCTGGGCCGCCCGCGCCCGAAGTAATGGTCCCACAAGGAAATCTCGCCGCGCGCATCGCGATTTCTCCGGAAGGAAAACAGCCCGGTGCACCCGGCGGCGCTGAAAATGGCGCGGCAGGAAATGGCGGCGCGGGCGGCAACAGTTCCAGCAGCGGTGGCCGCGGCGCCAACGCAAACTCCGGCTCCGGCTCGAGTCCCGCAGCGGTGAGCATTAGCGGCGGCAATGCGCACGCCGGTAATGGCGGACTTGCGCCCGCAGGTCGCGCCTCAACAAAACTAAATCTGAAGCCGATGCCCTCGCTCGACGCGCCGCCGGCAGGCCATCACGGCCCCGCGGTAATCGGTGCCATTGATCCCAAGCTGCCACCCGAAGTAATTCTCTCCGGCAAGGAAATTTACACACTGCATATTGATATGCCCAATCTCACCAGCGTCACCGGCAACTGGGTCATCAATTTCGCGCAGCTCGACGAAGGTAATCCGCCCTTCAACAAGCCGAAAGGCACGCTATCCGGTCCGTCGCTCGTCAGCAAAGTGGACCCGAAATATCCTCCCACGTTGATCAAACAACACGTGGATGGCGAAGTAGTCCTCTACGCCATCATTCGCAAAGATGGTTCGGTGGATAGCATTCAGCTGGTGCACGGAATTGATCCGGTGCTCGATAAATTTTCGATGGAAGCTCTGGCGCGCTGGAAGTTTCGCCCCGCCTCGCGCGACGGGCAGCCAGTGGAACTGGAAGCCGTGGTGCACATCCCGTTCCAGTTCCGCCGCCCCGAATAACCCAGGTTTTACTGCGCCGCCCCAGCCGGCCGCGCCTGTTGCTCGCTGGCCGCTTTCTCCTCGAGCAATCTCACCAGCGCGTACAACGCAAAATTGTTGGGCGTGGGCACTCCCAGCTCAGAGCCGCGACGCACAATATATCCGTTCAGCGATTCGATCTCCGTGCGTTTTCCGCGCGCCAAATCCTGCGCCGTCGAAGCAAACGCGCCGCCAAACTTCGCCAGATTTGCCAGCCATTTTTCCGTGAAACCAGGTCCGGGCGCGCGCACGCCCGCAGCCCGCGCCACCGCGATGCATTCCTCCACCACGCGGCTCATCAAATCCCGCGACGCGTCGTAGCTCGCGATAGCTCCGTAGCTCATCTGCGCGATGGCAGACACTGCGTTCGCGCCGCAATTCGTGATGAATTTCTGCCACATATCACCCAAAATATCTGCAGAAATTCGGCACGGCACATTCGCCGACGCGAATAACGCCGCGACTTGTTCCGCCCGTGGCGGCTGGGATGCCGCGCTGGCGCTGTGGCCCACGAATTCGCCCACCACCAAATCTCCACGACCAGAATGTTTCACGTGTCCCGGCTCGGGCATCGCCGCCGCCACGTAAACCACCGCCGGCAGCGCATCGATCCCCGCAGCTGCGCGGATCCGCTCCACATTGTCCACGCCGTTCTGAAGGCTCACTACAATCGCGCCCGGACCAAGATGCGGCGCAATCGCGCGCGCGGCTTCTTCGTCGTCCTGTCCCTTCACGCAGAAAAGCACCACGTGCGCGTCACGCACCGCAGCGGGGTCGGTCGAAGTCTCCACCGAAACCCGCTCTTGAAACGTAACCGTATCCAAGAAAAGCTTGTTGCGGCGTACCGCTTCAACATACGCGCCACGCGCAATCATCGTCACCGGCACGCCCGCGCGCGCCAGTATCCCGCCAAAATAAGATCCCACCGCCCCTGCGCCCATCACAGCCACGCGCTTCGCCGCAGAATTCACGTTCTGCTCTGAGTTTGTTGGCATGAACTCCTCCCTGCGTGCTGCAAAACACTGAAATTCAACGCGGCATCTACACGAGCACTACGTTTGAAGATTGAGGCGCGTGGTAATTTCACTCGGTCGAAACATCAAAAATGTTCGCGCAAATCCCGAAAACTCGTAAGGATCAGCAATTTCCCCGTGCCGCTCTCCAGCTCCGCATGCTCCAGATGCCATGTATCCGTATGCGGAATGAACACCGCGTTCAGCCCCGTCTGCAGCGCCGGATTGATGTCGCTCCGCGGGCTGTTCCCCACCATCCATCCGTGCGTTTTCACAATCTTGAATTGCTCCACCATGCGTTCGTACACGCCCGCGTCTTTTTCCAGCACGATTTCAATCGCGTCGAAATATGGCTGCAATCCGGAGCGCTCCACTTTCGCGGCCTGCTCGGCCGACTCGCCCTTGGTGAGCAAAATCAGCCGGTGATGCTTCGCCAGATACGCCAGCGTTTCCGGCACACCATCCAGAATGTGCGGCGGCGTGGCTTCCAGCTCCACCGCCAGGCGGGCGATTTCCTGCATCAGCTCGCGCCGAGCGGCGTTCCCCGCCAGCTTCATATACGTTTCTTCCAGCGAGCGGCGAAAACTCCGCACACCATATCCGTGCTGCCGGATGTTGCGCTTCTCGGTTTCGTTCAGGATGTGGCGGATATATTCGCGCGTGTAACCCAGATGCTCCAGCTGCGTGATGAAATGCTCGATGGTTTTCTCAAAGAAGATGTTGTTTTCCCAGAGGGTGTCGTCCGCATCAATCAGTAAAGTATGTCGTGCCATCCGAAATTCCGCGCTCCCGTATTCCCACGCGCTACCTGGCGCTCGCAACCGCGACCCAGGTTTTGGCTATATATCGGCCACCGTCAGGTGGGCGCCTGTGATGCCGATTTTGACTCGGTCTGTGTAGCTGCCGCTTCGACCCGCGCCGTTCGCGACGAGGCCGGCAGCCTCTGCTTCCGCTAGGATGTCCACGCGCTTCAGCGCGAAAAAATCACGACGCCGAAACTTTCCGCGCTCCTACCGCTAACCGGTCGAGAATCGCGCCCGCCAATTTCTGCGCTTCGCCAAAGCGCGTCAAATAATCCTGAAACTCGCGGTTCAGATCCAGCGCATTCGTCGCGTCCAGCTTGGTCCGTAGAATCATATCGCGCAGATGCACCGGATGCGGCAACACCGCATCATCGCGCAACTCGTCCAACGCCACTTTCGGATCGTAGTGGTACATGTGCCCTCCCCGTTAACTCGGGCAAAAAATGATTCTACTCTGTTTTGCGGAACGCGTCAGGCGGAGGCGGGAAGAAATTCGTAGCGGTCTATGCGCGCCGCGACTCCGCGGCGTTGGTCCTGCGGTTCCACGCGCAGCACGCGCGCGTAACAGCGTATGTGCACGTCGCCCGCGAGCGTGATCTGTTGCGGAAGGGTCAAAACGAATTCGATCGGAGTTCCCGCCTCGACGTGCGCTTCAATCAAAAAATAAAGTCCGCGAAAACTCACGTCGCGCGTCTCGCCCTGCTTTTCCAGGACGTCGTCTTCCTTGGAAAACCGCACTTTTAACGGCAGCATCATCGAAAACCGGCGTGCGGCGCGGCGTTCTTTGGCGCTGTCCATCAATCCTCCGGCGAGACTCTGCGATGTCGTCACGCTATCACCGCTTCCCGCCCTGGCGCAATGGGTTTTACGCTTCCGCCAATTTCCACCGGGCGAACGTTTCCGCAATGTTCGCGTGTGCTTAAAACGCCAGGAATTGCGTGTCGAGAATCGCCTGCCAAGCTACTGCGTAACGAATGGCACTTCGCGAGTCTCCCGCGTGGGCATCGGTGTTTCGTGAAAACGGCCGCGCCCAAATTTGACCGGACTCGCGCCGGCGGCTACGATAGGCGCTCATGAGCCCGGCCTCGACCTTCCTGGAATTGCGCAAACATCCCCGCGCCCAGCTGAAACTTCCTGCACGTATTCGCTGGCGTGGCCCGCTCGGCATGCGTATGGAAACCACCCACACGTTAGACGTTTCGCGCAACGGCATCCGCGTGCAGCGCAACGAACCCTGCGAAGCGGGCGCGCGCGTCTGGGTCGTGTTTCCCTTCGATGCCTCATCCGCTGCCGGAGTTCCACCGGAAACTCCCGCCCGCGTCGTGCGCGTCGAATCGGGCCGTGGCGCGGGATATCAAGTCTCGCTGCAGCTGGAGCTGCCCGCGCGCATCGCGTCTCGCCCCGCCGACCGCGAGCGCCGCGCCTGTTCCAGGATTTCTTTCGCGCTGCCCATTTTCGTGCGCGCCCTGGGCTTCCCGTGGCCCGAGGAATCCATGACCCAGGATATTTCCCGCACCGGAGCTCGTTTCGAATCCGCGCACATTTATTCCACTGGCGACGCCGTCCTCGCCAAAATTCCCTGGGGCGATTGGGCCCGCGCCGGCGAAATTCCCGCGCGTATTGTGCGCATCGAAAACTCCGCGTCCCCTTCGAGTGCCGGTCCGCTCTCCGATCCCCTCGCCGGAACGAGCGCGATCCTCACCAGCGTAGCCGTCCGCTGGGATGTTCCCCGGAAAGCCTGACGCGCCATCCGCTGTTTTGCGCCATCTGGAACTCTCCGTTACACTGATGCGCTGGCAAATTTTATGGCTGAAACATTTCATCGCAACTTCTTTATCGCTGGTCCCGCTGGGCGACTCGAGGCTTTGCTCTGGACTGTGCCCGTTGCCGATCCGCCGCTGGTCGCGGTAGTTTGCCACCCGCATCCGCTGTTTGGCGGCACCATGCACAATAAAGTTGTGTATCAAGCGGCGAAGGTGCTGCACCTTCGCGACATTCCGGTGCTGCGGTTCAACTTTCGCGGCGCGGGGCAGAGCGAGGGAATCCACGATCGCGGTATCGGCGAACGAGACGACGTGAGGGCCGCGCTCGATTACCTTTCAGCGGAATTTCCGCAGCGGCCGATTCTGCTGGCGGGCTTTAGTTTCGGTTCAGTGGTGGGTTTGCGCGTGGGCTGCGCGGACCAGCGCGTTTCGGACCTGATCGGGCTGGGGATTCCGGTGGACCACTCGGATCTGACTTATCTGCACGAATGCGAAAAACCAAAACTAATCGTTCAGGGCGGCAACGATCAATTTGGCTCGCGCGCAAACGTCGAAGCGCTCTTTGAAACGCTGCCAGCACCGAAAAAACTCGTGTTCGTCGAAGGCGCCGACCATTTCTTCACGGGCCAGCTGGAAAGAGTCCGCGTCGCGATTGACGACTGGCTCGATGAACGCCATCCGCGCGCGCCAATTTCACCTGCGATCGCGCACTCCTAATTTCTCGATTCGAACAATTTTAGAAATTGCTCACGCGAGGCCGGTTCGATGCCCACCAACTCCAGATTCGCTTTCACATGCGGCACTTGGCTCATTCCGACGAGCGCCGTGGTCAATCCCGGCACGGAGCGCGCGAATTGCAGCGCCAGCGTCGCGTTATCTTTCAATCCCAGGGCCGAATTCACGAACGATGGCAAATTTTTCGTCAACTGCCCCTGCAGCAACGCCGCACTTGTGACCAGCGCAATTCCCGCATCGCGCGCCGCCTGCACCATCGGCATCGCCTTCGCGCCGACCACCTGATTCGGCCGCGTTAAAGCTTCCGGCATCGCCAGATTGAACGGCAACTGCACGAAGCGGAAGTGGTGATCGTCACCCTGCACATCCTTCGCGATCTTCACCATCTCTGACAGCGACAAAAATCCCGCGGCCTTGGGATCTTCGCGGAATGCATTCCACGTGGCCATGCCGTACGCGCGAATTTTCTTGGTCGCAATGGCCGACTCCAGAAACAAAAACGCCTCGCGAATGCGCCGCCGGAATTCGTCCGGTGGCACTTCGCTCAATTGCGTTTCGGGATTGTGCAGATAGAAGACGTCAATCGTGTCCAGCCCCAGATTTTGTCGGCTGCGCTCCAACTGGTCCGCCAGATAATCCGGCGCCATGCAGTGGCAGCCTGCGGCAATGTCTTCCACCTGAAAAATTCCGCGCTCCAGAAATTCCTGCGCGAAATAAGCGTTCGGATCGGTGGGCATTTCGCCGTCCGGAGTCAGGAATCCCGCCTTGGTGCAGACCATGATCTCGTCGCGCCCATAACCCTGTTCGAAAAGCTCGCGCAACGCCATGCCCACGGCGCGCTCGCTGCGCTGGAAGCGGTAATTGATCGCCGAGTCGACGACGTTGATCCCGCCCCCCACTGCCGCGACCACTGCATCCGCGTATGCGCCATCCGTTGCGTCATCGGCATCGCCCAAATAAGTTCCGATGCCAATGGAAGAAAGCACCAGCCCGCCGCGAATCTCGCGAAAATGCCCGGCCGCTGCGCGCCCTTGAAATCGCGCCGCATAACGCAAGGTTCCCTCGGCCGTGGCCGAGCCGGCTTTGCGTTCGCGATTCGATGGCGCTACGGATGACATCAGTCCCCTTTTCGCAGCGAAAAATCGCAGTGTGGAATTGTGCAGGAAAGATTTGAGCTGGCGTTGGAAATTAGTGGTTGGTGAGGTGTGATCAGTGATTCTTGACGGATGATTGATGATCTTTCATTTGTATTGAATAGAAATAACGAAGTGCTTCGTTTTGTGTGAGTTGCGAAATTTGAGTTTCGCGGAAAGGGTTCATTTGTATTGAATAGAAATTGGCGGTTTAGGGAGTGGTGGGAGCCAAAGCGGCTGGTTGCGGGCGCCGGGGGGGCGCTGGATCGGCTGCGCGTCATACTCGACATTTTCACAGATTCATCATCCCCTAGTGGCGCGCGAAAAGCAAAAGGTTGTGTGTGTACATCGCTTCTGCCTGGTGCCGCGCAGTATAGCAGAACCGCTTCTTCACAGTTCGCACCGCGCCCCGGGAGAAGCCGGCGCGCAAATCACGAGGCGAAGACTCATTTTTGCACGATTTCGCTCACCGGCACTCCTTGCGCGATCAGCAGCTCGCGCGCCTGCAGACGCAAGGTGGGCCAGTGCCGCACGAATGCGATTCCTCCGGCGATCGCGCCCACGCCACCGAGCGCAACCGTGAATGGCGCGCCTATTCCGTCCGCCAGCGCGCCCGCGAGCAGCGAGCCAATCGGCGCCATGCCCATGAACATCATGGTGTACATCGCCATCGCCCGTCCGCGCAATTCGTCTGGCACCATCGCTTGAATCAGCGTGTTCGAGCCGGACATTTCCAGCATGACGGCGTAGCCAACTGGAATCAGCAATGCCGCCGACAGCCAGAATGATTTCGAGAAAGAGAAAAGGATCAACGAAGCGCCGAAGCCGACGGCCGAGAGACCCACGACGCGTCCCAGGCCCCGGATGCTCTGCCGCACGGCCAAAGTAAGAGCGCCGAAGAGTGCGCCGACTCCTGCCGCGCCCATCAGAATTCCCAGGCCGTGCGCGCCACGATGCAGCACGCGATCGGCGAAAATCGGCATTAGCACGGAGTATGGCACGGCCACGAGACTGACCAGCCCGATCAAAAGGATCAGCGCGCGCATGGGCGCCGTGTCCCGCACGTAACGAAAGCCTTCGACGATATGCTCGAACGGCGAGGAACCTTTCGGCGCGGTGCGGAGCGGCCCCAGCTTCATCAACAGCAGCCCGATGATCACGGCGATATAGCTCACTGCATTTGCGAAAAAACACCAGCCTTCGCCGATGCGCGCGACCAAAATTCCGGCGATCGCAGGGCCAATGATCCGGGCCCCATTGAACATCGAAGAATTGAGCGCGATCGCGTTCATCAAATCTTCACGCACCACCATCTCGATCAGAAATGATTGCCGCGCCGGCACGTCGAACGCATTCACCACTCCCAGCAGCGCCGCCAGCACCACAATCTCCCAAACATTTATTACGTGCAGCAGCGTCAGCGCCGCGAGGATAAATGCCAGAATCATCGAAGCGACTTGCGTGCCGATCACCACGCGATGCCTATTCAAGCGATCCGCCGCCAATCCTCCCACCGGCGCAAACAGAAAAATTGGAATCTGTCCCGCGAAGCCCACCACGCCTAACAAGAGCGACGAGCCCGTGATGCGATACACCAGCCAGGCCTGCGCGACCGTCTGCATCCAGGTGCCGATCAAAGAAATCATCTGCCCGCTGAAAAAAAGCTGGAAATTGCGGTGGCGCAGCGAACGCACCATATCGCGAAAGCGCGAGCGAACTTCCGGCGTCGGTAGTGGCGAAGGCGTTGAGGTGTCCGCGGTTGCCATTATTTTGATTGTACGACGCAATTTCCCGCTGGCCCGGCGCGATTCCGCCCGCGGAGCTCTAAGCATCAGTCCATTGTGGCCGCAACGTTCATGAACAGCCCGGGCATCTATTGTTGCGGATGCGGGGCGCCCTGCGGCGGGTGCGGCCCGGCGAGCAATCGGCCGCAGGCGCGCAACACGCGGCGATAGGGCCAGACTTTATCGCGAAACAAAATCTCGCCTTCGCGCGGCTTCGAGTAGAACCAGCGCGTCAACAGCGCTAAATGATCGTGCAGATCCGGTGACGCGCCGCGCAGGCCGTACCGCGCACGCAGATTCTTTTCGCTCACGGGTGTGTCCGGAACTTCAGATTCGCGTTTCTGCGCGCTTCGACCATCCGCTGCCTCGTGAAGCTCGTCATTCCACCCCGGCTCCAGCGCATCCTTCAAAATCGCTTCCACGGAGCGCGGCTCGCTGGAAATTTCAGCAAAGCGCAAAAATACCGGCTCTTCCAGCATCCCAGCACGCACTGGAAACACGATGATTGTCTGAGGTTCCGCGGAGCGCTGCAAAATCACCAGATCCAATTCTTCAATGCGCCGCGCCAGATCCGGCATTCCGCGCAACACCGCCGTCACTTTGTCGAGCCGCTTGTGCAACGCGGCAGCGCGCTCGAAATCCAGCGCTTCGCTTGCGGCAGCGCGTTCGTGCGCAAGTTGTTCGGTCAACGACGTACCGGTGGTTTCCAGCGATTCCAACACGCGCCCGATCTCGACGTCGTATTCCTGCTGCGTGCAACCTGCAAAACACGGGGCGAGGCACATCTTCATTTCCGAATACATGCAGCCTGGATATGCGGGGTCGCGGAGGATCTTGATCTGGCAGCGGCGAGTCTTGAATAGGTCCAGAAAACTTTCGCTGAAGTCTTCCGCCGAGCGCCGCGAGCCGAACGGTCCGAAATAAAATCCCTCGTCGGCGCGGATTCGCCGCGTCACGTAACAGCGCGGGTAAGAATTCCGCAGATTAACTTTCAGCATGGCGGGAGGTCGCAAGCGCATCAATTCGCGATAACGGCTGGGAAAATACAAGCGAGCGTTCTCGTAAAACGCCAGATTCTGCTCGAATTTTGATCCGGTAACGCGGTAACGGATCCGCGCCGTCACGTCGCGCAAATTCAACTGTTTGGAGCCAGCCTCGGGGGCGCCGAGCAATCGTTCTGCCGCGCGGCGTATGTCCGCGGTACGCGCTAGATAGGGCTGCGCTCCAACGCCAGCGGCAGCCGCGGCCCCCCGCATCTCCAGCAGAAATATTCCAGGCCGCGCGGGTAAAGCCGCAAAGAAATCGGAAGCGAAATCCGCGAAGAATTCCAGTCCGCAATCCAGCTCAAGCATCCCTACGAGGATACACCGGGCAGAAATCCAGCGCGAAGCCTCTGTGCGCGCAAAGCGAAAAACGCAAACGTCCGTATCTTGGCCATATCGCGTGCTGGCCGGAGACAAGGAAGAACACATTCGCGGCATTTGCATTTGTGAGGCGTGGTTGAAACTTCTGGCGAAAGTCCATTGACTTGGCTCGCGGCGCGGCCTATGGTGGCAACGGTCATTTCCCACGGTCGGTACTCCCAAGAAATTTCCAGCTGGAAGTTAAATCCACAACTCGAAGTGCGGAAGATCAGACCCAGGGAGGGTCACACATGAAGCGTGCCTTAAGGTTTGCGGTGATTACGCTGTTGGCTGTTGCTGGTTCGTCGGCTGTGCGTGCGCAAAGCAATCCGCTGGTCGGAACGTGGAAGCTGAATCTCACAAAATCGAAATATGATCCCGGGCCGATGCCGACGAGCCTGACGCGAACGGTGGAAGCTGATGGCGACGGCGTGAAATATACTTTCGCGGGAGTCGCTGCGGACGGATCGGCCATATCGTACGGCTTCTCCGCGACGTTTGACGGAAAAGACAATCCGGTCACGGGTTCGATGCCGTCTGGCGCAGACACGATTTCGGCCAAGCGCATTGACGCTCACCATTACGTCGCAACGCTGAAAAAGGGCGGCAACGAAGTTGGCGTATCCAAAGTGACGGTTTCAAAAGATGGAAAAGTCACAACCGTGGACGCGACCGGAACCGCTGCCAGCGGCGCGAAAGAGCATGACGTGCAGGTTTACGACAAGCAATAGCAGGTGGGATTTGCAGCTTGCCGCCCCGAAATTAAGGGGGGCTATCCGGTTGAGGGCGGCTCGGCAACGGGCCGCCTTTTTATTTTTGCGCAGCGCTTCCAGAGGAACACTTCTAATAATTCTTCAAAACCCAGGCAGCGATTACGAGGCGTTGAATTTCGCTGGTGCCTTCGTAAATTTCGGTGATGCGGGCGTCGCGATAGGCGCGTTCGACGGGATATTCACTGCTGTAGCCGTAGCCGCCGTGAATTTGTATGGCCTTGTGGGCGACACGCGTGGACATTTCGCTCGCGAAAAGTTTCGCGATCGCCGCCTCCATGGAAAATCGCGCGCCCGAATCCTGTTTCCACGCGGCGCGACGCAGCAGTAGCCGCGCCGCATCAATTTCGGTGGCCATATCCGCGAGCATAAATTGTATCGCTTGGAAATCAGCGATCGGATGGCCAAATGCCTGGCGCTGTTGCGCGTAGCTGAGCGCTGCTTCGAACGCGCCTTGCGCGATCCCCGTGGCTTGCGCGGCGATGCCGATGCGGCCGCCATCGAGCGTCGAAAGAGCGACCTTGTATCCTTCGCCCTCCTCGCCGATGCGATTCCCGGCGGGAACTTCGCAATCGCTGAACGAAAGTTCGGTGCAAGCCGTCGCGTGTATGCCTAGCTTTTTTTCTTCCTTGCCCACTGCAAATCCTGGCGTCCCTTTTTCGACGACCAGCGCAGTGATGCCCTTCTCGCCCTTTTCCGGCTGCGTGTTCACGTAGACGATCGCGGCATCCGCAACCCCGCCGTTGGTGATCCACGCCTTTGTTCCGTTTATGACATACTTGTCGCCCTTGCGCACGGCTTTGGTCGCGAGCGCCGCGGCGTTCGAACCAGCCTGCGGCTCGGTGAGCGCATAACACCCGATTTTTTCCCCGCGCGCAAATGGCAGCAGAAACTTCTTCTTTTGTTCTTCTGTACCGAAACGATGAATGGGATCGCAGTACAAGGAATTCTGGACCGACAAAATCACGCCTGTGGAAGCGCATACGCGCGAAATCTCCTCGATCACGATGGCGTAACTGATGTGATCCATCCCCGCACCGCCTTCGGCTTCAGGAATGGCCACGCCGGTCAAGCCCAGCTCGGCGGCCTTCTGAAACAGTCCGCGCGGAAATTTTCCTGTCTCGTCGTTTTCCTTCGCCAGCGGCCTCACTTCCGCCTCGGCGAATTCCCGCACGCTTTTCTGCAGCAGCCGCTGTTCTTCGCTAAGTTCCAGGTTCACTTCGCGTCTCCAAATCCAAGCTCATGATACGACTGGCGAACGGTGATTGTACCTTGGCGCGCGACGCCTGTCACAGGGCTGCGCCAACGCGCTGCGGCCGCCTCCGGCGCAACCCTTCGATACCGCAAGGCGAGCCTTGATGAAAAATCGGGGCCGGGGATAGCGGACGCGAACCGTTTTCCAGTTTGCGCGCATCTAACGGGAGGCCAGGGAGTAGAAGCTTGATTCAATTATAAATGAGGAGGAATGAATGGCCGGAGCGAAACTCGTGGTGATGTATCCGCCGCCGAAGGACGTGGCTGCTTTTGAGAAGGTGTACATGGAAGTTCACGTGCCGATGGCGGTGGAAAAGCTCGGAGGCAAATCGAAAATCGTGGCTAGCAAGAGCGTGGAATCACCGCTGGGCAAGCCTGCTTTCCACCGCTATGTCGAAGTGCATTACCCTTCGATGGCGGCGCTGCAAGCGAGCCTCGCATCGCCCGGCGGCAAGGAGACAGCCGCACACGCGGTCTCGATATCGTCCGGCGGCACGCCAACCTTCTTTATCGCAGAGGAGCAGGTCTTCGAGTTCTAGATGGCCAAGGCCTTGCGGAGCTTTTCGTACGTGGTCGATAGATCCTCGGGCTCGACGCGCGTCTCTCCCACCACGGTCATGAAATTCGAATCGCCAGACCATCGCGGAAGGACGTGCATGTGCAGATGGTGGGTGACTCCCGCGCCCGCCGCCTTCCCCAGGTTCATGCCGAGGTTGTAACCCTGCGGATGGTAAGTCTTCTCTAGCGCAGCTTGCGAGCGCTGCGCCAGGGTCATTATTTCAGCGGCAGTCTCTGCATCGCACGCAGCAAGATCAGCGGAGTGGACGTACGGAACGACCATCACATGCCCGGAAGTGTAAGGATAACGATTGAGGATAATGAAGTTTTTACGTCCGCGGAAAACGATCAGGGTCTTGGCGTCATCGTTCGCGGCTAACGCATCACAAAAAACGCAGCCTTCATCTTTCTTGGCATCCGCGATGTAGCGATATCGCCAGGGCGTCCACAGATAATCCATCGCGGCCGATCCCCGCTCAGCTCTGACTACCGTGCTGGGTACCGCCCTGCTCGCCTGCGCCCGCTGCCCGCGGACTATTCACGTAATCTTTCAATTCCTTGCTGGGCTTGAAGTAGGGGATCTTCTTGGGAGGAACCTCCACCTTGGCGCCGGTCTTAGGGTTACGGCCCGTGCGTCCACGGCGCTGCCGCGTGCGGAAGCTGCCGAAGCCGCGTATTTCGATCTTATCGTCCGCCTGCAGCGCGGCGATGATGCTTTCGAAAATCGTCTCCACCACCGCTTCAGATTCCTTGCGGGGCAGTTCGGTGACGCGCGTGACCTCTTCGACGAGTTCCGCCTTCGTCATCGTATGTTCTTTGATTCCATGCTCTCCGGCACCTTCTGCCATGGGTGAGAGCCTCCTCGTTAAGATTTCGGTTTAAGCTCGGCCGTATACGCGTTAGGGAGGGGCAACGCATGTCCTTGCATATCACCAATCTACCGCAAGGTAAATGACTTTCCTGCGAGAATTCATATCCGCCAGGCGTCGCCCCCGCGCCCCTGGCTGAACCTTACCCTAAGATGACTGCCGTTTCGCCATAATGGCATCGCCGATCGTCGCTGTGGGCGAAGACTTCGGCTTTTGCGGAGTTGGCGCCGCTGCTGCCCGGTACGATTCGATCTCCTGCCGTTCCACCTGTTTCTGTGCCGCGCGATAGCTCAGGCTGATTTTGTGCTGTTCCGGCTCCAGGCGCAGGATCTTGAAATCGTACTCGTTCCCCGTGGTTAGCACCGCGGTCACGCGAGCGCCACGGGCTGCCTTTTCCTTGTCGCGATCGCCTTTCGGCCGCCTTTCTTCGATTTCGGAGACGTGGCAAAGCGCCTCGATGCCCTCAGCCAGCTCGACGAACGCGCCAAAATCCGTGGTGCGCGCGACTTTACCTTTCAGAATGTCGCCAATCTTGTGCGCCGTGAACCAATCCGCCCAGATATCTTTCAGCTGCTTGATGCCCAGCGAAAGCCGACGGTTCTGCGAATCCACTTTTAGTACTTTCGCTTCCACCGTGTCGCCCTTCTTGAATTTCTCGCTGGGATGCTTGATGCGCTCGGTCCAGCTCACGTCGCTGATGTGGATCAGCCCCTCCATGCCCTCTTCGATTTCGACGAACGCGCCGAACTCCGCCAGGTTGCGAATGCGTCCGCTGACCACTGTGCCCACCGGATACTTCTCCGCGGCCGCGTCCCAAGGATCGGGTTGCGTCTGCTTCAGTCCCAAGGAAATGCGGCGCTGGTCCGTCTTCACTTCCAGAACGACTACTTCCAGCTCATCGCCTTCCTTTACAATCTTCGCGGGATGCTTGGTGCGCTTCGACCAGCTCATTTCGCTGACGTGCACCAGGCCTTCGACGCCCGGCTCGATCTGCACGAACGCGCCGTAGTCCGTGACGCCTACCACTTTTCCGTGCACGCGCGTGCCCACCGGAAAACGTTCCGGCACCGTCGCCCACGGGTCGGGCAGTAGTTGCTTGCGGCCCAGCGAGATGCGCTGCTTTTCCTTATCGAATTTCAGGATTTGAACTTCGAGGTCATCGCCCGCTTTCACGATGGAAGAAGGATGTGGCACGCGCCCCCACACCAGATCGCTGACGTGCAGCAGCCCGTCCATCCCGCCCAGGTCCACGAAAACGCCGTAGTCCGTGACGTTTTTCACTTTGCCGGTGACGACGGTGCCTTCGGCCAGCGAACCCATCAGGGATTCGCGCTTCGATTTCTGGTCTTCTTCCAATATTGCGCGACGGCTCACCACCACATTGCCGCGCTTGCGGTTCAACTTCAGCACGCGCACTTCGATTTCTTTGTCTTTCCACGAATCCAGGTCGTGCACTGGACGCAATTCAATCTGCGAAGCCGGCAGGAACGAGCGCACGCCGATATCCACCACGAGCCCGCCCTTGATGCGCTCGGTTACCTTGCCCTTGATCGTGGCGTGCTCGCGATACGATTTCTCGATGCGTTCCCAGACGCGCCGGCGGTGCGCGCGCACGTGAGAAAGCAGTACGTAGCCATCTTTCTGCGCGTGCAGGCGCTCCACTTCGATGGTCTGGCCTGCGCCGAATTCAATCGGGCTGCCCGAATCCACAAATTCCTGCGCGGGAACCAGTCCCTCGAACTTTCCTCCGACGTCCACGATCACTCCGGCGTCCGTCACCGCCAGCACGTGGCCATCGAAGATCTCGCCCTCGGCTGCGGCGGGCTCGGGGACCGCGAACTGCTCCATCAGCTGGTCCATCGTTTGCGATGTTTCGGCGGATTCGGGGGAATCGGCAGACGGGCTCGCGTCCACAGCGCTGTCGGCTGTGCTGGCTGCAGGTGCCGCAGCGCCTCCATCAATTTGAATTGCAGCGGTCTGGTCCGAGATATCGCTCGACGCAGAATGCTCAGTTACTTCTGCAGAACTACTCGGTTCCGTTACGCCTGCTGGCACAGCCGTCGCCCCTGATTCGGATGTCGCGACCGCTCGCTCCGTTAGGCCGTTCTCCCCAGAACGCGGCTCGGGCGCGCGCGCCACCGCCGCGGCTGCGCCTGTAGCGCTCATCGCGGTGGTAACGCTTGGGGTACTGCTGCTCGCCGCTTCAGAGGAAGGTACAGACGCAGCTTCGGCGGCGTTACCCTGCGGCGGCTCCGCGGCCGAGTCCGCGCTGGCTGATTCCACTGTTGCGGTAGGGAGATTCGGGTCGTGTTCGGGTGACATTGGGGAGCGGCCTCCGTACGGATTCGTGCCCTGCTACCGAGAATTCGGACTCGGCTACTCCACCCGCTGGGGTTTGGAGCAAAGAAGGGGATAGAACGCCCACGCTAGACGTTCATGTCACGAGGATAATACCCGCCCAATTCGCGCATTGTCAACAAACCATCGTGCGAGGCCCGTGTCACGCTCAGCCGCGGCGGCGCACAGGAATGTTACGCAATGATGAGCGAATAAATGTGTTTCATGCGGATACGGGGCGGGTTCGGTGTCGCGATTCGCGTCAACGAAACGGGCCCGCGTGGCGAATTTCTTTGCGGTAATCGGCGGCGTTGATTTCGACGGTGCGGCACATCTCGTACAACCGCGATCGGATTCGTTTGCCCACGCGCTCGGTGAGTGAATCTTCAATCGTAGGCGCGCGCATTCCCGCAACACGTGCTGGTGGCGCGCCATTCGCTGAACTTCCGGCCGCCGCGTCCGAATCCAAAAAATTTGTCGTGAGTAGCGTTACGCGCTTCTCGTTGTAACGCGTGTTCAGCACGTGCCCCACCGTTTCCAGCGCCCACGGCGAAGGCTTGCTCGAACCCACATCATCGAGCACCAAAATTTCTGCTTTCAGCACCGGCTCCAGCACGCTCATTTCCGTCGCCTGGCTTTCCGGATTGTAACTGTCCTGAATCGCCTTCAGCAGCTCGCGATAATCGTAGAAAAGCCCGCTGTGCCCACGCAGCACGATGGACTTCATCGCCGAAACCGCCAGGTGCGTTTTACCCACGCCGCACGGGCCCATCAACAGCAATCCGTGCTCGGTGCGCACGTCTGCGACCGGCGTAAATTCCTCCGCGAAACGCTGCACCACGAGCTTCGCTTGCCCCAGGCTGCGATTCCACGCCGCCATCTGCTCGCGTGAGACGTTCTCGATATCGTTGTCGGTCTCGTAATTTTCAAAATCGCAATGGCGGTAACGTTCCGGCACGCGCGCGCGCTGCAAAGCTCGCTCGCTGCGGTCGCCAGTGGTGCAATCGCACGGCACAGCCCACACCATCTTGGGCTCGCCCGCGCCGGCGCCGGGACGATCCGCCGCCAGCGCTTGTGCGCCTTCGGTGGTGCGCTCCACCACCTTCCATCCGCTGCCTTCACAATGGGGACAATCCGCTCGCGCCATCTTGGAAGAATAAGCGTCGCGCTCGTCGCGCGCAAGCACACCCGGACCTGTGGAAGATTTCGTGCCTGTGGAAAGCTTCGAGGAGAGGTAAAAACGCGGAACGATTAAAGCTAATTATTTATGTACGCGGATTGCCTGTCGCGGCGTAGTGCGCACAATCGCATTGCGATATTTGCGATCCTCTCCGGCATTAAATCCACGCGCCATCTCACTGCGCACAAAATGCGTGAACGCTTCCATCTGCGCCTGCATCTCCGCCATTTTGTCGCGCATGTTCAGAATAATTTCGATGCCGGCCAGATTCACGCCCAGCTCGCGCGTCAAATTCAAAATCACTTCCAGCCGCTCCAGGTCCTGATCGGTGTACAGCCGCGTATTGCCCTGCGAACGCGAGGGCGTCAGCAACCCCACGCGCTCGTACAGCCGTAGCGTCTGCGGATGCAGCTTGTACAACTCCGCCACCGCGCTGATCATGTAACCGGCCTTCGCTCTCTTCCTGGGACGCGCTGCCATGAAACTTCTCCTCAAACCGTCGCGCGCGCGAAGATCTCGCGCCGTGGATCTTCCGGATCAAGCTTGCTCAATTCTTTCAGAAGGTTGCGCACGCGCTCGTCTTCCGGCTTCGGAACGACTATTTGCACTTCTACAATCTGGTCGCCGCGCTTGCCCGGCTGGCGAATCGAAGGCGCGCCCTTCTCGCGCAGGCGCAGTTTCTTGCCGCTGTTCGTCGCCGGAGGAATGCGCACTTGCGCGCGGCCATCAATCGTCGGCACTTCCACCTTCGCGCCGATTGAGGCTTCGGTCACCGTGATCGGAACCACCGTATAGAGATCGTCGCCGCGGCGCTCGAAGAACGGGTGCGGTTCCACCTTCATCACGATGTAGAGATCGCCTGGAGGCCCGCCATGCACTCCCGCATTGCCGCGCCCCGCCACGCGCACGCGCGAGCCGGTCTGCGCGCCCGGCGGGATGCGCACATCCAACGATTCCACGCGCGGCACGCGGCCTTCTCCGCCGCAATTCTTGCACATGGTGTGCAAACGTCCGGTTCCGCCGCAGCGTGAACAGGCAATCTGAAAACGCATCTTGCCGCTCACTTGCGTTACTTGGCCCGAACCGCCGCACGTAGGGCAAACTTTCTCATCGCCCGGCTGTACACCTGCGCCGTGACACACGCTGCACGTATCCAGGCGAGTGATGCTCAGCTTTTTCACTGCGCCGCGCATGGCTTCGGCGAACGTGATCTCGATCTGAAATTCCAGATCGCTGCCGGGTTCGCGCTCCGTCGCCTGGCGCGCCGCGCTTTGCCCGCGGAATACCTGGCTGAAAAGATCGCGGAAGCTGGTCCCGCCACCGCCTCCCGCACCGCCGCCGCCGCCAAAATCGAATCCGCCGAAATCAAAATGGACGTCTTCCGGCGTCCCACCGCCACCGTATCCATATCCAGCGCCCGGAGGCGGAGCTCCGCCCTGCCCCGGTTGGTTAAACCCGAACTGGTCGTACACCTGGCGCTTCTTGGTGTCTGAAAGTACTTCGTAGGCTTCCTGAATCTGCTTGAATTTCTCTTCCGCGGATTTATCGCCGGGATTGAGGTCCGGATGGTATTTGCGCGCGAGCTTGCGATACGCTGCGCGAATATCTTTTACGGCGGCGTTGCGCGCCACTCCCAGCAATTCGTAATAATCTTGTTTGGTAGTCGTTGCCATAATGGAGCGAAATTAATCCCCAATTTGATTGAGCGTACAAATGTAGGGGCGGGTCCCATTTTCATCTCAATGGACCCGCCCCTACGGTCATCAGATTCGGCTCACTGAACCTTCGGACCGGCATCGCCGGTCCTCAGGATGAAATCACGCGTCGCGTGATTTCAGTTCGGCTTCTTTGAGTCGTCCACGTCCACGAACTCGGCATCGACCACGTCACCTTGTCCGGAAGCGTTGCCGCCATGCGCCCCGCCGCCGCTGGCACCGGCATCGGCACCCGGAGCGCCCGCTGCTGCCGCGCCCGCCGCTTGCTGCGCCTTGTACATCGTCTCGGCGATGTGGTGCGAAGCCTTGGTCAGGCTTTCAGCTGCTGCGTTCAACTTCTCCAGGCCACCCTCGACCAGCGCTTTGCGCGCTTCCTCGATCGCGTCCTCCGCCGTCTTCACGTCAGACTCGGCCAGCTTCTCGCGGTTGTCCTTCACCACTTTTTCCGTCTGGTAAACCAAATTGTCCAGCCGGTTGCGAGCCTCGACTTCCGAAAGCCGCGCCTTGTCCTCCGCCGCATGTGAATCCGCTTCCTTCTTCATGCGTTCGGCTTCTTCCTTACTCAATCCAGTTGAAGCCGTGATGGTGATCTTCTGTTCCTTGCCCGTCGCGTTGTCCTTCGCCGAGACGTTCAAGATGCCGTTCGCGTCAATGTCAAACGTCACCTCGACTTGCGGCACTCCGCGCGGAGCAGGCGGCAACCCCACCAGGTGGAATTTTCCGAGTGAACGGTTTCCGCTGGCGACAGGCCGCTCGCCTTGCAGCACGTGAATCTCGACCGACGTCTGATTGTCCGCCGCGGTCGAAAACGTTTCCGACTTGCGCGTCGGAATCGTGGTGTTTCGCGGAATCAGCACGGTGGTCACTCCGCCGAGCGTTTCGACGCCCAGAGAAAGTGGCGTCACGTCCAGCAGCAGGATGTCCTTCACTTCGCCCGCCAGCACGCCGCCCTGAATAGCCGCGCCGACTGCGACGACTTCATCAGGATTGACGCCCTTGTGGCCTTCCTTGCCGAACAGTTCTTTCACCAGTTGCTGAATCATCGGCATGCGCGTCTGTCCGCCGACGAGCACCACTTCGTTGATCTTGCTCGCATCCACGCCCGCATCTTTCATGCACTGCTTGCACGGCTCGACGGAACGCTTCACGATGTCGTCCACCATCGCTTCCAGCTTCGCGCGAGTGAGCTTCTTCACCAGGTGCTTCGGACCGTTGGCATCCGCCGTGATGAAGGGCAGATTGATTTCGGTCTCGATGGTGCTGGAGAGTTCGATCTTGGCGCGCTCCGCTGCGTCGCGCAGACGTTGCAACGCCATCTCGTTGCCCTTGCTCTTCAGGTCGAGGCCTTCATCCTTCTTGAACTCCTCCACCAGCCAGTCCACGATGCGTTGATCAATGTTGTCGCCGCCCAAGTGCGTATCGCCATTGGTGGCCTTCACTTCGATCACGCCTTCGCCAACTTCCAGGATGGAGATGTCGAACGTGCCGCCGCCGAAGTCGTACACGGCGATGGTCTCGTCCTTCTTCTTGTCGAGGCCATACGCCAGCGCGGCAGCCGTCGGCTCGTTAATGATGCGCTTCACGTCCAGGCCGGCGATCTTGCCCGCGTCTTTCGTCGCGGTGCGTTGCGCGTCGTTGAAATAGGCCGGCACGGTGATCACCGCGTCCGTCACTTTCTCGCCGAGAAAATCTTCCGCGGCGAGCTTCAGCTTCTGCAGAATCATCGCGGAGATTTCGGGCGGCGTGTATTCCTTGCCGTATGCCGACACCGCGACGCCTTCGCCGTGCTTCACGACTTTGTAGGGCACCATCTTCAGTTCTTCACTGACTTCGTCATAGCGGCGGCCCATAAACCGCTTGATCGAATAAATCGTGTTTTCGGGGTTAGTGATCGCCTGCCGCTTGGCGACTTGGCCCACCAGACGTTCGCCCGTCTTGGTAATGCCCACCACTGAAGGAGTGGTGCGCGCGCCTTCCTGGTTCGGAATTACGGTTGGTTCGCCGCCCTGCATCACTGCTACCACCGAATTCGTCGTGCCCAGGTCAATTCCTATGATCTTGCTCATGTATCTCGCTCCCTGATTACGTTCGGCGGCGCCGCTGGAGACGGGGCCGCTCGAAAACTTGGCCATCATACACGTTGAGTGTATCATTGTCAAGTTTTCTGTGTGTCTGTATTCCCATGTAAATGCTACCCTTACAATACCAGCGCAGGCCCGATCGCCATGACCGCTGTCCGCTAGCGCCTTTTCCACGCTCCAGTATGCTCTTTGTCGCTTTACCTCTGCCTCTCTGTGCCTTTGCGGTAAATCCTGTGGCTCGGTAGGCGCAGCGAACCAACCCTCCACCGCCAGCATCCCAATCCTGGCAGCTGCGCCGACAGCACGTCGGAGCACAACCCGGCGCTTTTTCGGCAACTTTTCGAGTTACAATATTCTCTCATTCTGTGCTCAAGCCTGATTTTCAGGAGGAACAGTTGAGTTCTGCAATCAATTCCCTTTTCATTCGCGGCTGGGTCTCTCGCGCGCTCTGGGCCGCCGCTGTGCTCGCAGCGTTTGCGATTCTGGCTACGGCAATCAACGCCCAGAGTTCTGCCACGCCTGCCTCCGCGAGGTCCGGTGCAACGTCGCACAGGCATGCCGCCGCCGATGCCGCACTCTCCGCGCCCGTAAAGACGATCGGCAACCGCAACGCGCCCATCACCATGGAAGTTTTCAGCGATTATCAGTGCCCTTCCTGCGGCAATTTTTATGAGACGACGTTGCGATCGATGATTCAGGATTACGTCGCGAGCGGAAAAGTCTACCTGGTGCATCACGATTTCCCGCTGCAGATGCACCAGTATTCTGGACAGGCCGCCCGCTGGGCCAACGCCGCCGCGATGATCGGACAATTTCAGGATGTGGATGCCGCGCTCTTCGACAACCAGGCCAAATGGACCGCGGACGGCGACCTGGAAAAATATGTGGCGGGCGCTCTAAGCCCGGCGAATTTCAAACGCGTCGAGGGAATCCTGAAAGGCTGCACCGGCCCTGCGCCCACGTCGAAGGTTGATCGCTCGCTGCCTCAGGCCGAGGCTGGCTGCCCGGTGGATCCGTACATTATTCAAGACATCGTGCTGGGCACCGCGATTCCGGTGCAGGCCACGCCCACTTTTGTGATTCACTACAAAGGCCAGAGCTACCCCGCGTCGTCCGGAATTATCACCTGGCCGATTCTGAAACAATTTTTCGATACGCTTTTGAGCCAGTAGCCGAATTAATCCAGCGATGACAACCAACGAAACGCGCGGAAGTCTTGGACGCACGCTGCTGATCCTGGGGCAGCTGGCTCTGGCCGCGATTTTTCTTTTCGCGGCGTACGCGAAACTGAAGCCGCAAGCCGCGATGCCCTGGTCCGGCTCTTCGATCAAGACTTCGCTCTCGCTCTTTGCAATGCAGGTGGATTCGTACCAATTGCTGCCGCCGCAACTGGTCAGTCCCGCCGCGCATTTTCTTCCGCCATTCGAATTGTTCCTTGGCTTGTGGCTGCTTAGTGGCGTGCTGCTCCGCTATTCAGCACTGATCACCACGTTGCTCCTCGGCGCTTTCTTTGCCGTGATGGTGCGCACCTACCTGGCAGGGCTGGAAATCAATTGCGGATGCTTTGGCCCCGGCGAACGCCTCGGCCCCATGACGCTCTTGCGCGATGGTTCGTTGCTGGCTCTCGCTCTAGCTGTGACCATCGGCGCGTTCATGCTGCGACGCAAGCGCCACGAAGAATCCACGGCGGTCGCCGCAGTGTCCACGCCGCAGCGCGCCAACTGACCCTCGATCGAGGAATTCTGTTCCAAAGCCATTCCGCAACCCGCACATCAGATATAGAATGGCGCGTTTGTTTTAGGAGGCATTGATGCCGCAATTTTCGCGCGCAAGCGCAAGGCTCGGCCGTTTGCTCATCGCCAGCATTTTCGCCGCAGGGCTGTTTGTCCCGCTACTTTCGCAATCCGCCGCCGCGCAGACGCAAACAGGCAAAGAACTCACCGTTGACCGCCTATTCCGCGCGCCATCGCTCGGCGGGCGCTTGACCCAGGGCATCGAGTGGGCGCCCGATGGCAAACGCTTCTCCTATCTCGATCGCCAAGGTTACGGCAAAGACGCCGTCACGCAGCTCTGGACCATGGATGCATCAACAGGCGAGCGCAAAGTTCTGGTCAACGCCGAAACTCTGAAATCTGTAATGCAGCCGGAAAAAGCCAAGACCTCACAGGCTACCGGCCTCGGTCGTGTGCAGGCCGACAATTACTTGTGGTCGCCCGACGGAAATTCCCTGCTCTTCATCGGCAGCAACAGCCTGGTGCTGCTCGATCTGAAGACGATGACACCCAAGCCTCTACTCAGCAGCGAACAAGAAATCGAAGATCCGAAATTTTCGCCGGATTCCCGCTGGATCAGTTTCTCGCGCAGCGCGAATCTTTTCGTTGTTAACATTTCCAGCGGCGCGGTCACCGCGCTTACCACCGGCGGCAGCGAAGAAGTTCTGAAGGGCAAGCTCGATTGGGTTTATCCCGAAGAACTCGACACGCGCACCGCCTACTGGTGGTCGCCGGATTCCACGAAAATCGCGTATTACGAAATGGATGAGCGTCCGGTCACGCGCTACTCCATCGCGGACATGAGCTCGCCTACCGGCGGCACCGAATTCACGCGCTATCCGCAAGCCGGCGAAGCGAATCCCATCGTGCGCGTCGGCGTCGTCAACGTCACCGGCGGCGAGAGCAAATTTATGGACACCGGCGCAAACACCGATGTCTATCTTGCGCGCGTCAATTGGCTGCCGGACAGCCGCCGCGTCGCTATTCAGCGCCTCAATCGCGCGCAAAATCAGCTCGACCTGCTTTTCGCCGATGCCGCAACGGGCGCATCGAAAACCATCCTCACCGAAAGAGACAAATATTGGATCAACATCAGCGACGACCTCTACTTTTTCTCGGACAACAAACGTTTCCTGTGGTCCAGCGAACGCACCGGCTACCGCCATTTCTATCTCTACGATGATTCCGGAAAAGAACTCGCGCAGCTCACCAGCGGCGAATGGGCCATTTCTGATCTGGGCGGCTTCGGCCCCGGGGCGGCGAATCATCCGGCGGTGGATGAAGAGCGCGGCTACATCTATTTCATAACCAACAAGGACGATGTCCGCGAAACGCAGCTCTACCGCGTCTCGATCAATGACAAATCTCTCACGCGCATCACCAAAGAAGCCGGATCGCACTCCGCCAGAATCGCGCCGGATGCTTCCGCGTTCGTGGACACCTATTCCAACGCCGCGACTCCCGCGCGCCAGGACCTCTACCGAATGGACGGCACGCGCGTCGCAGTCGTCAATGAAGGCAAAGTTCCCGAGCTCGCCGAATATAAACTGTCCCCGGTGGAATTCGTCACAGTCACGGCGGACGACGGCACAAAATTAAACGCTTCGATGATCAAGCCCACGGATTTTGATCCGGCGAAAAAATATCCGGTGCTGATCAACGTCTATGGCGGCCCGCACGTGCAGCTGGTGCGCAATTCCTGGGGCGGCCTGCGGTATCTTTTGGACCAGGTGTACGCGCAAAAAGGCTATATCCTTTTCACGCTCGATAACCGCGGCTCCTGGGGCCGCGGCCATGCTTTTGAAACTCCGCTCTATCATCACATGGGCAAAATCGAGCTGCAGGATCAACTCGCCGGCGTGAAATATCTGAAATCGCTTGGCTATGTGGATCCCGCACGCATCGGCATCACCGGCGGCAGCTATGGCGGCTACATGACGCTGGAAGCGCTCTTCAACGCCGCCGACGTTTTCAAGCTGGGAGTTTCCGACGCGCCGGTAACCGACTGGAAGCTCTACGACACCATTTACACCGAGCGTTACATGGGCCGCCCGCAGGACAATGCCGAGGGTTACAAAGACTCTTCTCCCGTGAATCAGGCAGAAAACCTTAAGGGCAAATTGATGCTCGTCCATGGCACTGGCGACGACAACGTGCACTTCGCCAACTCCGTGGAACTACTTAATGCCTTGATTGACAGCGGCCGGTATCCCGACGAGCTGATGGTTTTTCCCGGCCGCGGCCATGGCATCAGTGACGCGGCTGCGCGCATGCTCGAAATTCAGAAGACGGTGGAATTTATTACTGGTAATCTTTAGCGTAGTGTAGCGAAAGCAACCAAGGATTTACGGTACACTTCTAATAGGATAGACAGCGCGCGGGTTCCAACGCCTCTTCCGCCACAAGACTGCTGGGTGAAGACTTAATGCCGACTGGATTTCAACGAAATATCGAGCGACCGTTTGCCCGCGGAATTTTCCAAGCACGCGAACTGCGCGCTTACCGAGTGTGGATTGCCGCGGGCCTGCTGCTGGCGTGCGCGTTTTCGCCGCAGACAATTGCCGCACAAGATGGCGCCCAAACTGCCGCGGACGCCGCAGCTCCGGCTCCGTCCGCGCAGCAGGTACCGGTGATGGAGGCCGATCCCTCCGCGCATTTTCTGGAAAGCGGATATCGCCATCTGTACGAGCTGAATTTTGTGGAAGCCCGCGCGGATTTCACGTCCTACCAAAAGGCGCGCCCCGACGATCCGATGGGCAAAGCATCCGAAGCCGCCAGCTATCTTTTCGAGCAGTTCCACCAGAGAGGGGTGCTGACCTCCGAATTTTTTGTGAACGACGCGACGTTCCTGGGCGGCGTCTCTGGCACCGCGGAGCAGAACCACAATGCCGGATTCGTCGCGGCGAATAATCAGGCCCGCGAACAGGCCAAGGCGCTCCTGAAAACCGATTCAAACAATATCCATGGATTGCTCGCGCTGACCATCGCCGACGGGATGGAATCCGACTACGACGCGATCATCATCAAGAAGCAACTGCCGGGGCTTTCCATGATGCGCCAGGCCGAAGCCGACGCCAAAACTCTGCTGGCGATTGCTCCCAAAGAAGAAGACGCCAACGTCGCATTGGGCATGAGCAATTATGTGATTGGCAGCTTGCCCAGTTATAAGCGCGCGTTCCTGTGGTTTGGCGGCCTGCACGGCGATAAACAGCGTGGCATGGACCAGATGGGTTCCGCCGCCGAGCACGGCCACTACTTGAAGCCTTTTGCCAAAGTGATGCTCGCGCTGGCATATGAGCGCGAAAAAAAGCCGGAGCTCGCTCGCGCGCTGCTCGCGGAACTGGCCGTCGAGTTCCCGACCAACGCCGTCTTCGCTCGCGAACTCGCCGTCGTTGAAAAGCAATCCTGCTGCAATCGCTGACGCGCATTCTGGCACGGGCAATCTTGCCGGTGCTCCCTGCATTTCTCCGCGTCCGGCGTTTACCCAGACGAAGCCGGGGCGTCTCTGCGGTAAGCGCTTCGATCTTTCTCAGATTTTCCTACGGTTTTCCGCTGTGCCCGCGGTGTTAAAGCGTTTGCGGCTGCCTTACCATTTTACGCGCACGCGATAGGTCAGAGTAGCGCTACCGTCTTTTTCCACCGGAACGTGAAATCCGATGGTGGTAGCGTCCAGCTTCTCCGGTTTGAAATTAGAATTCACCACTTCCCAATCCCCGCCCACCGGCTCGCGCACTTCTACCGTGACGGCGGTGTCCTTGTGATTCCGCAGCGTAATCGCATATTCCATTTCCGCCTGATTGCTCGCCAGCTTCTTGTAATCCGTCTGCTTGCGCTCGCAGACCACGTCGAATGCATTGCCGATGTAAATTTTCAGCGCTTCGTCCTTCGGAGTGTGCTGAATATTATCCTCGCCCACAAATTGCACGCCGCCTTTCGTATCCGCCTGGTACACGCGCACCGTCCCGGCGGGCAGCGGCATTCCCAGGCCGCCTTTCTCTTCGTTCTTGAACCGGTAATAAACCCTCACCGGCTGCGGAATCGCGTTTCCGATTCCCTGTGGATTGCGGTAGTAATACGCCTGGCCCTCCACCATCAGATATTTTTCCACCGGCACGCCGGTGCCATTCAACAAACTGATCTGCTTCGACTCGTTGTTCTGAATCGAAGTACGCCGCTCGAGCGAATAGAGGTGATATTCGCTGAACGATTCCTGCGCGAATTGCGGCGCTGGCGCGTTGGCGGTGTCCATCCTCATCGCCTTGGCTATCCCTCCCCCTACCCCGGCCGCGAACTTGGTGAATTTCTCCCGCGACGAGTTGCAGCTTTGCATTGCTATATGCCACGCCGCTGTTGTTCGCCAGTGTCACCCAGCCATCCAGGTCCGCCGCCTTTTCATCGCGCGTCACGGTCAAAACGTAGTCCGCCTTCCAACTCATGTTCTCGGTCAAGTAAGAAGCTTCAACTTTCTGCGCATTCGCCCCGCGATTATCCAGCAGCCACAGCAGCGTCGGCCGGCTGTACAAATTCCCGGGCAAATCCGGGAAGCGATAGGAATCGGCGCTCATTCCCGTTACAATTTCGTCGCCAATTTTCCATACCGGCCCGTTGTTGTCCGAAAGCAACAGCGCCTTGGTCTCCGCCCACTTGGTGGAACCGGCATCCTTCTCCGCGCGTACCAAAGTCACTTCGCGACCCACATATTTCTGCAGCAGCTTCGCAGGATCGAGCAGGTCGTACTCGTAGTTCTGCTCGACGACGCTCAGCTTCGTAGGCTCGGTCAAAGACCGGAAATGCACCGTGGCGGGATTGATCGAAGCCGCTACATCCTCGAAATGCAGTGGAAATACTCCCGGCGAAAGATGGATCTGCCGCACGTCGCGCACCAGCGCCAGATTCGAGTTGTAAACCGTTACCGCCAGGTCCACTTGATCTTTTTCAGTGGTCGTCAAAGCGGATGTCTTGGTGGTCTGCTCGTCTTTTTGCCCTGGTGCAGCGGCTGCTCGCCGCGAATGTCCCACCAGAAGTGCGGCGACAAAAAACGTCATCAGAATGGTCGTGCCAAATACATTTCGCGTGCGCGAAGACATGGGCTCTCGCCTCCCTGAATTACTTCTTCCCTCTTTGAACGGCGTCGCAGGTTTTTCTTGCAGGGTAAACCAGGACAAATTCGCAAGCATCGCAGAGCGTTATTTCACGCTGTTCCAGCTCTTCCCGCCGTCGCTCGTCGAAAATCTTCGCCCGTCCAGCGCCGTCACCGTCGCCGTCAACGCATCGGTCGCTTCCACGCGCATAAAATCCGTTTGCGCCGGCGGATTGATCGTTTTCCAATGCGCGCCGTTCGTCGTGCGCAGAATCGTCCCGTTCTCCCCCACCAGCCAACAGATTTTCACGCTCGGCGCCGAGCCCGCGATGATTCGCGCGCCCGTCGCTGGATATTTCAGCTTCCAAGTCGCGCCGCCGTCTTCGGATTTTTCGACCGCGCCCGCGATCATCCACAATATTCTCGGATCCGGCGTTTGAATCTGCAAATTCATCAGGTTCGATGAAATTTGCGCCTGTTGCATTTTCGCCAGCGCCGCGGCCTCTGTCGTCTGGCTCGCCGCCAGATTCTTCGCCTTCGCAGAAGGTGCTGGCGACGCTGTCCCCGCCGCTGATGCGGTCGCAGGCGATCTCGTTTTCCGCGCGTTCGGTTGCGGGGCTGCCTCTACCTCCACTGAAACCGCGGAACCGCGCTCCGCAGAGTCCGCCTCCGCTTTTTTCTCCGGCAAAAGTTTCACCGTCGCCGCAGTGTCCAGCGGCGGCGCAGCTTCCGTCACCGTCACGGTCTCGTTCGCCGAATTCACGGTCCCGCCCCCCACCACTCCGCCCGACCCGTTCAGCGCACCGACTCCGTTTCCCGCTTGCATTGTTCCTCGCACCATAGCTGGGCTCGATTGCGGCGCCGGCTTCGGTGCCATCGCCTGCTTCACGGGCGCCGCTGTAGATTTCCCGCCCGAAGAACCGCCCATCACGCCAACTCGCGATAATTCGCCGGCACGCGGCGCGCTGTTCGCGTGGGCAACGGGGTGGGACGGCAATCGCGAGCCAAGCTCGCGAGGTGCACTTGATGCGCTCGGCGCGGAAGGCGGCACCGCGATGCTATCCATCGCACGTGGCGCGGATAATGCAGCACCAGATGAAGGTGCAGTCTCCAGCGACGGCGCGGAATTCGTCGCTGGGACAGAGCTTGCCGCGGACGCTGCGTCCGGCCGCGACATCGCAACCTCGTTTGCTGGGGCTACAGGCTTCCGCATGCGCAATGCAATTCCAGTAATGGCCAGGAGCGCCACCAGCGTGGCGGCCGCAGGCATCAGCCACCCCGGCCCCGTGAGCCACGCCCATGTGCCCGCTGTGTTTTTCTCCGCGGTGTCAGCGTCAACAACGCCGCCCGCTCGCGCCATCGTCGCCAGTTGTTCCCGGCAAACTGAGCAGCGCGAAAAATGCAAATCGTAGCGCGCGGTTTCCTCGGCATCGAGAGCACGATCGAAGTACGCCGCGAGTATCTCCGGCTCCGGACAATTTCCCGAGTCCGAACCCGCGCCCGCATCCTGCGCCAGACTTCGCCGCAGCAGCCCCGCCATCGCTTTGTCTTCTTCCCGCGCCGCCATCCCTTCTCCTGGTTTCTTCTTCTCAACTTAGAACGCGCGCAACCACAATTCTTGCATTAATCCGGCCCCACTCACTCCCCCTGCGAAAGTGCTCGAGTCAAATCGAACGGCCATTCTTCGCGCGCGTACTCATAACAGAGCTGCAATTGCGCCGCGCTCAATTTCTTCTCCTGCCGCAGCGCCCCTTCCACGTGGTTGCGAATCTCTCGCCGCGTCCGTTCTAGCTTCCTCGACACAGTCGCCTCGTGCTCGCCCACCAGCCGGCCAATTTCCGCGAGCGTCAGGCCCTCAACGTAATAGTAAGCCAAACGCATACGATCGCGCGGCTCCAGCGCATCGAGCGCCGCGGTCAGCACCGCCTGCAATATCGCCAAATAACGATTGCGCTCCGGGTCCGGCGAGCCCGCCACCGAAGTCGCAAGCGATCTCGCCGACGCAATCCCGACCGAGCTTTGCTGCGCGGCATAAGCGCGCTCGGCCGCCTCGCCTTCCTCCAGCGGCCCGGTCCGGCGCGCTCGTCGTATCCCATCCACATGACGCTGCGCCAGGATCGCGTGCAGCCAGGTCGTCAGCTTGCTGCGCCCCAAAAAATAATCGAACAAGGATTTCCGCCGCCCCTCCACTTCCCGCAACCCATACAATTCCGCGTACAAAGAATCCGCCAGCTCGCGCCCTGCCGCTTCCCCCGCAATCGCTCGCCCCGCACGATAAAGCTCCGGACGATATCGCGCCATAAAAAAATCCCACGCTGCCGCGTTCCCGTCGCTGCAAGCGCAAGCCAGCGCCAAATCCGCAGCGTGCAAAGAGTCCAGATACACATGAATTGCGCGCGCATCAGGCGGCGTGCTGGGGTAAGTGCTGGGGCGCGCTTGAATAAGTGAATCGTGCGCCGAATTAGACGATGCGTTGGAGGGTGCGCCGGAAGCGACGCGAGTAAAACGATGCGCCACGCTGCGCTCCAGCACGCACCGAAAACGCTCCGCCGTCAAATTCCATTCCGCCGGCGTGTCAGCCTTCTGCAGAAGGCCTCGCGCCAGTTCAATCGAAACAAGATGTCCCGCTGGGCTGGACGGCATATGCGCCTACGCGGCCACCAATCGGCCCAATCGCTGCAGAAGATGATACCCGAATCCGCGCGCGAGTTGCCCAGCCCAATTGCGCAAGGTGCTTCCCGATCCATCTCCTCAAACCGAAAACTGCTAAACTGTTCCGCCGATGTACGCCTGCCCCGAGTGCGAGCGACCCATCAACCAGGCCAGTGAACTCTGCCCTTACTGCGGCGCCGACCAACAAGCGCTGGCCGACACCGAATCATTGTTAGCCGGAAAAACTCCCAAGCCTCCAATGACGAATTACAAACGCGTCGCCCTCGTCTGCGGCGTACTCCTCGCGACCCTCTGGGCCATCGCCTGGTTCGCTGTCCCCTGGAAATTATCAGGCTCGAAAACCGAGGCCGAAGCGCGCGCGCGCGAATCCCTCTTCTCGATTCAACAAGCCATCAACGCGTATCAGCAAACGGAAGGCAGCGTTCCACCATCTCTGGAAACTCTAGGCGACGCCGTCCGCAAAGCCGCGCAGTCCGCGCAACTGGTCCACTACACGTTGCTATATACTCCCGGCAAGCCAGACCCCGCCGGCCGCGTCACCGCCTACACTCTGACAGCACGCGCAGGAAATTTCGGCTACCGCAGTTTCTACACCGACGAATCCGCGATCGTGCGCTCCACCACCGAAGATCGCGCCGCGACGGTGCAAGACTCGCCCATACACTAGCATTCGCAACCCGCTCAATACGTTTCCTTCGCGAACGGCTCCGCCACGATCTGATACTCATCCTCGTAAACAATGTAGCCGACGCGATCCGTCTTCAGCATACGAACGGAAATTCCGTGATGTTCAAGGATGTCTGCTAATTCCCTTACGCGAGAGATGTGTTCGCGAGCGCTGTCTTTGAACCATGAAATGGCCCTAGCCTGCTTCCGGTAAAAAGGTGGCTTCGTGGCCGTGAACCGCGTCGGCTTCTCCAGGTTCTCGTTGAACCATTTCCGAAGCGCGTCGTGCCGTGCTTCTTCGGCGCCGGACAGTCTCCCCCAGTCGCGCAGGTTACCCACGGCGTGAAACACACCCAGTTCTTTGCCAGATTCTCCGTGAATTCGGTCAACAACGAATCTCAGGTACATGGCGATTATTCTCTGCGCATCCTTTCGGCGACCGAGGCCCATGCGGAACGGCCTTTCCACATAAATAATATCCCAAGACATCCCACGCCCTGCCCTCCGCTCAAACGTTGATGCTATACTTGCCAGCGCAGGCCGCCGCACGCCGAGCCATTCGTTTTTCCCGCGGAGAGGTGCTGGAGTGGCCGAACAGGGCTGCCTGCTAAGCAGTTATCCCGACAAAATCGGGATCGGGGGTTCGAATCCCCCCCTCTCCGCCACTTCGCAAATCGCCTAGCCCTCCGCCAGCCGAGATCAATCGCAGGAAATCTCAACTCCCTAAACTTTGCCCGCGCTGCGACCACCATGAATGGCAAAATAGAATCCTGTGAGCGCCCAGGCCCCTCCCACCAATCCTCCGCCGCGCAAACCCTCGAGCATCTCCTACGCATGGCGCGCGCTGCGCCACCGAAATTTTCGGCTGTACTTCGGAGGCCAGAGCATTTCGCTGATGGGCACGTGGATGACGCGCCTAGCCACCAGCTGGCTCGTCTATCGCCTCACGGGCTCGGCGTTCCTTCTGGGCGTCGTCGGGTTTGCAGGACAAATTCCCACATTTCTATTCGCGCCGTTCGCTGGAGTGTGGGTGGACCGCCTCAATCGCCGCAACGTTTTGCTCGTAACGCAAGCCCTCGCGATGCTGCAATCGTTCGCGCTGGCTGCGCTTGCCCTCAGCCACCATATCAACATTCACGAGATCATTTGGCTCAGCGCGTTTCAAGGCACCATCAACGCGTTTGACATGCCCGGCCGCCAAGCGTTCCTGGTGGAAATGGTCGAAGACAAACAGGATCTGGGCAACGCCATCGCGCTGAATTCTTCCATGGTCAATATGGCGCGCCTGGTCGGCCCATCGCTCGCCGGCGTGGTCATCGCCATCTCTAGCGAAGGATATTGCTTCCTGATTGATGGCATCAGCTACCTCGCCGTAATCGCCTCGCTGTACGCCATGCGCCTGCACGGGATCGCCATCAAACGCACAGCCGACTCCGTACTCATGCAGTTGAAAGCGGGTTGGACGTACGTTTCCGGCTTCGCGCCGATTCGCACCATCTTGCTGCTTTTCGCAGCGGTAAGTTTGCTTGGCTGGCCCTTCACCGTGTTGATGCCCGTTTTTGCGGGAACGATCCTTCATGGCGGTCCGCATACTTTGGGGTTTCTGATGGCGGCGGTAGGAGTTGGCGCACTGATTTCAGCAATTTCTCTCGCGGTGAGAAAAACGGTTCTCGGGCTCGGCAAAATGATACCGATTTCGACCGCGGCCTTCGGCGCCGGCCTCATCCTGTTCGGGATGTCGCGAACTCTGTGGCTTTCTCTTCTGATGATGCTCGTGTGTGGATTCGGATTAATGCAACAAATGGCCGCAAGCAACACGATCATCCAAACGATCGTCGAGGAAAGTAAACGCGGCCGCGTGATGAGCTTTTACACCGTTGCGTTCGTCGGCATGGCGCCGTTCGGCAGCCTGCTGGCAGGAACTCTGGCGCACGCCATCGGCGCGCCGCGCACCGTGATGCTCAGCGGAGCGTGCTGCATCATCGGCGCCGCGTGGTTCGCCAGCCGCCTTCCCGGCATCCGCAAGCTGATCCGCCCCATCTACAGAGACTTGGGCATCCTCCCGCCAGTGAACGCCGTAATCCAAGATTCCGTCGGCCGCTAGACCGAGCTGCCATGACGCACATTTTGGCGGTATCCATTCAACCCCGAAATCCATCTAATTTGCCGTGTCCCGTGCAATTCCTCTATAATCCTTGGGATAGCGTATGCAACAGAGTGGGATCGAGCCCGCTAAATCGAACCCCTCCAGGCGCCCTGAAAAATGGTTGATCTAGCCGAAAAAATTAAGAAGAAATTGAAGGACGAAATCGCCCTTCTTGAGCACGAATTGCACACCGACTTGCCGAAAGAAATCAGCGTCGCCCGCGCGCACGGCGATCTTTCCGAAAACGCGGAATACAAATACGCCAAAGAGCGCCAGTCCTACGTCTCGGCGCGCCTCGGCCAGCTCCACCAGCGCATGGCCGATCTCTCCATGCTCAATCTCAGCAACCTCCCGAAAGATCGCGCTGCTTACGGCTCACGCATCACCGTTTTGGACGTTGCGAAGCGCTCTAAAATCGAGTACAAACTGGTAACAGTCGAAGAGGCCGACGCTGCCAAAGGCCTGATTTCCACCAGCTCGCCGATTGGCCGCGCCCTGCTCGGAAAAAAGGTTGGTGACGAAGTGCAAGTCACCACTCCGGCCGGCTTGAAAGATTACGAAGTCGTGGAACTATTTACTATCTACGACGAGGAATAGCAGGTGAAACCGTTTTCATGCTGACGCGCACTATTGGCCGGCTCCTGGCCTGGCCTATCGAACGTCTTGCGGCCCTGGTTGCGGCTACCGGTATCCCTCCCAACGTAATTACCTGGTCGGCACTGATTCTGAATTTCTGGGCTGGAATACTTTTCGCCGCCGGGCGTTTCGCGGCCGCGGGCGGCATGATGATTCTCGCCGGACTTTGCGACTTGCTCGATGGACCCGTCGCGCGTCGCCAAGGCCGCGTGTCTATGTTTGGCGGCTTTCTCGATTCGATTTTCGACCGCTACGCGGATCTGATTCTTTTCCTCGGCCTGCTGGTTTATTACTCGCACGTGAATCGTTTCGGCTACGCCATGCTGGCGGGAGCTGCGATGGCCGGCTCGGTGATGGTTAGCTACGCAAAAGCGCGCGCGGAATCGCTGGTGCCCTCTTCCGAAGTTGGATTTTGGGAACGGCCCGAGCGCCTGGCGCTGATGATTTTGGGCGCGCTCACCAATCGCATGGACGTGGTCCTTTGGATTCTGGCGATTGGCCCGAACATCACCGTGATTCATCGCATCGTGCGCACCTGGCAGCAAACGAAAGTGGAAAGCCGTCCTCCTGTTTCTTCTCAGCGCGCCTCCGCGCGGTCCGGGCCGCAGCCATCTGGCCTGCCGGCCAGTGCATCCGCTTCACTTCAAGCCAATATTCCCGGCGAGGTCCACGAATCCTCGCCGCTGCTCACCCGCACCGCCCGCCGCGGAGGATAAACCTGCCTAAGCTTCTCGGCATCATCGGGTTGCTGGTCATCTGCGCCGGTCTGGACTTGCTGTGGCAATCGCGGCATGAAATTAAATTCTGGATGCTCGCGTATCTCGCGTTTTTCCGCGCTATGCTGCGAAATCGCGAGTCCGCTCCGCCCGTTTTCCCTTCGAAGGAAGCCGCGCACAAACGACAAGGGGGGTGCGCTTTCGCCTCGGCGTCAGCTTCGTTTTTCTGCTCGGTCCGCTGCTGATTACGATAGGCATCACCCTGATTTTCTTCCCGCATCTTTGATTCTACGTTTTGCCAAATGCTTTTCCGCCCGGCCTGTCATTTCGAATCTTTTAACCTCCCATTCACATTTCTGAGATATGGTCCACCGCGACTTGCGGTCTCGCGCCTCGCTCATGATATAAGTGGCGCTCAGATGCACAGCAACTCCTGAACAAAGCACACATACAGAACCCGCTCACTGCCGTCACGCCTGCAATCAGGGCGAGGAGAGAAAATGCCCACGCCGCCGAGCCCGGAATCGCGCACGCCTTCCTCAAACGCTTCAATCTGGAATCGCGTCGCGCAGACTGACGACTTCAAGAAGCTCCTCGCCGCGAAGAAAGCGTTCGTCGTTCCTGCCACGATTTTCTTCGTGCTGTACTATTTGGCCCTGCCGATTTCCGTCGGCTATTTCCCCGCGTTCGTGCAACGTAAGGTGTGGGGCCCGGTGAACATCGCCTACCTCTTCGCCCTGTCGCAATTCGTGGTGGCCTGGTTCATCGCTTATCTCTACGTCCGCGCCGCGCGCGGATTCGATTCCCGCGCCGCCGTAGTGATCAAAGATCTCGGCGACCTCGAAGCCAAGGGAAACTAACCGATGAATACCACGCTCATTCTCTTTCTCGCGTTCATCGCCGTCACTTTGGGGATTACTGCATGGGCCTCGCGGCTCTCCGGCTCTTCCGCTTCTTACTTCGCGGCCAACCGCCGCGTCAGCGCTTGGCAGAACGGAGTCGCCGTCGCCGGTGATTACATGTCCGCCGCATCGTTTCTGGGCATCGCCGGCCTCATCGCTTTCTTCGGTTACGACGGATTCATGTACTCCGTCGGATTTCTCGTCGCGTACCTTACCGTCTTGCTCATCGTGGCCGAGCCGTTGCGCAACACCGGCAAATACACCATGGCGGACATGCTCGCGTATCGCCTGCATCCTCGCCCGGTACGCGCCATGGCTTCGCTCAGCACGATCACCGTCAGCACCTTCTACATGATCGCGCAGATGGTCGGAGCTGGAGCGCTGGTCGCGCTGCTGCTGAAAGGTTCGGGCATCAGCTTTCACGTCGCGGTCACGGGCGTCGGAATTCTGATGATTGTTTATGTGGTTTTCGGCGGAATGATCGCCACCACTTGGGTGCAGATCATTAAAGCGATTCTGCTGATCTCCGGCACAATTCTGCTCAGCTTTATGGTCCTTGCGCACTTTGGCTTCAGCCTCGGCGCATTTTTCACCGCGGTCAGCCAGGTTCATTACCACACGCCTGATGGCGTCGAAATTGTGAAGGATTTCCTCACGCCAGGTCTGCGCTACAAACCTCCTTACGGCGCGCTCGATCTTCTTTCACTCGGCTTGGCTCTGATTTTCGGCACCGCCGGACTGCCGCACATCTTGGTGCGCTTCTATACGGTGCCCGACGCAAAAACCGCGCGCTTCTCCGTGGTTTGGGCCATGTGGCTGATCGGAATCTTCTACATCCTCACCACTTTTCTTGGTTGGGGCGCCGCCACCATCGTGGGCCGCGATTTCATCGCGAAAAACGGGGGCAACAATATGAGCGCGCCGCTGCTGGCGAATGCGCTTGGGGGCCCCATTTTCTTCGCGTTCATTTCCGCCATCGCTTTTGCCACGATTCTCGCGGTCGTCGCTGGACTGACCATCAGCGCTTCCACATCTTTTGCGCACGACGTGTGGACCAACATCATCCGTCACGGCCAGGAACCAAATCCCGGTGAAGAACGCCGCGTCGCGCGCATCGCCGCGTTCGTCGTCGGCGCGATTTCCATCGCCCTTGCCATTGTTCTCGGTCCCACGGCAAACGTCGCGTTCCTCGTCGCCTTGGCATTCGCGGTCGCTGCTTCCGCGAATCTTCCAGTGATCCTGTTTTCGATTTTCTGGAAGCGTTTCAACACCGCGGGCGCCGTCGCCGGACTTGCCACCGGACTCCTCGCTTCGATCGCGCTGATATTTATTGGTCCTAGCATCATGACCGTGGACGCGCCAACCGTCGCACCTGCGGCCCGCCACATAATTCAGCACGCGCCATTTTTCCCGCTGGAAAATCCCGGCATTCTCAGCATCCCGCTGGGATTTCTCGGCGCAATCTTCGGCACGCTGCTGAGCCAGCGCGACCCGGCCGGTGAAGAGAAATTCGCCGAGTTGCAAGTCCGCGCCAACACCGGGCTGGGAGCAGAAAAAGCCGTCGCGCACTAAACCAGATCCTCAACCAGCTTCTTACGCTGTTCACCCATCCGTACACGCGCCACGCCTTCGTTGTAGCCTGCGCCTCCCACGGCGTTATCATGATTCGCGAACAATTTCGCGCGACCTTTGAAGCCTTCCCTGATCATTCACGGCGGCGCCTGGAATATTCCCGACGAATCGGTGGGAGACTGCCGCGCCGGAATCCAGCGCGCACTCGAAGCCGGATGGAAAGTTCTCTCCTCCGGCGGCGCCGCGATTGACGCCGTCGAATCCGCCATCGTAATTCTGGAAGACGATCCTACCTTCGACGCGGGCTTCGGCTCGCATCTGAACACCGACGGGCACGTACAGCTCGACGCGATCCTGATGGACGGCAATACGCTGAAAGCCGGAGCCGTTGCCGCCGTCGAACACATTCACAATCCTATCCGGCTGGCGCGCGCGGTCCTGGAGCACAGCGAACACATGATGCTGGTCGCTGGCGGCGCTGAAAAATTTGCCGAAGAGCGCGGCATCGAACTTTGTCCGCCCGAAGATCTGATCCACGAACGCGAGCGAATCGCGTGGCGTCGCTGCCTCAGCGATTCGCACGCTGCTGAACATCATCTCGGCCACGAATCCGGCACGGTCGGCGCAGTTGCGCTCGACGAGCATGGGCATCTCTTCGCCGGCACGTCCACCGGCGGCACCTGCTGCAAACTTCCCGGCCGCGTCGGCGATTCGCCGCTGATCGGCTGCGGCTGTTATGCCGACAGCGAAGCCGGCGGCGTTTCCTGCACCGGCCACGGCGAAGGCATCATGAAAATCGTCATGGCCAAGATGGCAACTGATCTGCTGCACGATCAGCGCGTTCTGCTGCCTCACCGCAAGAAGGGCGGCGCGCTGTCGTTAGCGCAAGCGGTCGCCGACGCGTGCGTGCGCAAGCTTGCGCATCGCGCGCACACCACCGGAGGCCTGATTCTGCTCGATCGCGAAGGGCGCCCCGCCGCGGCGTTCAATACTCCGCGCATGGCGTACGGTTACGTCGAAGAATCGGGCAGATTTCGCGTCGCACCGTAGGGACGGTTCACGAACTGCCCCTATACGTTCGCTTTGCCGCATCCTCTTAGGCGTTCGCTCATCCAATCGGCATTGGGGTAAGATGTGCCGAACCGCAGCGACTCCAAGGAGAAAATTATGGCTATACGTGATGCACTGCTTGCCGAATTCGACCACGAGATGATTAGCACCCGCCAGACTCTGGAACGCGTCCCCGAGGGCAAACCCGACTGGGCGCCGCACGAGAAATCCATGAAGATGGGGCGGCTCGCCGGACATTTGGCCGAACTTTCCGGCTGGGCGGCGACCATCATAAATCAAGATGAATTGGATTTCCGTCCCGCGGGCGCACCGCCGATGCAGCCACTGGTGATGACTTCGCGCCAACAGCTGCTCGACACGTTCGACAAGAAGGTCGCCGAAGCCCGCGCGGCGCTCAGCAGCGCCATCGCCAGCGACGAACACCTGATGAAGAACTGGAAGCTCCTGGGCGGCGGACAAACCATCATGGTGATGCCGCGCGTCGTATTTCTGCGCGGGTTCGTGATGAATCATATTGTTCACCACCGCGCGCAGCTGGGTGTTTATCTGCGGATGAATAATGTGCCCGTGCCGAGCGTTTACGGGCCGTCCGCTGACGAGGGCAAAATGTAACAGCGGGCGTTTCGCTGGAACGATCGCTGCGCTCAGTCGCGTCGTCATGCTGAGCGCAGCGAATCCTGCCTGTCGCAGGCTGGGATCGTTCTTCGTTTTTTCGCCGTATGCCGCCCAGACGCTCGGAATTGCGGCGCTGATTATTTTTTCGCTGATTGCTCCAGAGCTTCCGCCATCTCCAGCAATTTCCGCACCGTATTCCAATTTCTCCCAGTGCAAGCAATCTTCAACGTGCGCTCGACGGTCGCCATGGATAATTTCGGCCGCGCCATACCGTTCGGAAAATAGATGAAAAGCTCGCGACCGCTGACGCACAATTCTTCCGGCTCGCATTTGATCTTGAGAACCTTGTCGAGCGCATCCGCCGCGGGATTGCTGGCCAGAAACGCGACCAGCAATCTGCTGGCGTCTATGCCGGAGCGTTTCGCGAAAGGATTGCGCACAATTACCTCGCGCAATTCCGGCGCGCTGCGCACGATCACGCTGGGCCGAAATCCGAAATTCCGTTCGACGCCCTTCTCGATGCGCGCGGCGGCGGTTGCGAGGTCGCGCTTGTCCGCGCGGCAGACTACGTTGCCGCTCTGGATGTAGGTTTGCGCGTCGCGGAAGCCCAGCGATTCGTATACCGCGCGCAGCTGGTCCATTTTGATCTTGTTGTGGCCGCCTACGTTTACGCCGCGCAACATGGAAATAATGACGCTCATCGTGCCGCGCAGTATAGCGCAAGACCCCGCAGGTGGATTGCGCGGTGCTGCTAAAATACATATCGAGAATAATGAGAATGACTGCGGAAAAGGGGCCAGAAGTGCCGAAAAAAGTAGCGATTAGAAAATCGTTTCTCATTTGCTGTGAGTGAGTTAACTCGAATTCTAATATTTGGATGACTAGCGATTAGGAATTCATCAGTGGGCCGGGAGAACCGTGTGAATCGCGAGGCTAGCGGCGAGAATGCGAGCGCTTCATGGCCGCTGCGCAAAGCAGCAAGCGAAATCTTTCCCTGCGGGATCCGCGAGAATCCGCCGCCGTCGCGCGAATAACGAAATTTATTCATTTTTTTCGTTCCCGCACCAAGCTAACACGCGAGAGGGGAGAAAACAGCTGTGCGTCCGGACAGACGTGGTACAGAAATGGGACAGGAACTAGTACTAACTGTACAAAACCTGTACTTGTAGGGATGCTGGGTTGCTTATACGGGAGGATTGAGCATGTTGTTTGACTTTGCCACGATTGATGCACGCGAGCGGTACAAGCTGATGGTTTCGACGATTGTGCCACGGCCGATTGCCTGGATTGTTACGCAGGATTTGCAGGGGCGGTTGAACGCGGCTCCGTTTTCATTTTTCAATGCGCTGGCGGGGGATCCTCCGGTGGTGGGAATTGGGATTGGGAGTCACGATCCGGGTCGGCCGAAGGATACGCGGCGGAATATTCGTGATACAGGGCAGTTCGTGGTGAACCTGGTTTCCGAAGAAGTGCGCGAGCGGATGAACATCACGGCGATCGAGTTCGAGCGCGAGGTGAGTGAAGCTCACGAAGCCGGGCTTACTACCGTGCCGAGCGTGCACGTGAAGCCGCCGCGGATCGCGGAGAGCCCGGTTTCGATGGAGTGTGAGTTGATGCAGATCGTGGAGTTGGGAAAAGAAAGCGGACTGGTGCTGGGGCGGATAGTGGCGATGCACGTGCGCGACGAGTTCGTGCTCGATCCCGTGAAGCATCATATAGATACGCCCGCGTTGAAGCTGATCGGGCGCATGCATGGAGCAGGGTGGTATGCGCGGACGTCTGATTTGTTCGAAATGAAGCGGATCCCGCGCGACGCGTGGAAATTGGGGAGCGGCAAAATAGAGGGCAAGTAGCGGGGCCTGGGCCGCGGTTTCTTGCGGTTGAATGTGCGGCGGAGCGTGTGCTAGCATCCGGGTTTCCGCAGGGTCATGTGCGCAACCGCCGGGGGGCGGCGCCGTGATGATGTACGCCTCGCATTACATGTCGGAATGGACGTCTGCTTTAACCCTTTGCGAAATGCCTATTCGGATGGGTGTGCGTGCCAAGTCGCTCGTTGGCAGCGGCTTGGCGGCGGCACACATCGGTGGGGTATGCGTGCGGGGACACCACTGCTGGCGGTCTGAAGGCCGCCGCTACGAAGGCAAATTCAAAGGCTCAGTCAACGACGCCCGCCTGAAGGCCGCCGCTACAAATTCAAGTGCAACTTCTACACCCGGGAATTTCCGCGTTTCCATTTTCGCTTTTCCGCTTTCTGCATTAAATCTCGTCGAGGTGAAAAATGAAAAACTACAACACTGAATGGATTCGAAATGTTGGCATTGTCGGCCACGGCGACACGGGGAAAACCCAGCTAGTGTCGTCGTTATTGCACACGGCGGGGATGACGCCGCGGCTGGGAAAAGTCACGGAAGGTACGACGACGACGGACTGGGATGAAGAAGAGGTGGCGCGGAAGATTTCAATCAATACGGGCGTGGCGCACGCCGAATGGCAGGCTCCGGCGCAGCCTGAGAAGACCAAAATCAATCTCCTCGATACTCCCGGCTATTCCACTTTCATCAACGAAACAAAATCATCGCTAATCGCCGCTGATTCCGCGCTGATTGTGGTGGACGCCGCCGCGGGAGTGCAGGTGGTGACGGAAAAAGTGTGGGACTACGCGACGGAATACGATCTGCCGCGCGCGTTTTTGCTGAATTGGATGGACCGCGACCTGGCGAGCTACGAGCGAGCGCTGGATTCCGTACAGCAGGTTTTCGGGCGCGGCGTGGTGCCGATTCAGCTGCCGATCGGCTGGGAAAAAGGATTTCGCGGCGTGGTGGATCTGATCACGATGAAGGCACTGATTTACACGCCGGACGGAAATGGTATCGCGAAGATTGAGGAAATTCCGCAGGCACTCGCCGACGAAGCGAAACTGGGGCACGAGGCGCTGGTGGAAATGGTGGCGGAAGGAAACGACGCACTGCTGCAGGAATTTTTTGACCAGGGGACGCTACCGGTACACGACCTGGTGATAGGTCTGCGCGAGGCGGTGCTGACAAAGCGGCTGTTTCCGGTGATGCTCAGCTCGGCGCTGCACAATATCGGGAGCGATGCGGTACTGAATTTGATGGTTGCGATTTTCCCGTCGCCTGCGGCGCGCGGGAAGATTGTGTGCCACAAGAGCGCGGATCACAAAGGCGAGACGGTGGAGCGCGCGATCAGCGATTCGGGGCCGCTTTCTGTGTTTGTGTTCAAGACGCTGGCGGATCCTTTCGCGGGCCGCATTACTTATTTCAAGGTGATGTCTGGCGTGCTGAAAAACGATGCGACGCTGACGAATTTCAATCGCGGGTCGCAGGAACGATTTCAGCACATCCAGGTGATGCAGGGAAAAACCGGCACGGAGGTAAGCGAGCTGCACGCGGGTGACATTGGCTCGATCGCAAAATTGAAGGAGACCACAACCGGAGAGACTTTGGGCGATAAGAACGCGCAGATCTTCTGTGCGCCGGCGCGGATTCCAGAGCCTTCGATCACTTTTGCGGTGGAACCTAAGACGCGCGCGGATGAGGATCGCATTGGCGTGGCGATTCACAAAATCCTGGAGGAGGATTTGGCGCTGCGGTTTGGGCGCGATCCGCAGACCAAGGAATTTTTATTGAGCGGCGCGGGGCAGCAGCACATTGAGGTGGTAGTGGCGAAGCTGCGCAAGCGGTATCACGTGGAATTAATGATCCATCCGCCAAAAGTTCCCTACCGCGAAACGATTCGCGCGAAGGCTGACGCGGAAGGTAAACATAAGAAGCAGACGGGCGGACACGGACAGTTTGGTTTGTGCCGCATCAAGATGGAACCTCTGCCGCGCGGCAGGGGGATTGAGTTTGTGGATGATGTGTTCGGCGGAGCGATTCCCAAGAACTGGATTCCGTCGGTGGAAAAGGGCGTGCGGGATTCAGCCGAGCGAGGCTACCTGGCGGGATTCCCCGTGGTGGATTTCCGCGTGAGTTTGTACGACGGGAAATATCACGACGTGGATTCCAGTGACATGGCTTTCAAAATTGCGGGTTCGCTGGCGTTTAAGGAGGCGATGAAGCAGGCGCGCCCTGCGCTCCTGGAGCCGATCATGCAGGTGGAAGTGTATGCGCCCGATCAGTATTCAGGTGATTTAATGGGGCATTTGAGCGGGCGGCGGGGAAAGATCAGCGGGAGCGAGGCGCGGGCTGGGAATGTGGTGATCAAGGCCTTGGTGCCGTTTTCAGAAATGTTGAGTTATGCGAATGAATTGATTTCCTTGACGCAAGGGCGCGGCAGTTATTCGATGGAGTTTTCGCACTACGACTATGTGCCGAATGAAATTGCGGAGAAAGTGATCGCGGCGCACAAACCGCATCATGCGGGTGAGGAAGTTGAGGAGAACGGGCGGTCGGCTTCGGCTTAGTTGCCGGCGCCCGAACCTGCGCCGGAATTTGCTCCGCTGGTATGGTGCGGAATCAGACGCTCGAAGAATTCGCCGATCGCATGGAACGGCGAGGATTTAGCATCGGCGTTCGCGACTTGTGCTGGAGCTGATGGCGCAGTCTCAGCTTGCGCGCTCGTCGATTGCGCCGAAGCGGAAGCTGCTGGCGAATTCGTTGCGGCCGGTTGTGCGGGCGCGTTGGGCTGAACGATGCTGGGCTGGGACGTCGTGGATGCAGTCTGGCTTGGCGCGGCGGCGGATTTCGCTGGAGTTGGCGCGGCGGCGTTCTGGGCTTTCGGGGCTTCGCCTGGCTTGTATTGGCCATTACGGCCTTCGGTGCCCCCAGGGCAGCCTACACCATAGCAAGGTCCGGTTACTCGCAGCAGGTCGCAACCCGACAAGCACACAGTTGACATGCAAAGAATCAGCACAGCGCTGAGATTGTTGCGCATCGTTTCCTCTCACGAAAACTGACAAGGCGCTACGAAAGGGGCGAAACCTATAGCTTGATGATGGCACGGAAAGGCGGCCGCAAAGGGAATTCCAGCGAAGTACTAGGCGAAAACACCAGCAAATAGAAGGCGAAACCGTCGGGGCGGGCGGGGAAAATTCGCATTTTTTCAGGAAAAACGGGGCAGAAAGAAGCCGGTCTGGCGGCGGTGTTCCTCGAAGGCGGGGCCGAATTCGGCCGAGAGGAACGATTCCTCCTTGCGAGCTTTGCGCGTGAATCCGACGAGGAGCATAGCGAAGCCGAGGAGGCCGCGATATTCGCCGACTAGGAGGGCGGTGCCGAGCGTGGCGAGCAGCAGGCCGGTGTAAATCGGGTGGCGGATGCGAGCATAAGGGCCGGAGCGAATCAGTTGATGGCCTTCCTTGATCTGCACTTCGGCGCTCCAGTCTTTGCCGATGGTGCGGCGCGCCCAGATGGCGAAGAGGACTCCAGCGGCGCAGAGGGCGCTGCCGAGCCAGGCGATCCAGAGTTTGTCGGGGACGAAGCGGTGGTTGAGCGGGCCCCAGTTGGGATTTTCCTGGTAGAGGAGGAAGAAACCGGCGGCCATGAAGATTACGTAGAGCAAGCGCTCGGCGGGATTCTGGCGTTTGGCGGTTCGCTTGACGCCGAAAGCGGCTACGAACCAGTAGAGCGCGAAGAGTAGCCAGAAAGCGCAGAGCACTTGGGATGGGGTTATATGCATTGCTGCGGTCTCCGGGGAATATGAATCGGCGCGATGCTTTTATGTGATGTGTGGCGCGAGACATTGTTACGTAATCTGAGTGGTTTGCCAACCGTGTGATTGCGCCCGTGGTTGTCGCAACGCTGGCGCCGTCGCGTTTCGTTCCGCCAAATTGGAGCTTGTGATTTTCTGACTAGCTGCGGCAAGCTGGCTCGCCATGAAAACAAATGTGCAGGGCCGCCGATTGGCGGACGCGACGATTGCCATCCACGCTGGAGAAGAAAAATTCCGTGTGAGCGCGCCGGTGGGAACTTTGATTGCGCGGACGGCGAATTTCACATTTGCGAATTCGGAAGAATTGAAGCTGTGGGCGGAGGGAAAACGGCCGGCGTACATTTACACGCGTTACGGGAACCCGACGCTAGCGGTGGCGGAAGCGAAAATCGCTGCGCTGGAAGGCGCGGATGCGGCGATCGTGGCGGCTTCGGGGATGGCGGCGATTTCCAGCGCGCTGTTATCGGTATTGAAGACGGGCGACGAAGTGATTGCGACGCGCGCGTTGTACGGCGGGACGTACCGGCTGATGCGCGACGTATTTCCGCGGATGGGTATTGTGGTGCGGCACGTGGAAACGGATTTAGCGGGGATCGAGCGGCTGGTGAATCCGCGGACGAAGGTACTGTATATCGAGACGCCGACGAATCCGACTTTGCGCCTGGTGGATTTACACAAGGCGATTGCGTTCGCGAAGGAGTGGGATCTGCTCGCTCTGATTGACAATACTTTCGCCAGCCCGGTGCTGCAGAAGCCGCTGGCGATGGGATTTGATCTGGTGTTGCACAGCGCGACGAAATATTTAGCGGGACATTCGGACGTGATTGCGGGAGTGGCGGCGGGACGGCACTCGTTGATCGAGAAAATCCGCGACATGATTATTAATTTGGGCGGTTCCATGGATCCGGAGGCGGCATTCTTGTTGATCCGCGGGATGAAAACTTTGGAGTTGCGGGTACGGCGGCAGTGCGAGACGGCTTTGAAAGTAGCGCGATTTTTAGAGAAGCATCCGAAAGTGGCGCGGGTGCATTATCCGGGGCTGGCTTCGCATCCCGATCACAGGCTCGCGAAGCGGCAGATGAAGGGATTCGGAGCGATGATGGCTTTCGATTTGAAGGGAGGGTTGGCGGCGGCGCGGCGGTTTTGCGACCGGACGCGTGTGTTTTTGCTGGCGGTGAGCTTGGGGGGAGCGGAATCCTTGGTGGTGCTGCCGATGTATTCATCGCATTACCGGATGTCTGTGGCGGAGTTGCGGGCGGCGGGAGTGGAGCCGGGGACGGTGCGGGTTTCGATTGGGTTGGAGGATGCGGGGGATTTGATTGAGGATTTGCGGCAGGCACTGGCTTGAGCGGCGAGGCTGCGGCAAGGCGTAAAAGGATTTGACGCAGAGGGCAGCAAAGAAAGCCGAAGAGAGAGCCTTCGGCCGGCGTGAAGCTAATGCGCCGCCCTCAGGATGACGATGCTCATCGCATCGTCAGAAAAGCGAAATGCAAAAAGAAAGACGAGAGAGCGTCATCGGTTGGGCTAGACCGATGGCGCTCTGACGTCCCCCCAGTTTTGATTGCCTGTCCGCTTGCTTCGATTAAAAGCTGAGCTTCGCGCCGATTTGGACTTGGCGAGCTCCGGTGGTGCCGTCGTTTTGGCCGACCTGCGACGTTGAGTAGCCAAACAGGGCGTCTTGAATGTTGGTGTCCGGCTTGGTGAATTGGGTGCGGTTGAAGAGGTTGTAGAACTCAAAGCGCAGCTGGAAAGTGAATCTTTCTTTGATTGTGGTGAGCTTCGACAAAGCTACGTCATAGTTATTGATCCCGGGTCCGGTGAACTGATTGCGCAGCAGATTCGAGGGAATGCCGAAGGGCACGGGCATGATAGTGGGATCGTCAGGATTGAACGCGGCGAGATTGTAGCCGGTGAAAACGCCGGTGCTGGGGATAACGCGGCCGGTGGATGGGACTTGCTTCAGAGCAGAAGAGTCCACGACGGTGACACGGTCGGCAAAGTTTGTGTGCAGGGTGTCGGCGATGCCGAAGATGTCGTACGGAAGGCCGGTTTGCCACGCGGCGATGCCGCTGATTTGCCAGCCCTCCAAGGCGCGTCCGGTAACGCCGTTCGCGAAATGAGCGCGACCGCGGCCGATGTTTGGTTGGTAGACAAAATTAATTACGCCGCGTTGCCTGGTGTCGAATCCCGAATTTCCTTTTTCACGACGCAGGTTGAAGGAATCAACGGGGAAATTGCCGTTGGCGACGGTGGGAACCAGCGGATCGGAAGAATCATCGAGCGCATGAGCCCAGGTGTAGGAGCCCTGAATCTGCAGGCCGTGGAAATTTTTCTCGGTGACCTGCACTTGCAGACCGTCGTACCAGGAGTGCCCGGAAGTCTGGTCGGTAAAGGTGTCGAAGAACGCGTTGTTATTGACGGCGTCGAACGGGAGGACGCCATTTTCGGCGCCAAAGTAGAGGTTGGCGAACTGGAGAGTTTCCGGCGCGACGCCCAGGCCGAGTAGTTCGTTAACGAGGTTTGGCTGCGGAGGGTTTCCGTCAATCACGCGGAGGATGCGCGTGGCGTGGTTGCCGACATAATTCACGTCGAGATTCAGATTTTGCGTGAGCTCACGCTGCACGCCGACATTCCATGTAACGACGAGCGGCGGTTTGATATTGGGATCGAAGAGATCGGGGAAAATTCCCGCGCCGTCGGGAACTACCGGCGAGGGAGTTAAATTTCCCGGCGCGACCTGGTTCTGAAGTTGTGCGGCGGCTACGGGGCCGAGGCTGGCCGCGGGTTGGTTGAAGAGGCTGGGTTGGAACGGCGGATTACCGCGCGCGTCCGAGACCAGGTTGCCGTAGATACGATCGCTGAAGACCCCGATGCCGCCGCGGACCGACGTGCGTCCGTCCTTGAAAGGATCCCAGGCGAAGCCGAAGCGGGGCTCGAAGTTCTTGTAATAATCGTTGAAAAGTTGAAGGCCAGTTCCGGGACCGACTGGTTGGAAGGTGAAGGGCGCGGGGCCGCTGCTGTCCTGGAAGAGCGTCGCGAAATTGGCGTGGGCTTCATAGGGCACGCCGTACCACTCGTAGCGGAGACCATAGGTTAGGGTGAGATTGGATTTTATTTTCCAGCTGTCCTGGATGAATCCGCCGACTTCGTGCTGCACGAAATTGAGTTCATCGGTCGGGTTGCGAGCGCCAGCGCGGTTGAAGAATTGCGTTTGCGCTTGGGAATTCACCAAGCCGAGCAGGGCGCCAACGGTGTCCTCGAGCTGATTGTTGTCCACACCGGTGTTGAGGTTCTGCAAGGTGGGGATGCTATTGGCGGTGAAAACGTTGAAGGTGAAGATGCCGCGGGAAGAAAAATTGGTGTTGTTATTGGAGTAGACGTCGCGGACTTCGGCACCCCACTTGATGGTGTGAGATTTCACGATTTTGCTCATGGAGTCGTACCACTGGTAGGTGCCTTGCTTGCTTTCTTGGAAATCGGCATCGCCAAGCGCCTGGCAACCGAAGCCAAACGAGCCGCCCGAGCCGCCCTGGAACACGGGGAGAGTGAAGTCCGCGCCGTTCCCCACCCCGTCGACATATCCCAGATTGTCGAAAGTAGGAACACCGCCGCAGCCGAAAAACTCGTTGATGCGATTGGCGCCGAAACGGAATTCGTTAATGAGGCTACCTCCGAAGGTGGAAGTGAGGCCGACGGCAAGGCTTTGGATTTTGTTGACCTCGCTGACGTCGCCCAGGCCGCCAGGGAGAAAATCGTTGTGGAAGGGGTTGGGGTCGCCGAAATAATTGTAGGTGTAGCGGGCGTAGAGGTTGTTGTTCTTATTAATCGTCTGGTCGATCTTGAGGACGGCATCTTCGTCTTTCTCGCGCGACTCGCTCGGAAAAAAGAGCTGGCCGGTGATGCCGTCGGAATTGGCTTGGTTGGGCGCGGGATAGAAGGAGAGGATTTGTTGCATGACGGGATCGAGACCCACGCCAGTGGCATTATTGCCAACGCCTGGGGTGGTGACATTGATGGCCTGGCTGGCACCGGTTTGCGGGTTGGTGTAGGTGAAGATGCCGGATTTGAAGGCAGCCGTGGGCACGACGGTGGTGTTGGTCAGGGTGGTGACGAAGCGATCGCCTTGATAGTTGAGGAAGAAGAAGGTTTTGTCCTTGATGATGGGGCCGCCAATGGAGCCACCATAGAGGTTGCGGACGTAAGGATTTTTGGCGGCGACTTCACCGGTGAGCGGGTCAATCTGGTGATTGAAGTAATCGCGGGCGCCGAGCGCGTCCCAGCGTCCGAAATAGAAAAGATTGCCATGGAATTCGTTGGTGCCACTTCGAGTTACGACGTCAATGATGGCGCCGTTATTGCGGCCATATTCAGGGGCGAAATTATTGGTGAGCACGCGGAATTCTTCGGTGGCATCAGGATTTTCGGCGATCAGTCCTCCCAGAGGTCCGGGCACGTCAGCGTCGTTGTTGTCCGCGCCGTCGAGGAGGAAATTGTTATTGCGCTCGCGTCCGCCGTTTACCGAGACGCCGCCCAGACCGTCGGATTGTGTGACCCCGGGGCCGAGAAGGACGAGCTGGTAGGGGTCACGCAGAATTAGCGGGAGTTCCGTCATCTGCGTGTGTTCAACGACATTGCTGAGCGTGGCGTTCTCCGTGTCAATCTGTGCGACGTTCGCGGCCGCGACTTCGACGGTGGAGGAAACGGCGCCGACTTCGAGCCTGGCGTCGAGGGTCATGGTTTGGTCCACCGTCAGGGTGATTTGCGCGAAGCGGGCGACTTTGAAACCGGTCTTGGTAAAACTGAAATTGTAGATACCGGGAGGCAGGCTGGAGATGGTGTAGGCGCCCGTGTCGGTGGAGGTGGTGGAGCGCTCGCTGGAGGTAGCGGAGTTGGTGGCGGTGACGGTAACAGCAACGACTGCCGCGCCGGAAGAATCTAGCACGGTACCGGTGACCTTCGCGGTCTGCGCGCGCAGTAAGGAGGGCGCGGCGAGTATTCCGAGGATGATGAAGAAAGTCCCGATGCTGGTGAAAAGACGACGCCGAAAGTTCATGCCGATCCCCCCTGTTGGGATACATTCCCGAGAAACACGCTTACCGCGACGTGCGATGAATGACGCGGCAAATGCATCTCGGCGGCCAGACTTTGGCGAAAGCTCGTCGCGCCTTAACCGTATGATTACAAAAGAGTAGCGAGAACGGACGGTGCGGCGCCGGGTGCGTTGCTACGAACGATGGAACATCAAACCGACGGGCGTCCGAATATACGGAGACCTCGATCGTTTCCAGCAAGCATCGGCTGCCTGCTGAGGATTACGGGGCAGTATCGCGGAAGGCGAAGTTGGTCTAAGTTTCCATACAGAGCGGCAGGGCAATCCAATCAGGGGCGCGGAACATTAGCTGGCGATGTCCTGATAGTGACAATGGCTGGTACGGCAAGACCATTGACCGGAGCGCAGGTAGTTCGTAAGATTCCCGTTGCCCTTTAAGAGGGGCGAACGACGCGGCGCCGCGTTGGATGCAGCAGGCTCGGGACCCGAAGTTTCTTCGGAGAATCCTGCGGAGAAGTATCGCGCGTCGCAAGGATGGACGGAGACCATGAAGCTGAGGGTCGTTGGACAAGCGCGCGGGTGCGGCTGGGCAGCGATTGCAGCTGTGGCGATCCTGTCGCTGGCCGCATGCAACGACACCGTATCCAGCAAACAGGCGAAATCGCATCCTCCGGCGGCGACGCCTGCGCCAGTCCCCGAAATTGCGCGCGAACCGCTGCCCTTTCCCGAGCACACCGTTTTTTTGACTTCCTTGACCGACACCCGTCCGCACATAGACATCCTGATCGATCAGGTTCAGGTGATTTTCGATACCGCCCAGAAAGAATATAAGTCTGGTGATTTCGAAAAGGCGCATGCGAATTACGATCGCGCCGTGGAATTGATGCTGGCGAGCGGCTTCCAGGTGGATTCCGATCCGCGGCTTTCGGATCTTTTCGATCAGATTGGCGAGACGCTGCATTCTTACGAGCGCAGCGCACAGCAGGATGCGGAGGAAGAGGAAGCTGGCACCGGCACTCCCGCGCCGACGCTGGCGGATCTGACGTTGCCGAAGGGCGACCCGCGCCTGGCAGCGCAGGCGGAAAAAGAATTGATGCGCGTGCCGCACGATCTGCCGCTGACGGTGAACGATTCGGTGCTGCAATATTTGAGTTACTTTACGACGACACGGGGCCGCGCGACGGTGGAGCACGGATTGGACCGTTCGGGGCGCTACAACGACATGATTCGGCGGGTGCTGAAGGAAGAAGGCGTGCCGCAGGATTTGATGTATCTGGCGCAGGCCGAATCGGCGTTTCAACCCTCGGCGGTATCGCGCGCCGGGGCGCGGGGATTGTGGCAGTTCATGCCGTTCCGCGGCGAGGAATACGATCTGGACCGGACGTATTATGTGGACGAGCGCAGCGATCCGGAGAAGGCCACGCGGGCGGCGGCGCGGCACATGCGCGATCTGTACGACATGTTCGGCGACTGGTATCTGGTGATGGCGGCGTATAACTCGGGGCCGATGAACGTGGTGAAGGCTGTCGAACGCACCGGTTACGCGGATTTTTGGGAATTGCAGAAGCGCCACGCGCTACCGAAACAGACGCAGAACTACGTGCCGATTATTATTGCGCTGGCGCTGGTGGCAAAAGACCCGGTGCTCTACGGAGTGCAAGTGGCGCCGGAGAAGCCAGCTCCTGTGGACGTGATCCACCCTCCACATGCGATTGATCTGCGGCTGGTGGCGGACGCGACAGGAGCGGACCTGGACGATCTGCGCGAGCTGAATCCGGAAATGCTGCGCAGCGTGACGCCCGACGATCCCAGCTTTGAATTGAATCTGCCCGCGGGTTACGGCGAAAAACTGCTCAACGTGATCAGCCAGGTTCCGGAAGATAAGTGGACGATCTGGCGATTGCACACAGTGGAGCAAGGCGAAACGCTTTCGGACATCGCGCGGCATTATCACGTGACCGTGGCGGCCATTGAATCGGCGAATCATCTGGAAGCACACGCGGTGGTGCCGCCGGGATTCATGTTGAACGTGCCGACCGCTCCGGCTGCGGTGCGGCTGGTGCATTACCGAGTGGTGCGCGGCGACACGCTCGAAGGAATCGCGGAACGATTTGATGTGAGCGTGGCGCAACTGAAACGCTGGAATAATATTCACGGGGCGAGCGTGCCGCGGGGTTCGCGTTTGAAGATTTATGCCGGGGGCTCGGGAGATGCTTCTCCGCGATCGGCCTCTGTCGCGAAATCGGTGGTGCATCCCGTTGCCTCGAAGGGCGGCGCGGCGGTTTCGGTGCATAATGTGGCGGTGAGCGGCGGGGACAAGTCTGCCACCGTGGAGCATCGCGTGAAGCAGGGCGAGACCCTCTATTCAATTGCGCATGCTTACAAGACCAGCGTCGAGAACATACGGCAGGCGAACTCGTTTCTGGACGAACGACCGTTGAAAGCTGGAGATGTCTTGACGATTCAACATTGATTGCTGCCGCATTTCTGATTTTGTTCGTAAACTGCTAATTCTGCATTGCTTACCTACCTCTGTAACCTTTTGTTACATCCTCGTTGAGGCTCTTCCTGCGAATATTATGGGTGGGACAGTGTTTTCGCGGCCTTGCATCTTGACAAACTTCCGGCACTCCGATTATAAGCGCGCAGGGCCTAATATGTTCTTTTCGAAGCCCGATACCCAGGGAGGGATCCATGTTTCACGCCAAACAGCATGATGAGGAAGACGACGAGCTACCCCGTTACGAAGAGGAAGAGGGGGAAGAAGGCGCGGAACTCCCTCACGGAGATATTGTAGAGGAAGTGGAAGAGATAATCGTTGAGGAGGAGGAGCCGGAGGGAGAGGAAGAGCCGGCGGCTGCTCCGAAAGCGAAGACAGCCAAGAAGAGCGCGGCGAAGAAGAGGGCGCCCAAGAAGAAAGCCGCGGCCAAGAAAAAATCGAAGCCTAGGAAAAAGGTCGCGAAGAAAAAGGGCAAAGCCAAGAAGACGGCTAAGCGCAAGAAACGCTGACGCGTTTTTTGCCTGGAAACATTATTACGCGGGACCGCAAGTGCATTCGCAGGCCTTCGCGGTTCCGCGTTTCATTTTTTACTGCGACCTTGGCTTCTCGATCGTTGCATTACTCGCGGAGTTTAATTCCCTGCTTCTGTATTTCCCGGTTCCATATTTTCCCGGTGCGATTGTCTCCGAATTCCCTGGTGTGATGCGAAGCGCGGTTGTGTGCTGAATCGAAACATCACGCTTCGAGTTTGGCAGCTGTGCACCTTTGCGGTACGTTCCCAGTTTGAAAATAAATAGCTTGCCGCGCGGCTTTGCGGACCGTTAGCATGGGCGCGGAATGGCGCTGGCGGTCGAACAGGTGCGCAGAATGCGTGGCGGGGCGCAATCGCATTTGATGCGCTGCTCGAATCAGGCGTATTACGTGGTGAAATTCCAGAACAACCCGCAGGGGTTGCGGATCCTGGCGAACGAATTGCTGGGTACAAGGCTGGCGGCGAGGCTGGGGCTTTCTGTGGCGGAGCCGGAAGTGGTGGAGGTGGGGGCGGAGCTGATCGCCCACACCGAGGATTTGGTGATTCAGCTGGGACGCGGGCGCGCTCCCTGTAAGGCGGGCAAGCAATTTGGTTCGCGTTATCCGGGGAATCTGGCGGACGTGGCGGTTTACGATTTTCTTCCGGATGAACAGCTGCGCGAAGTGACTAACCTCGCAGAATTCTGCGGGATGCTGGTGTTCGACAAATGGACCTGCAACACCAACGGACGGCAGGCGATATTTTTTCGCGAGACGGACGGAGCTGCGCACAGCTTGGAACGCGGGGCAGGGACGGCTACGCGCTATTGCGCGCGGATGATTGATAACGGATTCTGCTTTAACGCGGCGGAATGGAATTTTCCGGATGCGCCATTGCGCGGGCTATATGCGCGGCATCGGGTGTATGAGAGCGTGCGCGGCATGGATTCTTTCGAAGCTTGGATCGCGCGCGTGGAGAGAATCGAGGAGACGGCCCTTGAGGAAATTTACGCGAAAATTCCGCCGGAGTGGTATGACTGCGATTCGGACGCACTGGAGAGAATGCTGGAGCAGCTTTTGCGGCGGCGGAAGTTGGTGCGGGATTTGATTGTGTCGGCCTGGAAATCATCGGCGCAGCCGTTTCCGAATTGGAAGTAAAGGTTTGCTTGGTAAGGGGATGAAATTATTGAGGGCGTGATGTTGGGAGGTGCGGCGTGATGTTGCTTGTTCGCCCGTGATGAATTTTCACAGCACTCGACAGACTTAAACGTCGGGGTGGCGAGAACTCTGCTTCGGTCAGTCCGTCGCGCTCAGCCTGTGCCGGTGGACTGTGCGGGTCAGATTGCGGTGGGAAGCCTGCGGCATGATTGCCTTGCAAGGAGGTAAACGGTGTCACCTGTAGCGACGGATGAAGAATCAAGAAATGTGTTCGAGTATCGCATCCTGCGTTACATGCCGAACTCGCTGCGCGATGAGTGGGTGAATATAGGCGTGCTTCTGCAGGAGACTTCCGGGGCGCGGCGTGCCATGCGATTGATCGAAGAGCCCGCGGAATTCGCGCGCGTGCGACGCGTGCATCCCGAAGCCGATGAAGATCTGCTGCGATCACTCCCCGCGGAGTTCGATGCGCGGTTACGCGGGCCGGCGGCGGAAGTGGCGCTTTATTTGCAAAAACTGGACCAGAATCTTTCTAATATGCTGCAGCTGAGCCCGCCCAAGGGGCTGCTCGCCGACAATTTCGACGTCGAGCTGGACCGCATCTATCGCCAGCAGGTGACACCGCCAACGCGAAGGGCCGCGGGGCTGCTGCAGAATACGCGGGACTGGATGCGCGATAAGTTGAACGATGTGTTTCGGCGGCACCGCATTCTGGGGAAGCTGGAACATCGGGTGCGCGTGGAGGGATTTACGCAGCCGGGGGATCCCATGCGGCTCGATTACGGATACCAGAACGGCGTGCGCGGATTTATCCAGTCGGTTTCTTTGCGGCGCGATCTGCCGCAGGCGAAGGCGCTGGCTTATACGGCGGGCTGCATTCACGCGCGCGACCGGCTGGCGGAAATTACCGCCATTACGGATACGGCTTCGGATGCCGAGAATCCGCGGCATGTGTTCGTCGAGAAATTATTCGCGGGCGAGGGCATACGCATCGTGGCCATGAGCCAGATAGAGGGATTCGCGGAGGAATTACGTCAGCGAATCCAATGAGTTTGCCGTTTGGAAGACGTTCCCGTCGCTTCTCGCAGGTCGATTCCGCGCGGCTCAATTCCTTATTTTACTAATGCGAACTTCCCGGCGCCGGGCGGCTGATGCTGTAGATATACGCTGCGAGTGCCTTCACCTGGTCAGGGCTGAGCTGCGCGCCGCCCATCGCGGGCATGGGGCTGCGATATTTCTTGGGTTGCGGAACGCCGTCGGTGATCGTTTTCTGGATGCCGGCGTAGCTGCCGTCGCTCCACAGCCATTGGTGCGAGGTGAGCGCGGGACCGAGCGGCGAGCCTTGGCCGTGATCGCCGTGGCAGCCGGTGCAGGCGGCGCCGCCCACCTGGCCGCTATAGACGCGCGCGCCGAGCTTGACCATGTCTGGCGTCGCTCCTTTGGGCACAGCGCCGGCCGCAGATGAGGCAGCGCCTGCATCCGGGTGCGTGCCCTCGGGCGGCTTGGCGCCGGCTTTCACGATTTCACCGGCGGGAGCCGACTCGCTGGGACAGGGAGTCACATGCCCGCCTGCGTCAGCAGAACCGCCACGATAAACCACTTTGTAAATTCGCCCGCGCACATCATCGGAAATGTATAACGAACCATCCAGGCCGACGGCGAGGCCGCTGGGACGATGCTGTGCTCCGTCCGGAGATTTCACCGGGCCGGCAAAACCATCCGCGAAAATTTCACAGGAGCCGCCGGCATGCTCGCCCGCGAGCGGCTGGTAGACCACGTTGTAACCGCCCTGCGGATACGGCGCGCGATTCCAGGAGCCATGGAACGCGATGAACACGCCGCCCTGATAGTGCTTGGGAAATTGTTGCGCGCCGTAATAAACCATGGCGTTGGGCGCCCAATGCGCCGGGAATGCCGCGACGGGAGCGGTCTTCTGCGCGCACACGCCGATCTTTTTGCCGCCGTCGCCTCCATATTCCGGCGCGAGCACCAGTTTTTGCTGGATGCCGTCGTAGTAGCACTCCGGCCAGCCGTAGTCGCCGCCCTGTTTCAACAGCAGCAGCTCTTCGGCGGGCTGGGTGGCTTCCTGTTCGGGCCTATAAAGGGCCGGCCAATTCGAATGCAGCTGGTCACGGCCGTGTTGCGTCGCGAACATGCGGCCGTCCGCATCGATCGCGTACCCTTCCGCGTTGCGAATGCCGGTGGCGAAGCGTTCGGCGCTGGAAAAATGCTGATCGGATTTTTTCGCGTCATAGCGCCAGACGCCGCCGCGCGTCTCGAGCTCCGTGCATGGCTCGGCGCCCGGGGATTGCAGAGTGCGGTTTTTCAGCTGGCAGGAATTGGTGGCGCTGGCGACATCCACGTACAACGAGCCTTGCGCGTCAATTATGAATGGATGCATGGGATGATCGCCAGTCAGCGGCAATCCCGAGACGATGGTGACTGCGGCATCTTTTGGCACGATCGAGCCAGAAGGAAGCGCATAACGCACGATGCGATCGTTGATTTCGGCATAGAGCGAATCGCGATACAGGCCGATTCCGGTGCCGCCATGGCCACCGCTGGCGACGGTTTCACCAAAGCGCTCGTTGACTGTGGCCTTGCCTGTTCCCGACGGATCTTGCAGCGCGACCAGGAAGCCGCCTTCGTGCGGCTTGTCATTGCCGTAATATTGACCGGACCAGGTGTTTACATACACCACTCCGCCCGGCGTCACCGCCATGTGCCGGGCGTGACCGATGCCGTCGGCGAAAACGGTCGCGCAAAAACCGGGCGGCAGCTTGAGGCCGGTGTCATCGTTCGGGCACGCGGCGCTACCGGCTGCGGCCAGCAACGTCGAACGGTTTTGCAGGGGAAGCGCGGAAACGGCTGCGTAAAACGCGATGAATACCGGCACGCCTAGCGCGAGAGATCGCCGGTTGCGCGAGTGGAAGAATTGCACAGAGCCTCCTCCAGTCCGATCTAAAAGTACGAGCGCAGATAACGGCTAAAATATAGCACGCCGGTCGGCACGGTCACGCGGAACGCTGCGCTGGGGCACAGACCTCGTGAGCCACCTTACCGAACAGCGGCAGTGGCATGGTTCGTCACAGCTTTGATGATCAGATTGAGAATTTGGCGACAATTTTGTGCACGGTTCCTAGTGATGCTCTGCGAGGCTAGCGCACTGGTTTCAGGGTTTGTGCGATGCGGCTCGGTTGTGGCGCGGGAATCTGCTGTGAAGCTTGCACCGCGGACGGATGATTCACTTTCGACGGTCTACCTCTTTCCGCCATGTGTTGCTGGGCCTCCTGCCAGTCGGGGATTTCGGGCGACTCCTGGTTCCAGTGGACTACTGCCGCTTCATCGCACCAGTTGAGCAACTTGGGCATGGCTCGCCGATGGGCTCCGCGGGTGCGATAGGCGTTCATGGCCGACTCATCTTGCCAGGCGGTCATGGTCCAGAATACGTAGCCGGAATTGACTAAGAGCCTGCCGCCGAGAAAGCCGGGGCTGCGCTGCACCTGGCGCATGGACTGGAATGTGTCCCAGAGAAACCCCGGAAGGTAGAGGAAGGAGCGAACTCGCAAGCGCGTTACGGAAATTAGCGGCATCGGTTCCTTCTAAGGTCTAAGCGCGCTCCAGTGCGGCAATTGGCGGCGGTCAAGCAGGACTTCGGCGGCCCAGGCTCCGAAATAGGAGGAGAGGGCTACGCCGTGGCCGGCGTAGGCGCCGAGCACAATTGCGTTGCGGGGCGCGCCACGCTGGGTCCGAGATGCGGCGCCAGTTGTGGAGCCGCGCGACGGATCGCTGGGCTCGGCCGCGACGCTTTCCGGGTGCCAGTCGAAGACCGGCTTCCAGGAATCGCGGAAGAGGATTGGGCCACCCCAGCGGCTTGCGAATTTTATTTTTGCGAGCGCGGGATGCAGGTGGCGGATGCGGTCTTCGAGGCGGTCGAAGGCTGCGGCTGATTCTTCAGCGGCGATGTCCACTTTCTCGAGATCGTCGGCGTCCGGGGATTGCACCAGGCCCGCGCCCCAGACGATGGAACGGTCGCGGCGGACTCGGCCCCAGAGATAGGGGAAATCCACGGTGTAGAAGGGTTTTCTTTGAGCGAGCCCGATGGCGGCTAGTACTTTTTCGCTGACTGGGCTCGTAAGCACGGCAAGCGTGAGCCGTGGATGCATGCCGGTCAGGCTGGCTTCGGCAAGCGAAAGGGCGTTGGTCGCGAAGATAATCTTCTGCGCGGTGATTTTTTGTTCATTGATTTCTTGCGCTGGGCCGCAGGCGTTGACTACATGCAGTTCCGGCTTGGCGCTCCACGACACGTGTTGTACGCGGTGATTTTCGTGGATTTGCGCGCCATGGCGCTGAGCGGCGCGGGCCAGGCCGGTGACGAGTTTGCCGGGATCAAGCGCGCCGCCGGGGACTTCGTTTACTACTTTTAGCGTGCCGGAATCATTCCAGGCGATCGGGGATTGCTGGGGTTTTGCTTTCCGGTACTTTGACTTGCGCGCGATTTCCCATGCGCTGGTGAGATCCAGATCGCAGCGCACTTTTAATTTTTCGAGGATGGATCGAAAGCCTGCGAGGACGTCTCCCAGGCCGGGTTGATTGCCGGCGGCGGTTTCGGCGAGGACCATGCCGCCGGTGCGGCCACTGGCGCCCGCGCCGATGCGGGCAGCTTCGAAGACGGCTACGGATTTTTCGGGCGCGAGCAAGCGCAGCCACGCTGCGGCTGCGAGGCCGGTGAACCCACCGCCGATTATAGCGAAGTCGGTGTGGGCGGGGAGTTTATGGCGCGATGGGGTGAAGTTGACTTTCCAGGGCGGGGCGCCCCAGCGGGGGTGTTGAAAGTTCATAGTTAAGAGTTGAAAGTTCGCGGCCGAAGGCTTTGAGTTGAGATGCCGATATTGACAGCCGAAAGTTAAGAGTTGGAAGTTGAAAATCGAAAGTTCGAACCGAAGTAACCGGCAAACATTCCGATGCATCCGGCCTTTGGTTCTTAACTTTCAACTTTCAACTGTTGACCGCCAACTCTCTCGCGATGCTACGGCCTACAGAATGCTTTCGGTCCAATTCTCTAGCGTGTGTTTTAGTTTGGCCATGAATTGGTGGGCTACGGCGCCGTCTACGACTCTGTGATCGTAGGAGAGCGTCAGATAGACCATGCTGCGGATGGCGATCGCGTCGTCAATTACCACCGGGCGCTTTTCGATTGTGCCCAGGCCCAGGATGGCTACGTTCGGCTGATTGATTACGGGCAAGCCAAACAGGCCGCCGAAGACTCCGGGATTGGTGATAGCGAATGTGCCTTCGGCGACTTCGTCGGGCTTGAGTTTCTTGGCCCGGGCGCGCTCGGCGAGATCGTTCATGGTGCGAGCGATGCCCAGGAAATTTTTCTCCTCGGCGTTCTTGATCACCGGAACGATCAGGCCCCAGTCGAGAGCGACGGCGATGCCGATGTTGCATTCCTTGTGCAGGACGATGTTCGTGCCGTCCACAGAGGAATTCACAGTGGGAAACGCGCGCAGCGCTTCGACGGCGGCGCGCACGAAGAAGGGCATGAAAGTGAGCTTGGTGCCGGTGGTTTCTTCGAACTTCGATTTCATTTTAGCGCGCAGGGTGGCGATGGCCGTCATGTCCGCTTCGTCCACGGAGTAGACGTGCGGGGAGACGTGCTTCGAGAGAACCATGTGCTCGGCGATGCGCTGGCGCATGACGGACATGGGCTGGACTTCGTAGTGGCCGAAGTACATTTTTTCGCGCGGGACGGCGTTTTCGAGAACTGCGGAAGCGCTGGCGCCGCCCGTGGCTGGTGGAACACCCGCGGGACGGGCCGGCGGCGGTGCGGAAGCCGGAGCTGCGCTGGTAGAAGCTGCTGCAGCGGGGGCGCCGCCACCTTGCACGGCGCTGAGGATGTCGCTCTTGCTGACGCGACCGCCGGCGCCGGTGCCGGGAACCTGGGAGACGTCAATATTATTTTCGCGCGCGATTTTGCGAACGAGCGGAGAGCTGCGAACTTTTTCACCGCTCGAAGCAGCCTGCGGCGCGGGTGATGCAAGCGCGGCCGGAGCGGGCGCGGCGGATTTCGCTGCGGGAGGGGGCGCGGGTTTCGCAGCTTCGGGTTTGGCCGGCGCAGCCGCGGGCGCGGCAGCAGTGGCGGCCCCATCGGCGCCGGCTTCGATCACAGCGACAACTGTCTGGATCGGCACAGTCTGGCCTTCGCCGACTTTAATTTCTTTCAGCACGCCCGCGGAGGGCGAGGGAATTTCCGCGTCCACTTTGTCGGTGGAAATTTCGAACAGCGGTTCATCGCGCTCGATTTTGTCTCCCGCCTTTTTCAGCCATTTGGTAATGGTGCCTTCGAAAATACTTTCGCCCATCTGGGGCATGATTACGTCAACAGCCATGGTCTTCTCCTGTAGGTTAGAACGCGCGCCGCGCGACTAATTACTAATCGCAACGAGTGTCAACTGGGCACAGCTAAGCGGCGCTGAGACATTCCTCGTGCCACACGCCGGGGATGCCCTGCAGTGTGTAAATCTCGTCGCCGCCGGTGAAGAAATCCACGGCCTTCACCTTGGCGATCTTGCCGGCATAGGCCAGCTGCTCGGGCTCGAGCTCGTTGTGATACTGACCGGCCTCGAGAAAAGCCTCGAGGAAAGCGCGGTCGGCGATTTTCACTTCGCTGCCCACTTCAAATTCGGCGTTGTTGATGCCCTTGGTCTTTCCCATCGTCTCGGTCCTGCCTTTGTCCGCTTTAGTATTTTGCCAGTTTGCGCGCGGCCGCGACTACTTTTTCGGTGTTGGGTAAAAAACGTTCCTCGAGGGGCGGCGAATACGGCACCGGAGTATCGAGCGCGGTGACGCGGGCTACCGGACCGTCGAGATCGTCGAAAGCGCCTTCGAAGACGAGAGCGGCAATTTCGCCGGCAATGCCGCCGGTGCGCGTGTCTTCGTGCACCACCAGCAGCTTGTTGGTCTTCTTTACGGAACTGATGATGGTTTCCTTATCTAGCGGAAGCAGGGTGCGCAAATCAATCACTTCCGCTTCGATGCCTTCCTTCGCGAGTTCGACGGCCGCTTCCATGGCCGTGTGCGCCATGGCCGCGTAGCTGACGATCGTCAAATCGCGCCCTGGGCGGCGCACGATCGCTTTGCCGATGGGCACGGTGTAATCGCCCGGCGGCATTTCTTCCTTCAGCCGGCGGTACAGATATTTGTGCTCGAAAAACAGCACCGGATTGTTGTCGCGAATCGCGGACTTCAACAAGCCCTTGGCGTCCGACGGCGTGGAAGGATAAATCACTTTCAGCCCCGGCGTATGCACGAAATACATTTCGGGATTCGCGGAATGAAATGGGCCGCCGTGCACGCCTCCGCCGGAGGGGCCGCGAATGACCATCGGCACGGGCGCGCCCCAGAGGTAGTGGGATTTGGCGACGAAATTGGTGACCTGATTGAAGCAGCAGGCGATGAAATCAATGAACTGCATTTCGGCGACGGGGCGCAGGCCAAGGAAGCTCATGCCGCAGGCCGCGCCGATGATGGCGGTTTCGGCGATGGGCGTTTCGATGACGCGTTCGCGGCCGAATTTGGCCAGCAGGCCGTCGGTGACTTTGAAGGCGCCGCCGTACACGCCGATGTCTTCGCCGATGGCGACGACGGCGGGGTCGCGTTCCATTTCTTCGAACATCGCTTGGCGGATAGCGTCCACCATGGTGATGGGGCCGGACGTGGGCACGGTTTTAGACGACAGGTTGGGAGCGGTGTGGGACATCGTCAGCGCCTCCCCTGTTTATCCTGCGGATTTTTCGTGAACGGCTTGCCATGGGCGTTTTTGCCGAAGGACTTGTTGCGCGGGCCTTTGCTGAAAGATTTCTCCTGCGGCGCGCGGCTAAAGGATTTTTCTTTGGGCGCGCGAGTGTAGGCTGGCTTGTTTTGCGGGTTCTCGGAACTCTGACGGAAAGCTTTGTCTTTCGGGCCGCGGCCGAAGGGGACGCGGGGCACGGATGGATCCTCGGCTGCAAGGCCCGCGGCCAAATGTTCCGGCTGAAGTTCGGCACGGTCGGGTGCGGGTGTCGGGGCGGACTTTCGCGCCGCCGGGATCGTGGTTGATGCTGCGCTTGGCGCGGGCACCGACGCGGGCGCCTGCGCTGGATTTTTCGCGCCGTTGCCGGCGGCAATCGCGGCTTGAGTGTACGCGGGGAGATCTTTCAGGCGCCACGTGGGGTCAATGCTGGACTTCGGCGGCGTTACTTCGGCTTTGGAGCGCTTCCAATCGGCTTCGATCTTGTGGCAGCCCTCGCAGTACACGCCTTCTTCGGCCAGTTCCGGCGGCGGGAGCGGTGAATCTTCCGCGAATTTCTGCTCGACGTCGAGCTCACGTTCGATGCGTGTGTCAATTTCGGATTTCGCGGCAGCGTCCCAGATTTTATTTTCGGTGAGATATTTTTCGTAGAGCGTGATGGGGTCGCGAGCTTTCCAGTAATCGAACATTTCTTTGGGGACGTATTCGGCGGGATCGTGCTGCGCGTGGCCGCGCATGCGCATGGTTTTTACCTCGATGATGCGCGGGCCGCGGCCGGCTCGACATTCGTCCACGGCATATTTGGCGGCTTGATAGACGGCAACTACGTCGTTGCCGTCAACAATCGCGCTGGCGATGCCGTAGGCGGCGCCGCGGTCGGCGAGATTTTGTATGGGAACCTGGCGCGACACGGGAGTGGAGTAGGCCCACTGATTATTTTCGATGATCAGGACGAAAGGGGCGCGCTGCGAGGCCGCGAGGCCCAGGCCTTCGTGAAATGCGCCGGTAGAGCTGCCGCCGTCGCCGATCCACGTGAGCGCGACAATGTTTTGTCCCAGATAGCGGCCGGCCATGGCGACGCCGGTCATAACTGGAATCAGATCGCCAAGCATCGAGATCGGAGAGACGATGTGGCGGACTTTCAGGTCGCCGAAATGGCTGGTTCCGTCTTTGCCCAGCGTCGGCGAAGTGAATTTCGCCATGTGTTGGGTGAAGATGTCGCGCGGTGGGACGCCTTTCACCAGCAGCGCGCCGATGTTGCGGATCATGGGGGCGATCCAATCGCGTTTTTCCAGGGCGTAACAGGTGCCGACGGATACAGCTTCCTGGCCGAGGCTGGAATAGAGGCCACCGACAATTTTATTCTGGCGGAATAGGCGGACCATGCGCTCTTCGAGCTGGCGATTGAGCTGCATGAAATAGTAGAGGTCGAGGTGCTGCGCGCGCGTGAGCGGCTGAGTCGCGGATTGAGTCACCGGTTGGGTCATGCCAAGCTACCTTTTAACTCCAAGAGTTCACTGGGGCGTGGCGCGAGCGCGTGCGCGTGCCGGTGGTGGTTTTGCAATGTATCCTCGAGTTCGGCGCGCGAGACTTCCAGCATGTCGCGCTCGAACATTTCGCCGAAATGCGCGGCAAGCCTGGGCCGGACTTCATCGGTGCGGACGGCGCGATCGAGCACGCGTTCCAGAGAGGTGGCGCGCTTACCGGCGATTCCGCACGGAACGATTAGATCAAAGTATCGCAGATCGGTCGCAACATTGTACGCGAAGCCATGCGAAGTGACCCAGCGGCTGAGGTGGACACCCAGGGCGGCTAGTTTCTCTTCTGTCGGGGGCAGTCCTACCCAGATGCCGTGGCGATCGGGAATGCGCGCGGCGGTGACTTTGAAATCAGCTGTCGCGCGGATCATGATTTCCTCGAGTTGCTGGACGTACCAGCGGACGTCGCGGCGAAGCTCGGTAAGATCAAGGATGGGGTAGCCGACGATTTGGCCGGGGCCGTGATAGGTGATGTCGCCACCGCGGTTGGTTTCGTGGAAGGTGACATTCATTTGCGCGAGCAGGTGATTGCTGGCGCGGAGATTTTCTTTTTTTCCGTTGCGACCCAGCGTGATTGTGTGCGGGTGCTCGCAGAAGAGCAGGACGTCGGGAATGGCGCCGGCCTTGCGGGCTTCGACGAGTTGCTGTTGGAGCGCGCATGCTGGGGCGTAGGGCAGCACGCCTGCGTTTACTTGCCAGCAGATTTTTTCTGGTTGCTTCACGAAACCATTGCCGTTTCCGGCGGATTGCCGCCGATCAGTATTGCAATAACAGCACAGGCAAGATTGCCTATGCTACCAAAACCGCTGCACAAATTTTTGCATCGTGCGCTAGTAGTTGATGCTCAGACCGCGCACGGCGTTGAATGCGTCGCCCATTGCTTCCCATACCGTCGGGTGAGCATGGATCGTGGCGGCCATGTCGTCGAGCGTGGCTTCGAGGCCGAGCGCTGCTACCGGCTCGGCGATAATTTCCGTGGCGAGCGGGCCGATGGCGTGCACGCCGAGAATTTCTCCGTACTTTTGTTCGGCTACTACTTTGATGAAGCCTTCGTGCTGGCCCAGGATCGTGGCTTTGCTGTTGCCGAGGAACGGGAATTTTCCGGTCTTCACCTGGAAACCGGCGTCGCGGGCTTGTTTTTCTGTGAGGCCGATGGAGCCGATCTGCGGCTCGCAGTACGTGCAGTTGGGGCAGCGCTTGCGGTCGAAGGGCTGTACTTCTTTTCCGGCCATGCGGCCTACGGCGATGATTCCCTCCATGGAGGCGGCGTGCGCAAGTTGCGGCAGGCCGGCAACGATATCACCGATGGCGTAGAGATGCGGCTCGTCGGTTTCGAGGAAGGCGTTGGTATGAATGAAGCCGCGCTCAAGTTTGGCTTTGGTTTTTTCCAGGCCGATATTTTCGGTGAGCGGGCGGCGGCCGACGGCGATTAGAACTTTTTCGGCGCTGATGGTTTGCGATTTCCCGGTTTTGTCTTTGTAAACGACCGTCGCGCCGTTCGCGTCCTTCTTCACTGACTCGACTTTGGCTTCGAGCTCAATTTTCATGCCCTTCTTTACCAGCGCCTTGTGAAGCTCGGCGGAAATTTCCTCGTCTTCGAGGGGAACGACGCGCGGGAGCGCTTCGAGGAGTGTGACCTGGGAGCCGAACGTATTGAAGATGGAGGCGAATTCCACGCCCACCGCGCCGCAGCCGACCACGATCATTGATTTCGGGATTTGCTGCAGGCCGAGAATTTCGCGATTGGTTAGCACGGTGGTGCCGTCAATTTCCACGCCGGGAAGGGAGCGCGCGGCGGAGCCGGTGGCGACCAGGATATTCGCGGTTTCGAGCTCGGTAATCTTGCCGTCTTTTTCCACGGAGACGCGGCCAGGTCCGGCGATCCTTCCCCAGCCGGTGATGGTTTCGACTTTATTTTTCTTGAACAGCAGGCCGATGCCGCCGGCGTGTTTTTTTACGATCTTGTCTTTGCGCGCGAGAATGGCGGGCCAATTGATTTTTACTCCGCTCACTTCGAAGCCGAATTCTTCGGCGCGTTTGAAGTGATCGTAAATATCGGCGTGGTGCAGGAAAACTTTGGTGGGGATGCAGCCCACATGCAGGCAAGTGCCGCCGAGGAAGGGATCTTTTTCGACGACGGCGACTTTCAGGCCCCACTGCGCGGCGCGGATGGCGGCGACGTATCCGCCCGGTCCGCTGCCGATGATCACGACATCGTATTTAGCCAAACCAGTCCTCCCCCAAAAGCTGTGCTGCGCGCGAAATGGTTCCGTTCATGGAAGGATGTCCAGGATAGCGGATAAGGATTGCGGCTCTTCCAGGCTCGCAAACGTAAGATTTTAACAGCCGTGGAGGTTGGCCGCAACCCTGAGGGTGATGTACGAGGGAAAGCGAGGGCGCCATCAACATCCACGGGCGCGTGGACTGATAACACATCGCGGCGCGGGCGCGTTGCGAGGGTTTGGCGTACCTTGTATAATCTTCTCTGGACGCTTGGGGAATTGTGTGTATTTTTAAATTGCAGGGCCGTCCGAGGAGTGCTGGATGTCGTTTTCTGGTTTGTATTTGACGCGGGTGTGGCTGGGCAGCAATTTTTCGGAGAAATTTCTGCCGTCGAAGATTCGGCCGCTGGCGGCGCATGTGAAGCTTACCGAGAATTGCCAGGCGAAGTGCATCAGCTGCGATTATTGGAAGACTCGCTGGCACGACGGGATCAAGGCCGAGCGCGCGGTGGAGCTGCTAAACGAGATCGGCGCGGCGGGAATTCGCTCGCTGCGGTTCACCGGTGGCGAACCGCTGCTGCGCACTGACCTTTTCGAAATCATGAGGCGCGCGGACATGCGCCCCTTCAGCGAAGTGATCCTGCAGACCAACGGGCTGCTCATCAAGAAGATGCACAAAGAAATTAACGCTTCGGCGATCACCAAGGTTTGCATATCCATTGATGGTCTGGAAGAGACGAACGACCTGATCCGCGGGATTGACGGCTATTTTGATCTGGCGATGCAGGGGATCAAATTGCTGCGTGGGAAAAAAGTTTCGATCGCCGTTACGCTGAACCGGATTTCCGCGAAGGAACTGGGAAAGCTGGCGGAAGTGGCGCACGGTGTGGGCGCGGAGGTGCAGTACAACGTCCTGAGCCAGAGCATCTATTTCATTAAGGACGCCGACATGGAGTCCATGTGGCCCGAGGGTGGCGACGTGAAGGAAATCGCGAAATTTCTGCGCGACGACCTGAAGCGGCCGGAGTACGAAGTGGAATATGTGACCAAATATTTTAAGCGGCAGCTGGTGGCGGAGCCGCCTTGCATTCTGGGTTACCTGCAGATGTTCGTGCTCTCGAATGGCGACGTGATGACCGGATGCTATCCCCTGAAACCCGTGGGGAATATTCTGAAGGACAAGCTGGCGACGATTTTGGCTTCCGAGGATTATGTGCAGCAGTGCGAGGCCATGGTGCGGCGCGAGTGTCCGGGTTGCACGTGCGGCGTGGAAAGTTCGCTGGCGATGCAGAATGCGGCTTCGAGTGCGTTTTTTGAGCTGGGAAGGCTGGCGCACAAGCAGATGCCGGTGAATATGGGAATGCCGGCGGAAGTGGCGTCGGCTGAAAACGCTTAGCGGATATTTTTGTTGTGCGAGCGGCGAGAAAAAATCGGTTTCCTTACGCAACCGGCGCCCTCGGAATGACACCTGCTCGGTGACCGTTCGCGAAACGTTCTTCGAAAAGCTAAGAGCCGGCGAGACGCCTGCCTACCGGCAGGCAGGTCGGCGCTACGAACCGCTGATAGCTTCGCGGGCTTGCCAACAGACCTGCTTACCTCCTAGACTCCTGCGGTGAACTTCCCGTTACGAACTTCCGTTCCGATCACTTTGCTGGCTTCTGACAATTCCTGCGTCGTACGCGCGCGTGTTCGCGTGCCGGGCAGCCCATTTCTCCGGAGTCATTCGCGATGACATTGTTGATTTACATTCTTTTCGTCGTCGGTGCGGGCGTCACTTTGCGCGCCGATGTGCAGCGCCGGCGGCTCACGTTCCAGAAGCGTGCCGGCTGGCATTTGCTGACGGCGCTGGATGTGGCGTGCCTAGCGGCAACCGTGGGCGTGGCGTTTGGGCTCATCCCACTGGCAGCGGTGAATGGCAGCGTGCCCCTTTACGCGCCGGAAACTTGGGGGATTCTGGCGGCTGGATTGCTGGCTTTGTTTCTGTGGAATGAAGGGCGGCGACAACTGCAGTTTCAGCGGCCGGCAGGAATTGTGTTTGGGGAGTGGTTGATTCTCGGGGGCGCTTATCAGCTCGTCGAAATCGCAGTGTTCGGAGGACGGGCGCACGTGCCGCACGGTGTAATGGCAGTTGCGCTTTGCGCCGTCGCGATATTGGCGGGCGGAGCGGTGATTGCGGTGATCGTGCCGCGATTTGTGAAGCGTTATGAGGGGCATCATATTCTGGATCGCGTGAGCGAACAGGAGGATTTTGCGCAGCCGGAGTACGTGGGAGCCACGCCGGAGTGCCCGCATCCGGAATGGTGGCAGATGGTGGATTCGCAGAGTTCGGAGCTGGAGGTTCTCGATTTTCTGAAGTCCATCGTGCTGACGACCAAGCCGCGATTGATTGTAGAGACCGGAACCTTTATCGGATACAGCGCGATCAAAATGGCGGAGGCGCTGAGGGCCAACGGATTCGGGAAGCTGATCACCATTGAGTTCGATCCGGATATTTTTGCCAAGGCCAAGCAGCGCATTGACCTTTCCGGTCTGCGCGATTGGATTGAGTACCGGAATGCGTCGAGCCTGGATACGCCGATTGACGGGACCATTGATCTGCTATTCAGCGACAGCCATCTGACCATTCGCGAGCAAGAAATCCGGCGCTTTCTGCCGCAAATTGATTCGCGCGGATTGATTTTAGTTCACGACGCGAGCTCGCATTTCAAGGTGGTGCGCGAGGCGGCCCTCCGTTTGGAGCAGGAGGGTCTGATTTCGGTGGTGTTGTTGTCAACGCCGCGCGGGTTGGTGATTGCGCAGAAGCGCGCCGGGCGCAAGTAGAGCTGTGCTGGGCGATTTTGAAACTAATCGGTTGGAAGTTCCGTATAGTAAGCAGGACTTGGGAGGTGCGCGATGACAACGGACGGTGACACGACGAGTTCGCCTGACCAGGCGGGGGAATTTCATCCGACGCAGGCACAACGCTCCGGCATCGAGAATATTTTCATGGGGCCGCACGGCATACGCGCTGGATGGCGACTACTAATATTTGTGTTACTGATGTTTGCGTGCCTTCAGACCGAAGGATTCACGCTGAAGCATACTCCGGGGGTGGCTGCGTGGTTCAAGGCGCAGGATCCGCAGGTGATGACGCCGCCGGTTGCGATCTTTAGTGAAAGCATTCTGTTATTGGCGCTGCTGATCTCGACAGCGGTGATGACCGTGATCGAGAAACGCACGTACGCGGATTATTATTTGCCACTGAAGCAGTTTTTGGGGAAGAGATTCTGGCAGGGCGTGCCGTACGGGTTCGCGTTGCTCTCGTTGCTACTGGTGCTGATCGCGGCGTTTCATGGATTTTCGTTAGGCGGCATGGCGCTTTCTGGCGCGGACGCGCTGAAATTTGGAGCGCTGTACGGGATTTCGTTCCTGATGGTTGGGATCTTCGAGGAATTTTGTTTTCGCGGATACATGCAGGCGACGCTGGGGCCGTCAATAGGGTTCTGGCCTGCAGCGATTATTCTTTCGATTTTGTTTGGCGCAGTCCATTTGAGCAATCTGGGTGAAGCGTGGTACGGCGCGGCGATGGCTGGCTCGTTCGGGATTCTGGCGTCCTTTGGTTTGCAGCGGACGGGGAATATATGGTTTCCAATTGGAATGCACGCGGCCTGGGATTGGGCGGAGACGTATTTTTATGGCGTGCCGGACAGTGGATTTCTGGCGAAGGGACATTTTCTCAATTCCACGTTTCATGGGCCGGCCTGGCTTACGGGCGGCACGGTGGGGCCGGAAGGCAGCGTGTTTGCGTTTTTGGTTTTGGTGATTGGTGGCGTGGGGATTCATTTTATATTTCCAAGGAAGCAGCTCAACTAACCCGGCACCCGATCGCGGCAAGCGGCGAGCGATCTGACTCGCGGGCTCGTCGCGACAAAAAGATGCGCGCTGCGTCCCGAAAGGCGCGGGACACGGCGGCCGCTACATAACCCCTTTTAATCTGCACGTTTTTTTCGCTCCTGCTGCGCTTTGGAATCCTTTTCGTGCGATACAGCATCTATTCGAAACCGACCTGGTACTAGCTTCCCGGTCAGGGTGTCAGCGCTAGCGACGCTCACGGTGGCGCGAAGGATGAAGTTGCACGTTTACCTTTTGTCGCTGGCCGCCGCGCGCTGATTTGACATGGGGAGTATGTGCCGTTAAACTGGGCGGCTTTGAGCGAGCTATTGGGCCTCGCATAGGGACTGGACGATGGACAAGAAACGATTGGAGTACTACAAAAAGAAACTGGCCACGCGGCGCGAGGAATTAGTGCGCGGCATCGCGCGTACCGAGCAGGAAGGGCGCGAGGCGGACGAAGATCCCACGGTGGATCTGGGCGACAAGGCGGCGAATTCCTACACCAAGGAGTTCCTCTTCGGTCAGACGCACAACGACCGCTCGCTGCTCGCTCTGGTGGATAACGCGCTAGCGCGCATTAAGGACGGCACCTACGGCGAATGCAATTCGTGCCACGAAGAGCTGCAGCAGAAGCGGCTGGAAGCTGTGCCGTGGACGCGGTATTGCATTACCTGCCAGGAAAAGACGGAGCAGGGGCAGCTGTAGGCGCAGGCAGTGGTGGAATTTTGTGACGGCGGTCCTGGCTCTCGGGATCGCCGTCTTTTTTTGGCGCTGCGGCGGCCACGCCCTGAACTGCGCTGCTGGGGAGTCAACGAAACAACAAAGTCTGCCCGGTCCGGTCCCGCGACGGCGGGACGGGACCGGCTTCTGCGAATTCGACGGCAAAATCAACGGCGCCCAGCTGAAGCCGGCCGCTACAAACTCAAAACCTTCGCCTATGTGCAGTTTTTTCCAGCCGGCATAGCCGTACGTAGAATTACGGTCTATCGCTCCTTGGTGTGGTGGCGTAGCGTTCGAGGTGCTCCCTCTCGGCTGCTAACGTGACATTGTGAAATTGCGAACTGCTTTCGACGCGCTTGCAGCTGTGTTGTTTCCTGCGCCTTGCAGGATTTGCGCGACTACTCTGCTAAACGCCAGCCGCATTCCGATCTGCGAGATCATGCCTGGCATCGTTTCAGCCGATAAAGGAGCCGATGTGCGAATGTTGCGGGCGGCCGTTTCCTGTGGTGGTCGCCGCGACTGTAGCGGGTCCGGAACCGGCGCGACTGTTTCCCGCGATGGCGGCCGACTGTGCATCTGTGGCGGCCATTGGGGCGGCGAGCGCCGAAGCCGCGAAGCCTTTGTGCCGGCTGTGCCGCGAGGGCAATTATGCTTTCGATCGAGCGCGGAGTTATGGGTTGTACAACGACGCGTTACATCACGCGATCTTGCTGCTTAAATACGAGGAAGTGACCCGCCTGGGCGATTGGTTTGCCCAACGACTGGCGGAGGTTGTCGCGCGAGAGGGCGAGGCGTTTCGCGCGGACGTGATCGTGCCGGTGCCGTTGCATCCTGACCGCCAGCGCGAGCGCGGCTACAACCAAGCGGAATTGATCGCGCGCCCGCTGGCGCGACGTCTGCATATGAAGCAGGGCGCATATCTGCTGATGCGCACGAAACCGCGCCCGGCGCGGCTGGTGCTCTCTCGCAAGGAACACTGGGAATCTGTACGTGGCGCGTACGCGACTCGCAAAGGGCTGCGGGTTGACAAGTTGCGAGTTCTGCTGCTAGATGATGTATTGACGACTGGCGCGACCTTGGATTCATGCGCGCGAGCCCTGAAGCAGGCGGGCGCGGCGGCGGTTATGGGATTGACGGTGGCGCGAGTGGTTCCAGGCTGGTCACCCACGGGTCCCCAGCAGCAGTCGCGGCGAGAACAAGATTCAAGCAGGAGAAACCAACAGGGTGCGACGGGCATCCTTAGACGCTAGGGAAACTCGTCGAGCGACGCAAAGGCGGCGCAAATGGATTTGCGGCTCAAGCATGGCTTACGGCCCCGGCCCGCGATCGGGCTGGGCGGAGTCGCGTCGGAGACTGTCACCCCGGTTAAAAGTGCTGCGAGCCGTCCTTCCGTGATGCAGGCTCCCGTGCTGGTGCTGAACGCTACGTTTGAGCCGATTAATGTGACGGCGGTGCGGCGCGCGCTGGTGCTGATGCTCAAGGGCGTCGCGCAGGCCGAAGAAACCAACCATACGGAAGTACATTCCACGCAGAAAGCGATTCAGGTGCCGTCGGTGATTCGTCTGCTGAGCTACCGGCACATTCCGCAGCAGAGCCGTGCGCTTTCCCGTAAAAACATTTTGCTGCGCGATCGAAATACTTGCCAGTTCTGCGCACGGGCGTTTCCTGCTTCGGAATTGACGCTGGATCATGTGATGCCGCGTTCGCGGGGCGGGCGTTCGACGTGGGAAAATTTAGTGGCTTGCTGCTACACGTGCAACAACCGAAAGGGCGATCGCACACCGGAAGAAGCGGGAATAAAATTGCAGCGGCGGCCGCGGCCTTTTACCCTGCACACATCGCGGCAGCTGATGCGATTGATTGGACATCGCGACGAGAAGTGGCGCAAGTACCTGTTTTATTGAGGTTTGTGCTGGTTCTTCGCGCGCGCAGTTTCGTGCAACCTTTTCCAGCCGCAGGCGTCTAAGTATGTAATCGCTTCTAGGACACACCCCGGGAAGTGGTTCTGGCTCAACCCAGGCCGCTTCCCCTCCTTTTTTCTGGGCGCAAAAAAATCCTCTTTTGAAAATTGAAAATGATTACTGCCTGAAAATAATTTTCAGGCCGCGGCGCCAATTTTCGGCCAGGCCGATTCTGGTGACGCGAATTTCCGGCGAGAGATACTTCAGCAGCGTGTCTGTAGCCGAATGGAAGCGCAGGCCCGGCGAGACGAGCCAGACGAGCGGCGGCTGCGGATCAATCTCGACTCCGGGAAAATACCCATCGTGCTGAAAATCTGCTTCGCGCTGATGGCGGCGGACGCGCAGCCAGTAATCCACGGCTTGCACGGGCAATTGCAGATCTTCCGAGGCTTTTAGTTCGATTACCACCAGGCGCCCCTGGCGCGTGATTCCGAGTAGATCGAGCACGCCGCGATCGCCAGCCGCTAGCGCGGGAACCTGCGAATAAAAATGGCGCGGGTCGAGCTGCGCGTCGAGCTTCGCGGGATCTTCGAGGACGACGGATTCCAGCCATCGTTCTGCGGCGCCGCGATACAGCGCGTGATTTGTGTCGGTGGCGAGCGGGCCGCGATGCAAATCGAGTTTGTGCAGGAGACGCTCGAGCGCGCGTTCGTTCGCGGCCGTTAGCGACTCGGCGGAATTTCCCAGCCCGAAAAGAACTCCTTGTTTCGTCCAGCGCGCGAATTGCATGCCGTGAAATGCCAGCGCGACTTCGTTCGCGCCAGCAGGCACGCGGCATTGAATGGCGTCGGTGTTTGCCGGAAGCATGGCTCGGATGTGCGCGATCGTTCCGCTCGCGGCCTGCAGCGCGGATTCGATCTGGTCGCGCGGGACAAGCCAGCTTTCCAGATTTCCGGCGTCGGCGGGATCAATTTTTTGCATCGCAGCGTCTGGTTCGCGCATTTCGTAGATTTCGGCGCGCGTGGATGCCGAAAGCGCGAGGAGGCGTTCGCGCAAGCGCCGGCTTGTTCCCTGCGGGACGAAAAATCGCAGGCCTTCGATGGCGCGGCGCTCGGCGCGAGTCCGCGTCCAATCCAGCCACAAAATTCCAAACGCCAGAATATTCTCGATGGTGGCGGCGTCTTCGCTGGGCGCGGCGGCCAGCAAGCGCCCACGCGTGCGAACCTTCGTGCATGATGCCGCGAACGTAGGATCCGGAGAACGAATTCTCCAGATCCGGCGCGGCGGTAAGCGAATCCACGACAGCATCGGGAAATTTTTCCGCGAGGATGCGCGTGAAACGAGCGCGAAATTGCTCGCGGGTGATGCGACCGGCGGCGCGAGGGGAATCGGTAAGCAGAAATTCCAGGCGGCCCGGTTTGGCGCGTCCGAAGCGCTGAACTTCTAGAACGATGCGGTCGTCAGCGGTCTCTTTGACGCAAAGAATGCGGCGCGTCAGGTTGCGCTCGTCGGACCAGAGATGCACCAGCGGATTTTTTCGTTCGACGCGAAGTTCGAAATGCAGCGTGGCGAGTTCGGCGAGCCATTCGCCATCTTCCCAGACTTCCACGCTACCGGAAGCGGCGAGGTCGCTGAGCGCGCGATCCAGGGCCACCCAATCGGTTGCGGGCGAATTCAACGGGACACCGCCAAGGCATCATTTCGCGGCTGCCGCATCGAGAATCGTGCCGCCGCTATCGCGGGCTATTGCAGGTTTAGACCAGTAACACGTATGGAAGGATACTCTCGATTCCACTCGGTGGGAACATGTTCGAGAGTGACTTGGAATGGAGTGCTGAAGCCAGCGTTGAGGGGCGGGTCGCCGTGAGGCGCGATCACAAATTGTGAATCGCGCAGGATTACCTGATTCATCGCGTCGTGAAATTCTACCGTGACTTCCATGGCGCCAATGTTTCGGTCGCCGTCGTTGGACATGATTCCCGTTACGTAGGTAAATTCCTGCTTAATCATGTTGGTGGAGCGCGACATGTGCAGATCGCTGAAATGAATCCGTTCGGCGTAGGCTTGTTCGGCGGCGCCGAAGGGGAGTTTCACGGCGGTCGCGGTGGCGTGCGAGTTGAAGACGCGCGTAAGCAAGTAAAATCCGCCGAAAAGCAGCGCCACGACTACTAGTCCGGCGAGAAATGCGGCGGGAAAGCGGCGGCGTTCTGCGCTGTAGGAACTTTCGCCCGGTTCCATGGATCCCCGCGCCCCTTAACGGCCGAACGCCAAGCGCTGAATCAGCGGCTCGGGCAGGCCGCCGGCGCCCATGCGTTTCTGGACTGTTTGGATATCGTATGGAACGCGCCAGAACTCGACGGTTTTCTTGGCGACGTCAGCTATTACGAATGCGGCGCGCGTGTCTCCGTCGCGCGGCTGGCCGATAGAGCCGGGATTGAGCAGGTAAGTGGTGCCGTCCTCGATGGATAACGTGGAGAAATGACTTCCTTCGGCGGGTTTGAAATGCAGTACGCCGACCTGATCGTCGCGAAGAGTGAAGCCGCCCTGCAGATGCGTGTGACCGAAGAAAGTGATTTGCGCGGGGGCGTCGAGAAGGCTATCGAGGGCTTGGGCGGGCGCGAAAACATATTCGTCTTCATCGCGGAAGGCGCCATGAACCATGACGAAACCATTCTCGTTGAGTGGGCCGGTGGGAAGTTGCTCGAGCCATTCGCGATTTTCGGGACGAAGCTGATCGCGGGTCCAGAGAGCAACGGCGCGCGCGACGGGATTAAAATCGTCGGCGTTGGCGAGGCCGGAGCCGGCTTTATCGTGATTCCCGCGAATGGTGAGCGCGCCGATTTCGCGGATGCGGTCAACTACTTCGTTGGGATCGGGACCGTAGCCGACTACGTCGCCGAGACAGATTACTTTGTCCCAGTGGCCTTTCGCGGCGGCGAGGGCGGCGTCGAGAGCGGTCAGGTTGGCGTGGATATCGCTGAGAATCAGATAGCGCATGCAACTGCCCCCAGGGGCAGGATGCGAATTATAGACGAAGAGTGGACGGGTTGCACGAAATCGCGCGTGGGAAGTCTCGTGGCGCTGGCGACGTAGCGGCGGGGTTGGCTCTCAGCGGATCAGCATGCAATCGCCGTAGCTGTAGAAGCGGTATTCGGCCGCTACGGCGTGGCGATAGGCGCGCAGGATATTTTCTTGTCCAGCGAGGGTGGCTACCAGCGCGAGCAGACTGGATTGAGGGAGATGGAAGTTGGTGAGCAGCTGATTGGTGACGCGTAGAGGCTTGCCGGGGTAGAGGAAGATCGCGGCTTGGGATTTTCCGGGCGTTAGGGTGCTACATCCGTGCCGGGCGGCCTTTTCGGCGGCGTCTTCGAGGGCGCGCACTACTGTAGTGCCGACGGCGAGGATTGGTCTTGCTGCGCTTTGCGCTTGCGCGATTGCCTGCGTGGTGGCTTCGGGGATTTCGTAGGATTCAACGTGGATTTTGTGGTCTTCAAGGCGCTGAGTGCGGACGGGCTCGAACGTCCCTAGTCCAACGTCAAGAGTGATTTCTGCGATTTCGATATTTCGCGCGCGCACGCGCTGCAGGATCTCTGGCGTGAAGTGCAGGCCCGCAGTGGGCGCGGCAACGGCGCTTCCCTGCCTCGCGTAGATGGTTTGATATCGCTCGCGATCGGCGGGTTCGTCGGCGCGTTTGATGTAGGGCGGGAGGGGAATGTGGCCCAGTCGGGCGAGCGCCTCATGGAAACCGGTTTTCGAGGTGAAGCGCAAGACACGCAGGCCGTAGTCGCCGCGGCTTTCGGCGACGGCCTCCAGTTCAGGCTCGCCGTCCTCTGCGCGCTCGCCGAAAATGATTTTTTCGCCTACCGAGATTTTTCTGCCGGGGCGGACTAGAGTTTCCCAAGTGTCTGGGGTGAGTTGGCGTACGAGAAGGACTTCGATCTTCGTCTGCAGGTGTTCGTGGCGCGCGGGGTTGTGAATGCCGGGAGGCTCGGAGTGAATTCCGACGCGACGGCCGAACAGTCGCGCGGGGAGGACGCGGGCGTTGTTGAGAATGACTAGTTCATCGCCGCGCAGCAGGTCGGGAAATTCGCGGAAATGGCGGTCGTCCCACGCGCCGGTGGTTTTATCGAGGAGCAGCATTCGGGAGGCGTCGCGCGTGGCGAGCGGGCGTTGCGCGATGCGCTCGGGCGGCAGGTCGAAATTTAGTTCATCGAGGTTCATACTAGCTCGTGGCGCAATCATTGTAGCGAATCAGCGGTCTAAACCTCGAACGTCTGGCGGGAAACTTGGCGGAAGGGTCGGTAGTAATCAGTACGAAGGGAGTGGACCGGCTTCGCTCCGGGCATCCGTGGGTCTATCGGAGTGATGTGCGTTCGGCGCAGGCTGAAGCAGGGGCAATCGTGCGTGTGATGGATGAACGCGGGCGATTTCACGGACGGGCGTTTTACAGCGACAAATCGCAGATCGCGGTGCGTTTGCTGACGAGGGAAAATGTGCCGGTGGACAGGGCGTTTTTTGCGGACCGATTGCGGCGAGCCGCAGCTTATCGCGAGACGGTGGTGGAAAACACGGATTGCTACCGATTGGTGCATGGCGAAGCGGACTTGCTGCCTTCGATTGTGATTGATCGTTATGCCGATTATTTCGTGGTGCAGACATTGAGCCAGGCGTCGGAGCGGCAAAAGGATTTGATCGTGGAAATCCTGGTGGAGCAATTTTCGCCCAAGGGTATTTTGGAGCGCAACGATCCCAAGGTGCGTCTGCTGGAAGGATTGCCGCAGAGTGTAAGCGTGCTGCATGGTGAGGTGCCGGAGGAAATACTGGCGAAAGAAAATGGGATCACTTTTGTGTATGACCTGGCCAAAGGGCAGAAGACCGGCTCGTTCCTGGACCAGCGCGAAAATCACTGGGCTGCGCGGCGATATGCGTCGGGCGAAGTGCTGGATTGTTTCAGTTATCAGGGCGGGTTCGCGCTAACAATTGCTGACGAGTGCGAACACGTGGAAGCGGTCGATATGGGTGCGCAGGCGGTGCACGCCGCGCGACGCAACCAGGAATTGAACTCGATCACGAACGTCACGTTTCGCGAAGGGAACACGTTTGACCTGCTGAAGGAGTACGACGAGGTGGGGCGCCGGTTTCAGATGGTGATTCTGGACCCTCCGGCGTTTGCGAAGAACCGCGACAGCCTCGAGGCGGCGGAGCGCGGGTACAAGGAGATCAATCTGCGGGCATTGAAGATTCTGGCACCGGGCGGATACCTGGTCACGTGTTCTTGCTCCTACCATTTGAGCGAGGCGCTGTTCCTACAGCTGATAGCGGAGGCGGCGAACGACGCGAAGAGGAATGTCGCAGTTGTTGAGCGGAGGACGCAGGCGCAGGACCACCCAATTCTGCTGACGATGCCGGAGACACACTACCTAAAGGCTCTTATTCTAAAGGCCTTAGATTAGGGACAGCGGTGCTTGAGGGCATATTCGCACCATCTGCAAAATACTTGACAATAATACACGCATATTTTATCATTGCTGTGCGCTAAGAAAGCGCAACACTTTCTGGAGGAGAAGAGAACTATGAACTCGATTACACGATTTGACCGCTTCCGCGGCTTGGACACTTTGCAGGAGCAGCTGAACCGCTTGTTTAACGCGAACCTGCCGGTGCGGGGTGATAATTCCGCAATGACTGCTTGGGCTCCGGCCGTGGATATCTACGAGACCGAGAACGAGCTGGTGCTGAAGGCCGATCTGCCGGACATCAACGAAAAGGACCTCGACGTACGCGTCGAAAACAACATGTTGACGATTACCGGCGAACGGAAATTCGAACAGAAGGTGAAAGAGGAGGATTACCTGCGGATCGAACGCACCTATGGCTCGTTCAGCCGCAGCTTTGGACTGCCGAACACGGTGAACACCGAAGCCATCAAAGCTGATTACAAGAACGGAGTGCTGACGGTGGAATTGCCGAAGCGGGCCGAATCGAAGCCAAAGCAAGTGAAGATCAACGTTACGAATAACAATTAACGCGACGTTTCAGCCTCAAACTGCGGACTGACGGGGGCCAGGTGGAAGGATTCACCGGCCCCTTCGTCCTTTAGAAGAAAAGTGAGAAAATTACATCATGCTGAATTTTGACAAATTGACTGTGAAGGCCCAGCAGGCGCTGCAAGCGGCGCAGGAAATGGGCGGGCGCGAGGGCCAGCAGCAAATCGAGCCATTGCATCTGCTGTGGGCGTTACTGGCGCAGGGCGATGGCGTTGTGCCGCCGCTGCTGGAGAAGCTAGGCGTGTCGCCGACGCAGCTGGCTGGAGAAGTGGAAAAGCAAATTGCGCGCCTGCCGAAAGTCTCCGGCGTTTCGCAGCAATACCTAGCTCCTGCGACCAACAAGATTCTGGAAACTGCGTTCGATGAAGCGCAGCGTTTGAAGGACGAGTACGTTTCGACAGAGCACATTTTGCTCGCTATCTCCGCGGCGGAAAAAGATCCCGCGGGCCAAATCCTGAAGCACGCCGGAGCAAGCCACGAGGCGATTCTGCAGGCGATGGCCACGATTCGCGGCAGCCACCGCGTCACTTCGCAAAATCCTGAGTCCACATATCGTGCACTGGAGCAGTACGGACGCGACCTGACGGATCTCGCGCGACGCGGGAAGTTGGATCCTGTAATCGGGCGCGACGAAGAAATCCGGCGCGTGATGCAAATTCTGGCGCGGCGCACGAAAAATAATCCGGTGCTGATCGGCGAGCCGGGCGTGGGCAAGACGGCGATTGTCGAGGGCCTCGCCAGCCGCATCGTTGCGGGCGACGTTCCTGAAGTTCTGAAGCCGAAGCGGATTGTGTCGCTGGACCTTTCGGCGCTGGTGGCCGGAGCGAAATACCGCGGTGAATTTGAAGACCGGCTGAAAGCGGTGCTGAAGGAAGTGACCGAGTCCGACGGGCAAATTATTCTGTTCATAGACGAACTCCACACGCTGGTAGGCGCGGGCGCGGCGGAAGGTTCGATGGATGCGTCGAACATGCTGAAGCCAGCGCTGGCGCGCGGCGAACTGCGAGCCATTGGCGCGACTACGCTGAACGAATTCCGCAAGTACATCGAAAAGGATCCCGCGCTGGAACGGCGTTTCCAGCCCGTTTATGTGGGCGAACCGTCGGTGGAAGACACCATCGCGATTCTGCGCGGGCTGAAAGAACGCTACGAAGTTCATCACGGCGTGCGCATCAAGGACGCAGCGATTGTGGCAGCGGCGATGCTTTCGCAGCGCTATATCACCGACCGTTTCCTGCCGGACAAGGCGATTGACCTGGTGGATGAAGCGGCCGCGGGGCTGCGCATGGAGATCGATTCCCTGCCCCAGGAAATTGATGTGATCGAGCGGCGCATCATGCAGCTGGAAATCGAGCGGCAGGCGCTGCGCAAGGAATCCGATGCCCATTCGCGCGAGCGCGTAAAGCAAGTGGAAAAGGAACTGAGCACTCTGCGCGAGCAATCGAACGCGTTGAAAGGCCGCTGGCAGACGGAGAAAGATGCGATTGCGCGCATCCGCAAGCAGAAGGAAGAGATTGACCGGCTGAAGACGGAAGAACAGCGGTTCGAGCGTGCCGGAGATCTTTCGAAGGTTGCGGAAATTCGTTACGGCAAGCTAGCAGCGGCGGAAAAAGAATTGCAGGCCGCGCAGAACAAGCTGGCGGAGCTGCAAAAAGATCACCCGATGCTGAAGGAAGAAGTCGGCGAAGAAGAAATTGCGAAAATCGTGGCCAAGTGGACGGGAATTCCCGCGGGCCGGCTACTGGAAGGTGAAGTCCAGAAGCTGGTGCACATGGAAGAGCGGCTGCGCGAACGTGTCGTGGGCCAGGAAGTGGCGCTGCTGAGCGTCGCGAACGCAATTCGCCGAAGCAGGTCGGGGCTGAGCGATCCGAACCGGCCGATTGGGTCGTTCTTGTTTCTGGGACCCACCGGCGTGGGCAAGACGGAACTGGCACGGGCAGTCGCGGAGTTTTTGTTTGATGATGAACGCGCGATTGTGCGCCTGGATATGTCTGAATACATGGAGAAACATTCCGTATCGCGGATGATCGGCGCGCCTCCGGGATACGTGGGTTACGATGAGGGCGGGCAGCTCACCGAGCAGGTACGGCGGCGTCCTTATTCAGTAGTGCTGCTGGACGAAATCGAGAAGGCGCATCCAGATGTGTACAACGTGCTGCTGCAGATTCTCGATGATGGCCGGCTGACGGATGGCCAGGGCCGCACCGTAGATTTTCGCAACACGGTGATCATCATGACTTCGAATGTGGGCTCGAGCGCGATTTTCGATTTGATGGAAAAAGATCCGAAGAAGGCGCGCGAGCAGGCGATGGCCGCGCTGCGGGAAATTTTCCGTCCGGAATTTCTGAACCGCATTGATGACATCGTCCTGTTCCAACCGCTGGGCAAGGCTCAGATCGAGCACATCATTGACCTGCAGATGCAGCACCTGGTGAAGCGTCTAGCCGAACGAAAGATTACGTTGCACCTGACGGCGGCAGCGAAGACTCTGCTGTTTGCCGAAGGTTACGACCCGGCCTACGGCGCGCGGCCGATGAAGCGGGCGATCCAGCGGCTGATTCAGGATCCGCTGGCGCTGAAGATCCTGGATGGCGAAGTGCATCCTGGGGATGATGTGAACGTGGATGTGGACGCGAAGTCGGGCGAGATGAAGTTTACGCGGAAGGCCGCGAAGGCAGGCGCTGCCTGATTGGATTTGTGGGGCGCCAAGGCTGAATAAAATGAAAACCCTGAAGACTGCGTTTTTGCTCACTGCTTTGACGCTGCTGTTGCTGTTTATCGGCCAGGCGCTCGGCGGATCGAGCGGCATGACGATCGCGCTGGTGTTTGCGGTGCTGATGAATGGCGGCGCGTATTTTTTCTCGGACAAGATCGCGTTGAAATCCAGCGGTGCGGTGCCAATCAGTCGCGAGGAATCGCCGCGTTTGTATGCGGTTATGGAGCGCCTCGCGGCTAAGGCCAATTTGCCGATGCCCAAGCTGTTCATGATTCCGCAGGCGGCGCCGAACGCCTTTGCCACGGGGCGCAATCCGAGCCACGCGTCGGTGGCGGTTACGCAGGGGCTGATGGAAATTATGAACGACGACGAGCTGGAGGGTGTGATCGCCCACGAGCTTTCGCACGTGCGCAATTATGACATTTTGACTTCGTCCATCGCCGCGACGCTGGCGGGCGCGATTACCTGGATCGGACACGTGGGGCGCTGGGGACTGATGTTCGGCGGTTATGGCGGCGGCGGGCGAAACCGCAGTGGCGGAATCGGGGCGCTATTGATGGTGATACTGGCGCCGATCGCGGCGCTTTTGTTGCAGCTGGGGATTTCGCGGCAGCGGGAATATCAGGCGGACGCTTCCGGCGTGCAGATGATCGGACATGCGAATGGACTGATCAGCGCCCTGGAAAAATTGGGCGCCTATAACAAGAAGATTCCGATGAATGTGCCGCCTTCCACTTCGGCGTTGATGATAGTGCAGCCGTTCTCGGCGGGGACAATTGTTTTCGGGATTGTTCAGCACGCATCCGCCGCTTTCCGATCGGATTGCGGAATTGCGGAATATGACGATCACGCGGACGTAAGATTTTTCGCGGCGTCGCGCGCGGCGTGATTGTTCCGCGCCGCGAACACGATGGCGCACTGAAGTGCGCCGTAACAACCGCGAATCGGAGTCGAGCCGCGAACATGCTAGATTGGTTCCGCGGACATGGCACGGTGTGTCTCCGCGACCGCAAGATCAAAAGCATCTGCTCGTAGTGCGGCCTAGTACTTCCGCGACACTTCACTCCCTCGTAGTGCCGATTTTCTTCCACCACGCAGAAATGTTACTGACACGTAAAATTTGCAGGGGCGAAAGCCAGCAAAGCGCGTCCGGTCTGCCCTACGGAAATACATAATTCTCTTATTTTCATATCGTTACAGACGGGCGCCACGCTCGTCCCACTTTGGTTCCTCGCTTGCACTTCCCTAACCCCGCAAGGGATTCTCGGAGGAGCGAAAAACATGAGTGACGAACGACAGGACGTAGTGATCGCAGACGAAGCCACCGCGCCGCGCTGGGTGGGAATCGTTGTGGTTGCTCTCGCGGTAGTCTCACTGGTGGCACTGGGTGCAGGCTGGACGGCGTCCACGCGCTCGAAGCAGCTCGAGCAATCTTTGGCCGCACAGGCGCAACAGTTCAAGCAGAACGACGACGTGATCAGCCAGCGCCTCGCGAAAGCGGAAGACACCAATGCGCAACTCGAGGGCGAATTGAGCGTGGTGACCGACAAGATGAAGTTGACCGAAGGCGAGCTGTCGAAGGCGCGCTCTCAGGCGAAGAAGATCAAGGAAGACGACGCCAAGGAATTGGCGGAGATGCAGAACCAGACCAATGCGCAACTCGCGACCAAGGCGAGCGTTGATGACGTGAACAAAATCGGCACGGACGTCAACGGCGTGAAGACCGACCTCGATGCCACCAAGAATAACTTGCAGATGGCGCGGGGCGAGTTCGGCACGCTGATCGCGCGCAACCACGACGAAGTGGAAGAACTTCGCCGCCTGGGCGAGCGCGATTACTACGAGTTCACGATTGACAAGAAGAACTCGCGCGAGAAAGTCGGCAACCTGATGGTGGAATTGCACGCTACGAACTTGAAGAAGAGCCAGTATGGCGTCACGATTTTTGTTGACGATCAGCGCCACGACAAGAAGAACCTGACGGCGAATGAGCCGCTGTACTTCTTTGAAAGCGGCGCACGCGCTCCGTTGGAGTTCGTCGTGAACCAGGTAGGCAAGGACAAGATCACCGGATACCTGAGCGTGCCGAAGGCGAATTCCACGCACGCGCAGGCTGCTACCTCCGGCGGCAATTAACACGTACCGATGGAACGAGCTGCACCTTGGCGGGGCAGACTCGATTCACCGCAGCAAAAGAGGGGCGCTCCCACGGGCGCCCCTCTTTTTTTGTTTATTCGGCTTTTTTCAGCGCGCGGTTCTTACGGCTCAGGAATTTCTTGGCCAGTGCGGGGAGCTTGTCGTGCGGCAGTTTTCCTTGTTCGTACAACTTCACCTTGGCCTTCGCGGTCTTGCGGCGGCGGCGCTGGCGTTTCTGAGCTACATATCTTTTGTCGTAAGACATCCAATTCCTCCCCATAAGTTGCGCCCAATGATTGTAGCGGACTAGGAAAAGGATGCAAGGCTGAGCGCTGATTTTACGGCGAACTTCAAGTAGCATGGACGGGCTATGACGGCTACCGCAATTTACGCAGGACGCATCCTCACACCGCAGGAAGAGCTGCTGAATAACGTGATCGTCGTCGAAGCCGGACGCATCACGGGCATCGGCCATCGCGACGAAGTGCATATTCCGCCGGGTGCCAAGGACTACGTAGCCGCGGAGATGACCGTCGTGCCCGGATTTGTGGACGTGCACATCCACGGCGCGGGCGGGCACGATGTGATGGAAGCGACTCCGCAGGCGCTGGACGCGATTACTTCCACGGTGGCGCGCTTCGGGACTACGTCCATCGTCGCGACCACGGTTACCGCGCCGGTGGATGAGACTTGCCGCAGTTTGGAAGGCATTGCCTCGTACGTGCGCAGCCATGAAAAGACGGAAGAAAACACGCGGGCGGCTGCCGAGATCGTGGGCGTGCATCTGGAAGGGCCATTTATTAATAAGGCGCGACGGGGAGTGCATCCACCGGAGTCCGTCGCGACGCCTTCGATTGAAATGTTGGAACAATTTCGCGCTGCTGCGGATGGGTTGGTGAAGATTGTGACGGTGGCGCCGGAAATTCCCGGAGCTTTGCAATTGATTGCGCGGGCGGTGGCGGACGGCCTGGTGGTGGCCGTGGGACACACCGATGCGGACTACGATCAGGCGCGCGCTGCGTTTAAGGCTGGGGCGCGGCATGCGGTGCACGTTTACAATGCGATGCGGCCGTTTACGCATCGCGATCCGGGCGTCATAAGTGCAATCATGACCGACACGGATGTGACCGCTGAAATCATCGCGGATGGCGTGCACGTCGCGGCGCCGGCGATTCAGGTGCTGCTGGGGACCAAGGGATTCGACACGGTATTGCTGGTGAGCGATGGGACTGCTGCTACCGGAATGCGCGACGGAAATTATCGCCTGGGGAATTTTGAAGTCACCGTGAAAGGCGGCGTGGTCCGGAACTCCGAAGGCAAACTGGCTGGCAGCACGCTAACACTGGACCGCGCGCTGCGCTTTATGGTGGAAATCGGCGTCCCGTTTGTAGACGCGCTGCGCATGGCCACGATTTTGCCGGCACGACGACTGGGTTTAGCAGGGAAAAAAGGGATTTTAGCGATTGGCGGCGATGCAGATTTGGTGATTTTGACGCCGGATTTGCATGTGGCAGGGGTAATGACGCGCGGAGTGGGGCTGCTTTGAGGCGTTGCTGCAACCGACGCGCCTGAAACGAGCGCCTACCAAAGGCGACGCCGCTACAGATATAACAAGGCGGCGCGACGCTGGCTCTGCTAAAACAATTCGTGGCTTGAATTATTTATTCAGCGGGATTTTCAGTTCTTCGGCGAATTTGTAGGGATCGAACGGGCTCAGCGAGAAGTAGCGGCCTTCAATGCCGATCATCGGCACTTTGCGCTTGCCATTATTGATCTGCAGCACGATGGCTTCGGCCGCGGCGTCATCGTCAATGTTGACCTCGCGATACGAAATGCCGCGTTCGCGCAGAAAACTTTTGGCCCGGCGGCAATCGCAGCACCAGGAAGTTGAATACACGGTAATGTCTGACATACGCCCCTTCTACTCTTGCTCTTCTACTACATTTGTACCATAGCTATCAGATGCGGCCGCCGAGCCTGGGGATGCGACGATATCCAACGGTAAACAGGGCACATAGAGGCTAGGCGGCCTGGTGCTGTAGAGCTCTGCCGGACGCGACCGCTCCGCCGGAACCCGAGCCGGCTTTGGTGGCGGCCTGTAGGCGAACAGTGGCGCGTTCGATCGCGGCGTTCGCGCGGTCCCAATCGGCTTCGGTGGAACCGGCCTTCGGCGTGTCGCCTTTAGCGCGTGCCAGAGCGGCGGTGGCGCGGGCGACATCAATTTCTTCGGCGCGTTCGGAAATTTCCGCGAGGACGATTACGCGATCCGGCAGAACCTCGGCGAAGCCGTACATTACAGTCAGGTAGCGCGTTTCGCCGCCTCTGTGGTATGTGAGGATTCCGACGCCAAGTTCGGTGATCAGCGGCGCGTGGCCTGGGAGAATGCCGAGGTAGCCGTCTTTTCCCGGCATCTCGAGCGAGTCAACGTCTTCGCTAAGAATGTGGCGCTCAGGCGTCACTACTTGCAGCTCGATTTTTTCCGGTAGAGTTGCCATTTATATTGTTTCGCTTTGCAGATGCCAGCGTGAACTACGCTGCTGCGCCCGCCGCCATCTTTTCTGCTTTTTCGCGCACTTCTTCGATGGTGCCCACCATGTAGAAAGCCTGCTCGGGCAAATCGTCATGCTTGCCTTCGACGATTTCCTTGAAGCCACGGACGGTGTCTTCGATTTTCACGTACTTCCCTGCCAGTCCGGTAAATTGTTCGGCGACGAACATCGGTTGGGAAAGGAACTTTTCGATTTTGCGCGCGCGGGTGACGGTTTGCTTGTCATCGTCGGAAAGTTCTTCGATTCCGAGAATCGCGATGATGTCCTGCAATTCCTTGTATCGTTGCAGAACTGCCTTCACGGAGCGGGCTACGTTGTAATGTTCCTGGCCAACGATGCGCGGATCCAGAATGCGCGAGAAGCTGGCCAGCGGATCTACGGCGGGATAAATCCCTCGTTCGACGATCTGGCGGCTGAGGTTCGTGGTAGCGTCCAGGTGCGCGAAAGTCGCGGCTGGCGCTGGATCGGTGTAATCGTCCGCCGGAACGTAAATGGCTTGCACGGAAGTGATCGAGCCATTCTTGGTGGAAGTGATGCGCTCCTGCAGTTCGCCGATTTCGGTATTGAGGTTCGGCTGGTAGCCGACGGCGGAAGGCATGCGTCCCAGTAGCGCAGAAACTTCCGAGCCGGCTTGCACGAAGCGGAAAATGTTGTCAATGAAGAGCAGCACGTCCAGTTTTTCTTCGTCGCGAAAATATTCGGCGACGGTGAGGCCGGTCAGTCCGACGCGAAGGCGGGCGCCGGGCGGCTCGGTCATTTGCCCGTAGATCAAAGCACAGCGCGATTTTTCGGAATTTCCCGGGACGATTACGCCGGATTCCTGCATTTCCAGCCAGAGGTCATTGCCTTCGCGGGTACGTTCGCCGACGCCCGCGAAAACCGAGACGCCGCCGTGTTTCATTGCGACGTTGTGGATCAGCTCTTGAATCAGCACGGTCTTGCCGACGCCCGCGCCGCCGAACAGGCCGATTTTGCCGCCTTTCAGGTACGGCTCGGTAAGGTCCACGACTTTGATGCCGGTCTCGAACATTTCGAGAGTGGTGGATTGGTCCTCGAGCAGCGGCGCCGGGCGGTGAATCGGGTAGCGTTTTTCGTATTTCACCGGGCCGAGATTGTCCACCGGCTCGCCGAGCACGTTGAGCACGCGGCCTAGAACGCCGCGGCCAACCGGGACGGAAATAGGCTCGCCGAGGTCGAGCGCTTTCATGCCGCGCACCAGGCCTTCGGTGGGTTTCATCGCGACGCAGCGCACGCGGCCTTCGCCCAGGTGTTGCGCGACTTCGGCGATGATGTCGAGCGGCTCGGGATTATTGAATCCTTCGCTGGTGATGCGCACCGCGTTGTGAATGAAGGGAAGGTGTCCCTCTTCGAATTGGACGTCCACGACGGGTCCGATAACTTCCACGACGTGACCGGTCTTTTGTTCTATGGTAGCCATTCAGTGCTCCTCGCAAAACGTGACTCGTAACCTGTGACTTGTGATTCGTGAATCGTCATCCCTACTATCCGACGATTCGTCGTTTCAACGATCGCCCTAGTGCGTTGATGAGTTGGCCCACGGAATCGCATAACACGCGGCCCTCTTCAAAACGCGGCACCGCAACATAGCCGAGATCGCGGCTCAGAATTAGAAAATACCGTGTTTCCTCCAACTCACCTGCTGCTATCTGCAACGATCGCAGAAGCTCCCTTGTCGTACGGCGTCCGAAACCTTCGGCAATATTCGCCGGAACTGAAGCCGAGGCCCTCCGCAACTGCGAAACCATCACAAATAACTCGGACCTCGGAAAACTCGCGGTCAATTTGTAAACCAAAAGCACTAGTTCATGCGCTCTCTGCCAAACCGTCAATTCGGTGAAGCTGTTGATTTTCACGATTCACGAATCACAAGTCACGAATCACGACGTTGCCGACGCTGCTCCGCTTACAATTTCGATCAATTCCTTCGTAATCGTTGCCTGGCGGATGTTGTTCATCCGCAGCGTTAGCTTCTCGATCAGCTCGGAGGCGTTGCGCGTTGCTGCATCCATCGCGGTCATGCGCGCGGCGTGCTCGGCTGCGGCGGATTCGAGCAGGATGCGGAAAATTTCACCTTCCAGGTAGCGCGGGACGAGGCCTGCGAAAATTTGCTCGACGGGCTGTTCGTAGATGTAATCCACCAGGCGGCCGTGGCCGTCGGGGGCGGGCTCGGTGGGCAAAGAGCCGCCGGGTCCGGCGTGAGCCGCGAGCTCTTCGCCATCCGCGGATTTTTTCACCACCTCGGGATCAACGGGCAAAAGCTTTTGCGCGCGCAGATTCTGAACCATTACGTTCTTGAATTCGTTGTAGATCGCGTACACCGCGTCCACTTCGCCGCTGGTGTATAGCTCGGCCACGCGCGCGGCAATTTCCTTGGCTTTCGAGAATTCCACCTTCGCGGAGACGTCGAGATATTCCGCGACGAATGAATATCCGCGCTTGCGCAGCGTGTCGCGGCCTTTTTTGCCGACGACGATCAGCTCGAGGTGCTGCGCGTGATGTTCGCGGATGAAATCCATGGCGTGGCGCAGCACATTGGAATTAAAAGCGCCGCAGAGGCTGCGATCGCCGGTAAGCACCATCACCAGAATTTTTTCCTCGGGGCGCCGCTGCAACAGAGGGTGCGCGGGAGATTCCATGCGCGCCGCGGCGGAGCGCAGCACGCGAATGATTTCCTTGGCGTAGGGCCTCGCGGCGAAGACGCCTTCCTGCGCGCGGCGCAATTTCGCCGCAGCGACGAATTTCATGGCGCGGGTGATCTGCTGCGTGCTCTTCACCGAGCGAATGCGGCGACGATAGTCGAGAAGTGTGGGCATGAAACGGGACTATTTTGCCTGGGTCGCTACCGCTGGAGCGGTCTTGATGGTGGTCTTGAACCGCTCTTTGAATGCGTCCAGCGCTTTTTTCGCTTCGGCGCGGTTGGTATCGTCGAATGCTTTCTTCTCGCGCAGCGATTTCAGCAGGCCGCTGTAATTTGTCTCGATGAAAGGATACAGCTCCTGTTCGAAACGGCGGCACTCATTGACCGGCAGATCGTCGAGATACTTGTTGGAGGCAGCGAAAATAATCAGCACCTGATTTTCGACGGAGAGCGGCTGGTATTGGTCCTGTTTCAAAATTTCCATCAAGCGTTGGCCGCGGGCGAGTTGCGCCTGCGTAGCCTTGTCGAGTTGCTCGGTGCCGAATTGCGCGAAGGCCGCAAGGTCGCGATATTGCGCGAGATCGAGGCGCAGAGTGCCGGCGACCTGGCGCATGGCTTTGATTTGCGCGTTGCCGCCAACGCGGCTGACGGAAATGCCCGCGTTCACCGCGGGGCGAATGCCACTGTTGAACAGGTCGGCCTCCAGGAAAATCTGGCCGTCGGTGATGGAAATCACGTTCGTCGGAATGTAGGCGGAAATGTCGCCGGCCTGCGTTTCGATTACGGGCAACGCGGTGAGGGAACCTGCTCCGAGTTCGTCATTCAGCTTCGCGGCGCGTTCCAGCAAGCGCGAGTGCAGAAAGAAAACGTCACCTGGAAAGGCTTCGCGGCCCGGCGGGCGGCGCAGCAAGAGTGAAATCTCGCGGTAGGACTGCGCGTGCTTGGAAAGGTCGTCGTAAAAGCAAATCGCGTGACGCTTGGTGTCGCGGAAATATTCGCCAATGGCGCACGCGGTGAATGGCGCGATGTATTGCATGGAGGCGGATTCCGAAGCGGTGGCAGCAACGACGATACTGTGCTCCATCGCGCCGAAATCGGTGAGCGTCTTGATGACCTGCGCGACGGTGGAACGTTTTTGCCCGATGGCGCAGTAGATGCAAATCAAATCACCGCCGCGCTGGTTCAAAATCGTGTCAATGATGATGGCGGTTTTTCCGAGTTGGCGGTCGCCGATGATCAGCTCGCGCTGACCGCGGCCGATGGGAATCATCGCGTCAATGGATTTGATGCCGGTTTGAATGGGCTCGCGCACCGGCTGGCGCGCAACGACGCCCGGCGCGAGGCGCTCGAGCGGATTGCGCTGCGTGGATTGGATGGGACCTTTGTCGTCAATGGGATTGCCGAGCGCGTCCACAACGCGTCCGATCATGCCATCGCCCACCGGCACGGACATGATTTTGCCCGTGCGCTTGACGGTGTCGCCTTCTTTGATTTCGGTGTAATCGCCAAGAAGCACGGCGCCCACTTGATCTTCTTCGAGGTTCAGCGCGATACCGAAGACGTCGTGCGGAAACTCGATCATTTCTCCGGCCATGCACTTATCGAGGCCGTGAATGCGCGCGATGCCGTCGCCGACGGAAATGACGGTGCCGACTTCCTCGACCGCGAGTGTCTGCTGATAATTCTCAATCTGCTCGCGAAGGATCTTGGTTATTTCGTCCGCTTTGATGTTGGCCATCCTGACTCCTGTTTTCTAGCGACCGTGTGACGTCGGAGCTGCAATGCGCGATACGGCGTCCATTCTCGTCTGTTACTCCGCTTCGAGCTGCTCGCGCAAGCGGTTCAACTGTTCCCGCACCGAACCATCGTAAACCGTGGACCCAACGCGCACCACGGCGCCGCCGAGCAGATCTCTGTCTTCGGCGAAATGCGCTTCGATCTTTTTTCCGGTGCGGCGCTGCAGCACGGATAGCAATTCCTTTTTCTCAGCATCGCTTAGCGCGCGCGCGGAGGTGACTTCGGCTTCAGCAATCCCGAGGCGCTTGTTCAGCTCCGTGCCGAACACTTGCAAAATCTCCTTAAACAAGTGCGTGCGCCGGTGATCCACGATCAGACAGACGAAATTGCGCACCGCATCGTTCAGGCCCATCTTCGCTGCCACGGCGACGATGACCTTGTTCTTCACCGCGCCGTCCACCGCGGGACTTTCCAGAGCGTTGCGCAGATCGGCCGAAGCAAGATACGTTTCGACGAACGCGGCAAGGTCCTTGCGAATTGCTTCGCCGGATTTGCGTTCGAGGGCCACGTCGGCCAGCGCCGCGGCGTAACGTTCGGCGACGGCGCTCAATTGACACTCCCCTCAAGCTCCGCAATGAAAGTACGGATCAGCGTGGCTTCGGATTTGGGCGCCAGTTCCTGCCTTAGCAGTAGTTCGGCGCGTTCGATAGCGAGACGCGCCCCCAGAACCTTCAATTCGATGCGCGCCGCACGGCCCGCTGCTTCGATTTCGGCGCGGGCCGCCAGTTCGATCTTTTCGGCTTCAGCACGGCCCATGTCGCGCAGGCGCTGCGCTTCGGCTTCGGCGTCGCGCTTGGCATCCACGCGCAATTGCTCAATTTCACGCTCCAGGCCTTCGAGCTTGGTTTTGATTTCGCGGCGTTGGCGCTCAGCGACTTCGCGCGCGCGGGTGCCTTCTGCGATTTTTCTGGAAATTTCTACGGTCTGCGCGCGAAAAGCCGGCGCGGCGTATTTCACGATGCAGTAGGCGATCCCGCCGAACACCAGCGCGAAGTTGAGCCAGCGAAACACCCAGCCGGTGGTGGAATACGCCGGAGAAGCTTCGCCCTCTTGTGCCAAGGCCGGGACCGCGGCTAGCGTGAAAAAAATCGCCATGAACCCAAGCGCGCGGCCCGCGGACTTCATATGTTGGGTGAGCCGGAAAATCATCGGCGCGCTCCACCGGGCGAAGGACTCGCACCTTCCAGAATGTTGCGCGCGATAGCGCCGGCCAGTTCCGGGGTTTGGCGCTCGACTTCCTTGCGAGCATCCACCAGCTCGGCTTCGATTCTTTTCTTGGCCTCGTCAACTTCCTTGCGCGCGAGGGAGCGTTGCGCCTTCAGATTCTTGGCGCGCTCCTCGAGGACGGCTGTGCGCGCCGCTTCCTGCTCCAGATAAATTTCGCCCTGGGCTTTGCGTAGAGCGGCGTTGTAATTTTCCAGATCCTGGCGTGCGGCAGCTTCGACAGCTGCCGCCTCGGCGCGCGCGCCTTCGATTTTCGCGCTGCGCTCCGCCATGGCTTTCTGGATGGGCGTAAAAAAAGCCCAGCGCATGAAAAGATAAAAAAGGAAAACGATGATGACCGTGGGCACAGCTTGAAGAAACAGGTCACCGAGCTGGCGAAGGATTTCCATCGTTAGGAAAGGCTACGAATACTTTTGCCCCGTTTGTGTCGTTGTGTTGCACTGTTGCCCGGAATCGCGAGCGGCCGATCCGGGACACACTTCTAGGCTCAAGCAAAGGCCGCGATTATCGCATCCAGTACCGCTCCCGTCAACGCTTTACGGCCTATTTTGCGCGAAAGAACCGAGGCACGCTGCACACCATTCTACTTCGGTAGCCGGCCAGTATGCCAGCCGTGCACGCTCGGCTCGGCAGGCGCCTAGCGCGAGTCGAGAGGACCGCGCGAACCTTCGAATGCCTTTTTGCGCGTGACTACAAACCACAATTGAATGGCGATCATTGGCAGAGAGAAAACTAGGCTGGTCCAAAGCGGAAACTGGAACGGTGATGGCGGTAACCCCATCGAACTTTGCATCGTGGTGGTGGCTTCCCCGTAGCGCGCTTGCGCCCCCGGTAGAATCACCGAAATGATGGAATTGAAAATTGCGAAATTAAAATAGTAGATGGCGAGGTTGCGGCCCCACATTTCCAGCTTCAGCAGTCCGTAAGCCATCAGGAGTTGCACCGACATGTAGCCGACAACGATCAGCGAAGCTTTCCCGCCGGTGAAGAAGAAGCCCAGGAACGCGAGAGGCAGATGCATGATATTGAGGACCGGAAACATGCAGGCACCCACGAGCGCAAGGTACGCGATGATGGTGATGCTCACCGGCCTTTTAGGTGCGCCGGGAATTTCTGAGGGTGACAGCACGGCGGGAGTCCAGCCGGACGCAGGCGCCGCCGTTGCCAAGTTGCGGAACAATTCTCTGATTGGCTGCGAGTTGAAAAAATAAAGCCACCAGCCGCCTAACAGCGCGAGTAGTGCGTAGAAGACCGCCATCATGACGCGGACGACCGTCATCAAATGCTGCGGCGACGGGATCGCATCCCCGGGCGGATAAGCGGACGCCGGAGGAATTGGCAGCGGCATCACCAACATCATGAGCAGGCCGGGCACAGCCATCACCAACAGCAGCCCGCTGAAAACGATCACGGAAATTCTGGCCCATTCGCGCAGTTGCAGCAGGTTGATGCCGGTGGCGACGCCCCACGCTGCAAAGCCCAACATAAAAACGGCCATGATCAGGCCGGCGTCGCGCGTGAATGTCGGCGTGGAGTTCGCAACAGGCATCACGGTCGAGGCGAAAATCATGAACCCGGCGGAAAGCAGCGTCAGCCCCGAGCCAATGAGGACTACGACCGCTGCGATCGTCACACCTGCTGGACGCCTCATCGTTTATCTCTGGCCTCTCTTGCGACGCGTGCTGTTGCTTTTCGCGGAGTATATACCACCGCGTCCGACGTCTGGCAGCTGTGTGCGTCCTGTGACGGATTAATACGCGTAGGCCTGAAGCAGCGCGAACACAACTACCCCGGTGACGGAGACGTACAACCAGATGGGAAAGGTATAACGCGCGATACGTTTATGCTGCGGGAAGCGGCCGCTGAGCGAGAAGAAGAACGTGATGAGCACCAGCGGCAGTGCCACCACTGAGAGAATGATGTGGCTGGCGAGAATCGTGAGGTAAATCCCTCGAATCGTCGCATGGCCTGCGGGGAAACGCGTGTCGCCGTGCAGCGCGTGGTTCACGATATAGCTAACCAGGAAGAGCGAGGAGAAGCCGAAGGCCAGCAGCATGCTCGCGCGGTGAGATTTGCGGTCGCGTTTCTTGATGAAGTAGAGACCGGTGCACAGGGCGATGGCGCTGAGTCCATTCAAAATCGCGTTCAGCGCCGGGAGGAAAACAAATCGGCCCGCGAACTGTGCCGGTGCGCGGTGCAAATAAAGCAGCCATAGTAGAAACGATACCGCCGCTGCGCTTACGACGAAGATCGAGCCCAGTACCGCGCGTTGATTGCTCTGGGGCTGGGTCTGGTCCATGGAGGTTCGTACGATACTACAGATTTCTGAATCCGGCATCGGGTGAAAAAATCGTGGCGCGCTCCGCCGATCCCGCAAAGCGGGATTGGGGTTCCCTAGCACTGCCTTCCTTCGGCGCGCAGAATGAATTTATTTTGCAGCCGCTTCGGGCTGAGGAGCGGAAACTGTTTCCGTGGTGAAGCGCGTCCGTTGCAGGCGATAGCCGTCGCGGGTGCGAATGTGGTAGTGCTTGTGCTGGTCGCTTGCGAGTCTTACGGAGATGGTGCGCCAGCCGCGGTTGGGATTGGCCTTGGGGTAGTAGCTTAGCGAATACAGATGGGCTAGATCGTCGCGAATGGAAGCGAACGCAGCCTGTTCATCTTTCCAGCTGTGGGCGAAATACACTTTGCCGCCGGTGGCCGCGGTCATGCGTTGAAATACGGCGTTGGATATCGGCTCGAGGTGAGCTTCCTGCGTGCTGACCATGTATATTGTCGTGCCGGTGGATTGCGCGAGCTCGGCGACGTCTTCCGGCGGGACCATGCTGTAGTTATCGGGGCCGTTGGAGAAGACCACGATAACTTTTCGTCCGGTGAAGTGCGCGGCGTCTTGTACGGTAAGCAAGAGGCAGTTGTAAAGCGCCGCATCGTCGCCGGCGACGGTGGTGCGCGCGGCGCGCAGAACCTGCGCACGGTCGGCAGTGAGCAGCGCTGCGCGGGAAAGATCGCGGCTGTAGGAATAGAACGCGACTTTGTTCGCGCTCTCCAGCGAGCGCACGAAATCAGCGATGGCGTCCTGGGCGAAAACGAAGCCGCGGTACATATAGTTGCTGGTGTCGAAAAGCACGAAAACGTTGGCGCCTTCGACCAGCGAAGTGAGCTCGCTGGCGGATACGGAACTTTTTTGCGCCACCGCGGAGGCGTCGGATGGCTTGGTGGCCGACGACGGCGCGCTGCCGAGCGCGCGGGCGGATTCGTTGCCTTCGCCGAAAGTGGCCAGGCTCTCTGGAATGCCGTCCTCGGTAATGATGAAGTCCTGCGGATTAAGCCCGGTAACGTACTTTCCCTTATTATCGGTGACGGCCACATTCAACTGCACCAAATCCACCGTGACATTTATGCGCGGTGGCCCACTTTCCTGCGCCCGCGCGGCGGTACGGACGAATACAGAGAGTGCGACCACCACAACCAGAGTCACCACGAATCGTTTGCACATGAAGGGCCTCGATGTTCTTCGTTGCTACATCCTCTACGCAGCGCCGCCGGGGCGTCTGCACCCGGACCCTAGCAGCGCCGGAAGATCCTAAGGCTGAGGACTGCCGAAACTCGCAGGCAACGATGTGACTTTGCCCTGCCGGAACTCTTCCCCCGTTTCGTGCATCGCGCGCAGTATGGCCGGCCAATCGTTCAAGTCGGTGGCGAAAATCTTGGCAACCATGCGCTCGGTAAGTTCGGGAGCCAGGCGATTCAACGTCACCGGCGGATAACCCATTTCATCGGCCAGGCGCGCCCAATACAGATTCGTCGAGTCCCAGGTTTCGGCCAGCAAGCGGCTGGAATAACCCTGGAACATGGGGAAAGGCCGGACGTTGATCAATTCGCGAGCGTAGGTGCGCGCGAGCACGGGATGGGGCACGCCGAAATCCTGCGACAGGCGCGCCCAGGTGATTTCGGTGGGATGATCGCGAGACAATTCCTGCAGCTCGTGCCCGGCCGTTCCCAGGGAATTGGTGTCGTCCGGAAATCTGCGGCGAAATTCGGCGGTCAGATAGAAGGAATCGGCCGGAGTAATCTCCGCGGAAACTTCAGTGAGCTGGCCCGCGCGTAGCGCGGCATCGAGCTGCGCGGCACGTTCTGGAATCATGCGATCCGAAAGGATCACAGTCACTTTCGCGCGCAGCTCATTATTTTTCACGGAGGCTGCGAGCATTTCGTCGCCCGCGCGTTGGTAGAGCGCGATGGCGTGCAGTTCGTCGCGGCTCACATTCCACCAGCGCGGCAGAACGGCATCGGTCAAAACGGACGGCACCAGGTCCGACCAGATCAGCGCCTGGACATTTTCCGGCGCAATAAAATCTTCTTCCATTTGCGCCAGAACGTAGGGCAAATCGGCAAGAGAGCCCACCAGATGCGCGCCTCCGCCCGCGGGAGAGCCGGCGCCAAACAAGCGCGGGGTGAGCCAGAGCGATTCTTCGGTGCCCATGACCGTCTCGCCGGAGAAATCGTGGGAGCGAATCAGCAGTGGATTATTGTGCAGAGCCTGGGAGCCCGGCGGTTCGTAATAAGCGTAGACCAATCCGACAAGAGTGTCGCGCAGGAAAGGTGTGAGCAGGCCGCGCGCTTGTTCCAGATCCGGACCGGACGCTTGCGATTTCAGGATCTTGGCGAGGTCCGTGTGCATTTCGATTTCGGTGTGACGGTTGTTGTAGGACCCCGCAGTAAAGGTGGTGCGCTCGCTGCTGGTGAAAATGGGGCGAGGCATCTGGAATTCGGAGAGTTGCTCGGCGAGCGGGAGCAGGCGATCGCCGGCGGGAGTTCCTTGGGGCGTGGGCGTCATGCCATCGCCCAACGCCAGCAGCGTGTCGAGAGAAACCAGGCGCTGATCGTCCAGCACCGCGCGAATTCTTTCAGCCAATTCGCGATGGATGCGCCTGCCCTCGGAATTTGTCTGGCGCGGGCCGGCGATTAATTCGACGATTTCATCCTGCGAGCGCCGGGTTTCGCCCGTGGCGGCATGGAGGACTCGTCCGAGCGACGCGCGTCCGGCGTCGAAGGCCTGCGTGGATGAAGTGATATGCGCGAAAGGCTTGATCATGGCCTGCCACGATGCGTCTTGAGCGCTAGCTGGGATCTCGCCCTGGCGCGCAAGGATTTGCCAGAGCATCGCGTTCGCTTCGAAAATACCCATGGCGTTGCCGCGCATCGCGTGGTCTGAGATTTTCCAAAGCGAGCCCGCGGTATTCAGAAACGCGACGATAGAGGCATCGCTCAGCTCCGGAAATTCGGAGAAGACGGAATATTGATTGCGAAATTCGCTGAACTTCCCGGCCATCAGTTCCACGGTGCCAGGGCTCAGGCGATGCCCTTCCGGGCGCTTCGCGTCTATTTCGCTGAGCACCAGATACGCTTCCGCGGGAGTGCCTTCTACGCCGATGCGGGAGAGAGCGAACATGGTTTCCAGCAAACCGTCGGGCGTGCTCTTCCAGTCTTTCGTGTCCACGACCCATGCATGCGCGAGTTCGGTATTGTTTTTCTGCCGCAGTATGTCTTTCCATGCCTGGACATTCCCCGGCACGTGCGGCTCGCCGTTCGGGTCCCACTGCATGCGCGTCGTCAAAAGCAGAAGCGTTGGATCGGGCCGGAATACCGCGGCGGTGGCGCTGGGGGAAATATTTTTGCCCCGGAGCGCGTCGTAACAGCGGCGCAACCGCGGAGACTCGACGAAGTGGGCTTGCTGCTCTGGCGGGATGCGCGAGAGGGAGTCAAAGTAAGCGGCCAGCCAGCCGTTGTCTTTCGCAAGCAGGTGCGGCACAAACTCGCCCGCCGAGCGCGGACTGGCGCCGACCAGGTCTTTCCATTCCGCCTCTGCGCTTGCGCCGCCGGGAACAATTACGCGGCCCGATTCAACGCGAATGTAGCTGCCGTAGAAATCCAGTGCCGCGGAAAGTGGAACCAATTTCTTTAGTCCGGGCGAATGCAGCAGCGCACCCTGCGTTTCCGGGTCCACACGGGCCCAGGCGTAGTAGAGACGAGCTAGAGCCTCATCGTGCAGCAGCGAATCAACCAGCGGCCGGTTCTGTTTGTCCGTGCCGCCTCCGCCGCTGGCTTCCGCCCATTCTCGCTCGGTTAGAACGATCGGGACTTGGGAATCGGGGTACGGATAAACGAACGGTGTGCCATCTTGTAAAGTTTTTTCCAGGTCTGGCAGCGGGAAGCCGGAATCAATCGTGAGAAATGCTCTGCGCGGATCGGCTGTCTCGACGTACGTGGTGCTTTTGCCACATTCCGCAGCCACCTTGTAGCCGAGGATGCCGAGTAATTGCGTGGCGCCAGCACAATTGGAAACGCGAATCACGCCGTCATGTCCGGCCAAGTTCGTGAGTTCCCTCGCCTGCTGCACGTAGCGCCGGAGGAGAATCAGAAATTCGGTCGGGTGGCTCGAGATGCCGCTGCCCTGATATCCGAGCAAGAATATATTACGGGCGAGCAGGGACATGACTTCCTCGACACTCGCTTTCTGGCTGATTCCGGCGATGCGCAAGAACGAACGCAGCGGGCCGGGAATCGTGGCAGTCGTGGTCGCGGAGGAGGTCGCGGACGGCTGAGACGGCTCAGGCGTTTCGACGATGCGCTCTTGCAGTGCAGGTGGACCCGGCGGAACAGCGCCGCGAACTCCAGGAGAAAGGCTGGAACAAACTAACGCTAGAAGTACAACGAAGGCCGAAGGACGCAGGGGATATCTCATCGCTGGCACCCATCCCAACCACTTTCGCGACGTTCCGCAATTGCCTGCAGCGACCGGTGCGCTTTGCAAGGCGCGCTTCGCACCGGGTCAAGGTTGATACCGAAATCGAGATCCAAGACTGGACGGGAGACTGGACCTCGTGTGGGTGAATCGTACGCTTCTACGTGTAGGGACGCAACGAATTTGCGAACGGCTAAGGGAAAGGGGGAGCGAGCCCACGGCGAAAGTTCGGAGAAGCGGGTGCGGCGCGGTTTATTATTTTCCACAACGATGCCACCACTCGAAGCTCTCTGCAGACTCAAAGCCCCGCAAGTGCGCCGCTCTGCGCAGAAACACGGCGTAGTAAACTTCGCGCTGTCATCATCCGCAACTGTTCGAGCTGCATCCAATTCTCGTTCGCCACAGAGCGACCTCAAAAGGTACAGGAGAAATACGATGTCCAAGAAACTCGAAGGCAAAATTGCACTCATTACGGGCGGCTCACGCGGCATCGGCGCGGGAATCGCCAAGCGCCTGGCCGCAGACGGTGCCCATGTTGCCATCACCTATACGAAAGGCGCCGACGCGGCCGCGGCAGTGGTTAAGGAGATCGAACGCGCCGGCAGCAAGGCGATTGCGATACAGGCGGACGCGACAGATGCGAAAGCCGTTAATGCCGCGATCGAAAAGACTGCCGCTACCTTCGGCAGAATTGACATCCTGGTGAACAATGCCGGCACGGCCATTCCCAAGCCGTTCGAGCAGACCACACTTGAAGATATAGACCAGATGTTTAACCTAAATGTCCGCGGCGCGCTCGTCGCAACCCAGGCGGCGCTGAAGCACATGAAGAACGGTGGCCGCATCATCATGATCGGCTCCTGTGTAGGTGAGCGCATGATGACGCCGGGACTGGTGGCGTACTCGGCCACGAAGGGAGCCATCAAAATGTTCACGCAAGGTTTGTCGCGCGAAGTGGGCGGCCGGGGCATCACGGTCAATAATGTCCAGCCCGGACCGATTGACACGGATTTGAATCCGGCGGCGGGAGACTGGGCGGTGCCACAAAAGGCCAACACGGCGCTGAATCGTTTCGGAACGGTGGCCGAAGTTGCGGCGCTGGTAGCTTTCGTCGCTAGTCCCGAAGCGTCGTACATCACCGGCGCGAATCTCACCGTTGACGGTGGCACGAACGCCTGAGCGATCGAAATTCCTGATTCGTTGAGCACCTGTATCACCGCCATACGACGACCGACTCTTCCGCTTGCAGCGTCAATGAGGACTTGGACCCATTTCTCGCGGCGTGGCTGGACAGATGCTCTGCGGCATTCCGCAGCCATCCTCGCTGGGCGTGCACAAGCTTCAATTCTGACCTGAAAAGAAAACGCTTGACACGGAACCGCTGGGTTCCCTATTGTTGATAGGGAACCATACGGTTCCCTATTCTGAGATGAGCGATGACCCTCTTTTTCGAGCATTGGCGGACGCCAGCCGTCGCAAGCTCCTGGACAAGCTGCACCGTAAGAACGGACAAACGCTCGGAGAGCTTTGCCGGGGGCTGCGCATGACCCGCCAAGCGGTCGCGAAACATCTTGCCATTCTCAAGAAGGCCAATCTGGTGTCGTGGAAACGTGAGGGGAGGGAGAGACTTCATTTCATCAATCCCGTCCCAATTAACGACATCGCGGAACGCTGGATCAGCAAGTTCGAATACCCGCGTTTACAAACGCTGGCAAAACTAAAGAAAAGTCTGGAAGGAGATGATCATGAGTAAAAAGACTGAAAGCACTTTTGTGTACGTCACCTACATCCGCACCACGCCCGAGAAGCTGTGGTCGGCACTGACCGACGCGGAGTTCATCAAGCAGTACTGGTTCGGCATGCACATCGAAAGCCAGTGGACGGCGGGATCCTCGTGGAAGATGGTGTCTGGCGACGGTCAGCTCTACGACGCTGGCGAAATCGTCGAGGCCGAGCCCCCACGGCGCTTGGTGATTCGCTGGCAACACATGAACAAACCCGAGTTGAAGGCTGAAGGCATGTCGCTCTGCACGATGGAGCTGGAACCCAATGGAACTGCGGTGAAGCTCTCCATCACCCACACCATCGAGTGCGAACCTTCGAAGTTCATCGCGGCGGTGTCCGCCGGTTGGCCGAAGGTCATCTCCAACCTGAAGTCCCTGCTGGAGAGCGGCTCGATCGCTCTGCAGGACCCATACCCGACGGGTAATCCCTACGGCCGCCGCTGACATCCCGTGGAGGGACGCTCACTGCGCCGGGAGTAAAACCGTGGTAAGGGTCATTTTCGGAAACGATGCGCCGGTTCTCGCTTCACGCAAGCCATGTTAGTCTCGGCGGAGATGGAGGGCAGCAGGCATGGCCGAAAATAAGACCAAACCCACCAAAATAAGTGTTGCGGCGTTTATCTTGGCTCTTACGGATCCCACCCGGCGCGCGGATGCCAAGACACTTGTCAAATTGATGCAAGGCGTAGCCGGCGAAAAACCCAAAATGTGGGGACCATCTATCATCGGATTTGGCAGCTACCACTACCGCTACGATAGTGGGCGCGAGGGCGATATGCCGCTGATCGGTTTTTCGCCGCGGAAGGCTGCAACTGTTCTCTACAACATGATCGGGTTCAGCGACTCCGCGGCTCTGCTCGCGAAGCTCGGCAAGCACTCGACCGGCAAGGGCTGCCTTTACATCAGGAAGCTCGCAGATGTGGACCAAAAAGTGTTGCAGGCGCTGGCCGTCAAATCGGTCGCCGGAATGCGGGCACGATACCGCAGCGTAGCGGGCAAATCTTAAGCTGCCCGATTGCGGGTGATTCAATGGAAGGCCCGCGAATCGGATTCCCAGCTGCGTGACGGAACTGCGTGATCGGGATTGAGACCCAATGTCCGCAACAACGCCATTCGCCGCTCGCCGCGCATTCCCCTTGCCAAACTAGGAGAGCATCCGCTACACTCCTAGCTCAACTAGGAGACCAACGCTGTGGACAAATCCGCGGAACTTCTCCCGGGCACTCTCGAAATGCTGATCCTCAAAGCGGTGTCCTTGAAGCCTTTGCACGGCTACGGCGTCTTGCTGCGCATACGACAAATCTCCAAAGACGCGCTGGAAATTCCCCAAGGGTCCCTGTATCCGGCTCTTTATCGCTTAGAAAGTCACGAACTCATCACCGCTGAATGGGGTCAAAGCGAGAACAACCGCCGCGCGAAGTATTACACTTTGACAGCCGCAGGACGTCGCCGCTTGCGTGAGGAAACCGCCGGATGGAACCGTTTGGCGTCTGCGATGGCCGCAGCGCTAAACGCAACGCCGGAGGAGGTGTGAAATGATCCCGCGCCTTCGTTCGCTGTTTCGTGTGCTCGTCCGCCGGCGTGATTTCGAAGAGGGAATGTCCGAGGAGCTTCGCTTCCATATCGAGCAATACACCGATGAACTGGTCCGCTCCGGCATTTCGCCGGAAAATGCAGCTCGCCGCGCAAGGATTGAACTCGGCAGCCCCATCAACATCAAAGCAGATTGCCGCGAAGCCTTCGGCGTGCACTTCTTCGACGAATTTCGCAGGCAGCTGACTTACGCCACCCGATTATTTCGCAAGACCCCGGCATTTACAGCCACCGCTCTTCTCACGCTCGCCGTTTGCTTTGGCGCGAATCTCACGATTTTTGCCGTCATTGATTCAGTGCTGCTCCGTCCCCTGCCCTTTCCCCAGCCCGACCGGCTCATGACGATATTCAATGCTTATCCGAAGGCCGGCGTTGAGCGCGACGGCTCCTCGCTCACTAACTATTACGAACGCCGTGATCGTATTCCTGCCTTCGCCTCGCTCTCGATCTATCGCTACAGCATGGAAATCGTCGGCCAGCCTGGCTCCACGGAACGCGAGCCTACCATGCGCGTGTCTCCGGATTTTTTCGCTACTCTCGAGCTCGGTCCCGCGATCGGACGCACCTTCACGGACGAGGAAACCACTTCTGACACCGACCATGTCGCTATTCTTTCCAACACGTATTGGCGGCAACGATTCAACGCCGATCCCAACGTACTTGGAAAGCAGATTCGCGTAAACAGCGTTTCCAGAACGGTGATCGGCGTCTTGCCTCCCAGCTTCCGCTTTCTCTCTTCCGACGCCCGCGTGTTCCTGCCCCTGGCATCGCGCCCGGAAGATCGCGCACCATCGCGACGGCATTCCGGCGGAAATGTGATTCAAATGATCGCGCGCCTCAAGCCGGACGCCACGCTCGCAGAAGCTCAGTCGGAACTCGACGCGCAAAACGCGGCACTCGAAGTTGACGACCCGCAGGCCAAGATGATCGCCGATGCGGGCTTTCGTTCAGTGGTGGTGCCATTGCGCGCGGACCACGTCGCAGCCGTGCGTCCCACACTGCTGCTGCTCGAAGCCGGCGCACTCGTTCTTCTATTGATTGGCGCAGTCAACCTGGTCAACCTACTTCTTATTCGTGCCAGCGGCCGCGCTAAGGAAGTAGCCGTTCGCCAAGCGCTTGGCGCAGGTTGGAAATATCTCATCAGCGAAGTGGTTATTGAGACGACCTTGCTTACGTTCGCCGGGGGACTACTCGGACTAGCGGTTGGCGCCGGCGGTATCCAGCTGCTGCGCGGGTTGGGCACTGATCGCTTGCCGCTGGGAAGCCTGATCGTTTTCGACGTGCGATTGGCACTGATTGGTTTGGTCGCGTCCATCGTCACGGGCATCGTGTTCGCCGTTCCTCTCGCCTGGTTCAATCTTCGCCGCCATCTCGGAAACGCGCTGCAATCGGTGAGCCGTGGCGGCACCACCGGGCATGGCGCTCAATTCCTGCGTCACAGTTTCATCGTCGCGCAGATTGCCTTGGCGTTTGTGCTGTTGGTCGGAGCTGGTCTCCTCGCCCTCAGTCTTCAGCGAGTGATGGCCATCTCTCCAGGCTTCCAATCCGATCACATCCTCACTGGGGAAATTCTGCTTCCGTGGGCGGACTACGGCGACGAAGGCCGCGTGAAATTTGTGGAAAGCTTGCTGGACAAACTCAATCAGCTGCCGGGAGTGTTGTCCGCGGGCGTGGTCAACAATGTGCCCTTCAGTGGCAACAGCGGCAAAAGCGCCGCCACGGTAGCGGGCCATGTTCTCCGCCCCGGCGAATCCGCTCGCGGACACTATTCTTACGGGGTCGCCGGCGACTATTTTCGCGCGATGGGTTTCTCCCTGCGGGAAGGACGTTTCCTCACCGTCGACGATTCGCGTCGCGCCGATCGAGTCTGCGTTGTGGATGAAGACTTCGCGCGATACTACTGGCCGCACGCCAGCGCAATTGGCCAACGCTTGTGGGACGGTTCCGAAGGCGGAAAGGATGCCGACGCTTTCACCATCGTCGGCGTTGTTGGCGGGGTGAAACAAGCGGGCCTCACCGAAGACGCAGCTCAAGGCGCGGTCTATTATCCATATCCCTTCCGTATTGACAGCGCCTTCTTCGTCGTCGCCCGCACCAGTCAGCCCCCGGAATCGTTCGCGTTGATACTGCAGAAAGTAGTGCGACAGGTTGACGCCAACGTGCCGGTCAGTGATGTCCGCTCGATGGACACTCGCATTGCTGACAGCCTGGTCGCGCGTCGCTCACCTGCGCTGCTGGCAGGCCTGTTCTCAGCGATAGCTCTCTTGCTCACCTCCATCGGAACCTATGGCGTGCTGAGTTACGCCGTCGCACAGCGCCGCCGCGAAATCGGAGTGCGGATGGCCTTGGGGGCGCAACCCGGGCGGATTCGTATCCAATTTCTCTCGCTCTCACTGCGCCTGCTAATCGCCGGAACCATGCTGGGCCTGCTCGGAGCATGGCCAGCAGGCCGCGCGATGCGTTCGCTGCTCTTCCAGGTACCGCCGCTTAACGTTGCGGTCCTCGTCGCTGCCGCGTGCGCGACCGCGGCGGTGTGTCTCGCCGCCTGCCTGCTGCCATCGCAACGGGCAGCGCAAATATCTCCGATGGAGGCTCTTGCCGAGGAATAGAAAGTCCGTTCAATCCGTCAGCGAACGGTTGCGCATCTTTCGCTTTCTTGGCTGTATCAAATCTCGGTTCAGTGAACTAGCGCGCGTCGGCCACTTCGCCGCGTCCTTCCAGTATAAAAAAAGCGAAATCGGTGGCGACCGGGATAGCGCCAAGCTGGCGCATTTTTTCTGCCACTTGGCCCCGATGGTAAGTGGAATGGTTCGCCAGATGTTGCATCAGGTGCGCCAGACTGATTTCTGCTGTGAGTACAGGAAGCATCCTTCCTAAAGATTCGTTGGTGACCCCATTCACAAACTCGACTTGTTCCCTTTCGACTTCCGTCCACCTTAACTTCACCGCGGCCGCTTCGGAAAATGTATTCGGAGGAAACAAGTCGTCGAGGCGCGGCCAAATCTCGGTCACAAACGCGGAAGTAAGGAAGGGCTGCTTCCAAATTGTAAGCCAAGCCCACTCGCTGGCGATAATGTGCAGCAACGTGTCTCGCACAGAACGGAAGCTGCCACCCACATCACGCGTGAACTCTTCCACGCTAAGGGTGGAGGCCGCCTGCAAAACCCTGTTGTTCGCCCAGCGGTCATATTCGTAGAGCAGCTGAATGTCATCTGTGGTCATAGTAATGATGGATCCTTTCGTTCAGTCGGCTGCTGGGCCGGCAAAGAGAATGAGATTCTCATCGGGATCCGAGACGATAAACGCTCTGGCGCCCCATGGTTCCTTCTTCAGTGCCTGATGGAAGCTGACTCCCGCAGCCTGATAACTCAGAAACAGTTGTTTGATTTCTTTTGCGGTGGAGACGGTAATAGTAGCGGAGAGTAGACCTTCGCGCTTGCGAACGCCTGCAACGAACACCGGCTCGAAGACCAGCCGCAAGTTTAGTCGTGCAGCGTCGCGGATCACTTGCGCGTAGTATGGCGGATCGCCATAGACGAATTTCACCGCGAAGCCAAGCTTGCGTGTGTAGAAATCACAGGAACTCTTGATGTTCGCGACGAAGAGTTGCGCCTCAATCGAATTGAGAATGGGACGTGGCGTCGTCAGTCTGGGTTCATCGCTCATGGCAGCCGCTCCTGATTTGAGCGCCTGCCATCCCTCGAACCCCATTTGCCGCGCGACAAGTTCCTGAGCGTCCGCTAGCTTGAAGCTTGACTCCAGTACCTCGACGTCCCCCATGTGGCGAAACCGGGGTAACGCGGCCCTGATTTGCGCTGCGACAGGATAGTATCGTTCACGATGCCAGCGCAGATACTGTTTGGCTTGCTTCTTGAGGTTTTCGATATTCGGCATAGGCGCAATGGCTTTTACTTATCGTAGGTGGGCGTTGCCCTTTCGATCAGCACCGATGCGCCCTACGCAGCACCCAAAACTTGCATCAGCAACGCAGGTTTGTCAATAACCGAGCCTTGAACGGTTCCAAGCCGCTGTGGTATTTAGTCCTGCAGGCATCAATCGTAATCAGGAGGCGTCGTGAGAAGCTTCGACCGAACATTCCAGCTGATCTGTTTGACTTTGCTGGTGCTCACTTTCGGCAGCGTCACGACGGCCCAGGAGCCCCCCGCTAACGTCGCAGGTAACTGGACAATTCATTCCAGAGGTCCGGACGGCAGGGAGCGTACGCAGGTTATGCATATCGTGCAGCAAGGCGGTGTCATCACTGGACATTATGAGGGGCCCGGTCAGGCGGGCCAACTGGAGGGGACGATTAATCAACAGCACATTCTGCTGCACACCAAGACTCGCACCCCTCTAACCTTTCGCGGAAGAGTGGATGGTCCCCGTAATGAGAGGATTGTCCAAGGGAAGACGATCAGCGGAACCTATCGCGACAAGAACGGAGAGGGACACTGGAACGCAGTGCGTTCTGAGTGAAAAAAGGACAAGTTGCGTAACCTCAACTCCTGATTGGCCGTCTTACGAATTACCTTCCGTGGTTGCTCAGCCGCAAGCCCGGAATTGTTCACGAACAGCGATAGAAAGAGCGGATTATGGCATAATCCGTCGGCTGCAACTAATTGACGATTGCCGTGTTCGTAGTAGTTCTGGAGTTTCGGCCCTGGGGGTTGTTATTAGTACTTCATTTCGTATTCTCCTGGTTGATGATTTTGAACCCTGGCGGCATTACCTCGTTGCGAAGCTCGGGGAAAACCCTGCCTTGGAAATTGTGGGGATGGCGTCCGACGGACCAGAGGCGGTTCTAAAAGCAGCCGAGCTGCGTCCCGATCTTATTCTCATGGACATCAACCTGCCGGAACTGAGCGGCATCCAAGCTGCTGCGAAAATTCGCGGGCTTTCCCCGGAATCCAAAATCCTTTTCGTAAGTCAGAACCTTGATTTCGATGTGGCGCTGGCGGCTCTGAATGCGGGTGGATTCGGTTACGTAGTGAAGTCCGACGCTGAATGCGAACTGCTCACGGCGGTGGAAGCGGTGATGTCCGGAGAAAGATTTGTAAGCGCTCTTCTGGGCAGTCACGATTTTGTCGGCGTTCTGGGTCCGCAGGCTGCCATTCATCCGCGCAGCGAGGAAAGCGTTGCAATGTCTGCACGGCGCTCAATCCGCAACAAGCCATTCGCCCATTCCCACGAGGCTGAATTCTACGCCGACGATGAAACCTTTCTCATTCGCTGTGCTCGTTTTATCGGCGCCGCGCTTGCAAACGGTGATGCTGCCATTTCTATCTTCACCCTTTCGCATCGCAACCGCCTCCACCAGAAATTAGAGGCGGAAGGTTGCGACTTCGCCGCGGCCATGGAACAGGGACGCTACCTTCCCGTGGAACCCGCCGACGTGCATGCCACATTTCTCGTGAGTGACCATACGGACGCGGCTCGATTTATGAAAGCTTCGGGCGAACTCCTTGCGTCCGCCCTCAGAGCCGCCACTGGAAAGCATCCGCGCGTCGCAGCGTGTGGAGAATGTGCATCGCTCTTGCACGCCGCGGGCAAGGTGGAAGCAGCCGTTGAGTTGGAACGGTTATGGAACCAACTTGCATCCACGTATAACGTAGATACTCTATGCGGATACCCGGTCAACCGCTTTCGCAGCGAAAATCATGGTCCCATCTTCCAGCAAATCTGCGCGGAGCACTCCGCCGTTTATTCTCAGTAGCGCGCGTTTTCTGCCCCGCGAATCCGGAGCTGACATCGTGACCAGCTGAGGCCCAGCATGCAGCCCCCTTCCCGTCGGGTTCTGAAATTTCTCCCAGGATGCGACGGATTGCTTCCAGACGATTGCTGCGCACGTTGCTGCGATTAGACGCTTCGCGGATCGTGCGATCAGGTTCCCGCGATGCCCTTGTTCTGGAGGATTCTGACTACCACGCGGCGATTTTCGGCTTGGCCTTCCGCGGTAGTGTCTGGCGCGACCTGTCTGCTGGTGCCCATTGCGCCAGGGGCCAGAATGTTGGTGAGGGGAATTTGCGCCTGTTGTTCGAGGAAATCCGTGACGTTTTCGGCGCGTTCCGTGCTTAACCTTTCGTTTAGCGCAGCACTGCCGACTTTCGATGCGTAGCCTTTGACTTGAATGATATAGGCGGTGATGCCTTTGGCCTGCTGAGCAAGTTTGAGCAGTTGTGGCTTGTATTGTTCTTCGATCGCCACCTGATCGTTGCCGAACAAGACTGTGACTTCACCCAGGATATTGTAATCGCCTAGTTCGCCGAAACGCTTGTTGGCAGCTACGATCGCAGCTTCATTCGCAGCAATCTCCGCGGCGTGCGCGGCACTAGCCGCTTGTTGAGCCTTGATCTCCTGCTGTTGCTGCTGAATTTGCTGCTCCTGCTCCTGTATTTGCTTTTGGTTCTGCGCAACCTGTTGATCGGTGGGAGCTAGGCCGGCCTGAATGTCCTCGGCGGTCTGCAGATCGGAGCCGTGAAAAGTGACGGTGCCAGCGACGAGTTGACTATGGTCATTTACGTAGCCTTTGACGTCAACCGAAAGGCCCGGGACCAGGGCGGTCATATTCAGATGCTTCTTGCGGAAGACGCCTTCGGGTTCTTCGACTTGCGTTTCGGAATTGAGCAGCACGATAACGTTTCCGGAATCCTGGGTCGTAAGCGTCATCGTGGCGCCGCTGCGTCCACTGATGACGCCTTTCTCCTGGTTATTTTGGGCCGCGGCGGCGCCGCAGAACAGCAGAACGGCGGAGAAGCTCAAGAGTGCGGCAAATGCGGAGTTCGTTACGCTGGTTTTCATGCCCATGTTCTCCGTCACGGCTGCGGAATTTCGTGTCGGGCTGAGAGTGCCTGCAATGCGACTCGCGTGCAATTGGCAGAAGTGACAGTGTGACTAGCTGCGATCGGGGTCGGGTGGCCTGGATCCACCCGCCGTCGCCAGCGGCCACACCTTTTGCACTACGGTGAAAAGAAAAGCGGTGGTGATTCCAAACAGAATCCAGCCGTTCAAGGCTTCCAGGGCACCCATCATTGCCCATCGTGGTTCGAGATGGATATCCGCGTGGCCGTAGCTGGTCAAGGCGTTTAGTGAATAGAGCATCGCGGACTTGTTGTCCTTGGATGCACCAAGCAACCTGTAGGCGGCAGCCCAGATGCCTCCTTCAAGCCCATGTAGTATTGTTGCCGCGAGCGCAGTCGTACCGATGATCAAGTTTGCGGCGGGGGAGAAATGCCGGTGACGCTCCCCGCGACTCAACCTGGAGTTTACCTCTTTGTTGATATGCCCAAGGGCGGAAGCGTGCAAGACGACAGTCAGTACGATCAGTGGCAGGCCCCACGCCCAATCAGCGCCCCAACCGGGAAGGTCTCTGGGATCCATCGTTATCCTCGCTTTGCATTCGCTGAGCTGGAGTCGAGTACTGGAGGCTGTCCCGGCCAGCGCGGATCCTGGGCTGAAGCGATTCCTGCGCAGGCTAGAAAGAAGAGCAAAGCTGCAACGAGTAGCTCGCTCACGTTGTTTTGTCCTCGGGAACCGGCTTTCATGCTCGGGATGGGTGAGCTATGCCGCTGCGGATTACCCGCACTCTGAAAGCCGCACTACCGCCTTCGTGTCAGCATGCTAAGCATGGTGATTCCGGAAGTGAACTGTCAAAACTGACAGTGTCTGCTGCCGCACGCGCTAATCGCAGATGTGACGCCGCTCGTGTCTGGGCCTATTCATATCGCAACGCGACCATCGGATCGACCCTGGTGGCGCGTCTTGCCGGAATATAGCAGGCGAGGAATGCGACGGCGGCTAGTGCTAGCGCGACGGCGACATACGTGATCGGATCACTGGGCTTGACGCCGTACAGAAAAGTGGAAATCAAGCGCGCGAGACCGAGCGCCAACGCCGCTCCAACCACGACTCCGATGCACGTGAGCTGCAATCCAGTTTTGGCGACCAACTTTAGGACGTCGGAAGGTTGCGCTCCCAGCGCCATGCGTATTCCGATTTCGTGAGTCCGCTCATTCACCGAATACGACATCACGCCATAAATTCCCACGGCGGCCAGCAGAATTGCCACACTCGCAAAAATTCCCAGGAGCTGCATGTAGAAACGCCAGTCGCCGAGCGATGCGCCCAATATTTCTTCCATGGACCGGACGTTGCTAATAGGCTCATCCGGGTCGATGTTAGCAATGGCCTGCTTTATACTCGCGACCAGGCCCGCCTGACGGCCTAGCGACGTTCGCAAAACTAGATTCTCGTGCAAGATGCGCGCGCGTTGCTCCGCCAGGAAAGACAGCTGGTTGCTGAAGATAGGAAGCGTAAACAAATGGCAACGTTTCTCTTCCCAGCCCGCGATGCTTTACGTCTCCCACCACACCGACGATTTGCCGCGGGCGAGGCTGATCCACCGGGTAAGGATCGTACCGCAGCAGAATTTGCTGCCCGATCGGGTCTTCATTCGGAAAGTATTTGTGCGCGAACGCTTGATTGACGACGATCACCCAGGGAGAGTTCTCAGTGTCGTGTTCGTCCAGATAGCGCCCCTTGATCAGCGGAATTTTCATCGTGCTGAAAATCCCTGCGCTTGTCTCGCTATATCCGGCGCTCGGCCGGTCATCAGGAGGCGGTGCCGGGTGCCCCAGAATCGAAAATGTGTAGTCTTCCGTGCAGCAGTGCATCGGTAACGCGCCGATGAGCGCTGCCGACTCGACGCCTGGAAGCGCGCGAGAGCTATCGAGAAGCCGCGTATAAAAATTCGTGGCAGTGGGCAGAACCTTTTCCATGTCGCCGCCCGGCACGCGTTCCAGATATTTTCCGCCTTCGGGAAGTTGGAAATCCATGGTGAGCAAACGGTTGTAATCGAATCCTGGATTCACTCGCTTCAAATGCAAAATCGTGTTGATCATCAAGCCCGCGCCTACGAGCAGCACCATCGCCAGCGCCACTTCGGAAATCACCAATGCATGCCGCGCCAACCGGCTGGACGCGGACATCGTCTTGCGTTCGCTTTCGCGCAATACGGCATTCAGATCGGGGCGAGAAGCGCGCAGCGCGGGTGCCAGTCCAAATAGAATGGCCGTCAGCAGCGAAATCCCCAGCGTAAAGAGCAGCACGCGCCCGTCCAACGTGATCAACTCCGCATTCGGAAAATCTCCTCCGGCCAGCGCGAGAAACACTCGGATGCCCGCCAGCGTCAACCCTGTACCCAGCACGCCTCCCATCACGGCGAGCCAGACGCTTTCCGTGAGCAACTGCTGCACCAGGCGGCGGCGTTCGGCACCAAGAGACATGCGCAATGCATATTCTTTGCGTCGTGTCTCTGTGCGGAACTGCATCAGGTTCGCGACGTTCACGCAGGCGATCAACAGCACAAATGCCACGGCGCCCAGAAGCGGGTACAGCGCGCTGCCGGCTCCTCGGTAAAGATCTTCGTGCAAGGGAAAGACTTTGTCGCCGAGGCCCTTGTTCGTTGACGGGTAATCCTGCTCCAGCCGTCGCCCGATCACATCCATATCCGCTTGGGCTTGCGCGAGCGTCACGCCAGGCTTCAGGCGCGCCACCGGCATTAGCCAGTGATCGAATCGCGCATTGTAACGGGCGTTCGCGGGATTGATTGGTTGCCAGAGATCAATCGGGAAACCATAGAACGGAGCGAATCCTGCAGGCATCACTCCTACGATGGTGGATACGACGCCCTCAATGTTGAGAGTCTTTCCCAGCACATGCGGATCGCCATTGTATTCGCGCTTCCAGAACGGAGTGCTGATCACGATGGCTTGCGATAGGTCTTGCTGCTCATCCGCCTCAAAAATCCGCCCGAGGATCGGCTTCGCGCCCAGCTGAGCGAAAAAGTTCGGCGTAACATATTGAGTATGCAGCGGACGCGGCTCACCCAGCCCTGAAACGATAGCCCTATCCGTGAAGCTGCTCAGCGAAATATCTTCGAACACGTGATTCTGTTTCGTCCAGTCAACGTTTTCGGCAATGGGCGGCGCGTTCATGGAATCAGGGTGAGCCTGATCAACCTGCCAGATCACCACGAGGCTTTCCGGTTGCGGATAAGGCAGAGGGCGGTACAACAGCGCGTTCAGCACACTGAAGATCGTACTGTTGGCAGCGATTCCTAATGAAAGGGACAGGACAACAACCGCGAGGAAGCCCGGGCTCTTGCGCAGCCCGCGCGCCGCGAATTTCACATCAGCCCAGAGAGTCTCGAAAACCTGAGGAATTCGCATGACCGCGTCACCTCCTCGGCTCAATCAGGAATTCACACGGGGCCCGCGCTCGATTTTAGGAATCTTCGGAAGGCCGAACCGCCTGCTTCGACCATGACTACCAGTTCTGTCACATACTCTGACGCAGTTTCAAACAGAATGGTAGCTTCCAGGCCCGCTTCGCCAAATGATACGACGCCGGAAGCCTGATAGTTCCCCACTTCGCCGGTCGCTACTGGGAACGGCACTTACTAGCGCAGGGTGCCGCGAATTCGATACAATCGCCGTTTGGACTGCGCTATATATTGCAGCCTGCCGATGCGCGCGGCCCTTTTCAAGGAGACATTTCATGCCATCTTTTCCCGGGGTTGATTTCCTCGACTTCGATTCCCTGCTGAGCGACGAAGAGAAGCTGGCGCGCAATACGGCGCGGCAGTTCGTGGACGCGGAAATCATGCCCATCATCGAGGAATACAATCGCGAAGGAAAATTCCCGGTGCAGCTGGTGCCGCAGATGGCCGACCTGGGACTTTTCGGAGCGAGCCTCAAGGGCTACGGATGCGCGGGCATGTCCAACGTGGAATACGGCCTGGTGACGCAGGAGCTGGAGCGCGGCGATTCCGGACTGCGCAGTTTTGTTTCGGTGCAATCGGCGCTGGTGATGTATCCGATTCACGCGTTCGGTTCGGACGCGCAAAAAGATAAATGGCTGCCGCTGCTGCAACAGGGAAAAGCGATCGGTTGCTTCGGCCTCACGGAGCCGCAATTCGGATCGAATCCCGGGGGCATGTTGACGCGCGCAGTTAAAAAGGGCGGCGACTACGTCCTGAACGGCGAAAAAATGTGGATCACCAGCGGCTCGATTGCAGACGTCGCCGTGATTTGGGCGAAGTGCGAAGATGATGTCATCCGCGGCTTCCTCGTGGAAAAAGGCACGCCGGGTTACAAAGCCTGGGACGTCCACGGAAAATATTCACTGCGCGCTTCGGTAACTTCGGGCTTGGCGATGACCGACTGCAAAATTCCGGCCACAAATCTGCTTCCCGGCGTCGAAGGACTGAAAGGCCCGCTTTCCTGCCTGAATCAGGCGCGCTACGGCATCGGCTGGGGCGGCATCGGCGCGGCGATGGCTTGTTACGACACGGCCCTGAACTACGCCAAACAGCGCAAGCAATTCGACAACAAGCCGATCGCGTCGCATCAGTTGGTGCAAGAAAAATTGGTCTGGATGGTCACGGAAATCACTAAGGCGCAATTCCTGGCGCTGCAGGTTGGGAGGTTGAAGGATGCGGGACGCGTCCATCCCTCGCACATTTCGATGCTGAAGATGAACAACGTATGGATGGCGCGGGAAACAGCCCGCATGGCCCGCGAAATCCTAGGCGCGAATGGTATTGTGGACGATTACTGCGTGATGCGCCACATGAACAACCTCGAGTCGGTGTTCACTTACGAAGGCACGCACGACATACACAAATTGATCATCGGTGAGCGGATTACCGGGATCGCGGCGTTTTCATGAGCCGCGCTCGGATCCGACGCGATACCGCGCTGGCCTTGGTCGCCGCAATCTGCGCGTTCGCCGCTATTTTCGCAGCAGCGTTTCCCGCGCGCGCCGCATATACACAGTCAAAGCCAAAAGTACGAGCGATCACCGCATTTGTGCGCCTCGAACCCGCGCATTTCCAGGAGCAAATTCAACAAACCCTGAAATTTTTGCGCGGCGCCAAGTCTGCGTTCGAAAAGTCCGGCTACGAAGTGGAAACCATCCGCATCACCACGCAACCGTTTCCCGAATACACGCGCGGGATGACCGACGAACAGGTGCTCGCGTTCTTCCGCGATTACGACGCCCTCGCGGTGAGAGAGAAATTCGATGCGGCGATCGGCCCTGCCATGATGAGCGACACAGACGACCCGCATCAAGCGGAGCTGCTCGCGAAAATTATCGCAAATTCGAAAACACTGGAAGGCTCGGTGTTCATCGCTGGGGAAGATGGCATGCACTGGAAATCGATTCACGCCGCAGCTGGCGTCATAAAATATCTCGAAGTCAACACGCCGCACAGTCAGGGCAATTTCAGTTTTACAGCGGCGTCGCTGGTGCCTTCTGGGACGCCTTTCTATCCCGCCTCTTATTTCACAGGCGAAGGAAAGCAATTCGCGATCGGTCTCGAGTCTGCAAACGTCGTGAGCGAAGTCTTCGCTTCGACGAAATCCCCGAACGAAGCCGAACAGCAATTGAAAACTACCCTGGGAACGTATGCCACAGAAATCGAAAAAACCGCGGTAGCGATCAGCAACGCCAGCGGCTGGAAATACGGCGGCCTGGACCTATCACCGGCGCCGCTGATGGATGTTTCCATCGGCCGCGCGATTGAAAATTTCCTGGGCGCGCCCGTCGGCTCCAGCGGAACGATGACTGCCGCCGCGATCATCACTCGCGCGCTGAAAGCAATTCCAGTGAAGCAGGCCGGCTATTCAGGATTGATGCTGCCGATACTCGAGGATACGGTTCTGGCACACCGCTGGAACGAAGGCCACCTCTCGATGGATGCTCTGCTAGCGTACTCAGCAGTCTGCGGCACAGGCCTCGATACGATTCCAATGCCCGGCGACATCACAACCGAACAACTGGAGCGCATCCTGGGCGACGTGGCGAGCCTTTCAGTGAAGTGGCACAAGCCACTTTCCGCGCGCTTGCAGCCGGTCACTGGAAAAAAATCCGGTGACATGACCGAATTCGACGATCCCTTCCTGGTGAACGCCAAAATTCAGTAAGAAATTATTTCGCGGCGTCGTTTTGTCCGGCGGCTACCAGCTGGCGGGCTTGGTCGATCCAGTTCAGGACCACGGTGGGCCCGGAAGCCGCCGCAGTTCTGCCTCCCGTGAGTTGCAGCATCACGAAGTGCTGACCGTCGGGCGTAACGTCATAGGAGCCTAGCGGAGCGCGCATCTCGAAACGGTCCGAGAAAAGCTGCTCGGGTTTTCCCGGTTGAAATGAGCCTTTCTCGACGGAGTAGGGTACCGCGATGAGCGCACGCCCATCCACGTAGAATAGTTCGTGACTGCTCTTCGACCAGCGTGGGTCGAATCCGCTGCCGGTGGAGATTTGCCATTTGCCTCCCGGGCCGGGAAAGGGCACCACAAAAACCTGGACGCTGCCGCCCTCTGGCGAGGCATAGGCCAGCCAGTGGCCATCCGGCGACAACGCCGGCGCGAAGCCCCTACCCACCCCCGGAACTTCATGCGCTTCGCCGGGTTTCCCTGTTTCGTCCACCGCGAGGCTCCAGATCTCGCAGCAGCTCCCATCCTTTCCGGAGAGCCGTTGGAACGCCAGAATTCTGCCATCCGGCGACCAGGAGGACGGATACGCGTTCAAAATGGCTTCCGAGGTCAAAGGCTGCTCTTCACCCGAGCCATCGGCGCGTTCCCAGTAAATGGATTGCCCGGAGCCGTTCGACGTGCTGCGAGGATGCGCATAGGTGAGCCGCTGGCCGTCCGGCGTCCATTGCGGCCAGCTCGCGCCAACGGTGCCAAGCATCGCGCGAGACGTAGTCTTTCGCTCCAGGTCGTATATCCAGATGTTGCCTGTGCCCTGCTGAAAGGCGAGCCGCTTGCCATCGGGTGAAAGGCGTGGCACGGCGGCGTCCGGCTGATCGGTTACCAGCACTGACGAGTTGCCCTTCCGGTCCATCAGCACCAGATTAAGATTCTGACCCGCAGTGCCGCCATCCAAGTGAACCGCCGTACCGTCCTTGGACACGCTGAACTGCGCGCTGCCGTTGGATATGTCGTAATTCACGGCCTGCATCACCGGAATCGCGGTCCCGGTAACTTTCAATGCTTTCGCATCAAAGGGAGCGACGAATACAGTGCCCTGCGAAACGTAGGCCAGGTAGCCACCGGCAAGGTAGCGCCCAAAATATGCATTCTCCACCAGGACTTTTGGCTCGCCCGTATCGAGCGGAGCGACGTCCACACTGGCACGCCCGAAAAAGTTGTTGTCCGACGATGCCGTGAAGAGGACCGCTTTGCCGCCGGGAAGGAATTGCGGCCAGCGGTGAGTGATCTCGGAACGCGCCGTATCCAGATGCGTGGCTGCCACAGGCGTGCCGCCGTTTGCGGAAATGCGATAGAGCGGGCTGGTGAATTGCGTCGGGAAGATGATCGTGCCGTCTTCACTCCAATCGCCCCCGCGAGAGCCGCCCGCGTCGCACAACACAATCGGCGCGCCGCCACGCACCGATATTTTCTTTAATTTTCCGTCCGCGAAAAAACCGATCCATTGACTGTCCGCGGAAAAAAAAGCCGATTGCGCTCCGGACGCACCGTCGAGTGACATGGCAGCTACTTTGTCCAGCTCGCGCACGTAGAGTTGTCCCACACCAGAGCCACCCGCGCGCGTCACGTACGCCAAACGCGCGGCATCGGGAGAGATGATCACAGCTGGCCCGCTGGCTATCTGAAGCTGCTCGGCTGCGGGAATCCATAGCGAGAGCTCCACCGGCCTGTGCGCAGGAGGATTCCCGGCCTGATGCAGCGCTAACATCGCGACAAGCAACCCGACGGCGAGGACCGCGGCAAACGCCCACGGCACGAGGCGCTGCCAGGAAGGCGTGCCAGCTCCTGAAGAAAGATGCGTCGCGCCTGAGGCAGCTGCCGCATCGGCGGCAAGTCCTATTTCGGAAAGGCGATCGGAAGGCGCGTGGCCGGCAGAACCTTGCATCAATCCCCGTGAAGAACTGCCCGATGAACCGCCCGATCCGCCGGTCGCCGAATTCGATAATCTCGCGGGCGGTTCTTCCGTCGCCTGGGCCGGATAGAATGCCGAACGCCCAGTGTCGCCGTCGCGCTTTACGCGCTTCAAATCAGCGCGGATGTCCGAAGCATTCTGATAGCGCAGGTCGCGGTCTTTCTCCAGCGCCTTGTTGATGATGTCTTCCAGCTTCGCGGGGATTTCCGGGTTCAGCCGCACTGGAGCGGCCGGCGCGCGATTCAAAATCGCATCCGTAATCACTCCGGAAGTTTCACCGCGAAACGGCACAGACCCGGTAGCCATCTCATACAAAACCACGCCAAATGAAAAAAGATCGCTGCGCGCGTCCAGTTCCTTGCCGCGAACTTGCTCGGGCGACATGTAAGCGACCGTCCCGACCGCAACACCCGGGCTGGTAAGATCTTCCGGATTTACTCCAGCCGTCAACTGCCCCGCAAGGACTGCATCCTGCGTAACGGTGTGCGCCACTGCGCGGCGAATCTGCTTGGCCAGCCCGAAATCCAGAATTTTGGCGTTGCCGCGCTCGGTGACGAAAATATTCGCCGGCTTAATGTCGCGGTGCACGATGCCCTTGCTGTGCGCCGCGTCCAGAGCGTCGGCAATCCCGATGGCCAAGCCGAGCAGCGTATCTGCCTCGAGCGGCTGCCCCGAAATGCGATGCTTCAGCGTGACGCCGTCGAGAAATTCCATCGCGATGAACGCTTCGCCGCTGTGATCGTCAATCTCGTAGATGGTACAAATGTTCGGGTGGTTCAGCGCGGAAGCGGCCTTGGCTTCGCGTTGGAAGCGGCTGAGCGTTTGCGGATCCTTCGCGACGTCGTCGGGCAGAAATTTCAGGGCCACAAAACGGCCGAGCTTCACATCCTCAGCCTTGTAAACCACACCCATACCACCGCCGCCGAGTTTTTCGACAATGCGGTAATGCGAGACGACGCGACCGATGAGGGGTGGGACATCAGGCATGAGCGGCGCTCATATTAGGATGAGCCCAACGGCAAGTCAACGCGCAGCAATTGATTGCATGCTCACTAACGCCGTAGGGCCGCGTCACCGCGGCGCGGATGCCTCATCGCGCAGCAGCACCACATCGGATTCCACGTGAGAACGCAATACGCCGATGGTCTTGCCGTCTGGTGAGAACCGGAATGACGAAATCCCATCGGACTTGAACTGCGTAATCTGGCGGCCATGAGAACCATCAAGCGGCTGTAACCACAGATTGTCCGTGCCGCTTTCGTGGATGGGATAGACGAGGGCCCGTCCATCCGGCGTAAATTGCGGTCCGCCCGAGACGCGCGGATCAGGATCCAGCATGCGCCGCTTTGGCTCAGGCCCTGCGTCCAGAGGCACCACAGCGAGCTGATGAACGATCTCATTCGTACCGCCGGTCGTGACGAACGCCAGTAGTTTCCCGTCCGGCGCAATGTCGAGTCCGTAGTCGAAGTAGGCGCCGGGTATCGCCGTTCCCGGCACTACCCCAGCCGCTCCGCCGTCAATGCTCACTCGATTGATTTGAAAATTTTGTAAATCCTGATAGAGCACCCACCGTCCGTCCGGTGAGCATTTCGCCAAGATGTCCTGTGTGCCATCGGTGAGTTGCTTGGGGTTCGAACCGTCGGCGTTAACCCGCCAGAGGCCCGTCTTGTTTTTGGCCGAATGGCCGGCCCAGGTAAAGACAATATAGCGGCCGTCCTGGCAGCTCGTCGGTTGAATAATTTGGGCGCCGGAGTCACTCACGAGCACTGCTTTGTCTGCGCCGTCGGCTGATATCCGCACCAGAGAATCCACATCATCGAAGTAAAGAATTCCGTTTCCCGCCCAATCAAAAAAAATCGCATCCTTGATCTGCGCCGGCGCAGGATTCGGAGGATTCCCGGTGAATCCAGCGGCAGGCAACAGGTAGAACGTTTGCGTCGCCTTTTGCTGAACCGTGGCAAGTGTTTTTCCATCCGCCGAAACGGTAAGCGTCTGATAATTGTTGGTGTCCCTGGTGATGGGACGAAACTGGCCTGCGGGCTCAGATACGAACGCGATCTGACTGCGCGCATAGAGTGTCGCGTTCGGTTGATAGGTGGCCACGAGGCCGCGCGAGCCAGGCAGCCACGCCAAATCGTTCAACTGCACGTTGTTGAAGCGGGACAGCGTCTTCACCTGACCGGAAGCCACGTCCTGTATTTGAATCACGCCCAATACACCGTCGGCACCGGGGGTTGAAGTGGCGATTTGTTTGCCGTCGGGCGACCAGGCGACGGCCGTCGGGAATGCCGACATGGGCCCATCCGCAAACGCCAGTTCACTCGTGCCATCTCCGTTTGCCGTAAGCAGTCGAAACTTTCCGACATCTGGGGACATCCCGCGTGCAAAGCCGAAGCGCTGGCCATCGGGCGAAAAAGTAATTCGCGAGTCAACATTTCTTACGATCACCTGCGGCGTACCGCCCAGCACCGGCGCTCGCAGGAGATCAGCCCCCCTACCGAGCTTGTCAGTCGCGCGCAGGAAATAGATGTAGCCACCGTCCGGCGAAAAAGCGAGGCTTTGGTAAATGGCATCTGCCGGCGCAATCACCTGCGTGTCGCTATTGGTGGGCACGTGGCGCAGCCAGAGGCTCTGCTTGCCGTTTTCGTCCAACACGCTGAGAAGATATTTCGCGTCAGGCGAAATGGCCGCCGCAATCGTCTTTCCGTTGTTCGTGACTTGAGTGATAGTGAAATTTTCGAACGGCCGATGAGCTTTGCCGCTGAGAAATGAATAGAGTCCATATCCGGCCGCAGCGATCAGCAACAGCGCGATGAAGGCGACCGCTGCGACGCCGAACTTGTGCTGCTTCGCGGCTTCGACAACCGCCGAGCTTTCCAATGCGCGTGATGCGGATGAATCGCTTTGGAAGCTCGCCTGAAGATGCAGAAGCGTCGCGTCTCGCCTGTCCCACCGCGGTCCTCCCCGAATCCGTGTCGCGCTTCAGCCGCTCCAAATCTGCGCGCAGGTCCGAGGCATGCTGGTAGCGCAGCTTCTGGTCCTTCTCCAGCGCCTTCTGAATGATCCGCTCGAGTTCACCCGGCAACACCGGATTCAGCCGCGCGGGCTGCGGCGGCGCTTTGTGCAGGATGGCGTCGAAAATAGCCGCTGAGGTTGCTCCCGCGAACGGCAGCGCGCCCGTGGCCATTTCGTACAGCACCGCACCATACGAAAACAGATCGGTGCGCGCGTCCAGTTCTTCGCCCATCGCCTGCTCCGGCGACATATACAGCACCGTTCCCATCGCTGAGCCAGGGCTGCTCAGCGCCTCCTCGGCAGTGACAGTGGGGAGCGCGGATGCCGTCGCGCCCGGAAGCACGCGGCGCGGCGATATGATCTTGGCCAGCCCGAAATCGAGCACCTTGGTTTGTCCGCTGCGCGTGCAAAAAATATTTGCAGGCTTGATGTCGCGGTGCACGATGTCTTGAGCATGAGCAGCATCGAGCGCATTCGCCACCTGAATGCCCACGTCGAGTAATTCATCGAGCGGCAGAGGTCCGGCGGCGATCCGGTGCTTCAGCGTCTGGCCGTCCAGATATTCCATGGCGATGAAGGCTTCGCCGCCCTGATCGTCAATTTCGTAGATGGTGCAGATGTTGGGATGATTCAGCGCGGAGGCAGCTTTGGCTTCACGTTGGAAGCGGCCGAGCGCTTGCGGATCTTTCGCTACATCGTCGGGCAGGAATTTCAGAGCCACGAAGCGGCCAAGCTTGATGTCTTCAGCCTTGTAAACCACACCCATGCCGCCGCCACCGAGCTTTTCGACGATGCGGTAATGCGAGACGACGCGACCGATCGGAGGCGGGACATCAGGCATGAGCGGCGCTAATCTTAGGATGCGCGCAACAGCAAGTCAACGAATGGAGAGGTAAGAGTGAATCCACTTCGCGTGGGTGAAATCCGTAGGAGCGGTTCGCAAACCACCCCTAGGTCAGCATCGCTCCTGCAGTGCGACGATTCACGCCGTCCTGACTCCCTATGTCCTGTATGGAGTGGGTCGCGGCTGGCTGAAGGCGCGCAGTGGCCTGCTGGCTAAGGGCTTTTGGGCTTTCTCAGGCTCTTCTTCTTTGTCGTCGTCTTCCTATTCGGCGTCGCGTCCTAGCTGGTTCTCAGATTCAGCTTCACCTGAACCTCTGGCGCTCTGTTACGATTTGTCGAACTAGTTGTACTTCCATTCGATCTTGTTGAACGGAATGCTAACTGATTCGGTTGGGAGGCTCCCTTTGCTGAGCGGCTTTTGCTCTTCCAGCTTCTGGGCTTTGCGGAGGTGCTTTGCGCTCTTCTTTGCTTTCTTTGCGGTGGCCATGTTTTCCTCGAGTTAATCGAGCTGCCAGCCTGCTGAATGCATGGCAGATGCCAAAGTTTCGCCTGGACTGCAAGACTGAAACGATTGCGCTGAAGGGAACGGGGCCGCTGGTACAGCGTTGAAATTTTAATCACGCAGTGGAAATTTCAACGGTCCCTGTCGTCGCTACTTCATGAATTCGCGGATGAACTGGGCAATCGGATCCGCTGCGGTATCGAGCGCGAAATGCGGGCCATCCACGATGTGAATTTCGGCCTTCGGAACGTCGTGGCGATAGGATTCGGGCTCCGAAGGATCGAATGAGCTTTCATATTTGCCCCAAATCACGAGCAGGCGCGGCTGCTTCTCGCGCATCCACGCTTGCCACTTGGGGTAATTCTCCACATTCGTGCGGTAATCGTAGAAAAGGTCGCTTTGAATGTCCGCCTGCCCCGGCTGATTGAGAAAATAATATTCATCGGTCCACAGATCCGGGTCATGGCGCTCCAAGTTAGGATCGTCGCCAACGTGCCGCGCGCGCGTCGTCGCGCAGCGAAAGGAGATTGGTGCGCAGCGCCGCTTCGTTCGGGGCGCGATCAGCCCAATAAGCGCGCCGCGTCTTCCAATTCGCGCCGAGACCCTCGTTGTGCGCCACAGCGTCCTGCACGATGAGTGCCTCCACACGCTCCGGATGCGCCAAAATCATGCGAAAGCCCACAGGCCCGCCGTAATCCTGCATGTACAGCGTGTAACGCGTCAGGCCAAGCGCTTCCGTGAAGTGATTCATGGTTTCGGCGATATGGTCGAATGTATATGCGAACTTTTTGGGGTCCGGCCAGTCGCTGTGTCCAAAACCCGGGTAATCCGGCGCGACCATGTGATAGCGGTCCGCAAGCCGCACGAAGAGCGGATCGAACATACGCGACGAAGACGGCAATCCGTGCAGTAACAAAAGCGTCGGCGCATCCTTCGGCCCAGCTTCGCGGTAGAAAATCGAGAGCCCATCAATCTGAATCGTGCGATAAGAAATTTGATTTCCCACAGGACGTTCCTTTTCGCGGCCTTGGCCTCGGCCTGACGATAAAAACGCTACGAGCATCACAAAGACCACGAACGCCTTGCGCGAGACATACAGAGATGAACCCGCTAGCTTCATAGCTAGTTCCCTTTTTCACTCAAGTCACATTGGCAGTCAATAGAATTAAACTCGCGGTACTGTTCGCCACATCCGTCGACCGCACGTGCAAATAACGCCTTGATTGGATTTCGCGCATTTGGATTATGATAGGCCGCCCGGAAGGAACGTCCCAGCCCCCGGCAGCAAATCACATTTCAGGAGCCGCCATGGAGAAAGAACTCAGCCTCGAATTCCTGCGCACAGTTGAAAATGCGGCCATCGCTTCGGCGCGCACCATGGGCCAGGGAGACCGCGAGGGGTCTGACCGAGCCGCCGTCGAAGCCATGCGCGGGGAAATGGATCGCGTGGGCATGGACGGCACCATCGTCATTGGCGAAGGCGAGCGCGACGAAGCCCCCATGCTCTTCATCGGCGAAAAAGTGGGCGCGGCCGTGCGCGACAAGAGCCGCGAGTACCCCAAAGTGGACATCGCCGTGGACCCGCTCGAAGGTACCAATCTTTGCGCGACGGGCGAACCCGGCGCAATCGTGGTGCTAGCCGCGAGCGAACATGGCGGCCTGCTGCACGCGCCCGATCTCTACATGGAAAAAATTATCGTCGGGCCCACCGGCAAAAGGCGCGATCGATCTGGACGCCCCGGTGAAAGATAACCTCCGCGCCATCGCCCGCCGTTACGACCGCGACGTCGAAGACCTGGTGATCGTGGTGCTGGATCGTCCGCGCCACGAAAAGCTCGTCGCAGACATACGCAAAGCCGGCGCACGCATCCGTCTGATATCAGACGGCGATCTTTCCGCGGGAATTTCCGCAGCGGTGCGCGGCACGTCGGTGCACGCGGTGATGGGCACCGGCGGCGCGCCCGAAGGAGTGCTCACCGCAGCTGCTCTGCGCTGTCTAAACGGGCAGATACTCGCGCGGCTGGTCGTTTCGAAACCCGAACATCTCGAACGCACCGCCGCCATGGGCATCAAGGATCCCAAGCGCATCTACGAAACAGTGGACCTGGCACCAGGAAAGAAAATCATCTTCGCGTGCACAGGAGTCACCGGCGGCGGCCTGCTGCACGGCGTGAATTTCTTCCGCGACGGAACGCGCACACATTCCCTAATCATGACGCTCGAGGAGGCGGAAGTGCGCTTCATTGATTCCGTGCACCTCGACCGGCATCCTGGCGTCGAAGTGCGCTTCAACTAGGCCACCGGCTGCGCCGCACCGGAAACATTTTCACACTTCATTGCGTATGTATAAGCGTATAACAAGCAAGGGGTGAATTATGTCTAGCGCTTCCGCACGGCCACCGGTCGCTATTCCTCCGCAGCGCCAACGACGCAGCAACAGCGCCGTGTGGTGGATTCTGGGAATTGTAGCCGGCGGCATCGTGGTGATGGTGCTCTTCGGCCTGGCGCTTGCCGGCCTCTTCATCCGCAATCTGCGCGTCCACAATCAGGGCAATAACGTTGAAATTCAGACGCCGGTCGGCGCTATCAAAGTGAATAAGGACGTCCCACGCGCGTCGGGTCTGCCCGTCTATCCGGGGGCAAAATCCACCGGGAACGACAACAACGCAAAGGTTGAGCTTTCCAACGACGATGGAGCAGTTGGCATCGCGGTCGAACACTTCACCACTTCAGACAGTCTCGATCAAGTGGACACCTGGTACGCGCGTCGGCTTGGCCCCAGCTTCCGCCGCGAGCGAGACGTCTCGCAACACCCGATCCACGGCGTCACTGTTGACTCCGATACCGACATCGCATTTGTGGATGACCACGGCGATGGCGCGCGCGTCGTCGCACTCACCAGGAAATCCGACGGCGTGGATATCGTGCTGTTTCGCGCTGGCAAGAAAGAAGCACAGTGATCCCTTAATAGGCTGGCCCAGCGCGAGTTCCTACGACGAGGTTTGCCCTCAGAAAGTAGCGTTAAATTTTTTCGTGGATTAGACCAAGCGTGGACAAACGCCGAGCTGGATAGCTCGGTGGTGTTGACGCTGGCGTTCCCGCCCTAACGAACGGACCTCCGGCCGTTCGGGAGCGGGGCCTGGCAGCCGGCCGAAGCAAGCGTGCCAAGCCCTTCCCAGAATCCGGCCTGTCCGTCAGGCGTTGCGCCTTCCCTTCCCGCGGCGACTAGCGGTGCAGCGCCGTCGCGGTATGGGGCATCTGCTGTTGCCGGCGGGGCATGTGGTGAGGCAAGCGCTCGGCAACTTGTGGCGGCAGCACACGCACCGTGTGATTGGTGCTGACGTGTTCGCTGATCGCCTGCAAGCGCTTCAGAATGCCCTGCCACTGCGTCCAATCGAGCTGCCGCAGGTACGGGCGAAGTCCCTGAATGAAGGGATCTTCCAGCACCGTCTCGCCATTGGTCTCCGGCACGAAGAAGCGGTTCAGACCAACGCCCAGCGCTTCGGCAATCTTTTCCAGCGTGCCGAGACTTGGCGTCATCTGTCCACTTTCAATGCGGGACAAGTAGGAGCGAGAAACGCGCGAACGAGCCTGTAGCTGGCTCTGCGTCATGCCGCGTGATTCGCGCAGCTGCCTGATGCGCTGGCCGATGTTTTCCACAGTTTCGCGGTTCGGCCAGTTCTCAAACAGTTGGCGATCATCCCCCGGCAGATCTTGGGGCGACGGCGTCGGAATGACGAACGTCACCTTCGGGGGCAGCATGCGCAGACAACGACGGCAGTTGTCCGTGCGTGTCCGGTATTGGACTAATCCACATACCTGACATCGAAGTACTTCACGATCCAAATCCATGCTCGCTTCTATGGCTTCTTTTTCCGCCACCGGTTCTCCTCACAGACTATTCCGGCGATGCGAAGGGGAGGAACGTCACAACAGGGGAAGGCAGAAACAGGCGCGGGAGCGATTCTCCACACGCTGCCATTTCTTGTCAAGCCCTTTTTCGTCCTCTAGCCGGAATGATTTTAACTTTCACCGAGCGGATTCCACAATCAGAAGCCGTTATCGTGCCCCCGCGCTTCAAAAAGTGGTGCGACTTTTGTTCGCCCTCGCCGTTTCGCGTCCGCTAACGACATGAACACAATGCCATTCAGCGTCATCCACTGACGATTTGTGCTTGCAATTCTGATGCCCACACTTCGCGTGTTTTTTTCGGCTCGATTCTGGAGATTTCCGGCTCGTTGCTCGGAATTCACGCCCGCAAACTGTTTGTGTTCAATCAATGACGAGAACAAACACCGAATCGTCTGCGGCCACCACTTACGCGCTCGTGAAACTGTCTCAAAACTATACGTCTCATTTCTTCGCGCGCGCTCCGTTTGAGACAATTCTGCCGTAAGTCCTCTTGATCGGCGTTGACCATAGCCGCATGAGGCGGGCGTCTGCGGTATCCTCATTGGCGTTCCCTAATAAACTCGGCGCAGCTGTCTTCGTCCCCGCCCGTTCGCTGCGTTTCGTCTCGCCAGGGCACAAATACTCCCTCTGATCGTGGCGTCTGCGCTCGCTGGGCGACCGGTGTCGCTCTGCGACAGGGTCTGGCGGTGCGGTTCAGCTGTGCGGTAGACTCCGACAAGCGGCCAAAGAGGGGCCAAGTGGGGAATGATGCCGAATCGGGACGAGTCCTGGAGCCTGCTCTGCGAATACACGCAAGGTGAAAGCCTCCGCAAACACGCGTTGTCGGTAGAGGCTTGCGTGCGAGCCTACGCCCGGAAACTAGGCGCAGACGAAGAGCTGTGGGGCACCACCGGGCTGCTTCACGATTTCGATTACGAGCGTTGGCCGAATGCCGCTCATCACCCGACGGAAGAACATCCCTACGAAGGATCGAAAATTCTGCGTGAGCGCGGCTACCCCGAAGAAATGATCCACGCCATTCTCGGCCACGCCGACTATTGCAACGTCGCCCGAACTTCCTCGCTGGACAAAACCCTATTCGCCTGTGACGAGCTGGCCGGCTTCCTCACCGCCTGCGCGTTGATCAAGCCCAGCAAAAGCATTCACGAGGTGGAAGCCGCGTCAGTGAAGAAAAAGCTGAAGGACAAAGCGTTCGCTCGCGGCGTAAATCGCGACGACGTTTACAAAGGCGCCGAAGAACTCGGGGTCCCCCTCGACGAACACATCGCCTTCTGCATCGCGGCCCTGCGCAGCATCGCCCCAGAGCTAGGCCTCAACGGCGCAAGCGCCGCAGCTGCACCGTAGTTGCCAATGACGCCGATTTACCCTCGCAATTCCGTAACTGCCAACAATGGCAATTTGTCGTAGGGGCGGGTCTTAGGCCCGCCCGCTGCTCACTCCTCGGCTGTGTGTCGCCGCTAACTTGGCGCGCTCGATGCGAAACGTATAGCAACCCGCCGTGGTGCTCCGCACATGGATATAATCCACATCTGCGCGCGCGAAGAGCTCTTCAACCCCGCCGTCCACGTTACTGTTCTCGACGTATTCGGCAGCCACCAACCGGCGGCCGCGCGCATACGCATTCAGTGTTCGCGGGCTGTTCCGGAGCGCGACGGGAAAACCTCCGTGCTCTGGATAACGTTCGCAGCACTCCGCGTGAATGTACACCGGCCCCGGCAGCGGCAGCGATTCAATGCCTTCGAATGCGTCGTAAGTGAATAGCGTGGCGTTTTCGGAGCCAGCAGCAATGATTCGCAAGCAGTGGCGGCACGGCGCGCCTTCTCCGGCGACTGCGGTGTGCGCCGGGTGGCCGTAGCGCGGATCTTTGCCCGTGCGGCGAACTGAATCGGCAAACTCTGTCGGTATCGCGACTACGCGTATCGGAATCATGTGTTGCTCCTCGTGTGCAGTGCGCGCGCTGCTTCGCCATTTCCAAACCAACTTTGCCGCAGTTCGGATCTCACGGCCATCCGCTTCTCGCGCGCAAATTTCTCGTGCCGCACCTCTTGTTATTTGTCGTGAATGGACCGTAGGATCTGCTGTACTGGGAAATGAAGCTCGCCAATCATCAATGGGTTCTCTGGCTCGTCTGCATTGTTGCATTCGCATGGCTATTGTTTGATAGCGGTATGGGCCGCGTGATGGCTGTCGTAATGATCGCAACTCTCGCCATTTGCGGCGGTTTGATTTGGATCGCCAAGAAAATTGCCGGCCCCCCTTCCGATTAGACCGGCAGGAACTTTCAGCCACGCTCGGAGCGGCCGAGTCTGTGCTAGAATCCCGCTTCCATGGAACGCGCCGGAAATTTTCTGGGTGGAATGCTGCGCCAGCTGAAGCGTCCCGAGGCTGCGGTCGCCTGGCTTTCAGGCGTGTGGCCCAGCGTAGTGGGCAGAACTCTGGCGCGCCACACGCGTCCGGTGCGCTGCCACAAGGGCTGTCTGGAAGTTGCCGCCGACGGCAAAGCCTGGCGGAAGCAGCTCGAAGAAATGAAGAGCGAGTTCTGTGCGCAAGTAAATAAAGCCTGGGGCGGCACGCTGGTGCGCGACGTGAAATTTGTCGCCGCCAAACCCGGCCCGAAGCACATCTCTCACGAGCTGGACAACGAGCACACTCCTTTCATCCGCCGCCGCAAAGCCTGACGAATTTCGCCGCGATTTCCCAGCGCGCGCGGGCACTTGCGCTGCACCTCTTCTGTACTAAGATGGATGCTATGAATTCTCTACTGCCCAAAATCCGATCGCGCCAATGGCCTGCGCGATGCCCGGAGTGGCAATGAAGATTAGCCGCGAAGACGTGCTGCGCGTCGCACAACTTGCGCATCTGGACCTGGCGCCCGAGGAAGTCGAGACCTACCGCGGCCAACTCGATGAAATTCTGTCATATGTCGGCAAGCTGCAGGAGCTGGACGTCTCGAACGTGGAACCGATGACGCAGATGCGGCCGCGGAACGCTGACGGTACGAGCGATGCGAGCGCCGCGGGAAACGAACCCGAGCTGCGTGACGATGCGGTAGTCCCCTGCGACGTAGCCGCCGCCGTTTTGGCCGAGGCGCCGGATGCAGCCAAGCCGTTCTTCCGCGTGCCGAAGGTAATCGAGCGATGAGCGCCTTGCCAACCTGGACCGTCGGGGGCGTGCGCGAGGCCCTGCTGACGAAGAAAACATCCGCCCGTGAACTGGCGAAGGACTTCTACGCCCGAATCGAGCAACGCAATCCCGAGCTGAACGCCTTCCTGGCGCTTTGCCCGGAACGCGCCTATACCCATGCCGACAAAATAGATGCGGCCATCGCCAAAGGCCAACCCCTGCCGCCACTGGCCGGCGTTCCCATCGCGATCAAGGATGTAATCAGCACCCAAGGCGTCCGCACCACCTGTGGCTCAAAGATCCTGGAGAACTATACGCCACCGTATGATGCCACCGCGATCGAACGCCTGGAAAAGGCCGGCGCGGTAATCCTCGGAAAGACCAATTGCGACGAGTTTGCCATGGGAAGCTCCAACGAGAACTCAGCATACGGTCCAGTACGGAACCCGGAGGCGCTCGACCGAGTGCCCGGAGGCTCCAGCGGCGGCTCGGCCGCAGCCGTAGCAGCCGGCTTATCCGTCATCTCGCTCGGTACGGACACTGGCGGCTCCATCCGGCAGCCAGGCGCCTACTGCGGGATCCCAGCCCTGATGCCAACATACGGGCGCGTATCTAGGTACGGCCTTATAGCATTCGCCTCGTCGCTCGACCGGATCGGCCCGTTCGCCACAACCATAACTGACGCGGCTACCGTAATGTCCGTAATCGCCGGACATGACTCAAATGACTCGACTTCCGCTGCGGTCGCTGTGCCGGATTACGCTGCGGAGATCGAAAAGCCCATCGCCGACCTGCGAATCGGCGTACCGGAAGACTACTTCGGTGCCGGACTCGACCCGGAAGTGAAGGCCAAGGTTCAAGCCGGTATCGCGCTGCTCGAGAAACTCGGCTGCAAGAGGGTGCCGCTCAAAATGCCGCATACGGACTACGCGATCGCCACCTATTATATTGTCGCCACGGCGGAAGCTAGCTCGAATCTCGCCCGGTACGACGGCGTGCGCTACGGCCTCCGTGTGCAGGGCAACACGTTGATGGATATGTACCGCAAGACCCGTGAACGTGGCTTCGGCCCCGAGGTCAAGCGCCGCATCATGCTCGGCACGTATGCGTTGTCGTCCGGCTACTATGATGCTTACTATCTTCGCGCACAAAAAGTCCGAGCTCTGATAGCACGCGATTTCGCCGATGCGTTTGAGAAGGTTGACGCGATTCTCACGCCCACCGCGCCCACCCCAGCCTTCAAATTGGGAGAGAAAACCGCCGACCCACTGGAAATGTATCTAGCTGACATATATACAGTTACAGGGTCATTAGCCGGTGTGCCGGGGATCTCGGTTCCCTGCGGGAAGACCTCCACAGGTCTGCCCATCGGCATGCAGATCTTCGCCAGTCACTTTGGCGAAGCCCGCATCCTGCAACTGGCCCGCGCGTTTGAAAAGGCCGGTGGCTTCTCGATTTGAGGAGATGCGCTCCTGAAAGACCTCGCCCCCATCTTCCGCCATCTGCAAACTTCGCGCGCGAAATTCTTGTCCGTAGCTGAAGAGGTCAGCGAACTCCACTGGCGCGAATCACCAGCTCCGGACCGCTGGTCCGCGGCTCAAGTAATCGCACACGTAGGCATGGTCGAGGAAAGAACAATTTTCGGCATGAAAAGGCTGTTACGCGCAGCGCCCAGTCCCCTGCCGCTGCGCAAGCGCTTCCACCTGCCTCTCGCATTATCCGCGTGGCGCGGGCGCAAAGTGCGCACGCCCATTCCGTTAGATCCCGAGCGCGTCCGCGACAAGCAGGAGTCTTTTGCAGGTTTAATTGGCGCGCGTGAAGCTACCGTGGCCTTCATCGAATCAACGCGCGGCACTGATGTGAGCATCTATCGTTTCGAGCATCCCTTTCTCGGCAGCCTCGATATGTACGAATGGTTCCGCATGATCGGTTACCACGAATTGCGCCACGCGAAACAAATCCGTGAACTTGTAGAAACATTCCACGATTAGACTTTCGTTTCCTGTTTGTGGCAAGAATGTGCAATCGTCGGCTTCGGAGCGAATTCGCCTGCTCCGGTGTCAAATCATAGACAGAGCGAGGGTTCGGCTCACCCCCATACAAGGGGTTCTAGCCGCCTAGAACGGAAGGACTATTGCAAGCAACTTTGGCAGCATTTAATTTGTTCTCAGCATCGAAGTCAGCAGGAGGCCCGGCCATGGTGCGAATCAAGGTGAGCCAGAAAATCTTCACCGAAGACGAAGTGGTCTCGCTGACCGGCATCTGCACGGACCATCTGCGCAAGCTCGCGCAGAATAAGCACCTCGGAACGATTGCACGCGCTGCGGAAGCCGCCGGCGCCGAAGCCGAAAAGTGGCTTTTTTCCCACTCCGATCTGATGATCCTTACCGTGCTGCAACCGCGCTGCGACCATTAATTCGCGCCGCTCGATACAGCGTTCAATTCTGCTTCTTTCAGGGCCTTCCTGTATGCCGGAGGGCCTTTTTTTTGCGACCCGCCGGATGTTGTACGTCCCGCCAGCCCAAGCTATGCTTACTTCGCTCAACCCCGCACTCCGAATTTGCATCCTAAGATTTGTGCGGGAACGGCGCGCCTGAACAACGCCCGGCGAATCGCTAGCGCACCACCCACTGATGTCGGCAAAACCAAAATTCGAGCCTTTCACGCGGCAGCTGCAAATTCCGCTAATTCTCCTGGCCCTGGCCTTGCTTTCGCTGTGCCCGATGCTTCGCGCGCAAACTCCAGCGAATCCGCCGCCTGCTGTCGCCAGTTCTCAAGCGGCTGGCGCGAAGCAGCCACTAGGCGCTGCCGAGCCCGGCCTCCCGACTGGCAAAAAACTGATGCTCAAGGACGGCAGCTTCCAACTCGTCCGCGAATACGAATTGGACGGCGATCGCGTGCGCTACTTCAGCATTGATCAGCGCGATTGGGAAGAGATTCCCGCATCCCTGGTAGATTGGGACGCCACCAAGAAGATCGCCGCAGACGAGCAGGCGCGCAAGGCCGCGCTGATCGCCAAAGTGGATGCGGCCGAAATGGCGCGGCGCGCCGACGCCATGGACATTGACGCGAGCATTGAAATCGCGCCCAAAGTATTTCTGCCGCCCGGCGACGGGCTGTTCGAGTTCGACGGCAAGGCCATCTATCCGCTGACCCAGGCGGAAGCGGACATGAAGTTCAGCAAAACACAAATGCTAAAGCAAGTGCTGATCCCAGTGCCGATCGTGCCCACGCGTCACAACATCTCTCTGAAGGGCGCGCGCGCGAAATTTCGGCTGAAAAGCACCCAGACTGAGTTCTATATGCGCACCGCCGACGGCCGCGAGCCGCAACTCGATTTGATCCGCGCGAAAGTAAAGGGCGACAAGCGCGACCTGGAAAATCTGGATGAGCTTTTCCAGACGCAGGCCACCACCGGAAAAGTATCAATACCCATTCAGCGCTGGGAGATCGCGCATGGGGTGTACCGCTTCACGCTGGGAGCAGCGCTCGAGCCCGGTGAATACGCCATGGCGGAAGTAGTGCAGGGTGGCGCAACCAGTCTCTATTTCTGGGATTTTGGCGTGGACGGCAATGCCGCTACGCCGCCCTCGAGCAGCAAGCCGAAGTGAGCACACCGAAATAACGAAACAGGCGAGAGTCTCGGACCCGGCGGCTACTTGATTGCAGAGGTCCGCGGCTGCAAAAGTTCGCTCAGCAGTGATGCCAGCGCCGCGATGTGAAACGGCTTCTGCAGGACGGAAGCGCCCTTCTCCGTGAAATGTGCCAGTGTGGCGGGGTCCAGCAGCGCCCCGCTCATGAAAACGAATTTGGGAGCCGCGGTTCCTGCGCGCGGCTGAATCCGCTTGAAAAATTCCTCGCCGTTCAATCCTGGCAGATTGAAATCGCAAAGCACAAAATCGTAGCTGTGCGCAGCCAGGTGTGGCAGCGCCTCCTCCGAACTGGATGCGCCCTCGACGGTCATCCCCCGCGCGACAAGGCCTTCCTGCACGATTTCGCGGATGCTCTCTTCGTCGTCCACGACGTACACCGAATGTCCGCGCAGCGCACCCGAACCCGCCGGAGCGGCAACAGCCGGCCGCACCGCAGAGGGCGGAACCGGCGCGCTGATTTGTTCTACAAACTCCGGCAGCCACACTCGAAATTCCGCGCCCTTGCCCGTCGTGGATTGCACCTCGATGCTGCCGCCATGCTCCTTGATGATTGCCGTGCAAATGGCCAAGCCCAGGCCGGTGCCGCCACCAGGCCGCTTCGTAGTGAAAAAGGGATCGAAGATTTTGCCGATGTTTTCTGCTGCGATGCCCGGACCATCGTCCGCGAATACGAATCCAATTTTCCCATCGGCGTGTTCTATGGAAACTTGCAAAGCGCCGCGCTCGCGCTGGCTGGTGATGGCTTGCTCCGCGTTGACGATCAGATTCACGAAAACCTGATGTAAGAGTTTGGGATCGGCTTCCAGCGCCAGCCCGCTGGGCGGCGGAGCCATCTCTATCGAAATATTTTTCTGCGAGAGCGAAGCGCGCTGCTGGTCAATGGCCGCCCGCAGCGCTTCCTCGGGCCGCATTTTCTTGCGCGCCAGCGCCGAAGGCCGCGCGTAGGCCAGCAGGTTCTGCACGATCACCGCGGCGCGGCGCGCCTGCTTCAATATGATTTCCGTCTGCCGGCGCGTGGCATCGTCGGGCGCCCGTTCGCGCAACAAATCGCTGACCCCAAGAATCGCCGTGAGCGGATTATTCAGTTCGTGCGCCACGCCAGACATCATTTCGCCCATGGCCGCGAGCTTCTCTTTCTGGAGATTCTGCTTTTCCGCGGCTTTGGCGTCGGTGACGTCGCGCGCCGACGCCACCACGCCATTTATATTTCCGGCCGCGTCGTACAACGGGCTGGCGCTCGCGCGCATGGTGCGCCACGATCCGTCGGCGTGCTTGGTGCGGTATTCGAATAGCGCGTTGGCCGCGCGCCCGCTGGTGAGCTTGCCAAAAGCCTCGCGCAGTTGCGGCAGCTCATCGCGGTGAATTTGCTCGCTCAGCAGCTTGCCCACCAAATCCTGCGCCCGATGCCCCAGAATATCCTCCACGCGCGGGCTGACAAAAGTGAAACGCCCTTCGAAATCCATCACCGCGATCATATCCGGAAAGCTCGCCACCAGCCGTCGCACGAATTCCTGTTCCTGATGCAGACGCGCTTCGATTTCCATGCGCTCGGTGATGTCCACCAGCGTGCCTTGCATGCGAATAGTGCGCCCAAAGGTATCGCGAATGGCAAATCCGGAGGCCAGGCAGTGAATGCGCGTGCCGTCTTTGCGGCGGAACACCACTTCCAGGTCCTGTACGGAGCCTTGATAAATTATCTGGCGGACTAAGGTGTCGCGTTGCGCAGGCTCGGCGTAGATTTCGCGAAAATTCAGTTTCTTCAGCTCTTCTTTGCTGGCGTAGCCCAGCATGCGCACCAGTGCCGGATTGGCGTCCAGCAGCTGCCCTTCGGGGGTGGTGAAAAAAATTCCTTCGCGCAGCGATTCGAAGAGTTCGGTGAAGCGAATTTCGGATTCATGCTGCGAAGTCACGTCGCGGACCCAGCCGCTGATCGAGGTTACGTGCTCGTCGTCATTGAGCGCCTGCAGCCAGCAATCGTAAAAGCGGCGCCGCGGATCGCTTCTTAGCTGAATCGAAATTCGTCCCGCCCAGTGGCCCTTTTGCAGAAACGCATCGCGGGTGCTGAGCGCTTCCTCCATGGTGGGCGCGGCGATAAATTCTTCCAGCCGGTGGCCGATGAGATCCTGGAACGAGACGCCCAGAATCTCCACAAAACGCCGATTGGCGACGCGGATTTCACCTTCCAGCGAAATAGTAAAAACCGCGTGGTCCAGGCTGTCGATCAACTCGCGATAATTCAGCTGCGAGCGCGAAATCACTTCCACAAGTTTTTTGAATTGCGCTTCGGTGGAAGCAGCCGCGGCGCCTTCCACCGGAGCATGCTGCGGTGCAGGCTTCAGCGCCGCGGCTGGCGCGTGCTTTGACGCGCGTTTTACTGCTCGTGGCGGCTGCTCTGCGATTCGTTTGGACATGCGGATATCCGCGCGCCTTCTCTCCCGAGAAAGCCACACTGCTCCATTCTTCCCATCAATTTTACTGAGTGGACGCGCTCCAGAGGAAAAGAAAGCAGCAGCATATGCCAAGTTGCTTAACAGGCCGAAGGGACAGGGCGAAGGGTAAAATATTTGCGCGAACGAAACGCGCGCGGGCAACGCAAAAAAAGGGCGCCGCGAAAAATCGCAGCGCCCCTTGGTTGACTTGTAATTGTTGAATGGTAAGTCGTCTCTAGCTTTCGGCCACCGCGTCCGTATCCTTGCGCAGGAAATCCAGCGCTGCCGCTTCTTCCGGCGTAAGCTCCGGCTCCATGGACTCCGGCTCTTCCTTCGGAATTTCGGTAAGGAGCTGAATGTTGCGATAGCGCTCCAAACCGGTGCCCGCGGGAATCAACCGGCCCATGATCACGTTTTCCTTCAGGCCGCGCAGGTAATCCACCTTCCCGGAGATCGCCGCTTCGGTAAGCACGCGGGTCGTCTCCTGGAAGCTGGCCGCGGAGATGAACGAATCCGTGGACAGCGACGCCTTGGTGATGCCGAGGAGCAAAGGACGCCCGGTGGCAGGCCGCCCGCCATCGCGGATCACGCGGTCGTTCTCTTCGCGGAAGCGGAACTTGTCCACCTGCTCCTCGAGAAGGAACGTCGTGTCGCCCACGTCCTCAACCTTCACCCAGCGCATCATCTGCCGCACGATGCACTCGATGTGCTTGTCGTTGATGTTCACGCCCTGCAACCGGTAAACCTCTTGAATCGAGTTCACCAGGTACGCCTGCGTGTACTTTTCACCGAGGACGGCGAGAATGTCGTGCGGGTTCAGCGGACCGTCAATCAACGGTTCGCCGGCCGCAACGTGTTCGCCTTCCTGCACGTTGATGTGCACGCCGCGCGAGATCGAATATTCCTTGATGGTCTGCGCGACGCCCTTGCCGTCTTCGCTTTCGACGTAAATCTTGCGCTGGCCCTTGACGATTTCGCCGTATTTCACCACGCCGTCAATTTCGCTGATGACCGCGGGATCCTTCGGCTTACGCGTTTCAAACAGTTCCACGACGCGCGGCAAACCTCCGGTGATGTCCTTGGTCTTGGTCGTCTCGCGCGGGATCTTCGCCAGCACGTCGCCAGGTTGCACCTCGTCGCCGTCCACCACCATCAAGTGAGCGCGTGAAGGCATCAAGTATTTCTTGGTGCGGCCCTGTGCTCCGCGGATCAGGATTGTCGGCTGGTGCTTTTCATCACCCGGCGGTAGCGTAACGACCAGCTGCGACAACCCGGTGACTTCGTCCACCTGCTCTTCAATCGTGATGCCCGCTTGCAAGTCCTTGAACTGCACCTGACCCGCGGTTTCGGTGAGAATCGAGAACGTGTAGGGATCCCACTCGACCATCGTCTGGCCCAGCGTGACCGGCTGCCCATCCTCAACCTTCAAGCGCGCGCCATAAACCACATGGTGACGCTCTTTTTCACGGCCCTTTTCGTCAACGACCGCGATCAAACCGGAGCGATTCATCGCCACGATTTGTTTGCCGCGGCCTTCCACCACTTTCAGGTCAATGAACTTCACGAAGCCGTTGTTGCGCGCTTCCACCTTGGACTGTTCGGTGACGCGTGTAGCCGTGCCGCCGATGTGGAACGTGCGCATCGTCAACTGCGTGCCCGGCTCGCCGATGGACTGAGCCGCGATCACGCCGATGGCCTCGCCCATTTCCACGAAACGTCCGGTGGCCAGGTTGCGGCCGTAGCAACGTCCGCAAACTCCGCGCCGTGATTCGCAGGTCAATACCGAGCGAATCTTCACGCGCTCGATGCCGGCTGCTTGAATCGAGTTCGCCAGTTCTTCGGTGATTTCCTGGTTGATCTCGACGATCACGTTGCCTTCGTAGTCCTTGATCTTCTCGAGCGAAACGCGGCCCACAACGCGGTCGCGCAACGGCTCGACTTCGACGCCGGCTTCCAAAATCGGCTCTACGTAAATCCCGTCCGCCGTGCCGCAGTCGAACTCATTGATGATCACGTCTTGCGCCACGTCCACCAGCCGCCGCGTCAGGTAGCCCGAATCGGCCGTCTTCAGCGCCGTATCGGCCAACCCCTTACGCGCGCCGTGCGTCGAGATGAAGTACTGCAGCACGGTCAATCCTTCGCGGAAGTTGGAAGTGATCGGCGTTTCGATGACTTCGCCCGAGGGCTTGGCCATCAAGCCGCGCATGCCGGAAAGCTGTCGGATCTGCTGTTTCGATCCGCGCGCTCCGGAGTCGGCCATCACGTACACTGGGTTGATCACGCCCTGCTTGTCCTGCTCTTCCAGGGCCTTGAACATTTCGTCCGCCACTTTTTCCGTGACGTCCGACCAGATCGCGATGACCTTGTTGTAGCGTTCGCCGTTGGTGATCGCTCCGTCCAGATATTGCTGCTGAACTTTCACCACCTCGTGCTCCGCCGTATCCACCAGCTTGAATTTCACGCTGGGGATGACCATGTCGCTGATGCCAATGGAAACTCCAGACTTCGTCGCGTACAGGAAGCCCAGTTCCTTCAGCTTATCCAGCGCCAGCACGGTCTTCTCCAGGCCGAAGCGCAGGTAGCAATATTGCACCAGCGCCTGCACGCCCTTCTTCTTCAGCAAGCCGTTGATGAACGGCATGTCGGTGGGCAGGTGATCGTTGAAGATCACGCGGCCAACCGTGGTGTGCAGGAACTGTTTGTTCAGATTCACCGGCTCGGTGTGCGAGACGTCCTGATCGTCATACGCGTTGGTCAGGTCAATCAATTCGCCGGTGTAACGCATGCGAATCGGCGTCAGCAATTCCACCTCGTTCGCTTCCAGAGCCATCACCACTTCTTCCGGAGAACCGAACGCGCGTCCTTCGCCCTTGGCCTGCGGCTTGGACTTGGTCATGTAATAAATTCCCAGAACCATGTCCTGCGTCGGCACTGCCAGCGGATAGCCGTTGGCGGGGGAAAGAATGTTGTGCGAGCTGAGCATCAACACCGACGCCTCCACCTGCGCTTCCGGTGACAGCGGAATGTGCACCGCCATCTGGTCGCCGTCGAAGTCCGCGTTGAACGCAGTGCAAACCAGCGGGTGAATGCGAATCGCTTTACCTTCCACCAACACCGGCTCGAACGCTTGAATGCCCAAGCGGTGCAGCGTGGGAGCGCGGTTCAGCAGCACGGGATGTTCGCGAATCACGTCTTCGAGAATGTCCCACACCACCGGTTCCTGTGCTTCCACCAATTCCTTGGCCTGCTTGATGGTGGTGCAGTGTCCCGCAGCTTCCAGCTTGTGATAGATGAACGGCTTGAAAAGCTCGAGCGCCATTTTCTTCGGTAGGCCGCACTGGTGCAGCTTCAGTTCCGGTCCGACGACGATCACCGAGCGTCCCGAATAATCCACGCGCTTGCCCAGCAAGTTCTGGCGGAAACGGCCTTGCTTGCCCTTCAGCGTGTCGGACAGCGACTTCAGCGGGCGATTGTTCGTGCCGCGCAGCACGCGTCCACGGCGGCCGTTGTCAAACAGCGCGTCCACCGCTTCCTGCAGCATGCGCTTTTCATTGCGAACGATCACATCCGGCGCGTGCAACTCCATCAGCTTCTTCAACCGGTTGTTGCGGTTGATCACGCGACGATACAAATCGTTCAAGTCGGAAGTCGCAAAACGTCCGCCATCCAGAGGCACCAGCGGACGCAGCTCGGGCGGCAGCACCGGAATTACATCCAGAATCATCCACTCCGGCTTGTTGCCGCTCTTGCGGAACGCTTCCAGCACCTTCAGCCGCTTGGCGAACTTGATCCGCTTCTGCAGGCTGGGGTCAATCTTCATCTTCTCGCGCAATTCTTCAGACAGCTTGTCCACTTCCACGCGGCGCAGCAATTCCTTGATGGCTTCCGCGCCCATCCCGTAGGTGAACTTTCCGGGATATTCCTTCTGCAGCTCGCGCAGTTTGTCTTCGGGAATGATGTCCTTCTGCTTCAATCCCAGTACTTCGCCCGGATCGATGCAGACGAACGTCTCGAAGTACAGAATGTGCTCGAGGTCGCGCATGGTGATGTCCAGCAGGTAGCCGATGCGGCTGGGCAGACCCTTGAAGAACCATACGTGCGAGCAGGGCGAAGCCAACTCGATGTGGCCCAGGCGCTCGCGGCGCACTTTGCTCAGAGTGACTTCCACGCCGCACTTGTCGCAGATCACTCCGCGATGTTTCATGCGCTTGTATTTTCCGCACAAACATTCCCAGTCCGTCACGGGGCCGAAAATCTTGGCGCAGAACAATCCGTCGCGTTCCGGCTTGAAAGTACGGTAATTGATGGTCTCCGGCTTGGTCACCTCACCGTGCGACCAGGAACGGATTTTTTCAGGACTTGCCAGGCTGATGCGAATGGAATCAAAATCCGCTATCTGGCTGGCGCGATCATACGGGCTCGATCGGTACAAGGGCGATCCTCCTGTCCCGCGGAGCGGGACCCAAATCCAGTAAAACCAAATCAGTAAATCAAGACCAGTTACGAAGAATCTTGCGCTCCGCGGAATTTCTCCGCGGAGCGATTGCCTGCAGTTAGTCCGCGGCTTCCACTTTTTCCAGCTGCGGTTTTTGCCGCTTCATCAATTCGATGTCCAGGCACAAGGACTGCAACTCGCGCACGAGAACGTTGAAGGATTCCGGCACGCCAGGCTCGATCCCCGGCTCGCCCTTCACGATGGCCTCGTATATTTTCGCGCGGCCATACACGTCGTCGGACTTCGCGGTGAGCAGCTCCTGGAGAATGTGCGCCGCGCCGTATGCTTCCAGCGCCCACACTTCCATTTCTCCAAATCGCTGTCCGCCGAATTGCGCCTTGCCGCCCAGCGGCTGCTGCGTGATGAGTGAATATGGCCCGATGGAGCGAGCGTGAATCTTGTCGTCCACCAAGTGCGAGAGCTTGAGCATGTAGATGTAGCCCACGGTCACTTGCTGCGCAAACAGGTCGCCGGTCATGCCGTCGTAGAGCGAAATCTTTCCGCTTTCCGGCAGCTCGGAGAATTGCAGCAGGTGGCGGATGTCGCCCTCGCGCGCGCCGTCAAATACCGGCGTCGCGAACGGCACACCGTCGCGGAAGCTATGCGCCAGGTCCAGGATCTCGTCGTCGTCCATGCCGGTGATGGTCTTCCACACCGCCGTGGGACCAAACGCATCCTTGAACCATTTGCGCACGCCCTCTGCGCGCGTTTCCTTGTCTAGCAGCTTCCCGATTTTCTCGCCGAGCTCTTTCGAGGCCCAGCCGAGATGCGTTTCGAGAATCTGGCCGACGTTCATACGCGAAGGAACGCCCAGCGGGTTCAGCACGATTTCCACCGGCGTGCCATCCGGCATGTAGGGCATGTCTTCCTTCGGAACGATGCGCGCGATCACGCCCTTGTTACCGTGGCGTCCGGCCATCTTGTCTCCGACGGAGAGCTTGCGCTTCATGGCGATGTAGCACTTCACCAGCTTGATCACGCCTGGAGGCAGCTCGTCGCCCTTCTTCAGCTTGCCGATGCGCTCGTCGGTGATTTTGCGGAGCACATCGATTTGCCGCGAGGTCATTTCCTCGACCTCGTCAATCTTCTCGATGAGCAGCGGGTCCTTGTCGTTGAGCCGCAGGCGCTTCAAGTTGCGAGTCGAGATCTTCTCGAGAATGTCACGCGTCAACTCGCTGCCCTTGGTCAGCAAACGCTTGTTGGTGCGCTCGTCGTGCAAGTCGGCGGTCAACGTCTGTCCGCCCAGCAAGTCGTTCAAGCGCTTCAAGCGTTCGTCGGTGAGAATGCGGATTTCATCGGCCAGGTTCTTTTCCAGCTTGGCTACCTGCGCGGCTTCGATGGCCTTGTGGCGTTCGTCCTTCTCCGCGCCCTTGCGGCAGAAGATCTTCACATCCACGATGGTGCCTTCGATTCCCGGCGGGCAATAGAGCGATGCGTCGCGCACGTCTCCGGCTTTTTCACCGAAAATCGCGCGCAGCAGCTTTTCTTCCGGCGTCAGCGTGGTTTCGCCCTTCGGCGTTACCTTGCCCACCAGAATGTCGCCCGGCTTCACTGTCGCGCCGATGCGGATTACGCCGCTCTCGTCCAGATTGCGCAGGAAGCTCTCGTTGATGTTGGGAATGTCCCGCGTAATTTCCTCGGGACCCAGTTTCGTGTCGCGCGCTTCGATTTCATACTCTTCGATGTGAATCGAAGTGTAGTAATCCTCTTCCACCAGCTTTTCGCTGACCAGAATCGCGTCCTCGAAGTTGTACCCGCGCCATGGCACGAACGCCACCAGCACGTTGCGGCCAAGCGCCAGCTCGCCGCGATCCGTGCAAGGACCGTCGGCCAGCACTTGACCTTGCTTCACGCGGTCCCCTGCGCGAACCAAAGGCTTCTGGCTGATGCAAGTGTTCTGGTTCGAGCGCTTGAACTTCGTGAGCAGATAAATGTCCGACCCGACTTCGCGGCTCAGTACGCCGGACTGATCGGATTCCACGCGCACGATCACGCGTTCGGAGTCCACCTGGTCCACGATGCCATCGCGCTTGCACACGATCACAGCGCCCGAATCGCGAGCCGTGACGCGTTCCATGCCCGTGCCCACCAGCGGAGCGTCGCCACGAATCAGCGGCACAGCCTGGCGCTGCATGTTCGAGCCCATCAACGCGCGGTTCGCGTCGTCGTTCTCGAGGAACGGAATCAAGCTGGCGGCAACCGATACCAGCTGCTTCGGCGAGACGTCAATGTAATCCACTTCCTCGCGGCTCTTCAGCACGAAGTTGCCCGCCTGCCGGCAGTTCACCAGCTCGGTGGTGATGCGTTCCTTTTCATCGAGCGAGGCGTTGGCCTGCGCCACGACGTAGCGGTCTTCTTCCCACGCCGAGAGATAGAAGCAATGCGCCGCCCAGACCACGCGCCGCCGCTTCAACTCTTCGTTGGCATCCTCGACTTTTTCCTTCTCGACGATTTCCCCGGCCTTGAATTCGCTGTCGCCGGAATTGACGATCTGCACGAAGTCAATCACGCGCCCGTTCTTCACCTTGCGATACGGCGACTCGATGAAGCCGAACTCGTTGATCCGCGCATAAGATGAAAGCGAGCTGATCAAACCGATGTTCGGACCTTCCGGCGTTTCAATCGGACAAATGCGGCCGTAGTGCGTCGGATGCACGTCGCGGACTTCGAATCCCGCGCGTTCACGCGACAAACCGCCTGGTCCCAAAGCCGAAAGACGCCGCTTGTGCGTGATTTCGCTCAGCGGATTCGTCTGGTCCATGAACTGCGAAAGCTGCGAGCTGCCGAAGAATTCGCGAATCGCCGCCATTACTGGCTTGGCGTTCACCAAATCATGCGGCATCGCCGTGGACATTTCCTGGTATACGGACATCTTTTCCTTGATCGCGCGCTCCATGCGAACCAGGCCGATGCGGAACTGGTTCTCCAGAAGCTCGCCCACCGCGCGGACGCGGCGATTGCCCAAGTGATCGATGTCGTCCACCGAGCCTACGTTCTTGCGCAGCTTCAGCAAATACTTGATCGCCGCGACGAAGTCCGAAGGATCGAGCGTGCGCTTTTCCAGCGGAGTTTCCAGGCCCAGCTTGATGTTGAACTTCAGCCGGCCCACTTTGCTGAAATCGTACTTGCGCGCGTCGAAAAACATTCCATTGAAGAGCGCCGTCGCCGTCTCCAGCGTCGGAGGATCGCCCGGGCGCAGCTTGCGGTAAATCTCGATCAGCGCTTCTTTCGGCGAACGGATCGAGTCCTTTTCCAGCGTGCGCGTCACGATGATGCCGGTGTCGTCGCGGTCCGGGAAGCACACGTCCACTTCGGTGATTCCAGCTTCGGCGATCGAAGCCCACATTTCCGCAGTCAGCGGCTTGTTGGCTTCGAGCAAAACTTCGCCAGTCTGGCGGTTCACCAGTTCGCTTACAGTGACGGCGGTTTCCAGGTCAGCCACGCCAATTTCGGCTTGGGTGACGCGGGCCTTCACGAGTTCCTTGTACAGTGGCTCGGTGATGCGCTTGTGCGCGCCCACCAGAGTCTCACCGGATTTCGGGTGCTTGATTTCCTTGGTCAGCTTGCGGTCAATCAAGCCTTCCGAAGCGTTCCAATACAGCTCGCCATCACGCAGCGAAATCCGCTCCACTTGATAGAACGTGCGCAGGATGTCTTCGTTCGACTTCAACCCCAGCGCGCGCAGGAAAATCGAACCCAGGAATTTGCGCTTCCGGTCAATGCGCACGTACAGGATGTTCTTGGTGTCGTACTCGAACTCCACCCAAGATCCGCGGTAAGGAATAATCTTGCCTAGGAAGTAGCTGCGGTTGTTCGACGTCTCAAAGAACACGCCCGGCGAACGGTGCAACTGGCTGACAATGACGCGCTCGGTGCCGTTGATGATGAACGTGCCGTTCTCGGTCATCAGCGGAATATCGCCGAAGAAAACTTCCTGCTCTTTGATATCGCGAATGGACTTCGCGCCCGTGTCCGGATCCTTGTCGTAAATCGTCAGGCGGATCGTCACCTTCAGCGGCGCCGAATACGTCATGCCGCGTTCCTGGCACTCATTCACGTCGTACTTCAGCTGCAGAGTGACAGGATCGCCGCACTTGTTGCAGAACGTCGGCGTGTTCTTGTTGAACGTGCCGCACTTCGCGCACAGCACGTCGCCGGTCTTATAAGGATTGGTGACCACCGAGGCTCCGCAATTGCGGCAAGTGGCGCGCAAGTGATGCAGGCCGCGCAGATGGCCGCACTTGCACTCCCAGTTTCCGATCGCGTAGTCCACGAAATCCAGCTGCGACAAGCCGCGAAAATCCTGTATCGGGAACACCGACGCGAACACCGACTGCAAGCCGGAATCTTCCCGCTCGCTCGGCAACAAATCCATCTGCAAAAATCTCTGATAAGACTTCTTCTGTACGTCAATCAGGTTCGGAATCTGCACCGTGGTCTTGATTTTTGCGAAGTCCAGGCGTGCTCGTTCCCGATTGGCGCGATTACCGTTGCGATTGCTCATGGACCATCCTTAAATATAAATTCATGCCGGAAACGACGGCGCGGATAGACACCCGCCCCGTCAGTCCGGGAAGGACGTATTGTGAGGTACCAGGATCCTCAGGAGTGCGCGCGTACGCGAATTCCTTCGCAGCCCGCCAGCAAATTTCGCGCGGGCCGCAACGCCAGGCGTTACTTGACTTCGACTTTCGCGCCGGCTTCTTCGAATTTCTTCTTGATGGTGGCCGCTTCTTCTTTGTTGACGCCCTCTTTCACCGTCTTGGGAGCGCCATCCACCAGGTCCTTGGCTTCTTTCAAGCCCAGGCTGGTGACTTCGCGGACCGCCTTAATCACGTTGATCTTGTTGGCGCCTACTTCGGTAAGAACGACGGCAAATTCCGTCTTCTCTTCCGCCGCTGGCGCGCCTGCGCCACCGCCGCCTGCGACCATTACGGGCGCTGCCGCTGCCGCCGATACTCCGAACGCTTCTTCCATCTTCTTTACTAGGTCAGAAGCTTCGAGCAGCGTTAGACCCTTGATTTCTTCCAAAATTGATTCGACTTTGCTGGCCATTGCTGTTTCCTATCCTCCTCCGAATTGAAAAACCGTTGCTAGAATTGCGGTGCTGCTGTGTTGCCCTGAAAACTTTAGGACTGAACCGCTTCGGGCGCCGCTTCTGTCTTGCCGCCGCCCGCAAACTTGTTGGCCTTCACTGCTTCGCTGGTCACCACCGCCAGATTGCGCGGCAATGCTGCCAGCGCCGTCGCGATTCGCTGCGCCGGAGCATTCAGCAGGAACATCACCTTGCTGATCAATTCTTCCTTGCTCGGCAGGTCCGCCAGCTGCTTTATTTCCTGAATGGAAATCACACGCCCTTCCACCCAGCCGGCGCGGAATTGAAACGCCGGAACATCTTTCGCGACCTTGGTCAGAATCTTCGCCAGCGCCACCGGATCCGTCTTGGTGTAGGCGATCGAATTTGTGCCCTTCAGGTTCTTCAGCAAACCCTCCGGAGGAGTGCCCGCACCCGCGCGCTCCGCCACCGTGTTCTTCACCACCTGATATTTTCCGCCGGCGGCTTCCACGCTGCGCCGCAGCTGCGTATCCTGCTCCACCGTGATCCCCTGGAACGTCGAGAGAATCACCGTCGAGACGGTCGCCAGCTGCTTCTTCAGCTCTTCCGACTGTGTAACTTTTTCGGACTTCTTCTTCATGCCCAGATCTCCCTGTCGCTCGCGCTGCTTACGCTGCTGCCGCTACCGCCGTATCCGCTTCCGCTTCCTCAATCAGAATTCCCGGGCCCATCGTTGAGGTCAGCGTAATTTTCTTGATGAACTTACCCTTCGCCGCCGCGGGCTTGGCCTTGATGATCGCCGCCAGCAGCGCATGGGCGTTGTCCGCCAAATTCTTCGCGGTAAAACTGATTTTGCCCACCGGCGAGTGAATCAGCCCGGTCTTGTCCAAGCGAAATTCCACTTTGCCAGCCTTGATTTCCTTGATCGCCTTAGCCACGTCCGTCGTAACCGTGCCAGTCTTGGGATTCGGCATCAGGCCGCGCGGTCCCAGCACTTTTCCCAGTTTTCCGGCAGAGCGCATCATGTCCGGCGTCGCGATCACAGCTTCGTAATCCGTCCAGCCGCCCTGAATTTTTTCCACCATGTCTTCGCCGCCCACAAAATCCGCGCCCGCTTCTTCCGCCTCGCGAACTTTTTCGCCGCCGGCAATCACCACAACGCGCTTGGATTTTCCCAAGCCGTGCGGCAGCACCACCGTGCCGCGCACCATCTGGTCCGACTGCTTGGAATCCACGCCGAGATTCAAAACCAGTTCGACCGTCTCATCGAATTTCACGTAATGGACTTTGCGGAGTAGTTCTGCAGCTTCTTCCAGCTTGTATGGACGTGCCTCGACCTGCTTGCGCGCCCGATCGATATTTTTCCCGCCGACTTTTGCCGAACGACCCATCGTTTTTTCTCTCCTGCGCAGTCAAAAATTGCTCGCGTCCGAATTTTTCGGACTCCTGCGCGTGCTGCGAAACTACTCTGTTACTTCCACGCCCATGTTGCGCGCCGTGCCGCGTATGGATTTCACCGCGGACGCCAGGCTCATGGTGTTCAGGTCTGGCAGCTTCAGCTTGGCGATTTCTTCCACCTGCTTCGCCGTCAGCTTGCCGACTTTGTTGCGGTTCGGCTCGGGCGAGCCTTTTACGATCCCTGCCGCGCGCTTGATCAACTCGGACGCAGGCGGCGTCTTCATGATGAACGTAAACGTGCGGTCGCTGTAAATCGTCACCAGCACCGGAATGATCATGCCGTCCGGTTCTTTGGCCGTCTTGGCGTTGAACTGCTTGCAGAAATCCATGATGTTCACGCCGTGTGGGCCAAGCGCAGTACCCACGGGCGGTGCGGGAGTCGCCTTCATCGCCGGCAATTGCAGCTTTACGGTAGCCTGTACTTTCTTTGCCATCTCGAATCCCTCTTTACTCGACTCGCTTCGTCATTCTGAGCGAAGCGAAGAATCTCTCTTCGTTGCGTCCGGCGGCCACGAAATCCCTACGCCACCTTCTCCACCTGCGCGAAATCCAACTCCACGGGCGTCGAGCGCCCGAAAATCGTCACCGAGACTTTCAGCGTCGAGCGGTCGGAATTGACTTCCTCCACCACGCCCGTAAAATTCGCAAAAGGCCCTTCGCCGATCCGCACTTTCTCGCCGCGATCAAACGACAGCTTCGGCTTGGGCTTCTCCGCGGTAGTCGTCGCCCGGTTCAAAATGTTCTGCACTTCTTCTTCGGTCAGCGGCGAAGGCGTCTGCCCCGATCCGACGAATCCCGTCACCCGTGGCGTCGAACGCACCACGTGCCAGGTGTAATCGTCCATATCCATTTCCACCAGCACGTAGCCCGGATAGCACATCCGCGGCGAGATCACTTTCTTGCCGCCGCGCACTTCCACCACCGATTCCGTGGGGATAATAATTTGCCCGATCTTGTCGGTCAGCCCGAACGCCGCCACGCGGCCTTCCAGGCTTTCCTTCACTTTCTTCTCGAAACCCGAGTAGGTGTGCACGATGTACCACTGCTTCGTCGAAGGGATTCCCCCCGCTGCGGCGGCTTCGTTGGGCTCTTCGGGCATTTCAGGCGCTGCGTTCACTTCGCTCACTTCGTTGCCTTCACTGCTCGCGTTGGTTTCTTCAGAATTTCTTGGCATAAGCCATCAACCAGCCGATGATTTTCGTGAAAATCGAATCCGTGAAAAAGAAATACACGCCGAAAAACGCCACCGTCACCGTCACCACGATGGTCGTGGAAATCACTTCCGCGCGCCCCGGCCAGTTCACCTGCCGCATCTCCACGCGCACATCGTGCAGAAACGAGCGAAACCGCTTCGGATACCCGCCCAGCTTCTGCACCGGCTCCAAAAGCGCAAATCCGCTTACGCGATGGGATTCTTCGTCTCGATTCGTGCGTATCGCGTCGGCCATTTCACTCCGTATCTTCGTCAGTCAACTTCTGCGACCCTGCTACATTCCCTGCCCGCTACATCGCCCACAAACTGGCAGGGGAGGAGGGATTCGAACCCCCACTCTCGGTTTTGGAGACCGATGGTCTACCGTTAAACCTACTCCCCTGAAAATTCGGGCCGCAGGCCCGAATTTTCACCCTGAGCCCGCATTTCAGGGCGAAGGGTGAATTTCTCACGGCCCGCCGTTCCCACCGTTCGCAAGCCGAAACTCTTGAACCAGCCTCAGCTTCTTCGCCCGCCGCCAACCCTTCAATTCGCGTTCCCGCTCGCGTGCGTCGCGCTGATTCTCAAATCTCTGCTGCCAAACCAAACTCACCGGCCTGCGTTTCGCAGTAAATGTCGCTCCAACGCCCCAATTGTGTTCCTTAATTCTCTCGCCTAAGTCCGTCGCCACTCCGACATAGAACGAAGCGTCCGCGCATCGCACCATGTAACAAAACCAAACCCCGGCAGCATCTTCGGCCACAGAAAACCTCGCCGAGTCCGGAAATGCTACTTAACTTCCTTATGCCCGGTGTGTTTCCTGCACGTGTTGCAGAATTTAGACGTTTCCAGCCGCTCGGTATGTTTCCGGCGGTTCTTGGTCGTCGTGTAGTTCCGGTTCTTACAATCGTTGCACTGCAATGTGATGATTTCTCTCATGGTCGTTTACTCGATGATCTCGGCAACTGCTCCGGCACCCACGGTGTGCCCGCCTTCGCGAATCGCAAAGCGCAAGCCCTTCTCCAAGGCTACCGGTGTTATCAGCGTAATCTCACACGATATGTTGTCCCCCGGCATCACCATCTCCACTCCTGCCGGTAACTTCACGTCGCCCGTAACGTCCGTCGTGCGGAAATAAAATTGCGGCCGGTAACCCGTGAAAAACGGCGTGTGCCGCCCGCCTTCTTCCTTCGTCAACACGTACGCTTCCGCCTTGAACTTCGTGTGCGGCGTGATCGATCCCGGCTTCGCCAGCACCTGCCCGCGCTCCACTTCATCTTTTTCCGTGCCGCGCAGCAGCAACCCCACGTTGTCTCCCGCCATGCCCTCATCCAGCAGCTTGCGGAACATCTCAATCCCCGTCACCGTCTTCTTCATCGTCGGACGGAAGCCCACAATCTCAACTTCTTCGCCCACCTTCACCTTGCCGCGCTCGATTCTTCCCGTCACCACCGTGCCGCGGCCAGAAATCGAGAAAATATCTTCGATCGGCATCGCAAACGGCTTATCAATGTCCCGCACCGGCTGCGGAATGCTCTTGTCCACCGCTTCCATCAATTCCAGTATTGACTTCTCCCACTTCGCATCACCCTCGAGCGCTTTCAAAGCCGAGCCGCGAATCACCGGCAGCGTGTCGCCAGGATATTGATAGCTCTTCAGCAACTCGCGCACTTCCAGTTCAACCAACTCCAGCAATTCGGGATCGTCCACCATGTCGCACTTGTTCAAAAACACCACGATGTACGGCACACCGACCTGCCGCGCCAGCAGAATGTGCTCGCGCGTTTGCGGCATCGGACCATCCGTCGCCGCCACCACCAGAATCGCGCCGTCCATCTGCGCCGCGCCCGTGATCATGTTCTTCACATAATCCGCGTGCCCCGGGCAGTCAATGTGCGCGTAATGCCGATTCGCCGTCTCGTACTCCACGTGCGATACCGCGATGGTGATGCCGCGCTCGCGCTCTTCCGGCGCGTTGTCAATCGAATCGAACGCGCGAAACGCCACCTTCGGATTGTTCTTCGACAGTACTTTCGTAATCGCCGCCGTCGAAGTCGTCTTGCCATGGTCAATGTGACCAATCGTCCCAATATTCACATGCGGCTTATTCCGTTCGAATTTCTCTTTCGCCATCTGGTATCACCCTCGTATTAGAGCTTCGCGGCGAGAGGCGCGCGATAAGATTTCACCGTGGTGCTATCTGCTGCAAGCTTCTCAAATCCTTCGCAATCGGCCGCGCCATGGAGCGGGGGACGGGACTCGAACCCGCGACCATCTGCTTGGAAGGCAGAGACTCTACCACTGAGTTACCCCCGCTCATGCCCTGCAAACTTTTCGCTAGCGTAACGCCCAACCCTAATTCTGATTCCGCCGCGCTCGGCTCTGCCGCCTGCGATCTGGAGCCTGGGACCGGGATTGAACCGGTGACCTCGTCCTTACCAAGGACGCGCTCTACCAACTGAGCTACCCAGGCTCGTACCGGTCGCCCCACTTCCCTGCGCGCTGCCTTCAGATTTGCCGCTGGGGCCGCCGCGTCTCTGAATCTCCACAACCCTAAAAGAAATTTCCGTCAGTCTGTCCAACCATTCGCTTAGGCAACATGACGCGGGTTACTGGTGGACGGGGAAGGATTCGAACCTTCGTAGCCCGCAAGGAGCGGCAGATTTACAGTCTGCTGGTTTTAGCCACTCACCCACCCGTCCCGCAAAGCCTTTCGAAACGCTAAAGCAAAGCCGCGTTCCGTGAATCCTCCGGGACACAACTGCATCCCGCATCTCTCACGCAACCTGATTGAACAGCAACGTTGTACGGGGCACTCCGCAATGCAGAAAGGGCTCGTGTCCAAAGACACCAGCCCTAGCGCTTTTGTCGCGAGGAGTTTCGTCCGCAACCCTTGCCAAAATATTCCCGGTACCGCAATCTCAGCTGGCGGAGGGAGTTGAACCCCCGACCCTCTGATTACAAATCAGATGCTCTACCAACTGAGCTACGCCAGCACTGGCAAACCGAGCAAAATTATCACACAGGCAATCAAATTGCAAGCAACTTTCTGCCGCCCGCAAAACCATTGCCAGATCGCCACTTACCCTGCCCCTCCGAGTACTAGGCGTGCCCTATCATACAGCTAATCCTGCTTTTTGGCGATTACAGTTTCCTCACTCGGGCTTGTTCTCCGCCGGCGCGGCAGGCGTATCGGCAGGTGGCTCCGCAGCCGGCTTCGCAAATTGCGCGTCCGTCAGCTGCACATTGTGCTGCACTTCAGTGAAGTGAATCACGAACGCTGATCCGCCGCCGGATTGGCGCACTGTAAACGGCAGCTTCACGCCATCCAGCGCTGTGTAGTCTTCCACGTCGGCCTGAAATTCCGTCAAACCATCCGGCGTGTAACGTTGATTCACGCTGCGCACCATCAATCCGCTTTGCACATCGAAATACATCTTATCCGGCGCGCCTTTTTCGCGCTCAGCCACCAGCACGTATGTATCGTGCTCGTTCACCCTCTCGATTCCGCTGATAGTCAGCTTGGTGTAGTTCTTCTGCAGTTCCAGCGGATGATAAAAATTTGCTTCGCGCCGCGCGTCATCCAGTTCCCCGCCGGTCAGCACGCGCAAGCCGTCGCGCGGATTATCGGACCACGCCGTCGTGCCGTCGAATCCCTGCTCGAAAGCGGCGCCGCCCAGATTGATCACCGCCAACATCAAGTTCGGCGCCTTCTCGTGAATCTCCACGGTGCCCGTGAGATTATCCATCGCCGGAATTTCGATGCTGCCCTTGGAAACGCGCGAAGTCAGCTTCATCCACGCCGCCCGCCCGCCGATAGCCTGCACGTAGTGGTCGAGCACCTGATCGGCGGTCGGCGTTGCGGCCGTGGCTTGCGTTGTAGGTGCCGGCGCTGCTGCAGGCTTCGCCGGATCCTGCGCGCGTGCGATAAAGGCGCACAACATTCCGAGGACGCAAATACCGAGTGCCTTCTTCCATGTAGGTTTCATCTTGCCGACCTCGTTGCGCGAAAGTGATTCATCACGCGCCGCCTGAAAAGCCAGCCGCGTTATTTGAGCCCGCTGGGAGGGGTACCGCTCGACCGGCCGAATTGTCGCACACCAGCCGCGCTGAATACTCTACGCAGCCGGGAATAAAAACATTACACTAAGTTCGTAGCGCCGAACATTCATTTAACGTGCCGCTCTCTTCCGCCAAACGCGCCCTGATCGTGATCGCCCTCGTGCTGCTCTGCCTCATCGGCGCGGGCGTCGCTTATTATTTATGGCAAAGCAAGCCGCTTCCGCCCATCGTTACCACTGTTCCAGGTGTGCCGACAGAAGGCCCGCCGCCGGACATTCTCAGTCAGCTGCCAGCCGACGCGCCAGTCGTGGCGTATATAGACGCCGCGAATCTGCGCAAGTTACAGAATTCGCCGCTCGCCGCCGCGCTAGGCCTCGCTTCGCCCGGCCCGCAAGCCGATCGCGACTACGCCAACTTTGTCCGCGACACAGGCTTCGATTACACTCGCGACCTCGACCATGCCGCCATCGCCATCTGGCCCGCCAGTTTCGGAAACTCCCCCAAAGATATCAACGCGAACCGCGCCCTCGTCATCGCGGATGGCCGATTCGACCAACAAAAAATCTGGAGCTACGTTGACAGGGGCGGGGGTGCAGCGGGCGTCGCGGTCTCCGAGGCCCCTGGTTCCGTCAGGGTGGTATCGGGCAATCCGACAATCTCGTTTGAGTTCTTGTCGCCAACGCGGATGGCACTTGCCAGCGGCGACCGCGATGACATGGTTCGAAAACTCGCGGACATCTATCTCAAACGCTACGGTACCCGCGACCCTGCCATGCAATCTCGCATTCAACGCGTCGCAGGCGCGCCCATGTTTGCAGTCGCGCGCACCGATCGTCTGCCACCCAGCATCTACGCCCCATTACATAACTCGCCGCAGCTCGAACAAATCGCCCGCAGCATTCAGGCCATCACCCTCGCCGGCCAGCTGGACCGTGACAATCTGAAAGTTACGCTCGATGCCGAATGTGACTCGCTGAAAAACGCCGTGCAACTGGCCTTTCTGCTCGAAACCGGAAAAATGGCCGGCTCCATGGCGCTTTCCGATCCGCGCACGCGGCAGCAGATGACCAAAGAGCAATACGCATTCCTCGAGGCGCTGATCAATCGCGCCACCATCAACCATCAGAATAAAGTAGTCCGCATCACGCTCGAGATCACGCCAGATATGCTAGCCGCCGGCCCGCCGCCGAAGTCCGCCGGCGCATCGCACGCCCCAGCTACGAACACGCCACACGCCGCCGCATCACCACCCGCAGCATATCCACACAGTTCTGAATGAGTAGAATCACGAGGGCTCAAAAAACATCAAGATCCAGAGGAAAAGCGAGCAATCTCTGTACGACAGGAAGAACTAATCCGCTGCGGAAGCCGCCGTGGCGGCTGTACTGAGGTAACGCCAGGGATTCACAGGCGTATTGTAAATTCTCACTTCGTAATGCAGATGCGGCCCAGTGGAACGCCCGCTCTGCCCTTCCAATCCAATAATATCTCCGCGCTTCACATGCGTGCCCACGTGCGTGCTGAACGCCGAAAGATGCCCGTACCAGGTCGAAACGCCGAATCCATGGTCAATCACCACCAGCTTGCCATATCCCGCCCGCTGATCCACCACTGTGACGATCCCGTCGGCCGTGGCATGTACCGCATCCCCATAATGTGACGCAATGTCCATTCCCGGCATGGAACGCGCCTTCTCCACTGAACGGGTCCAGCCGCTCGCCAAAATGTCCGGTAATTTCGCCCACCACCGGCCAAAGCGTCGGCACAATCCCCAAGCTGCTTAGCTGTGAAGCAGGCAGCAGCCGCATCCCGCCATCCGACAACGTCACCGCAGATGCGTTCCTCTGCAGGTAGCTGAATTCATCCACTGATTCCTGGTACTCCACGTCCGGCGCGTCAGTATCAGCATCGTCGCCAAACGCGAAAGGAGTCTGCCGGAACCGCGTAATGCCGTAAGCAATGGCCACTTCGCTAGCCAGCGATTGCAGCGAATCCAGCCGCTGGTTCGTATCCTTAACTTCGGTCTGCAGCACCTTATACTGCTGCTTCAATGTGTCTTGCTCGCGCCGCAACGAATTATAGTTCGTCGCCTTCCACAACATCCGCGAATACGAACCCATCCCCGCCAGTACCGTCACTCCGCCCACCGCCGCCAGAATGGCCAGCGCATGTAGCACGTAGAACGGCACACGAACGCGCCGCATCCCGCCGGAAGCGCTCGAAGCAATAAAAAACGTGTAATACTTGCCCTTCATAATCTTAGTTTTTTCCGCTGTTAGTTTGAATCAGTTGATCGAGTCCCGCGATTCCCCAAGCGCGGTACGAAGGCCCGTGACTAAATCCAATCCCGCAAGAGTGATACAAAACCCGCTGAATTGTAGTCAGCGCATCCATCGTGGTCAACCTCTAACTTTTGTTTTCCACAGCGTCCCCGTCTATGCAAAGGACTTATCGGCTCTCCCCCAAATTTTGATTAGGGATTCCCGACTAGAAACCTTACCTTATTCTCGAAGTTCATTACAACTGTACCAAAGTTCAGGATGCCGCGCGAAAGCCAACTCGTCGAAAAAATTGCCCGCGCGCTGCTGCCGCATCGCGCCGCGTCCTCGCGTCTAAAAATCGGAATCGGCGACGATGCCGCCATCCTCTCGCCCGCCGCTCACACCGATTGGGTGCTCAGTTGCGATACATTTCTGGAAGGCGTGCATTTCCGGCTGAAGACTCATCCACCTGACTCAGTCGGCTACAAAGCTCTCGCCCGCGCATCGAGCGACCTCGCCGCCATGGGCGCCACGCCGCGCTTTTTCCTGCTGACTCTTGCGCTACCCGCCGCCCGCACCGGCGCTTGGCTCAATACGTTCCTCAAAGGGATGGCGCGCGCCGCCAGCGAACTGGGCATCACGATCATCGGGGGCGACACCACCCGTAGCCGCACCGTGTTTATCAGCATCACAGTGCTCGGCGAAATCGCTCCCGGCCGCGCGCTCACCCGTTCCGGCGCCCGACCTGGCGATATCATCTATGTAAGCGGCAAACTAGGCCGCGCCCAACTCGGCCTCGAGCTGGTCCTGCGCGGCCACGCGCGCGATCGTCGGATGCGCGCCCAAATCCAGCCGCACCTACACCCCAAAATCCGCGTCGAACTCGGTTCCTGGCTTGCCCAACATCGCATCGCCACATCTGCAATGGATCTCTCCGACGGCCTCTCGACCGACCTCGCCCGCCTCTGCATCGCCAGCAAAGTCGGCGCGAAAATCTACGCCAGCAAAGTTCCCACTGCCGCGATTCCGCCGGAAGCCGCGCGCAATCTAGGCAAGCGCCAGCTCGACCCGTTGCAACTAGCCCTGCACGGCGGCGACGACTATGAACTCCTCTTCACAATCCCACCTCGCCAAGCAAAAAAACTCCACAACGCCCCCGGCGCATCAGATCTAACAGCGATAGGCGAAATAACGCGCAGTCGCCAACTCCTCGTCGTCGCGCCCGATGGATACACTACGCCGCTGAAACCTCAAGGCTGGGATCCGTTCAGATAACTGCCAAATTTCAAGCGAGTGAGCACGGCGCGGTTTCGTAGCGCCGGCGTCTCGCCGACTATTCGCCGTCATGATCGAGGTTTTACTTCTGGCTCAAAAGATAAATATCCGCATGCCCGCCCGCGCGCGCATAAACAACAGTCGAAAGATCACTCGAATAATCATAAGCATTCCCGCCACTCACCAGCGGAAACGCAAATGGCAGCTTCAGCGCCACCTGCGGCTTGCCAATCACTTTCCCATCCTCCCAACCCTGCCGGTAAATCGTCACATCCTGCTGCGAAGGGATCGCGTAGGTGAACGACTTGCCATCCCTGCCATTCACCACGCCAAACGTCACCACCCCCGGTACCAGCGCCGTACACTTTCCATCCGCAAGCGACAGTTGGTAGATTCCGATCTTTCCCGCGCCGCCCAGCAGCGTAAACAGATACTTCCCTCCCGGCGCAACGCTGAAAGCAAACCCGCACGTGTCGCTGACCTTCTCCGGCGCCCCGCCTTCCGCGCTTTCTCGCGATATGGTCGCCGCATTCACCGTCTTTTCAAAACTGTTCATATATACGGTTTTCCCGTCGGGGCTCATCAACACATTCTGTACCGTGCCTCCGGACCAGCTCAACGCCTGCTGAGCGCTTCCATCCATCCCGACGAAATAAGGTTTGTCCGGCGCGCCGGCTTTTTCCGCGATAAAACCGATGCGCGCGCTGTCTGCGGACCACATGCCCGTAGCCAGCGATTCCCCCGTAGCAAGCTTCGTCTTGTTGCTGCCGTCAATGTCCGCCACCCACACTTCATTGCGGTCCCGCGCCGGAATCGTGATGTACGCGACCCGTTTCCCGTCGGGTGAAATCGCGGGCTGCGTGGCATTTTCCGAGGCAATGTCAGTGGTCTGCTTGGTGCGGGTATTGTAAGCCGTCAAAAACCCCGAAGATTTTCCATTCACGAAATACAGGCCTTTGCCGCCGGGATCGGGCATCGGCCATGTATCCGGTCCGGGTCCCTGCGTAATCTGTTCGAGTTTCTTATCGGACAGCGTGTACTTCCAGATGTTCGTCAATCCATTTAATGTGCGGCTGAACAGGATCGTATTCCCCGAATCGGCCCACACTACGCTTGCCGCGATGCCCGGGATCTCATCCAAGTCCGTTGCCGTCTTTTTGGCGATGTCAATCTCGTGCGCGCGGAATCCCTCGCGCGAAGAAACCGGATCCGCCGTGATCACCAGCAAATGGTTGCCATCGGGATACGGCAAGATGCGGCTGACGGGAAGCGTGGCCGCTCCGAAACTATATATTTTTTCCTCATCCAGCCCCGATTTTGCCACGCGAGCAATCACTCGTTCATCATTGTCTGTATAGAAGAGGTAGGCGCCATCCGCCGAAGGAGCCAGGTGCGAACCCGAAATAACCCTCGTCGGCTTCCCGCCGAGCGTCGCCACCGACCACTCCTCGGTTCGCTCTTCCGATTTGCCGTAGTAGATCTCGGCGCCGTCCGGCGAAAAGCTATCCACAATCTTCGCGCCGTTGTCGCTGGTCAGCTGCAATGGCTGGCCGCCCGAAGCGAGTATCACGAATACCTGATCAACGCCGTTTACCGGCGAACTGAACGCCACCGTGTGCCCATCCGGCGAGAGCCGCGCGAACTCAATCGGTTTATCCCACTGGCTGATTTGCGCAATTTTCGCGGGCCCGCTCGGCGCACGTGAGCCGCCCCAGAAGTGATACGCCGCAAGCGCGGCCACCGCGAGCAGCGCCGCAGCGCCAGCGGCGACCGGCAAATAATTGTTCCGTGCAGGCGGCGCTACAGCCTGCGCCGGAATTGCCACACTGGAACTGCCAGCCGCTACCGGCGCCTGCGCTTGCCCAACATCCAGCGCCGCGCGGCCGCTTGTCGAAGAGATGCGCCCCGAATCCGTATCACGGCGCAGCCGTTTCAAATCAGTTCGAATATCCGAGGCCGCCTGATAGCGCAGGTCGCGGTCTTTCTCCAGCGCCTTGTTAATGATATCTTCCAACTTCGCGGGCAGCTCCGGATTCAATCGCACCGGAGCCACCGGGGCGCGATTCAAAATCGCTTCGGTAATCACCCCGGAAGTTTCCCCGCGAAATGGCACCGCGCCCGTCGCCATTTCATACAACACCACGCCAAACGAAAACAGATCGGTCCGCGCATCGAGTTCTTTGCCGCGCACCTGCTCCGGCGACATGTACGCGACTGTGCCAACCGCGACACCTGGACTCGTTAGATCTTCCGGCCGCACCCCCGCTGCCATCCGCGCCGGCTGGGTTGCGTCCTGCGTCATCGCGTGCACCGCGGTGCGGCTGATCTGCTTAGCCAACCCGAAGTCCAGAATCTTCGCGTGTCCGCGTTCCGTAACAAAAATGTTCGCGGGCTTGATGTCGCGATGCACGATTCCCTTGCTGTGCGCCGCGTCCAACGCATCCGCAATCTCTATGCTCAGGTCCAGCAGCAGTTCCAGTTCCAACGGACGCCCGGATATTGAATGTTTCAGAGTTTTCCCGTCGAGGCATTCCATCGCGAGGAATGTATGTCCGTTTTCCTCGCCAATCTCGTGGATCGTGCAGATGTTCGGATGATTCAAAGCCGAAGCAGCCCGCGCCTCCCGTCGAAATCGTTCCAACGCCTGCGGGTCCGCCGCAAATTCATCCGGCAAAAACTTCAGCGCCACGAACCGCTCCAGGTTCGTGTCCTCTGCCTTATAAACCACGCCCATTCCGCCCCCGCCCAACCGCTCAATCACGCGGTAATGCGAGAACGTCTTCCCAATCAGCGAATCGCGAGTCTCCATGTGCCGCACATATTAGGTCGCGCCGCACCCCAAGTCAACGAACGCAACTAAGGAGCATTCTTTAACGTCGGGAAGGACCTACGGGCGGCTTCAACTGCGTGGATGAAGGCGCCGCCGGCGAACTCGGTTTCGGCGCCGGGGCAGGCTTCGCCGCGGCAGGCCCCGCCTTCGGTGCCGCCGTCACCGTCAACCCCTGCTCTGCGGCATCCGCCGGTGGTGCCGTATCCGGTACATCCACTTGCACCGGCCGAGTCGGCGCAATCTGTTCCAGCGGCACCACATTCGGAAAAGCTTCCACCGGCATGCCCTGCATTCCCTGCTGCATGAATTCCAACCATATCGGCAGAGCCGCCCGCGCCCCGGTTTCTTTTTTCCCCAGCGAAATCCGCTTGTCGTCGTTCCCCACCCAAACCCCCGCCGTAATCTGCGGCGTAAATCCGATGTACCAGGCATCCGTAAAATCGTTCGTCGTCCCTGTCTTCCCCCCAGACGGCCTGCCCAATTCTTTCGCGCGCACGCCGGTGCCAAACTGCACCACTTCCTCCAGCATCGCCACCATCGTCCGCGCCACGTCCGGCGGAATCACATCATTCACCTTCGGACGAGGCTCTTCCAGGACCGCTCCATCATAAGAAGTCACGCGCTTGATGTAATGCGGCTCGATGTGAATGCCATCATCCGGAAACACCGTGAAAGCCGAAGTATGTTCGATCAACGTTAGATCCGCCGCACCGAGCGCCAGCGGCAAATACGGCGGCAGCGGGCTGGTTATCCCGAATTTTCGCGCCAGCTCGATCACATTCTGTACCCCCACGTGATCCAGCAAACGCACCGCCGGCACGTTGCGCGAATCCGCCAGCGCCCGCCGCAGCGTAATCCGCCCCTCGAATTTCTCGTCGTAATTCTTCGGCGAATAATTTTGCCCGCCGCTGCGGAACGTCACCGGCTCGTCCACAATCGTGTCGAACGGATTCATGCCCGCCTGCAGCGCATCCGCATACACATACACCTTGAACGAGCTGCCCGTCTGCCGCAGCGCCTGCGTCGAACGATTGAATTTCGATTCCTCGAAATCGTAGCCGCCCACCATCGCCTTGATTTCACCGGTAGCGTTATCAATCGCGAGCAGAGCACCCTGCGCCGCCGGCACTTGCTCCAGTTGCGCGCGCACCGTAAGTCCCGAAACTTCTTTTACAGATACGCAGACCAGATCGCCCACCGTCAAAATCTGCTTCGGCGACTTTATCCCTGTCCAAGCAAAATCCGCCGGCGTCAGCATCGCGTGATAAGTTCCAATCTTCAGCGTCGCGAATGTCGGCTCGACAGCGGTCACCAATCCATTTACGTAGTCGCCCTTGCGCGGCGTATTCCGCCAATCCTCGTCCTGATATTTTTCCAGCGGCCCCAGATTCTGCTCCAGAATGTTCGGCAGCTTCCCGCGCCAGCCGTGCCGCCGGTCATACGCATGCAATCCATCGCGCACCGCCTGGTCCGCGGCTTTCTGCATCGCGACGTTCAACGACGTGTAAACGCGCAATCCCTGCTCGTGCACCGCCGCCGTGCCGTAGGTGTGCTCCAGATACTGCCGCACCTCTTCCACGAAATACGGCGCCAGATCATTGCGCAACGATTCCACGTGCAGGCCCAGCGGTTCCTTCATCGCGGCTTCCGCTTGCGCTTCGCTGATTTTGCGGTCGTGCGCCATCAACCCCAGCACCAGGTTGCGCCGCGCCAGCGCCCGGTCCGGATGATTGATCGGCGCGTAAATCGGCCCGCGAATAATCGCCGCCAGCGTCGCGGCTTCCGCCAGCGTCAATTGCCCCACCGGCTTGCTGAAATAATATTCCGACGCTGCCTCGAACCCGTAATTCCCCGAACCCAGATAAATCTGATTGCAGTACATCGTGAAAATTTGCTCTTTCGTGTAGTGCCGCTCGATCTGGATCGCCAGAATCGTTTCCTCAATCTTCCGCCGCGCGCTGCGATCCGAACGATTCAGAAAAAGTCCGCCCGCCAGCTGCATCGTCAAAGTGCTGGCGCCCTCCGCCAGCCGATGTTTCGCGATGTCGTGCCACGCCGCCTGCAGCACGCGCGGAATATCCACACCCCAGTGCTCTTCGAAGTGCTGGTCTTCGGTGGTGAGAATGGCGTCCTTCAAGACCTTCGGTATCTGGGGGTAGGTAAGCAGAATCCGCCGCTGCAATGCGAAGGTCCCGATGGATTGCCCATCATCCGCGTACAGCTCGGTCACAACGTTCGGCCGGTAATCCTGCAGCGCGTGAATTTCCGGCAAATCGCTCGAGTAAACAAACAGCAACCCGACGGCCGCGCCAAACCCAATCGCGCAAACCACCAAAAATGTAAACGCCAACCGGCCAAACACCGTGTCGCCGGTAATCTTCATAGTCGCGCGGTAGAATCGTTCCATCGCCCCAACATTCTATCGCATACTCAGCGACCTCGCCGGACCCGACCTCGCGCCATGTTCCCAATTCGCTGTGTTTGAAACAAACCTCCCATAAGCACTCACAGCAGATTGCGTTAACATGTTGCCCCAAGACGCGGAAAGGCGATCGGGTTGAAACTACTCAAATTACCGCTGGTTATCGGCGCAGTTGGATTTTTCGTTGCAGTACTGCTTTGCGCCACGTGGGGTTATGTCGGCACTCATGACGTCTTCCGTCACGTTTATTGGACGTCAACGAACGGAAACAGTGGCATGAGCACGCCTGGAGATGACCGTCTACAGAAAATCACATTTGTCTTATGTCCTCCGTCTCTAATCCTGATCTTCGGGATGGATATGGGTTGGGTAGCCACGTTGTCGCTGTGGTTCGTCGCCGCAATCTTGAATTTCGGACTGTATTTCACGATAGGATTCATTATCGTATCTCTTCGAAAAACACCGAAGCACGAGCTGAGACTCAATAGCACCATGGAAGCCGACCCAGTTCTCTTCCGCGATCTAACTTTCATTTTTCTCGCCGCCGTCGTGGGCGGCCTGCTCGCCCGCAGCGTGAAGCTTCCGCTCATCCTCGGATTCGTCTTCGGTGGCATCCTCATCAGCCCCTTCACTCCCGGTTTGAAAATCTCCGACCTGCACGCCTTCGAAGTCTTCGCCGAAGTCGGCGTCGTCCTGCTGATGTTCTCCATCGGCGTCGAATTTTCCATCCCCGACCTGTTGCGCGTGAAATGGATTGCCCTCGGCGGCGGCACGCTCGGCATCCTGCTCTCGATGGCCTTCGCGCTCGCCACCGCCTGGCTCGCCGGTTGGCCCATCACGCAAGGCTTCGTTATCGGCGCCACGATTTCCGTGGCCAGCACCATGGTCCTCGCGCGCCTCCTCGCCGACCGCAACGCTCTGGGCACCAAGTATGGCCGCGTGATGATCGGCATCACCCTCGTCGAAGATATCGCCGTCGTCTTCATGACCATCATCATCCCCATCTTCAGCGGCCCCGCCGAAGGCCGCTTCACCAAAGCCGCATGGACCCTCGGCAAAGCCGCGCTCCTGCTCATTCCCCTCGCGTTCCTCGCGATGACCGTCGTCCCGCGCGTGCTCCGCCGCGTCGCGCGCATCAACGACTCCGAAATTTTCCTGCTCGTGGCCGTCGCCATCTGCCTGGTTTCCGCCGCCACCGCGCAGGCCGTGGGTTTTTCCGTTGCCCTCGGCGCGTTTCTCGCCGGCCTCTCCATCAGCGGCGCCGAGGATTTGCACGCGGCCCACACCACGCTCATCCCCCTGCGTGACGCCTTTGTCGCGTTGTTCTTCGTCTCCCTCGGCACGCTGGTCGTGCCTTCGGTCGTTCTCCACAATCTTCCCCTGCTCGGCGTGATGCTGCTGCTGATCATTGTCGGAAAATTCGTCATCTGGCTGGCCGTAATGAAACTCTTCCGCTACTCGCTCTGGGCGTCCCTCGCCGTCGCCGCCGGCCTCACCCAGATCGGCGAACTATCCTTCGTCCTCGTCGAAGTGGCAAAGCGCTCCGGTCTGGTGGGCCAGGACATTTTCACTGCCACGTTGGCTGCGTCGCTCATCTCCATTTTTCTGAACGTCTTCATCGTCCGCGCCGTATTCCACTGGATCCAGCCAAAACTCGACGCCCAGGAAGCCGCCGCGAAGGCGTAGCATACTTTTCGTTCAGCGGAGTTTCACTGCCGATGAATCAAGGAAGGTGAACAGGCCAGCACAAGTGAATCGTAAGCCCCGCGCTTTTCTATTTTCGCTTTTCCAATTTCAATTTTCCAACCAACCTACCCCAACGCCTCTTCCGCTTCCTGCACGGTGGGATAAGACTTGATCAGCGTCCCCACGTGCGTCATATCAATCAGCGCCTTCACCTGCGTATTCATTCCCGCCACAGCCAATTTCCGCTGCGTGCGCTGCGCCGCCACGTAAGCGCCCACCAACGCGCCAAGCCCCGCCGAATCCACATAAGGCACGCCGCTAAAATCCACGATCAGCTTCGGTGAAGTCTCCTCGCGCGTCGCTTTCTGAAAATCAAAAATCGTCTGAATGTTCAACGAGCCCTTGAGCGTCAAAATCTTCTGTCCCTCGCGGCTCCCTACTGAAGTCACAATCTGCAAAGTGTCCCTGGTCATCGCCAGCGATTCTAGCGAATCACCGCCCCCCGCATTGTGAATATTGTGTTACAAGCCACCGCGTCCGAGCTGCGCGTAGTGCAACGCCCAGCCCCGTCAGATGTAGCGCGGTGCAGACGCGACTCCATCATTCCACAACCGCCTCCGCCTCAATTTCCACGAGCATCTCCGGCGACTATAAACCCGCTCACCGAATCATCGAAGTCGCCGGCAATATTTTTCCGAAAAATTCTCCGTGCGCCCGCCCCACCTTCTCCGAATCCGGCGCGCTCATAATGTACATGCGCGTCCGCACCACATCCGCCAACCCCGCCCCCGCCTTCTGCAGCGCCCGCTCAATATTCTTCAAAGTCTGCACCGCCTGCGCGTACGCATCCCCCACGCCGACAATCTTCCCCTGCGCGTCCGTGGCAGTCGTGCCAGACACCCACACATTCGCCCCCACGCGCACCGCCCGCGAATACCCAATCACCGGCTCCCAAGGCGTTCCGCTAGAAATGTTTGTTCGCGTCATCGCGTCTCCCCCAAGTGGAATCTCGCCTCAATCAATTCATCGCTCGCGCTTTCCCATTTTCTATTTTCACTTTTCCATTTTGCGCGACCCTACGGATCAAATCGCGCCCGCAATTCCGCCGGCACAATCGGACACAAATCATCGCGCGTGCCAAATACGCGGTAACGAACTCGCGCCACGAAATCGTAAACCAAATCACGCAACCCTCGCGGCACAACGCTCAAAACCGCCGCCAACAGCCGCCACCCGCCGCCCAATCGCCGAAAAATATGCAAGAACGCCGCAGATCGCACCAGCAATTCCCCATCCTGCGTCAAAACCACCACGCTATCCGGCAATCCCACCCGTCGCTCCTCCGTCACCCGCGCCAAAAACGTCGAGCCCTGCAACGGCGCAAATCGAAACGCCTTCCCGTCTCGGTCATGTCTCAAAACGAACTTCACCGCACGATGGCACAACCCGCAATGCCCATCGTAAAAAAGATATTCCGCGGTAGGCGCACCCGATTCCACCAGAAAAGCATAGCACGGCCGCCGCAGGCGCTCGCTCCAGCCGCCGCGCGCCCCATCCATCGCAACGGCTAATCGCAGCTGCGGAAACGCCCCGCCCTTCCCGCTTGCCACTGTTTCCAAAAATCTCTAAGCTGACTGAGGCGCCAATCTCTGGAGGAGCTGATCCGCAAAAAATGAAGTGCAACAACATCCTCGAAGCCATCGGCCAAACCCCGATCATTCGCCTCAATCGTCTCGCGAAAGATTTGCCCGCCGAAGTCTGGGTCAAGGCCGACTACATGAATCCCGGCGGCTCCGTGAAAGACCGCATCGGCCTCGCCATGATTGACGAAGCCGAGCGCACCGGCAAACTAAAGCCCGGCGGCACTATCATCGAAGGCACCTCCGGCAACACCGGCATGGGCCTCGCCCTCGTCGCCTGCGTGCGCGGCTACAAAGTCGTCTTCACCATCACCGATAAGCAATCGCGCGAAAAAATTGATCTCCTGAAAGCGTTCGGCGCCGAAGTAATCGTCTGCCCCACCGCCGTCGAACCCGAAGATCCGCGCAGCTACTATTCCGTCGCTGCAAAACTCGCGCGCGAAATTCCCAATTCCTTCTACCCTAATCAGTATGAAAACCCCATGAATCCGGACGCGCACTACCGCACTACCGGCCCCGAAATCTGGAAAGATACCGAAGGAAAAATCACCCACTTCGTCTGCGGCGTCGGTACCGGCGGCACCATTTCCGGCGTCGGCCGTTACCTGAAAGAACAGAATCCCGATGTCAAAATAATCGGCGTGGACCCCATCGGCTCGCTCTACTACGAAAAAGTGAAAACCGGAAAGACCGGCAAAGCCCTCACCTACGTCGTCGAAGGCATCGGCGAAGATTTTTTTCCCGGCACCATGAACTTGAAAATTCTCGATGACATCCTTCAGGTCAGCGACGAAGAATGTTTCGTCTGGGCCCGCCGCCTCGCCAAACAAGAAGCCATATTCACCGGAGGCTCCGGCGGCGGCTGCATCTCCGCCGCCCTAAAAATCGCCCGCAACGCACAATCGGGCGACATGATCGTCGCCTTCATGCCCGATTCCGGCTCCCGTTACATGTCCAAAGTTTTCAACGACGGCTGGATGCGCGAGCACGGCTACGTGGACGCAGAAGTCGCCCTCTCCGCCGCCGACGTAATCCGCGTCAAGCGCCAAGCCGGCAAAACCCGCGACATGATCGTCGCCGGCCCCTACCAAACCGTTTTCCACGCCCTGCAAACCATGCAGCAACAGGACATTTCCCAGCTCCCCATCTTCGAAGAAGGAAAATCCATCGGCACAGTCTTCGAAGACCAAATCCTGAATCTAGCCCTGCAAGGAAAAGATCTCCGCAAACTAGTGATCCGCGAAGTGATGGGCGCTCCCCTGCCGCAAGTCCCCTCGACCGCCCCCATCGAACGCGTCACCCACATCCTCAGCCACGATAGCCCCGCCGTCTTCGTGGAAATGCCCGGCGCCAAACTAGAAGTCCTCACCAAGTTCGACCTGATGGACACCATCGCCGGCCTAGTCGGCCAAAAGCGCTAACCGGTCGCCCGGCGCTCTAAGAGCCTCGTCCGTCATCATGAGGAGCGCAGCGACGAAGGATCTCTCTTCGTGTGGTCACGGCGCGGCCTTCAAACACCCACAAGCGTCGTGGACACGCAGTCCCAATCCCTTCTTGTACTTACTCCTATCCGTACTTCTACGAATATTATTTCCTGTTTATTTCTGTTAGCGTGAGTCGGGGCACTATTGAGGCCCCCAACGAATGTCAAAGGACAAAACATGAACAAGCTAACCCGCGCTCAGAAGGCCGCCATCACCAAATGCGCTACTGAGATCCTCGAAGCCCAGGAACAAGATCTCGCCCGCCACCAACGCCTCTGCGAAGTCTGCAAACACCCTGCCCGCCTCCTGATCCAGGAAGCCTTTCTCCAGTGGACCAGCCCCGAAGTCATCATGAAGAAATACGGCCTTAAGTCCCGCGCCACCATTTACAACCACGCTCACGCCTTTCAGCTCTTCGCCCGGCGCGACCGCACGCTCCGCTTCGCCTTGGGCCACATCATCGAACAAGCCGATCGCGTCAACGTAACCGCCCGCGACGTCATCCAGGCTGCCTACACCTACTCCCACATCAACGACGATGGCCTTTGGGTGCAGCCCGCCTCCAAATCCGAAATTGTGGTCTCCAAAAATGAGGCCGCCGCCTCCTCGCTGGAATCATCCCAAGCATTGGCTTCCCCGCCCGCGCGCTCCGCCTCCAAACCCACCTCCCGCAGGCGCCGCCCCAAATACACCCCGGCGCCGCAAGAGCCCGTGAAATCACCGCAAGAACTCGATGCGGAAGCTGAAGCAGCATATCTCCAGGCTGCGGCTCCTGACGCGGTCGTTCCAGCTCGCGGTGGTCCGGATCCCACCGGCTTCATTCTTGTCCATAACGTTCCCAGACCCAACAGAAACCCCAACGATCCCTACGGCACAGGTCTAATCAGTACAAATGAAGCCTCTGGAATCAATACAAAATGACGCAACTCATTGAAAACAAAGGAAAGTCTCCATTTCTATTCAATACTTTTGGTGGGCCGCGCGCGCCATCGCCTCCGCACATCCACTCCAACTCGTGCGCCAGCAACCGCTTGACGCATGTCTCATGGCACCGCGCTGGGCTTTGCGGTCCCGGGCTCCATGGATGGTATAATGACGAACTTTTTGCCCGTCGCTGGAACACGCAGAAGCGGCGCTTGCGCCGCCGGCGGCTACGTCACAGGCAAAAACCAAAAACTATGCGCATCGAAGAGTTCAACGAACGACTGACCCAGGCGATCCTCGTCGGCGACGGGGCCATGGGCTCGCTGCTCTATGAATCTGTCGGCCCGCAGCGCTGCGTGGACGAGCTCAACGTCACCCACGGCGAAGCCGTCTTTCACGTCCATCAAACCTATATCGAAGCCGGCGCGCAAATCATCGAAACCAATACCTTCAGCGCCAATCGCCACAAGCTCGGCCAATTCGGCATGGCCGACCGCGTCGCGGAACTAAATCATCGCGCCGTGAAAATCGCTCGCGACGCGCGCGAGGCCGCAAAACACGAAGTCCTCATCGCTGGCTCCATCGGACCTCTCGGAATCCTGCAACATGTCCGCGAACTGCCGCACCAGGACATCGTCGCCATATTCAAAGAACAAGCTGGAGCGCTCGAAGAGCGCGGCGTGGATTTATTTCTGCTGGAAACTTTCAGCGACATCGACGAACTTCTCGCCGCCGTGGACGGCATCCGCTCCTTCTCGCGCCTGCCCATCGTCGCGCAGCTGACCTACTCCGATGAGGGCACCACTTTCGGCGGCACGCGCCCGCAAGACGCCTGGGAAAAACTGAAAGACAAAAATATCCAAGCCATCGGCGCAAATTGCACCATCGGTCCGCAACTTCTGCTGCCGGTGCTGCGCGAACTCGCCGCCAGCGCCAAGCTGCCGCTTTCCGCCATGCCCAACGCGGGATTTCCCAAACGCGTCGGCGATCGCATCGTGTATCCGAAATCTTCGCCGGAATATTTCGCGCTCTTCGCGCAGGAAGCCGCCGAAATCGGCACGCGGATCATCGGCGGATGCTGCGGCACCACGCCCGAACACATTCACGCCATCGCCGAAGCCGTAAAGAAATTGCGCTGCAGCAAAACCGCGTGGCGCTCGACCGGCCGCCGATGGACGTGGCGCGGGCGGCACCGTGGAAGCTTTCGAACCGGCGGAACGTTTCCGCCGCATCGCCGCGCGCGAGCCGGAAAGCAAACTCTGGAAAAAAATTCAGGCCGCAGGAATTCGTCACGTCCGTGGAAATTGATCCGCCCAAGGGTGTCACCATTGACCGCATCCTGGAGCAGGTCGGCCGCGTGATGGCTTCCCCTCACGTGGATTCGATCGATATCAATAGCGGCACCCTCGCGCGCGTCGGCATGGATGCGCTGGTTCTGGCCGGAGCGCTGGAAGCGCACGGCTATGAAACCGTGCCGCACGTCACCACGCGCGACGCCAATATTATTGGCCTGCAAGCCATGCTGCTCGGCGCATGGGCCGTGGGCGGCGTGCGTAACGTGCTCGCGATCACCGGCGATCCTCCTTCACTCGGCGATCATCCGGAAACCAGCGGCGTGTACGAAGTGGATTCCATTGGCTTGGTGAAAGTCTTGTCGCGATTGAATCAGGGCACGGACTGGGCCGGCAAAAGCCTCGGCGGCGCGACGAATTTCACGATTGGCGTCGCGGTGAATCCGGTGGCGGAAGATATTGATGAAGAGCTGCGGCGCTTTGAAGCCAAGATCGAAGCCGGCGCGCATTTCGCGATGACTCAGCCGATTTTCGATCCGCAGCACTGGCAGGCATTTCTGAAGCGCCTCGGCGGAAAATCTCCCGTCCCAATCATCGTCGGCTTGTGGCCGCTCACCAGTTACAAGCAAGCGCTGCGGCTGAACAACGAAGTTCCCGGAATCGTCATTCCCGAAGCCACGCTGCGCGAAATGGAAAAAGCCGGCGACGCCGCCCGCGAGCGCGGTTTTGTCCTAGCCCGAAAAATGCTCGATTGGGCCCGCACCGCCCGCAGCGAAAGCATCGCCGGCGCCTACTTGATCGCCCCGTTCAAACGCTACGAAGAAATTCTGGAGCTCTTCAGATGAGCTTCGTAAATTCGTCGCGTATTCGGTAACGTCTCGTAAGGGCACGGCATGCCGTGCCCAGCTTTTCGCGATGCGCCGATCCTCTACCTCGTCAAAAAAACCAAAACCGTTTGCGCTTGCGCGGTGTAGCTCCCGGACTCAAACCGATATCCTCATCCATCTCCGGAACCCAGGGCAACGATCGCCCTTCGAACACCGCCAGCGGATTATCCACCAGCAGCGCGCGCGCCACATCTTCCCCGCGTTTTTTCGCGACGTGCTCAAACACTTCCTTCAACCGCAGCGGACGCGTCGTCACGTTGTGCGCGTCGCTCGCCAAAAAATGCACCGCGTTCATCCCGATCCATTCTTCCGCCACTTCCTGCGCCGCCTTCCCGAATTTTCCCAATAAGGATTGCCCCGTCACCTGCGCGTAACACCCTTGCCGCAGCCAGCGGAACAACCGCTCAGGTTTCGCGCGGATTAATGGGTTGCGTTCCGGATGAGTGATGATCGGCACTAAACCGGCGAGCTGTAAATGATGCAGCGCCTGATCCATCGAAGGCGGAATCGAAAAGTCGGCAAACTCTACTAGCAAATAGTTCTTTTGGTTCAGCGTGAAGCGGCTGGGAACGCGCTGAATCTCCTGCAGGTTCTCAAAACTCAGGTGAAAATCGCATCCGGTCGCCAGAATCAGGCGTCCTTCGACCCGCGCCTGAATTTCATCCCGGCGCAAGTTTATCAATTCGGGAACGAAAGCGTGCTGTGGATGCGCATGCGGAGTCGCAATCACATGCGTAATGCCATCGCTGATGGCCATTTCCGCCATTTCCAGTGACATTTCTATGGAATCAGGACCGTCGTCGAGACCCGCAAGCAGGTGGCAATGAATATCAACCATGTGAGGCGAGGATAACGCAGCAGATGGGAGATGACAACGAAGGAGCGAGCGCAGTGAAAGCGCGACAAAGATGCCGCGACAGGCCGCAACGCGATTGGCAGGAGTCTTGCTCTCTAGCCATCCAGAATCGGCCTGAACTGTTTCATTTGCGGAATCGTGAAAGCATTTCGGTAACTCGTCGAACGCCGATGTTCACGCTTACGAAAATGACTGGAGCAGCAGGATCAACCGGTCGAATTGATATGTGTGGCGCGGAACGAACGCCAGAACGCTCGTTCCAGAGAGCAAACCATATGACAGTCGCTTTTCCAGCACACCGCAAACGAGCTTTCATCACCGGCATCACCGGGCAAGATGGCTCCTATCTTGCCGAATTGCTGATATCGAAGGGCTACGAAGTACATGGAATCAAGCGGCGCTCGAGCAGTTTCAATACGGAACGAGTGGACCATTTAATCTCGGATTGGCACGACCGCGAGTCTGGTTTCTTCCTTCATTTCGGCGACTTGTCCGATGCCACGAGTCTGTCCAAATTGCTCTACCGCATCGCGCCGGACGAAATCTATCACTTGGGCGCGCAAAGTCACGTGCGCGTGAGCTTCGATATTCCGGAATATACCGGTGACATCACCGCGCTGGGCACGACGCGCCTGCTGGACGCCATCCGCGAAACTGGAATTCCCACGCGGTTCTACAACGCGGCGAGCAGCGAAATGTTCGGGCAAGCGTACGAATGTCCGCAAATGTGAAACCACGCCGTTCCGTCCGCGCAGCCCGTATGGATGCGCGAAGTTGTACAGCTACTGGATGACGGTGAACGCGCGCGAAGGTTACGGCTTGTACGCGGTGAATGGAATTCTCTTCAATCACGAATCGCCGCGGCGCGGAGAAATCTTCGTGAGCCGGAAAATCACACGCGCGGTCGCGCGCATTCTGCACGGACTGCAAGAAAAACTGTACCTCGGCAATCTGGATGGCGAACGCGACTGGGGCTACGCGCCGGAATTCGTCGAAGGAATCTGGCGAATGTTGCAGCAGGACGAGCCAGAAGATTTTCTGTTAGCGACGGGCGAAACCCACTCGGTGCGCGAATTCGTCGAGCGGGCCTTCAGCGAAGTGGGCCTGGACTGGCGCCGCCACGTGGAAGTGGACCCGCAATATTACCGGCCGACAGAAATTGACCGCCTGGAGGGAGATTTCTCCAAGGCGCGCAAAAAACTCGGCTGGACTCCCCTGACGAAATTTCGCGACCTGGTAAAAATCATGGTCGAAGCGGACGTGCAGCTGCTGGAAGACAAGCTGAGCGGCCAGGTTGAACGGCGCATGGCGATGCGAGGCGGCGAATGAGAGCTATCGACCATAGCAGCGCGGCCATGGGCGTCTTTCACGGCCGGCGCATTGTGGTAACGGGCGGGGCTGGATTTCTGGGCCGCGTGGTAGTGCGCAAACTGCACGAACGCGGTTGCACGGACATCACCGTGCCGCGACGCGCCAGCTGTGACCTGAGCCGCTGGGATCAGATCGAGCAGCTTTTCGACAAGTGCCGGCCGCACCTGCTGCTGCATCTCGCCGCCACCGTGGACAACCCCGCCGCACATCGCGACGTCGCGGAAAGTTTCTACAACAACGTGATGATGGCCACGCAATTGATGGAAGCTTCCCGCCGGCATGGCGTCGAGAAAATGATTTGCATCGGCAGCGCCAGCTCCTATCCGGCGAGTGCGCCGCTGCCTCTGCGCGAGCAGGATTTGTTCAACGGACTTCCGGATCCGGCGCGCGCGATTCACGGAATCGCCAAGCGTTTGCCGTTTATTCGGGCGCAAGCGTACCGGCGGCAATATGGCTTTCACTGCGTGTTCTTGATTCCCACGAATTTTTACGGCCCCGGTGACAATTTCGAGCCGACGACCAGCTACGTGATCGCCTCATGGATACGGAAATTCGTGCACGCAGTAGATACCGGCGCAACGGAAATCGTAATCGGCGGCACCGGGCACGCCACGCGCGATTTTATTCACGTGGAAGATTGCGCTGAAGGAATTGTGCTGGCGCTGGAGCATTACAGCGGCGGCGATGCCGTGAATGTGGGCAGCGGTATCGAAGTGCCCATGCACGAACTGGCGCGCAGAATCGCGCATGTGACCGGCTTCACCGGGCGCATTCAATGGGATCCCAGCTATCCGGAGGGCACCGCGCGGCGCGTGCTGGACGTGGCGCGTGCGCAAAAAGAATTTGGTTTCCGCGCCCGCCGCGGCCTGGCGGACGGACTGGTGGAAACAGTGGAATGGTACCGCGCGACGCTCGAGCAAGGAATCATCCAAGCGCAAAAGACGGCCCTGGCGCAAAGCGTCTAGGCACTTCTTGGGGAAAATTCGTGATCGAACAAATAGCTGAAGCCGCACTAACGATGCATTCAACCGAGCAGCACGCCGAAGTGAAAGTCCGCACGACTTGCCGGTCGTGCGCAAGCGACCGCCTAGAAAGCGTGCTGGACCTGGGGAATTTGTACGTCTCGAATTTCGCGGATGTGCCGGACAGCGAGCGCTGGCCGCGCGTGCCACTGGATCTGCTGCTTTGCGGCAACTGCGGCCTGGCGCAACTGCGGCACACCACTCCGCCGGAATGGCTCTATACCCATTATTGGTACAAGTCTGGAGTCAGCGCCACGATGCGCGCGGCACTCACGGATATTTCGCGACGCGCCGCGCATTTTGTGGGCCTGCATGCGGGAGACAGCGTGCTGGACATCGGCTGCAACGACGGGACGCTGCTGCGTTCATATGATTATGATGACGTGCGCCGAGTAGGTTTCGAACCCGCGAAGAATCTGGCGTGCGAGGCGGCCGCCGGAACCGATCGCATCGTGCCGGATTTTTTCAGCGCGCAGCCGGTGGCAGGAGAACAATTTCGCGTGGTGACGTCCATCGCGATGTTTTACGACCTGGAAGATCCCAATGCGTTTGTCGCGAACGTCGCGAGCGTTCTGCTGGAAGAAGGCGTTTGGGTGATCGAGATGCACTATCTGCCGCTGGTGCTGGAGTGCAACGCGTTTGACGCCATCTGCCACGAGCACATCGAATACTATTCGCTCCGTTCGCTGGAGCCATTGCTGGCGCGGCACGGTTTGCTGGTGGCGGACGTGGAGACGAACGACGTGAACGGTGGAAGCTTTCGCGTGTACGTGGTGCACCGCGATTCACCGGCCGCTTCGGTTGCGGCGCGGCGCGAGCGCGTGAATGCCATGCGCGCGCGGGAGCAGGGCGCGGGATTGCTCGGCCCGGACCCGTATCAAGAATTCGGCGCGCGCGTGCAGCTGATCGGAATCAAGCTGCAAGGATGGCTGCGCGACGAACAGCGGCGAGGGCGGGAAATTTCCGCATACGGCGCTTCGACAAAAGGCAATACGCTGCTGCAAGTGTTTGGGCTGGATCACACCATGATTCGCTCGGCGGCGGAGCGCAACCCGGAAAAATGGGGGAAATATACGGTGGGGACGTGGATACCGATCGTCTCTGAAGCCGAGGCGCGAGCGCACGCCGATGATTTTCTGGTGCTGCCGTGGCACTTCATGGACGAGATTCAGGTGCGCGAGCGCGATTTTCTGGCGCGCGGCGGAAAGCTGGCGGCGCCATTGCCGAATCTGCGCGTGATTTCTGCGAACGAGTGGAGCGCGATCGCCTGATTCGCCCCGGCTTGAGCGCGCGGGAGTACTCCAAATTCATGACCTCAGCGGCTGAAGCCGTTTTGATCTTGGGGTGGTTGCGGCACGGCTAAAGCCGTGGCCTGACGTAAGACAGTCGCTGCCACACAACCTCCGCTCTCGAGTGCGCTCACAACATCCTCAGCCAAACATGCACTGGAACCCGGCGGAGAAAGCCTGCCGAGCGCACAAATCACTGAGGGAACACGATCGTCACGCAGCTCTAGCGCACGCTTCACGTGCCCACAACAGGATTTCTCGTGTTTCTAAACGTAATATCGCGAAGGCTTGCAACGAGTCTGCGGCAAAATAACGCGTGCCGCGGCTGGGCGAGGGCGTTGCCTACCTGCTGATTGGGATTCTTGCTATAGTAATTTTTCGCTTCACATTGCGGCTTTAGCCCGGGTTGGGCGCGGCTGCCTTACTTTGCAGCACCGAGGGAAAGAGATGGCCGCGGATCGCCAGCCGGAGTTTTTTGCGGGAAAAGATATCAGGATTGGAATTATCGGGTGCGGGTACGTGGGACTGCCGCTGGCACTGCGATTCGCGGACGTGGGACAGCGCGTCACCGGGTTTGACACCGATGAGAAGAAAATCACTGCACTGAACGCCGGACAGTCCTACATCCAGCACATTTCCGCGGACAAGATTAAACAGCACGTGCAAGCGAAACGCTTTGATGCCACTACGGATTTCACGCGCCTGCGCGAGATGGACGCGGTGCTGATCTGCGTTCCCACGCCATTAGATGAGCGGCGCGAACCGGATTTGAGTTATGTGGAGAAGACGGCGCAGTCCATCGCGCCCAATTTGCAGCGCAACCAGCTGATCGTGCTGGAGAGCACCACTTATCCGGGAACCACGGAAGAATTGGTGCTGCCGATTCTGGAGAAGGGCGGGCTGAAGTGTCCGCTGGCGCGGGGTGCGGGCAGCGAGAAAGTGGCCACGGATTTTTATCTGGCGTTCTCGCCGGAGCGCGAAGATCCGGGCAACAAGCAATTTGGCCTCGCGCAGATTCCGAAAGTGGTTGGCGGGATCAATCCAGCCAGCGGGCGCGCGGCGGTGGCGTTGTACGCGCAGATTGTGTCGAAGGTGGTGCCGGTAAGTTCGACGCGTGCAGCGGAAATGGTGAAGCTGCTGGAGAATATTTTTCGCTGCGTGAATATCGCCCTGGTGAACGAACTCAAGCAGCTTTCGCTGCGCATGGACCTGGATATATGGGAAGTGATTGACAGCGCCGCGACAAAACCGTTCGGATTCATGCCGTTTTATCCCGGGCCGGGGCTGGGTGGACACTGCATTCCGGTGGATCCGTATTATTTATCGTGGAAAGCGCGGGAATATGATTTCGCGACGCGCTTCATCGAGCTGGCGGGCGAAATTAATACCGCCATGCCGTACAACGTGGTGGACGCGCTGGTGAGCGCTCTGAACAGCCACGAAAAAAGCGTGAAGGGCTCGAAGATTTTGCTGCTGGGCGTGGCTTACAAGAAAGATGTGGACGACTTGCGCGAGTCGCCTTCGCTGAAACTTCTGGAGTTGCTGAGCGCGCGCGGTGCGGTGCTGGATTACAACGATCCTTATTTTCCGGCGCTGCACAAAATGCGGCATTACGATTTTTCGAATATGAAGTCCGTGGAGCTTTCGCCGGAGCGCCTGGCGAGTTACGACTGCGTGTTGATTGCGACGGACCATAGCAGCTACGACTACGAGGCGATCGTGCGAAATTCCAAGCTGGTGGTGGATACGCGCAACGCCACGCGGCACGTGAAGCAGCACCGAGAAAAAGTGGTGCAATGCTAGAGCGCGTGCGACGCGCGCCCCTCAGCGGCTGAAGCCGTGCCCTAACGCAAGGCAAGAGGTTTTGCGAAGACTCTTGGGCTTTTTTCTTGTTGGTGGTGACTTTGCCGCGGGCAGTTGAACGTTTGCGCGACGTCCTGGCCACTAACCCCGCGCCAATTCCTCCGCCGGGTTTTCGCCTGTACTTGCGAACAGGGAGAGAGTGTGTTTTCGAACATGGGAAGATAGTTCCATTGCCCGGCGCGAAATCAAAACTTATAGTACTGGGTATGCGAGCGACTACCACCAAACCACAGCAGAAGAGTGAGCCGCTATTACTCGATCCGGGGCGGCGCCGCAGCATGCGCGTGCTGCTGAGCGTGCCGATTACGGTGACGGGCAAAAATACGTCCAATCAGGATTTCGAGGAAGAAACGCGCACGCTGGTGGTAAACGCGCATGGCGCGTTGATATCGCTGGCCGCGCGCGTAGCCGCCGCGCAGGAAGTTACGCTGGCGAACAAAGCCACGCAGCATACACAGAAATGCCGCATCGTGTATGTGGGCGCGGCGCAGGCTGGAAAAGCGCAGATGGGGATCGAGTTCGTGAAGCCTTCGCGCACATTCTGGCAAATTGATTTCCCGCCGGATGATTGGGTCGTTCCCGAAGATTAATCCGCGTTTCTGTATCGTTCCTGCGCGGCCGCTATTATAGCGCGGTGCGGCCAACAATTCCACACGAACGTTTCCCACGGGCATCTCCGCGAGCATCAGCAAGGGTGTGCGCGCGGGATTGTGCGCGAACCACACCAGGAAACCGGTGTGCGGAACTTCTTTGCCGTACTCGAACAAGCGCAGTGAAATTTTGGTGGCTTGAAAATTTCCCGCGTCCAATGTGACCGCCTCCGACGCCGCTTCCTGGCGCGCGCGGACTTCATATAAATCGCTGCCATCGTAAACGGGGACGCGAAATTCTGGCGTTCGTTGCCAATCCACGGCGCGCAGCGCATAAAAAGCACCGAGAGGATCGCGAGTGCCGGGTTGCACGAGCACTGGTGCGACAGCGCCGCGAGCCGATTGTCCGACGGGGATGAGGTGCAGCACTTCGTTCTGCTGCGAACCCATTTCGTTCAAGTACAGTTCGTATTGGTGGCTTTCTAGCGTGGTGGTGTCGGTGTAGGAATCAAATTGATCGTCCACTTCGAAAAGTGTGCGCGCGGGATTCTGGGAGTGGGCTGAAGCGCGGAAATGCCAGGTTTGCCAGCCGAGAAGATTGCGGCGCTCGACTACGTTCATTTGCAGAGCGGCGGCGTTGGGAAAGATTGCCCAGGCAACGCGGTAATTCAGGATTTCTCCGGCGCGGAACGGCATCGTGGGTTCCGGGATGGTGATTTTGGCGGCGGAGATTGCTCTGGCGAACGCGCCGGAGTTGGACGGATTAATATCGGAACGAGGGCGCGCGGAACGAGCCGTCGCTAAAACGCCGCTGCAAACGAAAATGAATGCGGCGGCGATGAGCTGGTTTGCGGCGCTTGCGCGATGATGCGATTTCATAAGGGCGTTCGGCTGACGATCAGTCTTTCTCGCTTTCTTGATGCGGCAAAGGTCTAGACTTGCGCAAATTGCGCAGCCGCCTTCTATTCTGGTGCTGGAGGTTGCCGGTTCGCAAGCGGCGAGGATATAGTCAGGCGTACCTGAGAAATGCGCGGCCATTCATAGCGCTGGTGTGGTGCGGGAGGATTTTCGGAATGCGTTATCTAGTGACGGGCGGCGCGGGATTTATCGGCTCGAACATTGTGGATGAGCTCGTGAAGCGCGGCCAGGAAGTTGTGGTGCTGGACGATCTTTCGGCAGGCAAGGAAGCAAATCTGGCGGCGGTGCGCGAGAAAATTGATTTGCACATTGGGACTGTGACGGATCTGGCGGCGGTGCAGTCGGCGTGCAAGGGAGTGCAGTTCGTGATTCATCTGGCGGCGCGGACTTCGGTGCCGCGCTCGGTGCTGAATCCGCTGGAATCGAACCACGTGAATATTGACGGAACGCTGAACGTGCTGGTGGCGGCGCGGGATGCACAGGTGCGGCGATTTGTTTTCGCAGCGTCGTCGGCGGCGTATGGCGAGACGCCGACGCTGCCGAAAGTGGAGACGATGCCGGCGCAGCCGATTTCGCCCTACGGCGTGACAAAATATGTCGGCGAAATGTACGCGCAGGTTTTCGGGCGCGTGTACGGGCTGGAAAATGCGTCCATCCGTTACTTCAATGTTTTTGGGCCGAGGCAGGATCCTACTTCGCAATATTCCGGCGTGCTTTCGCGGTTCATGCTGGCGGTGATCGAAGGACAGGCGCCGGTGATTTATGGCGACGGGGAGCAATCGCGGGATTTCACTTATGTGGAGAATGTAGTGGACGAGACGCTGCGCGCGTGCGAGGCGCCTGGGGCGTCGGGATTGGTGTTCAACGGAGGAACTGGGGCGCGGACCACTTTGAATGAGGTGTTGAAAATGCTTTCGCGCATTACGGGACAAACCATTCATGCGAAATATGACGCGGCGCGCAACGGCGATATACGCGATTCGCAGGCGGATGTGTCGCTGGCGCGGAAGATTCTGGGTTACGAGCCGCGGGTGCTGTTCGAAGAGGGACTGCGGCGAACTTGGGAGTGGTACAAGAAAACTTACGCGAAGAGCTAGCTGGATTTTCTTCGGCGAGATCCAGCGTTTATTTTAGATACGCGGGCAGGTCGCTTAGAGTGTCGAGCATTATGTCGGGCGGATGCGCGCGCAGGCTTTCGGTGCCGAAACCGTAGGTTACACCGCAGGCGTGCATTCCCGCGTTGCGCGCGGTTTTGATGTCAACGTCGGAATCTCCCACCATCATGGCTTCATGCGGCGCGGCTTGCAACTCGCGCAGCAGAATTTGCGCGCCTTGGGGATCGGGTTTTTTGGTTTCAAAGCTGTTGCCGCCGTACACCTGGCGGAAATAGCGCGAAAGATTCAGACCTTCAATGATTGCGCGGCTGAAATGAACGGGCTTGTTGGTGAGCACGGCCATGGGATATTTCTGCAGCTGCGCGAGGGCGTCGCGGACGCCGGGATAGGCGTCGGTGTTGTCCAGCATGTGCGCGCGATAGTAAGCCAAAAAATAGGCAAGGCCTTTTTCGACTTCCGCTTCGGGGGTGTCGTCGCCTAGTGCGCGGCGCACCAGCGTCGGCGCGCCATTCCCTATGAAGCTGCAGATTTTTTCGTGGACGTGAGGTTCGCGGCCCATGTGTTCGAGCATGGCGTTCACGGAGAGCACCAGGTCGAGCTGCGAATCAATCAGCGTGCCGTCAAGATCAAAGATTAGGGCGCGCACGCCGGAGAACCGGCCGTTCGTTTCGGTCATGCGTTACGGAAGCCTCGCGTGGACTTTTCGTTCGACACGTTCATTTTATGCGGCGGAATGGGAATTGTCACTGCGACGCCAGCGTGAATCTTTTATGTTGCAACTGCAACATATGTATGTTGTAGTAGCAACATGGAGGTGGCAGATGAGCCACATACTGGAGGCGATCCTACAAAGAAGGGCCATCAAGCTATTCGACCCGGTGGAAATTCCAGCGGATACACGGGAACAGATTCTGCATGCGGCGCGGGTGGCGCCTTCGAGCTTTAACATTCAGCCGTACCGGTTCTATTGGGTGGAGACGCCGGAAACGAGGACCGAAGCGGCGAGGCTTTGCTTCGGTCAGAGTCCCGCGGCGACGGCTTCGGCATTGATCGTTGCCGTGGCGGACATCGGATCCTGGAAATCCACCAGTGAAAGCGAATTGGCGTGGATGCGCAGCGCGGGCTTCTCGCCAAAGAAAATCGCGGAATATGAGCAGCGGGCCAAATTTGGGAAATGGTTTTTCATTCAGGGATGGTTCGGCGTGTTTGGGCTTTTTGAAGTGGGCAATTCTGCGCGTGGTGCATTTGTGGAAGACGATGGGCATGCTTCCGGTGGCGCGGCAGGGGATGTTTAAGTGGGCGACGAAGAGCGCGTCACTGGCTTGCCAGAATTTGATGATCGCGGCGGAAGCGCTGGGATTGAATACGTGCCCGATGGAAGGGTTTGACGGGCGGCGGCTGGGGAAATTGCTGGGGCTTTCGGGGAAGGATCATGAGATTGTGATGGTCATCGCCATCGGGAAAAAATCGGCGCGGCATGTGGACCGACCGCAGTGGCGCAGGCCGCTGGAAGAGACGGTGCGGATCGTATGATCATTGTTGATAAGAAGCTGATGCCGCAGGAAATCCTGAAGGATTCAGTGCTGGTGAACCTGGCTTCGGCGTATTTTGCGATCGGCAAGCGGCTGGAGCAAAAGACGAAATGCTCGCAGACGCGCGGCTTCATCATGTCCACGCTGCGCGGCGGCGCGGCGCTGAATCAAAATCAGATCGCCAAAACGCTGGGATTCGACCGGACCGTGGTGCATCGGGCGATCAAGACGATGATTCACGAAGGGCTGCTTTCGGAGCGGAAGGCAGACAGTGGAAGGGCGCTGCTGGTTCAACTGACGGCGAAAGGCAATAAATACCGCGAAGGGCTGGTCAAAGAACGTCGCGCGGCGGAAGATAAACTTCGCAAGGAACTGACGGCGGGTGAGGCGTCAACCCTGATTCGGTTGTTACAACGGATTGCTGAGCTGGAACTTTAGCACCGCATTAAAGTCAAAATTGACGGCAACGGCTGCCCGGTCCCAAACAACGGGACCGGGCGCTACAAAGTCGAATCCAAAAATAAATTCAGAGGCTGGCGGCGTCAAGTGGGGTGAGGGTCGCGCGAACTTTGGATTGTTGTGGCGCGGCTGGTACAATCGGAGTTTCTCAAGTTGCTGAAACCGCCACCCGAGGCCCACATGGCTGAAACTCAACCCTTTCGCGCCTTTCGCTACGATACGAACCGCGTGCCGCTGGATAAAGTCCTCACGCAGCCTTACGACAAGATCACGCCGGCGATGCAGGAGCAGTATTACGCGGCGAGTCCTTACAATTTGATTGCAATCGAGAAGGGGCGCGCAGCCGCGAACGATTCCCCGGAAAATAATGTGTACACGCGCGCGGGGCAGAAGGTGCGCGAATGGATTGCGGAGAAAATTTTGGTGCAGGACGCCGCGCCGGGAATTTACATTTATTCGCAGGAATATCTGGTGCCGGGAACGCACACGCGCAAGACGCGCATTGGTTTTATCGCGCTGGGTCGGGTGGAAGATTACGACGCGCAGGTGGTGTTCCGGCACGAGCGCACGCTATCGGCGCCCAAAGCGGATCGCATCGAGCTGTTGCGGCATACGCACGCGCAGACAGGTCAGCTTTTCATGTTGTACAACGATCCGGCGCGGTTGATTGACAACTTGCTGGAAGAAACCATGCAGAAATCCGCGCCGCAGGAATTGCATGATGAATTCGGAGTGACGCATCGGCTGTGGCCGGTGGCGGATGTGGCGACGATTCGCCGGATTCAAGGCGCGATGGCGGATAAGAAGCTGATCATTGCGGACGGGCATCATCGTTACGAGACGGCTTTAAACTTTCGCAATGAATCGCGCGCGGCGGCTGGAGTGAATGATCCTTATGCGGCGGCTGAATTCGCGATGATGACGTTCGTCAACACCCATTCCAAGGGATTGACGATCCTGCCGACTCATCGACTGATCCGCAACGTCGCTAATTTTGATTTCGACAAGTTCCGGGCGAACGTGGCCCAGGCTTTCGATTGGTATTCCTACCCGTTTCCGAATGCGGAGGAGCGCGCCAGCGCTTACGCCGAATTCCGCAAGGATTTTGAGGGAACGAATCACGGTCGGCGGGCGATTGGCGTCTATCCGGGGGGCGGCGCGTTTTATATTTTTCTGTTGCGGCGCGATACGGACCTGGAAGCGATGCTGCCGGATGTGTCGGAGGCGCAGCGCGGGCTGGACGTGGTGTTGCTGCACCGGCTGATACTGGAAAAGGGGCTGGGGATCGGCGCGGAGGCTGTCGCAGCGGAAAAGAATGTGGGGTATGAGCGGGAGATGGACGCGGCGCTTGCGGCCGTGGATCGCGGTGAGGCGCAGCTGGCGTGTTTGTTGAATCCGGTGCGGGTGCAGCAGGTGGCTGATATTGCACTGGGCGGAGATGTGCTGCCGCAGAAATCCACGGACTTCTATCCGAAATTATTGAGCGGGATTGCGATTTACCAGGTGGAAGGGCACGTTACGGGGCAAGCGGACGCGCGCAGCGGCAAGTGAATCGAATTGGTATCGATCGTAGGGGCGGGTCTGAGACCCGCCCCTACAAGAACGTTTTATTCGGCGTGACGCAAAACTACTTGGCGAAGCTGGCGACGGCGGCTGCTTCGTTGTCGTAGGTGTCGAACACGGTCATCAGCTTGGTGACCTGCAGGACTTCCTTGAACTTCGAGCCGAGGTTGGCCAGCTTCAGGACGGCGCCTTGCGAGCGGGCGCTGTGGAAAGTGGCTACCAAGGTGCCGAGGCCAGCGCTGTCAATGTAACCAACCTGCGCGAGGTTCAGTACGATCTTCTTCTTGCCGGCGGCGAGCAGGCTCTTCACCTTCTCACGGAAGGCATTGCTTTCTTCGCCGAGCACGATGCGCCCTTCGATCTCCAGCACCGTTACGCCATTCACTTCGTTGTCAACCATTCTGAGTGCCACGTTCGCGCCTCCTGGAAAATTCGAAATCGTATTTGGAATCGGTAGAGCTGAGAAGTCACTGCCCGGAGGCGGCGATCTTTCTCTTCAGTAAAAATCCGAGCAGGACATGTAATACCCGCAAGACGCGCAGAGCATTTTGCAACTGCGCTGCTCCAGCCGGGCCGAACATCGCGGGCAATACTGCGAAGGCTCCGGCTGCGCCTCGCGATTCCTGATTTCCGGCTCGGCTGCTTGCGCCTTCGGAACTACGACTTCCGGCTGTCCCATTTCTAGTAGTCCTTCGGACGCACGTTTATAGCACATCCGGGGTGTGGGGAAAAGCCAAGCCCAATTTCCGGGCAGGGCGCCGCGAGAGCTCGCCGGTGACTCCCAACGGCTTAGCCCATAGACACCGAAGCGCGGGCATAAGTGCCCGGTTGAGCTGCGAAAAGAGAAGAAATCAGCAGGCGGCGGATGGTGGTAAAGTATCGGCAACCGTCGGGGGTTTTGCGGCGTCATATGCATAGGGCGCGGCGGAGAGAATGATGAAACCGCGGTGGCTTCTCGGATCGGCTGCTGTGCTGGGACTGGCGATGCCGTCTGTCGTCATTGCGCAACGCGGAGGGCCCGTTGGATTCGGCGCAAGCGGGGGACATGTCGCCGCCATCTCTGCTGGTGCACCGCGCTCTTCTGTCAGCATCGTGCGCACATCTTCAACGCTTCTGACCGCGGTTCCTGTGGGTAACTCTTCGGTTCGAGCGCACGCTACTGTTCATGGCGCAGACGCGCCTTCGCGTCATGCGGGATTGACTTCTTCATCGCAGCGAAACCAGAATACTGGCAACAGAGTCTTCACACCGATCGGCACGCCATTGGGTCCGCGGCATAATCCGCCGCCAGTCTCTACACCGGCTAGCACACCGCGGGTGGTCTATCTGCTCGGAGTTGGCGGATATTATTATGCGGCGCCTGGCGATGCGACGGTGGACCAGCCACAGGAAGCGGTGGAGCCAGAGGACCAGCAGGGCGATGACCAGCAGCAGGTCGCGGCGGAGGATCAGCCGGTTGGGGCGGACGAGGATCGCGGACACGAACGCGCTGAGAATCGCGATGACAGGCGCGGCGAAGTGAGTGTCGTGGCGCCCGAACCCGCACCGCAGGAAGCCGAGCAGCAGGAACCTTTGCCGGATGTGGGTACATTGACGCTGGTGTTGCGCGATGGCAGCCGGCTGGACGTGGTGGCGTTCACGATGACGCAGGGGCAAGTGGTTTACATCACGCCGGAAGGCCGGCGCCTCGCCATTTCCGCAGAAATTCTCGATGCGGATGCTACGCAGCGTGTAAACCAAGAGCGCGGGACTCCGATGCAGCTTCCTCTGTAATCAGCACGGGTCACGCCGCCCCGCCTGCGAACTCAATTCCCTTCTCACGAAATAGATTGTGGCTCGGTTAGCTTTCTGAGCGGCGGATGGGTTCGGGCATGTAGAGGCCGGCGTCGGCGGGGAGGCCTGCACGCTCGAACTGGATTGTGGTGTGGGTGATCTTGAATTGCTGGTCGAGGACTTCGTGGATTCTGGCGAGGACCTTTTCGCTTTCTTCCATGTGCATGTCTGGGATGCAAATGTGGCAGGAGAGCGCGTTAAGGTCGGTGCCGAGAGTCCAGATGTGGATGTCGTGGACTTCCTGGACACCCTCGATTTTTAGCATGGCGCGGGCGACTTCTTCGAGAGCAATGCTGCGGGGCAGGCCTTCGAGCAGGATATGCGTGCTTTCGCGCAAGATGCCGATGCCGGACCACAGCACCATCGCGCCGATGGCGATGCCGATGACCGGGTCGGCCCAGGTGGTGCCGGTGTAACGGATGGCGAGGGCGCCGACGACGATCGCGACGTTCGACAGTGCGTCGCCCAGGTTGTGAATCCACACGCTGCGCAGATTCAGGTCGCGGCGGCCGCTGTGCAGCGCGAGGGTGATGCTGCCGTTGATCACGAGCGCGAATACTGAGACCCACAACATCAGGCCGGTCTTTACTTCCACTGGGGTGCGAAGACGCAGTACCGATTCGTAAATCAGCCCGAGCGAGACCAGCGTGAGCAGCATGGCGTTGACGAACGCCGCCAGGATTCCGGCGCGATGGTAGCCGTAGGTTTTTTGGGGAGTGGGGGGCTTGGCCGCCCAGCGCATGGCGAGCCAGGAAAGGACCAGGGTAGGAACGTCGGTGAGGTTGTGCACGGCGTCGCTGACGAGAGCGATGGAATGTCCGGCGTAACCGGCTACCAGTTCGACGGCTACCAGCGCGAAGGTGGCTACGACTGCGGCGCCAAGCGCGAGAGTCATGCCCTCAGCGGGAAGCGTAACGTGCGAATGGCCGCCTAGGCCGTGGCTGTGATTATGATCGTGGTCGTGAGCATCGTCGTGGCCGTGGCTGTGGCCCTCGTGAGAATGGCCTCCGGCTTTTTGGGCTTCCTGGTGCATCGGCTCGATTCTAACCGCGATTTGGTTTGGCTTACAGCTTGGAATCTCAGCGGTTCCATCGTAAATAACGGTGTGGATCGCGGCGATCGCCGGGAACGAACGCGCGCGCCGAAACTCAATTGACTTAACGCGCTGCACCCGCCTACCATGGCACAGTTTCGTGAACCTCAACTCTCAGAGGGGGCGCAGGCGCGCAGCGTCGCTAACCGCCCGGCGATGACGCACCAAGGTGCCAAACTGGTTTTCTGGGGTGTGCGCGGCTCGACGCCGACGCTCGAGCGCGACACGTGGCGCTATGGCGGGAACACGCCTTGTCTGGAGCTGAGCAGCGCCGGACGGAACCAAATTCATTCTGGATTGCGGCACAGGGTTGCGCATGCTGGGCAACCATCTGACGGAAAAGCAGCGCGGGATGGGGATCGAGGCGCACATCCTGGTGACGCATTATCATTGGGACCACATTCAGGGCATCCCGTTTTTTCATCCTTTCTTCGAATCGCAGAACCGCTTCCATTTTTATAGTTTTCAATCGAAATATCTGGGGCCAAACAGCCTGGAGCAGGTGTTTGCTGCGCAGCTTGCCAGCCCTTATTTTCCGGTGGACGTGACCATGATGACCGCGGCACGCGCTTTCCGCGAAGTGACCGACGCGGAAACATGGGAGGTTCACGGCACGCACATTACGGCGCGTTTTTTGAATCATCCCCAGGGATGCCTGGGCTACCGAATCGAAACGACGGGCGGCTCGATCGTTTACGCCACCGACAACGAGCCTGGGAATCCGACCTGCGATCAGAATCTGCTTCAACTGGCGCGCGGCGCGGACGTGCTGATTTACGACGCGCAATATTCTCCGGAACAGCTGGCATCGGACCGGAAAGGCTGGGGACATTCCAGCTGGCTGGAGGGAGTGAAGATCGCGCGCGAGGCCAAGGTGCGGAATCTGGTTTTGTTCCATCACGATCCGGATTCGCCCGATAAAGTGGTGGACGGATTTCTTTCGGCGGCGCGCCAGGAATTTCCGGCGACGTGGGCGGCCACCGAAGGCATGTCCATCAGCTTGAGTGAACGCGGCGTGGCCGTGGAGATGAAGGAAACGCGGACGGGGATTCGGCGGCGGCTGCGTTTTTCGGCGATCATCAGCGGACAGACCGAGGACGGCAAGCCCTTCGAAGAAAAAGCTACGGTGCGCGATATCAGTTTGCAGGGAGCTTACCTGGCGCTGCATAGCCGGCCGCGGCTGCAGTCTGAGGTGCGCGTGGTGATCGAGGCTTCGAGCGATCCGAAGGTTTCCAGCGTGATGACTTTGCGCGGAACCGTGGTGCATTTTGAGCTGGGACGCGAAAAAAATCAGAACGGCGTGGGCGTGGTGTTCGTTGAGGATCCGGATCCGGGCAGGCCGCGCGATTAGCTGCGAACACCCTTTTTACTTCGTGTCGGTGGGGAGCTGCGCGAGTTGCGCGTCGAGATCGGCGAGCGCGCGCTCGAGTTGTTCGCGGTAACGCGGGCCCTGGGTGGCCTGCAACTGTTTTTCGACGCGCGCGCGCGATAGCATCAACACGCCACGTTTGCGGCGGTTTTCCAACTGGTCCTGCGAGACTTGCTTCTTGTTCTTGCGGTCCTCTTTCGACTGGAATTCCTGGACCTGACCTTCTACTGCCTTGCTTTCCCATCCCCTGGCCATGCGTTCGATTCTAATTTGTCGAGGCGAAAAGCGGGACGCATTTTTTGCGGGAGTTTCCTTGAGTTGTATTCGCCTGAAGGCGCGGCTGGGCGTGAGAGCGCTGGCAGGACAGGGTTCGCGGCCGCTCTGCGGAAGGTGCGCGCGGTGCGAAAATTTGGGTACACTTGGGCGCGAAATCATTCAGGTGGCACGGAGGGAGTGGAATGAAATTCGACGCCATCATCATCGGATCCGGACAGGCGGGCAACCCGCTTTCTTTTGCGCTGGCCGATCTGGGATGGAAGGTAGCGCTGATCGAGCGCGGCGAGTTGGGCGGCTCCTGCATCAACACGGGCTGCACGCCAACGAAGACGATGGTGGCGTCCGCACAGGTGGCGCATTACGCGCGCGATGCGGCGCGTTGGGGAGTGCGGGCGAGCGACGTCAGCGTGGACATGCCTGCTGTGGTGGCCCGCAAGAATCGCGTAGTGGAAAATGGCCGCAAGGGCGTGCAGAAACGCATTGACGCGAGGCCAGGCGTGAAATTGGTGCACGGGCACGCGAAATTTATTGGGCCGCACCAGGTGCAGGTGGGCGCGGAAGTATTGGAGAGCGAGAAAATATTCATAGATACCGGGACGCGGCCCGCGATTCCGCAGATTCAAGGGCTCGACACAGTTCCGTTACTGACCAATGCGACGATTATGGAGTTGCAAGCGGTGCCGGAGCATTTGATCGTGCTCGGCGGCGGATATATCGGATTGGAATTTGGGCAGATATTCCGCAGGTTCGGCAGCCGCGTAACTATTGTTCACAATGGCGAACGGATTCTGCCGCGCGAGGATCCGGACATTACGTCAGCGCTGCAAAGGGCGCTCGAAGCCGAAGGCATCGTGCTGCGAACGAATATCGCGACGAAACTCGTGGAGAATCGCAATGGCGCGATTACGCTGACCCTGGAATCCGGCGGACGTAGTGAATCGTTGCAAGGCTCGCATCTGCTGGTCGCAACGGGACGAAAGCCGAACACGGACGATCTGGGGCTGGCAGCTGCGGGCGTTTTGACAGATGCGCACGGTTACATCAAGGTGAACGGGCGGATGGAGACGAATGTTCCGGGCGTTTGGGCGCTGGGCGATGTGAAGGGCGGTCCGGCGTTCACGCACATTTCCTACAATGATTATCAGATTGCGTACGCGAATATTATCGAGGGGAAAAATCTCAGCACCGCGAATCGTTATCTGCCCTACGCGCTTTTCACCGACCCGCAACTAGGGCGCGTGGGGATCACTGAAACTGAGGCACGCGCCTCCGGCCGGAAATTCAAGATGGGCACGTTTCCGATGTCCAGCGTTTCGCGCGCGATGGAACGCGACGAAACCGCGGGTCTGATGAAAATCATCGTGGACGCGCAGAGCGATCGCATCCTGGGCGCGGCAATTCTGGGCAGCGAAGGCGGCGAGACGGTGCAGATTCTCGGCGCGATGATTTGGGCGGACGCCCCGTACACAGTGTTGAAAGGAGCGGTGTACATCCATCCGACGATGGCCGAAGGACTTTTCGGCCTGATGGAATCGGTGAAGCCTGCGAATTGATCGGCCTCGCGGTTTGGAAAAGGATCCTGTGAAGGTCTAAAAAGAACCCACCGCTGTTGCTACGAATCGTAGCCGCGGGGGTGGCGCTGGTGCCAGCGCCAGGCGGATTCGATGATGGTGTGTAGATCGGATTTCGCGGGGACCCAGCCGAGGACAGACTTGGATTTTGTGGGGTCGGCTACGAGGCGGGGGGGATCGCCGGCGCGGGGCGGTTCGATGCGAGCGCGAATTTCGCGGCCGGTTACTTTGCGCGCCGCTTCGATGACTTCCATCACGGAATAGCCGTGGCCGGTGCCGAGATTCAGGAAATCGGAGGCGCCGCCACGGCGCAGATGGCCCAGCGCGCGAATGTGCGCGTCCGCCAAGTCCACCACGTGAACGTAGTCGCGAATGGCGGTGCCATCGGGAGTGGGATACTTATTTCCGAACACCGGAACTTCCGGCGGTTCTTTCACTGCGGCCAGCAGAATATTCGGGATCAGATGCGCTTCCGGCTCGTGGTGCTCGCCGCACTTTTCCGTAGCGCCGGCGGCATTGAAATAGCGCAAGGAAACGAATTTCAGCCCGTAGGCCACGTCGAAGGAATGCAGCAGGCGTTCCATGAATAATTTCGACCATCCGTAGGGATTCACGGGCCACTGCGGTTCGTTTTCCGGGATGGGATTGTGCTGAGCATCTCCGTAGGTAGCGGCGGTGGAGGAGAAGACGACGCGGCGCACTCCGACGCGGAGCAGCGTGGTCATCATGGCGATGCCCTGCTCGACGTTGTTCTCGAAATACCAGGCGGGATCTTTTACGGATTCGCCGACGTAGGCCACTGCGGCGAAATGGATGCAGGATTCGAGCTGATGCTCGGCGGCGATGCGTTCCAGCAACGCGCGGTCGCCAATTTTTCCTTGATAGAAAGGGATGTCCGCATCCAGCGCGGAGCGGTGGCCGCGCACCAGATTGTCCAGCACTACGACGCGCTCGCCTGCGGCGCGCAACAGCTCCACGGTTACGCTGCCGATGTAGCCGGCTCCTCCTGCGACAAGAATCGCCATCCGCCATCCTTCGAAGTCTGAATTTGCAGAACGAACGCGTCAATGCAGCAGCGGGTTACTTTACTACGTGGCGAGTGAATGCGGAGGGAGGAATTCGAGCGCGGTTGGTGAAAAAATACGTTATGCGATTTCGCGAGGGCTGAGGAATCTGAGTGGCAACAGCAAAGGCAAGGGCGAAAGAGCTGGAGGAACGCCGGCGCTACGCAGGTCAAGCGCAGCCAAATCAAGCGCGGTTGGGATTGTAGCGGATGCAGTAGAGCAGTCCGATGATGGTCAGAATTCCGCCCCACCACACGCTGGCGTGCAAGTCGTAGAGGACCACTTTGACCACGGGCGGATGGGAAAGCTGGTACAGCCCCGCGGCAAATATGAGCACGCCGTTGACCAGCAGCGAAACACCTATGAAGAACCAGATTGAAATCGTTCCGTCAGATTTCATGAGCCTCACCAGAAAATAATATTGAGTGCAATGAATACGATGGTCACGATCACTGCCCAGAACGCCGGTTTGTGATACAGCGGAACCTCGGCTTCCGTGGGAATTTCCGTCGCGCCATAGACCAGGCCGACCAATTCACTTTCGGGCTTGGGCTTCGTGAGCATGCTGACCACAACCGTCACAACCACGCAAATGATCCAGGACCACAGCGCGCGGTACATATTTTCCGCCATGTCCTTTGCGTCGCTGGAAAGCGCGACGTAACGCAGCGCCGTGGGGTCGAATTTCACCCACGCCCACATTCCTACGGATGAAACTGTACCGGCCAGCAAGCCCCAGAATCCACCCGCGGCCGTCGCGCGTTTCCACAGCATGCCGAGAATTACGGTGCCGAAAAGCGGCGCGACAAAGAAACTGAAGAGCGCTTGCACGTAATCCATGATGCTGAGGAATTGCATCACCAGATACGCCGTGCCGATGCTGATCAGCACGCCGAGAATTGTGGACCAGCGGCCCATGAGCACGTAATGAGCGTCGGTGGCTTTCTTCTTGATCAGCGCTTTATAGATGTCGTAGGTCCACACTGTGGAGAACGCGCTGACGTTGCCCGCCATTCCGGACATGAAGCCGGCGATCAGCGCGGTGATGCCCAGGCCGAGCAATCCAGGGCCGCAATAACGCGCGAGCATGAGGGGCAAGACTTCGTTGTAGCTGTGTCCGCCGGTAGCGATCGCCGTGGCTTCGCCGGTGAGCTTCATCGGGAGCACGGCGAGGCCCAGCAGGCCGGGGAGAATCACGATGAAGGGCACGAACATTTTGAACGCCGCGCCGATGATCGGGGCCATTTTCGCGGCGCGCAAATCTTTCGCGGCCAGAACGCGCTGCACGACGAGGAAGTCCGTCGTCCAATACGCGAAGGAAATCACGAAGCCCAGGCCGAAGACGATGCCGGTCCAGTGAATGCCCATCGGGTTGTCTTTGAATGAGCCGAGCGTAGACCAGAGATGCGTGTATTCGACGGAAGCATTCTGCGCGACTTTGATTTGCAGCGCCTTCCATCCGCCCGCTTCGATCAAACCCATAACCGGTATCACCAGTGCGCCAGCCCAAATCAGGATGAACTGCAAGACCTCGTTGAAAATCGCGGAGCGCAAGCCGCCGAGCGTCACATAAACCGCGACGGTGATCGAGGAAACCCAGATGCTGAAATTGATGTCCCAGCCCAGGACGACTTTCATCACCAGCGCCATGGCGTACATGTTGATGCCGCTCATCAACACCGTCATGAACGCGAAACAAACCGCGGAAAGCACGCTGCTGGATTCGCCGAAACGCAATTTCAGGTAGCCGGGCACCGAGTGCGTCTTGGAAATGTAGTAGAACGGCATCATCACCAGGCCGAGGAACAACATGGCCGGTATTGCGCCGATCCAATACCAGTGGGCCGCCAGAATGCCGTATTGATAGGACGCGGCGGCCCAACCCATCAGCTCCAGGGCGCCCAAGTTTGCGGAAAGAAAGCTGAGGCCGGCGATCCAGGCCGTCATTTCGCGGCCGGCGAGAAAGAAATCTTCGCCGGTGTTCGAGCGGCCCTTCAGGTAGAAGCCGATGGCCAAGCACCAGCACGAAGTAAAAGACCACGATCACCAGGTCTACTGGCGCCAAATGCACCAGGCGATCTCCGGTGAACATCGCCATGCCCAGATTCATCATTCGTTTTCCGCCTGTGTTCGCGCTAGCCGGGCGAGCCGGCTATCTCGGAGCTCTAAACTTCGAAGCTATATGGAAAAGACTAACACTAACCGGCACTATTACTTGAGTCGCGGACCGCGCAAAGTAGCGGATGAGGAACTTCGGGCGCACGATGAGGCATCGCGAGCGCTGTGAATCTCCGCACGATCCGTGCATTCAAGTATACGTTTACCGGATAAGGGGATTTAGCACACGCTCCGCTATGGCGTCAACTAAGGAATGTGACTTTTGAACCGAGCGTGCAACGGATCCGAGCAAGGCCGCAGGTTGAATGCGGGCCTGTTAGCGTCACTGTTTCCGGGCAGGTTCCGATTCGCGCAGCGCGGGATTTTGCGCGCCATGGTTCGGGCACTTCCAGCAGCGACGGATTCAGCTCGGCCACGGACGCGCAGCCCATCAGGCGGAGCACGCGTTCGAAATCGTCGCGCAAAATTTCCAGCGCCCGCACCACCCCGGCATGACCCGCCGCGCCCAGGCCGTAGGCGTAAGCGCGGCCAACGAGCACGGCGCCGCGCGCCCATGCAAATCGCTTTCACGATGTCGGTGCCGCGACGCACTCCGCCATCCATTAGAACTTCGGCTTGGCCGTTCACTGCCGCGACGACTTCCGGCAGGGCGCGCAGCGTAGCTGAAACGGTATCCAGTTGCCGCCCACCGTGATTCGATACCACGATGCCGTCCGCGCCGCCGTCAATCGCGCGGCGCGCGTCTTCGCCGGTGAGCACTCCCTTCACCACCAGCGGGCCTGGCCACAATTTGCGCAGCCAGCGCAAATCTTCCCAAGTGACCACCGCGCTCGCTAGAGCCGCGGCCACGTCCGTCATCGCCATGGGCCCCGTGTCGCGCGCCACCACATTTTCCAGACGCGGGACGCCGCCATCGAGTAAGAAGGACGCCGAGCCATCGCGGGTGCATCAGCACATCGGGAACGAACGGAATTTTCGCGAGCAGCGAACTGCCCAACAATTCTTTCACGCCGTTGCGCACGTCGCGCTCGCGCATCCCGGCGATGGCCGTATCAATCGTGATCACCAGCGCGGAAAATCCGGCCACGCGCGCGCGTCCGATGGCGGCTTCGGCGACCTCGCGCCCGCCCATCATGTAAAGCTGGTACCAGACAGGGCCGGTGGAAGCGGCCTTCGTTTTCTCGAGTTTGTGGCCTGAGACGGTCGAGAGAATGAATGCGGTGCCTAACTCGCCAGCGGCGCGCGCCGCGGCCAGTTCTCCATCGGGATGCAAAAGGCGGCTGTAGCCGATCGGCGCCAGAATCGCGGGAAACGAAATGTCGTGGCCCAGGACTCGCGCGCGCAAATCGCACTTCGCGGGAGCCACGGCATGACGCGGACGCAGAATCACTTCCTGGAACGCGCGGCAGTTTTCGCGCAAAGTAACTTCGTCGCCTGCGCCGCCGTCCACATAATCGAACACCGCGCGCGGCAGACGTTTGCGAGCGAGCCGGCGCAAATCCTCGATGTTGACGACCCGCGAAGAATCCAGTCGAGCCATCGCCCCCCTCGCGCACTTTTCTCGCGCGACGTTCAGACACGGCCGCGCCACGCGCATTATAAGCCTGCTTCGCGCGGGCGCTACACGTTGCAGAATATTAAGTTTGGCGGCGGTTGGCAGGCTTAGAAAAACCAGATGATGTCGCTGGCAAGGGTGAGCTGGCTGTGGCGCAAACCGTTGTCATAGGCGCCCGGAAGTTCGTTCTTTGTTCCGGGAGGTGGTGACGTCAAACCGAGGTTGGGGTTGTAAATGTGTTCCCAGCGGACCTCTGGGCGCAACAGGACGGTGGTGCCGATCCAGTGGCCCCAGCCGAAGAGGTGTTCGGTGTACCAGCCTTTGGTTCCGGTGCGCTGCCCGCGAATATCGTCAAATACTTCATTGCGAATGGAAATGTAATTGTGCGGACCGAGCTGTTCTTCCAGGTAATTGACCATGGCCCATTCGGGAGCGAAACAAGTGGTCTCGGTGGTGTTATTGCAGCGCGCGCCGTTCGCGCCGAAGATCAGGAGGGGATCGGGCACGGAGCTGCCGATCAGCCCGACGTTGGGATTATTCAAATTCGGAGTGTCGCGTTCGTATTGATACCAACTTTCCGTCGCGGTATGCCAGGTCGCGTTGATCTTGTGGTACCAGGTGAAATAGTAGGCGTTCAAATTATTGTAGGCATATTTTCCGGAGTTGATGGAATTGGCGCAGAAATAGATATCGTCCTGGGCATCGCGCCACAGGTATTGCACGCAGGCATTGAGCGTGAGCTTGGCGAGGCTGCCCGATTGCTTCCAGGGCGCGATTTCGCAACCGGGCGATACGCCCACCTGGACGGTCCAATGCTCGTTGAGCCTGGTGGTGGTGTTGATGCCGGTCTGCGTGTAGCAATCGAAAGTATAGAGCAGCGAATGGCTGTAGGTGTAGTTGTTCGGCGCAAGCTGCGCCTCAATATCCGGCAGCGAGATATAGCGGCCGATGCGCACGTCCATGCCCTGGGCCACGTGCGGAAAATATAAATCGGCGTAGAACATCACGGGGTCGTCGCCATATTCTTTGTTTTTGCTCAAGAGTTGCTGACTGAAAATCCCGTACGCGGTGGTGAAGCGGTAGTCCAGACCCCAGAGATTCGCGATGCGAAAGCCCCAGTCGAAGTGATCGGTTTGCACCGTGTCTGGCTGGCGCTCGATGTAGATCACCTCTTGGTCGGGCTGGATCGAGTTCCCGACCTCATCGTAAGACTCGGGGAAGTTGCCGTACTTGCAGTTGAGAGGCGGCGTGGCGCCGCAGAGAGCTTGGCCATTCGAAACGTTGTGAGATGTGCTCCAGTTGCCGCCGAAATTCAACCAGCCGTAAATTTGGATACCGTTTTTCTTCCACCAGTCGCCGTGGCCACCGCTCCAAATCGCCTGCATCAACGGTCCGGATTGCGTCCAGGGATAGCCGATGGTGACGGTGCCGCCGATGGGCCAGGTGGTGAAGGGAAAAGGAGGGGCGTTTATTGGAGCTGGATCGCCGCGAAAGGCTTGCGCGGGTCCGCTGGGTGTTGTTCCCTTCCAGTCTTGCTTGTAGGCGTTGGCGAGGCGTTTAAAGAAATTCCCTTGCGCTACATTTTGCGGGGCGGCCGGTTGCGATGCAGCCGGTTGCGGCGCGGTCTGCTGCGCTTGGTTCTTTTGTGGCAGCGTGTTTTGTAGCGGCGCAGCGGCAGGCGCGGTCTGCGCGATTGATGAACGCACCACGCATGGCAGCAACACGAAGGTCATAATTGCGATGAAGACTACTGTCCCTGCGGAAAATTCTTGGCGATTCATCGAATGGCGAATTCCCCTTGGCCCGATTCTTAGGAGGATATCGCGCGCCCCATAAGGAATTGATAAAGGTTTCCATCATTTTTGCAAACAGGTGAGCGTCGTTTTTTTTATACGAAGCAGGTGGCACAGAATTGGGCAACCTACCAATTTCGAAGCGGCGATATCGCCGCGCAGCTGTGCAAACAATTTCGAGGGTTCTGAATCGTGTCAGCGGATCGTGGGAGCGAGCTGAGGCATGCGCGGTTTCGAGCCGATGAAAGCGTAGTACGCTATGAATAAGTAGCAGCCGAGCGGAACGATCATGGCTGTAGCCATGCTGTGCGTCGCTTCGAAAATCCGGCCCATGATGGGCGTGAAGATGGCGCCACCGATGACGGCCATCACGATCAGAGAGCCGCCGACTTTCGTATTCGGCCCCAGCCCTTTGAGGCCGAGCGCGAAAATTGTGGGGAACATGAGCGACATGAAAAAGCTGGTGAGGAATAGCGACCACAGGCCGATCCAGCCGGGCAGCAGCACTCCGATGGCGACCAAGACCACGTTGACGAAACTGTAGATGCCCATCAGTTTGCTCGGCGCGATGAACTTCATCAGATACGTAGCCAGAAATCTGCCGATGGTGAAGATGACCAGCGTGCCCGTGAGAAAGTACCCTGCGCTTTTTTCGGGAAGGTGCGTGTAGTCTTGAACGTAGGTGATGAAGTAGCTCCAGGTGCCCACCTGAGCGCCGATGTAAAAGAATTGCGCCAGCACGCCCTGGACAAAGTGCGGATATTTGAGCAGCTCGCGGACGCTTCTCTTCGGCGCGTCGGCGGCTGGGTCGGATTCCTCAGCGATCTTCGGAAATTTTGTGCTCATGAGCACCACTGCAAAGAGAAAAACAATGCAGCCGAGCACAACGTAAGGCGTGATCACGCGGAGTGTTTCGTGCTCCAGGTAGGTTTGATAAGTTCCGGCAGTTTTTAGCGCCGCAACCTGCGCGGGATTCAATTCGACGCCCGAGAAGATGAAGATGGTGCCGACGACGACGCCGGCGATGCAGCCCAAAGGATTGAAAGCTTGCGCGAAATTCAGGCGCTGCTCCGACGTTCGGGGGTCACCCAAGACCGAGATGAAGGGGTTCGCGCCGGTTTCCAGAAAGGACAGGCCGCCAGCGATGACGAAGAGCGCAAACAGGAAAAATCCGTAGCGCTGGACTAGCGGCAGCGGGCCAAAAGAGCAGGGCACCCGTGCCGAAAAGGAGCAAGCCGATCACCAGACCAGTTTTGTAACCGTACTTGCGCATGACCAGCGCGGCGGGCAAGGCCAGCAGAAAATAGCCCAAGTAGAAAGCGGATTGAATCAGACCGGCCTGGAAGCGGTTCATCTCAAACGATTTCATGAACTGCTTAATGAGCACGTCATTCAAATTGCTGGGGATGCCCCAGAGGAGAAACAACGTCGTCACCAGAGCAAAGGGCAGCGTGTTGCCTGGCGAAAAAAGCCTGGGCTTGCCGGGCGATTGTTTTTCAGGATCAGGCAGAGCGGCCAACCTGAGTCCCCTTCGCGAGCGCCTCGGTGATTCCAAGTTGTGAACGCCCCAGTTCGGTCAAATCCCCAACTGATCCACGTCCGACGAAATCCACTTCAAAATCATCAGACGCAAAGTCCGGCGGGGTTTTTCCCGCCAGAAAAGCCTGCGCTTGCTGCGGCAGGTAAGCAGAATTTTTGGAGCAGCCGGGCGTCGAAGCGATGTACATCACATTGCTGTAGCCCGATCCACGATGTTCGTTTTCAACGGCGTGTACTACATCGGAATGCCAGAAAACGGTGTCGCCGGGCTGCATCAAGGGAATCGAGGAAAGAGCTTCGATCAATAAACTGTGAAACTGCGGATTCACGGAGAGCGCGCGGCCGGGCTGCGCTCCGCAGAGATCGTCTTCGGCGACATCGTCCTGCAGAGCGCGCAGCAAGACGTACACCATGGACTCGGCGATGGGAATCAGTTGCAGCGTGCCGTCTCCTTTACCTTGACGAGTCAACGCAGTCCATCCCTGGAAGGTGCGGAACATCGAGCAGACTGCGGGAGAAGGAACCTCGCGGACTTCGGGACGGAAGGCGGCATCAAACGCGTCGTACTGCTGCACGTTGCCGGAAAAGACGTGGCGATACACCTTGCGGAAATTTTCATCGAGCCAACGCTCGACCGAGCCTCCATCCACGTGCGGGGACAGGCCCAACGATGCGGAGCCGGGCGGGCGCCGTCGAATACGATCGGCGTAGGCGGGCACCTCGTTCGGATTGAAATGCCGCCGTCCTTCACTTTCCGCTTTCCAAAGGTTATTCATGAAAACACGGACACGAGTTAACGATTCTGCCTGGCGAGCCTGCACCTGGGGGCGTGACCAATAGATTCCGTAGATCTGCGGCTTGGCCGACGCCAGCGTTCCGAAGTATTTGTCTTCGGCGGCGTTGGCCAGCTTGGCGTCGAGGCCGTTTTTTTCAACGTAGGTAGTGATTTCGTCGTTCCATGCATTTGCTTGCGACGGACTGAATGTTTCGCGGATGACGCACGCGCCACGCTGTTTGATCTTGGCGATCATCTCGGCGGGCACGCTGCCGGCTGCGACGTCAGAATAATGCACGATCGGGACAACCGCCTCGCCCGACTCTCGTTCCTTGACGATCGCGTCCACACGACGACGCATTTCAGATTCGACTTTCTGGAAAGCCTCGGCATAGCCGGGAAGCGCTGCGCGCAGGGATTTTTTTGTTTCGCGCACCAGCTTTGGCAGGTCTTCAATTTCGAATTTCATGGAATTCTGCTCCTTGTGGCACCCGATCCAGCGGCGAGCGCTCAGCCCATAGACCGCGACGGCGAATCTAGCAAAGACCAGAATTAGCGAGTGATGCAGAACGGCCAACTACTGATACAATTCGGCCAGCGCCAATTGACTGCAGTCAGGTTACGGAATGAAGCCTCAATTCGAATCGGTTACGTTTCCCAAAGGCTGCTCGGTAAGGGTCTATCACAGACGCGTAGCGGAGATTCCTTTCGAGTGGCACCACCATCCGGAATACGAGCTGACTTTGACGTTGAACAGCAAAGGTTGGCGATTCATCGGTGATCACATCGGAAAATACCGGTCGCCCGATCTGGCGCTGGTGCCGTCCGACATGCCGCATACCTGGGCCTCGACCGCAACGATTCAGCGAGATGAACCTCACACCGCGATCGTTATTTGGTTTTCGGGTCATTGGGCGCTGCAGATGGCGCAGGTGTGTCCGGAATATTCGGCAATACGACGGCTGCTGCGAAACGCTTCGACGGGCCTGGAATTTCCGCGGGCGATCGCGAAACGCGTTCTGGGCCGTCTGGACGAGATCCTCTCGGAATCTTCGCGGTCACGTCTGCACGCTACGCTCGATCTGCTTGTGACGCTTGCCGACGTGAACGCGGTTAATCTATCGAAAACCGCGATGACCGTTCCGTCCGCCGAGGACAGCGAGCCGGCGCAATTCACGCGCGTGCTGCAATATCTTCATCGCTCTTTCCAAGAGCCGATACGGATTCACACGCTCTGCGGTGTGGGGAATTTGTCCGCGCGGTCGTTACACCGCCTTTTCGTAAAACACACCGGCGACAGCGTCAGCGAATATCTCTGCAAGCTTCGCATTGGGCGCGCCTGCATGCGCTTGGCGGAAACCGAGATGCCGGTCAGCATGATCGCGTACGAAGTTGGTCTCTCCAATCTCGCCAACTTTAACCGGCAGTTTCGTCGTATTCGGCAAATGACCCCCAGCGCCTACCGCCGATCCTTCAAGCAGCACGCACTGCTGCCGGATAAGACGAGCCGCGCGGAACTGCAGATCCGTCCCCGTTCGCTGGAAAGGCTGCCCAGGGTAACTCCGTTGCGGAAGGCGCTATGAATAGAGGTTGGCTACGGGCAATCCGACGAAATTCGACGGAAGTGAGCGCAAACACTTGCTGCCCGCTCTGAGGATTCGCTATAAGATGATTGCACCAGGCCGGGCCCGTAGCTCAGCTGGTTAGAGCAGCGGACTCATAATCCGTTGGTCCTAGGTTCGAATCCTAGCGGGCCCACCAACCAATCTCTCAAATCAGAGCTTCGCCTTCTCCGAACACAACCTGCGCAGAGCCGGGTCATACTCGATTGCCGCAGCGAATGCCTTTCCGCTGCCGCTCACCAACTGGCCCAACAACCCTACTCATCTCGGCTCGACTGTAGTTGATTCTACGCACTCAATCTTCGTCGGGTGCGATACCCACAATCACATGATTTTGGGCACTTGCGCGACGAAGCCAGGGTCAAGACGCCGCGCGATTCGATTGTTGGTCACACCGAACTATAAGAAGTAATGGATGGGAGCTAACACCGAGATTTGATCGTTAAAGGCGGAAGTTTGTTAGAACATCATCTTAAGCGCGCGACCGACCAGCTGATCGAGCGAGTAGACAGTTAGCATTAATGGCAGAAGGGGAGCAAGGGTCATCGCGGCGAGTATTGTTACCTCCTGAAGTCCGAAAGGCACCAGGCGCATGCGTCGCACCGCGTCGTAAGTGTTCACAAGGTCAGCGAGCGATTGAATGTCGGAGGTGCCCAGCAATTGTTCCCCGGCGGGTGCCGGGCCGTGTATCCATTTCGCCTTGAATGCGCGGAGATAGTGGCTGGCTAACGTTCCATATTCGCTACGACCCTGGCGCTTCGTCCGCCACAGAAGTGGCGTAAACATCGTGAGCGGCGCGAGCAAGGCCAGTACCCAGAAGATGGCCAGAATTGCGGCGGTCACTTTGAAATGAAGGAAGGACTCTCGTTCGAGAACGACGCGATCCGCGAACATTCCAGCGAGCACCGCACCCTGAGCTACCAGGATCGGGGCGAACGCGTAAGAGGCTGTACCCAGGAAGTTGAGCCCGCCGGCACGATCTGGATGCGCCGGTTGCAACTGCAAGTTCAACTTCGAGACGCGCCAAAGGAGTTGAAACCAAATAAAGAGCCGTAAGTACCAGCGCGCCATGATGAATCGAAAAACCGAGATACTGAAGAAGACGTACCAGTAACCAGCCGCTGTGAGATGCGAGCGAGTCCCCTGCAAACCTCTGTACCAAGTAGCATCTCCCAGCGCCACCTGGTTGAGCCATAGCCAGTGTCCGGCCGTGTACACGAGGATGATTAGACCAATGTCCATGACATACGAATTGCAGAGGCGCAGCCCTGACGCGATCGCTGCGCGGAATGCCGGCAAATCTGCTTCGAGAACGATCCGTCGGGTAACGAACCGTTGTAACGACGTCGAAATATTGCTGTCAACGGCAATATCGGCAGCCAGTAATAGAGGCAGTGCAATCAGGAATCGAATGTTCACATCGAAATCGTAGAGGAACGGGACGGTGACGGCGCCTCCGAGTGCGGACCCCGCGAACGTGGACAACAGCAACAACGGCAACCAAACGAAGCACAGGACGACCAGTATGCGGCGGAAAACAACGCGTGGTTCATCGCCCCATAAATGAGTCTTGCGAAAAAGCTGAAACAATAGGCCCCCCGAAACGAGGGATAAGTCAGGCAGTCCGGCGATGTTTTCTTTTTCACTCATTGGCTGAATCGTTTAACGGCCTCCGCAAATCGTTTGGCGGGGCCTCCATCTGGTTGCTGGTGGCCTCCCCGAATAGAAAAGTTTGAGCCCGCAGGCCGTTGCGGGAGTGCGCGGAATGCGCGATTCAATACACGCTTTGAATCACAGCCGCTGCTGCGTTCGAGCGCCGCGTTCACGTCACGCGGCGCGCTAGTCGAGCGGCGAAATTCAGAAAGCGCTGCCTATTGCGAAAACACCAGTGGAGGCCCGCTGACTCGCTTGACCTTCAAATTGACGGTTACCTCGACGCGGTCGGCGATCTTGATGAAGGGGATGTTGCTGTTCATTCCGTAGTCTTTGCGGTCGAAGGCCATTGTTCCACTAACGGTGCCCTCGCCGGTCCCCTTGCCCACAACTTCCAAGACGAGCTGCTCGGGTTTCGTCACCCCGCGAATGGTGAAGTTGCCATCCACCTCGAAAGTCGTGGGGCCCGTCTGCTTGACGCCTGTGGATTTGAAGGTGATCAACGGGTCGTGGTCAACATTGAAGAAATCTTTGCCTTTTAGTTTGCCGTCTTTCATGCTGCTTCCAGTATTGACACTGGCGGCGTGAATCTCCACGTCCAAGACGCCCGTCTTGTAATCGGGAGAGCTGTAGACCAGAGTGGCATCCCACTTATCGAAATTGCCTTCCAGCGCCACCGAAGACTTCACGAAGAACTTAATGGTGCTGTCTTGCGGAGTAATCTTAAAGACAGGCACATCTGCAGCAGCCTGTGCCCGAGCCAGCGACGGAAACAGCGCGGACACTAAAAGGCAGAGAGCAGCTAATCGCACACGCCACATTGTCATTCCATCCTCCATTGTTACGGGTCGCACGCTCCGGAGAAACGAGCGAGCGAATTCTTGTTCTCATTTCTACGACAGTGTTCGTTGATCGGAAACATCAAAACGGCCCTCCCAAGCCCGCGCTCAATCCCGCGCAATTTTCGCAGACGCGAGATCAATTGCCTGGCTTGGAATGCAATTGCTGCAAAGTCTTGCTTCGCTCCTCTTCCTGCTGCGCTACGAGCTTGTAAGCGATGTAATACTTATAAATATTCGCGACATACGTCACAGTTTCCATCCCAATCCGATTTGCGGCAATCACTTCCACGTTGTCAATCCACACGTTCGGATCGAATCCCTTTTGCGCCGCTTCCATGCGCAGGGCGTGAATGCGGCCCGGCCCGGCGTTATAGGCAGCGAACGCAAAAAGCAGCTTGTTGGTGTCCGTCATCGGTTCGTCGGCGAAATATTTATCCACCATGAAGCGGATGTACTTCACGCCGGCATGGATGTTGGCTTCGGTTTGCTTGATGTCGCCGACTTTCATTTGTTCGCCGGTGGCGGGCATGAGCTGCATTATGCCCACGGCGCCGACTTTGCTTTTGGCGTCCTGATTGAGAGCCGACTCCTGGAAACCTTCGGCCATCATGAGGAGATAGTCAACCTTGTATTGCGCGGCATACTTGCGAAAGAGAGCGACGGTCTGTTCGAATCTCTGCAAGTCGGCGGGCGAAGTCGCGCTCTTGAGCCTTTGCGTACTGATTGCATATCTTTGGATAACGGTATTTCCGAACACGGTGCCGCGCTTGTGAGTGGCCACAAAAGCGTTCACGGCGGACATCAGTTGGGGGCTGTTTTTTCGCATGGCCCAGGCGATGGATTCGTTCTCGCTGAGGACAATGTCATCATGCGGCCGTATGTTTGTATAAATTTGCGCCCAAAGTTTGGGGAGATAGGCATGGGTGATGGTTATCGGGACCAGGCCGGAGTTCAACATCTCCAGGATGTCTTCGTCCACCAGGTCTTCCGGGGCGGCGCGGAGAATCACCAAGGGTTTGCCTTCACTCTTAAACTTCGCGTTTAGCGTTTGGAGTTGTTCCCAGTAGCTGGAGCTGGGCCGGACGAACACTTCCTTGCCGGCGAGATCGTCCAAGGTATTCAGAACCGGTGAATGTGGTCCGGTGACGGCTATGGCCTTCACGCCTCGAACAAGAGGATCAGAAAAATCCACCATCTTCAGGCGATCTGGGGTGACGGTGAGCGCTCCTACCGCAAGGTCGCCCCGGCCTTCCACGAGGCGCGAGAACATTTTGTCTCTGGGCACCGGCACAAAAACGACATGCAAACGCATGTTCCGCTGTTTCTGCGGGTACTTTTTGTTGATGGCATCCTCGAATGCTTTGAGGAATTCATAAGAGCTGCCATATTGCACGCCCTTGACAACGTAGTATTGAGATTTGGAGTAGGTGACGAGCGCACGGATGTAGCGGCGCTTCAACATGCCATCCAGATCTCCGGTCCAAGGGGGGACTTGGGTGACGGGCGCTGCCACGTTTTGACTGGGCTGGCTGGAGACAGCCGGTTTCGCTTGCGCTTCGGTCGGACCGCAAGCGAATAAGAGAGCGATTCCAATCGAGGCAAAAATTGATGCTCTTAGGGTCACCGCGTCTCCCAAAATAAAAGAGGGAGGAGCGATTCGGGAATCGCGCCCCCGGCCACCTTTCGTTGCTCAAACGCCATCTGTTTATTTTGTGTCAGATGTTGCGCTCAATCTTTGTGCATTTGTGATTGCTGGTATTTCAGCATCTCCAGTATCGCCTCAGGATTCACTGTGAAGCTCGCAGGCGCCTGACTGGGTGGATATTCCTTGAACGTCTCGATGAATTCTTCGGACGCCATGACCCCGAGGATTAGCAGGTAGTCGTTGTGCACCAACCAATCGTTGTATTGGTCAGAGGTGATATCCGCCCGCTCGTATGGATCCATGCGGAGGTTATAGAGCTTTGGAAGCCGCAGACACGTAAATGGGTTCATCCAAATGTTCAAGTTGCCGGGCGCACGCTGCTCGCAGAAGACAAATTTCCAGTTATCGTGCCGCGCAGCCACCAGTTGGCCATCGTCGTCGAAATAAAAAAAGTTTCTGCGCGGCGAATGAGGTTCTTGGCCTGTGAGATAGGGAAGGATATTGTATCCATCGAGGTGGACTTTAAAGGTGTGACCACCGGGTGTCGGCGCCCAGCCTTTCAAGAGTTGCTCTTTGACGTTTGGATCTCCTGCTGCAGCGAGCAACGTGGGGAACCAATCCAAACCGGATACAATTTCGTTGGACCATACGTCGGCTTTAATATGGCCGGGCCAGCGAATCACTGCCGGTACGCGGAACGCGCCTTCCCAGTTCGAATCTTTCTCGCTGCGGAAAGGAGTCATGGCCGCGTCTGGCCAGCTGAACATGTTCGGGCCGTTGTCGGTTGTGTAAATCACGATTGTGTCTTTGGTGATTCCTAGGTCGTCGAGTTGCTTGAGCAACTTGCCCACGTCCTGATCGTGCTCCCACATACCGTCTGCGTAATCATTTCCGGGCATGCCGCTTTTCTCGTGGTACTCCGGACGGATGTGCGTAAAGATGTGCATCCGAGTGAAATTCATCCAGACGAAGAACGGCTTTCCCCCTTTTGTTTGCTTATCAATGAATGCCATCGCGGCATTTGACGTCTCGTCGTCAATGGTTTCCATGCGCTTCATATCGAGCGGGCCAGTGTCTTCAATCTTTTGTGTGCCGTCAGGTAGCGCGTAGGTGTGGAGCACGCCGCGTACGTGGTAAAGCTTTAGGAACGCCGCGTCGTCTTTCGGCCAATAGGGCATCTCTGGTTCTTGCTCAGCGTTCAGGTGATAGAGGTTGCCGAAGAACTCGTCGAAACCATGATTGGTGGGAAGGTATTCGTCGCGGTCACCCAGGTGATTTTTGCCGAACTGGCCGGTGGCGTATCCTTGCGATTTGAGAGCTTGCGCGATCGTGATATCGCGCGCTTGCAGACCAACGGGCGCTCCGGGCGCTCCAACTTTGGTGAGTCCCGTTCGCATCGGCGATTGCCCGGTGATGAAGGACGAGCGGCCGGCCGTGCAGCTGTTCTCTGCGTAGTAGTCGGTGAAGGTCATTCCTTCCGCGCCAATGCGGTCAATGTTCGGAGTCATATAGCCCACGACACCGTGCGTATAACGACTGATATTTGCCTGGCCGATATCATCGCCAAAAATGACGAGAATGTTTGGTTTCTGTTGCGCGCGGGCTGGTGTAGCCAACAAGAGGAGCAACATTGTTAATGCGAAATAAGCACGATGGATGGGGTGCATCGGATCCAGCGAACAGCCACGCAGCCGGTTTTCCATTTCACGTACCTCCTAGTTAGGGTCGTGCCATTCAGACCGCCGGGAGAAAGAACACGTTGCTGCCTTTGAGAAAGTAGCGCCCAAATCGGCGCTACTTACTCCACTCGTTCCCAGCCGCTATCGGGGTTGTATTCCTGCATGGCGGAAGCGATGTCCGCCGTTTTGTCGCCCAAGTCTTGTTCATAAATGACGCCGGTCTGATTCACGATGAAAGTCATGACGCCGGAATTTCGGTACTCAGCGGGATAGGCGACGAACGCAAATCCTCGAGTCAGCTTGCCGTTCACAACGTAGTCGAACGCGCCACCTTTGGCCGCGGGACCTTGCTTCGTCAACATGCGGTAGTAGTAGCCGTGGAACGGAGTATTCTCGCCGTTTTTCACCCTATACCCTTCGCTGGCGGCGGAAACGAGCAACGGACCAATGGGGCTGGGCGGGTCGTTGTCGCTAGTCTTCCAATACAATCCATTTTGCCGGCCATCATCGCTTAGAAATTTCAGCGCGTAATGTTTAGTCTTGTCGCCTTCGCGCAGTTCGGAGGCGTAATCCTTCTGTGCGTCCACCAGATTGCCCAGGACTACGATTGCGTCATTCTCATTGCGGCCGACACGACGGCGAAGTATTTCTTGCTTGCCGTCTTCGGTGTCGAAATACCAGGCGCCCGCGCTGTTCTTGACGATAGAAATGGGCAGAGGCCAATTCTCCGCGCCAATATAAAGAGTGACAGTCTGGTCCGGCTCGACGACCACGCGATGCATTTGTTCGTAGCGGCGAACGAAATTCTCGCCCATATTCTTGTCCGCGACGTCGTCACCGGTGTGCAAAATATCGTTGGAATTTGAGCCAAAAATCAGCACGAGCGTTTGGCCGTCGTTGGCTTTGACGGCACTGTACAGAGCGAGCGCGGCTTCACCCGGCGAGGCGAAGGTCTTCTCATTTCCCTGTTGCGCGGACGAGGGCCGGGTGCCCAGCAACAGCGCCGCAATCACGGCAACGAGTGCGACCGCCGCCCACCGCCGCGGAACGCCACTCAGGCGGGTGCCAAATTTCCCGGTTGAAATTGTTCGGGATTGCATGAGCGTTTCTCCTTCGAAGGGATTTGAACTGTGACGCATGACTCGCAACTGCGCGCACTTTTACCGGCGACGCGCGCCACCTGAGTGCGCCTGTGGCTGTGGCCGCGAAGCAGCCCCGCCATGCGATTGCAGACTCTGGCCGCCGCGCGCACTGTTGCTGCGGGTATTCCCGCCCTGGCTATAGTTGCTGAACGTGCTCTTGCTGGCGTTTTGGCTGGGCGTCTGTCCGTAGCCGCGAGCGGGCTCGCGCTGAGTCTGATTCATGTTATTGGCCCGATTCTGATTCTGGTTGGCGCCTGGGCGATTCTGCTGATTGAAATTGGGCTGCTGGCCGCCAGTTTGCGGACGATTGAGTTGCTGGCCACCGTTCTGCGGACGGTTGTTTGGCGTCGTGTTCGCGCGATTGTTCTGGTACTGAGGCTGATTGTATTTCTGGTTGAAATTCGGCGTGGTGAGATTGTTGTGCGCGGTATTGTTGAAATTGTTCGCGCGGTAATTGTTGTTCGCGTTGTTGCGATTGATGTTGTTGTTGTTGATGTTGTTGCGGTTCACGTTGTTGACGTTCACATTGTTGCGATTGATGTTGGTCTGATTGTAGTGGCTTACGTTTCGGTTGTAGTAGTTGTTGCGGTTGACGAATGTGTTGGAATTAGAGACGTACACGTTGCGGTTGTACACCACCGTGGAACTGTGCCAGCCGCATCCCCATGAATTCCAACCCCAGCCGCAGCAGTGATTGTTGTTTGCGATGATTGCTCCGACCGCGATGCCCACGCCGAAGGAAATAATGCTGGCAGCTGCCACGTCGCCCGCCGAATAGCCTGGATACGCGGGCACCGGAGCGCCGTACACGACTGTGGGATTGTAAGTGGGCACATAAACAACCGTTGGCTGAGCGGGTTGAATGACGATTGTCTGCGGAGGCGCTTGCACGATGATAGGTTGCGGAGGGGCGGGGGCCGCGGCCGCTGGAGCGGCGGCAGGCGGCTGGCTTTCCACGGTTACGGTTTGCTGTGTGTTGCTCTTCAGATTGCCGGCCTGTTGCGCGCGCTGGCGCATCACTTGCACGGCGTTCATCACATCTTGTGGGATGTTGTAATAAGCGTCGCCCAGCGCGGAAGTCCAGGAGAGATTCGTCGCCATCTGATTCAGCACATCCGGAAACTGCGTGAGCCCCTTCACGCTGACGTCCCAGGATTGCTGATCTACGGCCTGCATGAGCTGGTCTCCCTTCAGACTGGAGTTTTGCTGCAGCCAGGTGTTGGCCTCGGTGATTTGATCTGGATAGGTGGAACCAGCGAGCACCTGCGCCACCAGATTGTCCGGAAAGAGCGCGATTGGAGCGACGAGCTGATAAAGCTGGTCAGGAGTCGGGGTAGAGTCCGTGGTTGCCGGCGCCTGCTGAGCTTCCTGAGCCTCTTGGGCCTGGCCGGACTGAGGCGCTGCTTGCGCGGTTGCGTTTGTTGAAACCTTTTCCGAGTGCTTGCAGCCGTCCAGCAGCAACGGCGCAAAAAACAAACTGACACTGACGAGAATCGAAAGGCACTGCTGCTTGGTTTTCATTGTCAGCCCCCGACCGATCAGAGCGTGCGCTGTGTAGGTGTGGATGTGTCTAGGAAGTTTGTACTCGTGCGGCTGGGAACGCACGGGCGCATGAGTGATGCAACAACTCCTTTTCATCGCTCAACGTTGCCAGGATCGCGAGTCCCGGGAACGAAGCGCGAGCCGCGCTAAGTGCTTGTTTTCGTTAGCACTGGACGCTACTCAGTCTAGTAAGCACTGGCAATTGTCAGTTTTGACAGTCAACTCCTCATGACCGCAGTGAATGGATAGACGACCGCATGCCAATCGTGCAGCGTCTGAGCCGCTAGGCTATCCGGATTGCGTGGGCCACACCCGTACCACCGCCCAGAAACAGCTGATTCTTGCCCGCCGGTCTATTCATTTTGCGGTGTCCAGGATCAGCTATTTTGAAGGTCTGCTGCGGCGCGCTTCTTGCGCCGCCCATGAAGCCGATTCGCAGAACTCATAACCCTTCGGTCCAAGGTTCGAATCCTTGCGGGCCCACTAACCTTTCCAATTCTCATCGCAAGCACTGAGTTGCGGCTTTGCCTGCACCAATGACCCACCCGGACTGGAACCTTTTCTGGCCCTCAGGACAGCTTGCCGGGAACGTTGCAGTTCCTTAACCTATTTCCACAGAAGCTTTTATTCTCCAGCTCGTAAGCCCGATGACCCGATGAGAAATGCTCCGCAGTCGCGCTAGTTGGGAGGCGAAGCCGATGAAGTTTGCCAACCGTGCATTGCCGATTCTTGTGCTCGGCCTTTTGTCCGGCATTCTGCTGCTGCATGCGGGTTGCGCTAGCACCGGCTACAACGGAGGCGAAGGCGGCGGACAAACGACGGTGCCAGCAACTCCGGTGGGTCTGATGGCGGCGGCGGGAAACGCGCAGGTGACGCTGAATTGGACCAGCAGCTCAGGCGCAACTGGCTATTACGTGAAGCGCGCCACCACCAGCGGCGGGCCGTACACGCAAATCGCAACGCAAGCTTCAGCAAGCGACACCGACACGGGCCTGACCAACGGCACAAAATATTTTTACGTTGTTTCGGCCTATAACTCCGTGGGTCAAAGCGCGAATTCGGCGGAAGTGAACGCGACGCCTGTGCTGCCGGCACCTTCGGCTCCGACAGGCCTCGCGGCTACGGCTGGAAATGCCCAAGTCAGCTTGACCTGGGCCGCGACTTCCGGCGCGTCCGGTTATCACGTGAAGCGCTCGATTGTCAGCGGGGCGGAGACGCAAATTTCGGCGCCCACTTCCAACAGTTACACGGATACCGGGCTCACTAATGGCACGAAATATTTCTATGTGGTTTCTGCCGTGAACTCCGGCGGCGAGAGCGGCAACTCTTCCGAAGTTTCCGCTACGCCCAGCGCTCCGTTGACTGCTCCTGCGACGCCGACGGGCTTGCAAGCAACGGGAGGCAATGCGCAAGTGAGCCTGAGCTGGAGCGCGAGCACCGGGGCGACTAGCTACAATGTGAAACGCTCCACAACCAACGGCGGCCCCTATAACACGGCGGTTGCGTCACCGACTGCGACGAACTACACCGATACCACCGTGAACAATGGCACCGCTTACTATTACGTGGTCTCCGCCGTGAACACCGCAGGCCAAAGCGCGAATTCCGCGCAAGCCAGCGCCACGCCTGCGAGCCCCACCACGAACGTGACCATCACGATTAATCCCGCACAAACCAAACCCATTTCCCCGTACATCTACGGCATCAATTTTTATTCCGGCGTTACTGGCGCTCCGCCGCAACTCACTTTCGATCGCGCGGGGGGCAACCGCTGGACTGCTTACAATTGGGAGACCAACGCTTCGAACGCGGGCAGCGATTATCTCTACGAGAACGACGATTATCTGAGCAGCAGTACGGTCCCTGCCGAAGCCGTGCGCAGTTTCATCGCGGCCGACCAATCCAACGGCTTGGCGAGCTTGATGACCGTGCAGCTGCAAGGCTTGGTGGCCGGCGACGAAAACGGTCCAGTGAGCGTGTCGAGTCCTCCCGACCTGACACGCTTCAAACAAGTGGTGGATCAAAAGAGCACCGTCTCCAGCGCGCCTTTCACGATTACTCCGCCCACCACTGACAACTACGTGTTCATGGACGAATTTGTGTGGGCGCTCGACCAGAAATTTTCCGGCATGGGAATTTTTGGAGCCAGCCCGACGCACCCCACTTTCGTCAGCCTGGATAACGAGCCGGAGCTGTGGAATTCAACGCACCTGGAAGTGCAGGGACCGAACCCGGTGACTTCAGACGCCTACATCGCGAAGACCATCACCATCACCGAAGCGCTGAAAAATCAATTTCCGGATATGGTGATCTTCGGGCCAGTCCACTACGGATTTCAGGGCATCTACAATTGGCAAGGCGAGCTGAGCGCCACGCCCAACGGCGCGAATTGGTTCCCGGATAAATATCTCACAGCGCTAAGCACCGCGTCGGCTTCCTATGGCAAACCGCTCGTGGACGTTTATGACTTTCATTGGTACGCCGAGGAGTACGACGCGAACGGAACGCGCAGCCTGGATTTGACCGGCACAACTCTGACCGACGCGCAGGTGCAATTAATCGTGCAGAGCCCGCGAAATCTGTGGGACCCGACGTTCACCGATTCCACCAACAGCAATCCGTGGATCTACGAAGAGTTAGGGAATTCCCCGATCAAGCTTTTGCCCCGGCTACAGAGCAAGATCAACGCGGAATTTCCCGGCATGAAGATCTCGCTCACAGAGTACGAAAATGGCGGCTGGAATCACATCGCGGGAACTATCGCACAAGCCGATAATCTGGGCATCTTCGGCAGCGAGGGCGTCTTCGCGGCGAATTTCTGGCCTCCCAACGGAACTTATTCTTACGCGCTTGGGGGCTTCCGCGCGTTCCGCGATTTCGACGGAGCCGGCGCGAATTTCGGGGATACTTCGCTGCAAACCACTTCGAGCGACGTGGCGAACGTGGTGGTCTACGCCAGCTCAGACAGCAGCACGCCGGGCAGATATGTGTTCGTAGCGATCAATCGCTCCACTAGTTCGCAAGTAACGGCCATCAGCGGCCAAACACTTTCCGGCACAGCCAAGCTCTATCAGATGACCGCGACTTCCGCGCAGGGACAAAATCCTGTCGCGCCGGTGGCGGCGGGCACGATGATGGTGAGCGGCTCGACTTTGACGATCACGTTGCCGGCGCTAAGCGTAACCACCATCGAAGTGAACTAGCGCGCGCGGGGCCTCGCCCGGCACACGAGGCGATTCGCGACTGTGGAACGAACGCTGCGGCGTTCAGCGATTCGCTGCCGAAGGCAAGAGCCTTTGCAGCGTGTCCGCAACACCCTGCGGTTTGAAGCCAAACGGACCGGGCCGCGTCTTATACGCCACGCGTCCCTCACGATCAATTACGTACAGACGATCGGGCCAGCCGGTGTAGTTGCGTTCGGTCGCGTTGTCGAATCCGTCTACGACAGCGGGAAAGTGAATCCCCAGTTTCACCACGCAGAGCTGCCCCATCTCGTTGCGCTCGTCAATATTCCTAGGGCTCGCGAAGATTACGTGGTCGTCCAGATTGTCGGGATCCTGCCAGACGTCGCTGGTATGCGCTTCGCGGATGTACACCACGTAGAACGCGACTTGATCCTTATACTGTTCGTAGAGCTTGTTGAGAGCGGGAACCTCCCGCCGGAAAGGAGGTCATGTGTAGCTGCCGAATACCAGCACCACCGGTTTTTGGCCGCGCACGGATGACAACTGAAACGTGGACTTGTGATCTGGACTCTCAAGCGAAAAATCCGGGGCCATGTCGCCAACGGCCAGATGGCCTTTGCGCGCCACGTTCCAAAGCGGCTTGAAGGGCAGCACCACGAACGCCGGCCACGGAACATATTTCATCGTGCCGGCAAACTTGTCCGGCGATTGCTGCATGATGGCGAAGAGCGCGGCCGTGACTACGGCGTACAGCACGACCAGCGTGCCCGCGATTTTCAGCAGCTTCTTGGACATGGATTCGGTTCGAGCGTTCACAGTCCGCGTGCCCTCCTATTCTCGCTTAAAGTTTGCGCGAGGGGACAGTTCCCTCCTGCGCCTTAAGACGCGGGCTTCGCAAACGAGAGGGGATGCGAGGAGACAACACCCGAACCCTCTTTGATCGTAATGAATTGATTCGGGCTGACTTTGGAGATTGTTTCCTTCTCGCCGCTGGGCCATTGGATCTCGATCGAATCCACCAGGGTGTGCTGCGCCAGACCGAACGTCAAGATGAGTTCGCTGGAGGAAAGATAGCTCGAGCCGCTGCGCAGCATCTTCGTTTGCGCGTCGCTGCCCGCGGTCACGCGCACCGTCGCGCCAATTCCGTCGCGGTTGGATTTCGTACCGATCAACTTAATGCGAAGGCGATTGTTCGTCGCGCCAGTGTTGCGGAAGAGCACCGCAGGGCCGCCATTGGTGGCGACCAACAAGTCCAGCGCACCATCGTTATTGATGTCGCCGTAGGCCGCGCCGCGCGCCACGCGTGGCGTTGCAAAAGCGGCGCCCACAGAACGCGTGGCTTCGGCGAATTTTCCGTTGCCAAGATTGTGGAACAGGTGCGGCGGTTCCGCGTAGCGCACTCGCGGTTGTACGCGCTCAATGGCATCTTCGATGTGTCCGTTGGCCACGAAAAGATCGAGCCAGCCATCGAGATCGTAATCGAAAAAAAAGCAGCCGAAGCCAAGCGTCAGCAGCGAAGCGTGGCCTACTTCCGATTGCGGCGCTTCATCCACAAACAGGCCGTTGCGCTCATTGTGATACAGCGAGAGCATCTGATTCGAGAAATTCGTGATGACCACGCTGGGATATCCCGAGCGATCGTAATCGGCGGCGTCCACGCCCATGCCCGCGCGCGCGATTCCGTCTTCACTGTAGCCAATGCCCGCGGACACGCCCTTCTCGTTGAAAGTTCCATTGCCGTTGTTGATATAAAGCTTGTTTGGCTGCGTGTCGTTACTCACCAGGATGTCTGGCCAGCCATCCTGATTCGCATCCAGAATAGCGACTCCCAGGCTCTTCGACGTGGCATCGTATAGTCCGGCTTTTCGCGTAACATCTTCAAACGTCCCGTCGCCGCGGTTGTGCCAGAGACGCACAGAAGCGCCTTTGTAAGCTTCCGGCGTGCAATACGATTTCGTTTTTCCATCCAGCGCGCAATAGAGGTCTGTTTCGGGCGACCACTGTACGTAGTTGGCGACCACTAAATCGAGCTTCCCGTCGCGGTCGTAATCCACCCACGCGGCGCTGGTGCTGAACTCGTTCGGCCCTTCCAGGCCGGCGTGCTTGGTGACATCCGAAAACGTACCGTTGCCGTTGTTGTGGAAGAGATGATTCTGGCCCAGCGCGGTGATAAAAATATCGTCGAAGCCGTCGTTGTCGAAATCGCCGATGGCGACACCCATGCCGTACATCTCGACGGCCAACCCGGCCTTTTTGGTCACGTCGGTAAATGTTCCGTCGTGATTGTTGTGGTAAAGCGCCAGGGTCGAATGCTTGCGCACGTGTCCCGGCCAGTCCATTCCGTTCACCAGCAGAATGTCTTGCCAGCCGTCGTTGTCGTAATCCAGGAAGGCGACGCCCGGTCCCATCGCCTCCGGAAGCCATTTCTTGCCGAACGCGCCGTCGTTGTGAACAAAGTGAATTCCGGCGGCACGCGTGACATCTTCGAAGCGTACGCCGTCGCCCTCGGCTGGCTGCTGCGGCGCGGCATGGCGCGCAGTTCCGAGTGCGTCAACGGAACCAAGAACGACGCTCGCCATGGCGACGCACACGACGACGTACCAGACTCCCTTCGTGCAAGAGGCCATCAGTCGGATTCCTTCGTTTTATGGGCGAGGACTGCGTACTTCCGTGCGGCTGGCTTTGCCGCCACCAGTGGCTCGGAAACGTGCTCGTGGATCGGTTGACGTTCGTTGTTGTCGTCGGGATGCGTGCGCACATAGGGTCCCACAAGAGTTTGCGCCGATTCGTCGGCCTTGAAACGCAGATAACGCTTCTGAAATTCAGCGGCGAGATCGGGCTTCCCTAATCCCGTGTAGGTGAGCATTAAATTGTAATTGGCCTCCAGATCTTCCGGGTCAATTGCAATCGTAGCGTTGAATTCCTGCAAGGCATCCTGGTACCGGCGCTGCAGGAAATACGTCCGGCCCAAATCGTCGCGCACCACCCGGTCGCGCGGATACTGCGCCAGGACCATCTGCAGATGCTGGATGGCATCGTCATAGCGGCCCTGCTGCCGCAGCAGTTTCGCATAAAAGAAATTCGCTCGCGCCAGGTCGGGCTTCAGCGCGAGCGCTTTTTCGAGCACTTGTTGCGCCGCGGACAAATTTCCTTCCTGCAGGCGGACGCGCCCAACGTTCGTCCAACCGTCAAAATTTGCGGGAGCCATTTGTGTGATTTTTTGGAACGCGAAGCCCGCACCCGAAAGATCGCCCTGCAAGAACAGCCCGATGCCGTAATCGTTCCAGCGCGTCCAGTCGTCCGGGTTAAGCACGACGTTCGGCGCTGGCTGCGGCGCGCTGGCCGGCAGCACGCTCAAATCCACCGCGTTCTCCGCCATTACCACAATCGGCAGATTCGGAATGCCCTGGCTTCCGCCGGGCAGCTTGGAAGGGTCCCCGGTGAATGAATAATGCGAATCGTCATAACTCGGCGACACCAAGCCAGCATCCTGATGCGGATCGCGCTCGCCCGCGAATGCAAACTGCGTGTTGTACCACATGAATTTCCGATAGTTCACCTTGGCGTGCAAATGGATCTTATCGCCGGTGCCTGGCGGAACTTGCACCCGATAGTGCACCGTATCGGCGGCGCCCGGCGGAATCAGCCGTACATACACGACGGAGCGGGTGGACCAAGCATTGCGTTTGTTGATCGGGTTACCGTGGCCGTCAATTTGCAACGAGCGATAAAAATGCGCGCCCGGATCCACAGGTCCTTTGCCGTCGTCCGCGACGCGGCCGCTCCAGAAAATATTCTGGCCTTTGTCGTCGGTTGCGGTGAGCTCCACCCAGCAATCGAAGGCATCCACCGTGCCGCCGGGGAAGAAGTGGCCGAGCTTGCGCGTACGCACGACCACGTCCACGCGGTAGGTGCCGCCTCGGCGCACGGCGGCGCTGGTGCGATTCAGCGGCGCGGTGAGCAGCCCGATGGGAGTCGCGGACTCGGGTGACGAATTCATAGGAATGGAAGATTCCGCTTCCTCGCCGACGGCAAATGTCGTCTGTAGTTCTGGCGCCGCAGGCGCTGGTATCGGCGCGGAGCCTTCTTCGCCGGCAGCTTTCGTCGCGTTTTTCTCCGGGGAAATCGCGAAGATGTCCACGCTGACCGCGCCCTTGCTGAGGAAGTCTTCCGTCGCAGCGAGCTGCGAAGCATCGTGATTAGCCGTCGGCAGCGCGGTGTTCGCCGCCGGGAATTGGTGCGAATGGATCAAGCCTGCAATATTTCCGGCATCGCTGGATTTCGTGAGCGGCATGTGGCAATCAGCGCACATCTGTCCCTTCGCCGGATAATAAAACGAGCGCGCGCCCTGAAACGAGACGCCGCTGGCTTGCCAGTTATCGTAGTCGTCGAAGCCGCGCACCCAGCGGTAGTTGTTCACCGGCACATCCAGGTGGACTTTGTGACACGTGGAGCAGAACTCGGCCGTCTGCGTGCGCATGAAAGGTTTCAAGAACACACGGCGGTGCGGCTCCGGATTCAGTTCGGTGAGAAAATCGTGGAACCACACCACCACGGGGTTCTTGCTGGCCGCCATTTTGTGCAGCACCGGGTATTCCAGGAAGAAATCCGCCTGCCCCATCGTGCTTTTTACGTTCGCGATCGAATGGCACATCATGCAGCCCAGTCCGGCCTGCCCCGCCGGAGTATTTTCCACTTCACGCACCGGCCGATTGAACATTCCGCTGTAGAGCAGCGCGGGGTCGTGGCATCCGGCGCACCACCTGGAGGATTTCACGCCGATCGTGTCCTGCATGTACTCGATGCTCTTGCGATACCAGGCGTTATTGAAGGAAGAAAAATGATGCGCGGAGCCTTGCCACTCCTTGTAAATGTCCTGGTGGCAGCGCTGGCAGGATTGGGACTCCGTGAAGTAACTCGCCGGGATATGCTGACCGTCTGCGGTTTGCGCGGAACTTGGGAAAAATGGACCTTGCGGCCCGTCTCCTTCGCTATCCATTGTGGCTGGCGCGATCGTCGGATTTTGAATCCGGTGCGACTCCTGCCACGGTACCGTGCGCAACCACCAAGCCCCTCCCGCGATAAGCGCCGCCACCGCCAGACACAACGCGCTGCGCACCAACCCTGCAGGCACGCCACTCGCAAGGAATCCGCGTTTCGAGGCCCAGCCGGAAACGAGTAGCGCGCAACCGGCGACACACGCGCCGATGTGCGCATATAGCAGCGGCCATTCCGCACGCCGCGTGCCGGTATAAATCAATAGAGCGCCAAGGATGCCGCCCAGCGCCAGCAGCAGCCAACCCAACCGCGAAGCGGACGGCCCCTCCCGAAGAATGGGGCGTAAGGTAAAAATCAGAACAACCAGCAATGCGATCCCCGCCAGCAAGTGCACAATGATCGCCGCGAAGTACGGCAGATTCGCCGCGGGCCACGCAAAGAGATAGAGCGCGCTGATCACCAGCGTAATCGTCAGATATGTAAGAATTCGCTTCAACGAAGCTCCCTCGTCCGCACCGGCTTCATCTGTCAAACACACCCCATTGGGACAATTAGTCGGGCGAGTGTCCTTTGGTCGCGAAGTTGGGTCAATAGTAGTTTTAGATTAGCGCGTCCCGGCGGCATCATGGCCGCGATTTAGAAAGCGCTATTGACGCGCAGTTCCACCAGGGAGAAAATGCGCCGCATAGGCTGAGGAACCGATTCCTTTCCGTTTTCACGGCCCCGTCGTATTCCGACAAGGACGAACTCCAAATGAAAACACGTAGCACGGTTTTCCTCTCCGCAATCTTCGCATTTCTGGCGATGGCGCTAGTCGCTGGCGCGCTGGCTGGCGCGGTGCCCAACGATCTCGCGCCAGCCGCCTCGCGCAGTTTCGAATTTACCTACACCGTGACCGTCCCGGCGCTGCCCGCCGCGAGCGCTCCGCTGCGCGTGTGGATTCCAATGCCGGACCACGACGCGTACCAGAAAATCTCAGACCTGAGCATTGAAGCTCCGGTGGACCACACCATCGAGCAGGCGGAATTCGGCGACGAGTTTGCGGTCTTCGTCGTAAACGCGCAGCAGGCCAGCGCGCCGTTCGACATCGTGTTGCGCTTTCACGCGACGCGCTACGAACATCGCGTGCCGCTCGCGACGAATAGATCTCTTGGCGTCACCGGCAACGGTAAGCCGGCCGATCCCGAGACCAAACTCATGCTGGCGCACTGGCTGCAGCCCGACCGGCTGGTGCCCACGAACGGGGTGATTGCCGAACTGGCCCAGCAAAATACCGTGGGCGCGACCGATACGCTCGATAAAGCGCACAAAATATACGAGTACGTGGTCTCCACCATGCGTTACGACAAAACCGGCGAGGGCTGGGGCCACGGAGACGCGATTTGGGCCTGCACCGCCAAACGCGGCAATTGCACGGACTTCCATTCTCTTTTGATCGGCATGATGCGCGCCTCCGGAATTCCCGCGCGGTTTGAAATCGGTTTTCCGTTGCCCGCGGACAAGACCGCCGCCGATATTCCCGGCTATCACTGCTGGGCGGAATTTTATGTCGAAGGAATCGGCTGGATACCCGTGGACGCTTCCGAGGCCTGGAAGCATCCCGACAAGCGCGAATATTTCTTCGGCGCGCACGATGTGAATCGCATCCAGTTCACCACCGGGCGCGATCTGCGGCTCGATACCGCCCAAAAGGGCGAACCACTGAACTATTTTATTTATCCCTACGCGGAGCTCGACGGCAAACCCTTCGACAAGCTGCAAAGCCACTTCTCGTTCCGCGATTTGTCGGCTGCGGCGCCGGCAAGCACGCATGCGCAAATCACCGGCAACGATTAACCATCGTTTCGGGATCTAGAACGCAGAACGCGCAAGCAGATGCTAGTTGTAGCCAGCAGAAGAGCGGCGTTCGCGGGCGATCGCTTCCAGAAGCTTCTCGCCTGTCAAGGAATTATCAGCTGCGAGCGACAATCGCGGCCGCAGGCGCGCGAGTATTTGTTCAGCCATGCGAAAACGCACCGCCGGCTCCAGAGCGTCGCGCCGATTCAGGAACGCCTCGATCAAAGAAAGATCCGCGTCGGAAATCGGCTGTGAATTAGACGAAAGCGGAGCGGCGCCTTGCAGCGGCTGCCACAATGGCTTTACGTCTTGCAGCGCGCGCTCGTGCACCACAATCGTGCCGGCTACGAAATCTCCCAATCGCTTCCCCTGTTTGCTGAGCAACACGCTCGCGATGCCTACGGCATAAAACGCCGGAAGCTGATCCACAATCCGCAGCAGGTTGCGCGCCACCGATTCCACAGGCGTGATCGGACGGCCGGTCTCCTTGATCACGCGGATTCGCAGCAGGCGTTTGCCCGGCGTCTGGCCGTTCCATATGGCTTCGAAAATCGCATAATAACCGTAATAAACCGTGAAGAAAAAAATCACTATGACGGAAATGACCCAGAGTCTGGATATGGACGGCCCAATGCGCGAAATCCACGCCGACCCGAATCCCAAGCCAATCACCACGATCGCCGTTACCAGCGCTTGAATCATTGAGTCCAAGCCAAACGCCAGAAAACGGCTGCCTACCCCGGCAATCGGAAATTCCAGCGCGGTTTGTTCCGGCGTTTCGATGGTAAGCTTGTCGGAATAACGATCCGGGAGAACAGATTCGGGCGGTGAGAACGTCATGATCTCCACTCGTTGGCTGGAAAAACGGAAACCATATTGGGCGCGCCTGGAAGAGCTCGTGAAGCGGTCGAGCCGGCGCGGACTACGCGGATTGCAACACGGTGAGTTGCAGGAACTCGGACTCTTATACCGCCAGACGGCATCCGACCTCGCAATCGTGCGGGAGGATAACACAAGTAATCAACTTTCAGCCTACCTGAACTCCCTGTTGGGACGCGCGCACAATCTGATTTACATGGGCCACCGGCCGAAAATCAGCGAGCTCCGCACATTTTATACGGAGACGTACCCGCAAGTATTTCGCGAGACGTTTCCGCAAACGATGCTGGCGTTCGGAATTTTCCTGGTCACCGCGCTGGCCGCATTTGCTCTGACGATTCACGACCCATCGTTCGCGCATCGCATGCTGGGCGCGCAGATGATGGACACCATCGAAAAACACGAAATGTGGACTCATTCCATCGTCACCGTAAAGCCGCTGGCCGCTTCCGCGATCATGACCAACAATCTTTCCGTCAGCTTCACCACTTTTGCGCTGGGCATCACCGCCGGCATCGGCACGGCGTGGATGATGGTCGTCAACGGCTTGCTGCTGGGCGTGATCGGCGCGGCCACCTGGCATGCAGGAATGGCAGAACAGTTGTGGAGCTTCGTCGCGCCGCACGGCGTGCTGGAGTTGCCGGCGATCTTTATCGCGGGCGGCGCGGGATTTGAAATCGCGCGGGGCATGCTGTTTCCGGGACTATTGCCGCGGCGCGAATCGCTGGCACTGGCCGGTGGACGCGCAGCGCGGCTGGTGCTGGGAACGATTCCAATGTTGGTGGTGGCCGGAACCATTGAAGGTTTTCTTTCGCCATCGGATATTGCCGCGCCGCTGAAGTTTTTGTTTGCGGCTGTGATGTTCGCCGCGCTGGTTGCCTACTTGAATCTCAAGCCGCGGGATTCTTCCCTCGCGCTAGCCGGTAATGAGCTTTCGTTGAGCGTCGCCGCCCGAACCCAGAAGATCTAACAGAAAGATGGGCGCGAAGCGCCAGATTCTCGGACAGCTCAGATCAAACTGCGTTCCTTGATCTCCAAATATTGATTCACCAGCGAGCTCGCCAGCATGTTGGGCATCAACTCGAGCGCCAGCACGCCGCGTTGGCGTAGCCCACGCAGCAGCAAGTCCCGGCGTTGCGCAATCTCCAGCGCGGCCGCGTGACGATACATTTCTTCCTCGGTCTTGGGCGTATCCGCGGCCACTTGATTCAAATCCGGCTGCCCCATCGCCGCGAAAACCACCAGATGCCGCGAAGTCATGTGCATCGCGTATTCCAAAACTTCCGGCGTAGTGGCAGTTTCCGCAAAATCCGTGATCCAGATAATCAAGCCGCGATTTTTCTGCGTGGAAAGAAGCGTGCGCACCGCCCGGCCATGATCCGCTTCGCGCGCTTCGCCACGCACCTGTGCGAGCGATTCCACGATGGCGCGCACCTGCCGCGGCCCTCGCCCCGTATTCAAGTTCTGCTGGATTCGGCGGCCATAAGCGAGCAATCCCACCCGATCGCCGCAATGTAGCGCCACTTGTGCGATGGAGAGCGCAGCGTTCACCGCGTAATCCAGTTTCGCAAGTCGCAGCGCGCGGCCCGGCTCTTCCACTTTCGCGCGCAGCAATCGCCCCGCATCCAACACGATCCACACCGCCTGACTGCGTTCAATCTGAAAAACGCGCGTAATCACTTGATGACGGCGCGCAGTCGCCGTCCAGGAAATATCCCGAATCTCATCGCCCTCGCGATATTCCCGCAGCGTATCGAACTCGCGGCCCAGGCCATGCTGGCGCTTCCTGCGTTTTTCCATCTCCACCTGGCGGCTGCGAATCAGATAGAGCGTGTGCTGCTTCGCTTCGTCCAGATTCGGCAGCACCGTAACAGTCTGCGCGGTCTCCGCCACGCTCCAGCGTTCCGCCATACGCAACGCGCTCTGGTAACGCACGAAAACGCGCCCCAGCCGCACATCGCCGCGCTCCGCCGGCAGAATCGAATATTTTTCGCGCGCCGCAGTCTTCACGCCGACCAGCAAATTCAGTTCCGGCGGTTCGAGACGCAGTTGCGCAGGCGCCTCGTCCACCACCTGCGCACGCACCGGAACGTTGCTGAAGTTCTTGATCTCGATGCTGATTTCGCTGGGGACCGCAAGCGCCGGCCGCGTGCGCCAGATGCGCCGAACTTCCAGTTTATCGGCAGCGGGCAGCCGCAGCAGATCCCAAACCCACGCCACCAGAATGAAAAAATCCCAGACGAACATCGCCTGGATCATCCGCGGAAATCTCCACGCCGGCACCAGCCAGAAAAGCCCCAGCAGGAACGCGACGTAGAACCGCGGGCCAAATCCAAAAGGAATTCGTCCCAGCGCGTGCGCGCGCGCCACCGCAGTTGGCGGCACCAGCGGCTTGTCAGTGACGCCCTGCGCAGCAAGTACGCTGAGCGCAGTGGGCACAGCGGGCATTTACTTCGGCACCTCGACCGTCGCGAGAAGTTCGGTGAGCACCTGATCCGATGTAAGCCCCTCCAGGTCCGCTTCCGGCTTCAGCAGCACGCGATGCCGCAGCACGGCGGGCACCACGGCCTTGATGTCGTCGGGGATCAGAAAATCGCGGCCCTCCATTCCCGCCCACGCGCGTGCTGCAGTGAAAAGTCCAATTGCCGCGCGCGGACTTGCGCCCAGAGACAGCGCCGGCCAGTCGCGGCTGCGTCGCGCCAAAGTGGCGATATACGAGTAAAGTGTCGGCTCAACGCGAATTTTCGTCACATCGCGCCGCGCGGCCGCGAGCAAGCCCGGCTCCAATGCCGTGATCGGAATTTCGTCCAGCCGGCGAGGATCAAAACCCTGCTCAAACCGCGAAAGAATCTCGATTTCCTCTTTTTCTGATGGATAACCGATGCGGATTTTCAGCAGGAAGCGGTCCAGCTGCGCTTCGGGCAGCGGATAAGTGCCCTCAAATTCGATCGGATTCTGCGTCGCGAATACCGTGAAGAATTCAGACAGCGCATAACGCGTGCGATCAATCGTCACCTGCCGCTCTTCCATGGATTCCAGCAAAGCCGCCTGCGTGCGCGGCGATGTGCGATTGATTTCATCTACCAGCAGCAAATCCGTGAACAATGGCCCTTGATGCAGCGAAAACGTGCTGGTCGCCAAATTAAAAACATTCGTGCCGATCACATCGGCGGGCATCAAATCCGCCGTGCACTGCACGCGCTGAAACGCCAAGCCGCAGATGCGCGCGATGGTCTTCACCGCGAGCGTCTTGCCTACGCCCGGGACGCCTTCCATCAGCGCGTGGCCGCCGCATACCAGCACCAGCAGCAGCTGATCCACGATGGTGCGCTGCCCCACAATCACTTTCGAAAATTCACCGCGAACATGCGTTGCCAGGCGCGCCAGGTTTTCCACGGTCAGTGTTTCTCCTGTTTCTTTTTCTTCAGCCCCAATTGCACTTCGTATTTTTCCAGTTTCTGCATGAGTTCGAGTGCCTCAGCTGCTGGAATCTTCTGCGCATGGCTGGCGGCATCGGCGCGCTGCAGCGTTTCCAGGAACGAATCGTCCTTCAGTCCCAGCCTTCCGCGCACCGCTTCATCGAGCAACGCGTTCTGAATCGTCACCGGCAAGCGCAGATGCCGCGTCAGCGTGCCGCGAAAACGCTGGTACACGGCCTCCACTACGGCCGGTTCGGCATGGGCGCGCTGGTACAGGCCGCCGAGTGTATCAACAAATTCCAGCGGCGCAAGGCGCGTCGCTACCGCGGGCATCATCATCGGCCCGCTGCGCCGGCTGAAAGTAAAAAGCACCGCCAGACCCAGCACGCCAACCTGCAGTAAGCCCCAGGGCACCGGAGTTTTTCGGAAATACGCCCACAAAGTGGCGCGCTGGCCGTGGAAGTATTCATCCCAATAAATTTCGGGCTGCTGGTTGGCGCGTGCGAGCGGGTCGCTCACAGCATCCAGAAAAAAATTCAGATTCCCTTCCTGCGTAATTCCGGCGTTGGTAAGCGGCGTTGGCCCGGCCCACCACAGGATGGCGCCGTCACCAACGTTCCACATCATCACCGCTGGTGAATCCGCATCCCCATACAACGCGAACGCCGACGGATTGTTCCCGATCCCATTCACTCTGCTTCTGCAAAGTAATTGTCGCGGCCTGGCGCGTGTAGCTGCTCGGAAGATTGGCTTGATACGTGGCCCATTGTTTCGCGAGAGGTACGTCCGAGGAGCTGGCGTTCGGGAAGAAATCGCCAACGCGCGGGCCGGTGAAAATAATTCGCCCGCCCGTTTCCGCAAACTGCAGCAGAGCTTCCTTTTCGGCGCTGCTGGGAGCCTCGTCCGGGTTCGCGAGTATCAGGATCGCATTTTCGGAATCCTGCGGAAGATCCATCGGCGGCCGTTCCCACGCATGTAGGTGGCGATGCAGCTTCTGCAGCAGCAAAAAGGCCGCGTGCGCGCCGCCAGAGGCGTCTGAATATATCGAAGGAATGCCGCCGCCCTGTTCCGCCGGCGGAGGCGAGACGATTGCCAGTGCCGCGGCAAGCACCAGCATCACCGCGCCGGCAATTAGCAGCAGTTTTCGATCCGACGGGTCTATTGCAGATCGCATCCCAGCCCTTCCGCTTGCCGCATGGAAGTTTCAAAATCGCGCGCATCGGCGTGGCTCCTGCCGTACCAAACGCGTTCAAAAAGTGATGTGAGCGCGGCCAGCGAATCCCGCTGGCGCGACATTTGTGGCGCCGCCGCAGCCGCTGCCACCGCCTCGGCCACCAACTGCAAATGTTCTCGCGGCGTGCGCGTGCGATCCCGGCTGATGGTGCCGTCGTCCTCCAGATGCGCAATTCCCGCCCAGTAAACGGAATGCACTGCTTCGCGAAAATCGCCGCGCGCCGCCGCTTCCCGCGCCGCGCGAATCCATTCCTGCCAGGAACGCGCGAGCGTCACCTCGCCCACCGAACGTAGCTCGTCCATTCGCGCGCGCCCCAGCCAGAAACGCACCAGCATCATCGCCAGCCAACCCACCACGGCAAACAAGATCAGCCAGAAAAGTAATTTGGCCCCCAGCGGATGCCGGCCGATATTTTCGAATAGACGGTTCAACATGCGCATCAGCCACGCGTTGATGCGTTCGCGCAGCAGGTCCCACCGGCTGGGAGGACGCACCGCACCGAATTCGCGGCGCGTCAGAATTTGCTCGAGTGTGGCGCGAGCGTCAGGGGCGCTGAAGCCACCATGCGCCGCATATCCCTCCAGCTGAAGAGCAATCGCGTCCGTCCAGGATTTCGCTTGAGCGAAGCGCGATTTTCGCGCGGCTGCATCGCATTGATTGCACTCCAGCAGCTCGCGCAATGGCTCGCTGGAAAATTCGTAGTGTGCTTCGGACGTGTCAATCTGCCAGGATGCGGGCAGCGCCTTCTGAATCGCCTCGATATCGTTTAAGTTGCCGCTGCTTTTTTCGATCGCAGCGCCCAGCCGGCGCATTTCCGCCCCGAAGCCGGCCGCATCATACGGACCGGACCCAGCGGCGAGCGCGGCCGGCGGCAGAGCGCGCGCGAAAGCAGGCCGCGGCAGCATAAAGATCGTAAGAAGCGCCAGCATAATCAGCAGCGTCGCGCACCAGGATTGCGTAAATGGCGAGGGCCGATTGCCGGTGAGCGTCACGGTATGATTCTCAAGAGAACATCGTGGGCAAGCTGTTGGAAAGCGGAACCGCACCACCCGTCGGGTTCATCATCAGCTGAATGTCGAATGCTTCCTTGCGTACGCGGAGATCGTAATAAAGGATGGCGCTGGCAATCGTCAGGATCGGCGTAACCAACACGTCGGCGACGAAGGTCCCCACCTGTGTCGCCTGCATCCAAAAAATCATTTGCGATGGATCCTTTCGCGCCACCAGAAGCATAATGATCGTGAACGGCCATGTAAACAGAGCAGCCGCGGCAATGGCCACCGCAAAATAGAGCAGCAAAATGACGAACGCTCGCCCCGCGTTGCCCTTGGTCAACGCAAAGCTGCGTTCCAGCGAGTCGCGCGCTCCGATATTTTCCACCAGCGCCGCGGGAACGCAAACCACCAAGCGGCACATCATGTAGATTCCGGGAATGATCAGGCACACGAACGCGGCAAACGTCGCCAGGCCATTCAGTATCACCACTCCAAAAAGATTCAGGAGCTCACCGCTCACACGGCGAAAAGACTCGGTGATGGTAATCCTGCGGCCCAGATAAATCTCCGATACGGCAATAACCGTGGCGCCCTGCGACAGCAGATAGGCAATCACCATGACGACGACCAGCAGCAATCCGATGATGATGAAGGCCACGCCTGCCCCGACCGATGGCGGAACCAGCGGTGCCGCGTGTGAGCGTTGCGCGTTGGGAGCTAAAAGAGACCCAAAATGTGATGGACACGCGAGCCAAATTTAAAACGAGCACCAGCACGTGAGGAATCGCGGAAATACCCAGGAACAACAGAAAATTTTGGCGGTACAGAGTAAACGTGCGATCTAGAATTTCGCCCGTGGAAAGCGGCCGCAATTCCATTGCATCCATGGAAGCCTCCGGTTTACGCAGACGGCCGTTATCTCGGACGGCACTGTACCAAAAATCAACCCAATCAGAAAATATTGTTTCTTGTGAGGGTGCGGCAGAGTAACAACTCGTGCGTCGCTCCGAGGGAACTCTTGACTTCGCTGCACGCTTACGCTATTTTTTCATCAGTCATGAAACTCCGGGCACACTCCGTTCGGCACCATCATCATCACGCGAACCCGTGCCCGCGGTGGTGTGACTAGCTGATCCGAAATTAAGCTGGACTCATCAACCCGCAGGCGCGTAACCCGCCCGCGGGTTTTTTGTTTTTAGGGAGCAAAAAATGGACCTCGACTTTGCCAAGGACAATGGCCTGATCCCCGCGATCGTTCAGGACGATACCAGCGACGAAGTGCTCATGCTGGGATTCATGAACCGCGAAGCGCTGGAACGCACGTGTTTTACTGGATTCGTCACGTTCTACAGCCGTTCGCGCCAGAAATTGTGGACCAAGGGCGAAAGCAGTGGCCAGAAATTGCTGCTGCGCGAATTGCGCGTGGATTGCGATCAGGACGCGCTGCTAATCCGCGTGGAACTTTCCGGTTCAGCCGTCTGCCACGAAGGCTACCGCAGCTGCTTTTTCCGCCGCCTGGAAAAAGACGGCCACGCTGCCGTGATCGCCGACCGCGTATTTTCTCCCGCGGAACTTTATGGCGAGGGCCAAAAACCATGAGCAGCCTGAAGCTCGGCATCCCCAAAGGCAGCCTGCAAGATTCCACCGTCGAACTTTTCGCGCGCGCGGGCTGGCGCATTTCCGTGAATTCCCGCAGCTATTATCCAACGATTGACGACCCGGAAATCGAATGCATGCTGGTGCGCGCGCAGGAAATGGCGCGTTACGTCGGCAGTGGCGCGCTCGATGCCGGCATCACCGGCAAGGACTGGATCCTCGAAACCAGCGGCGCCGTGGAAGAAATCGCCGAACTGGTGTACGCGAAGACCAGTCTGGGCCGCGTCCGCTGGGTGCTCGCCGTGGCCGAAGATTCACCCGTGAAAAACGTGCGCGACCTGCAAGGAAAAGTGATCGCCACCGAAGCGGTGCACTTGACTGAGCAATTTCTGCAACGCCACGGCGTGCGCGCGCGCGTGGAATTTTCCTGGGGAGCCACGGAAGTGAAAGTGCCGCAACTGGCCGACGCAATCGTGGAGGTCACCGAGACCGGCGCTTCCCTGCGCGCGAATCATTTGCGCGTCGTGGATACGCTGCTGGAATCCGCGCCGTGGTTTATCGCCCATCGCGCGTCCTGGCAGGATCAGTGGAAGCGCGAAAAAATCCAGAACATGGTCTTGCTGTTGGAGGGCGCAATCAAGGCCTACAACCGCGTGGGTCTGATGCTCAACGTGCGCCGCGAGGATCTTCCGAATGTGCTCGCGGCGCTGCCTGCGCTGCGGAATCCCACCATCGCGCAGCTCAGCGATCCGGACTGGGTCGCAATCAATACCATCGTCGAAGAACGCACCGTGCGGCAATTGATCCCCAAACTCAAATCCGCGCGCGCGGAAGGGATTGTTGAGTACCCGCTCAACAAAATCGTGTATTGATGCGCGTACTCCGGCTCACCGACGCAGTCGAAGAAAAGATTTTGGCGCAGCGGCGCGGCCGCGATCGCGTTGCGGAGTGTGCTGCCGCACGAATCATTCAAGATGTGAAACGGCGTGGCGACGCGGCGCTGTTTTATTGGACGAAGCGCTTCGATGGACTGGCATTGCAACGCGGCAACGTCTGGGTCACGCGCAGTGAATTGCGCAGCGCCTCGCGCAAGGTTTCTGCTGCATTTCTCGATGCCGTGAATCACGCCGCGCGCAACATTCGGGCTGTAGCGCGACGCCAGAAACCGCGGGAGTGGACGCTGGACGTGGAACCGGGCGTGCGCGCGAGCCAGCGGGTGCGCCCCATCGAAACGGTGGGATGCTATCTGCCCGGCGGAAGATTTTCGCTGGTCTCGACGCTTTTGATGACCGCAATTCCCGCGCAAGAAGCCGGCGTGCGCAATATCATTATCACCAGCCCGCAACCGAGCGACGAACTCTTGGCCGCTGCGGAAAAAATAGGCCTGCGGCAAATTGCCCGGGTCGGCGGCGCACAAGCAATTTCCGCGCTCGCGTACGGAACGCAATCAATCCCGCATGTGGACAAGATATTTGGCCCGGGCAATCGCTACGTCACGGCAGCGAAACGGCTGGTCAGCGCCGACTGCGCGATTGACATGCTAGCTGGGCCCACGGAAGCGGTAGTTTTCGCGGCCAGCGGAAATCCAATCTTTATCGCGGCCGATCTACTCGCGCAAGCGGAACACGACCCGGACGCCGTCGCGCTTTTCGTGACCACGTCCGCGATTTTCGCCCGCAGCGTGGCTGCCGAAATCCAACGGCAACTCGCGCAACTCCCGAAATCGAACCCCGCATGGCGCTCGCTCGCGAAAAATGGCGCGGTACTCGTCGCGCGCAACTTCGCGGCAGCGGCCCGGTTCGTCGATCGCTTCGCGCCGGAGCACTTGAGCTTGCTGGGTGCAGGTGCCAAGTTTGCGAATCGCTTCGATTCCGCCGGGAGCATTTTCTTGGGCGAATGGAGCGCGCAGTCGTTCGGCGACTATGCGACCGGCACCAATCACGTCTTGCCCACTGGCGGCGTAGCGCGTGCGCGCGGCGGATTATCCACCGCCGATTTTGTGAAATGCATCAGCGTGCAGGAAATCACTCGCACCGGACTCGCGCGTCTGGCGCCGGTCGTCAAACAATTTGCGGAAGCGGAAGGCTTGTTGGCGCACGCGCGCGCTGTCGAGGTGCGCGAATGAAGCTTCCGATCCCCGTGCGCAAGGCTGTCGCGCGTATGCGCCCATATCATCCGCCGCTCGAAGACCGCGATGGAAAGCTACGCCTAGATTTCAACGAAAACACCCTTGGATGCTCGCCGAAAGCGCGCGCGGCGATTCGCAATCTCAGTTCCGCCGCGGTCTCCATGTATCCGGAGCAGGATACCGTGCGTCGCGAGCTGGCCCGATTTTTCGGCGTGCGAAATGACGAACTGCTGCTGACCAATGGCACCGACGAAGCGCTACACCTGATCGTGGATACATTTCTCGAGCCCGACGACATCGTCTTGCTCGTCGAGCCAACCTTCGCGATGTATCGCTTTTATTCCGAACTTGCCGGCGCCCGGATCCAGGCATTGCGCTACGACGCAGCCATGCAATTTCCGATGAAGGCGCTCCTCGCCGCGCTGCGCAAACCGCCCCGAATCTTTTTTCTCGCCAATCCAAATAATCCGACAGGCAGCGTGCTGCGACCCGCGGAATTGCGGCGCATCCTGAAAGCCGCCACAAGAACACTGGTGGTTGTGGACGAAGCTTATTTCGAGTATTCGGGAATCACAATTCTTCCCTGGATCCGTCGCAACAACAATCTGGTAGTAACGCGCACATTTTCTAAAGCCGCTGGCCTCGCCGGACTGCGCCTCGGATGTATTTTCGCGCATCGCTCCATCACGGAATATTGCCGAAAGGCGCAATCGCCATATCCCGTGGGAGTCGCGGCCCTGGCTGCGGCGCGCGCCACCGTGCGCGATCAACGCTTCCTGCGCAGCACACTCCGCGAATTTCGCCGAAGCCGTAAAGAACTAGAGCGCGGTCTTACCAAGCTGGGCATTCCCTTTTTCCCCAGCGCCGCGAATTTCGTACTGCTCTTTCTCGGCGACCGCGCGAAACAAGTCGTCCAGTCGCTCGCGCGCCAAGGCACGTTGATCCGCGATCGCTCCAGCGATTTCAACGGCGCCGGCTACGTGCGCATCACTTTCGGAACGCTTTCGCAGACTCGCCGCGTGCTGCGGCAATTGGAAGAGCTCCTATGAGAAGAGCAGCGGTCCACCGCACTACGAACGAAACCAGCATTAAGCTGAAGCTGAATCTCGACGGCCGCGGAAAGGCGCACATTGACACCGGCATCCGCTTTTTCGATCACATGCTCGAGCAAATCGCGCGGCACGGGGCGCTCGATCTCGATCTGGTCGCACGCGGTGACCTGGACGTGGACCAGCACCACACCGTCGAAGACGTGGGAATCGCGCTGGGCGAAGCGGTGAAGCAAGCGCTCGGCTCAAAGCGCGGAATCCTGCGCGCAGGCTACTACCTTATGCCCATGGACGAATCGCTGGCGGCCTGTGCGCTCGATTTTTCCGGCCGCGCGCATTTTGTATGCAAGTGGCGGCCGCTGGCTCGACGCGTCGGCGATTTTCAAACCGAGCTGCTCGAAGATTTTTTCCAGGCATTCGCGCAAGCAGCAGCCGCGAACGTGCATTTGCGCCACGTGTACGGCCGCTCGTCGCACCATCAGGTCGAAGTCATGTTCAAAGCCTTCGCGCGCGCCCTGCGTTTCGCCGTCACGCGTGATCGGCAGCTTCACCGGGTCCTGCCAACCACGAAGGGACTGCTGTGAAAATTTCGATCATTGATTACGGTGCTGGAAACCTGCCGTCAGTCGAACGCGCATTGCGCACCCGCGGCGCCGAAACGGAATGTGTAACTAGACCGGAACAAATCGCGGGGGCCAGCGCGCTGGTTCTCCCGGGCGTCGGACATTTTTCCGCGTTCGTTACCGGGCTACGCGAACGAAATCTTACGGCTGCGCTGGGCGACGCGATTGCCAGCGGCGTTCCGATCCTCGGAATATGCCTTGGCCTGCAAGTGATGTTCGCATCCAGCGCGGAAGCCCCCGGCGAGCAAGGCCTCGACCTGATTCACGAAAATGTGCAAGCGCTGCCCACCAACGTGAAATCTCCGCACATCGGATGGAATCAGTTGCGCCACCTGCGCGAAAGTATCCTGCTGCGCGACGTTCCCGACGACGCTTATTTTTATTTCGCTCATTCCTATGCCGCAGCCGCCCGCGAACCGCACACCGCCGCTGCGTGCGATCACGGTTTCCCCTTCGCGGCCGTGGTGGAAAAAGATAATCTGATGGCTGTACAGTTCCATCCCGAAAAATCCGGCGAAGTGGGTTCGCGCGTGCTGCGCAATTTTCTGGAGTGGGCGCAATGACGCTCGCGCGCCGCATCATCCCCTGCCTCGACGTGGACGCCGGTCGCGTCGTGAAAGGCGTCGAATTCACCGGCCTGCGCGACATGGGCGATCCCGAAGAACTTGCCGCCCGCTACAACGGCGAAGGCGCGGATGAGCTGATCCTCCTCGACATCACCGCATCACGGGATGGCCGCGTCACATTTCTCGACACCGTTCGACGCGTTGCGCGGCAGCTCAATATTCCGTTCACGGCCGGAGGCGGAATTCGCCGCCTGGAAGAAGGCAACGCCGTGCTGCGCGCCGGCGCCGACAAGGTAACCGTAAACACCGCCGCCGTCTCGCGTCCGGAATTGATTTCGGATCTCGCCGCGCAGTTTGGCTCACAAGCGGTAGTGCTTTCGATGGACGTGAAAAAAACGCGCAAGCGGTTGGGAAGTTTTTGTACGCGGCGGCGCGGAATCCAGCGGACGCGACGCCACAGCTTGGGCCAGGGAAGGCGTCTCGCGCGGTGCGGGCGAGATTCTGCTGACCTCGATTGATCGCGACGGCACATGCAGCGGCTTCGATTGCGCCCTGACGGCGGCGATCGCAGCACAAGTTTCGGTTCCGGTGATCGCTTCCGGCGGCGCAAAAACGTTTGACGATTTTTTCGCGGTATTCGGCGAAGGCCAAGCGGACGCGGCGCTGGCTGCTTCGATTTTTCACACGGCTGAACATTCGATTGACGCGTTGAAAAAGTACTTGGCCAGTCGCGGCGTTCCAGTGCGCCTCAGCCGATGAGCTCGCCGCTCGGTGGCGATAAAACACCATGATTATTCCCTGCATCGATCTGCAAGACGGCAAGGCCGTGCAATTGGTTCGTGGCCGCAAGCTCGCGCTCTCCGTTGACGATGTCGTCGGCCTGCTCGATCGCTTCCGGAGGTATCCGGTTCTGCATGTGATTGACCTGGACGCCGCCATCGGCACCGGCTCCAACGGCCGCTGGATCAAAATATTAGCCGGCCGCGCGACAATGAAAATCCGCGTAGGCGGCGGAATCCGCAGCGTCGCGCGCGCCGAGAAAATTCTTTCCTGGGGCGCGGAGAAAATCATAATAGGCAGCGCTGCGTTCCGAGACGGACAAATCGCGCACGATTTTCTGCGGAAATTACGCGCACGCGTGGGACGCAAGAATGTGATCCTGGCGCTGGACACCGAACGCGGCCAAATCGTAGTGCGCGGCTGGCGCCAGCGCTTGAAATTACGCCCCGCAGACGTGATTCCACAGCTCGAGCCCTACTGTTCCGGCTTCCTATGCACCTTTGTGGACAACGAAGGAACGATGAAGGGTACCGATCTCCGGTGGTTTCGGAAACTGCGGCGAGTCACAAAAAAGCCGATCACCGCCGCCGGCGGCATTCGCAGCCACAGAGAAGTTCGCGCGCTCGAAAAACTCGGCATGCAGGCAGCCGTCGGAATGGCGCTCTACTTGGGCAAACTCTCTGGTTCGTGACCGGCGATTTCCTTCAGCGTGACGCCGCTCACGCGCAAGTTCATCATTTGCGCGCACAAATTCAAAATACGCTCCGCCGCTTTCTCGGCGCTCAATCCCCGGTTGTGAATATTCGAAATGAGATTGCGATTCGCATCTGAATGGGTGCGGTCCGGCTGGTACGCCATGTACGCCGACAAGCTCTCGGCCGTAGCGAGACCGGGACGCTCTCCAATCAGCAGCAGGACAATCCGCGGCCTGAGCAGCTCGCCGATCTCATTCACAATTCCTACGCGGCAATGATGAATGACAAAACTCTGACCAACGCTCCAGCCCCGCGCCTCTGCGCGTTCCATCAGCAGGGGCAATAGCTGCGGAACCTGTGCGCCGATTGCAGGAACAGATAGTCCGTCACCGATTGCGATCTGCACGTCGCGTCCCGCGGCACATCGTCGCACAATTTCCGCACGCCCCGTATCGCTGAACGCGCGTCCCAGCGATGGGTGCTGCAAGTATTCATCCTTCGACGAAGCGCGCGTGCCAACTTCGAACAATTTCCATTTTTCAATGAACGCAGCGCCGAACGCCGTGTTCACATCTAGTTCCGCGCGCACTGCATCACGCGCCGTGGCATGATCTTCGCGCAACTGCAGCTGCGTTTCCGTGCGATAGGCCGGCCCTGCGCGCCCCACGAAAATCCGCGCCGGAGTGCGCGCGCGAATTCTCCGCACCAGCTCCGGCCAATCGGAATTCGGCGCTAATTTATCGGCAGCGTTCTTGCCCTTCGCGTCAGCCATTCAAGCCATGCCTTCCAGCGATGATTCCAATCCACGCAACAATCGCCCGCGCGCCGGTGCATCCAGCTTCACCAGTTCGCCGTCGCGATAAATTCCGGCACTCTCCAGCCACGCCAGAAATTCCGGCGCGGGACGGAGCCCGAAAACCTTGCGCACGCCAATCGCGTCGTGATAGCTGGTGGATTGATAGTTCAGCATCACGTCATCGCTGCACGGAACGCCCATAAAATAGTTGCATCCTGCCGCGCCGAGCAGCAGCAAAAGATTGTCCGCGGAATTCTGATCGGCCTCCGCATGATTGGTGTAACAGACGTCGCAGCCCATCGGCAGCCCCAGCAGCTTGCCCATGAAATGATCTTCCAGGCCTGCGCGGATAATTTGCCGCTCGTCGTAAAGATATTCCGGGCCGATAAATCCCACCACGCTATTCACCAGGAATGGGTCGAAGACACGCGCCACGCCGTACGCGCGGGCTTCCAAAGTCAGCTGGTCCACTCCGCAATGCGCCTCCGCCGAAAGCGCGCTGCCCTGGCCAGTTTCGAAATACATCACGTTCGTCCCTTTCCAGGCGACGTCATCGCGCCGCCCGTGATGTTCGATCACTTGTTCGCGGCCTTCGTGCAACATCGCGAGTGTGATGCCGAAACTTTTGTTCGCCGCTTCCGTGCCGCTGATGGATTGAAACAGCAGGTCAACGGGCGCGCCGCGGCCCAGCGCCGCTAGCTGCGTGGAAATATGCGCCAGGCAGCAAGTTTGCGTCGGCGCTTTGCACGCGGTCACCAGGCGATCGAGCGCATGCAGAATCGCGCCGACCGTTTCCACCGAGTCCGCCGCCGGATTAACGCCGATCACCGCGTCGCCACATCCGTAAAGCAAGCCTTCAAACGCTGTGAGCAAAATGCCGCCGATATCGTCCACCGGATGATTGGGCTGCACGCGAATTCCCAGCACTCCGCGCTCGCCCATCGTGTTGCGGCAACGCGTGACGTTCCGAATCCGCGCTGCAGCCAGCACCAGATCTTTATTGCTCATGATTTTCGCCACGGCTGCGGCGATTTCAGGAATGATGGCGCGCTGGATAGCGCGCAGTTCACTTTCGATGGTGGAGTCGTCCAGAAGCTGTTCGCGGAATTCGCCGACGGTCATGCTTTTCAGCGGCTGGAAGTTTTCTCGGTCGTAGGAATCCAGAATCAGGCGGCTGACGTCGTCCTGGTCCGGATCAATCAGCGGATTCCGCACAATTTCGTCGAGCGGCAAATCCGCGAGCTGGCGTTTCGCGGCAACTCGCTCGCGTTCCGACCCAGCGGCGATTCCGGCCAATTGGTCGCCAGACTTCAGTTCGTTCGCCTTGGCAAAAAGCTCACGAAGATCGGAAAACACGAATCGCTCAGGCATAGAGGCGCGTCAAAAAGTGTGTAGCGAATTTCACTGAAAAACTAACATCAATCCGCAGGCAAAGGAAGGCGATCAAGTCTAACCAATGCGCGCGAATTTACCGGCATCGCGGGCTTGTCACCCAGTCGCGAACCGGTCTATAAATGAATTTCCAGCAATTTGCGTCGCCAAAGCGCGCGCGGCACACAATCGGTTCGGCCGCGCAACCACCGGAACCCAAATGGCCACAAAGAAGAAAATAATTTTCTGGGAAGTGGACGTGCAGGAAGACTTCATGACGCCGGGAGGCAAGCTCTATGTTCCCGGCGCCGAAAAACTTCTGCCCAACATCCGGCGACTCACGGACGCAGCACGCCGAGGCCACGTCCTTTTGGTCTCGCACGGCTGCATTCACGCGAAAGAGGATCCGGAATTCGCGCAATTTCCGCCGCATTGCATCAGCGGAACGCCGGGCGCGAAACATGTCGCCGAAGCGCTAACCGAAAAACACATCACGATCCCGAACGAAGCCGGCGCGAAACTGCCTGCCGACCTTCACGAATTTCACCAAATCGTGCTGGAAAAGCAGACGCTGGACATTTTTGAAAGCCGCCACGCTGAAGCGCTGCTCGAACGCCTCGCGCCCGACGCGCAATTTATTGTGTTTGGCGTGGTGACGGAATACTGCGTGCGCCTCGCGGCGAAGGGCCTGCTGGAACGCGGGCGGCGCGTATCCATAGTTAAGGATGCGATCGAAACGCTGAATCCAGAGGAAGCGCGCCGCACCATGGCCGAACTGGCGGCGCTGGGAGCCGAAACGATCACGACGAACGAAGCGCTGCGACGCCTCGACGCCGCGGCGTGACGGTGGCGTCACCAGCAGCGACCAAGCGGACGCAAATGCCCGCGCTACATTTCAAAGGAAGGCTGCGAAACTATGAGAGCGCGTGCTTCAAGCGCTTGGTGGTTTTCTGCAGGCGCTTCTTCAGCGAATCCACTTCCTTCGATAGCGCCTCCAGCTCTTTCTTCGCCAGCACGCCGGCCTTGGCAACTTTGTGCGCCGTGCGATCGGCCTTGCCGATCGCGCCGCCGATGCTTTCCGCAACTTTGGTAAGCCTGCTCTTCGCCATTTTTTCCTCCAGATAAAATCGTCGTAATCGTATACGCCGCCCGTGCCAGCGTCAATACAGGATCACCGCGGTAATGCGATTGGTAACGTCAACCGTGCCGTGTGAAAGCTGCGCGCGAGATCAATTCGGCAAGCGGAAAACGAAGGTGACGTCTTCCTGCATCTCGACAGGTTTTCCGTTCAACAGTGTGGGACGGTAGCGCCACTCGCGAACCGCCAGCATCGCCGCTTGCGCTAACGATTCGGGCCCGCTAATAGTCCGGAAGCTCTGAACTTCGCCGTTTGTCGCTACCACCACGTGTAATTTCACCGTGCCTTCCAGGTGTGTCTGCCGCGCATCGGACGGATACACCGGCTCCACTAAATTGGTGAGCTCGCCGATCCGAAGATTGCGCGGGTGTTGCCCGGACTGCGCATCGTCCCCCGGCATCGGAACCATGCTCGTCGCGCTAATTGCGACGGATCCCGAAGCGCTGATCGGCGTCTCCGGCAAACTCAACATCAGATCCGCGCCCGGCTTTGCAGCCGTAGTTGCGTCAACCGCGCCGTTTGATGCCGCGCCTTGCGCGGGATTCTGATTGGGTGCGGGCACACGCGCGGCAGCAGACGGCGGACCGCCATCTGATGGCGCGGACTCGTTCGCTTGTGCCGGTCGTGCAGCAGCAGCGTCGCCGCGGTTCGCGCCACTTGCCGCCGGAATCGTCCAGCGATGATTTTCTAAATCCACAATTTCAATTTGCAGCGGCTTGGCCGGGGCAGTTGCAGCCGCCGAGCTCAAACCATTGCCGGAGGGATTCGGCCCCGGATTTCCCGTCAGATTTCCCGACGATGGCGCGGGCGCGCTCTTCGGCTGCACAATGTCGTCCACGTCCCCCATCATTCCATTCAGGGCTCCGCGACGCACCGCCATCCCGGCCACAAAAGAAATCGTTGCCAGGAGCAGCACTAGGGCCGCAAGAAACCATCCACTCTGCAGTTGCACGCGAAAACTTTTCCAGCCGTCGTCCGCGGAAGCGCCAGCCCCTTCGGCCGAAACGCGCGGTCTCGGGAACAGCGACCCCGCGGCATCGCCGGCGGAATAACGCGCGGCTGCGGGTGGCGCGGAAGCCGCTGCAAAAGCCGGCGCTCCATGTGTGCCGCTGATCGGCGTGTACGGAGCAACCGGGATTTGCGGTTTCTGCTCGAACGCCGCGAACGGCGCCGCCACCGACAGCGCGGCCGGTGGCGCAATCTTTTGTGCGCGATCCTCTTCCGTGCGTTTCACGGGGGCAGCGGCCATTAATTTGTTCGGCGCTCCCGTCGGAGCTTCCATCGTGAGGGGTGCAGCGTCCGCCACTTCGGCGGGCGATACCCCGGGCGCGGTCGCACGCTCATCAGCCGCCTCTTCGTCGAACGCAACAAGCTCTTCGTCGAACTCGATCGGCTCCATGTCGTCTTCCAGCGGCTCGTCAACTTCGCCGATCTGCTCTTCACTCTGCGCGGCCGGCTCCTCGGCCGGAGCGACTGGCTCATCTCGCCGCACCGACGCTTGGTCAAGCACAGCTGTCTCTGCGCGAACCTCCGCAGCGCGAACGGCGGGCGCCTCCGCCGCCGCCTCCTCCTCGCTTTCCTCCGGCGCGGTTCCCGGCGATTCCTCGCGCGCTATCCACGAACGAATCCGCCGCAGCGCGTCCTCCTGCAAATCCACGAAGCGCAGCCCCGCCTCTTTGCGCGATTCGCCCACCCACATTATTTCTCCGCGCACTTCCAGACGCTTGCGCGAGCGCGGAATTTCGATGCGCATGGCGATCACGCCCTCGCCGTCGTCCAACGCTTCGGCCGCCTGCACCGCGAGTCCGCTTTCGCTGATATTCAGAACGATCCCGCCGTTTCCTTCGCCCAAGTGCACATACGCAAGCGAGCGTATGCGCTGGCGCGGATGCGCGCGCCGGTCACGCGCGGGAACGGAAACTGGACCCGACTCCGATTTTTGTTCTGGTTCGTCAGTCATTCACAACATTTGTTGCGCGCAAGTTGCCCGCAACAACCCTCAGTATGCCCTCAGTTTTCAATTCAGCCCCGCCGCGCTTGCCGGCGTCTGTAATTCCTGCCATCCGCCGGGGAGCTCAATCTGAAAATGCGTGGCCGTATCGAACATGACAAATCCGCTGGAATTCGCCACTTCATCCGCCACGAACTGGCGGAATTTCAATTGGTTCACCGGACCGATCTGCCCCCCGGGCAGCCCGGAAGGCCAGTTGAAAGGACGCGTCACCTGCAGCGCGATGCGCGTGCGATTGCGCGCCGGCAAAAACACGGAATTGTTCAATTCAATAGGTTGTTCCGAACTCAAGCTGCCGTTGGATTTCAGGCGCGTCATAACCACAGTGCCGGCGCCTTTCGCAAACCGGTAATCCGTGTCCGTGTTGTTGTCTAGGTCGAAGAAAAACACCACGGTCGCGTGCGTCGGGTCGGCTTCCTGCACCTGCGCGCCCGCAAACGTGCTCTGAATCGCGCCGGAGTTCCACGGCGAAGGCTGCCCGTTGCGCGCCGTGCTTACTTGCCGCGGAGCTCTGGGCACGCCGAACCAGATCACCAGCGCCAGAACCGCCGCAAAAATCACGAAAATCAGCAGAGTTTTCATCGTCCTAACTCGGCTCGAATTTACCACACCGCGCCGCATTCAGCGCACAACCGTATTATAAGGGGCAAAGCGCGGGGAGCGCTTCGCGCCCGGCGGCGCCAGTTCACTCCGCGAGGTATTTCACGAACACCACTTCATTCTGCTTTTCGTTGTAGAGCAGCTCGTCCACATTCGCCTGCGTCAGCAGCAGCCCGAATCCGCCGGGTCGCAGACCCATGTCTTGGCGGATGTGGTCGTGCGCGGTGGGCTCGTCTGGTTGGTGCGATATCGCCGCGTGATCCAGCCCTGCGAATTTAAATCCCTGCCCGGGATCGGCGATGCGGTACATCAGCATGCGCTTCGCTCGCAGATACGAAATCCGCACTCTACGGTTGGGATCCAGCTTCCCGCCCCATTCCACCGCGTTCAGCAGCAACTCGTGGAACGCCTGGCCCACCGCGCGGCGCACTTCTTCGGAAAGGCCGGTCTTCAGATGCGCCATGAACGCCTCGATGCGCTCCGCTTCGTCCAGCGAACACGCAAGCGACAGCTCCACCCAATTCGGGCTCGCGGAAATCACTTCGATCGGCCGCTGCCCCGGCGTTTTCGAAAGCGTTTCCTTCACCAGCACTGTCAGCTTATGCGGATCAATTGGCTTGGCAACATACGTGTACGCCTCTTCGCGGATCGCGCTGAGCAACGTTTGCGGCGTGTCGTCCGAAGTCATCACGATAATTTTGGGCCGCGTTTTCGCCTTGCGGAGTTTTGCCAGCACCTCCAGCCCGTTCATCTTCGGCATCCATATATCCAGCAACACCAGGTCGAATTTTCCGGCCTTCAATTTTTTCAGCGTTTCGGCGCCGTCGGCGGCCGCGACCACGGTGTGTTTTTCGGCCCGGAGAGTTTCGGTCAGCAGCAAGCGGGTGGTGCGGTCATCATCAGCGACTAGAATGCGCGTCATCGTTTCCTCCCGGGTGCGTGTTGCGGGCGGCTCTTCCGCCGCGAAGCTCTTTTTTGCGCGCCGATAGCGTGCAGCGCCGGCAGCAGCAACGCGATCTCGTCTTCCAGCGTTGCGTACAGCTCCCAAGCGCCGTCGAGTTTACCCTGTCGCGCGATTTTTTCCATCTCTCGAGTGGCCTCCAGCGCCGCCGTGGGGCCAAAATTCCCCACAGATCCCTTCAGCGCATGCGCGCCTTCGGCCAACAGGTTGGCATCGTTCGCCGCCAGCGCGCTGCGAATGCGCGACATCATTCGCGGACAATCGTCGCGAAACGTTTTCACGATATCGCGCAGCAGCTTGCGGTTTCCGCTGAACCACTCCAGCAATGCCTTGGCATCCAGCGAGCGACGGTCATCGCCGCCTTGTTCGCGCCCCACTGCTTCCTTCGCTGTCGTCTCGCCTTGCGCCGCTCGTTGCGAAATTCCCTCCACGGTCTGGAAAAACGATTTGGGATCAATCGGTTTCGCCAGATATCCATCCATTCCGGCGGCGATGCATCGTTCGCGGTCGCCTTGCATGGCGTGCGCTGTCATCGCCAGGATTGGCAGATGCTCGCCCGTGGCTTTTTCGTTTTCGCGGATCAATTGAGTGGCTTCCAGACCGCCCATCTCCGGCATCTGCACGTCCATCAACACCAGATCGAATTTGTGCCGCTCGATTGCGGTCAGTGCCTGCTTGCCATTTTCGGCGACGATCACGGAGTGTCCGCGCCGCTCCAGCAAACGCAACGCGACTTCCTGATTCACCGGATTGTCTTCGGCCAACAGCACGCGCAACGGCTCCCGCGCCCGCGCGCGCCTATTCACAGCCGCGGACGTAGGCGCCCGCGCTTTTTGCCGCCCCGGTACGTTTAACGCGGTGACAATCGCGTCCCACAATTCCGATTGCTTCACCGGCTTGCTTAGCGCCGCTGCCACTCCCACCGTCTTCGCCCGCGCCACGTCTTCGCCGCGTCCCGCCGAAGTCAGGAGGATCACCTCTGCCGCATGCAGCTGCGGATCCTGCTTTACGCGCGCCGCCACCTCAAACCCATCCATCCCCGGCATGTGCCCATCCAGCAGCACCAGGCGAAATGGCGTTCCGTTCTTGTGCGCTCGCTGCAGCGCTTCCATTGCCGCCGGACCATTCGCCGCCGCCACCGGCTTCATGCGCCAGTTCGCGATCATCTCCTCCAGGATTTTGCGATTCGTCGAATTATCGTCCACCACCAGTACTGGCAGATCGCGCAGCTTCACCGGCTCGGAATCGGCGGCTTTCTTCGCCGGCGTTCCCGGCTTGCCAAAATGCGCGGTGAAGTGAAACGTGCTGCCGCGCCCCTCTTCGCTTTCCACCCACATCACGCCGTTCATCAATTCACAAAGTTGCGCGGAGATCGCCAAGCCCAGCCCCGTGCCGCCGTATTTGCGCGTCGTGGAAGAATCAGCTTGCGCGAACGCTTCGAAAACATGTTGCTGCTTCTCGGCGGGGATTCCGATTCCGGTGTCCGTCACAGAAAAATGCAGCAAAATATCCGGCTCTCCGTGTGTTTCCACATTCACCTGCACCACCACTTCCCCGTGCTCGGTGAATTTGATCGCGTTTCCCACCAGGTTCACCACGATCCGCCGCAGCCGGTCCGGATCGCCAATCAACGCGTCCGGCACTTCAGGCGCAAATCGCGAAGCTAGCTCGATTTCTTTCTCCTGCGCGCGCGGCGCCAGCGATTTCAGCGTTTCCTCGATCGTCTCGCGCAACGCGAATTCCACGTGTTCCAGCTTTTCCTTGCGCGCTTCGGCTTTCGAAAAATCCAGAATGTCATTAATCAAATTCAGCAGCGAAGCCGCCGAGCTTTTCACCGTGCCCAGAAATTCCCGCTGCTCCGCGGACATTTTCGTTTCCAGCGCCAGCTCCGTCATGCCGATAATCGCGTTCATCGGCGTGCGTATCTCGTGGCTCATGTTCGCCAGGAACTCGCTCTTCGCGCGCGTGGCTTCTTCGGCCTTCTCCTTCGCGGTTTCCAGCTCTTTCACCAGCTGCGCCAGCCGCCGCGCGTCCGCTTGCTGCGCGTTGCGCGCTGCTTCCAGAAAATCGGCATACACCTTCAGTTCCATTTCCGCTCTGCGCCTCTCGATAAATTGCCCGATCTGGCTGCCGATCGAATCGAACATCTCCATCAAATCCGGCTCCAGCTTGCGAACCTGCCGGCTGGAAAATTCGATCACGCCCGCCACGTGCTCGCCCACGCGTATCGGAAACGCGAACGAAGCGTGCAGTCCTTCGGCGATCGCAAACGGCACCCGCGGAAAATTCTCCACCTGCGGCAAATCCGCCAGCCACATCGGTTGCGACGTTTCCCACACATGCCCCGGCACTCCGACGGTCCGCTGGTAAGCGGATTCCCGCGTGGCTTTGACGAACTGCGGAAAGCTCAGACTCGGGGGATGCCACACGTTCATGCAACGCAACACTCCCGCCGCTTCGTCCACACGCCACAGAACTCCCAGATCCCAGCTCAACCCTTCGCAAATCGCCATTAGTATTAATGGCGCTGCCGCCTCCAGAGATTCCGCTTCCGCCAGTACGCGCGTCACCGCATACCCGGTTGAAAGTCTGCGCTCCGCTTCCTTGCGCTGGGTAACATCGCGCGCCACCGCAAAAATTAACTTGTTATCCACGCTCGGGGTTGCATTCCACAGCAGCCAGCGATAAGTTCCGTCGCCGCAGCGATAACGATTCTCGAACGAAATCACTTGCTCGCCTTCGTCCAGCTTCTCGGCTTCGGCTGTCGTTCGCTCGCGATCATCCGGATGCACAAATTCGTTGAACGGTTCGGAAAGCAATTCTTCGATGGGAATTCCCAGCAGCTTTTCCCACGCTGGATTAATCCGCTTGAAATATCCGTCGAACCCGGCGATGCAGAGCATGTCCAGTGATACCGTGAACAGCTGGTCGAGCTCTTCCTCCGTCATGCGCCGTTCGCGGATGGCTCGCGACAAATCCGAAACGCTGCGCCGCAGCTCCATCTGCGTCACCACCAGCCGGCTCAGCGCCTTCAGCGCCTCCTTCTGCTCCGCCGATAATTCGCGCGGCACGCGGTCAATCACGCACAACGTTCCCAGCGCGTATCCTTCCTGTGAAATCAGTGGCGCGCCCGCGTAGAAGCGAACGTTGGGATTCTCCGTGACCAGCGGGTTCGCGCGGAATCGCTCATCTTCCAGTGCGTCCGGCACCACCATCACATCCGGCTGCAGAATCGCGTGCGCGCAGAAAGCTACGTCGCGCGACGTTTCCGTTTCATCGATCCCGATCCTCGATTTGAACCACTGCCGGTGGGAATCCACCAGGCTCACCAGCGCGATCGGCGTGCCGCAAATCATCGCGGCAAGGCGCGAGAGATCATCAAATTCCTGCTCGGGAAATGTATCCAGGATGGCGTAACGCTGCAGTGCTGCGAGTCGTGCCGATTCGTTCTCAGGTGGCGGTGCTTTCATGGCAGGCGGGCACGATCCCGGCTGCGCGCCATATTATGGCTGGGAGTAGCGCAAGTCAACGCTCGACGGGTGCGGCGCCGGAGGAGTTTGCGCCACGCGGGCCACGCGTCCACTGGCTTGAACGCGGTTTCGTATCTGGAACGGGAAGCGCACCGCCGATCGCGGGCTTCAGGTATCCATACGGGCCCTCGACTGAGCCCGCTGCGGAAACGATCAGAAGGCGAAACGTACACCGATGGTCGGAGCAACGTTGGTCGGGTAGAGATAGGGGACGCCGGGGCCATGCGGAATGGCGATCGCCAGGCCGCCGGTCACGACGGAATAAGCAACTCCAACGTAGCCGTCCATACGTTTGGTGAAGTGATAATCCGCATAGAGCGACACCTCGTCGAGCGTGCCCGCGCAGGAACTGCGGAAACCGGCTGTGGCGTTGCAGGTCTGGGGAACACGGAAGTCGTTCTGCCGTTGTTGATACCAGGCGAAAGTGACGTCGGTTTTTTCGCGGTAAGTATATTTCACACCCGTCCACCAGATATTCAGCAGCTTCTCGGAATCAAGATTGTTGTCTTCGACGCCGCTCATGATGTATCCGCCCTGGTCCGAGGCGCCCACGCCCAACGGTTGCGCCGGATTGTTTTGCCAGATGTATTCGTAGCCGGCGAAAAACTTGAACGGATCCCACACATACTTGGCAGCGACCATGATGGCGTTGTTGTCGGTCACGATGCCATATACGGTGTCGTCAGTCGAGATCAGATTGGGGCCGAGGCCGTCGCCGCCGTTGATAGGGTTGGTATTGATGCTGTTAGTGAGCGACTGCGTATACCCCAGCTTCGGCGTCGCCGGACTCTGAGGGCCGAGCAAGGGGTTCAAGACGCTGATCGCCTCGTTGTAATGCTGGAAGACGGCGTCGGCGGAAAACTTGCCGTGCTCTCCGCCGATGTCGAATCCCCAGGCGTTGTTGTGCGGCCTTACCGGCGTGCAGGTCGTGGCAGACCAGTCTGGGTCGGCCGAGTAGCAGCCGCCAGAACCATTGGCGAATTTATACATCGCGCCGAAATGCACTGGCCCAATTGTGAGGCGATACTTCATGGCGTCGTCCCAACGGCTGTCGTCGGTGTCGCCACCGCCGGCCATGGTGCCGTTATATCCGATGTACGAAAAAGCATACGCTCCGCCGGCTGGATCGTAACGGAGCATTGCATCGGTGCCCAGAGAGCGCTGCCGGCCGAAAGTCAGCGTGCCGAATTTCTCCGACGATATACCGCCGTAATATTCGTCATTGAACGGTTGGCCCGCGCGCGCGCCGTCGATGGCCATCGAATAGCTGGCCCGGGGAAGGCCGTTGTTGACGGTATCGGTGGCCGGCGCGTTGGCCAGCAGGCCGGACTGCGGATTGATCCCCGTGGAGGCGTTGAACACGATGGACCAGCCGGGCGCAAACTCTTCCTTGCCCCGGATGCCGAAACCGGTCTGCTGCAGGTTGTTCGGCGCGACCAGGAATCGCGATTGATATCCGTTGCGATTCACCAGCGATTCGCCTTCGTAGTTATAGCCGCTTACCGGCAAGCCGTGGCTCACCCAGCCGACGCCGACGTCATACGCGCCGTACAGCGTGATGCCATGCCAGGTCAGCGTGCAATCGGTGGTCGCAAACTCGTGGCCGTTCGTGCAGGGGTCGGGGCCCTTCCGCTGCATTTGAATGTCAACTGTGGTGCCCTGGTCAGCCGCCAAGCTGATTCCGGCGCGCGTTTCCTCGGCGAACCCTGGTTTCGTCGCGCGAATCTCGAAGCGTCCCGCGGGCAGGCCGGACGTCTGATAGCGCCCTCCGGCGTCGGTTGGGATCGTGCGCGTTTCGCGTGTGTCGAGATTCTTGATGGTCACCGTGACGTCGCGGAGGGGCGCGCCGGTTTGGTTTGTCACCAGGCCGGAAAGGCTCGCGCCGGTTGGATTCGCGGCAACTGAAAGGCTCGCGCGCGATTGGGCGCGCGCTGCCGGCAACACGACGAGCAACAGAGACAGGGCTACAAAAACGATTGGGAGGGGCCTCACAGGTTCTCCTTGCGTTTACGGTTGCGTAGATTCAGTGGCCGTACAAATGATGACAACGAGGTGCGAATCTATACGATTCGTGTAGAGATGTCAAAGCGATTTAGTGCGCTTTAGGAGTCTGAACTATCGAATAGGAGGAGCCTGCCGCAAATCGAATCAGCAAGTCGGCATCTCACTCCCAGCACGCGTGCGGCGTACCGCCGCGTGAATCGTTCGGATGTCGGCATCGCGTTACGCGCGAGATTCTCCGGCGGGTCGCTGTCGCTCGCCCGCTCCTCGGAGTTCAGCGACGGCCGATGCGAAGCTCCCGCTGCCGAACCTGTCAATCCATGGACGCCATCGATACTGGCAGCGCGCGAGCGATCTTGCTAGACTCGCACGCCTGTCTGCTACATTTCGCGCTTCGCGGAGGCATCCCGATGCACGGCAGGATTGCTGCGATCGTACTGCTGCTCGTCATTTTTCTCGCCGCTGTGCGAATCCTCCGCGCGCAACAACGCAAAACGGCTGGTGCCGCTCCGCCGCCTTGGTATCAGCACGCCGTCTTCTACGAAATTTATCCGCGCAGCTTCATGGATAGCAATGGCGACGGCATCGGCGACCTGAACGGCATCGCCGCCAAGCTCGATTATTTGCAAGCTCTCGGAGTGGACGCCATCTGGATCGCTCCCTGCTTCCCTTCACCGCAGGTGGATTTCGGTTACGATGTCTCCGACTACGAGAACATTGACAAAATGTACGGCACGCTGGCCGATTTCGATCGCCTGCAAAAGCTCGGCGCGGATCACGGCATCAAAATCATTCTGGATTTTGTGGTGAACCACACTTCCGACCAGCATCCCTGGTTTATTGATTCCCGTTCCTCGCGCACTTCAGCAAAACGGGATTGGTACATCTGGCGCGACGGCAAGGGCGATGGCCCGCCGAACAATTGGATCGCAATATTCGGCGGTTCCGCGTGGCAGTGGGACAGCACCACCAAACAGTATTACTACCATTATTTCTACCCGCAGCAGCCGGACCTGAACTGGCGCAACCCTGCAGTTGTTGACGCCATGTATGGCACGACAGAGTGGTGGTACCAGCGCGGCGTCGCCGGTTTCCGTCTCGACGCCGTGGACTCGCTCTTCGAAGATCCCGCACTGCGTGACAATCCGGTTCTGCCCGGCAGCAACGCTTTCGGCGATCCGAAAATCGAAGACAAGTACACGCAGCGTCTGCCCGAAGTGCACACCGCGCTGCAAGGCTTGCGCACCGTGGCCAACAAATACAATGCCGTGCTGATCGGCGAAACCTGGACGGAAAACGTCGCGCAGTTAAAACCCTATTACGGCGCCGCGAACAACGAGTTGCAGATGCCCATGGACCTGCTGCTCACCAAACTGAAATTTTCCGCGCCGGTGTTCCGCGAACACATTGCTGCGGTCGAGGCCACCGGCGAGTGGCCCGTGTACGTCATCGGCAATCACGACATCGTGCGTTCCTGGAATCGCTACGGCGACGGCCAGCACAACGATCAAATCGCCAAAGATATGGCGGCCATGCATCTCACCCTGCGCGGCACGCCCATCGTATATTACGGCGAAGAAATCGGCATGCAGAACAACGATCCGACGCGCTGGGAAGATGTGCAGGACCCCATCGGGCGCCGCGGATGGCCAAAAGAAAAAGGCCGCGATGGCGAACGCACGCCCATGCAATGGAGCGACGATCCCAATGCTGGGTTTACTACCGGCGTACCGTGGAATCCCATTCCGCCAACCTACAAAATCTACAACGTCGCCGACGAGCTGAAAGATCCGAATTCGATCCTGAACTGGTACAAAGGCCTGCTCGCATTGCGCCGCACAAACCCGGCACTCCTGGACGGCGACTACATCGCATTGAACGAAAACGATCCGAATGTGTTGTCTTACCTGCGCAAAACAAGAAACGATGCGGTTCTGGTCGTCATCAACATGTCAGCCGCGCCGCAAACGTTGAAATTTGATGCTGTCAAAACAGCGCCTCAGCACGAAATCGGCGAAGACCTTGCTCACTACCCAATCGTCCCTGCAAAACAATTCTTCCTTCGCGCAACTTGCGCTCGAGCCCTTCGCGGTATACATCGCCGCACTGGAAAAGTAGAGAGGATCTTCATCGCGCCGCTCGCAGCTCGCGTCAGCGAAGGCGAACGCACACGGTGTACAATTCCTGCTCTGTGAATTTTCAAAACGAAAACCCCGACCGCCCGTTTCGCATCAATAGTTTCTTGAGAATCACTCTGCCATCGGTGTTGTTCCTATTTTTCGCGACGGCCTGGGCCGCCGCGCAGCAGCAACAAGACCAACCCACGCCGCAACCGCCAACCGAACCCTCGCAAGCACTAGTCGCAGCCCCCACGTTCTATCGCGACGTTCTGCCCATCCTGCAGCAGCATTGCCAAAGCTGCCACCGCGCCGGCGAAATCGGCCCGATGCAATTAATGTCCTACGCCCAGACCCGCCCCTTCGCTCGCGCCATAGCCGATTCCGCCGCCAAACGCGGAATGCCTCCATGGTTCGCCGATCCCTCCGTTGGCCACTTCTCCAACGATCCATCCCTCACCCAGCAAGAAATAGACACGCTCGTTTCCTGGGCAAACGCGCAAGCTCCCGCCGGCGATCCGCACGCCGCGCCACCGTCGCGCCGCTGGCCCGAAGGCTGGATGATTCCGCAGCCCGACGCCATCGTGCGCATGCCCAAACCCGTCGCGCTTCCCGCGCAAGGAGACATTGACTACACCTACGAAATCGTCCCCACCGGTTTCACCGAAGATAAATGGGTGCAAATGTCCGAAATCCGGCCGTCTAGCCGCGCGAATGTTCATCACGCCGTCGTATACGTTCGCCCGCCGAATTCCAATTGGCTGCGCCACGCTCCGATCGGCGTTCCCTTCACCGGCGCGGACATGACCGACGAACAAGACCGCGAGGACACGCGTTTCACCCAGGCCGATATCCTACTGGTCTACGCGCCCGGAAGTTCGCCGGACAATTGGCCCGAAGGCATGGCGAAATTCGTCCCCGCCGGCTCCGATCTCGTTTTTCAAATGCACTACATGGCGCATGGCCACGCAACCAGCGATCAATCCAGCATCGGCATCATCTTCGCCGCGAATCCACCCAAGCAGCGCGTCCTCACCCTGCAACTAACCAACGATCGCTTCGTCATCCCTCCGGGTGTGGACGATTATCGCGTCGAAGTCCACGGCTCGCTGCCGAACGACGCGCTCCTGCTCAGCTTTTTCCCGCACATGCACCTGCGCGGAAAACGCTTCGAATACAATATTCTCCGTCCCGACAAAACCATCGAGCCGCTGCTGCTCGTAAATTACAATTTTTATTGGCAACTCAGTTATCGCCTTGCCCAGCCGCTCGCGCTGCCCGCCGGCACGGTCCTTCAAGCCGTAGCCTGGTATGACAATTCCAAAAATAATCCGCACAATCCCGATCCCGATGCCGCCGTCCGCTGGGGCGATCAAACCTACGATGAAATGATGGTCGGCTTCTTCGACGTGGCCGTCCGCGCCGACCTCGACAAGCCCCACTATTTCATCCGCCAAAGCAATTCCGCGCAGCAGCAACAACAACACTGACGCCGCCGCGTCCACGCGTTAGTCATGGTAGGGGCGCCGCTTGCTGCGCCCCGGCTTGCCCAGGGGTCGGCATTCCAGCCGTACCCGTAATTTCTGCTGCATTGACATAGCTGCCATCTTCAGCGGAACATGGCAACCGCAACGCGAAGCAGATCCACCGGATACCCAGAAACCTAAGCTTTTCGCCGCGCATCTAACTACACAGGAGGGCTCACTTCATGAACGTTATCCCGAGCCTCACGACCATCATCCAACGCACTAAAGCGTTCGCAGCTCCTGGTTTCGGAAAGCCAATACTCGCCTGCGCTCTGGCGTTCGCCCTGTTACTGCCAATGCTGCCGCAAACTCTTTTCGCCGCTCAGGAGCAGGATCAGGATGCGCAATCTTCCGCGCCGCCTTCGCAGGCGCCGCCTTACACGCAGCAGACTGCCGACCAGTTGCAGCAGCTCGTCGCGCCCATCGCGCTGTATCCGGATTCGCTGGTAGCGCAGGTCCTCGCTGCATCCACGTTCCCCGCTGAAGTCGTCGAGGCGGACCGCTGGCTGCAAGCCAACCCCGATTTGAAGGGCGATGCCCTGGCGCAAGCCGTGGACCAGCAATCCTGGGATCCCAGCGTGAAAGCGCTCACCGCGTTTCCCACCGTGCTGGGAAATATGGACAAGAACATTTCCTGGACGTCGTCTCTGGGTGACGCGTATTACAACCAGGAGCAAGGTGTAATGGACGCGATTCAGGTAATGCGCCAGAAAGCGCAGCAAGCCGGCAATCTGAAGGACACGCCGCAGCAGACCGTCCAGACCCAAGGTTCGGACATCGTCATTCAACCTGCTCAACCCGACGTGGTGTATGTCCCCGCCTATGATCCCTGGCTGGTCTACGGATATCCCGTCGTGGCCTGGCCCGGTTGGTATCCGTATCCCGGAATTTGGTGGGGCGGCCCGTCTCTATATTGGGGAGTCGGCTTCGGCATCGGATTCTACGGCGGCTACGGCTGGGGCTGGGGTCACTGGGGTGTAGGCTGGGGCGGCCACACCGTAATTTACAACAACAACCGCTACTACTCGCGCAGCAACACTTTTTACAATCGCAATAATTACTACCGCGCCGGTGGTGAACGCGGTGTCGCGAATAACGTGAATCGCGGGCCCGCGAATGTTTACAACAATCCCGGCGGCAGAGACACGCCTTTCCACGGGAACACTCAGGCCGCGCGGGGATACGAGCCAGCAGCCCATGGCCAAACCGGCGGGATACCAGCAGCCCACAACCAAACCGGCACCCGCTCCAGCGGCTTCAGCGGCTATGACCATGGCGGCGAGTCCCGCAGTTATTCCTCGCGCGGAAGCGCTAGCTTCGGCGGGGGCGGTGGTGGATTCCATGGTGGTGGCGGCGGTGGTGGCGCTCACGGCGGTGGTGGCGGCCATCACTAATCAAAATTCTAAAATGTTCCTATTCTTAGAGCATTGCTAACTGTTCGCGAAAGAAAGAAGCGAACCACCAAAGTGACTCATAGAAACGGAGAACAAATCTATGCGGCTGACAAAACTGAACTTTGTACCTCGGCAGTGGGGCCATCTTCCGAAATTCGCAGTGGTCGCTATTTTCTTATTGGGTTGCATGCCCGCCATATCCCGTGCCCAGCAGCCGGGCCAGAAAACTTTCGCCACCGCCGAGGAGGCTAGCAGCGCGCTGGTCGCCGCGACTGAAGCCAATGACGAAAAAGCCATGCTCGCCATCTTCGGTCCCGACGGCAAAGAAGTCGTTTCCTCCGGCGACGAAGTCCAAGACCAGGACATGCGCGCAAACTTTGTGAAAAAATATCTGGAGATGCATCGCTTGGTGAACGAACCCGATGGCACCACTTCGCTAATCATCGGCGCCGAGAACTGGCCCACGCCCATCCCGCTCGTGCACAAAGGGAATGTTTGGTATTTCGACACCGAATCTGGAATCAGGGAAATCCTCTACCGCCGTGTCGGCCGCAACGAAATCACAACGATCCGCGTCTGCCAGGAACTTGTAGCCGCACAGAAGGATTACGCCGCCCAAAACCACAATGAATACGCGATTCGCTTCTTTAGCGATGCCGGCCAGCACAACGGCCTCTATTGGAAGGCTGCTAGCGGCGCGCCGGAAAGCCCCATCGGACCGTTGATCGCCGCCGCCGTCAAGGAAGGTTACGAAAACATTCCCGAAGGCGGCGCCACTCCCTTCCACGGCTATTACTTCCACATCCTGACGGCTCAAGGACACCACGCTCCCGGCGGCTCGAAAAACTACATCGTGCACGGCAAAATGACCGGCGGCTTCGCCTTCGTTGCTTATCCCGCCGAATACAGATCGTCCGGCGTGATGACGTTCATCGTCGGCAGCAACGGAGTGGTTTACGAAAAGGATCTTGGCAAGAACACTGAAGCGCTCGTTAAAGCCATGAAAACTTTCAATCCCGACTCCAGCTGGCACAAATCCGAAACCGACCAGGAACAATCCGCCAGCCAGCAGAAATAATCAGTTCCGTTTTCAGCGCACGGCCTTCAGGCTATCCGGCGCGGTTTCCGCCACGGGCGCATTGCCGTCGAAGTTGTAGCGGCCGGTCCCGCATTCCGGGACCGGGCAGCTGTTGCGGGTGGTCCGCAGTTGTTCCACCCGCGAAAAATCACCGTGCGCTCGCCGCGCGCGTCTCCCCCAGCCACTCATCAATCCGCACCAGCGCCTGCTGCAAATGTTCCGGGTCGCCGCCAAATCCAAACCGCACGAAACCTTCCATCCCTACCTGTTCGCCGGGTACTAGCAGCACGCTTTTTTTCACACGCAACTCTTCCGCCATCTGCGCCGAATTCCTGCCGCCACGCAATCCCGCCCACGCAATCGCGCCCGCCTTCGGTGCCACGTGCGAAAAAGTGTCCGCATGGGCGTCCAACCAAGCCCGCAGCGGCGGATAATTGCGCCGCACGTATTCCCGCGTGCGATTCAATATCCAAGCGCGCCGCTCCGGCTGAAGCGCCACCGAAGCCAGCCGGTCCGTCAGCATCGAAGGCCCGATACTCGTGTAGTCGTGATAGCTCCACAGCTTCTCAATCGTTTTCGGCGCACCAACCACCCATCCCGTGCGCAGCCCCGGCAAGCTGAACGCCTTAGACAGCCCCGCCGTACACAACATGCGCTCGTAGCCGCCCCACATCGTCTCCGTCATCTCGCCTTCGAATTCCGCGCCGCGATACACTTCATCCGAAATAATCCAGGCCCCCACTTTCGCTGCCGCCGCCACCACCGCCGCGCGCATGTCGTCGCGCAAAACCGCTCCCGTCGGATTACTCGGATTGCAAATCGCGATCAATTTCGTTTTCGGCGTCACCACCCGCGGCAAATCGTCCACGTTGATTCCCCAATCCAGCGCCTCGCGCAGCCACAGCGGCTTCACCGTCGCGCCCATCGCCCGCGCCACGCCCGCAATCTGCATGTAATTCGGCATCATAAAAACTACTTCGTCGCCCGGCTCAATTAGCGACCAGGTCGAAACGTAATTCGCCTCCGACCCGCCGCAAGTCACCAGCACATTTTCCGCGATAGCCTCCGGATACAGTTCCGCGATCCGCGAACGCAATTCCTCGCTCCCGTTCGTCTGCGGATACAGTTGCTGCACGTCCAAAATCTTGCGCAGCTGCTCGGGATCTGGCACCAGCTCCGCCGTCGTCAGCGGATGCACGCCACTTTCCGAAATATTCAGCTCGACTTTGTTCTCCCACACCGATTGCCAGCGTTCCAGCTCAAACGGTTCAATTTGCATTTCATTCACCTCAACCCAGCCAGAAAATCGCGCCGCAACAAGCGCGCCAGAAATGTAGCGGACTCATCCGCATTACCCAAGCGAATTCCACACCGCCGCCGTTGCCATCGTCATCCCGAAAAACTACAATCGCCTGTCACTTTCAGCTGGAGGCATTCCGCAAACCAGAACGATGACTCGCCGAATTGTTCTCGTAGCTCTGTTTCTGGCGTTCATAACACTCTGCGCATTTCCCTGCGCCGCTCTCGCGCAATCGTCAGCGTCCGCGCCTGACGCCACATGGAGCTTCGCCGTCTCCGGCGATTCCCGCAATTGCGGCGACGTCGTCATGCCCGGCATCGCCGCCGGTGTGAAACAAAGCGGCGCCGCGTTCTACTGGCACCTCGGCGATTTTCGCGCCATCTACAATTTCGATGAAGACATGCAGCATCAACCGCAATACATCGCCAAGCCACTGACCATCAGCCAGTACCTGTCCGTCGCCTGGGACGATTTCATCCAAAATCAGATCGTCCCGTTCGGCGACACGCCCGTGTATCTCGGCATCGGAAACCACGACACCATTCCACCCAAAACCCGCGAACAATTCCTAATCCAATTCGCTGACTGGCTGGATCAACCGGTGCTACAAAAACAGCGCCTCAGCGACGATCCTCACGCGCGCAAAATCACGACCTACTTCCACTGGATCAAATCGAACGTGGCCTTCATCAATCTCGATAACGCCACCCCTGACCAGTTCGATTTCCAACAAATGACCTGGTTCGAAAAAACTTTGCAGCTCGATCTCACCAGCCCGCAAATTTCTACCATCGTCGTCGCCATGCACGAAGCTCTTCCCGACAGCATTTCCGAAAATCACGCTATGGATCAATTCTCCACTGGCATTGATAGCGGCCGCCGCGTCTATGCCGACCTGCTGAAAGCCCAGAACGACGCGCACAAGCGCGTGTACGTCCTCGCCAGCCACTCACACTATTTCATGGACGGTATTTTCAACACCCGGTACTGGCGCGAACACGGCGGCGTTCTCCCCGGCTGGATCGTCGGCACCGCCGGCGCTGTACGCTACGCCCTGCCTCCAGAAAAAGTGGACGCGAAAGCCGCTGCCACGAATGTTTACGGTTTTCTGCTCGGCACCGTGCAGCCAACCGGCGAAATCAGTTTCGCTTTTCATCAGCTGAACGAATCCGACGTCCCGCCCGCCGTCGTCGAAACCTACAAACCCGAATTCGTGCACTGGTGCTTCGCCGAGAATTCCGCGTCACATTAGCGCGCAAAAAATTCAAGGAGCCACTCTCATGACCACCGCACTCGAACCTGCCAACGTTACTCCCGAGCGAATCTTCGAAACTTTGAACGCCTATCACAAAACCGCCGCGCTCAAAACCGCCATCGAGCTCGACGTCTTCTCCGCCATCGCCGATGGCGCCACCACGCGCGCCGCCATCGCCAAACGCTGCCAAGCCAGCGACCGCGGCATCCGCATTCTCTGCGACTATCTGACCATCAACGGATTCCTGCTCAAAAACGGCCAGGAATATTCCCTCGCCGATGATTCCGCCGTATTTCTCAATCGCCGCTCTCCCGCCTACATGGGCGCCGCCGCCAACTTTCTCGCCCTGCCGGAAATGATCAACCTGTATCAGGATCTCACCGCAATCGTCCGCGCCGGCACATCACTGAAGGGCGAGCAGTCCACCGCCGCTCCGGACAGCTCCAAATGGGTGGAATTCGCTCGTTCCATGAGTAACCTGCAACGCATGACTGCCGTAGCCGTCGCCGAAACTCTCTGCGCGAGCGCCGGCGAAAAATGGAAAGTGCTCGACGTTGCCGCAGGCCACGGCATGTATGGCGTCATGATCGCCAAACAAAATCCCAACGCGGAAATTTTCGCTCTGGACTGGCCCGAAGTTTTGAAAGTGGCGCATGAGAACGCCCAGGCCGCCGGAGTGGCCGCGCGCCATCACCATATGCCGGGCAGCGCGTTCGAAGTGAATTTCGGGAAGGACTACGACATCGTGCTGCTGACAGGCTTCCTGCACCATTTCGATCCCCAAACGATCGAAACCCTCCTGCGCAAAGTTCACGCCGCGCTGAAGCCCGGTGGCCGCGCCGTCACCGTGGAATTCGTGCCCAACGAAGACCGCGTCTCGCCGCCCGCCCCAGCTGCCTTCAGCATGATCATGCTAGGCACCACGCGCGCCGGCGACGCCTACCCCTATTCCGAATACGACAAAATGTTCCGCAACGCCGGCTTCACCCTAAACGAACTACGCCGCAGCCCAGGCCCGCAAAGCTTCATAATTTCCAAAAAATAACCGCACGCCGGGAAGGCGCCTCGTAAATGGATGATCCGAAAAAAGCAGCAAATGAAACGGTGGGACGCACCAGCGCCGCAGGCGCGGAATAAGTTAGCCCGCCCCGGAAGGGGTGGGAAGGATTACAAAGAAAATCCAGAGCGCCGTAGGTGCGACACAGTTTTTGCAAGTGCCGCGACGACCCGCAATCGCACTTTTGCGAAAAATAGAGGACCTCAACAGAGGAACGTAACTTCCGCTCAACTTTTCTCCGCGCCGCCAAACGCGAGCGTCAACAACGTCTTTTGCTCCATCTCGTGCGCCTTGTGCGAACCCGTCGCCGGACTCGCGCTTGCCGAACGCTTGATCGAAAGCACCCCGCGCCCGCGCGCCAATCGCTCCAATCGTGGCAATAAAAATGCCAAAGCGCCCATATTCGCTGGCTCTTCCTGCACCCATACAAATTCCCGCGCCTTCGTGTGCCGATCCATCTCCGCCGCCAACTCCGCCTCCGGAAACGGATACAGCTGCTCCAGAAAAATAATCGCCGTCGTAGTATCCTTGCGCCGTTTCCGCTCCGCCATCAATTCGTGCCCTATTTTCCCGCTGCACAGCAGCACGCGCTCCGCCGACCCATCGCCGCGATCCGGAATCACCGTCTGAAATCGCGCCGTGCCCAAATCCGCCAAGCTGGAAGACGCGGCCGGATTACGCAGCATGCTCTTCGGCGTGAAAACGATCAGCGGTTTGCGCCACGCCCGCAACGCTTGCCGTCGCAGCAAATGAAAATACTGCGCCGCGGTGGTCGGCTGGCAGATCTGTATATTGTCCCGCGCCGCCAATTGCAAAAATCTCTCGATCCGCGCGCTGGAATGTTCCGGCCCCTGCCCTTCATAACCATGCGGCAGCAACAGTACCACTCCCGACAGCAGATTCCACTTGTCCTCGCCTGCGGAAATGAATTGGTCAATAATTATCTGCGCGCCGTTCGCGAAATCCCCGAATTGCGCTTCCCACAAAACCAGCGCCTCCGGAAAATCGCGGCTGAACCCATATTCGAATCCCAGCACCGAAGCTTCCGACAAAGTCGAGTTGATCGCCTCGAACCAAGCTTCGCCATGCCCTAAGTGCTCTAGCGGCACGTACTCCTGCTCCGTCTCGATATCAATCAGCGCCGCGTGCCGCTGATTGAACGTTCCGCGCCGGCTGTCCTGTCCGCTCAACCGCACCGGCACGCGCTGCTTCAGCAGCGTTCCGAACGCCAGTGCTTCCGCCATTCCATAATCCAGCGGCCGCTTCCCTTGCGCCATCTCCAGCCGCTGTTCCAAAAGTTTTTTCACCTTCGGATGAATGTGAAATCCCTCGGGATAGCGCGTCAACGCCTCGCCAATCGCCGCCAGCTCACCAGACGCCACGCCGGTATCAACTTCCATCGTTGCGTTGTAACGCCCGCCCCGAAAAGCATCCCAATACGGCGGCAGCTTCCGCATCGGCGGATTTTTCTCCAGCTCCAGCGCTTTCTTCTGCGCCGCGTCCAACTCCGTGCGCACGCGCTGCACAATCGGCGCCGCATCCACGCCGATTTTCGCGGAATAAATTTCCCACAGCGGCGGGTGCGCATCAATTTTCCGGTAGCGCAACGGTTGCGTGATCGTCGGATCATCCACTTCGCTGTGCCCGTGCCTGCCGGTAACCGATTAAATCCACCACCACTGGTGTTCCGAACGCGTACCGATAATCTCCGCCAATATCCGCCCCACGCGCGCCACCGCTTCCGGATCCTCAGAGTTCACGTGAAAAATCGGAATCGGCAGCCGCTTGGCCAAATCGGAAGAAAATCGCGAAGACTGCGAATCGCGCGGTATCGTCGTGAACCCGATCAGATTGTTCACGATGATGTGCACCGAACCGCCCACCGTGAATCCCTCCACTCCCGCCATGTTCAACGTCTCCGCCCAAATTCCCTGCCCCGCAAACGCCGCGTCTCCGTGCATCAGCACCGGCACCACGTGGCCCACACCCGCATCGCCGCGCCGCATCTGCTTTGCGCGCGCGCGCCCGATTGCCACCGGATCCACCGCTTCCAGATGGCTCGGATTCGACACCAGATGAATCCCTACTTTTTTTCCGCCCGCCGTCGCAAACTCTCCTGTCGCGCCCATGTGATACTTCACATCGCCGCCGCCCAACACGCTGCGCGGATCCACATCCTCGAATCGCGCGAAAACTTCCGCCGCCCCGCGTCCCACCACATGCACCATCACGTTCAACCGGCCGCGGTGGCTCATCGCCAAGACCGCCTGCACCGCCCCCTGCTCCGCCGACGCATCTAGGATCGCGTCGAGCAACGGCAACAGCGCCGCTTCTCCCTCCAGCGAATACCTCTTCGTTCCCAGATAACGCGTTTGCAGCACCTGCTCGAAAATTTCCGCGCGCACCAACCATTCCAGAATTCGCGCGCGATCCGCTTCCGGCGCCTCCGCCTCCATCCGCGCTTGAATCCATTCCCGCTTCTCACGCTCCGGAATGTGCATGAACTCGACGCCGATGGTCCCGCAATACACTCGCCGCGCCGCTTCCGCATCCGCGCCGCTCACTTCCAATTCCGGCATGGGCACCGGCGCCATATCGCCCAGCGGGTCCAGATTTGCTTGTAAATATCCCCAGCGGCGGAATGCGTCCCAGACGCGCTCCTGCGCGTCCTGCGTCGCCGCGGAATCCACAATTGTTTGCTGACGGCTCATGAATCTCCCCAAACTTTCGTAATCATTTCGCTCTCTATTATAACGATCCTATTATAACAAGGACCCGCGACGGCGAGAGAGCACACGAGCGCACTTTACTTACCACGCGCTGAGCAACCGCCGCACCAGCACCAGCTGCCCCAGATGATACGAGTTGTGATCAATCAGCAGCAAAACCTGGCGCAAATATGTTTGCCCCGTCCCGTGCGGAATCCGCGCAAAAAGATCCGTCCGCGGATTGCTCACCAGTTTTTCCATCTCTTTCAGATCGTGGAAAAAATCCCCCACGCTCTTTTCCCACGCGGCGTCGTCCGCCGGCGCCAGCGTCTTCGGCCAATATCCCGCCGGCCAATCCGGCGACACATGCTTCGGATACAAAGTGAAATCCAAAATATCCCGTTGCGCCAGCCGCACATGCTCCAGCAAATCCCACACTGAATGTGGCGACCCCGCCGGGCGTACTCCCCGATGTGCCGGATCCAGCCCCGCCAACGCCTGCTTCCAATCCGCATGCGCCTCGTGCCAATCCAGAACCTTCCCCAACTGCTCGCGCAGCGCCTTGTCGTTCACACCACCGCCAGCCGCCACACGCGTCGCTTTCTTCACGGCCACCTTCTTCGCGGACTTGCGTTTCACCTGCTGCCTGCTTTTCCGTTTCGTCGCCATTTGCCTCTCCCGATCAATTCATCATGCTCATTCGTAAAAGCTTTCAAGCCATTCATTGTCCGCCACGCGATCAGGGAGTATCATCCTGCAGAATTTTTCAACACAGGAGCACTCGATGACATCTGCAATCCATTCCCGCCGCGACTTCTCGCGCCTCTTCGCACAATCTCTAGCCGCCGCGATCGCTGCGCCCAGCCTGCCGCGCCTGAACCTATTGGATGCCACAAAACGCAAACCGATGCCCGCGGGCGCCATTCGTCTAAACTTCAACGAAAATCCCTACGGCCCCTCACCCAAAGCCCGCGCCGCCCTCGCCGATTGCGCCTCGATCGCCAATCGCTACCCCGACGCAGCCTATCGCGAAGTCATCAATGCGCTCGCGCAAAAATTCAACGTGAAGTCCGAAAATATCATCCTCGGCTGCGGCTCTACGGAAATTCTGCGCGTTGCAGACGACGCCTTCCTCGATCCCTCGCGCAACGTCGTAGCCGCCGCCCCCACATTCGAGGCCGTGCTGGAATATGCGCGCGTCCTGAATTCCAATGCCGTGCAAATCCCGCTCACGCCCGACCATCGCCACGATCTTCCAAAAATGGCCGCGGCCTGCACATCCAAAACCGGCGTCGCTTACGTCTGTAATCCCAACAATCCCACCGGCACTATCGTCACCCGCGACGAATTCGCCGCATTCGTGCAAGCCGTGCCGCCTACCACTCTGATCGTCGTGGACGAAGCCTACTTCGATTTCGTTGACGACCCGCGCTACGCGAGCGCCATCGAATTCATCCCCGCGCATCCAAACGTCATCGTCGCCCGCACTTTCTCAAAAATTTATGGCATGGCCGGAATGCGCCTGGGCTACGCCATCGGCGCGAAAGAACCCATCGCGCGCCTCGCCGCGCAGCTTCTTCAGGACAATGGCAACGCCGCCGTGCTCCAAGCCGCCCTCGCCAGCCTCGCGGACAGCGATCACGTCGCCACCTGCCGCGCGCAACTCAACGCCACACGCCAATGGCTCTGCGCCGAACTAACCAAGGACTCGCGCCCGTTCATCCCTTCGCAAGCCAATTTCGTTATGCTCGACATGGGCACGGACGTAAAACCCATCATCGAACAATTTCGCGCGCGCAATATCTTCGTCGGCCGCCAGTTCCCCGCCATGCCCGATTTCCTTCGCGTCACCATCGGCACCCAACCAGAGATCGAATCCTTCCTCGCCGCGCTCCGCGAAATCTCGCCCGCCAAACCAGCACGCGCTGCCGCATAGCAAATAGCGACAACTAAAACCTGCCAAAGCGCACGTAGCCCAATTCGCGCCTAGACGCACAGCATGCCTGCCCGCCGCGGGAAGGCCGTGCCCGCTGCGAAAGTGCCCCGGCGCATCGCAGCCAAAAAATCAAAAGGCTCTTCCCAGCGCTTGCACGCCAGGAAGAGCCTTTGAAGATGGTTTTCCCTTTTTTCCGGGCTGATCCCGCGCTCCGTTGGCCGAACTCAGGCACAGATTCGGGGACTACCAGGAACTCCGCTCGGCTTATTTCAAGCCATCTGTTGAGACGCGCTTGTTAAGGCGCCGCGATGCTTTGTGGCCCGGCCGATCGCCGCTGCTGAAAACATTCGCGGCAATATACCGGGCGTCCCTGCGTTGGCTTGAACGGAACCGTTGTTTCTTTTCCGCATTGCGAGCATACCGTCTTGGTCTCGACACGCTGTACGCTGCCGGAACCGGATGCTGTGCCCGCCGAGCGGTTGGCCTTGCACGCTTTGCACCGCTTGGGCTCGTTCTTGAAGCCCTTGTCGGCGAAAAACATCTGCTCGCCGGCGGTGAAAACGAACTCAGCCGAACACTCTGCACACTTCAAAACCCGATCGTGGTATTCCATACGCTGCTCCATAGCCTTGCTGGAACAGGAGTAGCAGCGGAACAGTTCTCCCAGTCAAATTCGGGAACGTGCCCGGAAAATTCACGTTTCCCTCACCCCGACTGGCTCGAACCATTTGAATGGACCCCGGTAAATGGTCACCTAGTCTTGCTCACGCCGTTGCTTTTTGCGGAGACGCTTACGCGAGAGGGCCTCTTTAGCACGGCGCCTTTCACCTGGTTTCATGTAGTAGCTGTGCTTTTTTATCTCTTTGATTATGTCTTCCGACTGTACCTTTCTCTTGAAGCGTCGGAGGGCGTTCTCTAGAGATTCACCCTCTTGAATGACAACTTCTGCCACGCGTATTCACCCCCGTTCCCCGTTGAATGTTAGTTTTGCACTGAGTGGGTTACCACCTAGTGTATCCGGTTCACACCCGAACCGGCAATTGCCAAGTTCTTCTATCGCCCGCCTGACCTTAAGTCAAGGCCTAAATTGGCAAAGCACGAAAAGTCCTCTTTTGTAACTCTCTAGTTATCATCAGCACTCTCACCTGCTGGAGCCGGTCGCGGCCCGCTCTGCGCCAATTTCTAAGCAATCATGGTTTTGACGTTGCCCTTGCTAGCGCCGGCGTCTCGCCGGCTATTTTTGACTTTAACTCGGTAGTGGCCGCATGCTTTTTCTGTTTAGGCAGGCGGTTTTGATTTAGCTCTTGAACTTGAATCACCGCACTCAATTGGAAACCGCCACGACCTGGCCAATGTCGCCCGCCAATGCGCGCAACTTTTTCGCGCACTCTTTCGGCCCGCTCGCACTTGCTGCTAGAATGTCCTCCGCCAGCCCGGGACTTTCGGGAGAATCGTTTCTATGCCTCTGATGCGCAACGCACTTGCGGTCCTGCTGGCCGGTGGCCAGGGCGAACGCCTTTGGCCTCTCACCCGCGATCGCGCCAAGCCCGCCGTCCCCTTCGGCGGCATCTACCGCATCGTTGATGTCACGCTCTCGAATTGCCTGAATAGCGATCTGCGCCGCGTCTTCGTCCTCACCCAGTACAAAGCTCTCAGCCTCAATCGCCACTTACGCCGCGGCTGGTCCCTCCTTATGGGTCACGGAGATTTCATCGAAGTTCTCACTCCCCAGATGCGCGTCTCGCAGCACTGGTACCAGGGCACTGCGGACGCCGTCTACCAGAACATCTATTCCATCGGCTCCGAGCAATCTAACTTCGTCTTCATCCTCTCCGGCGATCACATCTACAAAATGAATTATCAGAAGATGCTCGAACAGCACGTCGAAGCCGGCGCAGACGTCACCGTCGCCACCTTCGAAGTCTCTCCTCGGGAAGCCGCCGGAAGTTTCGGCGTGATCGAAACGGACAAAGACTGGCGCATCGTCGGTTTCGAGGAAAAGCCCGTGGAACCCAAGCGCTCGCGCATCCATCCGGACAAAGTGAACGCCTCCATGGGTGTCTATCTCTTCAATACCCAGCTGCTCGTGCCCATCCTGATCGCCGACGCAGAAGATCCCACCTCCAATCACGATTTCGGCAAAGACATTATTCCGCGCATCATCGAAAAGCATCGCGTCTTCGCCTACAATTTTCGCGACGAAAATAAAAAGGAAGAATCCTACTGGCGCGATGTCGGCACCGTTGAGGCCTACCACGAAGCTAACATGGACCTGGTCTCCGTCTCGCCGGTCTTCAACCTATACGACAAAAGCTGGCCGCTGCACACCTGGCAGCAGCAGTATCCGCCCGCGAAATTTGTCTTTGCCGATCCCTCGCGCATGGGCGTTGCGCTCGATTCCATCGTCGGCTCGGGCTCGATTGTTTCTGGCGGACGCGTCACCAAATCCGTCCTCGGCCTCGACGTCCGGGTAAACAGCTACAGCGAACTCGATCAATGCATCGTCTTCAATCACGTGAACGTTGGCCGCAGTTGCCGCATCCGCCGCGCCATAATTGACCGCCATGTAAGCCTGCCCGAAGGCACCGTAATCGGTTACGACACCGAAGCCGACCGCGCCCGTTACTCCGTCACCGAACACGGCGTAGTAGTAGTAGTCCGCCCCGAATCCATGATCGAAGAACCCGAATAACCCTGTCGTGGGACAGCCACTCCTGGCTGTCCTCTTAGGTTTCAGTAGCGCCGGCGTCTCGCCGGCTGTTTTGCCGACCGCTTCTCGTAACACGGCAGCAGCCGCCAAATCTTGGCCACATCCGCGCCTTGTACCCCCCACCCCAAACCGTTTACGATGTTCGTCGCACAAATAAAGGTCGAATTCACAGGAGCCCCATGTCCACGAAAATCACCAAAGTCCACGCCCGCGAAATCATAGATTCCCGCGGCAATCCCACCGTCGAAGCAGACGTCCACGTCGCAGGCGGCGCCGTCGGTCGCGCTGCCGTTCCTTCCGGGGCGTCCACCGGCGAACACGAAGCCAACGAACTCCGCGACGGCGATAAATCGCGCTACCTCGGCAAAGGCGTCCTGAAAGCCGTCGGCCACGTGAACACAGAAATCTCGAAAGCCGTCACCGGTCTCGACGCTGCCGACCAGCAAACTCTCGATCGCAAAATGATTGACGCCGACGGCACGCCCAACAAATCCAATTTCGGCGCAAACGCTATCCTCGCCGTTTCCATGGCCGCCGCGCGCGCCGCCGCCGCCCAGCTTGCCCAGCCGCTGTACCAATATCTCGCGCGCTATTCCAGCGACAAGTCCGCCAACACGCTTCCCGTTCCCATGATGAACATCGTCAACGGCGGCGCCCATGCCGATAATTCCGTGGACGTGCAGGAATTCATGGTCATGCCCGTCGGCGCGCCCAATTTCCGCGAAGCGCTGCGCTGGGGCGTCGAAGTTTTCCATCACCTGAAGTCCGTGTTAAAGAAAAACGGCTACTCTACCGCCGTAGGCGACGAAGGCGGCTTCGCACCCAACCTGAAATCCAACGAAGAAGCTCTCGAACGCGTCCTCGAAGCCATCACCGCCGCAGGATACAAACCCGGCGAGCAAATCGCCATCGCGCTCGACCCCGCTTCCAGCGAATTCTACGACCGCGCCAAGAAAAAATACGTTTTCAAGAAATCCGATAAATCAGAGCGCACCTCGGCAGAGATGGTGAAATTCTGGGAAGCGTGGGCCGCCAAATATCCCATCGTCTCCATCGAAGACGGCCTCTCCGAAGACGATTGGGACGGCTGGAAAATCATCACCCGCGATCTCGGCAAAAAAATCCAGCTGGTAGGCGACGATATTTTCGTCACCAACCCGAAAATTTTCGCGCGCGGCATCTCCGAAGGCATTGGCAACGCCATCCTGATCAAGCTCAACCAAATCGGGACGGTAAGCGAAACCATCGAAGCCGTCGAAATGGCGCGCAAAGCCAACTACGCCGCCATCGTCTCCCATCGCAGCGGCGAAACCGAAGACACCTTCCTCGCCGATTTCGTCGTCGCCATGGGCACCGGCCAAATCAAAACCGGCTCCGCCTCACGCACCGACCGCATCGCCAAATACAACCAACTCCTCCGCATCGAGGAAGCCCTCGGCAGCGCCGCCCGCTTCCCCGGCCGAAGGGCATTGGCCATCCACTAAACGACAATGCGCAAACCTCCATCCGATTGGGACGAGGAGTACATTCTTACACTTCCGTTAGAGGACGACACTCTTGAACGAAAGCCGACCCGAATGCTTGATCTGACTCTGTCGGGCGCTGACAAGGAGAAAATTCTCACCGAACTTGCGTCTCAGTTGTCTGCATTCTCGAACACCAGCGGGGGGACAATCGTTTACGGGCTCACAGATGCTGGCGAAGTAGACCAAGGTGGTGTGGCTCGTGTCATAAAAGGAAACAGGAGCTGTAAAGAATGGTTGGAAGATGTAATACCCCACCTGACGGAATTTTCGATAGTGGGTGTAAATGTATACGAAGTCCTTGGTGCAGTAGGAAAAGCCTCGAAGATCGGACCCGGCAAAGCGCTGATCGTGGTCAGCGTGCCCGAAAGCGATGGGGCGCCGCATCAGTCATCGAGAGATCAACGCTACTACATCCGACTTGGGAGCCACTCTCTTCCCGCGTCGCACAGACTCATCGAAGACATCCGCAATCGATCGAAACATCCGCTCATAGTGGTTGCAAATTCCACTCTAAGCCATCTTCGAATACCCCGGTTTCCCCGTGGCTCGCGGAGCTTTTCCGGTAGCTTGGAACTGCGGATTCGATTCCGGATAAAAAACAACGGAAGAATTAAAGCGTCTAACGTCTGTCTCGGAATTGAAGGCTACAATGCCAGCCCATCGAATCTGAGAGCAGACTCGGAAATAATCAGCCACAGATATGCTCCGGAAACAGCGTGGCGATTCTGGGAATTTAAGGCCCCGCTATACCCAGATTTTGAGATCGAGTTGGTGGTGGATTGCGATTTCGCAGCTGAGCTGACTTCATATGTGCCTGGAGTAAGCGCCACATGGCTGGTGGGAGGCGGTCGATGCGACGTCAGTCAGGCCGGTCTCTCGTGGAAGATATTTGCCGACAGCGCACCCCCTTCTACCGGCGTGATATTGTTCGGAGACCTTCCGGTCAAGAGTAAGGCCTTCGAAGCAACGGAGCTAGGTCAAAACAACGAGGACTTCCGGCAATATTTCGATCCTCATAAGAGTCTTGGGTAGGAAGTGTTTCCTGCTCGCTGTTCCTAATCCCGGGCATCCTTGCAGTGGCGCCAAATGGAACACCAGCCCCACGATAAGGTATTCTGACTCGCGACATGACCCAACAACATAAACGCCCAAAACCCATCGTCCTCACCGTCCTCGACGGCTGGGGCTATCGCGCCGAAACCACCGGCAATGCGATCGCCCTTGCGCGCAAACCAAATTACGATCGCCTCCTGCGCGAATTTCCCAACACGCTCATCCACACCTCCGGCCCCGCTGTCGGCCTCCCCGAAGGACAAATGGGCAATAGCGAAGTCGGCCATCTGAATATCGGCGCCGGCCGCATCGTGCACATGGACATCACCCGCATTGACCAGCTCATCGCCAGCGGCGAATTCCAGCGCCAGCCGCTGCTCGTCGAAGCCATGGAACGCGGCCGCGCCCACCAGCTCCATCTGCTCGGCCTGCTCAGCGACGGCGGCGTGCACTCCCACATCGAACATCTCTACGCATTACTCCGCATGGCCCGCGAGAATAAAGTCGAGCGCGTCTTCGTCCATTGCTTCACCGACGGCCGCGACACTCCGCCCAACAGCGGCATCGAATTCCTCCAGGCGCTCGAAAAGAAAATGCGCGAATACGGCGTCGGCCAGATCGCCACCATCATCGGCCGCTACTACGCGATGGACCGCGACAATCGCTGGGAGCGTATCGAAAAATCCTATCGCGCCATGGTCCACGGCGAATCCGCCGCAAAATTCTCCGACCCCATCGCCGCCATCCGCGCCAATTACGAAAAAGGCGTCACCGACGAATTCGTAATCCCTACCGTAATCACCACAGAACCCGCGCCGGGGAAACCTGCCGCACCGCGCGGCATAATCCGCGACGACGACGCCGTAATCTTCTTCAACTTTCGCGCCGATCGTGCCCGCGAAACCACCCGCGCCCTCGTCGAACCCGGCTTCAAGGAATTTGCCGATCCCGCGCGCCCGAAAAATCTTTTCTTCGTCGCCACCACGCAATACGACAAAGCGTGGCCCTGGCTGCGCTACCTGATCGCGCCCGAAAAACTGGAACACATCCTCGCCAACGTGTTTGCCGAGCAGGACTACAAAAATCTGCGCGTCGCAGAAACCGAAAAATACGCGCACGTCACCTATTTCTTCAATGGCGGGGTGGAAAAACCGTTTCCAGGGGAAGAACGCGTGGTAGTCCCGTCGCAGAAAGTGCCGACCTACGATTTAAAACCGGAAATGTCAGCAGCAGGAGTGGCTGACACCGTGATCCACGCCATCGAAAAGGGAAATTTCGACGCTATCATCATGAATTTCGCGAATGCCGACATGGTTGGCCACTCCGGCAAGCTCGAAGCCACCATCAAAGCGGTCGAAACTGTGGACGAATGTCTCGGCCGAATTTTTCAGTCCCTCAAACCGCGCGGCGGCGCCTGGATCATCACCGCCGACCACGGCAACGCCGAAACCATGATTGATCCCGTCACCGGCGGCGCCCACACCTACCACACCACAAATCCCGTCCCCTTTATCCTGCTCACAGAAAATGGCCGTACGCAATTAACTCCCGGTGGCTCCCTCCGCGACATCGCCCCCACCCTGCTGGGCGTCCTCGAAGTCCCCGAGCCCCCAGAAATGTCGGGCCGCGATCTTCGCATCCAACAAAAATAATTCGCTCGTCATCCTGCCTGCCCTGAGCGCTTTTGCGAAGGGAGCGCAGCGAAGAATCTCACTTCGCTCCCAGCCTCGCCGCCAACCTAATTCCCCGTCGTCGGCTTCGGCGACGTGTACCACTCCCGCGCATTCACCACGATCTTCTTCTTCTTCCCCTTCTTGTCCTGCGTCATCAGCGGATTCCCATCGTTATCCACCACTTCCACCTTCAGCTTGTGCACCTTCCCGTCCGGCGGCGTAGAAGGCGTAAACCCAATCGTGTACTGATTCCGCAAGAAAACCGCCACGGAATTGAAAATATCGTTCATCTCGCCTTCAAACCGTGGGAACCAAGCATACCCGCCAGTCATCTCCGCGAAAGTCTTCAACTGGTTCTCCGCCTGCAAATAATTCACGTTCGCAAATTCCGGGCCGGTCATGCTGCGCTCGTGAATGCCCATCGCATCCAGCGCCGCGCCCATCCCAATGCAGAAAATCGTCACATCCGTTTCCTTCAGCGGCTTAAACGTCTGGTCCAAAGTGTGTTTGCTGAACGTGTCATACCCCGATGCAATAATTAAAATGGACCGCTTCCCTTTCACATCGCGCAACTGGTCCAACGTTTCCAGCGTAGCGTCAAACAAATTCGCTTCGCTGAAATCCGGGAAATAAAGCGACGCGATTTCGCCCGCCACAGCCTTCTTATCCTGCGTGAAGTCCGACACCATCGTGGTCTTCAAATCAAACGTCTTAACAGCCACCCAATCCTTCGCGTTCAGATGATCCAGAAAGTTATACGCCCACATCTTTCCGCGATAACCAAAGTAACTTCCCATGCGCCGGCTGAATTCCATCAGCACCACAATCGTGATCGGCGCTTCGCTCGGTCCAAAATTGCTGATCTGCTGCGGCTGGCCGTCATCCAGCACGCGAAAATTCTGTTTCTGCAAGCCAGTAATGATGTTCCCTTCGAAATCGGTCACCACCGCGTCAATATTCACCACGTTCGACTGCACCGATATGGCCACCTGCGGCGCTTGCGCCTGCGGTTTCCCCGCTTGCGATGGCTGCTGCTGGCCCGCCGGCTGCTTCGGCGCCGCGCCCGGCTGTTGCGCCGGAGCGGGAGTCACTGGCCCTTCCTGCTGCCTCGCATAAGACGTCAGCGTCCCGGGCGGCACACCCAGCGCCCCAATCAACATTCCCAAAAGCGCCACTCGCATCCCTGTCTTCAATTTCGTGCTCTCCTCTTTTAGCAATGCGCCCAATTCCGTGCCCAGCTATGCCTAAAAGCCCATTCGTTTGGAGATTAAGATGCGCCCATGCCGCTTCAGGGATGGTCCGCCGCCGGGTCCGTTCCGCAATGATTGCGATTCAGAAAACGCCCCGCGCCTCGCTTCCCAGACCGCATCCGCCAGCATGATAGTATGAATTGGTCTGCTGCTCTGCGAATGAATTTCAATTTCTGGGGGGAAATCCAGGATGGCGCGCGCGCGCATTCCACTACCGATTTTTGTCCTTATAGCGTTCCTGTTTACTGCTGCATCAATTCAAGCGCAGGCCGTCCCCACGTCGCCACAATATCCGTCGGCCGCCAATCCTTCGCTCTCCCAGATTCAACAAGACGCGCTCGGCTGGCTGCAAGGCCTGCTGCGGATTGACACCACCAATCCCCCGGGCAACGAACTGGTGGCCGCGAAATACATCGCCGCCATTCTCACCAAAGAAGGCATCCCCTCTGAAATTTTCGAAAGCACTCCGGGCCGCGGATTTATCGTCGCTCGGCTTTCCGCCAGTGCCGTCCCCGATCCATCTCGCGCCCTGCTGCTGATGGCTCATCTCGACGTGGTCGGCGTTGATAAATCCAAATGGACGGTGGATCCCTTCGGCGCGGCCATAAAAGACGGCTACCTCTACGGCCGCGGCGCCATTGACGACAAAGGCATGCTCGCCGCCAATCTCGCCGTCTTCGTGCAACTCAAACGCTCCGGCGCGCGCCTCAATCGCGACGTCATCTTCCTCGCCGAAGGCGACGAAGAAGCTTACGGCGCAACCGGCATGCTCTTCGCCGTGGACAAGCACTGGGACAAAATCGCCGCGGGCTATGCCATCAACGAAGGCGGCGGCGTTTTCCTGAAAGACGGCAAGCCGCAATACATCGGCGTGCAAGTCAGCGAAAAAGTTCCCGCGAACGTGGACGTGATCGCCAAAGGAGTCTCCGGCCACGCTTCCATGCCCAGAAAAGACAATTCCGTCGTCCATCTCGCCGCCGCCGTAGAAAAAATTGGAAGCTACGAAGCCCCCGTGCAATTCAATTCCGTCACCCGCGCCTATTTCCAGGCCATCGCCCCGCTCCAGGACGAAGAAACTTCCAAATGGATGCGCTCGCTCGACACCTCCGACCGCGGCGAACATGCCGCCCGCGTGATCTCCAATCAGAGTCCCGCGTGGAACGCGATGTTGCACGACACCGTCGCCCCCACCATGCTGCGCGCCGGAATTCGCCCCAACGTAATTCCCTCGGAAGCGCGCGCCGTGCTCAATGTCCGCCTGCTCCCGGGAAATCAGCTCGCGCCTTTCATCGCAAAACTGCAGCAACTCGTCAACGACCCCGCTATTACGTTCGAGCCGGAACTTCCCCTTTCCGAAACCGCTCCGTCCTCTTCGCTCACGTCCGATTTCTACAACACCATTTCGAGCGTCGCTGCAAAAACCTATCCCGGTGCCCCGGTCGTGCCGCTCATGTCCACTTACTTCACCGATTCCACTCCGCTGCGCCTGCGCAACGTGCAGGCGTACGGCCTGGCGCCATTCGCGCTCAGCGACGATGATCTTTCTCGCTTCCACGCCGACAACGAACGCATCCCTCTGGAATCTTTTCACAAAGGCATTGAATTTCTCTTCGCAATCGTGAATGATTTCTCGGTGAATAAATAATCGTGATAAATCCTCGTCAGAGCAAAAATAGTCTGTACCCTGGGCCCCGTCACCTCTTCGTACAAAATGATAGACAAGCTGGTGCACGCCGGCATGGACGTCGCCCGCTTGAATTTTTCCCACGGCACGCATGAAGACCGCGTGCGCATGGTCGCCGCCCTGCGCCGCGCTTCCGCTCACTATGAAAAACCCATCGGCGTGCTCGCCGATTTGCAGGGACCAAAAATCCGCACCGGCAAACTCGTCAACGGCAAGCCCATTCGCCTGCGCTTCGGCCAGCGCTTCGTCATCACCACGCGGAATATTCCCGGCACCGAAGAAGCCGTCAGCACCACTTTCCGCGCGCTGCCCGAATCTGTTCGCAAAGGCGACCGCATTCTCCTCAGCGACGGCGACATCGCCCTGCGCGTGATTTCCGCGCACGGCCAGGACGTCGTCACTCAGGTGGAAAACGGCGGAGATCTCGGCGAACACAAAGGCATCAATCTTCCCGGAATAAAGCTCGATATTCCTTCGATGACCGCGAAAGACCGCAGAGATCTGCAGTCAGCCCTGATCCTCGGCGCCGACTATCTCGCTCTCAGTTTCGTGCGCACCGCTGCGGACGTGCGCGCCGCAAAACTCGCCATCGCTCGCGCCGGAAAAGATACGCCGGTAATTGCCAAGCTCGAAAAACCGGAAGCCATAGTTAATCTCGACGAAATTCTCGCTGTCGCCGACGGAGTAATGGTCGCGCGCGGCGATCTGGGCGTCGAAATGAGCCCGGAAAAAGTTCCAGTCGTGCAAAAGCAGATCATTCTGAAAGCGCGCAACGCGTTGATCCCCGTGATCACCGCCACGCAGATGCTCGATTCCATGCAAAAGAATCCACGTCCCACGCGCGCCGAAGCTTCCGACGTCGCCAACGCCATCTTTGACGGCAGCGACGCCCTCATGCTTTCCGGCGAAACCGCCGCAGGCCTCTACCCGCTGGAATCCGTCATGATGATGGACCGCATCATTCGCGAAGCCGAAGCCAGCGTCACGCACTTGCCGCGCCCCGCGCGCTCCGGCAATCTGCAAATTAACGAAGTCATCGCCGAAGCCATCTGCCACGCCGCCGAAGAACTGAACCTGAAGGTCGTCGTGGTATTCACCGAGAAGGGCTCGTCCGCGGGATTGGTCTCGAAGTACCGCCCGCGCTCTCCCATCGTCGCTTTCTCTCCGGTTCAGCAGACGCGCCGCCGTCTTGCTCTCTACTGGGGCGTCCTCCCACGCAGCATGAGCGCCGTCCACGACATTGACAAACTCGCCGCCAGAGCCGAAAAACGCCTCCTCGAAGAAAAACTGGTGAAGCGCGGCGACATAATCGGCATGGTTGCCGGCACCCCCATCGGCACCACCGGCTCCACGAACCTGATGCGCCTACTCCGCATCGGCGGCTAACCCACGCTTCGGGTGGCATAGGCAATCTTTCCAGTGCGCGTTAACTCATGCGCCCCAGTTTTCGTGGCACAGCCACTCTTCGCTGTGCGGCAAGCGCGCTTTTGCGGAGCCTCGGTAGGGGCGCCGCTTGCTGCGCCCCAGCTCGCCAAGACGTCAACCTCGTCACCGAATCGCCTTTGCCTTTCTCTGCGTTCTCAGCGTCTCTGCGGTAAATCGTCGCCTTCTCCGATTTGCCTCCGCCTTTCCTCCATGCATCCTGTGTTAATTCTTTTGAAATTCGCAAGCACACCACGGCGCCGAATCGAAACGCTTCACTGAATTCCCGCACCCGAACGGATGCGACTCACACGAGAAAACCTAGTTCACCCAATTATCCGGATTGGAAGGCGGCTTATCCTGATGATCCCGCACATAAACCTCAAACTTCTTCTTCAGCCTTCTCCGCTTCCAATCCGAAAAATAATTCCGCACGCTATACCCATAAGACCCGCGCCGCAAATAAATATATCCCACCAGCATCCCGCCCAAATGGCACACGTGGCTCACATTGTCGCCACCCGCCCCAATCGTCCCGAAAAATTCAATCGCGCCCATCACAATCACAAACACGCGCATCGAAACCGTCACCGGCAGCGGAAAAACCCACACCTGCCGGTGCGGCATGATCATCGCCACCGCCAGCAACACGCCGTAAATCGCCCCCGAAGCTCCAATCGTGGGAACCCGCGCGCTACCCAACCCGTGCGGATCCATAATCGTCTTCACGATTACGTTGATCACCCCCGCGCCCACGCCGCAAATAAAAAAGTACGTGTAGAACTTCCGGCTGCCCCACGCACGCTCCAAATCCGCGCCAAACATGCACAAATAAAGCAGATTAAATAAAATGTGCCAAATACCACCATGCAGGAAAATATAAGTGAAGAGCTGCCAGATGAATCCGTGGGTTACTGCTTGCGGAACCAACCCGAACCAGGCCAGCCAGAAATTCCAGCCGGCCATTCCAAACAAAAGTTGCGATAGCTCCTGCGCCAGAAACACGCTGACGCAAGCAATGCAAATCGTCTTGATCGCCGGCGGGAAATAACTCCCGATGTCGAACATGTATCCGCCACCGCCGCGCGATATAGATCTCACAGTACCCCAAGTCTAAACGCGGCTAGCGCCGGAGTCAAAGCCGGCAGGAAATGCCGGGTAATCGCTGCGTGCCGCCGCTTCTGGCAGCTCGCGCCACTTACGCGACGCGGATTACGTCACTCCCATCCACTGCTGCTGCTCCGCGCCTACCTCCGCCACGATTCCTTCTCCCTGCAGATATACAAAATATTCTCCCGGAGATATCTGCGCGAAACGAGCCATCCGCCTCTTTGCTTCCGTCAATCCGTCCACCGTGGTGATCCACAGCGTGTTTCCGTTAGAGCGTCTCTTGAATATGTCAAATCTATAATCCATCGTCGTTACCTCGCATTACCGAAAAGCACTCCGTATGAAGAACCGCATTTCCATCACCGTTTGCCACACGAAACAATTACTGCCGCTCACTCAATTAGTTGGGATTCGCGAGCGCTTCATGTGGCGCTCCTCCGGCACGAATCCACTGGGCACTTTCTTCTGCACCACGAGCAAAATATTCCATCAGCGGCACTTGCGCCCATAAGGTAAGTTCCCTACGTCTCTAAAGACTTTGCCGTATCGCCACCATTCCTGTGTCCGCGTAGCATTTCAACCGTTGCGAGTTTTCTCAACGTTCTCTTAACGAGGTGATGCCGATGCACACATTCCATATTCGCCGCACGCTGCAGTCTCTCGGACTTTCCACATGTTTCGCGATAGCCGCGCTGCTGTTCGCGATTCCTGCCGCGACTTCCACCGCGTCAGCGCAAGTCGTTCTTTCAGTCACTGTCGCTCCGCCCGCTCTTCCCGTTTACACGCAGCCCGTCTGCCCGGGCGACGGCTACATCTGGACGCCGGGCTACTGGAGCTACAGCGACGACGGCGGATATTTCTGGGTTCCCGGCACGTGGGTCGAACCGCCCCAGGTCGGTTTTCTCTGGACGCCGGGCTATTGGGGCTGGTCCAACGGCGCTTATCTATGGAACGCGGGCTACTGGGGACCGGAAGTAGGTTTCTACGGTGGCATCAACTACGGTTTCGGCTACGTCGGCACCGGCTACTACGGCGGCCGCTGGACGAACGGCCACTTTTACTACAACACGCGCGTGAACAACGTAAACGTGCACGTAATTCACAACGTCTATACGAAGAACGTCGTCGTGCACGAATCACACGTCAGCTATAACGGCGGCCACGGCGGAATCAATGCGCGCCCTACTGCCGCGCAAGAACGATTCGCCCACGAGCGGCACACGCCCCCGACTGCGGTCCAGGAGCAGCACGTCTCCGCAGCGCGCTCCGACCGCAGCCAGTTCGCTTCCGTGAATCATGGACGTCCTGCGGTTGAAGCTACCGCCAGGCCAGGCGAATTCCACGGCGCTGGCGTAGTCCAGGCTAAAGCGTCCGCCTCCGATCGCATCGGCAACTCGCGCACCGAAAATAGATCCGAAGCCAAGCCGCGCAGCGAAGCCGAAACCAAACCTCGCACCGAGCCGAAAACGGAAACCGCGCCACGGACGGAATCGAAGTCCGCGACCTCGCGCGAGCCGAAGACTGAGGCGAGGCCCAAAACAGAATCGCGGCCTGCGGTAACGCATGAACCTAAGACCGAAGCCAAGCCAAAGACAGAATCAAAACCTGAGACCACGCGCGAACCAAAGACCGAGGCGAAGCCGAAAACGGAATCAAAGCCCGCGGAAACGCGTGAGCCGAAGACTGAGGCAAAACCCAAAACAGAATCGAAGCCCGCGGCCACGCATGAACCCAGGACCGAGGCAAAGCCAAAGACAGAAGCCAGGCCCAAGACGGAACCAAAGCCCGCGACCACCCACGAACCAAAGACCGAATCCAAGCCCAGGACGGAATCGAAACCGGCCGCAACGCATGAATCCAAACCAGAGGCTAAATCCGAAGCCAAGCCTCAATCACAGCCGAGGCCCGCGGCCGCACACGAGTCAAAACCCCCGGCGGAACACGAGTCCGCACCTGCCCACGAGGAAAAACCAAAGAAGTAACTTCCAGGCGACGCGAATCAAGGCGAGCGTAGGGCTCTGCGCCGTACGCTCGCCGCTTTAGCTCTGCGACAATTTTTTCCTCGCCGAGATAAACAGCGAGATTGCTAGCAGAACGAACAGCAGGACGCCTACACCGGGGGCGTTGCTGATCGCTGGAAATTTTTCGCCTAGGGCGAACATTTTTTCTGGCCAGGGTAGATGCAGCACCACGCCTAACCAATGTGGGACGTGCTTGCTCAGTTCGGGGTCCTGCAGCAGATTTAGCACGATCGCCAGCAAGCCGAAGACGCCGCCTGCCGCGATTAATCCGCTCGCATACAACGAGCCCGGGCTGACTTCGCTCTCGGCGTCGCTCTTTTTCTCGAGACCCTGCTCCGCGAGCCAGCGCACCAGGCCGCCGGCGAACATCGCCATGGTGGTGGCGATCGAAAGATAGGAGCCGACCGCGAACGGCAGCGAACGCACGCCCAGCAGCTCCACTGCGATCACCAAAAACACGCCCAGAAACACGAGGCGCCACGGCAATCGCTGATTCAAGATGCCGCTGATCACCGTCGCCATCAGACGGGCCTGCGGCGCCGCTGCCTGATCGCTGCCGATTCCCTGCACCCACTGCACTTCGATCTGCCGTGTTCCGGGATCGTACAAATATTTTCCGTCGGGCACTTCGTGTGAGCCGAGCGCATTCACCAGCGTGTAGGTTTTTCCGTTGTACGTATAGCCGCGCTCCTGAACGTCCACGCCGGGCTGCAGATGATCAATATCGAGCGCAATCTGCACCGGCTTGTACTGCGCGAGGCCGATATTCATCAGGATCAGCGTGCCGCCAATCGCAAACGATGAAACCATCACGCCAATCACCAGCGCCACTTGCTGCCAGTAAGGCGTCGCGCCCACCAGGTAGCCCGTCTTCAAATCCTGCGAAGTGGCGCCCGCGATCGCCGAAGCGATGCAGACCACGCCGCCAATCGTCAGCGCCAGCACCTGATAGGAAGTGGACGTCCAGTGAATCACCAGAAACACCGCGCACGTGGCCATCAAAGTGGCAATCGTCATCCCGCTGATCGGGTTCGATGAATTTCCGATCAATCCGCTGATGCGCGACGCCACCGTCACAAACAAAAATCCGAACACCACGACAAAAAGCGCCGCGAGCAAATCCGAAAAGCCGCTGGTCATCGCGCCCGGAATCGGTTTGAATTTCAGCAGCGCCCACATCATCGCCACAATCACCGCCGACCCAATCAGCACCACGCGCATGGACATATCGCGCTCCGTGCGGCTCACCGCCGTCGCCGACGCCGCCGCTTGCTTCGCGCGAATATCCTTGATCCCCGCGCTCAAAGCCGAAAATATCGTCGGCAAAGTCTTGATCAGCGTGATCAGCCCCGAAGCAGCGACGGCCCCCGCGCCAATCGAACGAATGTAGCTGCTGTAAAGTTGATCGGAGCTCATCTGCCCAATGGGAATTGTGGAGGGATACAGCGCCACATTTCCCGAAAGCGAGCCGAAGAATTTGATCGCCGGCATAATCACCAGCCAGGAAATCACGCCGCCGGCAAACAGCGTCCCGGAAACGCGCGGCCCGATGATGTAGCCCACTCCCAGATACTCCGAAGTGATGTTCGCGCGAAACGAGGCGCCGGGCAGCCATTTCGGCTGATAGTCCGGCTGCGACGGCCACATACGCAGCGTGTTCATCGCAAATGTGTACAGGCCGCCCAGCCCAAGTCCCCAGAACACGCGACCCGCAAATGATCCACCGCGCTCTCCCGCCACCAGCACGTCCGCGCAAGCCGTGCCTTCGGGAAAGGTTAAATTCCCGTGCTCTTTCACGATCAATTGGCGCCGCAGCGGAATCATGAACAGCACGCCGAGCCATCCGCCCATCAGCGCCAGAAAAAATATCCGCCAATATTCCGCGTTCAGCGAAAATCCCAGGAAGATCAGCGCCGGCATGGAAAAAATCACGCCGGCCGCGGCGGATTCGCCCGCGGAGCCGGTGGTCTGCACGATATTGTTTTCCAGGATTGTGGAACGGCCGAACGCGCGCAGGATGCTGATGGAAAGCACGGCGATCGGTATGGAGGCCGACACCGTCAACCCCGCGCGCAAGCCCGACATAGACCGAAACTGCGCCGAACAGCACGCCAAACAGCGACCCTAATACCACCGCGCGCAGGCTGAATTCCGCGACGCTTTCCTCCGGCCCCACATAAGGACGAAATTCTCCCGGCGGTGCCGTCGAACTCCACTGTTTCGTCGCCATCAAGCCCCCGATCCGAACCCGCGAACCAATTTGGTCCGCTCGCCGCCGGGCAAGTTAGCACCACCGGAACAGCCAAGCAAGGCGCATTCGTGTGGTGAGGCGTGATTCGTGACTTGTGAATCGTGACTCGTGCTCCGCGACGCGTCGTCCGCGATCCGCGCAACGTAGCACGCGCGATCTTGGGGCGGGCAGACCTGCCTGCGGCAAAGACGCCGATTTCGCGAGAGGCAAATTTGTATTGAATAGAAAATCGTTTGTCCTTTGTTTTCAGCAGCAGCTTCATCCGAATGATGATTCTGTGGGGTTTATTTGTATTGAATAGAAATGAGGTGAGGCGGTGACGGGTGATGAGTGACAAGTGATGGGTGAGGCGCGGCGCGGGCCCGCCTCGGCGGGCAGGCGCCGAAATGGCCGAAAAACTAGCGATTAGAAAAAGTTTTCTCATTTGTTGTGAGCGAGTTAGCTCGATTTTTAATATTTTGACGACTAGCGATTAGAAAATGGCGAGCGGAGAGTGGGGCTGGCGCGCTGCTCTTCGAAGCGGCACTGCCGCTTCTCAGGATGAATCGCGCTGTAGCGCGATTCACGGCAGCGCGAATGGCGTGGACCATGTAGCCCCCTTGTCGAGATGGAATTAGCGCACGACTGATGATAACACAGTCAGTTACGGTAATTCAAGTGCAAACTGCGGGGCGAGGCGTCGCGGTTCTGCCAGCGCAGGCGGAGAGCTTCTGCAGCGTCGGGCCAGCACGCGAGGAAGGAGTCTGACGGAACGGTTGTCGCGACGCTGCATTTAAACCCCGACCCTTCGCATGGAACAGAGGCGCGAAGGATCGGGCACCCGGAAATTCAACGGCGTGCGTCGAGGTGTTGCGGAAGGATACGCCACCCGCACGAGTTTGCTTTTAAACGGCGTTTGGATTATTCGAAAACCACTCGCGAAGCTGCTCCATCTTCTGCAGCGCGAAAGGGAATGCAAGGTAGGAGAGGCGAACGGTCTCGTCTGTGACTTTTTCGTTCATGGGGTGTACTGCATTGTTCCGCTGAACTTGGACGGCCTTAATCAGCGATACGAGGTGATCCTGTCCGCCGTCAAAGATTTCGAAGGGGCGACCTGTCATCGCGTCTGCCTTCTCGAGCAGCCGTTTCATTCTGTCGAATAAGTCTGCAAGGTCACGTCGTCTTAGGGGGGTGGCGAATTTGTCCTTTGACTGCGGCGTAGAAATCGCCCCGAGCATTGCGTCCGCAAGCATGTACAGGGCTTTCTCCGACGCCGCGCCAATCATGACCGCTGCCGCTCTGAACCTGTCGTGCTCGAACGAACCGAGCCCCTCCTCCACGTACTCTTTCACGGTCGCATCAAGAGTTGGGACCACCGCCCCTAGTGCAGCTAGATATTCCGCTGCCAATTCTGGAATCGGTTCCCGTCCGTCGACCCACTCGCGCCCGCGCGTCGTCAGTTCAAGCTGGCTTGCGTCTGCTGGGTTAAAAGGGAATGTCATCGCGGATGGGATTGCGAAGCCGCGCCGCTGAAGGTACAGCCATGCTTCAACCGCCGCCCGTTTCAGATCGTCAGGGTCGTTAGCGTGCCTGAACTCGACGTTGCCCACGTTACCCGGATTATACGGGCGCTCGCGCTGAATCCTCGTGTCCAGGTTTTCCAGCGCCGTCCAGACCGCGCTGACAAATTCAGTGAAGCCGAATCGGGGTCCTACTCGGCGGCGTAGTCCTACGCGTACGAAAGGGAGGATGGAAGCTAGTGTGTATTCTGGCATTCGGGCGGTGTCCTTTTAAGGCGGGATTCTACCCCAACGGCGGCGTTACGTCGCATTGGCTTTTAACACATCAGCACTTGAGGCTCTAACGCCCCCTTGCCATAATCGCCGCATGAAAAAGCTGAGCTTCAACAAATTGACTAGCACACAGTTCGAAGAATTTTGCTTCGATCTACTCGAGGCATCAGGCTTCGTCAACCTTGATTGGAGGAAGGGCACGGGCACGGATAGTTCGCCCGCCGATAAGGGCCGAGACATTATGTGTGAGTTTCTCCGGACCGACCCGGACGGTGGCCAGCATTTCGAAAAATACTTCATCGACTGTAAGCACTACACGAAGGGCGTGCCGCCCAGCGAACTACAAAACCTACTTAGCTGGGCCACAGCAGAACGCCCGGACGTTGCGGTTTTTGCCGCCTCGAACTTTCTCAGCAATCCAGCGAAGGACTTCATCGAGACGTACAAAAGGAAGAACCATCCCCCGTTCAAAATAAAGTACTGGGAGAAGCCGCAACTTGAGCGGATGCTCCGGCGAAAGATCGCGCTGCAGCGAAAATACGATCTTACGGACGTTCCGATTCGCAGCCTCAAACAAATACTCAGGGCGGCGGAAGAGCTGGACGACCGGCTTTGGTACGGTCGCAAGATGCCTCCTGAGCACTACCGAAAGGGCGGAACGCCGGAGCACATCATTGAGGGGATGTTGAAAAGCATGAAGAAAGCCGAGAAAAAATACGGCAAGCAAAGCCTGATGGAGAATATGAAGAGCGATTGGGACTGGGGCTACCTCTCTGGCAAGGTGTCGGCAATCCGATGGGTCCTGGGCCTCGACTGGGATGATCTCGACACCTAGCTGTGATTCGTTAAATTCAGCCAAAACGATATGCAAGGTAACGCGGGTGGTCTCAATGGGTCGGTGCAACACCATCGAAGATACAACTTCTGTTCAAAGGTGGCTTGTGTGATCCAAGGAGAGGGGGTGGCGCATCCCTTCGGACCTTGAAGGGGGCCTTAGATGTGGCGTCGCGCGAGCCGTTCGTTGAGCCTATCAAGGATTCAGCCGAAGCATCGGGTTTGCGAATATGCGTGCGCAAACCCGCCGAGCATTTTCTGAATCGCGTGCGCTTAGCGAATCATCTCTGTCACAAACAACGCGGCGAGGCATAATGTGCGAGAAAAATTTGCACGGCCGAGAGCGGCTGTGCCACGGCGGACGGGCAAAATTGGCTGTGCTACCGGCGGTCTGGGGATGGGTGGGCGTCCATCGCGCGCTGCGATTTGCAATTTTGCGGCGATGGCGAGCACGGCATGCCGCGCCCCTACAAATTTAAAGCTGCGCGCCGGGCTGCACAGCGAACCGGGCCCAGGGCCGAACCCAAGGGAGAATCAGATGAGAGCGAACGTCAAAGCAGCGAGCGTGCGACCAAAATTTATCGCGGCGAGGGCACGATTGAACTTTTTCGCAACGGACGCACGATTCAACTTTATCGCTCGGAGGACACGACTCAACTTATTCGCCGCATTCGCGCTAACTTGCGCCGCGCTGAGCTTGGGCGCGCTTACGCTCGCCGCGCCGCGGGCTGCCGCACAAGGCACCGCGCAATCCGGCGCGCAAACGCCGAAGCAATACACGGCGCCGACGGGCGAGCCTGTGCCACAGAGCAGCACGCTTGCAGAGGCGCCGCCGGCGCCCGCGCTGCCCGCTGACTGGACCAAGCAGCTGGCCGACCACCACGAATCCATCGTCACGGACCGCGTGCGCATTCATGTGTTCCGGCTGCGGCCCGGCGACGATCTGCTGGGCGGCATCCGCGCTTACGTGAACGCCAATCACATTCAGGCGGCGGTGCTGCTGAGCGCCGTGGGCAGCCTGACGCAAGCTTCCATCCGTTACGCCAATCAGCCGGAAGCGCACATCCACACCGGGCACTTCGAGATCGTTTCCATCACCGGCACGGTGGAAGAGGGCGGCGAACACGTGCACCTATCCATCGCGACGGGGCAAGGCACGATGATCGGCGGGCATTTGATGACGGGCTGCAAAATCTACACCACGGGCGAAATTACGTTGGCGGAATTGATTGGCGTGCACTTCACGCGCGAGACTGATACGCAGGGCAGCGGCTGGGATGAGCTGAAGATCTACCCGACCAAGCCGTAGCGAAGAGAGATCCTTCGCTGCGCACAGGGACGATTGCCTATGCTACCGGCAGATTTTCAACGCTGTCGCGTGCGCGATGCATTGCCGCGTGTACCGGTGTTGCGCGCGACCTGACTGGGGGTGAGCCGACATCAACTCACTTCGCCGGCGGCAGAGTGTAGTCAAACTCGTAGGAATGTTTGCCTGCGGCAATGATAATGTTCATTTTTCCCGTTAAGCCAACCAGCTGGCCCGAGCCCGAATCCGGCACGACCGTGATGGAGAGCTGCGGCTCGCCGCGCGTCATGGTCGCAGTATGCTGCAAAACGAAGCTTCCGCTGCGGCCTTGCAGCGTCCCCGTAACCCGCTCCATCGCCACATAGCCCGCCGAACCCTTCACCTCCGTCCCGGCCGTGAGCATCGTTCCCTTCGCGGTAGCTTCCAGATCCCCGTGATACTGCTTGTCGAGAGAATATCTGCCGAGCGTGGAACCGCCGGCCTTGTCCGGCTCCCCCTGCGCCTCTACTTTCACATCAAACGCGCCAGCAGCATGTTGCGCCACGGTGTTCTCCTTTTGCGCGACGGAAGGAATCGGCGAGGCAATCGTCATCAGCAGCAGCACCGCCGCAAAAACCCACGCGGAAATTTTCATGAGTGAACTCCCGCAGGCATTGTGCCGACTGACGCATTGCAATTCAACGCAAACAATCCAGCGCTCGGCTCAGCGCGCCGGTGCGTCGGTGCGCCGCTCAACTTAGCGCGTGGCAAACTTTTCCGCCCACTGGATGCGGGCGGTGGTTTGCATGGCGATGAAGAGGGTGAGAATCGCGCCGATGGTGATTGCCAGGCCCGTGAAGCCCTGGAAGAAGAACGCGTAGGAGAACAGCACCAGATACACAAATTGCGCCAGGCCTGCTTCAAGCAAGGCCGCGCGCATTCCTGCCACCAATCGCAGATAGCTCAGCAGCAGCGCTATTGAAACGGCGGAACAAATCACGAAAGCCACGTTAATTGAGACGTGGTCCACCAGATAGGCCATCAGGAGATGAAAGGAAAAGAATGCGCACGCCAGAAAAAAATAATTCATGGGATGCAGCTCGATTCCCTTGACGGTAGTCAGCAGAAAGAGGGCGAAAAAGAAAAACAGCAACGAAACGGGCGCGAAATAACTGATGCGGCCGGCGAGCGGCCCGGGCTGAAGCTTCTGCGGCAGCGCGATGCCGACGTGGTAACCCGACACCAGGTTCTTGTAATTCCACACTAAGTCCCATCCGTTGGCCTGGCGGATTTCTTCAGTGGGTGAAAGCGTATTTTCCAGCAGGTCGAAGCCGGGAAAATTCGTGGTGACGTGCAGCTGAAAGTCTTTTACCTGCGTGACCTCATCGCCAAAGCCGTAGCTCCAGTTGTCCAGTCCGTGCGAGCGATAGGCAACTCGCAGCGCCGCCGTCTCGCGTGGCTGGAGCAGTACTGTCGCTACTGCGTCGTTTTTTTCACTGGTGGTGGGCACGGAAGCGTCGTTGACGGAAAAATTCAAGTCGTCGTACACCGCCTGGCTCGCTGGCAAATGCATGCGGAACGTCACTTGTTGCGCCTGATCGCTGGGATTGCTGAAGCGATACACTCCGGAAAAATCCACCTCGTACGTGCTGTACCAAAGCAGGCCCTTCTTGCGGTAATCGAGCCGCAGCGCCGCGTTCGCGCGCGTTTGTTCCAGTGGCAGCGCGACCCAGGTCTTCTGCTCCACCGTGCGAACGGCGGCAGTTCCGTTTTCGGTCGTGGTGACCTGCTTTTGAGAAACAATTTGGTAAGCGGCGGTGGGAGGAGTTTGCTCCTGAGCCGTGCCCCACGCCGACGAGACGCGGCCCTTCAACTGTTCATCGCTGTAATTGGTGCGGTAGAGAATGGTGCTGCCAAGGATGGCCCAAGCTATCGAGGTACATACGACAATGAAACCGATTGCAGCGATGCGTTTAATCATTTTCGCTCACTCCGGGATTTGAAGGTATGCTTCCCCGCCGCAAAACCATTCTCCTGGATTCGATTCATTCTGTCAAGTACTTTGTACAGCAAAGCAAGTACTGTACTCTGTACCTTGTGCGGGCGGCGGCTGTGTTCCCAGGTCTGTTTTCTCCGGAGGGTTATCTACGAGTCCTTCTCACCGTTGAAGCCTGCGATAGATCTGCCCTCGCGGCCCGATATCCGCAACGTAGAGGATTTCGGGATCAATCGTGAAGATAATTCGGTAGTCGCCCACTCGAGCGGTTCGGCTGTCTGCACCGACCAGAGGTTTCGAGAGCCGCGCGGCCTGCGGTTCCGCTGCGATAGCCTCTAGCTTTTTTCTTATGCGGGCTTGGGTGTTGCGGTCAAGCGAGGAGAAATACTTTGCAGCGGTCGCACTAAGCTGAATCTTCAGACTCAATCGTCAGCGCACCTGGTCTAGATCGACAGTTTGGCCCGACTCCCTCTCGCGGCTTGCGCGAGCCAAAATCGCTGCATTTTCATCTGTTTTCAGGCACGCGTCGAGCCAATCAGCCACATCCAGAATTCCTTCTCGATGCGAGACCAAGGCTTTCAGGCTTCCCGCCGTCAGAGAATTATTGGTGAGCCCTACCCGTCTGCTGGACTCGTGAATGTAATCGATGTTCCGCGCGATCATGTCCAGAGAATCGATCAGCCCGTCAATTTGAGGCCGAGTTACGGGTTCGTCAGGCGTTGCTATGGTGATTCTGCCTTCGATGATTCCGTTCACGCGGTCCAGGAGGTTTTTGATCTCCCGGTCAGCTTTCCGAAATTGCAGCGCGATCGAAATCGCATTGGAACGTCTCTTCACAGCAGCAGCAAGCGCGGAAGTGAAGGCTAGACCATCGAGCGCGCCGATGCGCAGCTCTGGTTCAATCGCCGCGAGGACTAGAGTTGCAGTGGTCATGAAGTTCGATCCTATAGGCTAGAGCCGTGACACTACAATAACGTTTCCTGGGCGTCAACCGGGGTTTGACCTGCGCCCGTGTGTCTATTTAACCGACCTGAAGCCGCCGCGGTTCACTAATCACTACCCACCAATCACTAATCACGCGATGTCTAGCGACAAGCCGGCGGCGAGGCTACGGGGTTTTCGTCGCAGTTGGCTGCGCGAAATCTTCCAGGCGGCGGGCTAGGGATTCTGGAAGCTCGGCTTCGAGATGCATGTGGCCATCGGTTACTTCGGAGTGCAGCACGCGGCCGGTGGCGTGGACCAGCGAGAGATTGCGGCCGTCGGAAAGCGGGATGCGCAAATCCACATGGACCAGCGGATCCACGGCAGCGCCGCGTCCATGCGCGCGAGCAAATCGTCGAGGCCCGCGCCAGTGACAGCGGAGGTGAAGATTTTATTTTCGTTCCGGCCATTGGCTTTCACGAGCGCGGCGAGCTCTTCGGGCGACAGGCGATCGGTCTTGTTGAACACTTGAAGGCGCGGACGATCTTGCACGCCGAGGTCGGTGAGGACTTTCAGCACATCGGCATCCTGTTCGGCGTGATGAGGATTGGAAATGTCGCTCACTTGCACGATCAGCGCGGCTTCCTGCACCTCTTCCAGAGTGGCGCGGAAAGCAGCGATTAGATCCGGCGGCAAATCGCGCAAGAATCCCACTGTGTCCGAAAGCAGCGCGCGGCGTCGCGAAGGCAGGCGGACGGCGCGCACCGTGGGATCGAGCGTCGCGAACATTTTCGAAGAAGTGAGCACGTCCGCATGCGTGAGCGCGTTAAAGAGCGTGGATTTTCCCGCGTTGGTGTAACCCACCAGCGCGATCATGCCCAGCGGCACGGCTTGGCGCGCGCGGCGGCGCGTGGTGCGCTGGCGGCGCACGGTTTCGATCGCTTCTTTAATTTTGCTCACGCGATCGCGAATCCGCCGGCGGTCGGTTTCCAGTTTTTGTTCGCCAGGGCCGCGCGTGCCGATGCCGCCGCCCAGGCGCGAAAGTTCTTCGCCGCGTCCAGTAAGCCGCGGCAACAAATAATTCAATTGCGCCAGCTCCACCTGCAACTGGCCTTCGCGTGTGCGCGCGTGCATCGCGAAAATATCCAGGATCAGCTGGGTGCGATCAATCACGCGCGTACCGATGCCCTTCTCCATATTCCGTAGCTGCACGGGGGTCAAGTTGTGGTCCACAATCACCAGCGGCACGTGGCGCAGCTCGGCCTCGGCGCGAATTTCGTCGAGCTTGCCGCGGCCCACGAGCGTCGCGGGGTCGAGCTGTTCGCGCACCTGCAGAATGCTGCCGGCAATTTTCGCGCCGGCCGATTCGGCAAGTTCGTGCAATTCTTCCAGAGAATCGCGGCCCGCAGCCGAAGGATCGCCGGCGCGTCCACGCGGAGATTTCTTCAAGCTGACGCCAACGAGCAGCACGCTTTCGCGATTGTCCACCGATTGCGCGGTTTTCATGCGGATGGATTGGCCCTGGCCCCGAGCAAATTGCGGGAAATTTTATTCATTGGTAATTCAATTATACGCCGAATGTGCGAGGAGCAAGCGTTGCGAATTTCAGCCCGCGGTCGCAGCGGAAGAACGCGCCGAAGCGGCGAGAATCAAATCAGAAAGGAACTGGCTCAGTCCGCGTCCGGAAACCTGGAACTCTAGATCGCGCGTGGCCCGGTCCAGCCAGCCGAGATACACCAGCAGCGCGACTTCGGCCCACGATTCCGCAGCTTCGGGTGCGAAACCAATGTCTCGCAGGACGCTGGAAACATGCGCGGACCGTTTTTTCTCGATGCCGGAAATGCGCGCGGCCACGCGTTCATCGCGGCGGGCCCACGCGCGCAATGCTGCCTCCCGCCGCGCGCTCGAAAGATCCGCGCAATGCTCCACGAAGCGCGCCCAGCGCGCCGCCGCCTGCGGCGTGATGACGGTATCGTCGAGCCACGCAGTCTCGTCGCCTTCCCAGCGGTCGAGCATTTTCGCGAGCAGCTCTTCGCGATCCTGAAAATGCCAGTAGAAACTGCCTTTGCTGACGCCGAGGTCGCGCGCCAGCAATTCGATGCGCACGGATTCAATTCCCTCGGTGGAAAGACGCGCAAACGCGGCACGAATCCAATCGTCGGGCTGCAGTGGAGAAGATTTAAGCGCAGTTGCGGTAGCCATGTGGCGTTCTAGTGTGCCGCGAAACGATACCGGAGTGCATCGGGCGCGTCAAGTTACGGGATTGTTACGATTTTGCGATCGCGAGCGCCGCAGCGAAAATTTCCGGCGCGTCGCCGAATCCCGTGAGCCAGTGCACGCCCGCTTCTTTGCGAAACCAGGTGAGCTGGCGCTTCGCGAAACGCCGCGTGGCCTGCTGGATTTGGTGGACGGCGTCTTTTTCGCTGAGGCGGCCCGCCAAATGTTCGCGCAATTGCGAGTAGCCGATGAACTGGAACGGCTTCGCGTCTGCCGGGACGCCGCTCGCGACGAGCGCGCGGACTTCTTCCAGCCATCCGGCTGCGAGCATCGCATCGGTGCGTGCGTGGATGCGCGCGTACAGCGCGGCGCGCGGCGGCTGCAGGCCGATTTTGATTATTTCGTAGCCTTGCAGCGGATCGCGGCCGCTGCGATGGATTTCGCTCATCGGTTTTCCGGTGAGCAGGCGCAATTCGATCGCTCGGATTATTTTTTGCGTGTCCGGCGAAGAGATGCGCGCCGCGGATTCGGGATCGAGACGCGCGAGCACGCGATGAAGATGATCAGGACCGCGCAGTTCGGCCGTATGCCGGAGGCGCACGCGAATTTCTTCGGAGCGTTGCGGCGCCTCGGCCAGGCCTTCGAGCAGCGCTCGCAAATACAGCCCAGTTCCAGCGGTGAGGATCGGCAAAATCTTGCGCGTGCGCAAATCCGCCAAGGCATGGAGCGCGCAACGGCGATAATCACCTGCCGTGAAAATCTCAGCGGGCTCGCAGAGATCCACCAGGTGATGCGCAATGCGGTGCTGTTCGGCCGTGGGAACTTTCGCAGTACCAATATCGAAGTGCCGATAGACTTGCGTCGAATCGCAGACCAATATTTCGCCGCCAAGTTTTTCGGCGAGCCGAATTCCCAGCGTGGATTTGCCGGAAGCAGTGGGTCCAAGCACCACGACAAGTCGCGGCAGCGCGCTCATCCCGAAAATTTCCAGTAGCGCAGCAGCAAACCGAGCAACACCAGCGCGGCCAGAATTAGAGCGCCGATCACTTGAGTGCGATTGATTTTCATGGAGTCGCCTGCAGCTAAGTTATCACTGCAGGGCGTCGCAAATGAAGGGCGCGTAAGCACCGATGCCGTGGTTCACAGATGCGGAGGACGGACGGCGTAATTATCGGCACGGAAAAGACGAAGAGAGATCCTTCACCCGCTGCCGCGGGTTCTGGTTGACGGCGACACGCGAAGTAGCGTGCGCGCTACTGCGTCGCGCCGTCGGGTCGAATGTTGTAGTAGAAACCGATGCGCAGGTCGAGGTTCGGGCCTTTGAATTGAGGCGGAAGCGGCTCGAAGGGACTGGTGGCGCGAATCGCGGAAGCTGCGGCGGTATCGAGCGGCTCTTTGCCAGACGTCCGATCAATGCTGAGGCTGTCGGCGGAAAAACTTCCATCTTTATTGATGCGGAAAGAAATTGCGACGATTCCCTTGTCCCCCAGGTAAAAGGATTCCGGCATGACCGCGATCCAATTCTGCTTCAACTTGGCGAGCAGCCGATTGATGTAACTCTGGAAATCCACTCCCTCAGTGGGAGTAAGAATCGTGACGCCGTTGCCCGCCTGCGCGCCACCTCCTCCGCGGCCTCCGTGGCCACCGCCGCTTCCGCCGCCACCAGAAATTGTACTCTCTGAAGTGTAGGTGCCGCCGCCGGGGGCACGCCTGATCGCATCCTGCAGATCATTCTGCATCGCTTTTCCGGGCGACGCGTTATGTATCCCAAGATCCAAGTGGCTCGGCGGACCGGCCGGAAGCACCGGCAAAAGACGCGACGTAGAATCGGGAGGGGGCGGCGGCGCCGTCGCGTTATTGGGAGTCGGGCTAGTGTTCACTTTCGGCGTGGGCGCCGCCGGCAAATCGAGCGCGGGTCGCTCCGAAGCCACGGGAGGCGCTTCGATGCGATGCTCCTCAGCCCGCGGTGGCGCGACCTTGTTCAGCGTCTTCGGATTGATTTTCACCACAGGCCCTGGAGGAGGCGAAGGCCGCTTCGAAACCGCACCTTCATCCGGGGGCAAATAGACGACGCCGAGTTCCTTGCTGGCGAGCTCGGTTTCTTCTCGCGTGGGCACATGCGTGGGGAAAATCTTCGGCAGAAAAACCAGAAAAATAATGAACGCAATGTGCGCCGCAACGGAAATCACCCGCGTGATGGCGTCCCACTTGGCGTCTCTGCGATCGTCCGGCTGAACGAGAAGGTTGGCCTCGCCGGTATTGAAAATATCCGGCTCCACAATTTCGCGCAGCTCCGCGGTCATCTGTGGAGGCTGATCGAATTTGTCGATTTCGCGCTGCTCGGGAGGCTCGACGTATGCCGGGACCACCACGCGCTGATCCAAAATCGCCAGCGGCGCGAATTCCGATGGCGGCAGAAATTGCTGGAAAGGCTTCACGCCCAAACCGCGCGGGACCAAGCTGCGTTCGATCAGTACGTCCAGCGGGAGATGTTCTGGAATGCTGGTCTTGCCGGTTAGCGGCGGCGCGTCGGACAAATCCGATGGGACGACCGTGCGATCGTCCATGTAGGTCGTCAGCCGGCGCGGCGGCTTCTTGTCACCGTTATCGGTGAACGGGCGCACATCTGTCGGAACGAGGGTTCGCGGAATCATCTATTGTCCTGGGGGACGACGGCATCCAGTTGGACGCGGCGCGCGTGTTCCTGGATGCCTGCCATTACGCGATCGGCCAGCTCCAACGCGGCGCGGCCCGCGGCGCCATCCACGCGCGGTGGGCGGCGATTGCGCACCGAGCGCGCGAACGCGCCCAGCTCAGCGCGCAGCGGCTCTTCCAGCGCGGTCGGAACTTTTTCAAAATCAATTTGCGGCTGCGGCGAGCCAGGCTGCACGCGCACGCGCAACAAATCCTGCCGCGTGAAATCCAACGAAAAATATTCGTGCGCCTGGAAAAAACGCATTTTGCGCACGCGTTCGGTGGAAACGCGGCTGGCGGTGACGTTCGCCACCGTGCCGGTGGAAAATTCGATGCGGGCTTGCGCGATATCCACTTTGTCGGTGATCACCGGAATGCCCACGGCTTTCAGGTCCACCACGGGCGCGCCCACCAGCGCGAGCAGAATGTCCAAGTCGTGAATCATCACGTCATACACTACGTCAATATCCAGGCTGCGCGGCGTGAAAACTCCCAGGCGGTGTACTTCGAAGAACATGGGCTTGGAAACAATTTTCAGCGCGGCGGTGACGGCGGGATTGAAACGCTCCAGGTGACCGATCTGCAGAATGCGATTTTTGCGCTGCGCCGTGGCGATCAGGCCGTCCGCTTCGCCGAGCGATGAAGCCATCGGTTTTTCCACCAACACGTCCATGCCCGCGTCCAGCAGGCGGCAACCGATGCGCGAATGATCTTTGGTGGGCACGGCGAGGCTGACCGCGTCAATTTTTTCGCCTGACAACGATTCGAAATCGCGGATCACGCGCGTCTTGAATTCCGCGGCGACGGCGGCGGCGCGATCGGCGTTGGTGTCCACCACGCCGACCAATTCCACGCCTTCCATTTCCGACCACACCCGGACGTGGTTGCGGCCGAAATCGCCGACGCCGACCACCGCAACGCGTATGGGTTTTTCCGTCACGATTTCCGTTTGGCTGCAGATTTCTGCGAATCGTCGCTCACGATGTGTTCCGGCGCGAAGGCTTCGATCGCGATTCCGGCGTGCGTCCGCCGCGCGAATCATGGCTTCGCGATCAAACAGCAAAGTCCGACCTGCATCAATCGCCAGCGCCGTCGCGTTTGAGCGCTTCATCACTTCGATGGTCTTCAATCCCACCACCGGCACATCGAAACGCATATCCTGGCGCGGCTTGCTCACTTTCACGACCACCAGCCGCTGACCGCCGGCGATGCGCGCGGCGCGCTCGATGGTTTCGTCGGTGCCTTCCATCGCTTCGATGGCTACGCAGGCGCGATCGCGCACGACGACCATTTGTCCCAGGTCCAGGCCCGCGATCTGCGTCGCGACGCCGCGGCCGTATGCGATGTCCGCGGCTTCGGATTCATCTGGCGCGCGACGCGTCAGCACTCCCGCAGCGGGCAGCAGCGGCCCCAGAAATTTCGTGGAGTCCACCAGCTCGATGCCTTCGTCTTGTAAAACGCGCGCCACAGCACCGATCAACGAATCCGTATTTTTCGACGGCAGCGAAAGGAATAATTTCGCAAGGCGCCAATCCGGGCGTATCGCACTGAAAATTTTATTGTGCTTCACTTGCCCGGCCATCACCGCGCGCTTTACACCTTCTTCGTGCAGCAGCTCTATTGTGCGGCTCAGTTCGCCCAGGCTCACCCAGTGCAGGCGTTTCGCCACGCGCTCCAGGCCCGGCGAAGCTTCTTCTTTTATTGCGATCACTGCCATTTCGATGCCGCGGCTGCGCGCGCCTTCGAGCACCAGGAACGGAAAATCTCCGTTGCCGGCGATCAATCCCCAGTTCGCGGAATTCGCGGAAATCGCGTCAGCCGCATGATTGTCCGCGCCGGGCTGCGTCATGCTATTTCGTCAGACCTCGGTCGGAGGAGGCCGATTCGATGAATTGCACTAAAGTTAAGACGTCCTGGCGAGTCCGCCAGGGTTCCACGCATCTTTTCCAGCGCCTGCGAAGTATTCAGCTTCGAACGCAGCAGCAGCCGGTAGGCTTTTTCGATCGCCGCGATGCGCTCGGAGGAAAATCCCTGGCGCTCGAGGCCGACGCGATTGACGCCAAAGCAACGCGTGCCGCGCGGGGCGACGATTTTCGAAAATGGCGGCACGTCTTGCGTGATCACCGTGTGCGCCGCGATGTACGAGTGCTTGCCGATGCGACAAAATTGATGCACGGGGCAGAACGCGCCCACTTGCGCGTGGTCTTCGATGGTCACATGCCCGGCAAGCGTCGCGCCATTCACCAGAATATTGAAATCACCGAGCTGGCTGTCGTGCCCCACGTGCGCGTAAGACATGATCAGGTTGTTGCTGCCCACGCGCGTAACGCCGCCGCCCTTCACCGTGCCGCGATTCACCGTGGAAAATTCGCGGAACTCGTTGTGGTCGCCCACTTCGATGGAAACGCGCTCGCCTTTATAGGTGAGGTCCTGCGGATCGCCGCCCACTACCGCAAACGAATAAACGTGATTCGCGCGGCCCAGTCGCGCCGGACCGTGCACCACAGCGTGATGCTCCAGGACGCAGCCGTCGCCCAACACGACTTCGTCGCCGACAACGGCAAAGGCGCCGATTCTTACGTCCTTTCCAATTTTCGCGGTGGACGCAATGACTGCGCGAGGGTCAATCTCACTCATCTACTTCTTCACCGGAACTTGCTGAACGGAATTTGTGGAGCGTTCAGGCGTGCCATCGGCTTTGATGTCCACCATCGCGCACATCAAAGTGGCTTCGACAGCGAGTTCGCCATTTACGCGCGCCCAGGCCGCGATTTTGCAGAAAGGACCCTTGAAGCTCAGGACGTTAGCTTCCACGCGCAGCTGGTCGCCGGGAACCACCGGGCGGCGAAAGCGCGCGTAGTCAACTCCAGCCATGTAGAGCAGCTTGTTGTCGCGATCTTTAATGTCCAGCAGCAGCAACAGGCCCCCGATTTGCGCCATGCATTCGATGATCAGCACGCCAGGCATCACCGGCTTGCCGGGAAAATGCCCCTGAAAGAAATATTCGTTGATGGTGACGTTCTTGATTCCTACAATCCGCTTCTTGGGTTCCATTTCTTCAATGGCGTCCACCAAAAGGAACGGGTAGCGGTGCGGCAGGATCTTCTGAATCGCTATGCTATCGAGGAGCATCGTGTATTAGCCTCTGCCTTCGCATGAATGTGTATTGATTGCAGACTAAGCGCCTATTGGTAGCGTAATCGTCGCCTATTGATAACTGTCGAGCCGGGCCCGTTGCTGCGCTAGGCGGTTTCCACCGCACACTATTTTCGCAAGCGCACAATCGAACAATTCTATACGAAACGCAGGCAGGTGGGAATCAGCGATGGCGCAGGGCAGCAGGCAACGTCGGACGCGCCTGTCATCGAGCAGGTTGAAACTCCGCAGTTACAATCTGGATTCCGTAGGCGCCGAATAGAGCGCCGAAACGCGATAAGATGTTGCGAGTAAAGGAGTGTGGCTTTGACGGCGGACTCAAAGGGCGCCATCGCGACAGCCGCCGCAGGTTTGGGGCTACTGATTCCAGCTTCGCTTGGCCTTCTCGTCACAGACGTTCCAACGGTCCTCTGCCCCTTCCCATTAATCACTGTAGTGCCCGCTTTTTTTCTTTCTGGGCAAGGTATGTTGAAACTTGCGGTGGCTGTGCCGATGCTGCTCTTCTTCGCATGGCACCCGGGTCTGCTCCACGGTGACGCGAAAATACCAAAGAGATCCTACATCCTTCTGCCAGCCGTGATACTGCTTGACGTCGCCGACTTTGTCACAAATTGGAATTGGGGACTGCAGTATCAAGGCGCACACTTCACCCACGTGGTTTGCGCGGTAAATGTCGCATGGGCAGCGTTTTTAGTTCTGGCCTTCGCGCGAACTTGGAAAAAGCCGTCGTCTTTCGCGTATAGCCTGTTCCTTCACTGGATGCTGTTCGCCTGGCTCGCATGGTATGCGTTTCCATATCTAGGCGAGTTGCCCTAGTGAGCGCACCAAGGAGACACTGTGCGGCCGCAGCTCGACGCGGCTAGCTTCGAGCGAGTAAGCCGCAAATCGACGCCAACTTGGAGTGAGCGATGAATTCGCAGAGAGGGACAATGAAGCAAATCCTGCACGAATTGCGCGGGCGGCAGGGCGAGATGGTGAAACTGCTCGGCCAATTTGTGCGCTGCGAATCGCCTAGCCACGTGAAGAGCGCGGTGGACGAATGTGCGGCGATGGTGGCGCGGGAATGGCAGCGGCGCGGGGCGACGGTGCGGATTCTGCGGCAGCGGGAGCGCGGGAATCACGTGCGCGCGGAAATTTGGGATGGGGCGGGGCGCGCGAGCGGGCAAATCATGGTGCTGGGGCATACGGACACGGTGTATCCACTTGGCACGCTGGCGAAAATGCCGTTTCGCGTGGCGAAAGGGCGCGCTTGGGGGCCGGGCACGTTTGATATGAAGGGCGGCATCAGTGCTGGCGCTGCATGCGGTGGATGCTCTGCGCGCGCTGGAGATTCAGCCGACGAAACGCTTCGTGTTCCTGTGGACTTCCGATGAAGAAATCGGCAGCGAAAGTTCGCGGCGGGCGATCGAGAAGGAAGCGCGGCGGAGTGACGCGGTGCTGGTGCTCGAGCCTTCGTTCGGGCGCGAAGGGCGATTGAAGACGCAGCGCAAAGGCGTGGGCGGCGCGGAAATCATGGTCACGGGCCGCTCGGCGCATGCGGGGATTGATCCGGAGAAAGGCGTGAACGCGGTGCACGAGCTGGCATTGCAAATTGCGCGGCTGATGAAGCTGAACGATCCGCGCCGCGGAATTGCCGTGCAGACCACCGTGGTGAGCGGTGGGACGATCACCAACGTGGTCCCCGAGCACGCCCGAGCGATGGTGGACATTCGCTACGCGCGCGCGGTGGATGTGCCGCGCATCAATCGCAAGCTGCAGGCATTGCGTCCGATACTGCAAGGCGCGCGGGTGGAAGTGCGCGGGGGGGCAGATCGTCCGCCGCTCGAACGGACGGCAGCGGTGCGGAAGTTGTTTGGCGTGGCGCAGGAGCTGATGGCAGAAATGGGATTGCCGCTCGGCGAAGCTTCGACTGGCGGAGGATCGGATGGAAGTTTTACGGCAGCGCTGGGCGTGCCGACTCTCGATGGCCTGGGCGCGGTGGGCGATGGCGCGCACAGCCCGCGCGAGCATGTGGTAATTAGCAAGTTGCCGGAACGCGCGGCGTTGATTGCGGGGTTGCTGGCGACTCTGTAGCGTGGCGGGAAGCGAAGAGAGATACTTCGCTTCACTCAGGAAGACGAACTAAAGAAAGAGCACAGCCAAGAGTGGCTGTGCCACGATAATTCTGCCGGCGAGACGCCGGCGCTACGAAGCACTAGCGCACATCCTGCTGACGCAAATACCTCACTGCCTGCTGCTGCAAATCGGCGTAATCGTCGTGCAGCGCGTCGCGCAACGCTTGTGCCGTGGTTGGGGCGCTGGCGATGGCGTCGAGCAGGCGCGTGATGTCTCCCATGCCACCGGTCTGGATGATGGATTCGACTACAGCGAGCGACCAGGCATAGGCAAACGCCGCTTCGCCGCCACCCAGACCCATCCACGAGCCTTCCAGCCGGCCAACGATGGAAGCTCGTTTTGGCCGAGAGCGTTCAGCAAAGCGCCGGCAGTTTCCGAGCTGCGCCGCCCTTCCATATATTGGGCGACACCTTCCTGGAGCCAAGTCGGCGCGCGATTGTGCGTTTTCTGCCCGATGAAACTATGGGTTAACTCATGCTTTAACACGCGTGCCAGCTCGGGAGTGACGGTGTCAAGGCCTTGCACCGGAATGCGCATGCGGCCATCGTTCAAAGCGCCCACCCAGCTTGGCGCGCGCGTGATGTCCGCGAACGATTGACCGGTATAAAGAATTACGCCAATCGAATCGGGCGGCGTGTAATCCAGCTGCGATTCCAGATCGCGAAAATCATCTTCGAGCACGCGCAGGATGCCGCGCGCCAGATCCGGCGCCGCGCTGCCGTTATATTTCAGATCAAAATGCGCGGTCTCGCCTTCGCGGTAACTTTCTTCCTCGGCTTTATCGCGCTCGGCTTTTTCCAGCGCGCGCTCTACTTCCGCATCGGGACGCAATTTTTCGGCGCGGTGCCATTCTGCGACGGCCAAATCCATTTTGTTCGCGCCGTAATAGGCCCAGCCGTCGAGCTTGGCGACGTCGGCCGAATCCGGCGCGATCTGCCGGGCGCGCTCCAGCGGTTCGAGCGCCGAAGTGAACTGGCTCTGCTGCAAATAGAGCACCGCCAGATTCAGCAGCAGCGGGAGATTATCCGGCGCGAAGCTGAGCGCTTCGCGGTAATGATCAATCGCGCTGGCGGTGTCGCCCTTGCTTTCCAGAAATTGTGCGGCGGCGTAATGCGCGGCGGCTACTTTTTCGATGGCGAGAGGCGCGTGCGAACGAGCGTCCGTCTCTATTTGCGCGATATAGCTGAAGTCAATAGCGTTGTCGTGGATTACGAGGCGCGCGATGTCGTCATACCCGCGCACCGGATCCACGTGCGGCGCGGAAACAGGAGGTTCGCTGGAAGCGCTGGAAGCTGCAGAGTAGCCAAGGCCGTCGCGATCAATGCGCGCGACGATGGATTTCGGGATGGACATCGAGCCGGCTGGAGTTTCGTAGCGGACACGGTCACCATCTTCGGTAACGGTGGAGGCGACGATCCGCCGGCCGTTCTTCAGCACGATGGTATCGGCGGCCGCCGAAGACACGACCAGTAGCAATAGCGACGCGATGGGCGCTGCGTGACGCACACCTAAATTTTATCAAGCGCATCGCACGCTGCGGGCGCTGCTTCCCCACTGATGCCCTAAGTAGTACAACCTGTCCCTGCGAACAGGCCGCGCGCGGAACACGCCGATACAACCTGCCTTTTACTCGCGGCAATCAAAGCTGTAGAGTCAATTACGTGCGCAGCTTCATGCGATTTTCACTGGCCGTTCTCCTGCTGCTCGGCGCCGATTTCGTTGGCATCACGCACCGCAGCAATGCTGCGCCACGAGCTCCTGCGAGCGCGCAGCGGGCCCAAGCGCCCGCAACCACCATCGAGCCAGCGCAGCCCGCCGTGACACAATCGGGCGCGACACCGCAGTCCACCGCAAGCGCGACGATTCCCGCGGACCCGCGCGCACTATACGAAGCGCTCAACGACCTGCGGCCTGATGGCGCGCACGTGTACACCGTGAAGGACCTGACGCTGCGCCGCGACGTGGTCAGTTTCACATTCAGCGAAGGCAAGCTGGCTTTTCTCGAGCCGCTCGGCGGCCACATCACCGGCGCCGTTTTCTCCGGCAGCGGCCGTGTGATCGCCACACCGCACGAACGCGGCGAGCGGCGTTCCCTCGCGCAATTCATCGGCGTCCCGATACTCGACCAGCCGTTTTCCGACGCCTACATCCGCTTCACCGACGACACCGCTGCTGAGCTGCAGCGCCAACTCGCGGAGGACGGCGTCGAGCCGGTCAACGATCCGGATTTCACCGCGCACTGGAATCCTTTCGCCGAGGGACTCGCGCCGACGCACTCATTGCGCACCATGGTGGATTGGCTCGCTGCCGAACCCGTTCCCTATTTTTACATTTTGCTGCAGACCGTCGAGTCCGGCCCCGTGGAAGTCTCCGTGGATTACCGCCGCGAAGAGCAAGTCACCATCGGCCAGCCGCGCTTTGCCGATGGCATTCGCACCTATGATGTGTGGGCTTCGTTTCGCGCCGAAAATGCACCGGCCACGCACACGGAAGCGTTCGTGCCGCTGGATTATCGCGTGGACTCGACCATCGCCGAGGATCTATCGCTGCAAGGCAAGACCACCCTGCACCTGCGCGCCGGGCGTACGGGCGATCGTGTCGTCGCAGTGGAGCTCTCGCATCACCTCGCCGTGGACGAAATTCTAGGTGAAGATAACCAGCCTCTTCCCTATTTTCAAAATGAGGAACTCAGCCGCCGCGACGCCGCCCGGCGCGGCGACGATTTCATTCTGGTGGTGCTGCCCACTGGAAAACCAGCCGGAGCGGATTTTCATCTGCAGATTTCCTATCATGGCGCGGTAATCGCCGACGCGGGTAACGGCGCCTACTTCGTCGGCGAGCGCGGCGCATGGTACGCGCACATCGGCGGCGAACATTTCACGCCGTTCGATATCACTTTTCACTGGCCGAAGCGCTTGACGCTGGTCGCGACAGGCGACGAAACCGAAGCGCGCGAGGAGGGTGAAACAAAATCCGGCCACTGGCGCTCGGAAACGCCCTTCCCCACTTCAGGCTTTAATCTGAGCCAATACCAGGTGGCCAGCACCGCGGGCCAGCCGAAAATTCAAGTGTACGCAAATAAGGAACTCGAAAATGCGATCCTGGCCCGCCTCCAGACCGCTGGTCCCAACTCGGTGCCGCCACCGTCGCTGCTCGATCGTTACAAAGACACTGACCAATTGTCCGGAGCCCTCGACCAAGCTCCCACACCCAGTCCCACTTCCGCGCTAAAACAATTGGGCGCGAGCGTGCAAGATTCCATCCGCTTTTTCGACAACGTGAACGGTGCGTTTCCCTTCGATCATCTCGACGTGGCGCAGATTCCCGGTTCCTTTGGGCAAGGCTGGCCGGGCCTGGTGTATCTCTCGACACTGGCGTTTCTGCCGCCGGAGACACAAGAGCGCGCCGGCCTGAACGAATGGGCGCAGAGCGAAGCGCGCGACCTGATGCCTTTTCACGAAGTGGCGCACCAGTGGTGGGGCAACCTCACTGGCGCCGCTAGTTACCGCGACGCGTGGATTCAGGAAGCGATGGCCAACTACCTGGCGCTCTGGTACGCGGATACTAAAAAGCCCGGACAGCACCGGCTCACAAACTGGCTGGAGCATTATCGCGAGGCGCTTACCGCCAAAGCTCCCGGCACGGATCATTCCATGAATGATGTGGGGCCGCTGGTCTTGGGGCCCCGGCTGACCTCAGCGAAAGTTCCAGACGCATATAACACGCTGATCTACGGCAAAGGCACATGGATAATTCACATGCTGCGCGAAATGCTGCGCGATCCCAATGCCAAGGATCAGGACGCGCGCTTCCGCGAGTTGCTTCGCGCCATACTCGCCGAACATCGCTTTCGCCCGCTCTCCACCGCTGATTTCCAGCACGCCGTCGAGCAGCACATGACTCCCGCGATGGACCTGGAAGGCACGCATCGCATGGATTGGTTCTTCGACCAATGGGTGCGGGGCACAGACTTGCCCCGCTACAGCGTGAAATTCGAAGTGAAGCCGCGCGGCAACGCGTTCGTGGTAAGCGGGAGACTCGAACAGTCGGGAACGGAAGATACGTTCACAGCGGCGGTGCCGCTCTATGCGGTGCGGGTTGCGGGAAAACCAGAAAGACTGGGAGTGGTGGTGACCACCGGCACGGAGACGCGCTTTCAGTTTGAGTCGCGCGTGCGGCCGACGCGCATTGTGATTGACCCCAATCTCACGCTGCTTTGGAACAAGGGCTAAGTCCGAATGGCACCACAGATGAACACAGATAAAGGCAAAAATTAACATTTCAACTCTGCCCGCGCAAAAACCTCGCCGAAAAAAATTTTCTTTCAACTTGCGTCAACTCGCCTCCGGTTTTATCCTATCGGGTCTTAAGTGTGCTCCGGGGCGAACGTCCTTTCTTGGCGCTCCGCGTGTGTCCCGTTTCTTTGCAACTCATAGCAGCCGTCAACCGTAAGTCGCCGGCGTCCTGGGGTCGAGCAACCGGCGATTTTGTAATTTTGATGCCCCTTCTTTAAGCTCGCAGCATCTATTACGACGTTCTGAGGCGACCGCGTGGACCCGGAAGGCTCTCAAAGTCCCATCGAATCAACTTCGGCTCATCCGATCATTGAGCCGGGTTATACGCTGGGTACGGTAACCGACAAGATCAGCTCGATCGTGCTGGGACGCGGCACGTCCAAGGGCTGGATTTTCGGCTTCGCGATTTCCTTCCTGCTCTTGATGCTCCTGAATGTGACGCTAGGATACTTGCTGATCAAGGGCGTCGGCATATGGGGCATTAATATCCCCATTGGCTGGGGCTTCGCCATCGTCAATTTCGTTTGGTGGATCGGCATCGGCCACGCCGGAACTTTGATTTCCGCGATTTTGCTGTTGTTGCGTCAGCAGTGGCGCACTTCCATCAACCGTTTCGCCGAAGCCATGACGCTTTTTGCGGTCGCCTGCGCCGGGATGTTTCCGCTGCTGCACATGGGGCGCCCGTGGCTCTTCTATTGGCTGATGCCGTACCCCAATCCCATGTGGCTGTGGCCACAATTCCGCAGCCCGCTGGTATGGGACGTCTTCGCGGTATCCACTTATGCAACTGTGTCGTTGCTCTTCTGGTTCGTGGGACTGGTTCCAGACCTGGCCACGTTGCGCGACCGTGCGCGGAACCGCCCCGCAAAAATTATTTACGGAATTCTGGCGATGGGCTGGCGCGGTTCTGCCGTGCACTGGTCGCGCTACGAGACGGCATCGATCCTGCTGGCCGGGCTGGCGACGCCGCTGGTGGTTTCCGTGCACACGGTAGTGAGCTTCGATTTCTCGGTGGCGCAAGTAGCCGGCTGGCACACCACGATTTTCCCGCCGTACTTTGTGGCTGGCGCGATTTATTCCGGCTTCGCGATGGTGATGACTCTGGCGATTCCGATCCGCAAGTTTTACAACCTCGAAGATTTCATCACCATGCGCCACCTGGGCAACATGGCGAAAGTGATGCTCGCCACCGGCCTGATCGTCGCGTACGGCTACATGATGGAAACGTTCATGGCGTTCTACAGCGGCAATCAGTTTGACCGCTTCACCATCATCAACCGCATGACCGGGCCTTACGCATTTTTCTACTGGCTGCTGATCGCCTGCAACATCGTGATCCCGCAAATCATGTGGCTGCGCAGCGTGCGCAACAATGTGGCGATACTTTTTGTGATTTCCCTGGTGGTTAACGTGGGCATGTGGCTGGAGCGTTTCGTGATCGTGGTCATCAGCCTGCACCGCGATTTTCTGCCCTCGTCCTGGGGCATGTACTACCCAACAAGGTGGGATTGGGCCACGTACGTCGGCACGATCGGATTGTTCTTAACTTTGCTGTTCCTGTTCATCCGCTTCCTGCCGGTGATTTCGATTTACGAGATGCGCTCGCTGGTGGAAGAAACGGACGAGGAGAACCCCAAGAAATAAAGGCAGACTCGGGAAGCGATGCAAATTTTTCATCACAGCACGAACACCATCTCACGGGTGAGCATCTATGGCGCCGTGGTCATCCTGGCGCTGCTGGGTGGCGTGCTGTATGCGATCGAGCTTTCGCCCATCTACACGCGCGTGAACGAAGCGCGCGAGCAACCGGTGCCCTTCAGCCACAAGCATCATGCCGGCGAGCTGGGCATTGACTGCCGCTACTGCCACACCACGGTGGAAAAGTCGTCGTTCGCGGGAATTCCGCCAACGCAAACTTGCATGACCTGCCATTCGCAGATCTGGACGAAGGCCCCGATGCTCGAGCCGGTGCGCGCGAGCTATCGCGACGACAAGTCGATTTCCTGGACACGCGTGAACGCGCTGCCGGATTTCGTCTATTTCGATCACAGCATCCACGTCAGCAAAGGAATCGGCTGCACCACTTGCCACGGACAAGTGGCCGAAATGCCGCTCACCTGGAAGGCCAATACGTTGTACATGGAGTGGTGCCTGGATTGCCACCGCGAGCCGGAAAAATACGTGCGCCCCAAATCCAAAGTTTTCGATCCGGGATACGTTACGCCGGCGAATCAGCTGGAACTGGGCGCGAAGCTGGTGAAAGAGTACAAGATCCACAGTCTGACAAATTGTTCGACGTGTCACCGCTGAAGGCGAAAAAAAGAAAACGATGAGCTCTGACCTCAACCCGAAAGTTCCGCAAGCGATGGACCTGGCAGCGCTGCGCGCGAAGCTCGCTCAGGAAGACGGCAAACGCTTCTGGCAAAGCCTGGAAGAATTGTCTGAAACCAAGGAATATCGCGAGTTCCTGGAGAATGAATTCCCGCATGATCCCGCGAAAGATCCCGAGGGCCTGAATCGCCGCGACGTGCTGAAGCTCGCGGCCGCCTCTGCAGCTCTGGCCGGGCTGAGCGCCTGCACCAAATTGCCCACGCAGAAAATTGTGCCGTACGTGAAGGCGCCGGAGGAAATCGTCGCGGGCAAGCCGCTCTTCTACGCCACGTCCATGCCGCTCGCGGGAGTCGCCGCGGGCCTGTTGGTTGAGAGCCACATGGGCCGGCCCACGAAAATCGAGGGCAATCCCGAACATCCCGGCAGCCTGGGCGGCACGGACGTCTTCGCGCAAGCCGCGACGCTGGGGATGTATGACCCGGACCGCTCGCAAACGGTTGTGTTCCAGGGACGCATCAGCAGCTGGGCCGCGTTCCTCACCGCGATGGGAAACGAAAAAGCGGCCATGTCTGCCGACGGCGGCGGGCTGCGGATTCTCACCGACACGGTGACATCGCCAACTCTGGCCGCGCAGATCAACGCCATCCTGAAAAAATTGCCGGCCGCGAAATGGCATCAGTACGAGCCGTGCGGCCGCGACAATTCGCGCGAAGGAGCCAAGCTTGCGTTCGGCAAGCCGGTAAACACCGTGTACCGCATGGACCAGGCCGACGTGATCGTGTCGCTGGATGCCGATTTCGTTTCCTCGGGCCCAGGGCACGTGCGTTACGCGCGCGAATTTTCTTCGCGCCGCGTCATTGATGGAAAGAACGCGAATCTGAACCGCCTCTACGTCGTAGAAAGCATGCCCAGCAGCACCGGCGCGGTTGCAGACCATCGCCGACCGTTGCGAGCGGGAGCCATCGAAGCGTTCGCGCGCGAACTGGCGGCCGCGGCGGGCGTTCCCGGCGCGAACAGCGATGCGACGACCGGCAAGATTCCCGCCGAATGGACTCGCGCCGTGGCGAAAGACCTCGCGGCACATCGCGGCACATCGCTGGTGATCGCCGGCGAAGAACAGCCGCCTGCCGTCCACGCGCTGGCGCACGCCATGAACGCCGCGCTGGGCAACGTCGGCAAAACCGTGTACTACACCGAGCCGCTCGAAGCGAATCCCGTCAACGAAACGGAATCGTTGCGCGATCTGGTGAACGACATCAACGCCGGAAAGGTCAGCCTGCTCCTCATGCTGGGCGGAAATAATCCGGTGTATGACGCGCCCGTGGATTTCGATTTCGGCCCCGCGCTGCTGAAGGTTAAAACGCGCGTGCATTCCGGGCTGTATTACGACGAAACCGCCGAACTGTGCCACTGGCACGTCCCCGCCGCGCATTTCCTGGAATCGTGGGGAGACGCGCGGGCGTTCGATGGCACCGTAGGCATCATTCAACCGCTGATCCAGCCGCTCTACGACAACCACTCCGCCTACGAAATTGTGGGAGTGATAGCCGGAGACGCCGGAAAATCTGGGCACGACATCGTGCGGGATTACTGGAAGAGCGTGCGCCCGGAAAAAGACAAAGCGTTCGATGCCTATTGGGAACGCTCGCTGCACGACGGCCTAATGGCCGGAACCGCGCTGCCGGCAATTTCCGTCGCACCGCGCGGCGATATTGCCCAGCAGATTCAGAACTTGCCCAGCGAAGAACTGGGGATCGCGTTCCGCTCAGACCCTACAATTTTCGACGGCCGCTTCGCCAACAACGGCTGGCTGCAGGAATTGCCCAAGCCCAACACCAAGCTTACCTGGGACAACGCCGCGATGGTCAGCGCGGCGACGGCGCAGCATTTGGCGCTGGCGAACGGCGATTACGTAAAGCTACAGCTGGCAGGGCACGAAACCAAGGCGGGCGTAGTGATCGTTCCCGGGCACGCGGATAACTGCGTCACCCTGCACATCGGCTACGGACGCCGCCGCGCCGGCAGCGTGGGCACCGGCCCCGGCTTTAACGCCAATTTCATTCGTACCTCTACCGCGCCGTGGTTCGCCAGCGGGCTGAAAATCGAAAAGACCGGCGAGAAATATTATTTTGCGGTGACTCAGCATCAATACGTGATTGATCAGGACGGCCACCAGGTCTCCAAGGAAGGCGTGGAAGAAGCGCGGCGCGATTTGGTGCGCATCGCGACGCTGGAGGAATTCGGCAAGAACCCGAACTTCGCGAAGGATTCGCCCGAATTGAGCGATCCGGCGCTGACTCTCTACCCAGGATTCAAGTCCGAGGGTTACGCCTGGGGCATGGCCATTGATTTGAACAAGTGCGTGGGCTGCAACGCTTGCGTGGTGGCCTGCCAGGCCGAAAATAATATTCCCGTCGTCGGCAAAGAACAGGTGATGAAGGGCCGCGCGATGCACTGGATCCGCGTGGACACCTATTTCCGCGGGGACATAGACAATCCCGAGATGTACTACGAGCCGCTGCCTTGCATGCAATGCGAAAACGCGCCCTGCGAAGTGGTTTGCCCGGTGGGCGCGACGGTGCACAGCCCCGAAGGCCTGAACGAAATGGTGTACAACCGTTGCGTCGGCACGCGCTATTGCTCGAACAACTGCCCTTACAAGGTGCGGCGCTTCAATTTCCTGCTGTTTTCCGACTACACCACGCCCAGCCTCTACGGAGTGCGCAATCCCAACGTCACCGTGCGCAGCCGCGGCGTGATGGAAAAATGCACCTACTGCGTGCAGCGCATCAATGCGGCGAAGATCACGTCCGAGGAACAAAATCGCGACGTGCGCGACGGCGAAATCGTCACCGCCTGCCAGGGGGCCTGCCCCGCGGAAGCGATCATCTTCGGCAATATCAACGACCCGAACAGCCGCGTCGCGAGATGGAAAGCGCAGTCGCGCAATTACAGCTTGCTGAATGATTTGAATACGCGTCCCCGCACCACCTTCCTGGCGCGGGTACAGAATCCCAATCCGGAGATTCACGGATAGTATTATGAAGCGCAAGCCACTTTACGGATTGCTGGCGGAGTTCGAGACGCCCGACGAGCTTCTGAAAGCCGCGCAGCGCACGCACGATGCCGGTTACAAGAAGATTGACGCGTTTTCGCCGCTGCCCATCGAGGGCCTCGCCGAGGCGGTCGGCTTTCACGGCACGATTCTGCCGGTGATCGTTTTCATCGGCGGGCTGCTCGGCGGCCTGACCGGCTTTTTCATGCAGTATTACGCGAACGTGATCAGCTACCCGATGGATGTGGGCGGCAAACCCTATAACAGCTGGCCTGCGTTTATTCCCATCACGTTTGAGCTGACGGTGCTGGGCGCCGCGCTGTGCGCCGTGTTCGGCATGCTCGCGATGAACGGGCTGCCAACGCCGTACCATCCGGTGTTCAACGTAGCGCGCTTCGCGCTCGCGTCGAATGATCGCTTTTTCCTGGTGGTGAAAGTGCGCGACAAGAGTTTCGATCTGGCGAAGACCAAAAAGTTTCTGGAAGGCTTGAATCCACACGGAGTATTTGAGATTGAAGTTTAATTTTCAATCCGGTCCGGCAAGCGGCACGAAAGCCCGCGTGACGCGCATGATTTGCCTGAGCGCGCTCGCGCTGTGGCTCGCAGGCTGCCGCATGGACATGCACGAACAGCCGAAATATCTGCCGTACGAGCCCACCACGTTCTTCGACGATGGCCGCAGCGAGCGGCCTGTCGTCCCCGGCACCGTGGCGCGCGGCCAGCTGCGCCTCGATGAACTTCTTTACACCGGAAAAGAAAATGGCGTGCTCTCCAACAAGTTTCCATTCCCCATCACTCGCGAAGATCTCGAACGCGGCCGCCAGCGCTACAACATCTATTGCACTCCTTGCCACGATTACACCGGCAGCGGACGGGGCATCGTGGTGCAGCGCGGATTTCCGCCGCCGCCTTCCTATCACATAGATCGCCTGCGCCAGGCGCCCGTCGGACATTTCTTCGACGTGATGACGAGCGGCTACGGTTCCATGTACAGCTACGCTTCGCGCATCGAGCCGGAAGACCGCTGGCGCATCGCCGCATACATTCGCGTGCTGCAGCTCAGCGAACACGCGACCGTGCAAGACGTGCCAGAATCGCAGCGCCCGCAACTGAATCAGCAGGATCCGGGGCAATCGCAATGAGCTTTGGCAGCCAAATCTTGCACGCTTATCTCTTCGCCTACATCTACTGGCTGATGATTCCGCTGGGATGCACGGCGATCCTGATGATGCATCACCTTACAGGCGGGTGGTGGGGCTACCCCATTCGACGCCTGCTGGAAGCCGGCACGCGCACGTTTGGCGTGATGGCGCTGCTCTTCGTGCCCATCGTGATCTGGATGAAGCAGATTTTTCCGTGGGTGAATCCGTCCGAAGAATGGAGCCACGATCCCAATTACCATTTCAAGCTGGCGTACCTGAACCCCAACTTCTTTATCGTGCGCGCCATAATTTATTTCGCGATTCTGATGGGCCTGGCGCATTTTCTGAATAAATGGTCGCGCGAGCAGGATTCCAGCGGCGATCCGCGCCTCGCGAAATATCTGGAAGGCATCAGCGGCCCCGGCCTGATCCTGTGGGGCATGGCCGTATCGTTTGCGATGATTGATTGGGTGATGTCGCTCGAGCCCAAATGGTTCTCCACCATCTACGGCATGATTTTCATGATCGTCGCGGCGCTCACCGCGATGTCTTTTGTGATTTTCGTGCTGCGCCGCCTCACCGATGACGAGCGCGGCAAACAAATCCGCGAAACGGTCACGCCCGGCCAGTTCAACGATCTCGGCAACCTGATGCTGGCCTTCACCATGCTGTGGGCCTACCTGTCGTTCTCGCAGTTCTTGATCATCTGGTCCGGAAATATCAAGGACGAAATTCCCTGGTATATGACGCGCGCCTTCGGCAGCTGGGGAAAGCTCGCGGTGGTTCTGATCGTGCTGCATTTCGCGCTGCCCTTCCTGCTGCTGCTGCAGCGCAACATCAAGCGCCGCGTGCATCGCCTATCGGCCGTCGCTGCCATGATGCTGATCCTCAGCGTCGTGGACGTGTACTGGCTGATGGTCCCGGCGTATGAAAAAGACGGCCCGCACCTGGGCTCGCTGGTCTGGGACATTTTTTATCTCGTGGTGATCGGCATCATCTGGATCGCAACTTATTTCTGGCAGCTGGGCAAGATGCCGCTGCTGCCGCTGCACGACCCGCGGTTCGAAGGAGAGCTCCAGCATGAGCATGGAGACTAAACACGGTCCAGGCCAGCCTCCTGCGCCAAACGGCGCAAACGAAGGCTACGAACGCAGTGACGCCAGCCCTAGCGGACTGCTGCGCTGGGCTCTGTGGCTGATTGCCGTGCTGGTGGTGGTGTTCGTCTCCATGGCTGGCCTCTTCGATTTCTACGGCAAAGTTCAAAGCCTGGGCAAGCCCGCTTCGCCGTTTGAAAATGCGCGCGTCCTGCCGCCTGCGCCGCGCCTGCAAGTGGAACCGCGCGCCGACCTGCACGCCTATTGTCTGGCCCAGGCCAAACTTCTGAATAGCTACGGCTGGGCGGATGAACATAACGGCGTGGTGCGCATTCCGGTGGAGCGCGCTATGGAACTGACGCTGCAGCAAGGGCTGCCTGCGCGCGCCGCAGGAGAAATTCCCGCGGGCGTCAGCAACCCCGCGCCTTTTGTGCCGGACGTTTCCGATCAAGACCAGACCGGCCCGTGCGGCTACGTGCTGGAGCGCGACAAAGATCATGAAATGAGCCAGGAGGCGCGCCGCTAACGTGTTTTCGTCCGGCAAATTCGCGATGAAACGCAGGCTGCTGGCAACACTGGCAGCCGCTGCGGCCGCAGCCATGGCATTTCTCACGCTCGCTCCCGGCGCGGCGGCGCAATTAGCGTCAGACCCGATGCAGAGTGTGGGTGTGCGGCCCGAACTCTTGAAACAAGTGGGCATTGACCAGAAACTGAACCAAACGATTCCGCTCGACCTCACCTTCCGGGACGAGGACGGCAAAACCGTCGCGCTCGGCCAATTTTTCGGGCAGAAACCCGTGATTCTCACGCTCGTCTATTACAACTGCCCGATGCTCTGCACCCAGGTTCTGAACGGAGTCGAATCCAGCCTGAAGGAATTGTCCACGGACATCGGCAACCAGTACGACGTGGTCACCATCAGCATTGATCCGACGGAATCGCACGTCCTGGCCAAAACTAAAAAGGAAATGTACGTGGGCATGTACGGCCGCCCCGGCGCCGCCGAAGGCTGGCATTTCCTCACCGGAGACGAGCCGCAAATCAAGCAGCTCGCGAACGCCGTCGGTTTCCGGTACGCCTACGATCCCGATAGCAAGCAGTTCGCGCACGCCAGCGCCATCATGCTGCTCACGCCCGAAGGAAAAATATCGCGCTACTTCTACGGCATCCAGTACCCCACGCGCGATTTGCGCCTGGGACTCGTGGAAGCGTCCGAAGGGAAAATTGGCACGCCCGTGGATCAAGTGCTGCTGTTCTGTTACCACTACGATCCTGCGACGGGAAAATATGGCCTGCTGATCTCGCACGTCATCCAGATCGGCGGCGCGCTGACGATATTAATTCTAGGCGTGGGGATGTTGATTCTGTTCCGCGGCGAGCACTACGCGCTGCCGCAAAGAAAAGCTTGAAACAAGCGCACGCGGTGCAGGCGTTGATTCGCCCGCCGGGCGCGCGCAGAAACAGCAAAGGGTCACTAAGACACTGATGATCACGGGTCTGATGCAAACGGGCTTCACCGATATGGCCGCGCTCGCCGCTGGCGCGATTCCCATTCATCCCACCGCCGCCTCCTCCATCGCGGACAGCGTGGACCATCTCTATTTTTTCCTTACCGCCATCACGCTGTTCTTCACCTTCGGCATCTTCACCACAATTTTTTACTTCATGATCAAATTCCGCCGCCGCTCGCCCGACGAGCGCCCTGCGGACACCAAAACGCACCTGGCGCTCGAGCTGACCTGGACCATCGTCCCCACGCTCATCACCGTGCTGATTTTCGTCTGGGCCTCCAGCCTGTACTTCGAGAATTCGCGACCGCCCGAAGCCTCCACCGAGATTTTTGTCGTCGGCAAGCAATGGATGTGGCACATCCAGCATCCCGAAGGCGTGCGTGAAATCAACGAGCTGCACGTCCCGGTGAACGCACCCATCAAGATCACCATGACGTCCGACGACGTGATCCACGATTTCTACATTCCCGCGTTCCGTGTGAAAAAAGACGCCGTCCCCGGCCGCTACACCTCGCTCTGGTTCCAGGCCACCAAAATCGGCACCTACCATATTTTTTGCGCGCAATACTGCGGCGCGGACCACGCCGAAATGATCGGTTGGGTTTACGTGATGTCTCCCGCCGACTACGCCGCATGGCTTTCGGGCGGCGCGCGCAACGAATCCATGGCTCAGACCGGCGAGCGCCTCTTCACCCAGCTCGGCTGCGTCACCTGCCATGTGGCGGACAATACGGGCCGCGGCCCCTCGCTCGTGGGTCTCTACGGCAAACAGGAAAAATTGCGCAATGGCGACTCGAAACTCGTGGATGAAACTCTGATTCGCCAGGCCATCGTGAATCCCAATTCCATCATCCTGCCCAATTATCCGCCGATCATGCCCACCTTCCAGGGCCAGATCAACGAGGAGCAGGTGTTGCAGCTGATCGCTTACGTCAAGTCGCTCGGGACGGAAGAAAGGAAGACGAACGGGAAATGAGCACCACAGTCATTCCAGAAATGCCCGGGCAGGAAATTCCGGCCGAATCGCGCGTCAATTATTTGAACGCGAGCTACGGCGTAAAGTCCTGGCTGCTCACCACCGACCACAAACGCATCGCGCTGCTCTATCTCGGCTCGATCACTTTCATGTTTTTTGTGGGCGGCTTTTTCGCGGTGCTGATGCGCCTGCACCTGATTGACCCGCAAGGCGCTCTGGTGGCACCTGAAACCTACAACAAGCTCTTCACCATGCACGGCGTGATCATGGTGTTCTTCTTCCTGGTCCCTTCGATTCCGGCGACGCTGGGAAATTTCCTGGTGCCCATGATGATCGGCGCGCGCGATCTGGCATTTCCGCGCCTGAACCTGCTCAGCTGGTATATTTACATCATCGGCGCGGCCTTCACGCTGTATGCGGTGATTTCCGGCGGCGTGGATACCGGTTGGACGTTCTACACGCCCTACAGCAGCACATTTTCGCACACTAGCGTGATTCCTACGGCGGTGGGCGTATTCATAACCGGGTTCTCTTCGATTCTCACCGGCCTGAATTTCGTCGTCACCATTCACAAAATGCGCGCGCCGGGCCTCACCTGGTTCCGCTTGCCGCTCTTCATCTGGGCAATGTACGCCACCAGCATCATCTTCATTCTTGGCACGCCGGTAATCGCCATCACTCTTTTCCTGCTCGGCCTGGAACGGCTGATGCACATCGGCATCTTCGATCCCGCCATCGGCGGCGATCCTATCCTGTTCCAGCACATGTTCTGGTTTTATTCGCATCCGGCGGTGTACATCATGATTCTGCCGGGCATGGGCGTGATGAGCGAGCTGATCACCTGCTTCTCGCGCAAACGCATTTTCGGCTATACCTTTGTCGCGTTTTCCAGCTTGGCCATCGCGATCATCAGCTTTCTGGTGTGGGGCCATCACATGTTCGTCACCGGCCAATCCATTTACGCCGGACTGATTTTCTCGTGCCTGAGTTTCCTCGTGGCCATTCCCTCCGCGGTGAAAGTTTTCAACTGGACCGCCACGCTCTATAAAGGTTCGATCTCCTACGACGCGCCGATGCTCTACGCCCTCGGCTTCATCGGCCTGTTCACCATGGGCGGCCTTACCGGATTGTTCCTCGCGTCGCTCGCCACAGACGTGCACTTGAACGGCACCTATTTCATCGTCGCGCATTTTCACTACATCATGGTTGGCGGCGCCGTAATGGCCTACCTGGGCGGCATCCATTTCTGGTGGCCGAAGATTACCGGACGCATGTACCCAGATGGCTGGGCGCGTTTCGCCGCGCTGGTGATTTTCGTCGGCTTCAACCTGACATTCTTCCCGCAATTCGTGCTTGGTTACCTGGGCATGCCGCGCCGCTACGCCGTGTATCCTGCCGAATTTCAGGTGCTCAACGTGATGTCTTCCGCCGGCGCGTCTATTCTCGGCATCGGTTACCTGATTCCGCTGATCTATCTGCTCTGGTCCATTCGCTACGGGCCGATTGCGGGACCGAATCCTTGGGGCGCGAAGGGTCTCGAGTGGGAAACGCCTTCTCCGCCGCCCACGGAAAATTTCGAGGAGATTCCGGTAGTGACTGAAGACGCATACAACTACGCGAATGTCGGAGGGCCCCGTGTCTGAGATGGCCGCGCACGCCGCGCATCCGCCGGGTTTCAAACATCAATTCGAGGACATGGACCAGCAACGCGATGCCGATAGCCTCGGCATGTGGGTATTCCTGGTCACCGAAATCATGTTCTTCGGCGGCCTTTTCGCCACCTATATTGTTTATCGCGCGCTCTACCTACCCGCGTTCGAAACCGGCAGCCGCCTGCTTAACGTGAAATTCGGCGCCGTTAATACCGCAGTGCTCATCGGCAGCAGCTTGACCATGGCTCTGGCCATCCATGCCGCGCAGGCCGGCAAGAAAAAATCCGAACAGGTGATGTACCTGATCGTCACCATGATCCTGGGCGCGATCTTCCTGTTCTTGAAATTTAATTTCGAATGGCGCGCCGATTACCACGAACATCTTATTCCCGGCTTCGGCTTTATCATCCGCCCGGAATGGGGCGCGGCTGGCCCGCACGTTCCCATGTTTTTCTGCTTCTACTTTTTTATGACTGGCCTGCACGCCCTGCACATGATCATCGGGTTCGGCATCCTCGGCACGCTCACGGTGATGGCGCACCGCAACCGGTTCAATTCCGAATATTACGCGCCGCTCGAAGTCAGCGGCCTCTACTGGCACTTCGTGGATATCGTCTGGATTTTCCTGTTCCCGCTGCTGTATTTGATCGGCGGCAGGTTTGCCATCGCGGGGGTGCACTAATGTCCGCGCACATAGTTCCCGTGAAAACCTATCTCGGCATATTCGTCGCGTTACTGGTGCTCACCGCGCTTACCACCGGCGCCGCTTTCGTAGATTTCGGCGACCTGCATACGGGAATGCGCCTGGTGGATGTGATTCCGCTGAATACAGTGGTCGCTCTGGCAATAGCGGTGGCGAAAATGTTGCTGGTGATTTTGTTTTTTATGCACGTGAAGTACAGCAGCGGCCTGACCAAGATAGTAGTGATGGCGGGATTTCTGTTCCTCGCGATTCTGGTGTCCCTCACGCTCGCCGACGAACTGACTCGCCACTGGTCGCCCGAGCCGGGCCCGTGGAACACTGTCGTTCCTACGATCCTTCCACTGCTGCGCGGACTGCTTTAACTTCTAGCGAGCCGGATCGCCTGGTTTGCTGGCTCGTCTTCAGCCGGATCATCCTCAGCCCGCCAACGCAAACGTAACAAAGAGCGCCTCGGCAGCCGTGCAAACCAACGAAATCAGAAACACCATATCCGACGCCCGGGCCAGACGGGTCCGTCGCGCGGCGCTGCTCGTTCGCAACGCCAGGTAGGAAACAATTGTAGCGATCAGGTAGCCGAGCGCGATGAAGGCCAGAAAATTATCCGCCAGCGTGGTGATTTTATCGAAGCGCGTGTAAATCTTGATCAGTCCAATCACCGTAAGGCATAAAACCAGCATGTTCGGCGCATTCCCAAAAACCTTTTCCGCCACATCTACCTCTGCAATCCGTTCCAGCGATGCCTCAGCCATGAAAATTCCCCCTGTACGGTACCTGCACGAAGAACCACGCACCGCGCGATGATACTCCAGCCACAAACGGATTCAACGAAAGACGACGGAAGGCAGACAGGAGAGAGTATAGCGCTCTAACGCGGCGCCGCGCGGAACGCCACTACGGCATTCAAACCGCCAAACGCAAAAGAATTCGAGAGCGCCGCTTCGACGCGCAGAGCCCGCGCCTGATTCGGAATGTAGTCCAAATCGCACTCCGGATCGCGCTCGTTGAAATTTGCGGTAGGCGGCAAAATCCCGTGGTACAAAGCCAGAATCGTGGCGATCGCTTCCAGCGCCCCGGCCGCGCCCAGCGCATGCCCGTGCATGGATTTCGTCGAACTCACACCAATCTTATCCGCATGCGCGCCAAAAACTTCGCGGATCGCGCTGCTTTCCACCGGATCATTCCCCGGCGTGCCGGTCCCATGCGCGTTGATGTAACCAACGTCTTCCGGTGCCAATCCCGCCTCGCGCAAAGCGCCGCGCATCGCGCGCGCCGGCCCGTGCACCGCGGGCTGCGTCAAATGATGCGCATCCGCCGTCATGCCAAATCCGCAAATCTCCGCGAAAATTGTGGCGCCGCGCGCGTTCGCCGCGTCCATCGGCTCCAGCACCATCATCGCGCCGCCCTCGCCCAGAATCATCCCACGGCGGTCCTTGCTGAATGGCCGGCAAGTGTCTGGCGCAATCACGCGCATCGCTTCCCAGGCCTTCAACATGCCGATCGAGAACATCGCTTCGCTGCCGCCGGTCATCGCGACGTCCGCTTCGCCATCGCGCACCAGTCGAAACGCCTGCCCAATCGCGTGATTCGCCGATGAGCACGCCGTAGAAACGGTGTAAGTAGGCCCGCTCATGCCCAAATCCATCGCAATGTGGCTCGCTCCCGCGTTGGACATGGTCTTCGGGATCGTCAGCGGATGCACGCGTCCGCGCCCCTCCACCCAAAGGTCCTGGAAACCGGCTTCGATCGCCGCCTGCCCGCCGACCGCTGAGCCGCACACAATCGCGGAGCGCTCCTTTAATTCTGGAGTTAACACCAGTCCCGAATGGAGCAGAGCCTCGCGCGCCGTCACCACCGAAAATTGCGCGAAGCGGTCAATGTATGCGTCTTTCCCGCCCGGAAAATGTTTCATCGGATCGTAGCCGTTCACCTCGGCGCCGTTCTTGAAGCGCAGCGTCGAGCAGTCCGCGCCCTTGATCGGACCAATGGCGGGGCGGCCTTCGCTCAAGGATTTCCAGTTTTCTTCCAGGTTCAATCCCAGCGGGGAAATAATTCCCAATCCTGTGATAGCGACGCGGCGTGGGGCCATTCGTCAATCCGCCGGGGTGGCCGAGCCCAGGGAAGTATCGGGCGGCGCGGCGGCAAGAATCTTCTTGATGCCATCCACCACGTCTTTCACCGTGCGCAGGGAGCGCACATCGTCGTCGGGAATGGAGATCTTGAACGCGTTTTCCAATTCGAATAGCAATGTAAAAACGTCCAGCGAATCAATGCCCAAATCCTGTAAATTCGTTTCCAGCGTGATCGTGTCCGCGGGGATTCGCTTTACCGAAGCCAGCGTCGAGATCACTTTTTCCGCGACCGCATCAGACATCAAGCGTATCCTCCATCGATTCGATGCAACTTGTGATTGGCGAGGTGCGTCAGAGGTGCGCCACAGGCGCGCTCGACTCGCGCTATAACAGCGCGAACCAGCCCGTAGTCCACCTACAAAACCTAGCTCAAGCGCAGGGGAAAATCAAATTCTAGCAGGAGTAACCGCCGCAAAGCGGACTGTTTTTGCGTATAGTCTTCGCCCGCCGCAGTACCGATTTTGCGGCCGCCACGCAGGCTCGTCACTTCGTATGCATCGCGGCTGGTGCCGGAATCGTCGCCGGCGTGACGCCTAACGCGGCACCCGGCGTCAATTCCAGCTCGTTCCGCGCCGCGGGCGGCAGCTTCTGCACGTTGCTCAAAAAAGTCACCAACTGCCAGGTCTGCGTTTCGTTCAGCGTGTTCTTCCACGACGGCATTCCCGTCCAGCGAATCCCGTGCTGAATAATGTAAAAATTCTGATTTTCGGGCATGTCTGGCGCGTCCTTGAAAAACGCCGGGACTTGCGGATTGAACGAACGCCCAAATTGGCTTTCCGGATTGGCCGGCAGGCCGTGGCACCCGGCGCAATGATCCAGATACAATTTCGCACCTGCCACTAAATTGCTTTCGTCGGCCGGAACCGGGTTCTTCATCTCCGGAGCGTTACGCTCCGTCGAGGCGTCCACCGCGGACATCGCCAAATGCTCTTCCACCGCGGACGGCTCCTGATCGGCATTGAAACTCACGCGCCCCGACTTCAGCAGAAAATATCCGCCTGCCACCAGCGCAAACAAAGTCAGTATGACTCCAAATAAAAATGCTTTCATCGCGGGTCTGCCTCCTTCTTATTAAGACGTTCGCCGCCAGCTTCCGGCTATTTCACATCCACCAGCCGATTATACTTCTTCAGGACCTCCCGTAGCCGGTCGTGCGGCAACGCCTCGACAGTGTGCCCGTCCGCGCCCGTCATTGTCCGCGCCGCCACCAGCGCGTTCACCACGGCTTCCTCTGTGGCCTGCACCGTAGCTTCAAACAACGCGTCCATGCGATCGTTCGGCAGCATCTGCACACTGACGGGGTTTTTCTGCGCCAGCCCAGCGCCCGCGTTCGCCGTGGAAAATGCGATAAAAATATCGCCCGAGCCGTCGCCGGAAATGCTGCCCAGCCTGCCCAACCCCAGCGTCACGCGCTTCGCGATGCGCTTCATCTGGCTAGGGAGCAGTGGCGCGTCGGTCCCCACTACCACGATGATTGAGCCGGTATCATCTTTCCATACGCGCTTCCCTATAATTTCATATCCCACCGGTGCGCCAGCGATGCGCAGCAAATGCCGCGTCCCAAAATTGCATTGCACCAGCACGCCCACCGTGTAGCCGCCCAGTTTTTCCGGCAGTTCGCGCGACGCTGTTCCGGTGCCGCCTTTAAATTCAAAACAAATCATCCCCGTCCCGCCACCCACGTTGCCTTCGGCGATCGGTCCGCCGTGCGCATCGCGCATTGCAGCGTCAGCGTCTTCCGCCTTCACGTGAAATCCGTTGATGTCGTTCAGATAGCCGTCCCACGTCTCCGCCACCACGGGCAGCGACCACCAGTCGTCCAGAGGCAGCGAAGGAGCGTGCTGCAATTGCCAGGCGATCACGGCATCGCGCACCACTCCTACGCTGTGCGTATTCGTAATCATCACCGGCCCGTAAAGAAATCCGGATTCTTCCACCCAGGTTGTGCCGGTCATTTCCCCATTGCCATTTTCCGTGAACCATCCCGCAAACACGGGATCGACGGAACTCTTCCCGCGGGGAAAAACAGCGGTGACGCCGGTGCGCACCGGCCCAGTTCCCACTACCAGTTTCCCGTCGCCGGAAATCAGCGTACGGTATCCGACTTCGACGCCCTTCACGTCTGTAATCGCGTCCAGCGGCCCGGGTGTTCCCTCAAACGGCACACCCAAATCACGCGCTCGCACTTCGCGCTCAAATTTGCCGCCCTGCGCGCACGCGATAGGCGCCAACACAATCAGACACAGGACCACCGTCGCCGGAGTAAGCACCACGTTCGCTCTAAAGTTCTTCATCGCGTCTCCACTCTCTTGAAAAAATAGCGCTCGTCAGGAAAATATCATCATTGCGCAGCCGCTGCCGGCCGCTCCACCAGCGCGCGCGTCTGCTTCAAAAGCTCGGTATTCTTCGCGAGTTCGCCCTCCAGAATCTTGGCCTGTTCCTCCGCCACTTTCCAATCGCCAGCTTCGGACGCTTCCGTCAATCCCGGCAACTCCAGATGCGCATACGTATAACGCGCCGCGTACAAAGAATGTTTGAACCAAGGACGCCCCGGAATTCCCGCCGGGTTGCACCAATTCCGCTCCACCTGCATCAATTGCTGATTCACCCGCGCCGTCACAGCCGCGTCCAGCCGCCCCGAAGAAATCGCCTGTGCCACAGCCAGATTTAGCTCGCGCCCAGCCGTCTGAAAATCGTTAATGCGCTGCTGCAACACCGCCAGATCAATATGCGCGCTCACGTGACTCGCAAGATTCAAATCCACCACGAACTGCCGGATGTTCTCTCCGTACGAGTCAAAATCGTACGGAAGCACGTCCGCGTTCGCCAAACGCAGCGCCAGCACGCCCCACAGTTGCGCCATCAAAGTGTGATAGCGATAACCAGGATCCCCAAAATGATTCATCCAGAAAAAATCGTCGTACATGGAATGATAAACGCCATAAGGCCCGGTGAAAGTCAGTCCGACGGTAGGAATCCCCAGGAAATTCAGAAAGACCGTGTGATCCGAGCCGCTGCCAATGCGCGTATTGGCCAACTCCGCATCCGGCACCGCCTGCGTCATATTCAGCTCGGCCTTCCGCGACATTTTCCACTCGTCGTATAGAGTTTTTCCCGACGGAGCAGGCAGCGCTCGGCTCACCTCCACCAGCAGCGGTGCGAGCGAGCCCACTGCGTCGCCCTCAAAATTATTTCCAGAGGTCGCTTCGTCCACATTCAAATACGCCACGGCTTTCTGCTTCAATTCATCGGCATACTGCTCGCCCCATTCCGTGGAACCCGTCAGCGCATACTCCTCGCCATCCCAACTGCAAATCACCAGCGTGCGCTTCGGACGAATGCCTCGCGCCAGCAGCTGCCCCAAACTGCGCGTCATTTCCAGCATCGCCGCTGTGCCGCTGGAAGGATCGACTCCCCCAAAAACCCACGCGTCGCGATGATTCCCCAGAACCACCCACTCGTCGGGCGCTTCGCTGCCGCGTATGCGCGCTTCCGTCACGTAGTAAGGCTGCACGCGTTGGTCCATGTCTACTTTCAAATGCGCCACCACGCGTTTTCCGCCCACGTGATATTTGAACGGCAGCCCACCCTGCCAGGAATCCGGCGCCGTGGGACCATCCATCTTCCGCAGCAGCGGTTCGGCATCGTGCCAGGAAAGTGGGACACCCATAATTTTTGGCAGCGATATGGCCTGCTCCGCGGGAATCCGTTTCGCGCCCGGCACCGACGCATAACCAGGCGTCAGCGGATCCCCCGGCTCCAGAAAATCATAAGTGATCGCCCCGCGCTGGATGTGCGTTTCCGGACCCCACGGCCCGTCGGGATACACCGCGCCCTTGGTGTAACCGTCTTCAGCAGGATCGGAATATATAAGGATAGCCGCGGCGCCCAGGCGCTCGGCAGTCAGCGCCTTGAATCCGCGATAGCTATAAGGATTCGAATAACGCACCAGCACGATTTTCCCGCGCACATCAATTCCATGCTGCCGCAAATATTCGTAATCTTCAGGGTTGCCGCTGTGCGCGTAAACCACCGGCGCCGTCACTTCGCCCGAAGCCGAATAGCCCAGATATGCGCCGTCAACTTTCGGATTTTTGGTGTCCGGGTCCACATCGTAGGCGGCTTCGCGCAGCCCGGCGCGATAGTAAGCGGGCTTCACCATCTCGAGTGAAATTTCGTGTGGCGAGGAATTCAGCACGTCGTATTGATGCACGGTGACGTCTTCGAGGCCCTGAGCGCGCCATTGCTCCGCCACCCACTGCGCCAATTCATTATTGCGCGGCGAACCGGCAGGATGAGGCTCTGCCGTGAGGTAGCGATGAAATTTGATAATTTCAGGCGTGGAAATGGCTTCGCGGAAAGAATTCTCCGTGACGATTTCCTGCGCAGCCGCGCGCGGCGAAAACCCGGATATTTTCGCGAGATCAGGCGCAGCTGCCAGAGCAAGCGCCGCCAAAAATACGCCACCAGCAAGGCACAAAGCCCGCCGGCCGCGGCGCTCAGAGCGAAGCAGAAGAACCTCCCGTCGCCGCAAGATGAGTCTTCTCCAGATCGCCGATGGCCTGCTCCAATCCGCTGACAAGCATCTGAATTTGCTGCGGCGTAATGATGTAAGGCGGAGCAATCAGAATGTGATCCCCGCGCGTACCGTCCACGCAACCTTGAATCGGATAAGTCATGACGCCAGCCTCGAGCGCATCCGCCTGCACGCGATAGGCGACACGCGCATCCGGTGGAAATGGCGCGCGGGTCTTGGCATCGCGGACAAATTCAATCGCCAGCAGCAAACCGATGCCGCGAATATCGCCCACCACCGAAAATTTCCGCAGCGGCTCCAGCGCCTCGCGCAATTCGCGCCCTGCAGGCTCGACGCGCGCAAAAAGATTTTCCTGCTCGATATAATCCAGCACCGCATTCCCCGCCGCCGCGGAAACCGGATGTGCGTTGTAAGTAAATCCGTGCAGAAAAGTCCCGCTGCCCTTGGCAATTGCCTCCGCCACGTGGCCTGCCGCGATCACCGCACCCAATGGCGCATAACCGCTCGCAATTCCCTTACCCACCAGAATCATGTCCGGCGAAACGCTCCAATGTTCCACTGCAAAAGGTTTGCCGGTACGCCCCATGCCGCTCATCACTTCATCGGCGATCAACAAAATCCCGTGCCGCTGGCAAATTTCCGCGATGCGCTGCGCGTAACCATCCGGAGGAGCCACCGCGCCCAAAGTAGCTCCCACCACCGGCTCGAAAATAAACGCAGCCACGTCCTTCGATCCGTCGCGCTCCAGCAAACGCTCCAGATCATCCGCGCAATCCACATTACATTCCGGATACTTCAATCCAAACGGGCAGCGATAGCAAAAGCACGGCGCGATGTGCCCCCACTCTTTCAGCAAAGGCGCAAATGGTTCGCGCCGCCGCACGTTTCCAGAAACAGACAGCGCCCCGAGCGTGCTGCCGTGATAACTCTGCTGCCGCGAAATCACGCGAAAACGCCGCAGCTCGCCGCGCTCAATCCAATATTGCCGCGCGAGTTTTATCGCCGTCTCGGTAGCTTCGGATCCGCCCGAAGTGAAATATACGCGCCCGTTTCGGCGCATGCCCTGCGGCGCCAAAGCCAGAACTCGTGAGGCCAATTTTTCAGCGACAGCGGTGTGAAACTGCGAAGAGTGCACGTACGCGAGCCGCGTGGATTGCTCGGCGATGGCTTGCGCGATTTGCGTCACGCCGTGACCGATCGTCACCACAGCCGCGCCGCCCGACGCATCCAGATAACGCCGACCGCCAACCGCATGCACAAAACATCCCTCACCCCGCAGCGCCACGGGATAAGCCTTCAAGAAATTTCGTGGGAAAATGGCTTCGTCGCTCATGGGCCGCCGGGTGACCAGGATTCCCGCGCGCGCGAATGAATCACGCGCAGAACGATGTCCTCCGATCGCTTAAAGACGAGCGATTCTAGCAGAAATCGCGCCGCGAAGAGGAGCCGCTCACCGCCATTTCAATTTCTTCACATCAATCGCCGGCGGTGGAAATTTCAGGTTCATTTCTTCCAACGTCTCGACAATGATGTGCGAAACGGCCAGATCGCGGAACCATTTCTTATCCGCGGGAATCACAAACCACGGCGCGCGCTTCGTGCTGCAGCGCTCAAGTGCATCTTCGTAAGCTCCGATATATTCATCCCAGAACCTTCGCTCGTCGAAATCCGCCTGCGAAATCTTCCAGCGCTTGTCGGGATCGTCAATCCGCTCCATGAATCGCTTCTTCTGCTCGTCCTTGCTGATGTGCAAGAAGAACTTCACAACGCGCACGTTATTCGCTTCCAGGATCGCCTCGAACCGGTTGATCTGCTCGTAGCGCTTAGACCACACCTGCTTCGGCACCAGGTTATGCACGCGCACTACCAGCACATCCTCATAATGCGAGCGGTTGAAAATTCCGAAATCTCCGTACGGCGGCACCGCTTTGTGCACGCGCCACAGAAAATCGTGCGCGGCCTCCTCCGCCGAAGGAGTCTTGAACGACGTCACGCGGCAGCCCTGCGGATTGATGCCAGACATCACGTGGCGGATCGTTCCGTCTTTCCCCGCCGCATCCAATCCTTGAAACACCACCAGCAGCGCATGCTTGTGGTCCGCGTAAAGCAGGTATTGCAACTTGTCGAGCCTGTGGAGCGCTTTCGTGAGGCTCGCCTTCATCGCGTGCCCCTTATCCCATCCGAGCGTGTCGCCAGGATCAAACTTCCGCAGCCGCACTTTGCGCCCCGGCTTAACGATGAGTTCTTTGGAAAAATTTGTAGCCATAGTGAATCCGCCCCTTTTTCAGCGCGGCACGAAAAAACCGCGAATCGCGCAAGGCAAGCTTACCGCGCGCCGGCTCCCGGCGTTGTAACACTTTTTTCACATTCGCGCCCTGCGTTCCGGGATATCATGTCGGATTGGCGGCAAGCTTAGCCACACATGAGGACCGTTACGCCCGAAACTCTCACCATCACCGAAACGCTTTCGCTGAAGGAGCCCGTCCCCAAGCGCCAGTATCCCGGCGCGCTGGTGGTCGTCGAAGGCATTGACGGCTCCGGCAAAAGCACCCAGCTCTATCTGCTGAAACGCTGGCTGGAAATCGGCGGCTATCGCATTCACTTCACCGAATGGAATTCCTCGCCGCTGGTGAAGTCCGCCACCCGCCGAGGCAAACAGCGCCGCCTGCTGACGCCCACCACGTTTTCCCTGCTCCACGCAGCCGATTTCGCCGACCGCTGCGAACGCCAAATCATGCCGCTGCTGCACGGCGGCTACCTGGTTCTCGCCGACCGCTACATTTACACGGCCTTCGCGCGCGATGCCGCTCGCGGCTGCTCGCCCCGCTGGCTGCGAAATCTCTACAGCTTCGCGCCCACTCCTGACATCACGTTTTATTTTCGCGCTCCGCTCGACGTCGCCGTGAACCGCATCGTCGCCGGACGCCCCAAGCTGAAATATTACGAAGCCGGCATGGACCTGGGCATTTCTCTGGACCGCGCCGAAAGCTTCCGCATCTTCCAGGAACGCATCCTCACCAATTACGACCAGATGATCGAGACCGATCACTTCGTCCTGATGGATGGCACCGTGCGCGTGAACAAACTGCAGAAATTGATGCGCCAGATCGTGGGCGAGCGCATCTCCCTGCAGCAATTCGCGCCCAAGAAAAAATGAAACGCGCCGACAAAACCGCAATCAAAACGCCCGGCTCAAACGGCTCCAATGGCCGACCCGCCAAAAAACGCAAGGCGGCCCCGATCGAGCCACCCTCGCGCTTCTACGGCTCGCCTCTTCCCGGCGTAAAGCCCGAAGAACTCAGCGGTACGCTCGTCGTGATCGAAGGCACGGACGGCTCCGGCCGTTCCACGCAGATTTCACTCCTCACCGAATGGCTGGAATCCGAAGGCTTCGCTGTGCAGACCATGGGCCTGCGCCGCTCCTATCTCGTTGGCGAAGATATTGACGGCCTGCTCGCCGAAAATTCTGTCACGCGCATGACTCTCGCGCTGATGTACAGCACCGATTTCTTCGATCAGCTCGAACGCCGCATCCTTCCCGCGCTGCGTTCCGGCCTCATCGTGCTCGCCGACCGCTACATCTTCACTCTGATCGCGCGGTCCGCCGTCCGCGGCATCGGCCGCGATTATCTGCACGGAATTTACGAAACCGCGTTGCGCCCAGACCTCACTTTCTGGCTCAATGTGCGCCCTGAAGTCGCCTTCGACCGCGAATTCAAGAAATCCCAGACCATCAGCTATTGGGAATCCGGCCGCGATATGTCGCTTTCCAACGACCTGTTCCAGTCCTTCATCCGCTACCAATCTATGATCAAGCGCGAATTCGAATATCTCTCGAAACGCCACGGCTTCATCGAAATGGACGGCGAAAGCAGCGTCTCCGATCTCAACCGCCTCTTGCGCAAACGCATTGCCGCGCACCTGGGGATACGGAGCACGCACTACCGGCCTTCGCACGCCTTGTCGCACCTCTGGCGGTAAATCAATGGCCGCCCCGGTTCAATTGGCAGCCATTGACGCGGGCTCGAATGCGATTCGTCTGGTAATCGCCCGCGCCACTTCTCCGAGGCATATCCAGATGCTCGATTGCGAACGCGCAGCGGTGCGCCTGGGCCACAACGCGTTCACCAGGCGCGTGATCAGCGGCGACACAATTTCCCGCGCCGCGCGCGCCTTCCGCCAGTTCCGCGATCGCATGGACCAATACAATGTTGGCGCCTATCGCGCGGTCGCCACCGCCGCCGCACGCGAAGCGCGAAACTACCGCCGCCTGATGGATCGCGTGCAGCGCAAAGCCGGAATCGAGCTCGAAGTAATCAGCAGCGAGGAAGAAGCGCGCCTGGTCTGCTCCGCTGTGCAGTGGGCTCTGGGAGATCGCATCCAGCCGCGCTTGATCTTCGACCTCGGCGGCGGCAGCCTCGAACTGAATTTTTATCAGCGCGGGGTCCTCGAGCAACGCATCGGACTTCCCCTCGGCACCATCCGCCTGATGGAAACTTTTTCCATCGAGGGCGCGATTGACGAAGACAACGCCAACCGCCTGCGTCATCACATTCTTGCTCTACTGCGCAGCGCGATTCCTTCCCCGCCCCACCTCAGCCGCTCCATCGCAGTGGCCTGCGGCGGAAACGCGGAGGCCCTCGTGCGCATCGCCGCGGGACCTATGGTCGAGCGCATCCCCACAATCAATACGCGCCTGTTGCGCGATCAAACCTGGCGCATGCTCGCGCTGGATGTGCCCGGCCGCATGCGCGCCTTCCGCATCCGCAAAGATCGCGCCGAAGTGATCGGCATTGCCGCGATTATTTTCAATACGCTGGCAAAATGGCTGGACCTGCGCACCATGCTCGTTCCTGGCGTCGGCGTTCGCGAAGGAATCCTGCTGGACCTCGTCGCCGAACAATATTCCGTCCGCACCACCTCCGAAGAAGAAAAAGGCCGCGCTTCCGAATTGCTCGCCAGCACGCGCTGGTTCGCCCGCCGCCTCGATTACAATCCGCAGCACGCCGAGCAGGTCGCGCGCCTCGCGCTCTCACTCTTCGATCAGCTCCGCCCCATCCACGAAATGGGCGCGGACCTGCGCCTGGTGCTCGAAATGGCTGCGCTGCTGCACGACGTTGGGCATTTCGTTTCGCGCAAATCGCATCACCGGCATGGCGAATACCTGATCCGCAACGGAGAAATCCCCGAACTGCGTGGCTGGCGGCGCGATATGGTTGCCGCGCTGGTGCGTTATCACAATTCGAAATCCGAGCCGCAGCTCGAACACGCTTCCTACGCCGCGCTCGACGGTGAACGGCGACGCCACGCGCGGCTGCTAAGCAGCCTGCTGCGCATCGCGGAAAAACTCGAGTCCGAACACGCCCAGCGCGTTGCCGGCGTGGACGTGCAAATTTCCGGCCGCAAAGCGATCTTCATCATCCGCGCGCTCGACGGCACGCGCCTTGATCTGCTGGGCCTGGAACGCAAGTCCGACATGTTCGAAAAGGAATTTCACCTGAAGCCAGAATTTCGTCGCGCGCAGGGAAAAGAGAAGGTAGCATAAATCATGATTCTGTATCTGGTGCGTCACGGCATCGCCGTGGATCCCAACGACCCAAAATCTCCACCCGAGCCGGAACGCCCGCTCACCGCGAAAGGTGTACAAAAAACGCGCGCCGCGGCGCTGGGCTTGCAAGCGCTCAAAGTGAAGCCGGACGTGCTGATTACCAGCCCCTACGTGCGCGCCGCGCAAACCGCCGAAATTTTCGCTGAAACCCTGGGATTTTCGCCGCAGAAAATTCGCGCGCATGAAGCCCTGAAGCCCGCCGGCAATCCCGCGGACATCGTCAAAGAAGTGATCCGCGTGCGCGCCAAGGAAGTGATGTGCTTCGGCCACGCGCCGCAACTGGACATGTTGATCGCGCACGTCACCGGCGCCCACGGAGTTTTTACGGCGTTAAAAAAAGCTGGAGTCGCTTGCCTGGAACACACCGCAGGACATGGCAGGTGGGAGATTCTCTGGATTCTAACGCCGAAAATGTTGCGTCAACTAGCCGACTGAAGCCGCTGCGGCGGCGCAACCGCCGCGGACGATTGCACCACATGTATGCCCTGAAACCCCGCGCGCCACATCATCCAAAGAGATCCCTTGCTCGCGATGACTGACCGGAATTTCTCCAGCCGCGCCCGGCGCGCCACTTCGATTCGCTCAAACCACTGCAGCACGTCTGCTTCCAGCAATTTCGCGCGCTGCCGCCGGATCACGGCACGCAACACATCCAGATCGTGCACTTCGCCCAGCAAATCCTGGATACGCTTCAGATCGTCGCTCCAAGGCTGGTAACGTTGCGGCATGAAATTCTCCAGCGTGTAACGGAATCCCTTCAACCCAATCCGCAAACGGTGCCAAGCGATCCGGCTGCGTCCCCTGCGCGCCCGCTCGTAAAGTTCCGCCGCCTCATTCAACCGCGTCAAGGCCAGCCGCTGAAACACCACGCTATCCAGAGGGAAAAACTGCGCCTTGCCACGCAGCTTCGGAACAGACTTCCGCCATTCCTTGCGGCCAAAATCCTCCAGCGCACGCCGCGCCTTCACCCGGTGTTCCTTCTGCGCCCCTGCCAGCACCTTCAGCATGTGCGTGCGTACCGGATCCCCGGGCGCGGAAAGTTTCTTCAGCCACTCCTGCTCCACGTGCGTATCCCGCAGCGCACCTAAAGCACGGAACAGGCCGCGGCTTTCTTTCTTCAACGCCCGCCAGCCGCGGTCCGGATTGACTTCGCTTAACGCATCCGCCATCGTCCGGCAGCGCCGCAGAGCCACGCGCAAATCATGCACTTCGCGCGATTTCCACCCATTCTGTACCTCTTCCGCCAACTCCAAGACCCGGTTCATCCACACGTCTAGACCAATACGCTTGGAAGGGGATTCAACAGGTAACGCCAATGCATGCGCAGTCATCAACACCAGCTTTCTCGGAGGCTACAGCAGAATCACCAATCCTACACCCCGTAGCCCACTTTTCCAATGTCGAGGGATTGACGAAGCAGGGCGAGTTCGCTGTAGCAGGTGCTCGTCGGGAGATCTTATGGCGAGTTTACGGTGCCGCGACCACCTGGTACGGCCGCATCATCTCATTGTCTTCATGCTCGAGGACGTGGCAATGCCACACATACCGCCCCGCGTAACCCTCGAATCGCACGATGATCCGGGTGACCATTCCGGGGTTGGCACGCACGGTGTCCTTCCATCCCGCTTCCGACGGATCGGGGGGCATGGGCTCGCCGGTGACCCGCAATCCCTGGTTGCCCAGGTACCGAGGACCGTCGAAACGGCGCCTGTCTAAAATCTGGAACCGCACCAGGTGGAGATGGATGGGGTGGGCGTCATCAGTAGGATTAATCAGCGTCCAGATCTCCGTGGTATTCAGCACCGGCTTCTCGGTGATGGGCTGGTGCCAATAAGTTCCGTTCAGCAGCATCAGAACCGGCTCCGCGACGCGGTTTTGATATTCATTCAAAGAAAGCTCCCGCGTCTGCACCGCTTCTGATTGCGGGATTTTCGGTACAGCGCGCAAAGCCGGCGGCAGCGCGCTGGGGTCATTCACTTTATCGCCCGCAACCCGGAATTGCATAATCACGAAGGCATCGCTCTTCAGAATCACTTCCTCGCCACGATGTTCGCTGAAATCCACAATCAGGTCCACGCGCTCGCCTGGCGCTATCAACAATGCCTTCAGCGCAAGCGGCGCCGGCAGCAACCCCTGGTCCGTTCCTATCTGCTGAAAAGACGCTCCATTTGCGAATGACAGATGGTAAAAGCGTCCATTGGAACCATTCAGCACGCGAAACCGGTATTTACGCGCAGCAACATTGAGATACGGGAACAGTTTGCCGTTCACCAGAATCGCGTCGCCAAAAACCTCAGGCACCCATGGCGCATCCACTTTGTCCGAAACAGGATAAAAGAGCTGGCCTTCCGGGGTGAGCAGACGGTCGGAAATCAACAGCGGAATCTCGTATTTGCCCGACGGCAGATTGAGTGAGTCTTCCACGCCGTCGCGAATCAGATACGCGCCGAACAGCCCGGCATAAATGTTGAGGCGGTTAATGCCCATGGCGTGGTCGTGATACCACAGCATCGCCGCGTCCTGCTGGTTCGGGTAGTGATACAACTGCGACTTCCCGGGAACGATCCAATCCTCCGGATAGCCGTCGCTGTCCGGAGCCGTCTTTCCCCCGTGCAGATGCACCACGGTGCGAACTTCCGGCTCGTCCTTGCCTGCGCCGCTGAGTTTGTGGTCAATCGGAAGAAAGTGTTTTTCGGGAAGCTCGTTCGCCCACTCCACCAGGATCTCCTGACCGCTGCGAACGTCGAACGTCGGACCGGGAACTCCGTCGTTAAATCCCCACATCCGCGTAGGCTTCAAATCGCGATGAACCTTAATCTCCAGCGGCCGCAAGGCCACGCGGTAGTACGGCACCTTTACCGCAGCGTTCGTCGGACTGGCGCGGTGTTCGATTGGTTGCGCGATCGCGGGAATCGGCAGCGGATCGACGAACTTCGCCAGCGTATCCGCGTTGATGGTATTCGGCTTCACAGCCGGGGTTTGAGGGAACGCAGACAGCCGGTCCATCAGCAACGCGGTGGTTGCCAGACTGGAATTGTGCAGGAATTTTCGCCGTGTGATCACGCGGGTGCCTGGAGCGAATCAAGATACCACGCGAACACAACAAAGGCACGTGCGCCGGTTAGACGCACGTGCCTTTGCCTTATGCAGATTCGCGAGTCGCTTCCGATTACCACGATGGGGATGAAAACTCGACCTCCCCGGTCTGGTCATTAAGGATAAACAATCGGTTCTCGCACTTTTGGCTGAAGTCGAACATCTGCGTGATTGAGCTGGCGATCGCGTCATACGAGCCCTGCCCGATGCGCTTTCCACCCAGCCAATTGTCTTCGATGAAATGGATGGTGGAACTCTGGTCCGTCATGGTGTGGTCCACAAAGTTGCGCCGCGCCCACGGTGAAATCACCATGTACGGCATGCGCGGACCATATCCGCAGCGTCCCTGGGCGTGCGCTGTACCGGGATTGACGCCCGGCAACGCATTGGCACCCGTTCCGCACATTCCGGGACTGGTCAACGCATCGCCACGACCGGTCTTCGCATCCTCCGCGGTCGCCGACGTATTCACGATAGCGCCGAGTTGGTGATCGTACCAACCGTCGGAGTCGTCGTAGTTGATGATGACCGCCGTGCTGGCCCATTCCGGCTGGGTTTGCAGGAAGTTAATCACGTCAACCACGAACGTCTGCTCGTCCAGCGGATCGGAGTAACCCGGATGCCCATCCTGATACCCCGGCGCCTTCAAGAAGCTCACCGCCGGGAAATTGCCGGCCTTCACTGCCGCAAAGAAATCCAGAGTGTCGTACTGGTGATTGGCCGGACCCTTGTTACCGATCTCCCAGACACTATTCGGACGAGCATGCGTTGGATTCGCAGTTGACGGATAGTACTGGAAAGGTTGGTGGTGGGGGATGTAATCATTCTTGAGCGTATTTGTAACTGCGGAAGTCGTCTTGCGGCCGCATCCGGTGGTTCCGTTGGGGTTCGTGATGCTAAGGTTGAATCCACCTTCGAAGAAGCCCCAGCTCACGCCGGCGGCGGTCAGCAGGTCGCCGATGTTCTTGCCGCTCATCTGAAATGTCTCGCCACTGGTGGTGGAGCAAACATCGCCAGTGGGATCGGCATCGCCGACATCCGTGAGCCCGCCGTTTCCGTCGTCTACCAGCGCGCCCGGTCCGTTCAAGTCGTTAATGGCGCCATTGGTTTGGCCGGATACCAAATTAATAGCGCCGGGAGTCGAGGGACCAAAGCCCGTGCCGTAAGAGTTGTCGCTCATAGCGTAGTGTTGCGCGTAGTTCCACAACGCCGTCACCGTGTTTCCGTCGTAATACCCCATCGTTTGGCCGGTGGTCAAAGCGGCCGCTGGGGCCGACGGCGGCGGTCCGGGCGTTCCGGTGAACTCCGGAAACGCGTCCATCAAGCCAGCGTCAAACGCCTCCTGCTCCGGCAGATAATCGTGATTCTGGTCTTCGGTGGCGGCCGCGGAACGATCGAAGCGGAAAGGGTTGGTGGCGCCGGCGCCATTTGCTGCGTTCAAAAAGTTCGGGTTATTGTTCAGCAGCGCGGTCGTGAGTCCGTTGACCGTCGGCGTTCCGGAAGCGGCGTGAAATTGAGGTTCACCCTTGGGGTTCGTGGCGACCGGGTACGTGCCGAAATAGTGGTCGAAGGAAATGTTCTCCTGGAAGATGATGACAAGGTGTTTGATCGGCGTGGCTGTCTTACCATCATTGTTTCCGTTTCCGTTCCCTGGGTTGCCTGGCAGCGGAGCGCCCGCCACCATCGCGGGATTCAGCAGCACTCCCGCAAGTAATGTCGCAAGTACTTTGCGCATCTTTAAATCCTCCCGTTAGCTTCTCTTGGTATCTACCGTACGCGGTGCAGCTAAAACGAGCCTGCGAAGCCTAACCACGCAACTTTACAGCTGCGTGAAAATCCCATATCAGAATGAAGACCCCAGGTAAATTTGTCGTCGCGCCACCACTTTTTCTGGCGTGAATGTGCCCACAACCGTGAGCGATCAAGGAAACGTCGGCGTAGGGCGGCGTTCATTCGAGTACTAGGAAGTACCGACCGCGGCCCGGTAGCATTTCGGAATCCGGGTTCCTTAGGCATAATGGTGCGCGAGGAGCGCCAACGTGCCGCGAAAAGCTCGCAGCGTGGATGTGACCCAGGTTTCCGAATGGGACGACGGCCACCTCCGCCGCAAAGACGATTACCTCGCCGCCGAAGAACCCTTGGAAATCCGCGTTGGCGGCGATCCCCTCAGCGTCACCATGCGCACCCCCGGCCACGACCGCGAGCTCGCCGCCGGCTTTCTCTTCACCGAAGGCCTGATCCAGCGCCGCGAACAAATCCTCAATCTCGAAACCGCCGAACCCCACGACGGAACCAATCGGGGAAATCTGGTAGAAGCCGAACTAGCGCCAGAAGCCGCTCCAGACTTCGCGAAAATGAAGCGCCACTTCTTCGCAGCTTCCAGTTGCGGCATCTGTGGCAAAGCCTCGATAGACTCCATCCGCTCGCACCTGCTGGCAACTCCGAACGCGGATTTTCGTCTTGACGCCGAATTGCTCATAACCCTGCCGGACGCACTGCGCTCTTCGCAAGACGTCTTCCAGCGAACCGGCGGACTGCACGCCGCAGCCCTCTTTGACGCGCACGGAAAACTGCTGGTCCTGCGCGAAGATATCGGCCGTCACAACGCGGTAGATAAAGTAATCGGCTGGGCGCTGCTCGAAGGCCGCGTGCCCCTTTCGGATTCCGTGCTGCTGGTCAGCGGCCGCGGCGGATTTGAAATCGTGCAGAAGGCCATCGTAGCCGGCGTGCCGATAGTCGCGTCAGTTTCCGCGCCGTCCAGCCTCGCCGTGCAGCTGGCACGCGAACTCCATCTGACGCTGATCGGTTTCTTGCGTGGAAGGCGCTTCGTGATTTACTCGGGTGAAGAACGCATGGCAGGGAGAACTCAAAAAGTGTGAAGCGCATCCGCCTGACGACCAAAAACGCAGCGCGCAAAATCGCAGCAGATCTAATTCACAGCCTTACGAAACACATCGGGCGCCAATTCCTTATGATGTAGCCGGATCATTTCGCGAAACGCTTCGAACAAGCCTTGGTCCCACCACCCGCGCCCCGCCTCGTCCTCCATCAAATCCAGCGCAACTTCCGGAGTGAAAGCCACTTTGTAAGGCCGGTCGGTCGTCAGCGCATCGTACACATCGGAAAGCTGCAAGATGCGCGCCGTCAGCGGAATTTCGTCACCCGCCAAACCATCCGGATAACCGCTCCCATCGTGTTTCTCGTGATGGTGGCGGATGATCGGCAGAACCAGGCGAAAAGTTTTGAGCGGCGCGCAAATCCGTTCACCCACCACCGGATGTTTCTGCATCACTTTGGATTCATCACTGGTCAACGGTCCAGGCTTCAGCAAAATCGAATCCGGCACCGCCACTTTGCCGATATCGTGCACCACTCCCGCGCGCCGCAGCGCCTTAATCTGCTCTTCCGGCACGCCCAGCCGTTCGCCCATGCGGGCGGACATTTCCGCCAGCCGTTCGCAGTGTCCGTGCGTGTAAGGATCGCGCGCCTCAATGCTGTGCGCCAGGCTGAACAGCACCGCCTCGGCATTTTCCAGCTCATCCGTGTACTGCTTCAATCGCAGCAGCGAACGCGTGCGTGCCAGCAGTTCATTCAAATCAATTGGCTTGCTCAAAAAATCGTCCGCTCCGGAATTAATCCCCATGATGCGATCTTCGGTCGCGCTCAGCCCGGTGATCAGCACCACCGGCGTCAGCCGCGTTTCCGGTGTGGCCTTGATGCGCCGGCAAACTTCGAATCCGTCCATCCCCGGCATCATGATGTCCAGCAAAATCAGGTCCGGACGAAACGTCGCGCACTCCTGTATCGCCGACGGGCCGTCTGCCGCGTCGCGCACTTCGAATCCCTCGCGCCGCAGCAAGAATTCCAGCGCCGCGCGCGCTCCCGATTCGTCATCCACAATTAGTATTTTTTCATACATAAATGGGTATGGAGGTCCTCAAGCACTCCTGCAGTTTCAGATTGTCGCGCGTTTTTTTTAAAGCATACTGCGAGCCGCATGGCACGCGGCGCAATCGGAGTTTCTGGCGAGCTCCGCAACTATCCCAATGTAACCTGTCCCCGAACTTCCAACAACCCCCACTTAATACGATGATTCGAAACCCGCGAATGATGCCTGAGCCTGTCGGTCCCAGATTTTTCTCCGGCCTTCCTCCGTGCCAACTGTGTTAATTCCTTTGACTTCTCTAGCCGGGCTACTCCCTTCGCAAAGTAGCCTCAATCAATCCGTGCGGCTCATCCGTGGGCAAAAACACTTCCGCCGGGTTATCCATCCCAAACGGCGACAAATCCACCAAATTAAAATGCTTGTTGGGCAACGAAAGATGTATTTCTCGCACCCGCTCGAAATTATTCAAAACCGCCTCGCCCATCGCATACAAAGTGTGCTGCAACGACTGGCTATCGTGCTCCGCAAACGTCTCCAGCAAAGTCTGCCGCGCCCCGTGCCACAAAGGCCCAAATTCGATGTCGCCGCCCTCATAAAGCCAGTCTGCGTGAATCGAAGTCGAGAGTATTCGGTTGCGATCCTCCTTCAAAGTCGTGTACGGATCCCGCAAAAAATTATCAAACGCCGATTTCGAAGTCTTCAGCACCATGAGTCCCGCGATCCCCGCGCGAACCGCCGTTCCTTCGCGTGTCGCGTCCAACTCCGCCGTCCGGCGCTCCTGCCCGCCGCGCAAAAATGCCGACGCGTGCGGCTTCCCGCCCAGTGCAATCCGCCCCCACAAATTTTCTTCCGCGCGAATCTGCACGCGCGAAACCTGCGGATTGTAAGTCAGAAAATGCTCGACCAGATGCGTGCAAAAATCCTCGATCGAATCCACCGGATACTGCCGCGCCAGCACGTACACGGTGTTCTTCATCGTGTCTGTCGGCAGAATTTTTCGATTGTCGCCTTTGGTGTGCGCCGCGTCAAAATCGCCTTCGAATGAAATCCCCACCGTCAGTTCGCGTATATCGTGCCGGCCATCCTGACGCACCACGCGCAGCAACCGCACGCGCGATTTGCCATAGTTATTTTTCCCCAGCTTGATGGCCATTCGTCAGCTCCCGCGGTACGTCGTGTATCCGTTAGGGCTCAGCAGCAGCGGAATATGGTAATGCTCCTTTGGATCTGCGACCTGAAACACGATCGTTACCTGCGGATACAAACCGTGACTTTTCCGCGCGTGGAAATAAACGCTCGTCTCAAACGTCAACCGGTAAATCCCTGCCTTGAGCGTTCCCGGCTCCAACAAATGTTGCAGCCGCCCATCCGCATCCGTCGCGCCCTTGCTGATTTCGTGCCAGCCGCCGACCTTTTGAACTTCCAAAATCACTGGCACGCCCGCCGCGGGTCGTCCCAATGAAGTATCCAGCACGTGGGTAGTGATCTGGCTCATAATCCCAATAATTTCTCCAAGCGCAGCCGCGTGATTTTGCGTTGCTCTTCGCCGGCTATGCGCATTTCCGTTTCAGCGTCATGCCCCAGGCGCTCCTGAAAGCTCTTCAATATCTGCTCGCTCGATTGTCCCGTCGCGCAAATTAGAAACACGTGCCCGAACGTCGCTTCGTAAGCCTCATTCGCTGCCGCCATCGCCGCCAAGATTTCCGGCGCCGCTTTCTGCGCCACAGACTGTTCACGAGCCGACCACTCGCGTGCCGTTGCCGTCTGCTTCGCTTTAGCCTTCATTGCGCCAATCGCCGGATGGCTGCGAAAAATTCCCAGCCAATCCTTGCGCGTCAGCCCAACAAACGCTTGTTCCGCGCAATCCAGCAACGCCCCACCACTGGCAAAGGGCCGCTGCGCCAACACCCGTCCCACCCATTTCTTCGACCCGCAACAATCGTACAAAGCGGCCGCCGCCTGCTTGCGCGGCAAATAATTCAGCCGAGCGATCCCCGTCAAACGATCCGCAGCCTGCAGCCGCGCGCCCAAACACACGGAAACGCGCAACCCCGCCATCCGGAAAAATGTTCAGCCGCACATGCGTCACCGCGCCTGCTTTGTGCAACTGCCGACGGAATGTGTGCACACGATTCGCCTTCAGTGGCACGCGCGGCAGCAGCTGCCGCCAATTCGCAGCGTCCAGCCGCGCGACTTCTGCGCCGCTTCCCTCCGCCTCACATACCTCGATCGAACAGCTCTCCGGAAAATTCCCCTTAAAATGCGCGGTGTCCACTTCTACGCGCTGAACCGATCCCGCCATTCCCAATTTCACGATCGCCCAATCGTGCCCCGGCCCGCGCCGCCGCCGCGTTTCCCAGCCGTCGCTCATAATCTTGCTGCGTCCCGGCATCAGCATGTTCAGCGGCTCGCTGTAAAATTGATCGCTCGTCGCAATCACCCGCCCGCCATTTTCCACCGCCGCCAAATCTAGTTCGCGTTTCGCAATTCCCCGCGCGCTCGGCACCACCTCGCCATACAATCGCAATCGCGCCACGCCGCCATCCGGATAAATCTTGAATCGCACGTGCGTAAAACGCCCCGCATGTGTCACCACCGCCGGATTTACGGAGTCGCCGCTTCAGCGCAGTCTCCGGAAGAATCTCTTCCCAACGCGTCAAAGCCGCCGCTTCCAGTTTTTTCTTCTCGTCGCGATATGGAGCCGATCCGCCCAGATCGCATCCTTCCAAAGAAAACCGCGCCGGATAATTTCCCGTGAAGAAACTCGTGTCCACCACCACGCCGCGCACAATTCCCGGCAATCCCAGCCGCACGATGCACCAATCGTATCCAGGGGTCCGCCGCCGCCGCGTCTCCCACCCGTCCATCCACTTTCCGCGGTCTGTGTATTTCCCCTCGATAAAAACCGGCTTCGCGTGCTTCAGCAGATTTTCCTTGGGCGCGAAAAATTCGTCGTTGGCCATCACTACGCAGCCGCCCAGCCGCTCCGCCGCCAAATCCACGAATTCCGTGAACTCACTCATGCCGCGCCTCGCTGCAGCACATGTCCCACCGGCCCCGCGGAAAATTCTCCGCGCTCAAATATTTTCCGCCCGCGCAAGAATGTTGTCTCCACGCGCCCCGAAAGCTCCCTCCCGGCGTACGGCGTCACCTTGTGCCGGTGATGCAATTGTGCCGCGTCCACGCGAAATTTCGCGTCGGAATCCCAAATCACGAAATCAGCGTCGCTACCCACGGCGATCGTCCCCTTTTTCCCGGCGAGGCCCGCCAGCCGCGCCGGCCCCTCGCACAACCACTTCGCAAGAAGCGTCACAGCATAGCCGCGCGCGCGTGCCTCCGTCCACACAGCCGGCAAACTCAGTTGCAAGGAAGCGATCCCGCCCCACGCGCGCAAGAAATCGCCCTCGTCCTGCAGCTTCATCGCCGGAGGACATGGCGAATGATCCGTCGCGATGAAATCGAGCGTCCCGTCGCCCAGCGCCTGCCACAATTTTTCGCGGTTCTCGCGCTCGCGTATCGGCGGCGCGCATTTAAATTCGGTCGCGCCGTCCGCAATCTCTTCCGCTGCGAATAGTCAAATAGTGCGGGCAAGTTTCCGCCGTCACCGCGCCGCCCGCGTCCTTCGCCTCGCGCAACAAGGCCAACGCATCCGAAGAAGAAACATGCACGATGTGAATCCGCGCGCCAAATTCTCTGCCCAAGCGAACCAGCAACGCGATAGCCTCATTTTCCGCTTCGCGCGGCCGCGCCGCGAGCCAAATAGCATACTTTCGTGGCGATGCATTCTTCGCCAATCCCGCCACCGCCTTCTCGATCGGCTCCGGCAATTCCGCGTGTGCCAGCAGAGGCGCGCCCAAAGCCGCCAGCTTCGGCAACGCCACACGCAAATCCGCTTCCGTCACATGCGCGAATTCATCCACGCCGCTCGGCACCAGGAAACACTTAAATCCAAAAACGCCCGCATCCCAGAGCGCAGGGAGCTCCTCGGAATTTCCCGGCACCACACCGCCCCAGAATCCAGTGTCCACCCAAAGCTTCCCCGCCGCCGCGGCCAGCTTTTCGCGCAGCGCCGCCGCAGTAATCGTTGCTGGAATGCTGTTCAGTGGCATCTCAATCAAAGTCGTCACGCCGCCCGCAGCAGCCGCGCGCGTCGCCGAAGAAAATCCCTCCCAATCCGCGCGCCCCGGCTCATTAATATGCACGTGCGTATCCACCAAGCCGGGCATCACCACAAAATCACCGGCCTCGTGCACCGGCGCCCCCGGCGCAATTTCATCAAACCTGGAAACCGCCGCGATCACTCCCCCGCGCACGTGTATCGCCGCCGCGCGCTCCCCTTCCGGCGTAATTACACGCTTCCCCCGCACAATCAAGTCCGGCGCTGCCGGCGAATTTCGCGAAGTTTCCAAAGAGTTTTGCATACTGAGCTCAGCTTGCCAGAACTTCCAGAAATTCCGCGAGCAAATTCCGTGCCACGTTGCGGCGATAACGCTCCGTCGAGCGCATATCGTCAATCGGCGCGATTTCAGCGTCCAAGGCGTTCTGCGCAGCCCGCACAACCGTGCCGCGCGGTGCTTGCCCCCGCAAGATGTCCTCGGCGCGCACCGCACGCAATACGGTTGGCGCGACGCTCCCCAGCGCAATCCGCACATCCACGACCCGCCCGTTCTCCAGGCGCCCCACCCCTGCAAAACAAATCTTCGAAATCGCCTGCGCGCGCCGAGTCCCCACTTTACGGAAATACTGTTTCCACGCCGCCCCGCGCGGTCGCGCCACACGAATCGCGCGAATCAATTCCCCCGCCTGCAAATTCATCATCTTGTACCCAGTGTGAAACGTCGCATAAGGCACCCACTGCGCCCCGCGAGCCGAAACGAGTTCGATTTCCGCGCCGTAAACGATCAAAGCCGGCGGCGAATCCGCGGCTGGCGACGCATTCGCGATATTCCCTCCCAACGTTCCGCGATTCTGCGTAGCCACGCTCCCGGTCTCAGCAGCCGCCCGGCACAGCAACGGGAATTCGCGCGCCAATATTTCGTGCCGCTGCACCTCCGCATAAGTAGTCAGAGCGCCCAGCGTCACATGCTCCGGCGTCACCGCAATCCCGCGCAATTCCGCCAAATTCCAAATATTCAGAAACTTCTTGTGCGGCAATTTCCCCGCTTCCAGCAAAACCATCAAATCCGTCCCACCCGCGAACGCCCGCCACTCTCCCGGCTCGCTCGCCATGCGTTCCAGCGTCGCCGCCAGATCCCGCGGCGTTTCCATTTCATACGCCGGCAGAAAAGCTCTCACGCCCGCGTCTCCCCCGCGCGTACCGCCGCCACCACCGATTCGAAAATCTTCATGTACCCTGTGCAACGGCACAAATTCCCGGAAAGCCCTTCGCGAATCTGCGCATCATTCGGCTGCGGATTACGCGCCAACAAATTCACCGCCGCCAAAATCATTCCCGGAGTGCAAATTCCGCACTGCGCGCCGCCATGCGTAATGAACGCCTGCTGCACCGCGTGCAACGACCCGCCGCACGCCACGCCCTCAATCGTGCGAATCTTCGCGCCCTCCGCCTGCAACGCCGGCACCAGGCAGCTGTTCACCAGCGCGCCATCCATTTCAATCGCGCAAGCGCCGCACTCGCCCTCGCCGCAACCCTCCTTCGTCCCCGTAAGCTTCAACTCTTCACGCAACACATCCAGCAACCGCGCCATCGGATACGTTTCGCAGGTCACTGCTGCGCCATTCACGACGCATGACAAGCGAATTTTCCCACCGCGCTCATCGGACACTGACAGCCTCCAACATTTCCAGCAACGCCTCCGCAGTAATCGGCACGCGGCGAACGTCCACACCGGTCGCAAACGCAATCGCATTCGCAATCGCCGGAGCAGTGCCATCCAGCGGCAGTTCGCCAATGCCCTTCGCGCCCGCCGGCCCGCGTCCATACGGAATTTCCTCAAAGTAGACGCGAATCACAGGAAGATCCACCGACGTCGGCATCACATAATTCGTCATCTGCGCATTCACCATCCGCCCTTCCTGCCACACCACGTTTTCGTACAACGCGAAACCAATCCCCTGCGCCACGCCGCCTTCGATCTGTCCCGCAGCCAGCACCGGATTGATCACCTTCCCCACCTCCTGCACCGCGACGAAATCCTCGACGCGCACTTCCGCCGTTCGCGTATCCACCGAAACTTCCGCCACGTACACCGCCCACGCATAAGCCCCGTAAGCATCGCCCGAATATTTCTGGTCGTCCCAATGCAAATCATGCGGGTGTTCATACTTCACAAAAGATTTCAATGCGCCGCGCTTCGCGACGTACGAACCGCATGCCCGCGAAAAATCTGCGGCGCTATATCGTTGCTCCAAGAATCCGCTGTCATGCAATGTCCCAAGCAATCTCACAGCCGCCGTTTCTACCAACTTCCCCACAATCATCGCCGTGCGCGAAGCCACGGTCGGCCCGCTATTCGGCACATAAGCCGTATCCGGCTGCACGATCCTGATCTGCTCGCAATCTAATCGCAGTGCCTCCGCCGCAATTTGCGCGAAAATCGTGTTCGTCCCCTGCCCCATTTCGGTGCTGCCCGCCAAAATGTGCACCGTGCCGTCCGCCATCGCCTCCATCGCCACTTCCGATGCCAGATATTCCTCGCCCGATCCTGTGAATCCCGCGCCATGCAAAAACGAAGCGAATCCAATCCCGCGCCGAATCGCGCAGCGCGCAGCGGAATTCTCGGCGGCAAATTTCCGTCGCTTCTCGTGGTAACCGCTCAACTCGAACGCGCGCTCCATCAATCCATTCATGTCCACTTTCTCTTTCACCACCTGCCCCACCGCCAAAGTCTGTCCCTCATGAATAAAATTCCTGCGCCGCAATTCTTCTGGCGCGATTCCCACCGCCTCCGCGACGCGATCCAGATGCCGCTCCAGCGCAAAAACACTTTGCGGCGCGCCAAATCCGCGAAACGCTCCGTGCGGCGGCGCGTTGGTCGCCACAGCCCGGCTGCATATCCGCACATTCGGACAACCGTACGGTCCCGCCGCATGAATCGTCCCGCGCGAAAGCACCACCGGCGAAAGCGTCTCATAAGCTCCGCCATCCACCGTGAAATCAATCTCCATCGCGAGAAGTTTTCCCTCGCGCGTCACCGCCGTCCGATGGCGCGTCCGCGAAGGGTGCCGTTTCGTCGTCGCCAACATATCTTCCGCGCGGTCGTAAATTATTTTCACGGGCCGCCCCGATTTTCGCGCCAGCAGTGCCGCATGCGCCGCGATCATAGACGGATACTCTTCCTTCCCGCCAAATCCTCCGCCCGTTTCCGTCTGCACCACGCGCACGCGCTCATGCGGCAACCCAAATAAAACCATCAGCGCCTTGTGAACGTAATGCGGGCACTGCAGCGAGCCCCACACCGTCACTCCTTCGGCCTCGCTTACCCGCGCGATCATTCCCTGCGGCTCAATATAGAGCTGCTCCTGCGCGCCAGTTTCGTATATGCCTTCCACCACAAACGCAGCCTCACCCCAGGCACTATCCACATCGCCCTTCTCCACGCAGAACGATTTGAAAATATTGTCCTGCCCCCAAATAACTTCCTTCCGCTCGAGCGAATCCTCGATGGAAAAAATCGCCGGCAGCGGCTCGATTTCAATCCGCACCGCCCGTCGCGCTTCCTCGAGCAAATATTTATCGTGATGCGCGAGCAACACCACAGGTTCTTCAGGATGGTTCACGAATTCCGCAGCCAGGCAGGGCTGATCTTCAATCAACAGCGCGATGCAGTTTTTTCCGGGGATGTCTTTCGCGGTAACAACCGTAAACTCGTGCCAGGGAATGCCTTCAGCAAAATGAATCGCGCGAATCCTGCCGCGCGCCGCCGGGCTGCGCACCGTCGCTCCATGCAGCATCCCGGGAAAACTCAAATCGTCCACATAACGCGCGCTCCCGGTGACTTTTTCGCGCCCTTCTTTGCGCGGCACCGATTTTCCAATCACACGCGTTTCCAAATCAGCCGGCCTCAATAACGAATTTTGTCGGACTTCTCCCGCCACGCGCGAAACGCCGCCAGCGCCTCGTCGTGCCTCAGCTGAATCATTGGAATCTTGCGTCCCGCGTGCGCCACGCTCAGTTCCTCATAAATAAACGCATCGTCAAATCCCGCCTGCGCCGCGTCTTTCGCCGAATTCGCAAAATAAACACGCGCCGGCCGCGCCCAGTAAATCGCCCCTAAACACATCGGGCAAGGTTCGCAGCTCGTATAAATTTCGCACTCCGCCAGTTCAAAGTTTTGCAGCTTACGGCAAGCCTCGCGAATGGCCACCATCTCCGCATGCGCCGTGGGATCATTCGTGGCCGTAACGCTATTCACACCCTCCGCAATGACCCTTCCGTCGCGAACAACCACCGCTCCAAACGGCCCGCCGCGCCCGGAGCGGACGTTCTCCAGCGACAACGCCAGCGCGCGCGCCATAAAGCTGTCACTCAATGGATGAATCGTTCGATCGGGCATCGGTTCAAGCGTTACGTTGCAATCCGCTGCCCGTGATTGTAGCGCAGCCCATCACGTCAAAAGGAATGAGAATGTCGCCGGTTGCGTGGAGTAATCAAATGCAGGCGCGGTGCCGATAACCGTCGTGCCTGTTCACTCTTGACTCTGCATATGAATTTGTAGCGGCCGCCTTCAGGCCGGCGTCGTTGACTTTGCCGCTACGCTCACACCATTGCGTCGCGCGTCCCAGCCCGCCGCAAAGCCAGATTCGCAAACGCTCGTTCCTTCCGCCGCCAAAAATAAACCAACGCGCTTCCAATCAAAATCAGCGCCACGCTCAACCCCGCCCACATTCCCGGCGCACCCCACCCATAATGAAAACAAAGCACCGCCCCCAGCGGCAATCCCACGAACCAGTAAAAAAACAAATGGCAAAGCATCGGCGTGCGCGTATCGCCCGCTCCGCGCAACGCCCCCGTCGCCACAGTCTGCATTCCGTCAAAAAGTTGAAAGAAAGCCGCGACAAAAAGTAGTTTGCTCGCAACGGGAATCAACGCAGCGTCCGGCGTGTACACCCGCACAATCTGCCGCGGCACCACCAAGAACGCGACAGCCATGCATCCCATGAAGGTCGTCCCCAGCAGCATCGCAGTCCATCCCGCGCGGCTCGCCGCATGCGGGTCCTCGCGCCCCAGCGCTTGCCCCACGCGCACGGCCGCTGCCGCGCTGATTCCCAGCGGCACCATGTACGTCAGGCTCACCGTATTCAGCGCCACCTGATGGCTCGCCAGCGCCGCCGCACCCAGCCTGCCGATCAGCATCGTGGCCACCGCGAACACGCCCACTTCCATCCCAAATTGCGTCGCCGCCGGAAACCCCAAATATACCAATCTCCACACGCGCGGAAAATTCGGCAGCCGCGCCGCGTTGCGCAAGCCGGTCTTATTCCGGTGGTCGTAATACAACGCATATGCCAACAGCACGCACGTCATGTACACGCGCGCCCCACACGTGGACCACCCCGACCCCACCGTGCCCATCGCGGGAAATCCCAAGTGCCCGTAAATCAGCGCCCAGTTCCCCACCAAATTAATCAGGTTCGCCGAAATCAGCGCGAACATCACCGGCTTCGCCATATTCATCCCCTGCAAATAGCGCCGGAAAACAAAATAAAGCAGCAGCGGCAAAGTTCCCCAATTCAAAGTCCGCAAATACGGCAGCGCCTGATCCAAAACCGCCGGCTGAATATCCAGCGAGCGCAGCACCGGCTCAAACAGCCACACCGCGCCCATCAAGATCGGGCTGATCGCCAGACTCAAATAAACGCCATTCACCAGCGACCGGTGGCAATCCTCCACATCTCCCGCGCCGTAGGAGTGTGAAACCAGCGTGTCAAGGCCCAGCATCAATCCCGTGCCAAAAATCGCCGCGGAATTGAAAAGTATGCTCCCCAGACTCACTGCGCCAATCGCCACCGCGCTGTTTGCCTGCCGCCCCACCATCATGGTGTCCACGATGGCCATCGTCATCCATCCCAGCTCCGCAAGGACGAGTGGCAGCGCCAGGCGCAACATCGGGCGCGCTTCTTCGGCGATATATTGTGAGAACAGCCGCTGAATCATGAAAAAATAATCCTGGCGAACTAAACGAGAACCACTTCGGGCAGGCGCTGCAGAAGTCAGCTCACGCAGTGGCGCAACAATCGCCCACAAGTCTATACTCGTTGTGGGCCTCGCGTCTCCCAGAACCGAACCCGCAAACTAAATCTCACCGGCACCTGTTGCCAGCCTCTGAATGACTTAATACTCTGGAGGAACTCATGCCAAAGATTGAAAAACGCATAGACCTGCGAGGCAGCGAACGCACCCTGCCGCCCGGCTCGCGCAAGATCGGACCATGCGACCCGCAAGAACAAATTCAGGTGACCGTCTTTCTCCGCCGCGGCGGATCGCCCAAACAATTTCCAGACGTCACGAAAATCGGCAAGCTGCCGCCCGCGCGGCGCCGACATCTTTCCCGCACTCAATTCGCTTCCCGCCACGGCGCGCGGCCTGCCGACGTCAAAAAAATCCGCACCTTCGCGGCGCAAAATAAATTGAAGGTGGTAGATGTCAGCCGCCCGCGCCGCTCCGTTCTTCTCAGCGGCTCCGTCGCCGCGTTCAGCCGTGCGTTCGGCGTCGATCTCAACACCTACCAACACGGAGCCGGCACCAGCCGCATGCGCAGCGGCTCGATCCAAATCCCCGCCACGCTCAGCGGCATCGTCGAAGGCGTCTTCGGCCTCGATAACCGCCCGCAGGCCAAGCCGCATTTCCGCATCCGCAAACAAGCGCGAAACGCAACGCGCGCGAACGCAGCCAGCGCGTCCTACAACGCACCGCAAGTCGCGCAGGCCTACGATTTTCCCGCCGGCACCACCGGCAGCGGACAAACCATCGGCATCCTGGAATTATCCGGCGGCTACAACGCAACGGATCTCGCCACCTATTTCAAAAATCTCGGTATCGCCACCCCCACAGTCACCGCCGTCTCTGTGGACGGCGCCACAAATTCTCCTACCGGCGATCCCAACGGCCCCGATGGCGAAGTCGAACTCGATATCGAAGTCTCCGGAGCCGTCGCGCCCTCCGCACAAATTGCCATGTACTTCGCGCCAAACACGGACCAGGGTTTTCTGGACGCGCTCACCACGGCGGTGCACGACAGCAAGCTTCAACCGAGCGTCGTTTCCATCAGCTGGGGCGGTCCGGAATCTTCCTGGACGCAGCAGGCGCTCACCTCATTCAATTCCGCCTGCGAAGACGCCTCCACCATCGGCGTCACCATCCTCGTCGCTTCCGGCGATGACGGTTCTACGGACGGCGCATCCAGCGGCACGGCCACCGTGGATTTTCCGGCCTCCAGTCCCTACGTCCTCGCCTGCGGCGGCACGAAACTCACGCTCTCCGGCACAAAAATTTCCAGCGAACAAGCCTGGAACGAACTATCCGCAAACGAAGGCGCCACGGGGGGCGGCGTCAGCCAATTCTTCGCGCTACCGAGTTATCAGCAAAGTGCAAATGTCCCGAAAGCTCCGAACGGTTTCATAGGCCGCGGCGTCCCGGACGTTGCCGGCGACGCCGATCCCGAAACCGGCTACAACGTTCTGGTAGATGGCCAACAAACCGTAATCGGAGGCACGAGCGCCGTAGCCCCGCTCTGGGCCGGTCTGCTGGCACGTATCAATCAGTCGCTCAAGAAAAATGTCGGTTACCTGAATCCATTGCTCTACACGAAAAGTCTCGAAGCCACGCTGCACGATATTACGGTTGGCAATAACGGAACGTACTCAGCAGGACCGGGATGGGACGCCTGCACGGGACTGGGCACGCCAGACGGCGCGGCATTGCTCACAGCGCTAGGGAGCACAGTCGCGCCCACAGAGAAGAAGAAAAAGTCCGGAGGAAAGCGCAAAGCGACTCGGGTAAACCATCGCAAAAAATCTTGAACGTGGAAATTGGATTGGCAGCGCCCCAGACGGGCCCGCTCAGTAGCTAGGCTTCGAAGGACTCTCCGACAGTTCATCCCAAATCGCGTAGCTCATGCCCGCCACCGCGGCCGTGAAAATCAAATAAAACGCCAACCGCCGCTTCCGCCTCTTCCGCGGATGAATAATCGGATTATCCCCACCCGTGCTAGCCGGCGGCGCCTGCTGGTCGGACTGATCCAACTCCATCGTCACGCGATAATTTTTCCCGGCGGGGATCGTGTGCAGCTCGCCATCGTTATCCAACACCAGCGCGCCGCGATACGCCGAAATCACCACTTCCTGCGCGCTCAAAATCGTCACTTGCCCGTAAGCCGGCTGGCCATTGGCCGCGCGCAAAATCCCTTCCGGGATTTCGAGCTCCACGTTGTCCGCGCCGTTCGATGAAAACCCCACCGTACCGCGCGCCACCACCGCATGCACCACGGCGGCATTTTGTGAGAGCGTCGCCGCGCTGTCCGCCAGCAAGTACATTTGGCTGCCGCCCATTTTCAAGCGCACTCCGCCGCCCACATCCGTCACCACCGTATCGCCGCCATAAATGGAAGTCCCCACTTCCAACTTGGCATTGTCGAGCTGCGCTTCCTGCGCCTGGATCACCATCCCAAGCGGTTTTTCCGCCGCCGCGAACGCCGGAATATCCAGCAAGCTGGTCACCAGCAACACCACCAGGCACAGACGCGCAATTGATCGCACAGAATCCTCCGAGAGGTACGAACTCAACGTAGGCTCTGCGCTTCACATGGTCAACGAAGATGCGGCGAAGTGGCGCGTACAAATAACGCTGTAGTGTAAGCGTAGTGGAACTTTCGCCACACAACATGCGCGCAAGAAGGCATTTAGCTCGCTCGACGCGCCAGATCTCACACGAACAAAAAACAAATAAATCCTGCACACCCCGCAAATCGCTGCTTCCAGTGCAGGCAGCACGCCGCTCAGGTAGTATAGTTTTGCGAACACAGGGGGCGGGTTATGAGGTTCCGGCAGCGAACAGCCGCACTAATTTCAACAACCGCATTTCTGGCAGCGCTTGCGGGTCCAATAGTGCTCACCGCCCGCGCGCAGTCATCTTCCAACGCCGCCGCGCAATCGAACGCGACGAACGCCAGCAACGCAAATTCTCAAACCCCGCAATTCCCTACCAGCCTCTATGCCGATCTCCAATGGCGCTGCATCGGCCCATTCCGCGGAGGCCGCACGGTTGCCGCCACCGGCGTGCCCAACAATCCCAATCTCTTTTACATCGGCGTAAACAACGGCGGCGTCTGGAAGACCACCGACGCCGGCCGCACCTGGTTCCCCATTTTCGACGGCCAGCCCACCGGCTCCATCGGCGCGCTAGCCGTAGCGCCAAGCAATCCCGACATCATCTATGTCGGCAGCGGCGAAGGCTTGCGCCGGCCCGATCTTTCCACTGGCGACGGTATTTACAAATCCACCGACGGCGGAAAATCCTGGCAACACCTCGGCCTGCGCGACGGCCAGCAGATCACCACCATCATCATTGACCCCCAAGATCCCAATCGCGTTTTCGTAGCCGTTCTCGGCCATCCCTACGGCGCCAATGCCGAACGCGGCGTCTTCCGTTCCACTGACGGCGGCGCAAACTGGCAGAAAATTCTCTACAAAGATGACGACACCGGGGCCGCCGACCTCGCCTTCGATCCCAAAAATCCGCAAATCATCTACGCAGATTTGTGGTCTTCGCGCCGCCCGCCATGGACCACCGGGAACCCGCTCGAAGGCCACACCGGCGGCCTTTTCAAATCCACCGACGGCGGCGAAACCTGGCATCCCCTCACCAAAGGTCTGCCCACAAACTCGCAAGGTCTCGGCCGCATCGGTTTCGGCATCTCGCCCAGCAGTCCAAATCGCATCTACGCGCTCGTGGATGCCGCGCCCGAAGTCGGCGGCCTCTATCGCAGTGATGACGCCGGAGAAAGTTGGCTGCGTGTAAATCACGAAGAGCGCATCTGGGGACGCGGCTCTGATTTCGCCTGGGTCCGCGTCTCCCCGGAAAATCCAGACATCATCTATATCTGCAACACCTCCACGTATCGCTCCACTGATGCCGGCACAAGCTTCACCGCCATCAAAGGCGCTCCCGGCGGCGACGACTACCACACCGTCTGGATCAATCCCGAGAATCCCAAAATTATTATCCTCGCCGCGGATCAAGGCGCCACCATCACCGTCAACGGCGGCGAAACCTGGAGCAGTTGGTACAACCAACCGACCGCGCAGTTCTACCACGTCATCACCGACAATCAATTTCCCTACTGGGTGTACGGCGGGCAACAGGAAAGCGGCTCAGCAGGCACCGCCAGCCGCAGCGACTGGGGCGAAATCACTTTTCGCGACTGGCATCCGGTCGGCACCGAAGAATATGGATACGTCGCGCCCGATCCGCTGCATCCCAACCTGATTTATGGCGGCAAGGTCACGCGCTTCGATATGATCACCGGCCAAACGCAAGACGTTTCACCCGTCCTGCTACGAACCGGAAAATATCGCTTCAATCGCACCGCGCCGCTGATTTTTTCGCCCGCCGCGCCGCACACCCTCTATCTCGGCTCCAACGTGCTGTTCAAAACCACCGACGCCGGACACAGCTGGCAAGTCATCAGCCCCGATTTAACGCGCGAAGATCCCGGCGTGCCCCCGAACATCAGCGACATGATCGCGAGCGATCCGGCCCAAGGCAAACATCGCGGCGTAATCTATTCGCTCGCGCCTTCTCCGCTCGACGCCAATCTCATCTGGGCCGGCACCGACGACGGCCTGATCTGGCTCACACGCGACGGCGGCCAGAACTGGCGCGAGGTTTCTCCTCCAGGCCTCACGCCCTGGAGCAAGATCGCGCAACTTGACGCTTCGCATTTCGATCCCAACGCCGTGTACGCCGCCGTTAATCGCTTCCGCCTCGATGATCTTCACCCGTACATCTATCGCACCCACGACGGCGGCCAAACCTGGGAAAAAATCACCACCGGCCTCCCTGACGACGCGCCGGTCAACGTAGTCCGCGAAGATCCCGTCCGCCAAGGCCTGCTCTTCGCCGGAACCGAACACGCTATCTACGTCTCTTTCAACGATGGCGATTCCTGGCAATCGCTGCAGCTGAATCTCCCCGCCACTTCCATGCGCGATCTCGTGATTCACAATGACGACATCGTAGTCGGCACCCACGGCCGCTCCTTCTGGATCCTCGACGACATTACTCCGCTCCGCCAGCTCAACGAACAGGTCGTCGCAGCCCCGGCGTTCCTCTTCAAACCAGGCATCGCCTATCGCGTGCGCCGCAACGTCAATACCGACACACCTCTGCCTCCCGAAGAGCCCGCCGGAAAAAATCCGCCCGATGGCGCCATTATTGACTACACCCTGCAATCCGCCGCCAGCGGCCCGGTGAAGTTGCAAATCCTGGACGCCAACGGAAAAATCGTGCGCAGCTTCGCCAGCACGGACAAACCGGAAGTCACCATGGAGGAACTCGGAAAGGAATTAAACGTCCCGCTCTATTGGATTCGCCCGCCGCAAATTCTTTCAGACGCCGCGGGCCAGCACCGCTTCGTCTGGGATTTGCGCACTCCTCCGCCCGCCTCGCTGCGCCACGAATATCCCATCTCCGCCATCGCGCACGACACGCCGCGGCTTCCGGTCGGCCCCGCCGTCATGCCCGGCATGTACACCGTAAAGCTCGACGTCGCCGGCCAAACCTATACTCAGCCTCTCGAAATCAAAATGGATCCGCGCATCACCGCGCCCGTGGACCAACTCGACCAGCAATTCCGCCTAGCCTCACGCATCTGCGACGCGATGAACTTGAGCTTCGCATCCCTGGCCCAGGTTCGCTCCGTCCGCGCCCAATTACGCGACCTCGCGCACCAAGCCCCTAAAGGCGAAGTAGCGGACGCCATCCACGCCCTCGAAGAAAAAGTCGCGCCGTTCGAAGGTGCGGCCCCAGGATTCGGCCCAGCCGCTCGCCAGCAAACTTTCGCGCAGCTAAACGCCCAATTCGGCCAGCTGCTGAGCGCGGTTGACGGCGCTGACGCCGCCCCCACGCAAACCGCGCAAGACACAACCGGTGACCTGCAGCGCTCCCTAAACGCGCTAGAAACTCAGTGGGACGACGTAAAAGCCCGCGACATCAACGCCCTCAACGACCAACTCCGCCGCGCCAATCTCCCAGCCATAAATCTAGCCGCCACGGTGGAACCGGAACAGGAAACCTCCGGCGACGACGAGCCCTAAATCCCATCAATCTTCGCCGCCAGAATAAAGTCACTTTCTGTCAATCCGTTGATCTTGTGCGTCCAAGTCGTAATCTCCGCCTTCCCCCACCCCAACAAAATATCCGGATGATGCCCTTGCTCTTCCGCAATCGCTCCCACCTTATTCACAAACGCGAGCGCCTGCTTAAAATCAGGAAACGTAAACGTCCGCACAATGTGATGCCCGTCCACTACCTTCCACCCCGGCACCTCCTTCGCCAAAGCTTCGAGTTCTTTTCCGGCCAGCGGCGGAACTCCGCCGCGGCACGGCACACAACTCTTCTTCGCCAGCTCGCTCATAATTTGTGCCCTCCAAAAATCACGCTACCCGCAATACTACAAGAACCACGCTCCCGAGCGGTATCCCGGCCGCGTCAACCCAAGCGCACAAAAAAATCCAACAATAGATTCGCCCCGACCCCTTCTGCTATTCTCTTGCGCGATAATTCCCGCGCGGCCCCCGCCGCGATCCATCGTAACTCCAGCTCCTGCGAGGAAAAATGCCCGACGAAATCGGCGAACTAAAAGAACACGCGGAAGAAGCCGCCCACGAGCCCAGCCTCGCTCCCATCACCCTGACCATGGCCATTCTCGCCGTGCTCATCGCCGCCGTCACCTTGCTCGGGCATCGCGCCCACACCGAGGAAGTTCTGCTGCAAACGCGCGCCGCCGACCAGTGGGCCTACTACCAGGCCAAAGAAGTTCGCCGCCGCAATTACGAGCTATTCCTCGATGAGCTTTCCGTTTTTTCGCTCCAGGACGCCAAGCAAGTGGAAGCCATCCAGGAAAAATATAGGAAGCAGGTGGAGCGCTACGCCGACGAACTGAAAGAAATCGAAACCGAAGCCCACCAGAAGGAAGCAGAGGTCAAAATAGAAGAAGCACGCGCCGATCGCTACGATCTTTCCGAAGTCCTGCTGGAGGCCGCCCTGGTAATTTCCTCAATCACGCTACTAACGCGCAAAAAAATCTTCTGGCTCTTCGGCATCGTCCTAGCCGTTGCCGGCATAGCCCTAGGCATCACCGGCTTGATGATCCATTAGCCTCTGTTCCGCGTGCGAAGGTAGGGGCGCTGCTTGTGAATTGCCCTGCAGGGCGATTGATCCTGAGAACCGGCGGTGCCGGTTCGAAGGGCCACGCCTCAGCTTGCCACAATGTCAGCTTCGAGCCGACGGGAACGCCACGGTTACCTCTTCCCCGAGGCTGCTGATCGCGCCTCCAGATACGCGCGCACATACTCCCCAAACGCCTTCTCCAATTTCAAAGTAACCGCCCCCGGCGCCGCCGCAATCTTCCGCCCGTTCACTTCCCCCACTCCCAACAAATTCCTATTCGTCGAAGAAATAAAAATCTCATCTGCCGCGTACAGATCCTCCGGCCGCAGCACTCGCTCCTCCACCGGAGCACCCGCGCTAGCTCCAATTTCCAGCAACACGCTGCGCGTGATCCCCTGCAAACATCCCGCCCCAACCGGCGGAGTCGCCACCCGCCCATTCTTCACGCAAAAAATATTCGCCGCCGTGCATTCCGCCACTTCGCCCCGCTCGTTCAGCAGCACTACCTCATCAAAACCCGCCTGCTGCGCCTCGTAATAATTCCAAACATTGTCGAGCCAAGAAATCACTTTCACGCCCGCCAGCGGCCCCGCCGCGTACCGCCCGTGCTCCCGCAATCCCAACCGCGCCGGCTCGCGGTACGCAGGCAAATCCGCGGAACACAGCAGTAAATCCACGCGCGGAAAATCCTCATCGCTCCGCCAGAACCCCACCTGGTTGTAAATCACATAGACTCGCGCCGCGCCTTCGCGTACTTGATTTGCGCGCAGCACCTCCGCCAGTTGCCCGCGTACCACGCTTTCCTCAAATGGAAACGGGCAGTGCGTTCGCTCCGCGTCGCGCTGCAATCGCTTCCAATGCCGCTCGAACGCAAACGGAATACCCTCGTAAATCCGCACCGTGGTGAACAATCCCCAGCCATTCAACAGCCCGGCCTGCCCCGGAGACAGCCGCACCTCCGTCACCGGCAGCAACCGGCCATTATGAAATACAAAACGATGAATCATGCGGCCTCCAACGTGCTACATATTCTAACGCAGAACACGCGCGCTGCACTGTGCTTCGGCAAACGCCAAGCGAAGCTCACCAGCATCGCGCCGCGCCGATTCAAGCAGTCTTATTTTCAGCCGATGAAGAAGTGTTCAAGTCTATTGACACCAGCTGTTTCTGCGCCTAAATTGAGTCTGTGTTTATAGGAGGTCGCCGTGCGCTACATCCTTAAATCCTTCTTAGTGGCAATCCTATCCGTCGGTTTGATCGGCATTCCTAGTTTTGCCGCAAATGAAAAGCCTCTGGGCCTTGTCACTCAGGCACAAGAAGCCCGTTTGGGGTCTGCCAGGGTCGCAATCGGGACCACGGTGTACCCCGGCGATACACTCGCCACAGACGAAGGCGGCACCGTTCGCCTCAAAGTCGGTGGCAGTCAGTTCTATCTGCTCGCTTCCAGCGCCGCCACGCTTTCCGCCGGCTCAAACTCTGTGAACGCCTCGGTCGCGCGCGGCACAGTAGGCTTTTCCTCAAACGGCTCGGATCAACTTTCCCTGGAAATTCCTGAAGGCACTCTCCGCGCCGCGAACGGCCAACCCGGATACGGCCAGGTCACCCTCCTCGGTCCGCGCGAAGTGATCATCTCCGCATATCGCGGCACGCTGGTGCTCGACAACGATGGCGACCTCCACGAAATTCCCGCCGGAAAATCTTATCGCGTCACCATGGACCTCGACCCCGCAGTCGAACCGCAAGGTCCCGCGGGCGCAGGCGGCAACAACAAAGTTGTCGCGCCCCGCCGCCGCCACCTGCTCTTCGACTTGATCGTTCTCGGAGCAGCCACGGGCGCAGGCGTCGCGCTCTGGTACCACTTGAGCGAAAGCCCCTACAACCCAAATCAATAGTTAGCTGCTTTAGAATCACACCAGGTATGCAGTCGGTAGAAGTGTGCCAACGCGGGTAAGCCGTAGATTTTCTCTCCATCCTCTGCGTCAAATCTTTTCTCTTCGCCAGCCTTCATCAATGCCTTTATCACGCTTCATCTGCGTTCATCCGTGGTGAATTTGGCGTTTTCCTAGAACTAGCGCCACCTATGTGTGGCAAGCCCGAATCCCAGTCTTCTCAAAATACTGCTGATGATATTCCTCCGCCCGATAAAACTCCCCCGCCGGCACAATCTCCGTAACAATCGGCTTCTTAAAAACGTGATCCTTCTCCAGCACCGCCTTCGACGCCCGCGCTTCCTCCTCCTGCTCGGCATCATGATAGAAAATCGCCGACCGATACTGCGTCCCCACGTCTGGCCCCTGCCGGTTCATCGTCGTCGGATCATGGCTCTTCCAGAAAACCGCCAGCAGCTCCAAATAAGAAACCTGCGAAGGATCAAACTCCACCTCCACTGCCTCCGCGTGCCCGGTCCGCCCAGTGCAAACCTCTTTGTAGTTCGGGTTCTTCGCCGTCCCGCCCGTGTAACCCACAGTAGTCGAAGTCACCCCCGGCACCTGCCGGAACGCATCCTCCACTCCCCAAAAACAGCCGGCTGCAAACGTTGCCTTAGCCATAATTGAAATTCTCCTTCGCCACCAATTTACGAATTACGATTGCGCACCGCGAATCTCCATGTTCCCACATCGCGGCAAATCGGTCGAGATGCCGCCCTCACTACTGCGCCGCGCGCGTCCGCTGATTCTGCGCCACAGGTTCCGATGAGAACAACGCCCCCAATCCCTCCGCCAGCGTCGGGTGCGTCAGCACAGCATCGCGCAGAGCCGTGTACGGCAATCCTGCAATCATTGCAGTCTGCACAACGGCCATCGTCTCCCCCGCGCCCACACCGACCGCTGCAAAACCCAGAATCCTATCGCTGTCGTTTTCCACCAGCGCCTTCATAAATCCGCGCGTTTCACCCAGCGTCCGCGCACGCAGCACCGCCTCCATCGGAATCTTGAACGAGCGATAAGCGATCCCCTGCGCCTTAGCTTCCTTCTCGCTGAGCCCCACACGCGCAAATTCCGGATCTGTGAACAGGCAGAACGGCACTTGCCTCCCGGTCGTGACGCGCTTACCGCTGCCGCTCAAATTGTCATGCACCACCCGAAAATCGTCCACGCTGATGTGCGTAAATTGCGGGCTGCCCGCAGCCTCGCCGATCGCCCACACGCCGGGCGCTGTCGTCTGTAAGCGCTCGTTCACTTTTATATATCCACGATCAGTCAATGCGATGCCGGCCAATTCCAGCCCGATGCCTTCGGTGTTCGGCTTCCGGCCGGTAGCCACGAGCAGATGACTTCCCTCCAGTGTCTTCTCCACTCCATTCTGCTCGATCACAACTTGCACAGCGTCGCCTGATGTCCCCGTCACCCGTTTGGTCTTCGCATTCAAGAAAATTTCCACGCCCTCATCCCGAAATAGCCCGGTAAGCGCTTCCGTAACATCGTCATCCTCGCGAGACACCAACTGTTCGTTGCGTTCGATCAACGTCACCCTGCTTCCAAAGCGCCGCATCGCCTGCGCCAGCTCTAATCCAATGTAGCCGCCGCCCAGCACGAGCAAATGTTCAGGAACCTCGCCGAGTTCCAGTGTCTCGATATGCGTCAGCGGCTGCGCCTCGGCCAGCCCTGGAATCGGGTCCAGCGCCGCGCGCGTCCCGGTGCTGACGATCACATTCGTCCCGCGCAATCGCCGCACAGATCCGTCCGGCAACGTAGCTTCCACAGTCTTAGGCGCAATGAATCTCCCGGTGGCCAGGATGAACTCCGCTCCGGTCTTCTCGTAATTGTCGAGATACATCTCGTTCAGGCCCGATACCATCCGCCTTTTGCGCCCCCGCACCGCGGACATATCAACGCTGAACCCCTCCGCGGTTATCCCGAACTCTTTGCTTTCGCGAACGTATGCCGCCACCTTCGCGCTGTGGATGATGTTCTTGCTCGGTAGGCACGCAATGTTCGGGCACGATCCCCCAATGTATTTTCGCTCAACCACCGCGACGCGCTTCCCTTCGCCCGCAAACGTCCACGCCGCGAGCGTTGACCCCGTCCCATCGCCCAGAATCACCAGGTCGTACTCCTCCACTTGCGCATCATTCCGCAATGCAGCTGGAGCGACGCCTTCCAGTATGCTCATATGAGTTTTTCTCCTTCTCTGCAGTGTAAATATGAATTGAGGAATATTCAGCGTGACGCCCGAGAGGCGAGAAAACCTCGTGAAATCGCGCGCCGGCCGCGTGAAACCAACTCACATAATATGACAAACCCGCGAAATTGACGACCGGCAAGCATTTCGCATGAATCACGACCCGCGCCGTCGTTCAGGCCGTGAATTACTTGGTGTATACTCCGCGAGCGAAAAATTAAACCATGAACACTCCCAATAGTAAATTACGCGCAGTACTTTTAGTCGTAATCGCCGCAGCCGCAGCAATTTTCTGCCCGCAACAAACATTTCCGCGGCAGCAACAACAAGACTCGCAATCCCTCTTCCCCGAAATGCGCTGGCGCATGATCGGCCCCTTTCGCGGCGGCCGCGTCCTGCCCGCGCTCGGCATTCCCGGCAATCCCAACGCCTATCTCTTCGGCGCTGTCGGCGGCGGCGTCTGGAAAACCGAAAACGCCGGCCGCACTTGGCGTCCCATCTTCGACGCCGAGCCCATCGCCTCCATCGGCGCCATCGCCATCGCCCCCTCCGACCCTCAAATCATCTACGTCGGCACCGGCGAAGCAGACATGCGCTCGGACATTTCCTTTGGTGACGGCATCTACAAATCCACCGACGGCGGCGCAACCTGGAGCAACATCGGCCTGCGCGATTCGCAGCAGATCGGCAGCATCCTGGTGGATTCGCGCGACGCGAACATCGTCCTCGTCGCTGCGCTAGGCCACGCCTTCGGCCCCAATCCTGAGCGCGGCGTCTATCGCTCCACCGACGGCGGCACGAAATGGACAAAAGTTCTCGGCAAAGATGACGACACCGGCGCGATTGACCTCTGCGCCGATCCCACGAATCCACAAATCATTTACGCCTCTCTTTGGCAAACGCGCCGTCCGCCCTGGAGTGTTTACGCCCCAACTAGCGGCCCCGGTAGTGGTCTCTATAAATCCACCGACGGCGGCGTGACCTGGAACCAAATCACCGGCAACGGTTTTCCCAGCGAAGGACTCGGCCGCATCGGCATCGCCATCGCGCCCAGCAAGAACGGCAGCAATGGAAATCGCATCTACGCCGTGGTTGACGCGCGCGAGGGCGGCGTCTATCGCTCCGACGACGACGCACAAACCTGGCGCCGCGTTTCTTCCGACGCGCGCATCTGGCAGCGCGGCTGGTACTTCGGTGGCATCACCACCGATCCGCGCGACCCAAACGTCGTCTACGTCGCAGACACCGCGCTCTATCGCTCCACCGATGGCGGCGAAAATTTCGAAGCAATAAAAGGCGCTCCCGGCGGCGACGATTACCACACTCTCTGGATTGCCCCCGACGATCCCGCACGCATGATTCTCGGCAGCGATCAAGGCGCCGCCATCAGCGTGGACCGCGGCGCCACCTGGACCTCCTGGTTCAATCAGCCGACCGCGCAGTTCTATCACGTCACTACGGACAATCGTTTCCCCTATCGCGTGTACGGCGCGCAGCAAGACAGCGGCACCGCCGCCGTCAGCAGTCGCAGCGATTACGGCCAAATTAGTTTTCGCGACTGGTCTCCAGTAGGCGGCGAAGAAAGCGGCTACATCGTAGTGGATCGGACGAATCCCGATATCGTGTACGGCGGCGGCCCCTTCGGCGTCCTCCGCCGCTTCAATTGGCTCACCGCGCAATCGTTTAATATTTCTCCCGCGGCAATGGAAATCAACGGAAGCAAACTGCGCTTCACCTGGACTTCCCCGGTGGCAGATTCGCCGCAAAATCCGCACGTCTTATATTTCGGCTCACAATTTGTCCTGCGCACAGAAGACGCCGGCCAAACCTGGCAGGCCATCAGCCCCGACCTCACGCTACGAAACCCGGCCGCCGCAAACACCGCGCCAAAAGAAGGCGGGGTCGGTGCAGAGGTAGGCGGCGTGGTTTACACCATAGCTCCCTCTCCCGTGCGCAAAGGTGTAATCTGGGCCGGCACCGATAACGGTCTCATCCACCTCACTCTTGACGAAGGCGCGCACTGGTCCAACGTAACTCCGCCAGGAATAGAAGACTGGAGCATGGTCAGCCTGATAGACGCATCGCGCTTCAACGCTGCCACCGCGTACGCTGCAATTGACCGTCACCAGGTTGACGACTTCCATCCTTATATCTATCGCACCTACGACGACGGCAAGACCTGGCAGAAAATCGTCACCGGCCTGCCCGAAAACGCCTACGTTCACGCCGTCCGCGAAGATCCCGTGCGCAAGGGTATGCTCTTTGCCGGAACCGAAATCGGCGTCTTTGTTTCCTTCGACGACGGCGCCAACTGGCGCCCGCTGCAGAATAATTTGCCTGTGAGCTCCATCCGCGACCTCGCCATTCACGGCGACGATCTCATCGTCGCCACGCACGGCCGCTCGTTCTGGATCCTCGACGACATCGCGCCCCTCCGCGATTGGAACGAAGACGCCATGCGCCAAAACGCGCATCTCTTCCCGCCCGCGCACGCCATCCGCGTTCGCCGCAGCGAAAATCAGGACACGCCGCTGCCGCCTGAAACTCCCGTTGGCGAAAATCCCCCCGCAGGCGCCATTTTCGACTACTTCCTCAAATCGCCAGCCCGTGGCCCCGACATAGGAGAAGTCACGCTCGAAATCCGCGACCAGCAAGGCAACGTTGTCCGCAAATTCTCTAGCTCCGATAAAGAGCCGCCAGCCGCCGAGCCGCCCGAGTTTCCAAAATTTTGGCTGCCGAAATTCCAGCCGCTTTCAAACGCGCCGGGCGCGCACCGCTTCGTCTGGGATTTGCGCTACGCTCCGCCCGCCGCGCTGCACAACGAATATTCCATGACGGCGATCATCGGCGCAGGCACCATCACCGAGCCACAAGGCCCCCTAGCGCTTCCCGGCGAGTACGACGTTTGGCTCACGAGCCATGGCGACACTTACAAATCCACGCTCACTATAGAACTGGACCCGCGCGTAAACATTCCCCGCGAACAATTAGTAGATCAACTCGAACTCGAACAAAAAATAGACATCGCCCTGACCAAAGCCACAGACACCGCCAAATCCGTAGCCGCTCTCCGCGAACAACTTAAAGCCCTCCACGCCAGCCTAAGTGAAAAGCCTGACACTAAATCCATCCTCGACGAAGCCGACGCCCTCGACAAACGCGCCGAAGCAATTCAAGGCAACTCCGAAGCCCACTGGCCAGCCACTCCAGGCGGCCTGATCGGCGAAGACAGCACGTTGGCCGCTCTCGCCATAGCAGTAGGCAGCGCCGACAGCGCCCCCACGGCCACAGCCTCCACCGCCTTCGCGGAATCGAGCAAGCGCCTCAACGACCTGCTCGCCCAATGGGACCAACTCCAAAAAGACTACGCGGCGCTCCACCAAAAACTTAGCGGCTGAGCACAGCCCACCGTCGCGCTTCTGTGTGCCCACTCTGGAATATTCGTACGACGCAGCCGTCACTGCGCGAACAATTCTTTCCCAGAGCAGGTTTTGACTTTGTAGCGGTGGCCTTCAGTCCGGCGTGATTGCCTTCGCAGCGGCTGCCTGCTTTTCGCGCGGGCATACTTGAACTTGCCTTTGAATTTGTAAAGGCCCTCGCGGGAACAGCCGGACTCTTGCCCCCTCAGCGACCACACACCTCTTCCCATCACCCACCCGAACGCATAATATGCACCCAAGTTCCTTGCATCAAAACACCAGAGGTGTGCAGTGTACGCGCCCAGCATTGCCAAAGAACCCAGCCCAGTTCAGACGTCATACGCGGCGCGCGTCCTCCTGATCCTCCTGACTCTCTGGGCCCTGGCCATGATCACCCCGGGCCTACAACGCGTCTTCGATTCCCTCGACTCCTTCGGCGTCACCGTTGACAACGACGGCATCGTCACCGACGTCATCGCTCCATTCCATTCGCGCGCCGATTCCCCCGCGGCCGCTGCCGGAATGGTCCCCGGCGACCGCATTGATCTGCGAGCCATGCGCTGCGTTCCGTCTGGCATCGCGACGCCGTCATGCTCCAGCCTGGTGTCAGTCCTCGGCGGCCTGGGCGGTATGCACGCCACGTTGCAGCACAAGCAGATCGACCTCATCATCCGTCCGCAATCCGGCGCAGGTCCGCGCATCGTCAGCCTCAAATCCGCGCCAGCCCCGCTGAATTCCGGGGAAAGACTCGTCGCGTTTGCCGACACCATCGTTGGCATCGTCGTCGTCCTCATCGCGTTCTGGCTCGTCTGGTCGCGCTCTAGCTGGATGACCTGGGGCCTGTTCCTCTACGTGATCTGGTTTAATCCCGGCCAGACGTACACTTATTACGCGCTGCTACAACGCTCGCCCGTCGCAATCATCGCGCAGGAAATTACGGAATCTCTAGCGCAAGGCGCCGCGTTCGGCGGCCTGCTGCTATTCGCTCTGCGCTTTCCCGAAGATCGCACCGAGCCGCGCTGGCGAAAATTGCAATGGGCCGTGCCGCTGCTGGCTGCCATCATCACCACACTCACGCTGCTCAGCTACGGCAGCATCCTGGGATTCCCTACGGAGAGAATTACCGAGATCGGTTTTCTTGCAGGTTATCTGATTGACGCGGCTGTTCTCGTCGTTCTCCTCGAGCGTCGCCGGATGCTCCCGCCGCAAGAAAAGCAGCGCATGAACTGGGTCATCTGGGGCTGCGCCATCGGGCTTCCCGCTTACATCCTCGCGGAGCTTTGCCAATCCTCCGACTTAATCACCCATCTCTGGGGCTCCGCACCCTCGCAAGCCTTCATCGGCCTCCTCTATCTTCCCAACGGCGTCCTCGCTTACTTCGCCTCGCAAGCGGTCTGGCAACGTCGCATCGTCAGCGTCTCCATTCCTTTGCGCCGCGGCACCATCCTCGTCGCGCTAAGCCTCGCTCTGGGCATTCCCATCGTCCAGCTCCACGAGAAACTCAATCTCCTCGAAGGAGACGTTCGACTACCCGCATGGATTTGGCCTCTGGTAGTCGCGCCCATGGTCTTGATGGTGCTGCAGCGTCTGCACGAAACAGCCGTCGAGCTGGTGGACCGCCTGTTCAACCGCCAATTCCACGCCGCCCGCGAACAATTGAAATCCGCGAACGAAGCGCTCGCCCGCGCTAACAGCCTTCCCGAAATTGATTGCCTGCTGGTGGAATTTGCGGTCCGTGCCCTGGATCTCTCTTCCGGCGCCGTCTTCCGCAACGATGGAAGAGTGTTCCGCAGAACGCAGGACACCAGAGGCTGGACCGCCTCCATGAAAAAAGAATTGGTCCTCGATCAAGACGCCGCTGCGTTGCGCAGCCTGAAGGAAGGCGACGCCGTCCGTCTAAGCCAGGATTCCTCGAACGCCTCGGATGTTCCGCTCGACGTAGCCGCTCCCTGCCTTGCCGTCCCCGTCCGCAGCGGCGTCCCCGAAGCCTCCGCCGTAGCCTTCTTCGGCCTGCACCAATCCGGAAACGACATCACCCCCGACGAATCCGAAATGCTCGAACGCCTCGCCGCCCGCGCCGCCATGGCCTACGAACGAGTTTTCACCGCGATACTCCGCAAAGAGGTCGCGCAACTGAAGCAAGAACTAGCCGCGCGGCAATCCTCGACGCTCCTGAACCCCACAGAAGATTAAGCAACAACACTTCAAAGAACCCAGGCGCAATGTGCGGGTTCACCAGCAAAGCGAGATCATGGTGCGTTTTCGAATACCCCATCGTTCCTGCGTTCGTTTTGTGGGTGGGGTGAGGAATTTGAAATGCCTGCCGCGAGACCAGCGCTTCCGCTGACGGGAATGTTCAAGATTTGACGGCGACGTACGGTTCAACTGTCTTTTCGGACTTCTCCAAAATCTGTTCCAGCATCCCCGGAATCTCAAACACCGCGCGATTCTTCAATGCCCCAGCATTAGCCCGAAGCCGCGTCAAATTCGCCGGCTCAATCATCCTCGCCACTGCCGGCACAATCTCGCTGAAACTCCGCAGCACTACTCCCACCTCGTTTTCCAATACCCACTGGGCGTTATAACGCTCCTGCGGCAAAGTCCAAGCATTGCAAGACACAATCACCGGCAACTTCATCGCCAACGCTTCGCTCACGCTCCCCGGCCCCGGCTTGCCAATAAAAAAATCCGCCAGATGCATGTACCGGTTCACATCCTTCGTAAATCCTTCGACGAATCGCGGCAATCTCGATCCACTCACTCGCAGCGCGGAAGCCAACTTCTCATTCCGCCCGCAAATAAAAATCAATTGCAGCTCGAGCTTCGAATCATCCAATCTTTCCGCAATCTCCAGCATCGCCTGCGATCCGTACCCACCAAACAGCACCACCGCCGTAGGCAAATCTGCGCGCAATCCCAACCGGGCCAGGCCCACCGCACGCTCCTCCACCACCGGCTCATAAAATCGCGGATGCAAAATCATCCCCGATGCGCGAAATATCCAGTTATCCATGTGCCCGTGCTCGTGCGCCTGCTCCACCGCGCGCTCCGATCCGCAAACCAAATATTGCCGCTGCCGCTCAATCCAGAAATGCGGCGGATAATCCGCGATATCTGTGAGTACCGTGACCAATGGCCGTCCTGGAAACGCGTTCGCGAAACTTTCATATAGCGCCCGGTTGAAGTGCGGAATGAATGACACAACCATGTCCGGCGCCGTCTCTCGCCAGTGCCGCTCCAGCACGCGCACCATTGCCGCATGCCGCGACCAAATCACAAATTGCAACACTTTCATCAAATAAACGCTGCCCAGAGTCCATCCGCTGCGCAGCATCCAGTTGTAGTAGTCCTCGATGCGTATCCCCGCGTATCGCTTGAGGATATCCAGTTCCTCGAGCAACTCCTGAATGTTGAGCAGGCGAACGTCCCACGAACGTTCTTGCGCCTGAATGGACATCTGCAGCGCCGTGGCTGCCGCGCGGTGCCCGCCGCCGGCGTCGAAAAAGCAAAACTCGATTCGTTGCATGCGGGCGGAGTCTCGCATCCGTAGTGCCGAGATCTGCTACGGAAATGTTAAAAGACCGTGACTGTGTCGAAAGAGTTAAATATCTGTATTTTCAGAACTTTAGCACGCATGTCATCTGCCGGTAACAAGACCCAGCTATTTTTGTATTCGTGAGATGCGACCTGCATGTTCACTCGTACTTCTCCGGACCAACCACAACCCCCTTTGCCCGAAATTTCTGCCGCGAAAGTTATAGCAATCCCCACGACGTCTATTCCCTGCTGCACCGTCGCGGCATGAATCTCTTCACCCTCACCGATCACGACTCCATCGAAGGCGCCGAACAATTGCGCCAGCATCCCGATTTTTTCGTCAGCGAAGAATTAACCTGCAAAATGCCTAGCGGCACGGAAGTCCACATCGGCGTGTACGACATCACCGACCGCCAGCACCTGCAGTTGCAGCAACGCCGCAACGATCTAGTTTCGCTCCTGATGTATCTCACCGAGCGCCGCCTCTTCTTCAGCATCAATCACGTTTTCTCCGCCGTTACTGGCCGCCGCGAACGGGAAGACTTCGCCTGGTTCCAGGAATATTTCCCCGCGGTTGAAACGCGCAACAGTCACATGCTCGAAAGCGCGAACCAACGCGCCGCACAGCTCGCCAAGCAGTGGGACAAAATCGCCATCGGCGGCAGCGATGCGCACGCACTCCCTTCCGCCGGCACCGCCTACACCGAAGTTCCCGGCGCGCGCGATAAAGAAGAATTTTTCGCAGGCCTGCGCGCAGGCATGGGCCGCGTTGCCGGCGAATCCGGCAGCTTCAGCAAACTCACCCGCGATGTTTTCTGGATTGCCTACGAAATGATGCGCGAAAAATCCTGGACCACTTTGCTCTCGCCGCTAGCCGTGCTCATCCCGGCGATTACTTACTGGAATTATCACGACGAACGTGTTTTCGGCAAACGCTGGGCCGCGGAAATTCTCGGCGCTCCCGAAACGCGCAAACATCCTCGCTGGATATCGCTGCCGCAATCTGCGGCGGAGGGATCCGTATGACCGTCGCCAAAGCTGTCTGGAATCAGATTCAGTCGAACGACTATCGCCTGATGCGCCGCGTGCATCGCTGGCGCGCGCCGCGCTGGTTTCGCATCCTCATGATCTTGATGACGCGCATGGGCGACGGCTGGCTCTGGTATTCGCTCGGTCTGATCCTGCTCGTCTATGGTGGCGAAAATCGTTTCCTCGCCATCGGCGCCGCCACCGCCGCTGCGTTCGTCGGCATCCTGCTTTTCCGCGCCCTGAAAAAAACCAGCAAACGCCAGCGCCCCTGCGAAATCGAACCGCACTGCTGGTCCCTGATCCTTCCGCCCGATAAATATTCCTTCCCCTCGGGCCACACCATCACCGCCTTCGCCATCGCCCTCTCGCTAGGCCTCTTCTACCCCCAACTCCAAGGCGTCCTCCTAGCCGTAGCCCTGCTAATCGCTTCCTCGCGCATAATCCTAGGCATGCACTTCCTAAGCGACGTGCTGGCCGGCTCCGCCATCGGCATCGCCCTGGGCACCATCAGCTACCACATCTTCGCCACCCTCTAATCGCGTGCGACACGAGCGCTGGCGCCTGCCCGCCGCAAAAATCGCAAAATTCCGTGCATGGCTCCGCCCAAAGTATTTCCACGTGTGGAATCGTAGGAGTGTCCCCGCTTTTGAATCTGTAGCGGCCAGCTTTAGCTGGGCGCCTTTGGCTTTCGTAGCACCGCTTCGCCGTAAGCCATCTCGCCCCTGGGAACTCCAATTTCGCAAAGCGGGATTGGCGGACACTACTCCGCATCACTGCTCACTAGTCACCAATCGCTCGCCACTCATCACTTCGCCTGAATCCCATGCACCATCACAATCACCGTGCGCGCCGCCGCCTTCCGGTCCTTCGCAATTTCCTGATACTCCGCCGACTCCGCCCAATCCCGAAACGCCCTCTCATCCGGAAACGAAAGCACCACCATCCGATTTCCATCCCAAGGTCCTTCGAACACCACCGGACTCGAGTCCGCCGCCAGCACACTCCCCTTATATTTCTTGAACACATCCATAAACCGCTCCACGTATCGCCCATACCGCGCCGGATCGTGTATCCACAATTGCGCAATCGCGTAAACGCTCATCACTCCTCCTCCTGCTCTCGCGCACCGCAGACCACGATTCACTCCGAGCCTGCGATCTCCTGTTGCTGCGCGCCACACAGCCCCGGTTTAATTCCCCCCGCACGATCCCGTTTTCACTCCCGAAGTCGCCACGCCGTACTGATTCGATCCCGCAATCCGCGTGCCTCCGCCCAAAAGCACCACGCTGTCCACCGGGCTCGGCCAATTCATCTCGTACAATCCCCGTGACGCATCCACAGCCCGCCACGTCCCACGAAACGTCCCGCTGGTGAACGTACCGTTCGGCGCCACATCCACATTCCACCCGTTCGCCCAGTGCCACGTTCCCACCAGACCCATGCTCCCCGTCATGCGCCCTCCCGATATCGGATACCCGTACTGATTTCCTCCGCTCATCGTGCGTTGATCCGGCGAAACCGTTAGTGTCTCCACCATCACCGGCCACGTGAACGTGTACGCGCGCTTCTGCGCATCCACTAATCGCCACCGCGCCGTGAACGGCCCCGCCGTCACCGTGCCATCCGCACGAATCACCACCTGCGAGTTGTTGAACCACTGATAGCAGCCGACGAGCGGATCCACATTCGCATTCCCCGCCGCCGCACGCCGCGCCGGCGTAGCTTTCACAGCAGGAGGCGTCACACTCTTGCCGCCGCCGGCATTCGGATCGCTCGCTGCGTTTCCATCTCCTGCGGGATTCGTCGCAGCCGGCGTTTCCGGCTCCGGCGTCGAATTCCGGCCTGAGTTCTCTCCGCCGCGTGAAAAAATCAGCACCAGCGCGAACAGCAACACCACCGCCACCGCCGCGCCAATCCAAATCTTCCTCTTCGATAATCCGCCGCCGACCGCACTACCCGCTACGGATCCAGCCGCGGCCGCGGCGTGCGTTCTCGCAGCTGCACCGGCACCAAAAGCACCAGCGGCAGCCGAGCTCCCCGGCACGCCGCGCTGCCACATCACAGTTCCGTCCAAACTGGCTGCGGACGCACCGCCCGGCGTCGGCTCGCTTCCCTTCGCCGGAATCAACTTGTGCACCGTCGCCGCCAGATCATCCAGATGTTTTTCCATCGGCGGCGTCATCGCATCCAGCCAGTGCACGGACCCTATGAAATAATCCAGCGATTTCCCCGGCGCCACATCCTCAATCCGAAAAGGCAGTATCGCCACGCCGCTGCTCACCGCGCGTTCCACTTCCTTCGGAATGTGCCCCGAAGCATTCGCGCTCGACGAAAACACCAGCACCATCACCTTCGCGCCGTGAATCGCATCTATAATCGCTTCGCCGTAAGAGGTCCCCGCCACAATGTCCCGCGGCGCGATCCAGCAGCGAATCCCTGCCGCCTCCAGCCGCGCGCACACCGCGTCCGCCACGATTTTATCTTTTGACGCGTAGCTGATGAACACGTCGAACGACACAGGAAAATCCTCCATACTCCGCAACAGTCAGCACAATGATCGGAACGAACACTGGCGAACTACAATTCTCGCCTCCAACCGCCTTCGCACCAGAATCTTACCATTCGCACACCACAGCAGAATTTCCGATTTCCGCGCCAGCCTCCGGCCCGCGCATCGTACGCTGCTCCGACCCGCCGCACAACGCATTCGCCCCTCACGCTGCGGTGCCGCTTCGCAGTTGCCTTTGTCGCGGCCGCCTTCAGGCGGGCGCACTTGACCTAGCCGTTACAGCGGGCACTTCGGAGCGCGTCGTTACCCCGCGGTTCTGCACCTTCCCTGTCCGCCTCCGCAACACTCCTATCCCAAAACCGACCATCTGAGCGGCAATCACGCCGTCGTCCTCCCACAAAGCCCTGATAACGCTATAGTTATAAGCACATCGAGCGGCACCATACGTGCCCCCAACGCGATCGAACTTACGGTTCCCAGGTTCCTAGTGTAGAATCCGGCACTCATTAAACCTACCCAACGCAAGGAGGCCGAACGCTGATGTTCAACCTCGATATGATTCTCCGCGATCTAAAGGTCGCCCTTCGCTCCCTCGCGCACACCAAAGGCCTCGCCATCACTGTCGTCCTCACCCTCGCTCTGGGCATCGGCGCCAATGCCGCCATTTTCAGCGTCGTGCGCGGCGTGCTCCTCCGCCCGCTGGTCAATCGCGACGAGGACCGCTTGATCTACATTCGCCAGAGCGCTCCCGGCATCGGTGTGGACAACGTCAATTTTTCCGTCCCTGAAATCCAGGATTTGCAGTCGCGCGTAAAATCTATCAGCGAATTTGGCGACTTCTCGACCATCGGCTTCAGCGTGGTTGGACTCGGCGAACCCCGCGAAATCCGCGGCGGCGTCGTGGACGGCTCTTACTTCGACGTGATGGGATTGCATCCCGTCCTCGGCCGCCTGCTCGACGCGCACGATGACGGCCCCAACGCCGCCGGCGCCGTGGTCCTCACCTATCGCTTCTGGACCACCGCGCTCCACAGCGATCCTTCCGTCATCGGCAAGACCGTCAAACTCGATACCGGCGATCCTGGCGGCGCCCGCTCCGCCACTATCGTCGGCGTCCTCGAACCCTCCGTGCCTTACCCAGCCGAAACTGAAATCATCGCCAACGTCGTCACCAGCCCGCACCACCTCTCCGCCACCATGGTCACCGGTCGCGTCCATCGCATGACCGAACTTTTCGGCCGCCTCGCCCCCGGCGCGAACCTCGAACAAGCCCGCGCCGAGCTGAACACGGTTTACGGCTCGATGGTCTCCCAACATCCAGAAGCCTATCCGCATGGCGAGAACTTCCAAATCAGCGCCCGCCGCCTGCGCGATCAGATTACCTCGCGCGCGAAGACTGTTCTGCTCGTGTTGCTCGCAGCTTCCGTGCTCGTCTTCGTCATCGCCTGCTCCAACGCCGCGAACTTGATTCTCGCGCGCACGGTTCGTCGCGAAGGCGAACTCTCCATCCGCGCTGCGCTCGGCGCCACGACTGGCTCGCTGCGCCGCACGCTATTAATAGACAGTCTCCTGCTCTGCGGCGCCGGCGCCGCTCTCGGCGTCTTGAGCGCCAGCCCCATGGTCGCCATCCTCGCTCGCTACGCTTCCCGCTTCTCCATCCGCGCGCTCGATCTCACCGTTGATTCCAGCATGCTCTGGGTCGGCGCGCTGCTCGCCGTCGTCGCTGCCGTGCTTCTCGCATTCGTCCCGCGCCTCCCGTCGGCAGACTCCGCCAATGGCATGAACCTCTCCAGCGGAGGCGTGCGTATCACCGGCAGCACCGGACGCCGCCTGCGCGTCTTCGCCGTTACGCAAATCGCCGCCTGCTTCATGCTCCTGGCGGGTGCCGGCATGCTGCTGAAGACGCTCCTCGCGCTGCAATCCGTGCGCCCCGGTTTCGACACGCACAATGTTCTCGCGATCAACGTCCCCGTCGTTTCCTACGGACGCACGCCTGATCAGATCCTCAACTTCTACAAAGAAACCATTCGCCAGGTCGCCGCTCTGCCAGGTGTAGACCGAGTCGCCGTCGGCACCGCGGTCCCCTGGCGCGATAAAGGCATCTTCGGTCCCGGCTTCCAGTTCTCCGCGCAAGGCCACGTGCGCGCCAACGGTGAAGAAGATCCCCACGCGCAATTTCGCACCATCTCGCCGGGATTCTTCGCCGCGCTCGGCGTCCCCATCATCGAGGGACGCGATTTCAACGACCTCGACCGCAAAGACAGCGAGAAGGTCGTTATCATCAGCCAGAGCGTCGCGATAAAAATGTTCCCCAACACCGACGCGCTCAACCAGCACATCATGTGGACCGACCCGGTAATGAAATTCATTGACGTCAGCACCGAGCCGCGCCGCATCGTAGGCATCGCCGCCGATGTGGACGATGAAAATGTAGTCCCCGGCGCAACTCTAACCGTCTACCATCCGCTCGATCAGGAAATCGGCGGTGGCCGCCTGTTCGTCCACACCCACACCGATCCTTATGCGCTGGTAACTCCCATCACGCGCATCATTCGCGACCTGTCGGTTGACCAGCCAGTAGAAAAAGCCGCTACCTTAGACGACGTCCGCGCCGAGGTCCTAACCCCCGATCGTCTGAACGCGCTGGTCTTCGGCGGTTTCGCCGCGGTCGCTCTGGCGATTGCAGTGATCGGCGTAGCAGGCGTCCTGGTCTTTTCAGTAAGCGGGCGCACGCGCGAGTTCGGCATCCGGCTGGCGCTCGGCGCCCAGCCGCGCAATCTTCTCACCAGCGTGATCGCCCAAGGCGCTCTGATGGCCGGAATCGGGATCGTGGCCGGCGCACTTTTCGGCTACGTCCTCGCGCGCCTCGCAAACAGTTACATCGTGGACATGCGCATGCCCGGTCTGGTCCCGGTGGTAGCTTCCGCCGCAGTCCTGCTGGCCGCCGCACTAGTAGCCTCGGTACTCCCAGCAGCCCGCGCAGCCCGCATAGACGTAATGGACGCCCTGCGCTCCGAATAACCCACGCAGCTTTTGACTTTGTAGCGCCGGCGCCTCGCTCTGCTGCCTTTGAAGTCGAATTTGTAGCGACCACCTGCCTTTCAGGCGGGCAGCCGTTGCTTTTGACTCTGGTTTTAAATTGGTAGGGGCGCTGCTTGCTGCCTCCCGGCTTGCCACGAATTCATCCCTGTCGGCTCGTTGCAGTTGCCGTCGCCTTCGTAGGGGCGCGGCATGCCGTCCCCGCCTGCTGAGAACGCCGAGTTCTCACATCGCACCACGCCGCAGCCACTATCCCCTTGACATCTAAAAATTTTAGAATTAACTAATCAACTCGGTAATCGGTCTCGTCCAGGATTCCATCGAAGACCGGTGATTCCCTCGCGGCCTGCAATACGGAGGAAGCATTGACCCAGCCCCACAAATTCACCAGTCCGAGCTATACCTTCACCGCGTTCCCGCGATCGCTTGGTCGTAGGCTAGGCCCCTACCTCGAGCCTGGCAATCTCGCGACGATCGCCTTCGTGGCGCTCGCTTACTTCGTCGTCGGGAAAATCGGTCTGCGGCAGCCGACGGCGAACGATTCTGTCACTGCGATCTGGCTTCCCGCCGGGATTGCCTTGGCGGTTTTGCTTTTGCGGGGCTATCGAGCGTGGCCGGGCGTCTATCTCGGGGCCTTTCTCCTCAGCATTGCAATCACCGGGTCACTTTGGTTTGCATGGCCCCTTGCGCTTGGCAATACTTTGACGGTGCTCTTGGCGACTTATCTCGTCAATAGATATGCCCACGGCAAGAGCGCCTTCTTCAAAGCGCCTGACGCTCTGCGTTTCGTCTTCTTTGGCGCGCTGCTCGCCCCAGCGCTGTCCGCCACCTGGGGAGTCACCTTTCTCTGCCTGGGTGGTTTCGCGCGGCTGACAGATTTCCCCGCACTCTGGTTCGTTTGGTGGGTTGGCGATATGCTCGGCGTACTTTTTGTCACCCCGTTTCTGGTGCTCTTGTTAGGGCACAAACACCGTTTCTTTGGTCTGGCGGAACCGCTCGAAATTACCGCTCTAATCGCCGGCCTCAGCCTCACATGCGTGCTGAATTTCGGCCATCAGTCGATCTCCTGGCTACCTGGAAACGGACTGCTCTTTTTATGCGCTCCCTTCCTGGTATGGTCAGCCCTCCGCTTCTGTCCGCTGGAAGCGGCCGGTGCAACCCTAGTGATGGGTGGATTCGCGATGTGGGGTTCCCTTCACGGATTGGGACCCTTTGAGAACGCCACGGGCTTGCCACTTTTCATCGGTGCCTTCATGGCCATTGGCACTGCTTCGACTTTGACGGTCGCGGCAGCCTGCGCCGAACAGAAGAGCGCGACAAAAGATGTCTTGGGCATGTACTGTGTGCTTAAAGACGTAAAGGAAGGCGAAATTCGTGTATTGCAAGACACCGTGGAGGCTCTGCAAGTCGAATTGGCGAGAAAGAGCGCCCGTCGAGCCAGTGACTCGCCACCTGAGGCTCTACCCTCAGGCGGTGTCCCTGTGAACTTTGATGGCCGCATTCCTTGAACCCTGATTAACCAAACGCACGTCATCCTCAATCCCGGCGACTGCGACTTGCCCGTCAGGTGCGGGGCAGGCCGTACGCCAAAAAGGTGCCTCATATGATTATTGGAGAAAGGTTTCGTACCCTGCGGGAGCAGAAGAATCTATCGCAGGGAGATATCGAAAGCCGCACCGGATTGCTCCGCTGCTATATTTCGCGCGTAGAAAACGGTCACACGGTTCCGTCTGTCGAAACCCTGGAAAAAATGGCGCGCGCTCTGGAGGTTCCTCTCTATCAACTCTTCTATGATGGTGAGCAGCCTCCCAAGCTGCTGAATCTCTCCTTGCGCAAAAAGGGCGATGATATCGCGTGGGGAAGTTCCGGCAAGGACGCCCGGCTCCTCAGCCACTTCCGCAGACTTCTACAGCGGATCAGTGAAAATGACCGCAAGCTACTGGCATTCATAGCCCAGAAAATGGTCCGGCAAGCCACTGTCCGGGCGAAAAGCTAGCGAGTCAAATCTCGCGCCGCGATCGCCCTCGCACACACCTGAAAGGAGTCTGCAATGAGCGCAACCTGGAAACCTCACGAAAAACACGGGCGGCTCACTAAACAAAGCGACTTGCCCGACACCGTCTTCGCCTTTCCCAAGCAACGTAAGGAACCGCTAACCGACGCACGCCACGTCCGTAATTCCGTCGCGCGCTTTGACCAAGTAACCGGCGTCTCCGATTCCGATCGTGCGTCGGCTTTTGCCAACATCAAGAAAGCCGCCAAATACTATGGCGTCAATGTCTCGGAAGCGTCGTGGCACGATCTAGGTGTACACCCGCAACGAAACCGAAAACAGGCGGCCGCCAAAGCCGTCGCCACGCGGCAGCGCAAGAAAAAACGATCCTAGGACAGCAAGTACTGGTTCTGTACCTCTTCTGTACGAATGTACAGCTGCGCATTTCGTTCGCCCGTGTTAGCTTTAGGCGAGAACACAAAAAGTGATTAAATTTCAAAATTCGCGCGACACGGGAAAGCTCGCACCAGCACCTCCGGTGTTAAATCTACGCGTCCCGTTCCGCATCGGCGCCCAAGTTTCCCCGCCCTCGCCCGCCGAGAATCGCTATCCTCACAAATTCGCCCTCTCGTCCGTAGAACTACAGACGTTTCTAATCAACGGCTCAGCGATTAGAAATCACCGTAAATGACTGAAAACAAACAACCGCGACCATTTCTAATCGCACATTTTTCGACGAATTTCGCCGCCCCGTGGCGCCCATTTCAGAATCACCGCTCTTGCCACTGCGTATTTTTTGGCGGAGAATCCCCGTGCGCATGAAATCGCTCCTGACAGCAAAAACCGGCACCGGACGCCACGCGGTCGTCAGTATCTCGAAAGCCCGCGAGAACTCCCTCGGTCCAACCGTCGCAGAACGGATGGCCGCCGGCAAGGCGCTGCGCGACCGCGTGCCGCGGACAGCTCACGCGAAGTGGACTCCCGCGGCCGATCGTCCCGATCCGGTCGCGCTGCTGAAAGAATCCGACCGCGGCCGCTTGTCTGAACTTTTGCCGATCCGCTACGGTCGGATGCGCAGCTCGCCGTTCGCTTTCTTTCGCGGCGCCGCAGTCGCTGATGGCCTGCGATCTGGCAAAAACACCCAACACCAAGATTCGCGTGCAGGTCTGCGGCGACTGCCACCTGCTGAATTTCGGGGGATACGGCTCTCCCGAGCGGCGGCTGGTATTTGACATCAACGATTTCGACGAAACGCTGCCCGCGCCATGGGAATGGGACGTAAAGAGGCTGGCGGCCAGCGTGGTGCTGGCGGCACGGGACAAGAAAATGGGAGAAGGGCGTTGCTCTGACGCAGCGCGCGCCATGGTGGCTTCCTATCGCACGCACATGCGCGAGTATGCGGAGATGCCCGCGCTGGACGCTTGGTATTCGCATATTGACGTGGACGTCTTCGTCGAGAAGGCGAAAACTTTCAGGGACAAGCGCTACTGGAAAAAAGTGGAGCGCGCCGCCTACATGCAGACGGCCGAATACCTCCTGCCAAAAATCACCAAGGTTTCGGGCGGCACGCGGCGCATCCTTGACCACCCGCCGCTGATTTATCATCCGCGCGACTTTGCCAAAATTGACGAGCACGTTCGAGCCTTGTTTCACCGCTACAGTTTGACGCTGCCGGAAGAACGGCGCGTGATTTTGGATCGTTATCACATCGTGGATATCGCGCGAAAAGTGGTCGGCGTGGGAAGCGTGGGCACGCGCTGCGACGTCGCGCTGCTCTTGGCCACCATGGATGACGCCATGGTGCTGCAGCTGAAAGAGGCTCTGCCTTCGGTGCTGGAGCAATACGCAGGCAAGAGCCGTTATCCGAACCACGGGGAGCGAGTGGTCACCGGGCAACGCATGCTGCAGGCCGCCAGCGACGTGTTCCTGGGCTGGACTCGCGCCGATGACGGCCGCGATTATTATTTCCGGCAGTTGCGCGATATGAAGATGAAATTCGATTTGGACAGCATGAGCAAGTCGGAATGGCTGGAATACGTGCAGATCTGCGGATGGACTCTGGCGCGGGCGCATGCGCGAACCGGCGACGCGGCGCGCATCGGCGGCTACCTGGGCAAGAATGCCAAGTTTGACGACGCGATTGGCGATTTTGCGGTGACGTACGCAGACCAGACTGAGCGGGACCATGCCGAGCTGCTGAAAGCAATTCGCGCGGGCCGGGTGCGCGCGGCGGAAACTCCAGCGGAGTGATTCACAAATCCAGCGGCAGAGGATTCTTCCCGGTGATCAGTCGCGCCGAGCGATCGAAAGTTATGTAGAGCCACGCCCATTGCAGCAGCACCAGCAGACGATTTTGAAATTGCACGATGTACAGCAAGTGTACGAACACCCAAATCAGCCAAGCAGGCCAGCCGGAAAGCTGCAGCCAATTTAGATCCGCAACCGCCGCGCCGCGCCCGATCGTCGCCAGATTTCCCTTGTCGAAATAATGGAACGGCGGAAGCTTCCCTCCACGCAAACGCGCGCGAATCAGTTTCGCCACGTAATGCCCCTGCTGAATCGCCGGCTGCGCGACTCCCGGCAGCGGCCTTCCCGTTTGGTGGCTGAAATTCGAGAGGTCGCCGATCACGAAAATCTCCGGATGCGCCGCAATGCTCATATCCGGCTCTACAATCACGCGGCGCGCGCGATCGAGTTTCGCTCCGGCTTCCTGCGATAGGATCATGCCCAGCGGCGAAGCCAGTACGCCCGCTGCCCACAGCACCGTGCGCGTGGGAATAACTTCATCCTGATTTCCTGTGCGAATCGTCACGCCATCGGCGCGCACATCAGTCACCATCGCTCCAGTTCTGACGGTCACGCCCAGACGCTCCAGCATGCGCCGCGCGGATTCGGAAAGTTTCCGCGGATAAGTGGGAAGCGCCCGGTCGGATCCTTCCACCAGGATAATGCGCGTCTGCGTCGGATCGATGGAGCGGAAATCGTGGCGCAGCGTATCGTGCGCGATTTCACCAAGCGCGCCCGCTAGTTCCGCGCCGGTAGGCCCAGCACCAACGATCACGAATGTCATCCACGCGCGCAGTTTTTGCGGGTCGCGTTCGCGTTCGGCAGCTTCGAACGCCAGCAGGATGCGGCGCGCGCATCGCGGTGGCATCGTCCAGATTTTTCAGGCCCAGGCGCGAACTTCTCCCATTCGTCGTGGCCAAAATATTGATGCATGGCGCCCGTGGCCACAATCAAAGTGTCGTAGTCGAGCGCGCCGTCGCTGAGAATCACACGCCGCTTGGCAGCGTCAATGTGCACGGCTTCGCCAAGCAGCACCTGCGTGTTTTTTTGTTTGCGCAGCACCTGGCGCAACGGGCCCGCGACGTTCGCGGGAGAAAGCGAGCCGGTGGCAACCTGATAAAGCAGCGGCTGGAATAGATGATAGTTGCAGCGGTCCACTAGCGTCACTTGGACGGGGGCGTTTTTCAGAGCCTGCGCGGCACTGAGACCGCCGAACCCGCCGCCGAGGATTACGACTTTGTGTGGATCATCCATCCGTGAACGAACTCCCCGCCAAGCGCGCGACAACGAGAAAACCAGCGCGCACCTGGGCCCTGCTACGTTATCAGATGCACCAAGATCGCCGGAAGGAGCAGGATTGAAAATGGACGGTGCCGGACGCGAAACTGAGCGCGGCCTCAAAACGCATTGTTTCCCGGCCGTGTAATCGTGGTTGCGGCGCGCAAGATGCATCCGAGATAGACTGAACAGCGCTCGAGGAGTGGAACTAAAACGATGAAGCGAGGATTGCTGAAGGCGGCGACGTCGCTAACTCTGATCTTGCTGATCGCGCTGGGAACGCGCGTGATGTACGCCTGGAATCAGGAACGCCAAATGCGCGCCGATCTCGTGGGGCTGGTGCCGTTCCTGAACGAGACGGGCAACATCGCGTACTCGCTCGCTGCCGGGCACGGATTCAGCTCGCCGTACTGGGAGGAAACTGGACCAACGGCCTGGCTGACGCCTGTGTACCCAGCGCTGGTCGCGGTGATTTTCAAGATGTTCGGGATTCATACGCCTCATTCGTTTTTTGCGATCGTTTTTCTGAACATTTTGTTTTCCACGGCGACTTGCGTGCCGGTCTTTTACATCGGCAAACGCGTGGGCGGGTTGGGGGTGGCCACCGGCGCGGCGTGGCTGTGGGCGATTTTTCCCAACGCGATCATGATTCCCTACGAATGGGTCTGGGACACGTCGCTCGCCGCGCTGCTGATGGCTACGATCTTGTGGGCGACGCTGGAACTTGCCGATACGCAAAGCGTGCGCGCCTGGTGCGGATACGGATTGTTATGGGGATTTGCATTGATGACTAATCCTTCGCTGGGCAGCCTGTTGCCGCCGCTTCTAGGTTGGGCCGCCTATCGTGCGTGGAAAAAAGGACAATTACGCATCAGCCGCCCGCTGCTGGCCTGCGGAATCGCGGTGCTGTGCTGCGTACCTTGGACCGTGCGCAATTATTTGGCGTTTCACCGATTCATTCCGCTGCGCTCGAACCTGCCGTTTGAATTATGGTTGGGAAACAACGAGCAGTTTGACGAACAATCGCAGATCGTGCCGCCGTCGAATCCGGAGCGCTTCGAGATCCGCAATTATATTCGCGAGGGCGAGACGGCCTTCATGCAGGACAAGTGGGAGAAAGCGACCGCCTTTATGCGCGCGCATCCGCGGCTGGAAATTATCCTGTTCGCGCGACGCTTTGTGGCGACCTGGACTGGAGTGGAAAAGCCCATCCAGAGTTTTCGCGATACCGATTCGCGGCTGGTGCGCCTGGTGCTAGTCAGCAATACGCTAGCGGCGCTCGGCGCGCTGTGCGGAATTGTGGTGCTGCTGCGCTCGCGGAACGCGTACGCTTTTCCGCTAGCAGCCGGGCCGATCGTTTATCCCGTGATTTACTATGTCACGCACACTTCCCTACGCTACAGGCACCCGATTGACCCCGTTGTGCTGCTGCTAACGGCCGTTGCAGTCATGGCGCTGGTGCCACACCACCACGGTCGCGCTGAAACGGTATCGCTGCCCTCCTGAAACGAATTGGAACCGTGTTTCCGCCCCATTTTTCCTTATGAAATCCTTACGCCTCGCTTACGGATTCCTGAGGCGAGAGAAGTAGGGTAGAACTTTCCGCCCCGCGGGACATCCAACGTTCGGGTGCGACTGAGCGGGGCGGGTGTGCGCCCGGCGGGCTCGGGCCAGGCGATATTCGCAACCGCGCGCCGACCAGGTCGTTCGCAGTGGAACCGGCAGGCGCGTTGAAGGATCAGTGTGATGGAAGTTTTTGTTTTTTTGGTGGTAGCGGCGGCATGCGCGTTTTTCCTGTACGCGCTGGTGCAGTTCTCGCTGGAAGAAAAGCACCTGCGAAGACCGAGAGAAACGCCGCTGGGATTCCCGGTGATTTCTTCCGGACAAATCGTGATGCCGCTTCCGACGCCGCGCGAGGCGCGGCGCGAAGATTCTGCAGATGAACAAACGCATGGCACAAGTGAGAAGAGGAGATAACTTCCATGTTGAAGTTATTGAGGAACCACCGGTACAAAATCGTTTTCGGCATTCTCGTGTTTGCGCTAGAGCAATTCCCTTGCTTCGCTCAAAGCAATGGCGATGCGGCGAACCAGCAGGCCAGCGGCACGGACCAACAAATACCTCCCGCAATTGCGAAAGAATTGGATGCGATGCGGAAACGTATTGACGAACTGGAGGCCGAGCTGAAGTACGCCAAGTCGCCCGAGCAGCCGAGCACGTCCGCGACACCCACAACGAGTGCAAAAACAACAGTGCCGGCGACGCCGTTTGTTGCGGCACCTGCAGCACCTGCGGCGCCTGCGGCCACGACGTCCGAACCCGCGACTTCGGCGAAGAACACAGTCGAGACCGCCGCGCCTGCAAAAATCGATCCTTTTTCGGATGCGGATTGGACTTGGTTGAACGGCAACCCGCGCACCAAGGAAGTGTTCTGGGATTCGAAATTCTTTACACCGGAAATCCGGTCAGACACGGTGTACGTGTATGACTTCAATCATCCCACGGATCATTCGATGGGCGGATCGAGCGAACTTTTCCGGTCGCAAGAGGTGCAGCTGACGCAGTTCGGAGTAGGCGGCGACTTCCACTACGACCACGTTCGCGCGCGATTCATGACGCAGTTCGGAATGTATTCGGCAACGACGCCGCGGAACGACCCCAGTCCGGGTCACGGGCAGTGGGATCTAGTGTCCGCGTACCGTTATTTGTCGGAAGCGTACGGCGGGTATCACTTCGACAAAATGTACGGTGTGAATGTGGATGCGGGAATCTTCCTTTCGTACATCGGCTTGTTTAGTTACTACAATTTCGACAATTGGGCTTATCAACCGTCGTTTGTTTCTTCGAACACGCCGTGGTTTTTCGAAGGCGTGCGCGTGCAGATTTTCCCCACGCCACATTTGAAGATTGAGCCGTGGTTCATCAACGGATGGCAGTCCTACGCATCGGCGAATCACCGGCCAGGCATCGGCGGGCAGGTCAAATGGACCCCGCGGCCGTGGATCAACATCATCTCGAACAATTATGCGCTGGGCGCGGACGATCTGTTCATCCCGGACCGTCGGCGCATCCACACCGACGACAGCATCGAGGTGAAATATTATGAAAGGCCGGAACGCGAGCTCGACAGGATGGCGTTTTCGCTAACGGCCGATGCAGGCTGCGAGTACGGAGGCGGAGTGAGTTGCTATAGCGATAAAGCGGGCGGACCCAAGCAAAGTTTTCTCGGGTTCATGCTCTACAACCGCTTCTGGTTCCATCACGACCTGTTCGGCTTGACGCTGGGCGGAGGGAAAATCAACAATCCGGGACGTTACCTGGTGCTGCTGCCGCCGATCAACGGAGAGAGCGCGATTACGGCGGCGACGAATTCTCCTTATTTTACGGAGAATCCCGGTGATCCTTTCAAGGCATGGGATTCTTCAATCACGTTCGACTACATGCCCAAGCAGTACATTACCTTTCGGTGGGAGTACGACTATCGTCACGCGAATGTCCCGTACTGGTCAGGTCGCGGCGGCATCACGCCTCCGGGTGGCAACGTTGGTTTAGCGACGGACTACGTTTGCAACAACGGCGTCAATTCGGGCGAAACGGCGCTGGGCCCCGCGACGACGTTCTGCACCAGCGCGCCGCAGAACTCCAGCGTATGGTTCCCGGATTTGCGAAAGGATGAGAATTTCATTGATATGTCCATTCTGGTGAAATTCTAAGCGCACCAGAAATCAGCAGCAGCGGCGTTTCTGTGGAGGTTTAGTGTATGCAGGACATTGTGTTCGTGGTGGTGACGATTTTCTTTTTTGCGGTGGCGCTCGTATACGTGCGCGGGTGCGACCGGCTGAAGTAAGAGGACTGACGACATGATTGGCAACATATTTCTGCTGGTGATTTGCGTATTGATCTTGGGATATCTGCTGGCGGCCTTGCTGTGGCCGGAAAGGTTCTGACGATGACGGCTAATGGCTGGCTGCAAATATTTCTGTTTTTGCTGGTGACGTTCGCGGTGGCGAAGCCGGCGGGGCTTTTCATGGCGCGAGTGTTTGCGCGTGAAAAGACGTGGCTGGATCCGCTGCTGCGGCCGTGCGAGCGCGTGCTTTATAAGCTCACTGGCGTGGATGAAAAGCGGGAGATGCGCTGGACGGAATACACGATCGCCATGCTGTTGTTCAGCGGTGTTTCGATGACGCTGCTGTATGTGATCGAGCGGGTGCAGCAATGGCTGCCGTGGAATCCGCAGAAGCTCGCGGCGGTGCCGACGGATTTGGCGTTCAATACCGCGGCGTCGTTTACCACGAATACGAATTGGCAGGCATACGTGCCGGAAGTGACGATGAGCTATTTCACGCAGATGGCGGGGCTGGCTTATCACAATTTCATTTCGGCGGCGGTGGGCATTGCGCTGGCGATCGCGGTGATTCGCGGGGTGGCACGACGGGAGCAGGAGACGATCGGCAATTTCTGGGTGGACCTGACGCGGACGATGTTGTGGGTGTTGCTGCCGGTCTGCTTGGTCGTGTCTTTGCTTTTTGTATCGCAAGGAGTGATCCAGAATTTGCGGCCGTACACGACGACGCAGCTGGTGGACGCGCAAACGGTGACAACTACGGGCGCTGACGGCAAGGCGACGACGCAAGTAGTGAGCTCGCAAGTGATACCGCAGGGGCCGGTAGCGTCGCAGGAGGCGATCAAGATTTTCGGCACGAACGGCGGCGGCTTTTTCAATGCCAATAGTGCCCATCCTTACGAAAATCCCACGCCGCTGACTAATTTTCTGCAGCTCGTGCTGATTTTTGCGATTCCTTCGGGATTGACTTACACGTTGGGGCGGATGACGGGGTCGCAGCGGCACGGTTGGGCAGTGTGGGGTGCGATGGCGGCGCTGTTTCTGGCGGCGGTGGTTTCGGTATATAGCGCGGAGGCGCGCGGGAATCCTTTGTTGCACGGCGTGGACCAGCGGGCGAGCGCCACGCAATCGGGTGGCAACATGGAGGGGAAAGAAGTGCGGTTCGGCATCGCGAACACGGCTTTGTACGCGACGGTGACGACCGATGCGAGCTGCGGTGCAGTGAACGGGATGCATGATTCCTTCACGCCGCTGGGCGGGATGATTCCGCTGATCAACATCATGTTGGGCGAAGTGGTGTTCGGCGGCGTGGGCTCCGGGCTTTACGGAATGATCGTGTTCGTGATTCTTTCCGTGTTTATCGCGGGGCTGATGGTCGGAAGGACGCCGGAATATCTGGGGAAAAAGATCGAGGCATACGATGTGAAGATGGCGATGCTATCAGTGCTGATCTTCCCGTTGGTGATTCTGACGTTCACGGCGATTTCCGTGGTCGCTAAATCGTTTGGAACGCCTTCCATTACGAATCCAGGGCCGCACGGTCTGTCGCAGATTTTGTATGCGTACACTTCCGGCACTGGAAACAACGGATCGGCGTTCGCTGGATTCAACGCGAACACGCTGTGGTACAACACGACGATCGGCCTGGCGACTTTGTTCGGAAGATTTTTCGCGGTGATTCCGATTTTGGCGATTGCAGGGAGCCTGGCGAAGAAGAAATACGTGCCGGAATCGGCGGGAACTTTTCCGGTGACGACGCCACTGTTCACGGTGCTGCTGATTTCGGTAGTGCTGATTGTGAGCGCGCTGACATTTTTCCCGGCGCTGAGCCTGGGACCGATTCTGGAACATTTGATGATGCACGCGGGAAAGGTGTTCTAAGAAACTATGGCCACTAAGACGAGCAGCAAGGAACAATCACGCTGGGGACAGGAAATTGTGGTGCAGGCGGTGTGGGAATCTTTTGTGAAGTTGAACCCACGGACCCTGGCGAAGAATCCGGTGATGTTTGTGGTGGAGGTGGGCGCGGTGCTCACGTCCATCGATCTGGTCCGCGGATTGGTGCAACACACGCACGGGTTCGGGTTTTCGCTGCAGATCACTTTGTGGCTGTGGTTCACGGTGCTGTTTGCGAATTTCGCGGAGGCGATGGCGGAAGGGCGCGGGAAGGCGCAGGCGGAGGCGTTGCGCAAGTCGCGCGCGGATACCATGGCACGCAGGTTGAAACAGGACGGTAGCATCGAAACGGTGCCGGGATCGAAATTGCGGGCGGGCGATTTGGTGATGGTTGCTGCGGGAGAGTTTGTGCCGGGGGACGGCGAAGTGATCGAGGGCGTCGCGTCGGTGGATGAATCGGCGATTACTGGAGAATCGGCGCCGGTGATTCGGGAATCGGGCGGGGATCGGTCGGCGGTGACGGGCGGGACGCGGGTGCTGTCGGACGAGATCAAGGTGCGGATCACTTCGAATCCAGGAGAAACATTTTTGGACCGGATGATCAAGCTCGTGGAAGGGGCATCGCGGCAGAAGACGCCGAATGAGATTGCGCTGAATATTTTGTTGGCGGGATTGACGATTATATTTTTGCTGGCGGTGGTTTCCTTACAGCCGATGGCGATTTATTCGGGCGCGCCGCAATCGGTATTTGTGCTGGTGGCGTTGCTGGTGTGTCTGATTCCGACGACGATTGGCGGATTGCTGTCGGCGATCGGAATCGCGGGAATGGATCGCGTGCTGCAGAAAAATGTGCTGGCGATGTCTGGCCGCGCGGTGGAAGCGGCTGGGGACGTGGATACTTTACTGTTGGATAAGACCGGTACGATTACTTTGGGGAACCGGTTCGCTACAGAATTTATTCCGGCGCCGGGGGTGAGCGAAAACGAATTGGCTGATGCGGCGCAGCTGGCTTCGCTCGCGGATGAGACGCCGGAAGGGCGGTCGATTGTCGTGCTGGCGAAGGATAAATATGGTTTGCGCGGGAGGGAGTTGGGATCGGTGGCGGCGACGTTCATTCCATTTTCGGCGGTTACGCGCATGTCTGGCGTGGATATGGATGGACGACGGATTCGCAAAGGCGCGCGGGATGCGATTGTGAAATATGTGAAGGACGCGGGTGGGACGGTGCCGCAGGAAACGATGGAGGCGGTAGACCGCATTTCGAATTCAGGCGGAACGCCACTGCTGGTGGCGGAGGACGCCCGCGCGCTGGGCGTGATTCATCTGAAGGATATTGTGAAGGGCGGAATGCGCGAGCGGTTTGAGCATTTGCGGGTGATGGGAATTCGCACGGTGATGATTACGGGCGACAATCCATTGACCGCGGCGGCAATTGCGCGCGAGGCTGGCGTGGATGACTTTCTGGCGGAGGCGCGGCCGGAAGATAAGCTGGCTTTGATTCGTCGTGAGCAGGCCAAGGGCAAACTGGTGGCGATGACCGGAGACGGCACGAATGACGCACCGGCATTGGCGCAGGCGGACGTCGGGCTGGCGATGAACGCGGGGACGCAAGCGGCGAAAGAGGCCGGGAACATGGTGGATTTGGATTCGAATCCGACGAAATTGATTGAGGTGGTGGAGATTGGCAAGCAACTTTTGATTACGCGGGGGGCGCTGACGACTTTTTCGGTGGCGAATGATGTGGCGAAATATTTCGCGATTATTCCGGCGATGTTCGCGGCGGCTTTTCCAGAGCTGGAAGTGCTGAACGTGATGGGGCTGAAGAATCCGCACTCGGCGATACTTTCGGCGGTGATTTTCAACGCGCTGATTATTATCGCGCTGGTGCCGCTGGCTTTGCGCGGCGTGAAATACCGGCCGCTGGGGGCGGAGGCTTTGCTGCGGCGGAATTTGCTGGTGTACGGGCTGGGCGGAATTATCGCGCCGTTTATCGGAATCAAATTGATTGACGTGATCATCACGCACATCGGATTGGCTTAGGGGCGCTTAACTTATGAAAAAGAATTTTCTGATTTCGATTTGGATGACGCTGGCGACGACGGTGCTACTGGGAATTTTGTATCCGCTGGCGGTGACTTTGCTGGCGCAGTGGGCGTTTCCGCGGCAGGCGAATGGGGAAATCATTCATGTGGGCGGGAAGATGGTGGGATCGAGCCTGATTGGGCAGCCGTTTACCTCGGCGGGATATTTTCATTCGCGGCCTTCGGCGGCGGGAGCTGCTGGATACGATCCGGATGCGTCTGGTGGAGGAGCGTCAAATTTGGGGCCGACGAATTCGGCTTTGATTACGCGCGTGAATGGGGATGTCGCGAAGCTGCAAGCGGAAAATCCCGGTGCGCGGATTCCTGTGGATCTGGTGACTAGCTCGGGTTCGGGGTTGGATCCGGATATTTCGCCGGCGGCGGCGGAATTTCAGATTGGGCGCGTGGCGCATGAGCGGGGGATGAGCGAGGGGGATGTGAGGGCGCTCGTCGCGAAACATACGGAGGCGCGGCAGTGGGGATTTTTGGGTGAGCCGCGAGTGAATGTTTTGGAATTGAATTTGGAGTTGGATGCGGTGCATCCATTGCATTAGAAAAGATCGCGTGCGCGACTAGGCTAGCAACAGCATGGACATCAGGGGCCTGCGGGACGCCGGCGCTGCGAAACGTTCCCGCGCCAAACGGTGGAATAGTTATTGCTTTTCGGTGCGGGGGGCGCGAGTTTTTGGTTTGGGTGGGTCGAAGCGATAGCCGATCCAGGGTTCGGTGTGGATGTAGCGCGGGTGGCGCGGGTCGGGCTCGATTTTCCTTCGCAATTGATTGATGAACACGCGCAGGTATTCGGTTTCTTCTCCGTAGTCAGGTCCCCAGACGGCTTGCAACAGGCGGCGGTGCGCCTGGGCTTTGCCGGAATTTGAGACGAGCTGGCGCAAGAGTTCGAACTCTTTCGGCGTGAGACGGACGGGATTATCGTGCACCATCACGGTGCGTTTTTCGAAATCAATCTTCAGATCGTCGGAGACGAAGGGCGGAGTGGCGTCGCTGGGCGCTGCGCGGCGCAACGCGGCGCGGATGCGGGCCATTAACTCTTCTACGCCGAACGGCTTCACGACGTAGTCGTCGGCGCCGGCATCCAGAGCTTGGACTTTGTCACGTTCGGTATTACGCACGGTGAGCATGATGATGGGCGCATCGCAGGTGGTGCGAATTTCGCGGCAGGTTTCGAGACCCGATATTCCGGGCAAATTCACGTCGAGCAGGATGAGATCGGGGCGCATATCTCGGACTTTTTCGAGCGCCTCTTCGCCGCTGCGCACCTCCACGACGGAGTAGCCCTGCGAGGCGAGAGTGGTGAGCATCACGCGGCGAATTTGCGGCTCATCATCCACTACTAAAATTGTGGCGGCGTTCATCAGTCTCTCGTCCTGCCGCGTTCGATAGGCAGCGTGAAGGAAAAAACGGAGCCTTGTCCGCGCTGGCTGGTGAGGCTCATCGTGCCACCGTGCGCTTCGATGATGGCTTTGGCGATGGGCAAGCCCATGCCGGTGCCTTGCACCAAGTATCGTTGGTCCTTACCGCGATAGAATTTTTCGAAGATGAGGCTTTGCTCAAGATCGTCAATGCCGGCGCCTCGGTCAGCGACACTGGTGATGACAAAATCACCCGCCAGTTCGGCAGTGATGGTGATGGGCTGCGGCGCGGGTGAATATTGATTGGCGTTTTCGAGCAGGTGGACGAGAGCCTCGCGGGCGCGCGAAAGATCCACGCGAACGCGAGGCAGGCTGGGTTGCACATTGACATTCACGACGCGATTGCCCAACGCGGCGTGGCACTTGCTTAGCGCTGCGGCGATGACATCGTCAATCGGTCGCGGTTCGAGGTCGAGTTCGACTTCGCCAGCGTCCAGGCGCGCCATTTCGCCGGCTTCGCCTACCAGGCGGTTCAGGCGATCGGCTTCTTCGTTGATGATGGTGAGAAGTTCCTGGCGCTGGCGATCGGTGACGCTCGGGTTCGAGAGCAGGTTCGTTACCGAAGCTTTGATGGAAGTGAGCGGAGTACGCAGCGCGTGGGTAACGGAATCGAGCAGCGCGGTGCGCAGGCGCTCGCCTTCGCGGGCGGCTTCGGTGAGGCCGAGTTGTTCGATAGCGCGAGCGCGTTCGATGGCAACGGCGACTAGAGTGCCGATGGCTTCGAGGGTCTGGCGCGAAAGCATCGAGCCGGAAATGCCGAGGCTGCCGATGGAGCGGCCGCCGAGGCGCACCGGCACGAAGGAGAGACTGTTGGGAACGTCCAGCACGGGCTCTTCGCGGAGGACGATGGTGTTGAGGCTTTCGAGATCGAGTTTTGCGACGACTGGGCCGGAGCGGTAGATTTTTTGTTTTTCGGAGAGCAGCAGCGCGGCAGCGCCGACTTCGAAAATGTCCACGATCTGCGAGGGAATTCGGTTGAGCAATTGGATCACGTTGCCGGATTCGAGTAGGCCCTGGCTGAAGGAGTAAAGTTTTTCGATTTCGCGGCGGCGCTGCGAAGCGTCATCGGCTTTCTGGCGGGCGCGGGTGGAAAGACTGCTCGCAATCACGGAGACAACCAGGAAGGCGAAAAGTGCGACCCAGTTCTGCGGGTCGGCGACGGTGAAGCGGCCGACCGGCGGCAGAAAATAATAATTGAACGCGAGCATTGCCACTACGGACATGAATACCGAAACGGCGATGCCCCACACGGTGGAAACGGCTAGAATGGCGAGCAGAAAAGTGAGTGCTACGGTGGTGGGATTGACAATCAGGATGTGGCGATAGACGAGGGAAATGCCCAGCACCACAGCAAACGCAGCCAGAAATCGCAGGAATCTGGTGAACCAATGCACGCGCACGACGCCATTCTAACGTAGCTTTCACAGCCTTCGTAGAAGAGAATACACCGATGCCAAAGACTCCGGAACAGTGGCTGGCCGCGGCAAAGCCGGCGGAAAAAACGAAGGGCGCGCTGAAATTATTTCTGGGATATGCGCCAGGGGTGGGCAAAACGTTCAGCATGCTGAGCGAGGCAATACGGCGGCACAGCCGCGGCGAAGACGTGGTAATCGGCGTGGTGGAAACGCATGGGAGAAAAGGGATCGCGGAACTTTCGTCGCAATTGGAAACCGTTCCGCGGCGGATGATTGATTACAAGGGCACGCTCTTCGCGGAACTGGACATGGACGCGATTCTGGCGCGCAAACCGCGAGTGGTGCTGGTGGACGAACTGGCGCATACGAATATTCCGGGGTGCCGTCATCGCAAGCGATATGAAGACGTGCTGGAATTGCTGGACGCGAATATTGACGTGATCTCGACAGTGAATATTCAACACATCGAAAGCATCGCACCGACGGTGCGCGCGATTACGGGTGTGGTGGTGCGCGAGACGGTGCCGGACTGGGTGCTGCAAGTGTCCGATGAAACGGTGATGGTGGACTTGACGCCGGAAGCGCTGCAGAACCGGATGCGGCGCGGCGACGTGTACGGGAAAGAGAAGGTGGAGCAGGCGCTGAAGAATTTTTTCCGGCGCGGGAATTTAATCGCGTTGCGCGAACTGGCGTTGCGGCAGGTGGCGGAGCAGGTGGACCGCAGCCTGGAATCGTACATGGTGGAGAAGGATATACAGGAAGCTTGGGCGGTGCGGGAGCGGCTGGCGGTTTGCATCAGCGAAAATCCTAAGGCGCAATATCTGGTGGCGCGGGCAGCGCGCATGGCGCGGCGGATGGACGCGGAACTTTATGCGGTGCACGTGGATTTGGATCGTGAGGGCGAACTGGAAGAGTCGAAGACGCTCGCGTCTAATTTGCAATTTGCAGAGAATTTGGGAGCGAAGCCGGTGAGGCTGAAGGGACATAATGTGGCGGACGCGATGGCGCAATTCGTGCGGGAGAAACATATTACACATGTGATTTTCGGCAGGTCGGCTACAGAGGGATGGCGGAAGCTTTTGTATATGAACGCGATTAATAGGTTTTTGAACGATGCGCCAGCGGTGGATGTGCATATTGTTACGCAAGATGCGGAGTGATTGAGATAGTGAACAGTAATCAGTGATTAGTTACCAGAAACAACTTCCGAGATTTGTTGTCTTCTTGAAGAGTCTGCAGCTCCTCGCTAATCACACGGTCAACGTAACAGCGGGTTTCCGATGGCCATCGGTGATTGCCGCATCACTGATGGCGCACTGAAGTGCGCCGCTACAAATTCAGACTCAGCTGCATCGGCGGGTGCCGCTCCGAATGGATGTCTTCCACACCCAATTTTGAGGCTCTTTAGGGTCAGGATTCGTCGGGAGGGATGTCGAAGTTGACCAAATCGGCTTGAAAGCCGCGGGTTTTTATGGCGCCGTAGGTCATGCCGATGACCATCCAGATGGCGCCGAGTTTCAGAGCGGGACCGCTGAGGTGGCTCCAGATGAACGCGCAGATCAGGAAGCCGAACAAAGGCGAAAGAAGGTTGAGGATTTGGCGTTTTTCGGCGCGCACGTAGTAGCGGACCAGCGCGGCGACGTTGACGCCCATGAACGCAAGGAGCGCGCCGAAGTTGAGGAGATCCGCGCCTTGATCGTAGGTGATGATGAAGGAACCGGCGAGGGCGATGACGCCGACTAGGATGACGTTGTTGCGTGGGATGTGGTTTTTGGGATCGAGCGCGCCGAAGAATTTTTTGGGAATGCCGTTGCTGCGTCCCATGCCGTAGAGCAGGCGCGCAGCGCCGAGTTGCGATCCTAGGCCGGAGCCGATATTGGCGACGAGGATGGTGAAGTTGACGAGCTGGAAGAGAAAATAGCCGCCGGCGGTCTGGGCGACGAGCGGGAAGGCGGAGGTGATCTTGTCCTCCGGAAACGGCTGGTCGCGCCAGACCAACTGCGCGGCATAAACCTCGAGCGAGGCGAGCACGCCGGTGATGAGGCAGACGAGGACAGTGGCAAGCATGATGTTGCGGCGAGGATTTTCGACTTCTTCGGAGAAGGTGGAGATGGCGTCGAAGCCAATGTAGGTGAGGACGGCGACCGAAGTGCCGTGGAATACGCTCTTGAAGCTGAAGGTTGCGGGATTGTAAAACGGATGCGTGAAAAAGCCCTGGCCGTATTCGTGCAGGCTCCAGAGAAAATGAATTACGAAGGCGAAGAAGATTACGACGACGATGGACATTCCGGCGGCCATCACGTCGTTGATGCGGGCGGACGTCTTTACGCCGCGGAGATTTAGCATCGTGAATGCGCCGGCGTAGAAGACGGCGAGAGTCCAATAGGGCATGAACGGAAGAATATTTTGCGTGAGCTGGCTGCAAATGATGGTGCAGATGAGCGGATTTAGAATGTAATCCATCACGATGGCCCAGCCGGTGACGTAGCCTAGCGCGGGTTTGAGTTCCTGGCCTACGTAGGTGTAGGCGGAGCCGGCAGAGGGATACGCGCGGGCCATTTTTCCGTAGCTGATGGCGGTGAAGAGCATGGCGACCATAGCGATTAAGATGGTTGTGACGACGTGGCCGCGGGCGTCGTTGCTGATGACGCCGTAGATGCCCATGGGGGCGATGGGTTGGATGATCACGATGCCGATGATGATCAGGTCCCAGAGGGTTAGGACGCGCCGGAGTTTTACGGTTGATTGGGCGGATTCGTTAGCCATTGGTCCTTTGGAGAAACTGCTGCCCGGTTCGATGGACCTGAACCAGCCGCTACAAATTCACAGGCAAATGCAAATTCAAGGGCAAAGCAAAAGAGCCGGCGGGACGCCGGCGCTACGAAAACCGGTGCCGCGACGAATTTGAAAGCACCGCCGGAAAAGGAGCGGGGCTTCATTCGGTGATTACGGATTTTACTAGATTTCTGGGTCGGTCCACATCGCAGCCGTTTAGGACGGCGTAGTGATAGGCGAAAAGCTGCAGCGGGACTACTTCCAGGATTGGCAGGAGCAGCTCTGTGGCCGGCGGGACGAACATGGTGCGATCGGCAACGGAGGCGACTTCGCGATCGCCTTCGGTGGCGATGGCGATGGATTTTCCGCCGCGGCTTTTGACGTATTCGAGGACTGAGACGGTTTTTTGGTAGCGTAGGACTGAGTCGGGATCGGCGGCGTCGCGCGTCGCGAGCACCGTGACGACGAGATTTTCGTCAACTAGAGCGTTGGAGCCGTGACGCAGTTCGCCTGCGGGAAGGCCTTCGGCTTGTACGTAGGAAATTTCCTTGAGTTTCAGGGCGCCTTCGCGGGCGATGGCGTAATGCACGCCGCGGCCCAGGAACATGAACTTGCTGGCTTGCTGAAAGGTGCGTGCACAGCCGGAGGCTTGCGCGTCCCAGCTTGGCAGGAACTTTTCGATTTGCCGGGGCAGTTCGGCCAGGAAATTCAAATGCGTACGAGTGACTTCGGTGGTCATGCGGCCGCGCTGGCGCGCTAGAAACAACGCCAGCAGGTAGAGCATCGTCAGCTGCGAAGTGAAACTTTTCGTCGCGGGGATCGCTTTTTCCAAGCCAGCGCAGGTTTGCAGGTTGACGCTGGCTTCGCGGGAGATGGTGGAATCGGCGACGTTGGAAATGGCGACGGTCTGCGCGCCGCGATGGAGCGCTTCGCGCTGCGCGGCGGTGGTGTCCGCGGTCTCGCCGGATTGGGTGATGACGACCACAATCGGATCGGTGTCTGAGTGCGTGGAGCGATAGCAATATTCGCTGGCGTATTCCACGTCCACGGCGACGCCTGCCAGATCTTCCATCATAATTTCACCGGCGAGGCCGGCGTTGCGGCTGGAGCCGCTGGCGGCAATGATGATTTTCTTAAAAGCGAAGAGCGCTTTTTCTATGGGCTGGAGCGAATTGGAAAAAATCACGTCGTCTGCGACATTTTGACGAATGGTTTCGCGAATGGCCTGCGGCTGCTCGTAGATTTCCCGCAGCATGTGATTGGGAAATTGCGTTGGAGGAATGGTCAATGGCCCGTCCTGCTCAGTGGACATCAGTGCCCTGCTCCGGTGGATGACGCGGGGACGCCGCGCGCTTCTTTCAGTGGGATCGTGGCGGGCGCGATGTTCCAGCCGGAGACGGTTAATTCCGAGCCACCGAATACGGAAGTGGATGGGAGATAGCGTGCGGTGACCTCGCGGGATTCGCCGGGCATCAGTTCGATGTAATTATCGTCCCAGAATACGGGGAGAATTTCTTCGGCCTGGCCGTTTTTGTGGATTCCCAGGTGGATCTGGAAGGCGAGATGGTCACTGGGGTTTTTCACCAGCACGTGCGCGACGGGACCGTCAGGGCTGGGCAACATGCTGGCGCTGACGTCCACGGTTACTTTTGCGAGCGATTGCAGGGCGGTTAAATCCTCGTACGAGGATACGGGCGTGAAGCGATAGGTGGTCTTGGTCCATTCGTAGGTGTTCTTTTTGGCTGAGAGCCAGTAGAAATTCTGGCTGACGATTTTTCCGTCGCTGGATTGCAATTGCAGCTGGACGAAATAGGCGGGCGACGCGGGGCTGAAAGATTCGGCGGGAAGCGTGAAGGCTTTGTGGACGCCGTCGGAGTCCACGTCAACCTGCGTTTGCTTCGAAAATCGTTCGTGGAGAGACGCGTCGTAGAGTTTTGCGGTGACGGTGAGGCCCACGGCCTTTTCGTAGCGGCTGTTGACGACGACGATGCTGTTGTCGTCGTAAGAATACTGCACGTGGAGAGGCTCACAGGCTTTTTTGGTGCCGAAATAACCACCGGCGGGCTGCAGATAGTAATCGAAGAGGTGCCAGATGGTGGAAGGCCAAGCGTTATTGAGCATCCACTGAATAATACCCGTGGTGGTGTACTTGTTGCGAGAGTACGCCTCGAACATGGCGCGTTCGCCTTCGTAGGCCATAGCTTGCGATTTCACGAGGTACTCGTCGAGGCCCGCGGGCGCGCCGTAGATCGCGTCCATCGCGCTATTGAAGTGCGTGAGGTCCTTGAAGCCTTCCGAGCCGGCGTGATAATTCCAGAAAGAATCCTGCGGCCACATGTGGTCGGCGGGAATAAATTTTTTCAGGCAGCTGGCGAGCGGTGGAGCAGGGCCGGGGCTGGTCTCGGTGTTGAATCCGAAGGCGCCGCCGTATTTAGTGGTGTCAATCAGCCAGTAATCGGGCGGGACGTAATCGTACGGGCCGGTCATCTTAACGCCTGACGGGCCGGTGACTGTGGTGGGCGTGGCCGATGCGGAAGAAATAAAAGGATTGGGCCATGAGGCATCTTTCAGGACTTTGATGTAAGCGGTTTCGACATTGGCGGGCGGAGGATTGTCGCTGCCGTTGAGCCAGACGAGCATGCTGGGATGGCTGCGCATGCGCATGATTTGCGAATGCAGAGAGGCGGTGGCAATTTCCAAAGTCTCGGGTTGCCAGTGCTTCCATTGCTCCCATATGTCGCAGCAGCACCAGCCGGCCATGATGAGGACGCCGCGCCGGTCGGCGAGATTGTAGAATTCGTCGGATTCGAGCTTCCCTTCCAGACGAATGGTGTTCAGGTTCATGTCGCGGACGTAGCGAAATTCGTTTTCGAGGCGATCCATATCCTGGCGCAGGAGCATGTCTGGCGACCAGCCGCCGCCGCGGATCAATATATTTTTTCCGTTGATGGAGAATTGCAGGGCGCCGGAGGAATTCAGCGCCGCGGTGATTTCGCGGATGCCGAATTTCAGGGATTGCGCGTCGGATTCCCGATCGTTTGTTTGGAAGCGCAGGGAAAGTTCGTGCAGGTCTTGCGCGCCCATGCCGTAGGGCCACCAGAGTTTGGGATTCTTGATTTGGAGTTGGGGATTAGCGTCGGAGAGAAAACGGACGGTACGCGTTTCGTTTGGCTTTAGCGTGATGGTCTGTTTCAGCTGGACGTCGTCGAATTGAGCTTCGAGGGATCCGGTGACTTCTTCTGCTGTCGCGTTGTGCAGCTCAGCTTCGATGGCGAGATTCGCTTGCTCGAGCGACGTGGTCGGAAAGTGCGTGATGACCTGCGGGTAGCGGATGGCGACAGGGCCGCTGGCTTGCAGGTACACGGGCCGCCACAGGCCCATGTCTTTGTCGGGGGGCGCGGGATTCCAGTCAACCCAATTGATGCCGAGATCTTTTTCAGTTTGCGCGAAGGTTTCAACGGCTAGTGAGTTTGATTGGCCGGGCGTGAGCGAGGCGGAAATTTCGTATTCGTAGGTGCGATAGGCTCCGGCTACGTCTTTGGCGTCGGCGATTTTGTGGCCGTTGAGCCAGATGTTGGCGCGATTGTTTATGCCACCGAAATGCAGCCACACCTTGCGTCCAGCGAAATTATCGGGGAGCTTGAATTCGGTGCGATACCACCAGGAGCAGCGGAAAGGGCTGTCTTGCGGCATGGGCAGGAGCGAGAAATTCTTGCCGATGGGATATTCGGTGCCGGGGATGTCGCGGAGATTTTTTCCGTAGTAGGGATCGGGGTAGGTTTTATCGGCGACTAACGCGGCTACTACCGTGGACGGCACATTGGTGGAGTGCCAGCCGGTGGTGCTGAAGCCAGGGGTGGAGATCTGTTCGGGTGTGGCGTTTGTTTGGCAGGAGGATTGGAGGCTCCAGTCGGAGTGAAGGAATAATTTAGCGTTGGATTCCGGGGACGGATCGGCGACGAGGCGACTGGGGGCGAGCGCCAGTGCGAAAAGCGCGACGACTGCTGCGACGCACGCGAAGTGCGATCGAACGATTTGATTTTTGCGCAAGATGCCTTGACCTCCTGGGTAAAACACAGGGTCGTGAGGGATTTTGTGTGACGAATGCAAACCTAGTTCGAGCAATGGCGATACCGACGGCGACGTCAAAGACGCCCGCCTATAAAGCAAAAGCAGGCGGCCGCTGCAAATTCAACGACAAAGCCAGCGCAGCCGGCGGGACGCCGGAGCTACAAAAGTCAACGGCGCCCAGCTGAAGCTGGCCGCTACAACGTCAAGACCTTGAGATTCATTAAAATTTATTAAAGCGAGTATTATTCGCGTGTTCGTTGCAAGTCAAGCCTAAAACCGATGCGGCGACGCACAATTCTAGGCCCAGGAGACAGCGCGGGTGGATTCGCGTACCACTAGTTCGGGGGCGAGGAGCCGGTGCAGGGCTGGAGATTCGCGTTCCTCGATCGCGGCATTGACGGCGTCCAAAATGATGGCGACGGCGGCGCTGCCCAGGGCTTCCATCGGCTGGCGGACGGTGGTGAGCGAGGGGACCGAGAGGCCAGCGGGGATCACATCGTCAAAGCCGATGACGGAGCAATCCTCGGGGACTTTTATACCGGCGCGAGCCAGGCAGCGGATCACTCCGAATGCGGTCATGTCGTCGAAAGCCATCACGGCGGTGAAACGCTTTTTGTGCTTCAGAAACTCTTCGGTGAGTTTCAGGCCGCCTTCGTAACTGGAATTGGGGTCGAAGGCATCCGGAAGATCGAGAACCAGCGCGGGATCAATTTCCATATTCACGGAGCGAGCAAAGGCGCGCACGCCGCGCCAGCGCGGAGAACTGTCGCCGAGCATTTTCGGTCCGCGGATGAATGCGATTTTACGATGGCCCAGCGAGTGGAGGTGTTCCATGGCGAGATGCGCGCCGGCTTCGTTATCCACCATGACCGAGCTGACGGCGCCGGAGCGGAGTTCGCGGCCAATCATGACTGCGGGGATGTTGCGCTTTTCCACGTCGGCGAGCAGATCAATATCCACGAAGAGCCAGTTGGCGACGACGATGAGCGCTTCGACGGGCCGCGCGAGGAGCATTTCGAGATAGCGTTCGAAGCGGCCGCGCTGATTGTGCACGTCGGTGAGAAGGGGAAGATAGGAGGCCTGGTACAGAGCGTTTTCGATGCCGCGAAGGATTAGTGTGCAGTACGGGTCGGTGATATCGAAAACCATCACGCCGACGGTGCGATTGCGTTTGGCGCTGAGGAAGCGCGAGACGACTTTCGGGCGATAGGCCAGTTTTTTCGCGGCGCGCTCGATGCGGTCTTTGGTGGTGGGTGGAATGTAGCGGGAGAGCGGCGCGTTATTCAGGACGATGGAGACAGTGGCGGGAGACACACCGCTTTCCAGCGCGACATCGCGCAGGGTGACGGCTGTGCTTTTAACCTTTCGACGGGTCAAGAATAACTCCGTGACTAGAGATGATGATGGCGCAAACGGAACGAACATCTTTATCACAGCCGGTGAAAGGAGGCTAGCGGTACGAGCGATACGTGTGGCGGGTTTGTTTTCCTGGCGCGGCGTCTGGGCCGGCCAGTGACTTCGGGCACACCCTGAGCATTTGCAGCTCAGAGTGGGGGTGGCGGGGGCTTGAATCGGGGAAGAGGCTTTGATTGACTGGGAGCATAAGCGCTTTAAGCGGGTGCGTCTGTACCGGATTGCACAGTGGGCAACCATGCGCAGCGCGGCGATGAAAGACGACAGGCCGCGGCAAAGACGCTCGCCTGAAAAAAAAGCAAGCGGCCGCTACACTAGGCAACAGCTAAGAGCCGGCGAGACTCCGGCGCTACTAATCGCGGATGAGGCGGATGGCCGGTCGCGGGGAAAATTTTCTACAGTTCGCGGCGGGAGTAATTCACTTCTTCTCGAACATTTCTGCAGCGGCAAGTTTGCGGTCCACGTGCGGCTCCGTGCGCAGACCTCCGGAATGCAAGACGCAACGCTCTCCGACCCCGACGCCACAAGTGCGACAGGGGACAGAGGTGAATTGTTTAGCAGTGAGCTGGCGGACTTTCATTCAGATAGGATGCATAAAGCTGCGACCACGAAACAGTTCAATTTGGCACACTTTCAATTTTATGTCGGTACGTTACCGTACGAGCACAGGATGCTTTGGCGCGGATGGTGGACTAGTCGTGCAGAACGACGCTAAGTAAAGAATTATCAATATGGATTTTGCGATTGGTGTAGTGGATGAAGCCGAGACTGCGGAATTTGTTCATGAAGAAGTTCACGCGCGAGCGGGTGGTGCCGATCATTTCCGCCAGCGTCTCCTGCGAAACCTTGGGCAGTGATTTGCGCGGATCGCCGGGCGCGCCGTAACGCGCGAGCAACAGCAGGGTGCGCGCCAGGCGCTTTTCGCTGGAGTTGAAGAGCTGGTCTATCAGGTCTTCTTCGACGCGAATGTTGCGCGCAAGCATATAGGCGATGAAGCGGTCGGAAAATTCGTGTTCTTCATGCAGGACGCGAATCATTTCGATCTTTTCGATCACGAGAACAGTGGTCGGCGCGATGGTGGTAGCCGTGGCCATGCACAGAGACTGGCCTCCTAGGCAACCTTCCCCGAAAAAATCGCCGGGGCCGAGAATCGCTACTACCGCTTCTTTACCGACCTGATTGACCACCGAAAGCTTCACGCCGCCTTCTTGAATGTACATCACATGCTTGGCGGAATCGCCCTGGGCGAAAATGGCCGACTTTCGCTCAAATCTGGCGACTTTTCTGCCCAGACCGGTGGAATCCAGGAATGCCTTTACATCGAAGACGCGCTTTCTTGATTTCGCTCTCTTGGGAGGGCGAAGGACCTTCACTGAGACACTTCGACTAGGGGAGGACGGCATAGATAAGGATAGCATGCGCCACCGGTGGCATATCTGTTCAAAATCGCACACTACTGCGGGATGGTGCGCGACGCTGAACACGCGGTGCGCGTCGTCTCTCTCGCGGCGGCGCGAGCAAAGCGACGACATCGGGATGCGGAGCGCAGCGTCGTCGGGGAATTTCGGTGCGACACGCATCCCGTGCGAGCGAGTTGCTAACGATGATACCGCTCGTCACGTCCATACAGGCACTGGGGCGTCGTGTCTTCCACATTCACAGGTGCATGCTAGGAGGGACTCATGGTCTCCTTGATCCAGGACCTGCGTTACGCCGCCCGAACCTTGCTGAAATCTCCGGGATTCACGATTGTTGCCGTGCTTACGTTGGCGCTGGGGATTGGCGCGAACGTCGCGATATTCAGCGTGGTGTACGGCGTGCTGCTGCGGCCGCTGCCCTTCACGCATCCCGAGCAGCTGGTGCGCATTTTCGACGATCTTGCGGGGCCGAACACCCCGGATGTAGGCATGTCCGCGCCGGAGCTCTGGGACTTGGAGGAGCGCTCGGGAGTGTTTCAGGAAGTCTCCGCAGTGGCGCCGGGCAATTCGGCGGTAGGCGGTGGAGAGCGCACGGTGCGTGCCGAGGCACTGATCACCAGCCCTGATTATTTTGAGTTGCTGGGAGCAAAACCGGAACTGGGGCGGGTGTACACACGGCAGGATTCCGTGCCGGGATTCCTGGAGCCGGTGGTGATCAGCGATGGGTTCTGGCAGCGCAATTACGGATCGGATCCGAAGATCATCGGGCGAAAAATGTCGCTCGATCGTGACCTGTACACGATCGTGGGAGTGATGCCGCAGGGATTTCGCCATCCAGGAAGGACTTTGGATACGGACGTGGAAGTGTGGCTCGGGACTGGCTTCAACGGCGCGCCGTTTCCTGTCCCGGCGGATCGGACGCTGCGATTCATTCCCGCGGCGATCGGGCGCTTGAAGCCGGGGATGACGGTGGCGCAAGCGCAGTCGCAGCTCGATGGTTATGTGGCGCAGCTCGCGCGCGAATACCCCGCCGCATATCCCGCCGCTTCGAAGTGGAGGGTGCGGCTGGTTTCGGTGCAAGAAGACCTGGTGGGCCCGCAGCGGACGCAATTGTTCATCCTTTTTGGCGCGGTGGGATTCTTGCTGTTGATCGCCTGCGTGAATATTGCGAATTTGCTGCTGGCGCGCGCTTCAGGGCGGCGGCGCGAAATTGCGATTCGCTTGGCTATGGGGGCGAGCCGCGCGCGGCTGGCGCGGCAGCTTTTGACGGAGAGCACGCTGCTGGCGGTGATTTCCGGCTTCGTTGCGCTGGTTACGGTGCTGTTCTTGAAGAATGCGATCGTGAGCATGGCACCGGCAGATATTCCGCGGTTGAATGAAGTGGATTTGAGCGGCAAGGTGCTTTTTTTTGCGTTCGTGATTTCGATATGCACGGGCGTGTTGTTCGGGCTGGCGCCTGCGCTGCAGGCTTCCAATCCCAATCAGGTGGAGAATCTGCGCGAAGGCGGGCGCGGCTCGGGAGCGAGCAGACGACACTCGCGACTGTCGCGGATTCTGGTGGTTTCAGAGGTGGCGCTTTCGATTATTTTGCTGGCGGGCGCCGGGCTACTGCTGCGAAGTTTCTGGCGCGTGCTGCAGGTGCGTCCTGGATTCAATCCCAGCCATCTGACGACCATGCAGATCTGGATTCCGCAGCCGAATAATCCGGACATGGATCCGTATGGCCCGATGGAGAAGCGTGCTGCGTTTCTGATGGAAGTTTATCGCCGGGTGGCGACGCTGCCAGGTGTGGAACAGTCCGCGATTGCGGGCAATGACACCTTGCCGATGAATTCCGGGCGAAATTATTCTCCTTTTTCGATTGCAGGACGCCCGACTGATTCCGAGCGCAGCCCCGTGGCCGACATTGCCATTGTGGATACGCAGTATTTCCGCACCATGGAAGTTCCTTTGATGGCCGGACGAAATTTCAGCGCGACGGATACGAGCACGACCCAGGCCGTGGCGGTGATTGACCAGACGCTGGCGCGGCGTTACTGGCCGGACCAGGACCCGCTGGGACAACAGGTTAAATTTGGATTTGGGCCCGGGCCTAAGGGCGTGACGATTGTCGGCGTGGTGGGCGATATCAAATCGGACGGTTTTGAAGCTGCCAGCGTGCCGCATATATATGTTGCGATGGGGCAGTTCGCGCCGATCAACGCGGTGCTGTTTTTGCGCAGCAGGGGCGACGCGGAACGTCTGGGCGAAGCGGTGCGGCAGGTGGTGGGAAGCATGGATGCGAATGTGGCGGTGCACAGCGTTAGCACGATGGATCAAATCATTGCGCGATCGGTGGCAGACCGGCGATTCGCTTTGGAGCTGCTTGGGGCTTTTGCGGCGGTGGCATTGTTGCTTGCGGCGATTGGGATTTACGGCGTGATGTCTTATGCGTTCAGCCAGCGCACGCATGAAGTGGGAATTCGCATGGCACTGGGGGCGCAGCGGCTGGATATTTTGCGCATGGCGCTGGTGGAAGGAATGCGGATTGTGCTCATCGGATTGGTTGCGGGCGTCGCGGGAGCGGCGGTGATGACGCGATTTTTCCAGTCCATGCTTTTTAATGTGGCGCCGGGCGATCCGCTGACATTTCTTTCGGCGTCGGCGGTGCTGGCTGGGGTGGCGTTTTTCGCTTGCTACATTCCGGCGCAGCGGGCTACGAGGGTGGATCCGCTGGTGGCTTTGCGCGAAGAGTAAGATAACCTGACCGCTCTGCTTGAACTACTCACCTTGACATTCTACTGGAAGCTTTTATAGACTCACCTAGCATGTCTACCAAAGAGCAACGGCAACGCATCGAATTGCTGCAAGGAACTCTGGACCTGCTGATCCTGCGCACCTTGATTCTGGGGCCGGCGCACGGCCACGCTATCGCCAAGGCTATCGAATTCAAATCCGATGAAGTGCTGCAGGTCGAGCAGGGATCGCTCTATCCGGCGCTGCACCGGTTGATCAAGCGCGGCTGGATTTCGGCGGAGGAAGGCACGTCTGAAAATAATCGGCGGGCGAAATATTACCGGCTGACGGCGAAAGGCCGCAGGCAACTGGTGCTGGAAACCAGCAAATGGGACAAGCTGGCCGGAGCGATCGCGCGGATTCTGCGGCCGTCGGAGCAGGAGGGCAAATGAGGAAGCGGCGCGAGCGCATGATGGACGATCTGGAACAGGATATTCGCGGACACATCGAGATAGAGACGCAGGACAACATTGCGCGCGGGATGGCGCCCGAGGAAGCGCGCCATGCGGCGCTGCGGAAATTCGGGAATGTGAGGCGCGTGCAGGAAGAGGCGCGCGAGGTCTGGAGTTTCGTGTGGCTGGAGCAGTTGTGGCAGGACGCGCGCTTCGCGCTGCGCATGTTGCGCAAGAGTCCGGCGTTTGCGGCCGTGGCGGTGCTGACGCTGGCTTTCGGAATCGGCGCGAACACGGCGATTTTCAGTCTGATTGATGCGGTTTTGCTGCGCTCGCTGCCGGTGGGAAATCCCGCGCAGCTGGTTTTGTTGAAGTGGAGCGCGCGGAAAGCGCCGAACATTCATGGATTGATGTCCTCCGGGGATTGCCCGACTGATATGAAGAGAGGCGGGCCGAATCCCACGGGCTGTTCATTTTCCGAGCCGATGTTTCGCGAAATCGCGCAGGCCGATATTTTTTCGGGGACGGCTGCGTTTGCCAATACCGGCAGGCTGGATCTGACCGGCAACGGACCCGCGAGCGTGATCAATGGGCAACTGGTTTCCGGAGATTTTTTTCGGACGATGGGACTGAAAGCCGCTGCGGGCCGGCTGATTGACGCAAGCGATGATGAGCCAGCGGCCGCGCCTGTCGCAGTGTTGAATTATGGATATTGGCAGAGCGCGTTCGGCGGCTCGCGCGAGGTGATCGGACGAACGATCGAATTGAACGCCGTGCCGTTCACGATTGTGGGTGTGGCGGAACAGCGATTTACCGGAATTACTCCGGGGAGCGATTACGATGTGTGGGTACCCCTTTCCAACCAGCAAAAAATTAATCCGATGAAAGGAATGGATCCGCTGGGCGGGCAGGACCGCCGAAACGATGTGGGATTCTGGTGGTTAACGATTGTGGGCAGGCTCAAGCCCGGTGTGCCGGCTGCGCAGGCGCAAGCGGTGGTGAGCGGGATGTTCCGCAACGAAGTGCTGCATGGAGCCGTGCAGATGTTCGCTGGCGGAAAGATGGGGGCTCTGCCGGTGCCGCGAGAGGGAGGGCCGAGCATGGCGGCGAGCGCGCCGGCGCCAGGGCCGATGCCGGGACCAACGCCGATGCAAAGCGGATCCGGAAAAGCTGCCATTGAGTTTCATAGCGAAGCGGGCGGCGGGCCGGTGGCGGCGAATCCTGCTGGGAAGAGGAAGACGCAGTTCGCGATGGATGCGCCGCTGCCGGGAGCTGCACCCGCAGCGGGCGGCGCGCGTGCTGCGAGAACTGAAGCGCCGAACGAACCGAAAACGCTTTCGACGGCGGACGATAATCCGCAAGTGACGCTGGTTTCGGCGCAGACCGGCTTGACGGGCACGCGCACGCGGTACACGGATCCGTTGTATGTGCTGATGCTGGCGGTGGGAATTATTTTGCTGATCGCCTGCGCGAATGTGGCGGGGTTGATGCTGGCGCGGGCTGCGGCGCGACAAAAAGAAATGGCTGTGCGGCTGGCGTTGGGAGCCGGACGCGCGCGAATCATGCGGCAACTGCTGACGGAGAGCGTGATGCTTTCGGTGCTGGGCGGCACGCTGGGGATTTTGTTTGCGTATTGGGGAGCGCACGCGATCATTTCGTTTGTCTCGAGGAACCAGACGCGACCGCTGGGATTCGCGACGGGCGTGGACCTGCGAGTGCTGGGGTTCACGGTGGCAGTGTCGCTGTGCACCGGAATAATCTTCGGCGTGGCCCCGGCATTTCGCAGCGCGCGCGTGAATTTGACGCCGGCGCTAAAGGAGGGTGAAGGCAGTTCGGCGGGACCGGGACACGCGGGCGGAAAATGGTTCAGCATCGGCAACGCGCTGGTGGTGACGCAGGTGGCGCTTGCGATCGTAGTGCTGGTTGGCGCGGGGCTGCTGGTGCGCACGCTGCAGAATCTGCGCAGCGTTGATATGGGCTTCGATGCGCACAACATTTTGATTTTCGGGATTGATCCCACGCTGGCGGGTTACAAAGGCGCGCAGGCGGACAACTTGTACCGCGATTTGCAGGGGCGGCTGGCGGAAACCCCCGGCGTGAAATCGGCAAGTTATTCGATGCTGCCGCTGCTGAGCAACGGGCTGATGATCACCATGTTCCATTGGCCGGGCACGCCGGAGGATCAGCCGGCGGAGGCGGACATGCTGGACGTGGGGCCAAACTTTTTCGAGACCTTGCACATACCGTTTCTGGCGGGGCGTGAATTCAGCGCTACGGACTTCGAGTTCGCCGCTGCCAACGGCGGGGACAAGCCGACGGCGGCGCCGACGCCGGTGATTGTGAATCAGGCGTTCGTCGAGAAATACCTGGCCAAGGAAAATCCCATCGGAAAAGTGTTTGGCGAGGAGGCGGTGGGACCCTTTGGCGCGCCGGTACCTGGATACGAAATAGTCGGCGTGGTGCGCGATGCTAAGTACAACGATTTGCGGCGGGAGATTCACCCGATGATGTACCAGCCACATCATGTGGGCGTGGCGACGTTTGAAATACGCACGGCGGCGGACCCGCAGGCGCTGCTACCGGCAATTCGGGAAGTGGTGGGGCAAGTGAACAAGGATTTGCCGCTATTCAACGTGACCACGCAATCGGAACAGATTGACCGACTGCTATTTCAAGAACGGCTGGTGGCGCGGCTGGCGGGATTTTTCGGCGTGCTGGCGCTGGTGCTAGCTTGCATTGGATTGTACGGATTGCTTTCGTATGAGGTATCGAGGCGCACGCGGGAAATCGGGATACGCATGGCGCTGGGCGCGCAACCGGAAAGCGTGTTGCGGCTGGTGATGCGGCAAGGAATTGCGCTGGCGGTTGTCGGAGCTATTGTCGGCATCGGCGTGGCGTTGGGAGTGACGCGTTACCTAGCTTCGATGCTGTACGAAGTGCGCGCGAGCGATCCGGTGACGATGATTGCGGCGACTGCGCTGCTGGTGCTAGTGGCGCTGGCGGCGTGCCACATTCCGGCGCGGCGAGCGACGCGGGTGGATCCGATGGTCGCGCTGCGATACGAATAGATCGTCGTCAGTCACGCGACGCGGCGGACAATTGATTCCTGGTGTAGCGCGAGGCTGGAAAATATGAGCGCGTCAGATCCCGGCGTACCAGGCGTAGCCAGCTTCGGGAGCAGCAGAACCCAGTCCCTTGCCGAACTTTTTCAGATCGTCTGTGATCGTCATGTGCGTGATGAACTTCACGTTTTTGTAGCCGAGTTGGCGAGGGACGCGCAGGCGTAGCGGGCCACCGTTGCCTATAGGAAGATCGCCGCCGTTCATTCCATACACGAGAAAGGTTTGCGGGTGCACGGCATCGGCCATGTCAATGCTTTCCCACCAGTCGGGCTCAATCGAGAAATAGACAAGGTATCGGGCATGGGGCTGGACGCCCACGGCATCGAGGACGTGATGGAGCGGCGCGCCGATCCACTCGGCGATGTACGACCAGCCCTCCTCACAGGCGATTTGTGTTATCTGGCTGCGACACGGATAGCTTTTCAGCTGCGCTAGCGAGAACGAAGTGGGCCGGTCAACGAGGCCGTCAACGGTAAGGCGCCAGTCTGCGAATCCTGCGGACTGCAGGCGCTTAAATTCCTCACTTGGGGGCGCGAGCTCGTTCGGAACGGGCCGCTTGGAAATTTGGTCGGGACGGAACTCACGCGCTAGCGAGTGTTTGGTGAGCAGCCGTTGGGCGGCGTAGGTGAGAGTCTCGCCGAGGCCGTAGATTCCGCCGTGATCGGGTGGGACCAGGCCATATTTTTGCGCGAGACGCGCGGCGACGCCAAGGCCTGCTACTCCTGCGGTGGCTGCGATGCCGCTGACGAGCAATTTTCGGCGCGAGAGATCGGTCATGGACGCTTCTCCTGCGGCGTGGTGACGGTGCCGGTGATCATCGCGCGCATGCGGCTCTTGAATCCGGCAACGCAAATCATCGCGACGTGGACTAAAACGAAAAGCAACAGAGCCAGAGAGACGAAGAAGTGAATGGTGCGCGCGGATTGCGTGCCGCCGAGCGAAGTGACGGTAGCCGGAAAGACGGAAACGAAGGCCGGGGACATCGCTAAGCCCGTCCAGATGATTAATGGGAACAACACGAAGATCACGAAGAGGTAGCTGAGGCGCTGCAGCGGGTTGTACGACCAGGCTTCTGCGTCGCTCGGCCGCGCGAAACGCACGTGGCTGGCGATGGTGGTAGAGAGAGAGCGCCATGTGAGATGGGATTTATGGGGCAGCAGGTCTTTGCGGAAATGTCCCGTGAACACGCCGGAGATTAAGTAGAGCAGGCCGGTTAATACTGCGATCCAGGCGGTTTGAAAGTGAAGATAGCGGCTCCAGCCGTTCTGGTCTGGAAGCATGTAGTTGTAGCCGGTCTGAACCAATCTGCGCGAGGCGGGGATCGGCAGTTGAAACAACGCTGTGGTCAATACATTGCCGGTTTCTCCCCAGTAGAAGCGCGGGTGCGAGATCACAATCTCAAATCCGCTGATGAGGAGGGCGAAAAAGCACAGAGTGGTGATCCAGTGCGTGACGCGGACGAGGGCGGAGTGACGCGGAGCAGCCGTGGTGCTGGGGACGTCCGACGCAGAAGTTGTGACGGAGGCTGGCAGCGGCACTTGCGCGGATTGCAATCTCGCCATTATTTCTGGTCCCTCGTTGACACTCGAAATTGCTTTCGGTGGATGGGTGCCATGTTACCACGCTGCGCACGCTTGCGGCACAGCTAGACATGCTTGCGCCAGAGGTGTGTCGAATCACGCCGCACGCGCAAGGCGCGCGGTCCATTTGCAATGACGAGACTGGCCCGGGCCGTTGCGACGTAGACATATCGGTTAACGTACCGATGGTATACTCGCGGCAAATGCGCGACTTGATGCCACCTCGTACCTTCTCTGTGACCTTCGCAGCAGTTCTCGCGATCCTCATCGGCTTTTTTTGGCTCGCTGCTGGCGTCGGGCTGCTCATTGAGGAGAGGCGTCCAGGCGTTCTTCATTCCGGCCTGCGGTTAGAGGGAACTGGCGCGTTTTTACTTCTCAGCTGCGTCAGCGCGGGCGCTCTCATTGGCGGCTTCGGAACCTTGTTTCGCCGCAATTGGGCACGTATTCTTGCAATCGCTGCGGCGGTACCACTGATGTTCTTCGGTGCCTTGTTTCTGTTCCCGTTCGTACGGTTCCCTGCTCTGCTTATGTACGCTTATTCCAAAGGGGCATTCTCCATTCTGCTGCTGTTTCTGCCATTCCCTGCGGCAATTGCTTGGCCGCTAATGCTCATTGGAAGAAAAGTCAGGGCAGAATTTCTGCCGCCTGCGATAGTTGAAATTTATGTCAACCTTCTGGATGAGGGTACGCCGTGCAGAAGACAAACACAGGCCTTGACGTTGGGAAACGGACTCTTCGAGCTGCTGCCGACGGAACGATACAACCCGGAAGACGAACATTGGGAGTTCCGGCCTGGGTCGATCGTGCGAGGGAAGGTGATTCAGCGGGACGACGAGCCTTATCTGCTGGCGACTTCGTTCGAGCGCTGAAGCACGCGCGAATCGAAATCGGCTTTTACAGGTGAGAATTGTCCGGCTGGGGGACGTTGGCGCCGGAGAGTAGGGCGCTGTCGTTGTAGCCGGGCTTTACTATGATGTTGCTTTGCTCGCGGAGTTCGGCGAGGTAATCGCGGATGCGGGGCTGCATTTTTTGCGCGAGGACAGTGCCGCGGATGTCAGCTTCCACTTTTTCGAAGGGCTGCAGGCCCGCCTGCAGGTGATCATCCACTTTCAGGATTTCGAAATCGGTGCGGGTCTGGATCACGTCGGTGATCTGGCCTTTGCTCATCTGGAAGACGACTGCTTCGAGTTGCGGGGCGAGTTCACCTTTTTTGAAAGTGCCGAGGGCACCGCCGTCCTTTGCGGTGCTGCCCTGGGAATAGAGGCGCGCGACCTGGCTGAAATCGTCGCCATTAAGGACGCTGGTGCGCAGGCCTTCGACTTTGTTGCGCACGGCGGCCATGTCTTCCGCGGTTTTTCCTTCGGTGCTGAGTGAAATTTCAGAGAGCACCACGCGCTCGGGCAGAGTAAATTCCTCCGGGTGTGCATCATAATACTGCTTCACTTCTTCACGCGTGATGTCCACGTGCGAACCGACTTCGCGGCGCACGACTTCCTTCTGCAGGAGTCCGTTGCGGATGGTGGTCTTGTAATCTTCCCAACTGAGGCCGGAAGCTTCGACGCCTTTTTTGAGATCGTCGAGGGTGGCGAGGTTATTCTGCTGGCGGACTTCCTCGAGGCGCTTGTTTACGTCAGCTTCGACGCTGATTCCCATGTCTTTGGCGCGCTGCACGATGAGTAATTCGTCAATCATGCCGCGCAGCAAATCTTTCTGCTGCTCTTTGAATTGGGCGGCAATTTTTTCCGGCGGGCAATCCTGACAATCGCGAGCGACTTCGTCACGCAGCGTTTGTTCGGCTTTCTGATACGCGGCAAGAGTGATGACGTCGCTGTTCACGCGCGCGACGATTTCGCCGTCGGCGACGGGCTTGGCTTGCGTTTGGGCGGGTGCGCTTGGAGGAAGCAGCACGGCGCACAACGCCAGCACGCTGAGTGTGAAGGCTTCGGTCAGGCCTAAGTTGAAGATCAATGCGCGATTTTTCATGGTGTGCGCCGCCTGGGATTCTGTCCCCAAGATTGTAACTGGAAATTGAGATTCGGGCGCAAGTCTCGCGGGTTGTACGCGCGAAACCTGAGTGTGTCCGGCGAGCGCATTTCTCAGGATTTGGCAGCTAGTTGATCATGGATGCTGTCATCGTCAGTCATCCGGAGACACAATAATATGTGGAACGCGGTAGTGATTCAGGCTAGGCAAGATATCGCGGTGCTGGTCTGGGAATTGTTTTCTACCGGGACCAATGAAACACAATGCCCGCCCCGACCAACAGATTGTTTTGGTGGTCGTTGGTGGAATTCGCGAAAGTAGTCAAGTAATAATCGACCTGGACGATCCGGAGAGCGAATCGGGAATTCAACGGTACATCAATACCTCCGCCAATGCGGGTGGCAAACTGATAGGAGCCATCGCCGACTCCAGCTACTCCGCCGCCGGCATGCGTGGCGCCCAGCAACACTTGAGCAAAAGGCTCTGGCTTATGTTTCCCTTCAAACCATGGTTGCGGAAGTCTGTAACGCGCTCCGGCCAAATACGATACCAAGGTCAATGAGCTTCCCGCAGTGGGAGCGCCGTTCGCGTTCTGTGCGCTGATGTCCGCAACCAGAGACCAGCGATCGTGGAAATTCCAAGATGCCGATAGGCCTCCACCGTTCATGCCAAAACATCCGCACTGTCCGGGACCAGCATTGGCGCGCACCCATTCGTACGTCGCGGCCGCATCGCCTTTGGACGATTCCTGCGCCACCGCAATCGTACTTCCCGCGAACAAGAAAATTGTGGCCAACAAGAGCGATCGCATTCGCAAATCTCCTCAAGCGCCTCTGATCAATTCGACGGCACCGAAACGGTGGCTGACACATTACTGATCACGGCCTGCTCGTATGAGCCGCCCGTGGAAGCGGTGATGTAGAAATAAGCCACCGGTGGAAGCGTCACGGCTCCCGACATTACCTGCACGCCATCCAGCGTCACGGTCATTTGCCCCTGCTCGATTGTGATGGTGTAGTCGTGCGAAATGGTCATGCCATCCGCGACGAGCACTGGAATGCTCGTATTGACGTTGAACCACGGATTTTCAAATAGTGGAGCTTCTCCTCTGCCCACCCCTACATAGGGAACCGGCGGATCGCCAGCATTGTGGTAAGTGTCGAAGCCGAACACCGTGCCGGGAATTCCTTTCGCTCCCAGGCCCATGCCCGGCGCCCCTTCACTCGTGGGGGTTGCTCCCAACGAGGGATCGCCGAAAACCACGGTGAATCCATCGGCAGGAACCGTGCTCGGATTGCTGAGCGTCATCGTAAAGCTGAGTTGAATGTCGCCAGTGGAAATCAGATTCGGCCAGACCAGCACGCCAATCTGGTTGTTTGTTGCTGCGGTTAGCTGGTAGCTACATCCCGCTTCCGCCACCGCATTGCCCAGCGGAGACCAGTTCGAGTCACAAAGATTCGGAATGCCCTGCAATGCGCCAACGAACAGGCCCGCGGAGACGCTCGTCACGGACGCCGTGACCCCGTTGCTCACGACCACATAAAGCACGGAACCGGAATCAGTGCTGGCCGCTGGACCCGATGTGTATGTTGAACTGGTCGCTCCCGGTATGGCGGTGAAGGTAGCGCTGCCGGGCGCGGCTTCATACCACTGATATGTGAGGGGAAGGTTAGAGACCGCTGTCACCTGAAAAGTCGCGGGCGATCCCACATCCACATACTGAGTCACCGGTTGCTGCGTGATCAGAATTCCACTCCCGACTGCAAGGGTTGCCGGCTGTGAAACCGCCTGCCCGTAGGCATTCGTGACTACGACGTAGTATTGGTTCTGATCGTCGCTGATTGCGGTCGCCGAGCTCGGTACCGTGTAGCTGTCGGATGTGGCTCCCGCGACCGCGACTCCTGTCGTCTGCCCCGCAGGAATCACATACCACTGATAGCTGAGCGCCGGTGTGCCGGAAGCCACGACGTTGAACGTGGTGGTGCCGCCGGGCGCGACGCTAGCGCCGACCGGCTGAGTGATGATGGTGGGCGAAGCATTTCCCGTCGTCACCGTCAGCGTGGCCGAGGTGCTGGTGAGCGGAGTCGTTCCGCAGGAATCCGTAACCGTCGCGTAGTATTGCGCGCCGTTGTAACTGGAGTCCACGGGCGGCGTGGTGTAAATGTTTGATGTAGCGCCTGGAATAGCCGAGCCGGTAGCGCTTCCCGAAGGTATTTGGTACCACTGATACGCAAACGGGCTCAGTCCCTGGGCCGCCACTGAAAAAACAGCAGTTTGTGTTGGAAGTATCGTCACGCTCGAGGGATTCGACGTAATTTGCGATCCCACAGCAATAGTGGCGACGGCAGAAGTTACACTCGCGGCTCCATTGGTCACCGTCACGGTGTAATTTCCCGCATTGGCAGCAGCAGCCGTCGAAATTGTGTAGGTCGAGCTGGTAGCCCCAGGGATCGGCGTGCCGTTGAAGTTCCATTGGTAGCTAGCCGCGTACGAGGCGGTCACGCTCAGCACGATGTTCGCTCCGGTGCAAACGTGCTGGCTAACCGGTTGGGTCGTGATCGTGGGCCCGCTGATCGTGCTCGTCGTTGTTACGAACACAGACGGTTCGTCCACGCTGGTCGCGGTAATCGTATAAGTGCCCGGCACAGTCGGCGATGTCCAGACGTTTCCGCTAAAAGTTCCCGTGGATGCAGTCCACGTCAACCCATTCGTCAAACCGCCGCTCGCCGTTGCGGTAAACGTAATTTGTCCCGGCGCGGTGGTCTGATTCGCCGGCATAATCGGCGTAATCGTGACGGGCGTCGGCGTTACCACGCATGTCGTCGAAACCACGGTACCCTGCGGACTCGTAACCGTCAGCGTGTACGTCTTGGCCGAAGTCAAAGCTGGAGTCGGGTATGAGCCACCACTCGTAGCGGACGCCGTAATGTCGGAACTCCCAACGCCCGTCGAACCGATGACGGCCGTTCCTCCAGAGAACGTCGGAACCAGCATCACGGGTGAGTTATAGGGCGGCGTTGCATTGCTCGGCACCAGACTCCCCGCGACCGGAGGCGTGACTTGAACGGTAAGCGTCGCCCCGTTACTGGTTACGCTTCCCACCGGATTCGACACGGTGACGGTATAAACCGAGCCGCTTTGCCCCGCGGTGGTGGGAGGGGTCGTATAAGTACTGGAATTCGCGCCGCTGATCGGAACCCCGTTCACGTACCACTGGTAAGTGAGCGGCCCCGTGCCGGTCGCGGTCACGCTAAACGTTGCGGTTTGTCCGACTTTCACTGTCTGGTTGCCAGGCTGCGAGATAATCAACGGCGGCTGCGGTTTGGCGCCTTCAAAACCCCCGGCGCAGCTCGCCACGTTGAGCAGTCCGAGGATCACGGCCAACAAAGTGACCACACCAAGGATTCGTCCGTGAAAACGGAACGGGACAGTGTTCCGAAATGGTCCACATACGCGTCGCATGGTGGGAATCTCCTAATCTGACTATATAGAGGAGGAGACGCGGTGCCAGCACCGGGAACCCTAGGACTAGCGAACTCGCTAATAGTGCTTTCTAGTAGTACTTTCGCGGAACCAATGCGGATGGGTTCAAGAAGTCATGCCGTGGCTCTATCGGTGAAGTGGGTCACCTGCAAGGCGATGCTAGCGGTATTGGGCCGGGTCAGGCGGGACACCACACAAGCTATCTTGCCGCGATTTCTTTTCCGGGAACCGCGTTTATCAGGCCTGTGGTTTATTGACCTCGAGCGGGGCTGCGGGCGGAAGAGGACTTATCGTTGATGACCGGCGTGGCTTTGCGTCTGATACCAGATACGAAGGCTTGCTGCACGCGGTTAAAACTGCGTCCCCGCAGGACGGCGGTGACGATGGTTCGAGTGGCTTGCGGATCGCTGAGGCGCACGTAGCGGCAGGCGACGTTGCGATCTATGGCCATTTCAGGAACGAGCGAGACGCCGACGCCGGCTGCAACCATTCCCAGAAGGCTGCTGAACTGTCCGCTTTCAAAGGCAATGTGCGGCGTGATGCGGGCGCGGGTGCAAGTGTCAATGCTGAGATCGCGGAAACAGTGGCCGTCGCGCAACATGACGAACGATTCGCCGCGGAGGTCCTTGAGGGCGAGGGATTTTGCGGAGGCACGCGGATGGTGCGTGCTCAATGCGGCGAAGAGCGGCTCGGTTCGTATGGGGAACAGCTCCAGTTCCTTGTGGCGAAGCGGGAGAGCGAGAATCGCCACATCTATTGAGAGGTCGCGCAAGCCTTCTACCAGGACCAAAGTGGTATCTTCAACGATGCGCAGTTTCGCGTCAGGGTACTTCTTGGCGAAACGGGCCGCATAGCTCGGCATCAGGTAGGGTGCGACGGTTGGGATGACGCCCACCGCGACACTGCCGCGAAAATCTGTAATCTGGTCGGCTGCGGTGCAGCGCGCGGCCTCCATCTGGTCTAAAATGGCGCGGGCACGAGGAATGAAAGCGCGACCCGCTTCGGTGAGGCGAATGCTGCGGCCGAGGCGGTCGAAGAGCTTAGTACCGAGTTCTTGCTCGAGTTTTAGCACCTGCTGCGACAGCGAGGGCTGGGTGATCTGGCAGTGCTCGGCGGCGCGGCTGAAGTTGCCAGTGTCGGCGATGGCGCAAACGTACCGAAGCTGATGAAATTCCATAGGGTATGCCTATACCTAAAATGGGAGTAAGGTATTGGAACTATCTCCCATTTGGATGTTAATTTAAGTTCGTGGAAATCGCAGCATGGATTTCTACAGCGAACTTATTCGGCTGAATCTAAAAGTCTGAAGGAGAATACGCATGGCTTCCGAAGCGAAGTGCCCGTTCCATCATAGTAGCGCCGCAAATCCCACAAATCGTGACTGGTGGCCGAACCAGTTGAATCTGAATCTGCTGGCTCAACACTCATCGCTGTCCGATCCGATGGGCAAGAATTTTAATTACGGAGAAGAGTTCAAGACCCTGGATTACAACGCGCTGAAGAAAGATCTGGCGGCGTTGATGACGGATTCACAGGACTGGTGGCCCGCGGACTTCGGCCACTACGGACCGCTATTTATTCGCATGGCATGGCACAGCGCGGGAACGTACCGGATTGGTGACGGACGTGGAGGCGGCGGGCGAGGTCAGCAGCGATTCGCGCCACTGAACAGCTGGCCAGACAACGTGAACTTGGATCGGGCGCGGCGGCTGCTGTGGCCGATCAAACAGAAGTACGGCAAGAAAATTTCGTGGGCGGATCTGATGATTCTCGCGGGCAATGTCGCGCTGGAAACAATGGGCTTCAAGACTTTCGGCTTTGCCGGGGGACGTCCGGACGTGTGGGAACCAGACCTGGACGTGAATTGGGGACTGGAAACGACGTGGATGGGGACGGAGAAACGGTATTCGGGTGATCGCGAGCTGGCGAATCCATTGGGCGCCACCACGATGGGACTGATTTATGTGAACCCGGAGGGCCCGGAAGGCAAGCCGGATTTTATGGCGGCAGCGAAAGATATTCGCGAAACTTTCGCGCGCATGGCGATGAACGACGAAGAAACTGTCGCGTTGATCGCCGGGGGCCACACCTTCGGGAAAACGCACGGAGCCGGGCCCGGGACCCAGCTGGGTAAGGAGCCGGAAGGATCGCCGATCGAGGAGCAGGGCCTGGGCTGGTCGAGTGCCTACGCCACGGGTATCGCAGGCGACGCAATCACGAGCGGCCTGGAAGTGACGTGGAGCAGCACGCCGACGAAATGGAGCAACAATTTCTTCGAAAACTTGTTCAAGTACGATTGGGAACTGACCAAGAGCCCGGGTGGCGCGCACCAGTGGAAGCCGAAAGGCAATGCAGGCGCGGGCACGATTCCAGATGCACATAATCCCTCCGAGCATCACGCGCCGGCGATGCTGACCACCGATCTTTCTTTGCGATTCGATCCCGTATACGAAAAAATCTCGCGGCGCTTCTACGAAAATCCAGCTTTGTTAGCCGATGCGTTCGCGCGGGCGTGGTTCAAGCTGACGCATCGCGACATGGGACCGCGGGCGCGCTACCTTGGGCCGGAAGTTCCGAAGGAAGAACTGCTGTGGCAGGACCCCGTCCCGGCGGTGAATCATCCATTGGTTGACGACAAAGATGTCGCAGCGCTGAAGGCGAAAATTCTGGCGTCAGGGCTTACAGTCTCGCAACTGGTCTCGACCGCATGGGCGTCGGCGTCCACGTACCGTGGGTCCGACAAGCGTGGCGGTGCAAACGGCGCGCGCATACGGCTTGCGCCGCAGAAAGATTGGAAGGTCAATCAGCCCGAACAGCTGCAGAAGGTGCTGAAGGTACTGGAAAAAATTCAGGCAGACTTCAATGGTTCGCAGTCTGGCGGCAAGAAAATCTCGCTGGCTGACTTGATCGTGCTGGCGGGTTGCGCAGGAGTGGAGCAGGCCGCGAAAAATGCGGGCATCACGCGTAAGCGTTCCGTTCGCCCCAGGGCGCATGGACGCTTCGCAGGAGCAAACCGACGTGCACTCTTTCGCGGTGCTGGAGCCGGTGGCGGACGGCTTCCGCTCTTACTTCAACCGGAACTCCGAGGCACCAGCGGAAGTGGAACTTCTGGATAAGGCACAACTGCTGACGCTCACCGCGCCGGAGCTTACGGTGCTGATTGGCGGGATGCGCGTGCTTAACACTAACTTCGGGCAGACCAAGTTTGGTGTGTTCACGAAGAAGCCGGAGGCGTTGACCAACGACTTCTTCATCAACCTGCTCGATATGCGCACGGTGTGGAAGGCAACTTCCGACGCGAACAACACGTTCGAAGGACGCGATCGCAAGACAGGCGAAGTGCGGTGGACGGCAACGCGAGCGGATCTGATCTTCGGCTCGAATGCACAGCTTCGGGCTCTTGTCAGAAGTCTATGGAAGCTCGGACGCGCACGCGAAGTTTGTGCAGGACTTCGTTGCAGCCTGGAGCAAAGTGATGAACCTGGATCGCTTTGACCTGGCCGGCGCATCGCGGCGCGCGGCGTGAGAGCTGGGGATCGGGTGGCGGGCGCGATCTAGTTTTCGGTGGGCGCGTGGCGGAGGGTGAGCCACGCGCCGGCGGCTACGCTGCTTTACCGAGGCCGCGAAAAAGCTTGCCATCGCGGGACAAGCGGAGTAAACAGACAGCTCCTATGTCCAGCGATGCTTCGATTCCTACGCGGGATCTGAATCTGCACACATACGCTTGGGAAGCCGCGACAGTGGTGCGTTGCACCGGGCGGCTGACGGCCGAAACCTCGCCGCATCTGAAGACGGAAGTGAAGGCGCTGCTGCCGAACAAGAGACCGTTGATTCTGGACCTGAGCGAACTCGCCTACATGGATAGTTCGGGCCTAGGGACGCTGGTGGCACTTTACATTTCTGCGAAGGGCGCGAAGTGCGAATTGCAGCTGCTGAATTTGAGTCCGCGGATCCGCGAACTGCTCAGCATAACGAATGTTCTCTCTGTTTTTGAATCGTGCGGACGCACGGGAATGCGTTTGCCGTGAGGAGCTTGATGGAGGGAATGGCGCGGGGGCTATACGTGCGGGATTTGGGAGACATCCCAGCCGCCGCCGAGGGCTTTGACTAGCAGGACGCTGGCGGCGAGGCGGCGGGTGAGGATGCTGACGGCGGTGACTTCGTCGGAGAGCGCGGCGCTTTGCGCGGTGGTGACTTCGAGGTAGTTGGTGACGCCGCCACGGTAGCGAGTTTCGGAAAGCGAGAGAGAGTGCTGCGCGGAGGCTACTGCTTCGGCTTCCTGATTGGCTTCGTTTTCGAGAATGCGCAGGGCGGCGAGATTGTCTTCGACTTCCTGGAAGGCCACGAGCACCGTCTGGCGATAATTATCCACCGATTGGTTCCACGCGGCTTTGGCTTGATCGGACGCGCCGCGGCGGGCGCCGCCCTCGAACAGAGTTTCTGCCGCTTGTCCTCCGAGCATCCAGAAACCGCTGGGCCCCTGCAACAATGTGGTGAACACGGCGCTTTCGAAGCCGCCGGAGCCCCCGAGGGTGATCTGGGGATAATATGCGGCGCGGGCAACTCCGATCTGCGCGTTCTGCTCTTGCACGCGCCTTTCCGCGGCGGAAATGTCGGGGCGGCGTTCGAGCAAGTCTGACGGCAGACCCGAGGGAATTACGGGCGGCGGCGCGGTGAGCGGAATTTGCGGCAGGCTGAACTGCGAGGCAGGCTTGCCGATCAGCACGGCGATGGCGTGTTCGTAGGCGGCGCGCTGCACGCCGACGTCCGTAGCTTGCGCGCGCGTGGTGTCGAGTGTGGTTTGCGCTTGGGCGACGTCCACCGCGGAAGCCAAGCCTCCGTGATAACGATTTTCGGTAAGGTCGAGCGCCTTTTCGTATGAATGCACGGTGGAAACGAGGAGCTGCTCCTCCGCGTCGAGACCACGCAACAGGAAATAATCGCTCGCGAGTTCGGCATGAAGGCTCAGGCTGACGTTCGCGAGATCGGCGCCGGTGGCTTGGGCTTCGGAGCGGCTGGCTTCGACGCTGCGACGCACCTTGCCCCAGAGATCCGGCTCCCAGGAAACGTCAACGGGGATGGTGAAGGTGTTGTAGTCCTTGGATTCGGAAGCAGCGTTATAGAGCGGCTGGTTGGGCGCGAGATGCGTGCGCGAGACAGAGGGAGTTGTGCCGACGGTCGGGAAGAAATTCGAGCGGGTAATTCTTAGCGCTGCGCGCGCCTGGGCGAATTGTTCCTGCTCGGCTTTCAGAGTTTGGTTGGAGACGTTGATCTGCTCTTCGAGTTCGTTCAGCCGGGGGTCCTGATAAATTTCCCACCATTTGCCTTTGGAGATGGCATCGCTGGGCTGGGCTTGTTTCCAGTTCGGCGGAGTTTCCTTGAATTCGGCGGGAACTTCGGCCGTGGGATGAACGTAATTAGGCCCTACGGTGCAGCCCGCGAAGAATAATATTGCCGCGGCACACGATGCCGCCAGGCGCAAACCGCGGGTTGTGTCGCAGCGCGCGTCAGCGAGATTGAGGTTGGGGCGAAGCACTGCCGGAACCTCCTTGCGGATTTGGCTGCGAGACTTTCACTTCCTCGCCGTCCACGAGCGAATCAGGAGGGCTGACGATCACGCGGTCTGCGTCGGTGATGCCTGACACAACCTCCACCGTGGCGCCAAAATCGCGGCCCAATGTAATCGAAACGAGCTTGGCGCGTTCGACCTTATCGCCAGCTTCAACGGTAGCGACTTGCAGACCTTGTGCGCGGAAAATGAGCGTGTTCACCGGAAGAATGTAAGACGGGATATCGGTGGGTATCTTCAGATGAACCTCGGTGAAGGCGCCGGGAAGCAGCTCGCCGGTAGAGTTATCAACGTCCACTTCGACGAGCAGGGTGCGCGTAGACAAATCAATGGCGTTGGCGGTGCGCACCAATTTCCCCTGGAATTTTCGGCCTGGAAACTGCGCGAGCGTTAAGTCCGCCAGGATACCCGGCTTGGCCGCCACGGAATATTGCTGCGGAACGTTTATGTAAACACGCAAGGTGCGGATGGCAGCAACGTGAAACAATTCCCTGCCGACGCCACCCGATGAACCGGCGTCAATCAATTGGCCCACGTCGGTATTGCGCGCGGTAATCACACCATCGAAAGGCGCATAGATCTTCTCGAAGGATTGCAGGTCTTCGAGCCGGTTCACATTGGACTGCGCCGAAGCCACGGTAGCCTTCTTCGCGGCGTAGTCACCTGCGGCATTGTCCACATCTTGAACGGCGACGGAATCGGTATTCTTCAAGCCTTCAAATCTGTTGAAGGTGATTTGGGACAGATTCAGATTCGCCTGTGCGGTGTTCAGGTCCGCGCGCGCTTGCAGGAGTTGTTGATCCACTTCGGGGGTTTCGATCACAGCGAGAAGCTGGCCCTGCTTCACGTGGGCGCCGATGTCGAAGTACCAAACTTTCAGGTAGCCGTTGGTGCGGGCGTAGATAGGCGCGTCAGTAAAGGCTTGAATGTTGCCGGGCAGGATAATTTCCTGAGCGGGAGAGCCGCGCTTGGGCTGTATCACGCCGACTTCGGGGACAGCCAAGACGTCCGTCTCTTTCTTCAGCTCGTTCTTCGCGCGCACGCGCGGAACTACCCCGGCGACAACAATCGCTATAATCACGAGCGCCGCAATGATGGCGATCAGTACCCCGTGACCGGATTTTTCCGCGCCGCTTTGGCGCGGATTCGGCTGCGGCGATTTATATTCAGCTGGCTCTGTCATTGCGTCCTCTTGAACTTTCGCTTTGCCTTGTTGCGAGTGTGCGCGTTGGTCTAGTCCGCCGGCGATTCATTCTGCCCAGCGGCGGAAAGTTTTTTCGCGCGCGCGCCGTGCACGATGCTGAAGGTTACCGGCACAAAAAACAGCGTCGCGACAGTGGCGAACATCAGGCCGCCGATTACGGCGCGGCCCAGCGGCGCGTTCTGTTCGCCGCCCTCGCCCAAGCCTAGAGACATGGGCAACATGCCGATGATCATGGCGAGCGCGGTCATCAGCACGGGGCGGAAGCGCGTGAAGCCGGATTCGGAAGCGGCTTCCGCAGCCGTCTTCCCTTCTCCGAGGCGCTCTTTCGAAAAGCTGACGACCAAGATGCTGTTGGCGGTGGCCACGCCCATACACATGATGGCACCGGTCAACGCCGGCACGCTGACGGTGGTGCGGGTGATGAAAAGAAACCAGACGATGCCAGCGAGCGCGGCAGGCAGCGCCATGAGAATAATAAAGGGATCGAGCCAGGATTGAAAATTGACGACGATCAACAGGTAGACCAGAACGATGGAGAAGGCCAAGCCCCAGAGCAATCCGGAGAAGGACGAGGCCATGGTGAGAATTTGACCGCGAACGATGATTTGCGAGCCGCGCGGCAAATCTTTTTTGCTGTTATTGAGAATGGGTTCGATTTCGCGGGAGAGGCCGCCGAGATCGCGGCCCTGCACGGCGCCGTAAATGTCAATCACCGGCATGATGTTGTAGTGCGAGACCACTCCCATTTCCGCGCCGCGGCTGAAGGAGGCCACGCTGGCCATTATTTCGGATTGCGGCGTCCCGGGACCGGTGATGGGAACATTTTCCAGATCCTGCAAAGTGTCAACGCGATACTGCGGCGTCTGCGTTGCGATGCTATAGCTCACCCCGGTGCGCTGGTCCAACCAATAGGTGGGAGAGGTTTGAAAGCTTCCACTGAGTGAGATCAGCAAATTCGTCGCCACGTCGCGCGCGGAATAGCCGACCTGCTGCGCTTTGGTGCGATCCACGTCAATGTGCAATTTGGGCTGGTCAAAGGCCTGCTGGATGCGTAGGTCCACCGTGCCGGGCACGAATTTCAGACGGTTCAGCAGCCTGTCCGCGAACACGCGATTGTCCGCGAGATTCCGCCCAAGGATTTGGATGTCAATGGGAGCGGGCAGCCCGAAATTGAGAATCTGGCTGACGATATCCGCGGGCAGGAAGTAAAAAGTGACGCCAGGAAAATCCTTGGCCAGTTCGATGCGCAGGTCGTGGACGTAGTCGGCGGTGGGATGATGATCCTTGGACAGCTCGGCGAGGATATCGGCGTCGCCGGGGCCGATGGGCGCGGAATTGCTATAGGAAAGATTGATGCTGCTATAGGGAAGCCCGATGTTGTCAATCAAGCTGACGAGTTCGGACTGCGGAATCTGCTTGCGAATGACCGCTTCCACGCGATCGCACAGCGCGGCGGTTTCTTCGATGCGCGTGCCGGTCGGAGCGCGCATGTGCAATTTGAATTCACCGCTGTCAACGGCCGGGAAAAAGTCCTGGCCAAGGAGCGGCAGCAGCGCGAAGGAAAGCACGCAAAAGCACAGAAAACAGAGGGCGAAGATCACGCGGTGGCGGATGCAGCGCTCCAGGAGGCGGTGATAGCGATCGCGCAACCCGTCGAAATGAACTTCAAACGACTGTTGCATGCGCACGAATGGGTTGGACGACGCCTGAGTGGGCGCGTTCGGATCTTCTTCGGTGCGGGCCTCGAGTAAATATTTGGCCATGGTGGGAACGAGGGTTCGGGAGAGCAGGTAAGAGGCCAGCATAGCGAAACAGACCGCTTCGGCGAGCGGAACGAAGAGGTAACGCGCTACACCGGAAAGAAAAAACATGGGCACAAAGACGATGCAAATGGCGAGAGTGGAGACCAGGGCGGGCACGGCGATTTGCGAAGCGCCATCGAGGATGGCCTGCACGATTTCCTTGCCCTGATCAATGTTGCGATTGATGTTTTCGATTTCGACGGTGGCGTCGTCCACCAGGATGCCCACGGCGAGCGCGAGGCCGCCGAGCGTCATGATGTTGATGGTTTCGCCCAGGGCGCTGAGAACGATCAGGGAAGTAAGGATCGAGAGTGGAATCGAGACCGCGATAATCAGCGTGCTGCGCCAGCTTCCCAGGAAGACCAGGATCATGAAGCCGGTGAGGCAGGCGGCGATGATCGCTTCGCGAACCACGCCAACGATTGAGGCTTTCACGAAGATGGACTGATCGGAAAGCGGATTGATGACCAGATTGGGCGGCAAGGACGCTTTAATCGTAGGAAGGAGGGATTTGACGCTGGAGATGATGTCCAGCGTGGAAGCGTCGCCGGATTTCAGGATGGTCATCAGCGCAGAGCGCTGGCCATTGACGCGGACGATGTTGGTTTGTGGAGGAAAGCCGTCGCGGACGTTGGCGACGTCATGAATATAGATGGTGGAGGTGCCGACGGTCTTGATGGGAAGGTCGTTCAATTCAGCAACGGTTTGCGGCGCGCCGTTCATATCCACTTCGTATTCGAAGGTGCCGATTTTGGCGGTGCCCGCGGGAAGAATAAGGTTCTGGAGGCTAATAGCGTTGACGACGTCGTTGGGTGAAAGGCCTTTCGATTGCAATGCCGCGGTATTGAGGTCCACCTGAATCTGGCGCTGCTTGCCGCCGTAGGGATATGGAATCGCAGCTCCGGGAACGCTGACTAGGCCAGTGCGCACGAAGTTCAGACCGATGTCGCCGAGCTGCTGCTCCGAGAGGCCTTCTCCAGCAAGCGAGAGTTGCAGAATGGGAACGCTGGAGGCGTTGTACTGAATGATCAAAGGGGGCGTGGTTCCAGGGGGGAGCTGGCGCAAGAGGGTCTGCGAAACCGCGGTCACTTGCGCGACGGCATCGCCAATCTGCACGCCGGGATGAAAAAATATTTTTACGACGCCAATTCCATTCAGGGATTGCGATTCTATGTGTTCGATGTTGTTGACGGTCGTGGTGAGTACCCGTTCGTATTGAAAGACGATGCGGTTGGACATTTCCTCGGGCGAGAGACCGGTGTAGTTCCACAGGACGCTGATGACCGGGATATCAATGTTGGGGAAAATGTCCGTGGGAGTGCGCAGAATCGCGACGGGGCCCAGAATTAGCAGGAGGATGGACGTTACAACGAACGTGTAAGGCCGGCGTAACGCAAGGCGAACAATCCACATCGATCAAAGGCTCCCGAAATGACCAGCAAGTACGGTACCTCCGTGATTCGGAGATTTGCGAACCGCGTGCCGGAGGTTCAGTATCGCACGCTGGAACCCACGGCTGAACGCCGGAGGCTACGGCATGCAGTAAGAGATTCGCGGCGAAGCGAAAGAGATTCAACACGAATTGACGGACGTAACTTGGACGTGTGCGTTAGTAATCTGGTTACGGTTGTGGAAGAAGCTGATTTTACGGCCGTTGCGGCGCCACGGCCGACGTGGAGCGGGGCCTTTTGCCAGGGCAAAACGCGATCGTGGCGGGGCGAACCCCAGGCTCAAATTTGATAGTCGGCTCGGTCGGGTGCGCGGGATTGGGGCTTGGTGCATGGGAAAATGGTCAAAAACCGGAGGAACTTTCTGTACCCGGTGGGGTTGTTTACAACATCTAAGGAAGTGGGTTCGGACGTGCTTGTATCTCCGGCGAGGAGGACTCGGCTCCAGGGTGGGAGCGAGCGAAACCAATGCCAGCGATAGTGATTGTCCTGCTTTTTCTAGTGCTTTTCTTATTGGCCTTGTTAATTGTGCTGATTGGACCTTTTTTGGGGCTGGGTCTTGCGGTGTGGAAGCACGGAAAGGGTGAAGTGGCGTTAGGAACCCCTGCAAACGCTTCGGACCAATCTCCTAAATCGGACCAGTAAGCGCGTCAAAATTCCCGTTATTATCTCTTCCCGCGTCGTCATTTTGCCAACAATTGAGCGCCAAATTGTCTTTGGATTCGTACGGCGGCGCTAGAACTAACGTACCATTTACGGGAAACTTTCTTCTCTCGATTGCCCCAGGTCGTTTTCTACATTGAAAATCCGCGCGTCGCTTATTGGGGATTGCCCTTTGTTTACATGAACTTCGAGTCAATCCGTTGTTCGGACGTGAAGTCGATCTCTGGCTGGGTTGGCAGGGGGATTGCGTACTAGGGTTGCGGGGAAGGCCGCCGGCAATGGGGATTGCCGAAGTGTAAAAGGAGAAATGGGGAAGGGCTGGACGATTGTTGCGGCGAAATTCGCCGGAAAAATTGATCGCCGTCGCTTGGGAGCGTTGGCGGTCCTGATTCTGGAAAGCGTACTGGTATCGGTTTTACTATCGTCGTATAACTACGGCTACTCACCTCGTAATTCTACCGCCGGGAAAATCTCCGCAACAGCAGCAGCCGACCCAGGTGCTACTGAAAGCGATTGGTTCGCAGCGGTTCCCGTTTTGGAAAAAACGGATCGCGTGATTTATCCCTACTCGGTGATTCCGGGCGGGGTCAGGAATTCAGCCGAGTTGCGGAACGCCGTCGCGCACGATGACACGGTGGCGCAGCACTACGCGGATTTTAATTTGCGCAACGCGCGGGTGATGCAGTTGCGCGAAACTCGCGCTGTATTCGTTTCCTATCGCATCGGCAGCCGGATTTTCTGGACGAAGAATCGGCTGAATCTGCCGGCGGGGGAAACGGTGGTAACGGACGGCGAGCACATGGTCAGAGCTCGCTGTGGGAACCGGCTTTCGGACGTTCCCATCGGGCCGGTACTTGCAAACGAGCCCCTGCCGGAAGCGATGGAAATTCCGGCGGATGGCGGGCTTTTGGCGGCTCCGGAATCCTTGAGTGAATTGCCGCTGGCTGTACCGCCCACGACCGCGATAGTTGTGCCGCCGCTCGTTCCTGCGTCAATCTATATCCCGATCGTCCCGCCGCTTTTTCCTATCGGTGGCACGACGTCTTCTCCGGGAATTCCGTCGGGGCCGCTTTCACCACCGCCGCCACCGTCCGGTCCGCCTGCGGGTCCACCACCACCGCCTCCTCCAGCGACGCCGCCGCCAATCAGCACGCCAGAGCCCTCCGATTTTTGGATGCTCGCCACGGGCTGCGCTTGCGTGTGGCTGCTGCTACGACGAAAAGTTCGCGCGTAACCGCCTCTAATTAGTTCTTTAAGAGTTGCGACTCTCCATTTGGAAATTCCATTTCTTGACAAAATTTCGGCGTCGGGATAAGGAACGTCCACAAACTCGGGCCCAGCAACATACGCAAGCTGGCGCAAGGGGGCTGTATGAGTTGGACGCAAGTTTACGATCCCGCCGGGATCTGGTGGGTCTCGACGCTGATCGCAGCGCTCCCGATCCTGGTTCTCTTTACTCTCCTTGCGGGCCTGAAAGTTAAACCACATTGGTGCGCGATTGCGGCTGCGTTTACGGCGGTGATGCTGGCGACCCTGGTTTTCAAAATGCCGGCGTTGCTGGCGGCATCGGCTTTTGCATACGGCGTGGCGTACGGAATTCTGAAAATTGCGTGGATCGTGCTGGCGGCGGTCTATCTGTATGACATTTCCGTCGAAACCGGGCAATTCGAAATCATGAAGGAATCCATCGCGGGGATTACGCCGGACCGCAGGCTGCAGGTTCTGCTGGTGGCGTTTTGCTTTGGCGCGTTCATCGAAGGAGCGGCGGGATTTGGAGCGCCAGTGGCGATCGCGGGCGCTTTCATGATCGGACTCGGATTCCGGCCGTTTCACGCTGCCGCGCTAAATTTGATTGCGAATACGGCGCCGGTGGCGTGGGGTGCGATTGGGACCCCGGTGCACGCGCTGGCGGCGGTTTCGGGCTTGCCGGAATCGGATTTGAGCGCAATGATCGGGCGCATTTTGCCGTTTACGGCGGTGATCGTGCCTTTCTGGCTGGTGCGCACGATGGTGAGCTGGTCGGAAACTTTTGAAGTGCTGCCGGCGATTCTGGTGGTGGGGATTTCTTTTGCGGGAACGCAGTATTTGTGGTCGAACTATCGCGACAGCAACCTTGTGGATATCATGGCGGGCGTGGTGTCCATTCTGTGCACGGTGATCTTTCTGCGCTTTTGGAAACCGAAGCGGATCTGGCGATTCGACTACGATCGCGAAGGCGCGAAGACCGCGGCGGTGGAAGGGAAAATTGCGGACGACATGGGCGGTGAGTGGAACGCGAAGGAATACGATGGTTACGTAGCGCCGCGGAAATATCCTCTTGGGACAGTATTGAAGGCATGGATGCCGTTTGCCGTGCTTTCGCTATTCGTGCTGGCGTGGGGTCTGCCGTCGGTGAAGCTGGCGATGAACAAAGCGACCACGCCCGCATTCATTGTGATCCAAGGCGGACGGCAAAGTGCGTCCTGGCGCGCCGGGATGGAATTGGCCGTATCTGCACAACGCGATTACGCGGGCGGCGCCAGTGGTGAGCAAGCCGACTCCGGAAAGCGGCGCGCTACGATTTCAATTGGCTATCGGCGACGGGCAGCGGCTGCTTTTTGGCCGCGATCTTTTCCGGATTGTTGCTGGGAGTAGGCCCATTGCGATTGATGAAAATATTTTGGCGGACGCTGGTGCGCATGCGGCTGGCGATGATCGCGATTTCGTTCATGCTGGGTTTAGGATTCGTGACGCGCTATTCGGGGCTGGATGCGGTGCTGGGCCTGGCGTTCACGCGCACGGGATGGCTCTATCCATTTTTTGGCACGTTTTTGGGTTGGTTAGGCGTGGCATTGACTGGCAGCGATACTTCATCGAACGCGCTGTTTGGAAGCTTGCAGCGCATCACTTCGCAGCAGTTGGGAATTGATCCGATTCTGATGTGCGCGGCAAACAGCGCAGGCGGCGTGATGGGGAAAATGGTGGATGCGCAGTCCATTACGATTGCAACGGCGGCGACGGAGCAAGTGGGCAACGAGGGGATTATTTTTCGCTTCGTGTTCTGGCATTCGATTGCGCTGGGTGCGATCGTGGGCGTGATTGTGATGCTTTACGCTTACGTGTTTCCGCACTTTGTGCCGCACGGATTGACGTTTGTAAAGTGATTCCGTGGTGCGCGGCTGTGTTTAAAATCACGCGCGCGGGCTACTTTTTCGCGAGCGGCTTCCCGTTTAGGCGAGTTCCCTCTTGCGCGACTGTCAAATTACGAATGGTGGAGGAAAGGCCGCGGCGTTCGAATTGGCCGGCGAGCGCTTTTCCGATCTGCGCGAAGTTCTTAGTTGCGAGTGCGATCACTGTGGGACCGGCGCCGCTGAGAGCTACGCCGAGAAGGCCGGGCATGCGCGGAACAGCGAGAACTTCCGCAAGGCCGGGAATTAGCGGCTGCCGATAGGATTGATGCAGGCGATCTTGCAGCGCTTCCCAGAGAAGATCATAACGTCGAGCGTCCAAGGCCGCGAGAAATAATGCGGAGCGCTGGAGATTGTGCACGGCTGCGGCGAGTTCGACTGTCTGCGGCAGCGCGGCGCGCGATGCGGCAGTTTGCAGCGTCATTCTTGGCGTGACGGCGACTACTTTTATTTGTTTCGGCCAATTTTTACGCAACGCGACGACGTTGCCACCCGCGCCGACGAACGAGACAACCAGACCGCCGAGCAACGCCGCTCCGACATTGTCGGTGTGCTGTTCCATTTCCGCGGCTAAGCGCAGAGCATTTTCTTCCGTCAGTTTTTTCTTGCAGACCGCAAAGCCCAGTGCGATGCCAGCCACGATTGCCGCGGCGCTGCTGCCCAAGCCTCCGGCGATCGGAATTTGGTTGTGCACGGCGAGATGAACCGGAGGGAGATGCTCACCGTGGCGTTCCGCAGCGTGTTGCATGGCGCGCAGGATCAGATTTTCTTCCGGTGCACTGGGCAGAGTTTCGCTGCCGGGGATTCCGCGACTTTGCGCTTCGCTGCGCGCCCCCGGTTCGGAGTGCACTGTGGCTCGCACGGAGAGATATAGGTTGAGCGCGAGGCCAAAGCAATCGAAGCCCGCACCGAGATTGGCGCTGGATGCGGGGACTCGGACTTCGTAGGAGCGGGGCTTGGACTTGTTCATGGATGCTTGGGCTGTGATCCGGGAAATTTGAAACTGCTGCACTTTTTTATGACGCGACTTCCCTGCCTTAGCGGCGGCTCTCCAGGCTTTTGAGAATTGCTTCCTTGTTGGCGGCAACTTTTTCCGGCGCGTTGCGAAATGCGCCGGTGATTTGCACGGTCTTTTCTGTTCCTTCCGCGGTGGCGGATTCGAAGGAAAGCGTGCCGCGGTGATAATTGCTGACGTAGTCGGGATCTTTCAGGACGTGCCCGGTCAAGACCGCGACCACCGATTCGCCTGCTTGAATTTTGTTTGAGGCAGTGAGCTTGCGGATGCCTGCCACCGTGGTTGCGGAGGCCGGCTCGCAGCCGATGCCGTCGCGGCCGATAATGGCTTTGGCGTCGGCGATTTCCTGTTCGGTGACGGTAATGATGTTGCCGTGAGTGCGCAGGACGGCCCGCAGAGCTTTCTTCCAGGAAACGGGCGCGCCAATTTTTATGGCGGTGGCGAGTGTGCGTGGATTCGAGACTGGCGCGATTTCGGCTGGAGGCGCTGCGTCCGCAGATATTTCTGATGGTTTCAGGCTGGCGAACAAATGCGCGAGGGGCGCTGAGCCTTCGGCTTGAACGATGCTGATTTTTGGCATGCGATCGATTCGTCCGAGGCGCAGCATTTCGTCGAAACCTTTTCCGAGCGCCGAACTATTGCCCATGTTTCCGCCGGGAACGACCACATGATCCGGCACGCGCCAGCCGCACTGCTCAAGCAACTCGAAGGCGACGGTCTTTTGCCCTTCGATGCGAAAAGGATTAATCGAATTTGCGATGTAAATGGAAGGCACATCGGCAAGCTCTGAAATCAGGCGCATGCAATCGTCGAAATTTCCCGCAATCTCGCAAATGACGGCGCCGTAATCCATGCTCTGCGCGAGTTTCGCGGGACTGATCTGTCCTTGCGGTAGGAAAATCGCGCATTGCAGTTCGGCGCGCGCGGCATAGGCGGCGAGGCTTGCGGCCGTGTTTCCGGTGCTGGCGCAGACCACGGTGCGCGCGCCTAACAATTTCGCCTGCGTGACAGCCGTGGTCATGCCCGTGTCTTTGAAAGACGCGGTGGGATTGCAGCCCTGATGTTTCAGGCGCAGCGCGGTGAGGCCCGCATATTTCGCGGATCGCGGCGCGTCGTAGAGCGGCGTATTGCCTTCGAAAAGCGTGACGACGGACGCGTCGTTGTCGAAGGGCAGCATTTCGCGGAAACGCCAGACGCCGCTGCGGTCGCGCGCGTCATGTGAAGCTGCGCGGGATCGCCAGCGTTCGCGAAGTTCCGGGACGGATTTCAGAACCGCGAGCGGGATTTCGATTTCCAGCGGGCCACCGCAGCGTGAGCAGACGTAAATCTGTTCGCGGATGCCGAATGCCGCAGCGCAACCGGGTACGATGCAACGTTGCACGGCCGCGGTACCGGCCTTCTGCGCGGTTTTTGCGATGGCGTCGCTCATCACTATTGCGAAACGGATGACGTTTCGTGCGAATTGCGCGTGTCGAGCGCAAATTCCTGGTGCACGGCCAGCAGCGCTCGCTTCATATCCTGGCTGGATACCACAAATGAAATATTGGTTTCAGAAGATCCCTGGGCAATGGCGATTATATTTATATTTTCGCGGCCGAGCACGCTGAAGGTGCGTCCGGCCATGCCGACGGTGCCGCGCATATTTTCGCCGACGACGGCGACGATAGCAATGTTGGGGTCGAGCGTGATGTGCTCGACTTTTTGATGCATCAGGTCCTGCGCGAATTGCTGGCGCAGCGCGTCCACGGTGCGTTTGGCGTCGGAAGAAAAAACGATGAAACAGATATCGTTCTGCGAAGAGGACTGCGAGATGAGCAGCACGTTCGCGCGCACATTCGCGGTGGTGGAAAATGTGCGGCCGACCACATCGGGCAGGCCGACGATTCCCGGGCCTCCTACAGCGATGAGTGAGACATCGCGAATCGCTGTGAGAGCTTTCACTCCGGCGCTGGAGGCGCGGCCCTGCGGCGTGATTTTTGTGCCGGGATGTTCCGGCTCGAAGGTGTTGCGGATCCACACCGGGATGCCGGATTCCGTAACGGCGCGGAGCGTTTTGGGATGCAACACTTTTGCGCCGAAATGGGCGAGCTCGGCAGCTTCGCGATAGGAAATTTCCGGAATAGTGCGCGCGCCGGGAACGAGGCGCGGATCTGCGGTGAGCACGCCATTCACGTCGGTCCAGATGATCACTTCGTCGGCTGCGAGCGCACCGCCCAGAATTGTGGCGGAATAATCGGAGCCTCCTCGACCGAGCGTGGTGAGCACACCTTCAGCTGTGGCGCCAATAAACCCGGTGACTACCGGAATTATTTCTTGTTGCAGCAGCGGGCGAAGGCGCGCTTCGCAGCGTTCCCGCGTGGGCGGCATCAGAGGTTCGGCTGCGCCATGATACGAATCGGTGACGATCAATTCGGTGGCTTCGATGGCTTCGCTGCGAACGCCGCGTTCGCTGAGGGCGCCGGCGACGAGAGGCGCGGAGAGGCGTTCGCCGAGGCTGGATACGCAGTCGAGCGTGCGCACGGTGAGTTCGTGGATGAGCGCCGTGCCTTCGCAGAGGCGCTGGGCTTCGCGGAGAAGTTCCTCGATGCCAAGGGCGATCAAATTTCTCGTTTCGGGATTGTGAATCAGGATTCTCAGCGCTTCGAAGTGCTGTTCGCGCAGGGCATCCAGAAGTTCGGTGGCCCGCTCACGATCGCCGGTCTCGCTGCATGTGGCGGCTTCAATCAGGCGATTGGTGACGCCGCTCATGGCCGACACGACTACGACCAGCGGGCCTACCCGCGAGGCTTTGGCGACAATTTCAGCGACGCGTGCGATGCACGAAGCGTCGCCCACCGATGTGCCGCCAAATTTCATGACCTGCAAATGTGGCTTCATTGGGGATAGACCTGTGGCGCGGCGAATCGTTGTGGCCTGTAGCAAATGTGGCTTTTGGAATGGCCGCGCCTGAAAAAACTATACACTACAGCGGCCGATTAAGAGAGGGCGGCAGCGTAGGGGTGTTGCGCAAGCAAAACGGGCGGGCGTTTGCGCCGACCGCAGCAACGGCTGTGTCGCACCTACGGCGCTCGGTCTTTTCTTTGCGATTTTTCCCACCGCTTCCGCGGTGGGCTAAGTTATGTCGCGCCTACGGCGCTGGCGCTGGGATTTCGTCGGATGCGAATATAAATTGTAAGGAGGTGCGGCAGGAGTGCGCGGTGAACGGAAAACGAGACGCCCGGAACAATTCGAGGCGGCTTGTGAACAGGGACCAAGGCTCCGCGATTACGGGCGGGCGGCCAAGGCTGGGATTAGCACCTTGGATTGCGGCGTGCCGAGGCCGGTGACGTAATCGTATCCGGTGAGCGCATCGCACATTGTGCCGCAGGAACCATTGGTGCCAGTGGTGACGGCGTGAAAGTTTGTGCCCAGGCCGGATTTGCCGACGGCGTAGACGGAAGTGCCGGTGGCGCTCAAGGTTGCTTTTCGTGCGGCAGCGCGCTGGGAATTGGTGATCGCGATCAGCGCGGCCCACTGTGGCGTGGCGGCGCTGGTGCCGCCGACCTGGAACCAACCGCTGTAACCGCTGACTCCGATGGAGTCGTAAATCGCGTAGCCGGTACCGGGATTAGCGTTGTAGGAAACGTCGGGCACGCCACGCGTTCCGTGAATGTCGTTGGCAATCGGGAATTGGGCCTGTGGGACTGGTTCGTATTCGTATTTGCTGAGCCCGCCGCCGCTGCCGCTCCAGGCTGATTCACTGCTGTAGTTGCCCGATTTGTCGAGCGTCAGGGACGTGCCGCCGACGGCGATGACGTCCGGCGATGCCGCGGGATAATTGACGCCTGCTCCACTATCACCTGAGGCTGCGAGGAACGTGACTCCCGTGGAAACGAAGTGGTTGTCCAGATTGCGCTCGCTAGAAAGTTCGGCTGAGGTCCAGCTCATGGAAACAACCGATGCGCCGTTGCGCACGGCGAAATCTACTCCGGAAAGCAAGTCGCTCAGGTTATTCGAAGGAGCTTCGACGAGAAGAATCTTGGCTTGCGGCGCGATGGCGTGAGCCCATTCAATATCGAGCGAAATTTCGACGGCCCAGTTGGCGTTGGCGGCGGGCTTGCGGCCGCTGGAATACAGCTGGCGGAAGCAGCCGCTGGCGGCGGTGCAAGCCGGCAAGTTGAACTGCTTGCTGAAGACAGCCAGGTCGTTCGCGGCGTTGGCGTCGTCGTAGGCGTCTACCAGCGCGATGGTCTGGCCGGCACCCTGGTTGGTTACCAGGTCAAATCCGTAGGCGTGGCGAATCTGCGACGGGGTGAAGGCCGTCGTTGGCGGCGCGCTGAGGCTCGCGCCTGCTGCCTGGTGGATGAAGTAATGCGGGCCCATGAAGGCGATTGGGCTCTGGCCATTCTCGTCCATATATACACGCAAAGAAAGGGTTTGTTGTGCTGCAGTCGTTTGGCTGGCAGCCAAGATCGTACCGGCGATGATCAGGCCACGGATGATGTCGCGGAATCCCCCAGATTGCATCTAAGCCCCCGTTTGGCGCGTTCCCCGGTTGCGGCACCGAGTCGCAAGTGCTTGCTTCGAACTCAGACAGGATAGCGTCTGAGTTCGAGCGATGGCGATAGGCCGGGACTCTCAATTGGGTGGTACGAAGGTCAGAGGCCGGGAGCTGCACCGATTTGCAACAGTGCTGCGGCCTATGTGCGTCTAAGCCTCTGAGGCTGAAAGATTTACGGTCAGCGCATTGCGCCTAGCGACGTGGACTAGAATGCGATCGGCGTAAGGCGGTTATTCGAGAGGCAAACCCACGTAGTTTTCGGCCAGTGACTGCGCGGCGGCGCGGGAGCTGGTAACGTAATCGAGCTCAGCGAGTTGGCGGCGGTGGTCGAAGGCGTTTTCGTGGTCGAAGCGATGCAGCATGGAGGTCATCCACCAGGAAAAACGCTGAACCTTCCAGACGCGGCGCAGGCAGGTCTGCGAATAGGCGTCGAGCAGGTCGCGCTTGCCGGTGGAATAGAACTCGGCGAGGGCACGCGCCAGGATGCGCACGTCGGCTACGGCGAGGTTCAGGCCTTTGGCCCCGGTGGGAGGGACGATGTGGGCGGCGTCGCCCGCGAGGAATAGCTTGCCGTACTGCATCGGCTCGATGACGAAGCTGCGCATGCCCGTGATTCCCTTTTGCAGCACCGGGCCTTCCTGCAGCTTCCAATTTTCCTCGCCGGCAAGCCTCACTTGCAGCTCCTGCCAGATTTTCACGTCCGGCCAATTCAGCAGGTCTTCATCGGGACGGCACTGGAGATACAGGCGGCCGATGCGCGGTGAACGCATGCTGAGCAGCGCGAAACCGCGATCGTGGTAGGCGTAGATGAGTTCTTCCGAAGATGGTGGGGCTTCCGCGAGAATGCCTAGCCAGGCGAAGGGATAGACGCGATCGAAAGCAGTGAGCACGCCATCGGGCACGGACGGGCGGCAGATGCCGTGATAACCATCGCAACCTGCGATGAAGTCGCAGACGAGTTCGCGCGGCTCGCCATCTTTGCGGAAACGGATGGTGGGCTTGGACGAGGCTGCTGCGCTCTCGAAATTGTGGATGCTGGTGTCTGCGACTTCGAAATGGACCTGGCCGCCGGCGGCGAGTCGCGCATCGGTGAGATCTTTTACGACTTCATGTTGCGCATAGATGGTGACGGCTTTGCCGCCGGTGAGGTCCGCGAAATCAATGCGATGGGTGCGGCGGCCGAAGCGGAGATTTACTCCGTAATGCACCAAACCTTCACGCTGCAGACGTTCGCCGACGCCGGTTTCTTTGAGCAGATCCACGGTGCCTTGCTCGAGAACACCGGCTCGAACGCGCTCTTGCACGTATTGACGGCTGCGATTTTCCAAGACGACGGATTCGACGCCCTGGAGGTGCAGCAGATGCGAGAGGACCAGGCCTGCGGGCCCGGCGCCGATGATACCAACTTGGGTGCGCATAGAGGTGCGGCCTCGAAGTGGTGCCGATTAACGATAGCAGAAGCGGCGCGGGGCGTGGAACGATATCCTGTTCGCGTGGCGAGGCAAATAGTTGGAGGGCCGCGGAAGTGGGTGTTACCATGCGGCGTTGCGTTCGGGCGATTTTTGCGCGGCTGGGAATTTTGCGCGCGCAGCTTAGGGGCTGAACCGGGGGCTTTGCGGTATGTTCGTAAGCAAAAAACATCTGCTGGTCGAGTGGGGCCACTGCGATCCGGCGGGGATCGTTTTCTATCCACAGTATCTGGCCTGGTTTGACGACTGCACCACGGCGCTTTTTACCAATGCGGGGATGCCGACGCGCGCTCTGTTCCGGGCGCATGCGATTGTGGGAGTGCCGTTGGTGGATGTGCGCGTGCGGTTTCTGGTGCCTTCGACATTTGGCGACGAATTGGTGGCGGAATCTAGCGTGTCGGAATTTGGCCGCAGCAGTTTTGTGGTCCAGCATCAATTTTTCAAAGCAGGGGTCCTGGCGCTGGAGGGATTTGAAACGCGCGTGTGGGCCGGCCCGGATCCGGCGAATCCGGAGCGCATGAAATCGCGTCCGCTGCCCGCGGAAGTGATCGAAAGGCTTTCGAAGGCTCGCGGCGCAGCCAAAGAAGGCTAAGCGAAGTGTTAGCGCGCATTCGATGCCGAGATCGCAGAATCTGCACTACGGCGGCTAGAGAGTTCAAGGGTCGACTCGAAATTCATTCCCTCAGCGGCTAAAGCCGCTCTTATTTTCGCCAGTTGTGGCGCGGCTGAAACCGTGCCCAGACGAAAACCAGTAGTTCCTCCCACAGCTACTTGATCGCGAACGAAAATGAATCTCGCACAGCCACGCAGACTTCCTACGTAAATTGCAGCGGCTTGGGTTTTGCGGGATCGCTATAATCGTAAAAGCCGCGGCCGGCTTTGCGGCCATTCCATCCCATCAGGACCATACGCTTCAGCAGAGGCGGCGGCGCGAAGCGTTTTTCCTTGAATTCATCGAACATGATATTCGCGATGTAATACGTGGTGTCGTGGCCGACGAAATCGAGAAGCGTGAGCGGGCCCATGGGGTGGCCGCAGCCGAGCTTCATGGAGTTGTCAATATCCTCGATGGAGCCGACGCCTTCTTCGAGCGCGCGGACGGCGTCGAGAAGATACGGCACGAGCAGGCGATTCACGATGAAGCCGGTGCGATCGGTGGTGCGCACAGGCGTCTTGCCGAAGCGCACCGCGAGAGCGACGGCCGCTTCATCCACTTTCGGATCGGTGGCGATGGTACGAATTATTTCCACCAATTTCATTACTGGAACGGGATTAAAAAAATGCATGCCGAGAAAACGATCGGGGCGCTGGGTGAACATGGCCATTTCGGTAATTGAAAGCGACGAAGTGTTGCTGGCAAAAATGGTGTGCTTCGGGCAAATTTTATCGAGCGCGGCCCAGAGCTCGCGCTTCGCGGGGAGCTGTTCGATGATCGCTTCGATTACCAAGTCTGAATCTTTCAAGTCTTCGAGGCTGGTGGTGCCGCGCAGGCGCGCGCGAACCTGATCGCGATCGGAGGCGGGTAGGGTACCTTTATCTACGAGGCGCTGCAGATTTTTTTCGATGGATTGCAGGCCCTTATCAACGAGTTGCTGGGAGACTTCGCGGACCACGACTTGGCAGCCCGACTGGGCCGCTACTTGCGCGATGCCTGAACCCATCAGGCCGCAGCCTACCACTGCAACTTTTTCGATCGGCATTTATGATTCCTCCTGAAATTGGCGTCGCTGTATTAAGTGGACGCTTTGCTAAAACTTTTGCAACGAAGCATGGAGCGCTGAGGTCTGAAATTGCATTAGCGCCCGGCGTCAACTTCCGCGAATACCTCCTGGGCGATATGAAACGCAGCGTTTGCCGCCGGAACGCCGCAATAGATGGCGCTCTGCAGCAGCACTTCCTGAATTTCCTCGCGGGTGACTTTATTGTTCAGCGCGGCGCGCACGTGCATACGGAATTCATCGCCGCGATTGAGCGCAATCATCATGGAAAGCGTGAGCAGGCTGCGCGTGTGTCGCGAAAGTCCGGGGCGCGACCATATTTCGCCCCAGGCATAGCGCGTGATCAAGTCCTGAAACGGCTCGCTGAAGGAATCTTTCGTTGCTTCGGCCTTGTCCACGTGTTTATCGCCGAGCACCGCGCGGCGCACTTTCATTCCGGTGACATGACGCTCACGCTCGTCCATTAATTCGCCTCCTGCTGTTCGATGAATTTCAGCAGTGCTGATGTGAAAGGTCCGGCCGCTTCGATATTCGAGAGATGCGCTGCGTTTAGTTCCAAATATTGCGCGCCGGGGACTTTTTCCGCAATGAATCGGCCATCCGCCGGAGTGGTAGCTACGTCGTGCGCACCGGAAATTACCAGTGTGGGCGAGTTGACGCGAGAAACTGCTGCGCGCAGATCCTCGTCACGCAGCGCGGCGCAGGTGGCGACGTAGCCTTCGGGTGGCGAGTGCAACAGCATTTGTCGCGCGGCTTCGACTTGCGCGGGCGCTCGCTTGGCGAAATCCTCGGTGAACCAACGGGGGACTACTCCACTTGCGACGGGCGCGATGCCGCTTTCTTTGACGGCGGCGATGCGAGTGTTCCAGCCGTCTATGGTGCCGATGCGCGCGGCAGTGTTGCACAGTGTCAGGCTCTTGAAGCGTTTTGACGCGTTAATGCCCAACCACTGGCCGATCAATCCGCCGACGGAGATCCCGCAATAGTGCGCGGTTGGAATTTGCAGCGCGTCGAGCAAGCCGACAACGTCGCGGCCCAGAATTTCAATCGTGTACGGCCCCGGAGTGACATCCGACAAGCCGTGGCCGCGGGAATCGTAGCGCAGGACGCGAAATTTTTGCGCGAGCGCCGGAATTTGCGCGTCCCACATAGCGAGATTCGTACCCAGCGAATTGGAAAACACGACTACCGGGGCGCCAGCCAAGCCCTCCAGCCGGTAGTGAAAGCGCGCGCCGTTTGCGTTGGTATGAGCCATATCGGAAGTTTTCGTCAGAAACAGTTTATCGGTGCTTTTTTTCGTCAGCGAGTACTTGCTGAATCATGGATTCAGCCGAGCCGGTGTAGTTTTTGGGATCGAGCAAAGCGTCAAGTTCCACCGGCGAAAGATGCGCGCGCACATCCTGGTCTTCGAGCAGCAGATCGCGCAGCTGACGACCGGATTCGAGCGCCCGGTGCGAAGCGCGTTCGACGAGTTGATGCGCGGGCGAGCGCCCGATGTTCTTGGCCAATGCCATCGCCACTGCTTCGCTGAGAATCAGTCCGTGCGTTGCGCCCAGATTGTACGTCATGTGCTCTTGGTACACGTCCAAGCCATCCATAACGTGCGTCAGATGGGCGAGCGCTCCGGCCGCAAGCAGAAAAATCTCTGGCAAAGTTTCCCATTCGGCGTGCCAGCCCCCCAGACCGCGCTCATGTTCCTGGACCATCGCTGTGAGCATGACGGAAACGAGCGCGGGAACGCGAATCGCGGCAGCGAGGACGACCGCGGACCCGACCGGATTGCGCTTGTGCGGAAGCGTGGAAGATCCGCCGCGGCCGGATTCAGCGGGCTCGAGAACTTCGCCGACTTCCGTTTGCGCGAGCAGCGAAATATCGCGCGCGATTTTCCCCAGCGTGCCCACCAGCAGACCGAGCGCAGTGGCAACTTCCGCAAAACGGTCGCGATGCGTATGCCAAGGAATGCTGGGAACTTTCAATTTTAGATCGGAGGCCAAGGCTGCGGCCACACGTGGACCTTTTTCACCGAGCGCGGCGAGTGTGCCGACTGCGCCGCCAAATTGCAGCGTCAGGACTTCATTACGCGCGTGCGTGATACGCGCTTGGTGACGATGGATTGCGTCGAGCCATCCAGCAATTTTCAGGCCCAGAGTCAAGGGGCTAGCTTGCTGCAGCCAGGTCCTGCCAGCAAGTAGCGTGGCTTGATGCGTTTCGGCGACGCGCGCGAGCGTGGTAGAAAATTGCGAACAGTTCGCGCTGCAGCTAAATCGAGAGCGTCGCGCAGTTGCAGGACGAGGCCGGTGTCAATCGCGTCCTGGCTGGTGGCGCCCCAATGGACGAAACCCGCGGCCTTCGCATCGGATTTCGCGACGGCCGCGGTGAGTGCCTTCACTAGTGGAATCGCGAGATTTCCGGCAAGGGCTGCTTCGCGCGCCAGCGAGTCCAGCGCAAAATGATCCGCGCTGCATTGCGCGACGATGGGCTCGACGCAAGCTGCCGGCGCGACGTCCGCGCGCGCCAATGCTCGCGCTAGCGCGGCTTCGAAATCGAGCATGCCCTGGAGCCTGCGGCGGTCCGAGAAAATTTCGCGCATGGCGTTCGTCGTGAACAAGGGATCGAGAAGGCGGGCTGTCTGTTTTTCGCTCACGTGGTCCAAATCCTGGCGCAGTGCCGCAACAGCTATACGCGAGGCGCGTTATTTCCAGGGCAATATATCACTTTCGCGGCGGCAGCTTTACCCGCTGGCTTCTTTAACTGCGGGCGTCCTCCGGCGCCGCCCTTTTTATGTTGCAGCGGGTTGGCTGAAACGCGCGACCTCGTTGACCGCGCGGTACGCCTGATCAATGGCCGCGTTGGTGTATGCGAAAGCTTCCGCGTCGGAATTGGCGATTGAGATGCGGCCGAACGGCTGGCGCCCGATGACGCAGGGCTGCTTATCCTCCGGCCAATCGGGATCATAGAGTGAATTGTATTCGTAAGCGTAACCGTGCGGCCAGCGATTTACGGTGATGGCCTGAATATCGGTCGCGGGATCGAATCCGCCGGGAGCGAGCATGGCGCCGAGCTGCTCGCGGATATTGCGCTCGAAAGTTGCGAAGCTGGTGACGAGCAGTTCGCGGCGTCCGGCCTTTTGCTGTTCGCGCGCCGGGAGACCCGCCTTGCACGGAACTCGTTCGAGGTGCAGAACGCACGGCTGTGCCGGATCCGAGGTGTATTTGTAATCGCCCATGCTGACGGGAAAATCCAGCGTGACCGTTTCAAAATAACTTCCGGGGCAGCGCACGCCGCTCACTCCCAATTTTTTAAAGGATCGCCAATTGCGGATCAGCACGTTGGTGTATACCAGCGGAACTTTCACGCCGTAGGCGAGCGCGTCCTTCTGCATGTCCGGCAGCTCGGGGCACAAATATGGAATCACCATGTTCCAGCAGGCGAGGACGCAAGCGGCGCCACGCACGCTGCGCGCACCGCCGTCTTTTACATAGGTGATCTCGACTTCCTTCGCGGTGCTTGCTTCACCGACATTGCGCGCGAGAATCACGGTGCTGTTCAGCCGCAGGCGCACGGGAGAAGCGGGATGATCGAGAGTAGCGTAATCGAGCTTGGCCGTAACGATATCTTCCATGGTGTGCCCGGGCGCGGACGCGGGAATCAGGGAGCGCACGAGCAGCCGCGCGATGGAAGCGTTGCCGTCGGGAAAATGAAAAATGTAGGGCTCGTCCCCCTCGTCCTGTTTGGTGATTTCGACGCCCAGGCCGGGGCCTGGCTTGCCGGAAAGATCCATGCCTGCAAATCCGGGATACTCGAGACCGGCGAGATCGCCGGCCGGAACAGCGTCAATGCCGACGCCGTAGAGACCGTACGTCTCGGTCTGCAGAAACGGAATGGCGTCGGGACTGACCTTGACGTACTTGAGCAGGTAATCTTTGTAACTGGTTTTGGCGAGAAGGACTTTTTTGTCCCAGGAAGACATGCCCGGCAGGTAGTCCACTTTTTCAGTATGCAGGCGCGCAAGATCCTGCTGCACTTGCGGTGAAAGGGGCGTCTTCGCGAGAAATGCCGGCCAGGTTGGCTCGCCGGTACCTGGAACCAACTTGTCTGCGCCGAAAGTTTTCTTGTCGAAGAACGTGCTGCGCTGCAGGCCGTGCGATTTCTCGAAATCGCGGTCGTAATACTTATAAAAGCGCTGCACTTCGATGCCCAGCTCAACGAGCAGTTGCTTGGCTTGCTTGCTGTAAATTTTCGGGCCAGCGATGGATTGCGTACCACCGTAGCCCAGGATCATGCGCTGGGTGGTGTGAAATTCGTTGCGACGCGCGTGGCCGCCAAAATCGTCGTGGTTTTCGAGGATTAGAATCTTGGCTTTCGGGCCGGCCATCTGGCGGAAAAAATAGGCCGCGGAGAGGCCGCTGATGCCGCCGCCCACGACGATCAGGTCGTAGGTTTCGGAGTCGGGTGTCGGGGTGCTCCAGGTGTTCCCGTCACGCAGCGCGTGGCCCACTTCCATCACCGCGTCGGTGGTGCCGCGCATGCCCGTGAGCGCGGGCGGATAATAGGCAGATGATTTTTCAGGAGATACAGGCGACTGCGGAAGGCCGAAGCGTTCGAACCATTTCGTATCTGGAAGTACTAAGGACCCGCCTATTGCGACGCCGAAGCCATTGAGGAAATCGCGCCTGGTGATGTTGCTGCCCATGCCGATTTTTCGATCGCGCTTTGCACTGCTCACCTGCTCCCCCGAGAATTTGACCACCGGCACAACGAGCGAATTGGGCTCCAACCGGCTTTAGATTTATAGAGAAGCAGCATACCGCAGTAGACAGCGCGGCGCAGGCTTAAACTTTGGGAGGAACGGCCGTTGTGGTGAGGGCTTCAGCGGGATTCTGCGCGAGATGCCCGATATAGTTAATGCGGCCGGATGCTCACACGCAGAGTGGAAGTTCCAATTCGGAACTCGGTAGAGTCGTCAATCTGGGTCGCCAGCACGCGCTTGTCGGCGACGTAGGTGCCGTTGGTCGAGCGGAGGTCGCGGAGGTAAACCGCGTCGTTCTTTACTTCTACGGCGCAGTGCAGACGCGAAATCATGGGATCGTCAATTTCAAAATCGGCGCCGCCGCGCAGCCTGCCGATCGTTACCAGCGGCATGGTCATACCGCGTTCTAAGCCTTCGGAAGATCCGGCAACCACCGAGATGGCGATTGATTTCCCCTGAGGGAGATCGAGCGTCGCTACTCTGTCGCTGGGCGATTGTTCGAGCCGAGCGGCGACGAACGGCCGATCCTGCGGCGCGACGGGATCGGTGATGATCGTGGAGGACTTGAGGTCGGGAGGGAGCAGGTCCACCACGGAGCTTTGCGCACACATCCAGCAGCGGATTTGAGCCATTTTGCGGCCTTTTACCCGCCGGTCGTCGAGCTCCACCTGAGCGGAGCAGTGCAGGCATCGAACGCGCATGAGTAACTTTAGCACTCGGAAAGGATGTGTACGCGATGGTACGAACGGGCTATTTTCCATGCAGATGCGCTTACGATTGAAGGGCTCAACAGGCACCAGAGTCACGCAGTGGATTGGAAGTATGTTGCATACCAGCACATTTCAGTGCTTGGTACGGAATGAGCAGTATTTATTGTAAGTGATTTTATATGAATATTTTATGGATATTTTAAACGCTGTCCACGAAAGTTGGTGCACGACGGTGCGTCTGGATAAGTGATTGACTTGCGCGGCGTGACATGTATTATAATGCATGTTGTGTTCGTACATATTTTATGACTCCAGAAATGCAATCCGGAGCGGTTCTGCCACCTTCGCCTGCGCACCCTCGTGATGAGGATTTTCTGCGCGATCTGGGAATAAGGGTTCGCGAACTGCGCAGCCGGCGGGGCATGACTCGCAAGATGATGGCGCAGGAATCGGATGTCTCCGAGCGCCATCTGGCGCAGCTGGAGCTGGGCGATGGAAATGTTTCGATCGTGTTGTTGCGGCGAATCGCGACGGCTTTAAACGTTTCGCTGGCCGAGCTGTTCACGGCCGAAGGCGCTGCGTCCGACGCGAAGCATTCGATACTCGACCTGCTCGAACGGCTGCCCGCCCCGCAATTGAAACTGGTCGCGGCGCGCCTGACGAAGGAATTTGGCGCGGTACCCAAGGACCGGCACTCGCGCATCGCTTTGATCGGCCTGCGCGGCGCGGGGAAATCGACTCTGGGAGTGAAGCTGGCGCAAGCGATGAAGGCGCCGTTCATCGAATTGGACCGCGAGATCGCGAAAGAAGCGGGAATGGATTTGTCGGAGATTTTTTCGCTCTACGGACAGGGCGGATATCGCCGAATCGAACACCGGGTGCTCGAACGAATCTTGGGCGAATACCCACGCGCCGTTCTGTCAGTCGGAGGGGGCGTGGTCTCGGAAAAAGAAACGTACGACCGGCTGCTGGCTAGCTGCTTCACGGTATGGGTGAAAGCGAATCCGGAAGACTACATGGCGCGCGTAATGGCGCAGGGCGATTTCCGCGCGATGGCTGAAAACGACGAGGCTATGGAGGATTTGCGACACATTCTGGAAGCGCGCGAACCTTATTACCGCAAAGCGGATCTGCACCTGGACACTTCGGGCGAATCCGCGGAGCAAAGCTTTCAGAAACTAAGAACAGCACTGCAAACCGAAATCGGCTAGGAGGCGCGCGTGGACGTGGCAGCGACGCAAGATTCACAAACTAAATTGGCGCAGGTGGATTACCAGACCGAGCCGGCGAAATACAAGCATTGGCGCGTGGCCTATGACGGGCCGGTGGCGACGCTGACGATGGACGTGAACGAAGATGGCGGCTTGCGTCCGGGCTACAAGCTGAAACTGAATTCCTACGATTTGGGCGTGGACATCGAACTGCACGACGCGCTGCAGAGAATCCGCTTCGAGCATCCGGAAATTCGCTGCGTGATGATCACCAGCGCCAAAAGCCGGGTGTTCTGTTCGGGGGCGAACATTTATATGTTGGGACTTTCTTCGCACGCGTGGAAAGTGAATTTCTGCAAGTTTACGAATGAGACGCGCAACGGGATTGAAGATTCCAGTGCCCATTCGGGGTTGAAATTTCTGGCAGCGCTGAACGGAACGACGGCTGGCGGAGGATACGAGCTGGCTCTGGCTTGCGATGAAATTATTCTGGTGGACGATCGATCTTCCGCGGTGAGCCTGCCGGAAGTTCCTCTGCTCGGAGTACTGCCGGGAACTGGCGGCCTGACGCGGGTGACCGACAAGCGCCGAGTGCGCCGGGATCATGCTGACATTTTCTGCACGACGGCGGATGGAGTGAAGGGTCAGCGCGCGAAAGATTGGCGGTTGGTGGATGATGTGGTGAAAACGCAGCAATTTGCCGAGCACGTGAAGCGGCGCGCGGTAGAGTTGGCGGCACAGAGCGACCGTCCGGCGAATGCGCAGGGCGTGGCGCTGACGACTTTGCAGCGAACGATTGATGATGCTGGACGGCATTACGAATTTGTGGACGCGCAGGTAAATCGCGAGGCGCGGGCTGTGACTTTGATCGTGCGCGCGCCGGAAACCGCAGGCGCGCTCACACGGGAGAGCGCGCTTGGGGCTGGCGCTGGCTGGTGGCCACTGCAAATGGCGCGTGAATTGGATGATGCGATTCTGGGGCTGCGCACAAGCGAGCCGGAACTCGGACTGTGGATTTTGAAGACTGCTGGAAATGCAGGCGCTGTTGTGGCGTTCGATGATTTCATTCTGAAAAACCAGGGCAATTGGTTTGTGCGCGAAGTTCTGGGGATGATGCGGCGCACATTCGCGCGGCTGGACGTTTCCTCGCGCTCGCTGTTTGCGCTGGTCGAACCTGAATCCTGTTTCGCCGGAACGCTGCTGGAGCTGGCGCTCGCCGCGGATCGCGTTTACATGCTGGACACGCAGGAAGGCGATGCGCGAGCGGCGATGACGCTATCGGAAATGAATTTCGGTGCGCTGCCGATGGTGAATCATCTTTCGCGTGTGGCGGCGCGCTTCTACCAGGACGCTGCGAGGATTAAGACGCTGCGCGAGCACGTGGGACGAACGCTGCAGGTGAAGGACGCTATGGAATTAGGTCTGGTGACCGCTGCGCCTGACGATCTGGATTGGCAAGATGAAGTGCGGCAGGCGATCGAATCGCGGATCGCGCTCTCGCCTGATGCGCTCACGGGAATGGAAGCGAATTTGAGGTTCGGGTTGCCGGAAACCACCGAGACGCGGATTTTTGGCAGGCTCTCGGCCTGGCAGAACTGGATTTTCATTCGTCCGAACGCTGTGGGCGAGAGCGGCGCGCTGAAGATTTATGGCACGGGCGCGCCAGTGAAATTTAATTGGGAACGAGTCTGAAACCTATGCGCCACAGCGCAAGTTTTGGGCGTTTTATATTTTTAGGAGTTTGCCATGATTGATTACACGGAAAAAATCCCGAATAACGTGGATCTGGGCAGGGACCGCGTGCTGCAGCGCGCATTGGAACACTGGCAACCGGCTTACATGAACTGGTGGTACGACATGGGCCCGAGCGAGAGCCACGCGCTGGAAGTGTATTTGCGGACGGCAACGAGCGTGGAGCCGGACGGCTGGGCGCAATTCGGGTACGTGCGCATGCCGGAATATCGCTGGGGAATTTTTCTGCAGCCGCGCGATGCGGGCCGGCAAGTAAATTTCGGCGTACACAAGGGGCAGCCAGCGTGGCAGGAAGTTCCCGGCGAGTACCGTTCGACGTTGCGGCGCGTGATCGTGACGCAGGGGGATACGGAACCGGCGTCCGTCGAGCAGCAGCGGCTGTTGGGTATGTGCTGCCCTTCTCTGTACGATCTGCGGAATATTTTTCAGGTGAATGTGGAGGAGGGGCGGCACCTCTGGGCGATGGTGTACTTGCTGCACCGTTATTTTGGACGCGATGGACGCGAAGAAGCGGAAGCGCTGCTGGAGCGGCGATCGGGCGATGCGGACAATCCGCGCATTCTGGGAGCATTCAACGAGCCGACCCCGGATTGGCTGGCGTTTTATATGTTCACGTTCTTCACGGATCGCGACGGAAAATTTCAGCTGTGCGCGCTGGCCGAATCCGGGTTCGATCCGCTGGCGCGCACTTGCCGGTTCATGCTCACCGAGGAAGCGCATCACATGTTCGTCGGCGAGACGGGCATCAGCCGCATTTTGCAGCGCACATGCGAAGTGATGCAAGAACACAAAGTGGAAAACGCCAGCGACGTGCGCGCGCTGGGCGTGATTGACCTGCAAACGATGCAGAAATATTTGAATTTCCATTTCAGCGTGACGATTGATCTTTTTGGCTCGGACGCATCTTCGAACGCCGCGAGCTATTACACGACCGGCCTGAAGGGGCGCTACGAGGAAACGAAAATCGAGGACGACCACGAGCTACAGAACGCCGAGTATCCGGTGCTGGAAGTTTCCGGCAACAAAATCATCACGCGGCACGTTTCCGCCTTGACTGCGCTGAACGAACGCTTGCGTGACGACTACATCGCGGAGATCCAGGGCGGCGTGGATCGCTGGAATAAAATAATGGAGCAGTCGGGTATTTCGTTCCGTCTGACTTTGCCGCACAAGGGATTTCACCGTGCGATTGGCAATTTCGCCGGGCACTTCATCAGCCCCGATGGCGAGGTTCTGAGCAAAGAAAACTGGGAAAATAATCGCGACAAGTGGATGCCCAGCGCAGAAGATCAGAAATTTGTGCAATCGCTGATGACCGGGCGGGTGATCGAGCCTGGGAAATTCGCCAACTGGATTGCGCCGCCGATGCGCGGCATTAACCGGCAGCCTTTGAATTTCGAATACGTACGCTTCAATTAAGCCGCTCCAGGCGTCTTTTCGCGCCGTTCGTGCGTTTCGCGCGCCTCCTGCGGGCATGTCACGAAACGGCACCGTGCCGCTACTTCCCCCGACGCCTCCGCCGTTTTCCATGTACTCTTTCCGTGCATGAAAAACTGAGGATCGCAAACGACCCATGCCCAAACTGAAGTATCTGCTCTCGCTGCCCACGGACGACAACGATTATCAGCAGGAACAAGCCACTGCCGCGAAGGAAACCTCGACGCGCCTGGGTTTGGACCTGCAAGTAGTGTATGCAGACAACGACGCGATTAAGCAGAGTGATCAAATTTTGAAAGCGATTCAATCGCCCGCGGGCGTGCGACCGGACGCCATACTTTTCGAGCCGCTGGGGGCGACGGCGTTGCCGCAGGTGGCGCGTGCCGCATCCGGAGCGGGAATCGGGTGGGTGGTGCTGAATCGCAACGCGGAATACATTCCCGAACTTCGCCGCGCCGGACGCGCGCCGGCATTTGCCGTGAGTTCCGATCACCTGGAGATCGGCCGGATCCAGGGACTGCAATTTGCGGCGCTGCTGCCGCAGGGTGGGTCGGTTCTTTACATTCAAGGGCCTTCGGAAAATTCCGCTGCGAAAGAACGCACCATGGGCATGCAGCAGACGAAGCCTGGGAACATAAAAATTAATATGTTGAAGGGCCAGTGGACCGAGGAGAGCGCTTACAAAGCGGTGGGTTCGTGGATGCGCTTATCCACGTCTGGAAAACAGTTTGTGGATTTGGTGGGCGCGCAAGACGATTCGATGGCGATTGGCGCGCGCAAAGCGATGCAGGAAAGTTCCGATGAAGCGTTGCGCGAAAAGTGGTTGGGCGTTCCTTTTACCGGCTGCGACGGCTTGATCGCAACGGGCCAGCAATATGTGCGTAACGGATTGCTCGCGGCTACCGTGGTGGTGCCGCCGAATACGAAGCTGGCGCTGGAAATGCTGGTCGCTGCGATGCAACAGGACAAGAAGCCGCCGGAATTGGCGCTGACGGCGCCTACTTCTTTTCCATCCGTGGAAGAATTGAAGCGTGCTGCGAAGGATAAGAAGCCACGAAGTTCGTAGCGACGATTCCTACCGAGCGGGCGATCTCTGCGGTAAAAATTTTCAGGCGGGCACGAACTCTAGATGGTGGGGCTGGTCGGAATTGAACCGACGACCTACGCGTTAGGAGTGCGTCGCTCTATCCAACTGAGCTACAGCCCCACAGGCGCATTTTAACACGGCGGACGCGCTTACTAAATCGTCAGGCATTTTGTTTGTGCGCCGTCTGAACTTCACTCGCGATGGCTTCGCCCAGTTCTTCGGTTGTGGATTTTCCGCCGAGGTCGGGCGTGCGCACCTTCGAATTTGCCAGCATTTTCGCGATTCCCTGCTCGATGGCGTCGGCGGCATCGGATTCGCCGAGATGGCGCAACATCATGGCGCCGGACCAGATTTGGCCGATCGGGTTAGCGATTCCCTGCCCTGCGATATCTGGCGCTGACCCATGCACGGGCTCGAACATGGACGGAAATTCGCGCTCGGGATTTAGATTTGCTGAGGGCGCTATGCCGATCGAACCGACTACTGCCGGGCCGAGGTCGGAAAGAATGTCGCCGAAAAGATTGGAGCCGACCACCACGTCAAACCATTCCGGATGGCGGACGAAATGGGCGGTGAGAATGTCTATGTGATATTGATCGGTGCGCACGTCAGGAAATTCCTGCGCGATGATGTGAAAGCGTTCATCCCAGAACGGCATGGTGTGAATGATGCCATTCGATTTCGTCGCGGAAGTTACATGCGATTTTCGCGTTTTGGCCAGCTGGAAGGCGTAGCGCAGGATGCGGTCCACGCCGCGGCGGGTGAAGATGGTTTGCTGGATCGCAAGTTCTTCTTCCGTGCCTTCGTATAGCCGGCCGCCGATTTGCGAATACTCACCTTCGTTGTTTTCGCGGACGATGACCATATCAATCTGGCCCGGCTTGATATTTTTCAGCGGCGAATCGAGTCCTGCGAGCAGGCGCACCGGGCGCAGGTTAACGTACTGGCGAAAATGGCGGCGGATCGGAATCAGCAGGCCCCAGAGCGAAATGTGGTCGGGAACATCGGGATGGCCTACGGCGCCGAGGAAAATTGCGTCGAAGGAGCGCAACTGATCGAGACCGTTCTCTGGCATCATGCGGCCGCTGCGGCGATAGGTGTCACAGCTCCAATCGAAATTTTGCCACGTGCAGTTGAAGCCGAAGCGCTTGCCTGCGGCATCTAGAACGCGAATTCCTTGCGGTACAACTTCGAGGCCTATTCCGTCACCGGGGATTACTGCGATGTTATAGTTTTTTGCTGCCGCGGCCGTCATCGTTCCTCCGAATGTGAATCAGCAGAAACCGCGGCGCGTTCGCGCACGGCATGGACGCGGTCCATCAGCGCTTTCACGCGATGCACGTCCACGGGATTTTCCATCACGCCATCTTTTTTCAGGCTGGTTCCGACGATGAGGCCGTCGGCGTATTGCAGCAGTGCGATTGCGTTTTCTGCGTCGGCCCCGCTGCCGATTAGGACTGGGCGAGTCGCCAGCCGTTTTGCGTCGCGGACTTTCTCGACGTCTGGCGCGTTGCCGGTGAATTTTCCGGAAACTATCAGCGCGTCGGCGCCGTAGAACTCGGTCCACTGGATGTGCGTCGCTAAATCAATGCCGGGAAACGGGACTGAGTGTTTCTTGTCCACGTCGGCGAAGATATGAATGTCGCCTGCGGCTAATTCCTTGCGCTTTCGCATCAGCTCCGCCGCGCAACCATGATCGAATTCGCCGGTATCCCAGACGCGCGCGCCGGTAAGAATACAGACACGTATGAAGCGCGCTTTGGCCGCGAGAGCGATGGCCAGACAAACGATGCCGCCGTTGTGAATGACGTTGATGCCCACGGGGACAGGAAAATTTTTCACGACTTCGGCGGCGGCTACGGCGTGTGCGGTCATGGCTTCGGGTTTTACGTCGTGGCCAACGTAGTAGGGCAGGTCCCACATATTTTCGACCATCAAACCGTCCACGCCGCCGCGGAGCAGCGCTTCGGCATCGCGCAGCGCGTGGTCAGTAATGGTTTGTATGCCGTAGCCGTTGTAGCCTGGCGCTCCGGGAAGCGGCCAGAGATGGACCATGCCGATCACAGGCTTCGGCGCGGGGAAAAGATCGGCGAGCGATTTCATTCGCTGGCGATCCATTTCTTTTTTCCATTCGGGGAGTGGAGTGTTGTCGGGGGTTCGCGTCATCTTGAGCTCCTTCTGTAGGGCGAGCGACCGGGGGTTTCGCTGTTGCGAAGCCGCGCCAGAACACGTTTGCGCGCTTCGTCCCATTTTGTTGGCAATCGCTGTGCGTGCAGCAGAGCTGCGACTTCGCGCTGTCCCGGCAGATTTTGGCCGGCACCGACCACCGTGGTTGCCAGCGCGCCGGCGGCGTTCCCGGCGACGGCGCCTTCGATCGCGGACCAACCGCGCAAGCGGGCTTGCAGAAATGCGGCGACGAAAGCGTCCCCGGCTCCGGTGGAATCCACCGCGCGCACCGAGAAGGATGGAACTAGCATCGGCTTGCCGTTTTCGCTGATAATGCAGCCGCGCCGGCCGACCTTCAAAACCACTTCGCGCGCGCCGGCTCTGCGCAATGCGGCGAATGCTTCGAAAGGATCGCGCATGCCGGTGAGTGCAGCGGCTTCGTCGAGACTGACGAGCAGGATATCCACGCTGCGGGTGATTTGCAAAATTTTCTGGGGAATTGCTTTGCTCGGCTCCATGCCGACGTCGAGCGAAACCCAGCCTCCACGCGCGTGGGTCGCTTTGATCAGTTGCGAGGCGGCTTGTGCCGGTCCGCGATCGAGAAAACTGTGGCCCGCGATATGCACCGCAGCTGCTCCGCTGCGGAAAACAGCGCTGCGGGATGGCAGCCGCAGCAGCGCGTTCGCGCCGCGACCGCCGAAAAACGTGCGCTGGCCGTCGGGCGTCACATTGATGTAAATGATTCCAGTCATCGCGTCGCTGGTGCGTTGCACGTGGCGCACTTCCACCTTGCATTCGCGTAGCGCCTTGAGAACGTAATCGCCGAAAGCATCCACCCCGATGCAGCCGACGAGCTGCGGAGCCACGCCCCAGCCCGCCAAGCCGAAAGCGCAATTGGCGCCCACACCGCCGCAACGAATATCCAGTTCTTGTGAAAGACAATCTTCGCCGGGCTGCGGCCACGCCTTCACCCGCCCCATAATGTCCACGTTAATATCTCCGAGCACGACGATGCTGGGCTGGCGGATTGATTTGCGACGCATGGCGACGAAATCCTAGCACGGCATGATAATTTCGTTGCGGGAACTTCGCTCTGCGCCGCGATTTGTGATAAGACCAGCAGGATTCGGAGGCTTTTTTGGATAACACGCTGTTCATTCGCGAAGACGTTGTCGCCGCGCTGCAGACCGGGCGTCCGGTGGTGGCGTTAGAATCCACGGTGATCGCGCACGGCTTGCCGCGACCGCAAAATCTGGAGACGGCGCGGGCGATGGAAGCCGCGGTGCGCGAAGAAGGCGCCGTGCCTGCAACGATCGCGATAATCGAAGGACGCCTGGTTGCTGGGCTTTCAGCCGAGCAACTCGCGATTTTCGCGGCGACCGATGGGATCGCCAAGGTCAGTCGCGCCGATCTGGCGTCGGTAGTGGCTGCGCGGCAAACCGGCGCCACGACAGTTGCAGCGACGTTGCTGATTGCGGCGCGCGCGGGCATCAGCATTTTCGCAACCGGCGGGCTTGGAGGAGTGCATCGTGGAGCGGAACTGAGCTTCGACATTTCAGCGGACCTACCGGAAATTGCGCGCACGCCCGTCGCGATCGTTTGCGCAGGGGCGAAAGCGATCCTGGATCTGCCGCGCACGCTGGAAATACTGGAAACGCTCGGCGTGCCGGTCTCGGGGTATCGCACGGACAAATTTCCCGCGTTCTATGCCGAGGACAGCGGATTGCCGCTGCAATCCCGCGTGGATACCCCCGCTGAGGCTGCGCAGCTGATGCAGGCGCACTGGAGGCTGGGAATGTCGTCTGGGATCGTGTTCTGCAATCCGCCACCCTCAGCGAGCGCGCTGCCGAAGCAGGAAGTGGACGAGTGGATCGCCCAGGCGCTGCAAGCGGCAGCCGCAGCGGGAATTCGGGGAAAGGCCGTCACTCCCTACCTACTGGATTATTTGGCGAAAGCGAGCCAAGGCCGAACGTTGCAGACAAATATTGCTCTGCTGGTAAACAATGCGCGCGTGGCGGCGCGAATCGCGAAGGCATACAGCGCGCTAATTTCCCGGTAAGAGTGGATGCTAGGAGTTCTGGTTGAACTGATTGCGCCTGCTGTAGGCCAGGTAAACGACGCCGGCAGTGATCAATAGCGGCGGAAACATCAGAATCAAGATCCCCAGTTTTAGGGCGTGAATCGAACGCGGGCCGGAAGCTGCGGCGCTTTGATAGCACATCGCGCAGCTCTGCGCGTAAAGCGCCGCGGGACTGGCGAGCAGCAGCAGCGCAGCAACCGCACGGGCCAACATTCCCGCAACTCCTGGTTTCGTTGCATTCATGGCAGTCAAGCTCTCCCGGAACCGCGCCAACTTCACGACTGATATTTTGCTTCGAGCCAGCACGCCAGCGCGTGATAGCTGCGCAGCAGCGAGCAACTACTGAATCGGCAGCCGCATGCTTATCATGCGATAGGCGTCTGGCCAGATGTGATTCATCATGAAGAGCACGAAGATCACCGCCGGCACCAGACTCCAGAACAGATTAGGCTTTTCGTATCTCAGATGCATGAAATAGAGCAGCGCGATACCCGCTTCGATAAAGGCCAGCAGCAGCAACGCCGCCAGTAGACGATGAGTGGAGAACTGCAGAGTCGTCAGAAAAGTCTCGATGCCGACGATGCAGAGCAATCCGATCCAGATGCTGATGTACCCTTTCATTCCGGGTTCGTGCTTTGTATCCATCACGGCAGCGCCTCCCCTTCGTTCTACGGCTTCGCTTCAGCGGGCTGTGTTCATCAAATAGAGCAGCGGAAACACGAACATCCAGACCAAGTCCACGAAGTGCCAGTAAAGGCCGGTGGTTTCGACGTGGCCCGCGTCCAGCCAGTCGGTATTGTAGCCAATGGCGATCACGATCAGCGCGATGACGCCGGAAATCACGTGCATCAGGTGCAGGCCGGTGATGCTGAAAAAGATAGCGCCGAACTGCACCGTTCCGCCGAGCGGATTTTTGGAGAGGCTCCAGCCATCCGCGAAGAGGTGAAACCATTCGCGCAGGTGCAACGTGGCGAAAATAATGCCCAGCAAAATGGTCACGCCGAGCCAAAGCAGGCAGGAGGATTTGCGGCCTTGCCTCGCGGCGGCCACGGCGGCCAGCATCGTCAGGCTGCTCGTCAGCAGCACAAACGTCATCACCAAGCCGTTGACGATGCTCGGTGAAAAGTGAAACGGGGTGGGCCAGTCAGGGGTTCCGGCTCGCAAATAGGCGTAGCCGAACAGAACCGCGCCAAAGGTGACGGCGTCTGAAATAATAAACAGCCACATCGTCAATTTTTTCGACTGAATGCCGTATGGCGACGGCTCCAGCGCGGCGGCGTGTCCGGCCCCGAGTGTCATTTCCGATTCGCTCACAGCTCCTCCTCAAATTTCCAGCTACATGCGGATCGCGAGCAGCAGTAGCAGATACACCCAAAGCAAATCCATGAAGTGCCAGTAAATGGAAAACGCGCTGAGCCCGCTGGTCCCCGCGACGCCGCCGTTGCGAACCAGCTTGCGCAGCACATAGAACAGGCCGCCCATGCCGCCCAGCAAATGCACGGCGTGCAATGCGGTAAAAAGGTAGAAGAAGGAAGAACTCGGATTGGTCGCAAGGAATAGTCCTTGCGCCACCAGGTTGCGCCACGCGAGGAGCTGCCCGAGTACAAAGAGCAGGCCCAGAGCCGCGGTGAGGTACAACCAGTAGACGCCGTTGGCGAGCAGAATCTTGGCGGACGCCGCAGCGTGGCCCGCGGCATCGGATATCGCGGCAAAGCGTTGCCGCGAGAATTCCAAAGTCACGCTGCTGGCGATGAGAATCAGCGTGTTGAGGTACAGAACGTGCGGCAGCTGAAAGTGCTGCCAATCCGTGGACGAATCCTGGCGCACAAACATCGCGCTGGTGAACGCCGCGAAGGACATGCCGATGGCCGAAACCGCTACCCACATGCCGGTCTCGGATTTCTGGGAGGGCGACCCTGCGTCCGTCACCCGTGCGGGACGAGGAGTGAGCTCTGGCGGCCGGCCGGAGCCGTGATCGTCAAGAGTAATTTCCGCGCCGGGAGGTAAGGTTGTAGTAGCCATGGTTAATTGCCCTGGTTAGCTTGCCGTGACTTTTTCAGGCGACGTTTGCATGATGTAGTCTTTTCCGTCGCTGCCCGCTACGCCGTATTCGCTCGGGCCGTTGTACACCACCATGTGCCTGCCGCCAAAATTGTCAAAGGGCGGAGGCGAAGAGGTGGACCATTCGAGTGAAGTAGCTTCCCAAGGATTTTCGGAGGCGACGGGGCCCTTAAAGCGGCTCCAGATCAAATTAAACAGGAAGATAAACTGAGCGGCGCCGGTCAAAAGAGCGGCGACAGTGATGAATTTGTGCACGGGAATGAGCGGGATCAGATAATCGTCCACGAACGCGGCGTATCTGCGCACGTTGCCCGCCAGCCCCAAATAATGCATGGGCATGAAAATGGCATACACGCCGATGAAGGTCAGCCAGAAGTGCAGTTTTCCCAGCGTTTCGTTCATCATGCGTCCCGTCATTTTGGGGAACCAGAAATAAGTTCCGGCAAACACGCCGAACAGCGAGGCCACCGCCATGACAAAGTGAAAGTGGGCCACGACGAAATAGGTGGCATGAAGATAGATGTCAATGGAAGGTTGTGCCAGGAAGAAGCCGCTGATGCCCCCGCTGATGAACACGGAAATAAATCCCAGGCAGAAGAGCGACGCCGCCGTGAAGCGCATCTTCGCGCCGTACACCGAGCCAATCAGCAACAGAGTCAAGATGGTCGCCGGGATGGTGATGATCAGAGTCGGCACGGAGAACAGCGTGGCGGAGAAAGGATTCATTCCGCTGACGAACATGTGATGGCCCCAGACCATGTAGCTGAGGAAGCCGATAGCGATCATGCAGCCGATGGAGGCGCGCGGTCCCAGCAGCGGCTTGCGCGCGAAAGCCGGCAGAATGTGGCAGACGATTCCGATAGAAGGCAGGATCGCGATGTACACCTCGGGGTGGCCGAAAAACCAGAAAAGGTGCTGCCACAAAAGAACGGAGCCGCCGGAATGCGGCTGCAGCTTATCGCTGAGCACCAGCCCCGCGGGAATGAAGAAACTGGTGCCGGCCACGCGATCCAGAATCAGTAGAATGCAAGCAGGCAACAAAACCGCGAAAGCCAGCAAGGCGATGACGGAGGTGACGAACCAGGCCCACGAGCAATAGGGCATGCGCGCCAGCGACATTCCCTTGGTGCGAAGATCCAGGGTCGTCGCGATGAAATTCAGCGCGCCCAGCAGCGAGCCGATGCAAAAGATCGCGATCGAGATCGCCCACAGATTTTGGCCCATGGCGAGGCCTGGTCCGGCATCGCCGCCCACCGCGCTAAGAGGTGCGTAAGCGGTCCAGCCGGAAATCGGCGGACCATCGCTGACGAAGAACGCGCACATCATGACCAAAAAGGCCACGAATGTGGTCCAGAAGGACATCATGTTGAAGCGCGGGAACGCCATATCTTCGGCGCCGATTTGAATGGGCAAGAAATAATTGCCAAAGGCGGCGAAAGGAGCGTTGGTGAGGACGAAGAAAACCATGATGGTGCCGTGCATGGTCATCAACGAGAGGTAGTACTCCGGGGTCATCACTCCGGCCGGCGCGCCAACGGCCGAGAGCTTGTCCAGCAATGGAATCGGCCAGGCGGGCCAACCCAGGTGGATACGCATGAGCCAGGAAAGACCCATGCCGATGAACACGGCGAGGAGCGCCAGTCCGTAGTATTGCTTGCCGATCACTTTGTGATCGAGGCTGAAGACATGCTTGCGAATGAAGCTGGTCGGCGCCGTGTGCTGGTGCGCAGCGTGTGATGTGGATGTCTCATGCATGTGTGGACCTCGAAGTGAGCAACTTGACCCCCCGCGCGAAAGGCGCGCGTACCCAGAAATTCTCTGCCCCGCTCACTGCCCTTCCTGCGTCTTTAACCACTGCTCGTAATCAGGTTCCGACATCACTTGCAAATACGCCTTCATGTTGTAGTGGCCCAGGCCGCAAAGCTGGGTGCAGACGATTTCGAATTTCCCGGTTTGGGTCGCGGTGAAGTGCACCGGAATTTCCAAGCCAGGGACGAAGTCCTGCTGAATACGCAGAACCGGAACGTAGAAAGAGTGCCCGACATCCTTCGAATGTAGCGTGAGCAGGATGGGGCGATTCACCGGCACAACCAGTGAGCCCACTACGACGTCGTCGCGGGCTGCCACATCGTTGGCCGGGTCCAGGCCGAAGTAGTTGCCGTCCGCTTCATCAATCTTATCGGGATGCAACGAGCCAAACTTGCCGTCAGGGCCTGGATAACGGAAGTTGAAGGCAAACTGTTCCGCCTGAACGTCAATATGCAAGGCATCGGCAGCGGCCGGCACAAGGTTCACCGCACCCCAAGCTTTCGTGCCGACAAACGTGAGAGTCAAAATCTCGATGCCCACCAAAATAATCGCGGCCGCGACCAGTGGATTAGCGCCACCGGGAAACATCTTGATCTTTCGCGCGGGATCCTTGTTACTGGCTTGCCACACGAAAAGACCCAGCAGCACCTGCCCGCCGATAAACAGCAAGCCCGAGCCGGTCATGGTTTCCTCGAGCTGGTGATCGATGGCTGGGCCGGTGGTGGAGATGTCCGTCGGCATCCACCAGGTGTGCATCACGAAGAACGACACGGAAATCAGCGTGATCACGATCACTACCACTGCGAACAATTTGCCCATGATTTATATGCCTCGATGCGCTGCGCTCAAAACCAACGGGACTTCCAGTATGTGCACCCCTCCCTCAGCGGGAGGGGTGCGGCTGTCTGAAACACTAGGTCTTCGGACTCAGTAAGGTGTCGCGGTGAAAACGAAATTCGCAGTGGCCGCGCCTGCGCCCACGGTAACTTCCTGCGTTTTCGTCCCGTACTGCTCTTGCCATGCGGTTACGGTGTACTTTCCCGCGGGGAGCCCCTTGATATCGAAAGTACCATCGGGTCCCGTCACGGAGTAGTGAGGGGTCTTAAGCACCACGAAGTAACCGTGCATCCACGGATGGATATTGCACTTCACCGGGATGAATTCAGGCTTGTCCCACTTGGTGTCAATCGGGGGCGAACCCGGTGGCTGCGACTTGTTCCACTCCTGATTTACTTTGGCCAAAGGATGAATGTTGTGGGAGGTTTGATCGTCGTTATAAATCTGCAGTTGCTGGCCCGCCTCCATCGGCAGGATGTGCGGCAGATATTCACAGCCCTTTTGGTCATAGCGCACGGCTTGCGAAGGCGTGGTGGTGCCTTCGTCACCGGCGGAAATATAAACGACCACCCATTCCAAGGTGTTCCCCGCTCCGGTGGTGACGTTTTGCGTCATCACGGGAGTGGCATGCTGCTTGGCGCAAGACGGTTCCTTGGACATATCAATGGGTTTCATTTTCATGGGCGTTCCGGTGTAAGTCACCTTGCCGGTGATGGAACCGGTGCCCGCGGGTGGCGTGGCGAAAACCATGAGCGCGCTGCCCATCGCCACGGTGAATCCTAAAGCTGCAAAGAATTTCATACGCATCGAATCAGTCCCTCCTTCTAATCTAGGATTACTGCGCGCCCGCGGAATCCGGACCTATTGGTTTCAGGTCCTTCCCGTGAGCTGCTTTATAACTTTGCCAGAGTGTGAGCTCCTGATTGGGAAGCGATACTTGCAGAGTGCGCAAGAAATGGACGAGATCCCAAGCGTCGTTCGGCTTGATCACATCCGCAAAGGAAGGCATCGGGGAGCCATCCAGGCCGGTCATGAAAATCCGGTACAGATCGCGGTTGCTATCGCCGCACATGAATCGTTCACCCGTAGAAAAATTAAACGGCTTGATAGGATTGCCCTTGCTGTCGGTCAGAGTTGAAGCCGACGGTCCGTCCGCGTGTCCCTCGGGGCCGTGGCACTTCCAGCACTCCAGCTTCTGGAAAAGCTCGCGACCATGCAGGATGCTTTCGATGGTGATTGGCGTTTCCGGTGGGATGTTCAGGGGCGCTCCCGGCTTTTCCTTGGCCCAACGCGGTGACCACGTCTTGATGAAGGCCACTAAATCGGCGCGCTGCTGGGGATTCAGCGGTCTCCACGAAGGCATGTTGGTGGTGACGAAGCCACGGGTAATCGCGTTGAAGAGATCTTCGTCCGTGGGCAGCGTGCCGGTGGGCGTCGAGCGGCATTTGAAAGTGGCTTCAGTAAAGTCCCGCGGCTTGGGATCAATCCATTGAGCGTTCATGCCCTCGCCGTTGCCATCGGGCCCATGGCAGCCGATACAGAAACGGACGTAGAGCATTCTGCCGCCTTCCGCATTCCCGGTGAGACCGTCAACATGACTCGTCTCGCTGGAGACACTGGGCGTGCCAAGCAAAGGATCGGGTGGGTTTATGTGCGACTGGGCCGTCATGGAGGTCGCGCCGGCCGTGAGTAGAGCCACCGAGCCCAGCGCGAATGTCACTGCGAATTTTTTGAGTGTCATTGCTGGTCTCTCCCTTAAAAGTCGAAGTCAATTCCGAAATAAATACTGCTGCTCCAGGTTGCAGCCGTCGGATTCGCTACCACGCCGCTTCCGTCGCCGCTTAGCGGGTTCTCGCCGATCGTTCTGATGCGCGAGTATTCCCAGTCGAGCGCGACTCCCGCGCGGCTGAACATGATCGGGTACCAACGGTATCCGAACGTGTATCCGGTAATGTTGCCGTTGCTGCTGCTGCCGAATCCGATGTTGCTGAACGCCTGCTGTCCTACGTTAATCTGCTCGAAGCGCGCCAAGGCTACGTTCTGCGGATTGAAGTAGTAGTGCGCTTCCAGGAAACCGCCGTAGAAGGTGGGTGCCTGTGCACCCGTTGGAAGTGGCGCAGTGGAAGGAAGACCCGGAATCCCCAGGTACGCATTGTCGTGCCCGTACATAAATAGCGGCAGGAGCTCAAGGTTCTTGTAGCTCAGGTCACCCGCAACGCCGATGCGGTAAAACGGCTTATTGCCCAGACCCACCAGCGGAGTGCCGTCTTCGGTTTGATAGTAGGTCGGCCGCTGCCCGAAGTATGCGAACGCCCCGATGCGCTCCAGACCAAAACCGCTTTCGCCGGCCGGCCCCGGGGCGTTGAACGCCTGGCTGAACGCCAGGTTTACGTCGTAGCCCCGGCCGGCGGGAGCCGCTCCCGGCACCACGTCAACAGTATTGTTGACGCCTCCTTCATTTGCGCTGAGAAAGGAGACGGAATAACGCGTGTAGCTATTCGCCGAGTGGCCGGCCAATTCAACGCCGATCTGATTGTCGCCGTAGCCGAAATTGTTAATGTCGCCGGGATCATTGAAATGATAAATCTGGTAGAACCCGCCATTGTCCGACAAGAACAGCATGCGTTTTTCCGAAATCAAATTGTCGAGTTCAAATCTCCCAAACTTGACGTTGAGCCATGAGCTTCCGTGCAAATTATCGAAGCGAATGAAAGCGCTCTCAAAGTGCCACACCGCCGTTGGGTCTGACGACGGCAGCAGCACGAAGGAAATGTTCTTGTAGAGCGTCCCGGCCGACCACAGGTCCATCCCGGAAAGGTCGAATCCGGCTTGTGTTACGGAGCCGATTCCGGCTCCGTCTCCGTTTCCAGGAACCGAGTCAACTGCCTGATTGTTGGTGCTCTCTCGGTGCCAGTTGGGTGTGATCCGGAACGTGATCGGGAAGTACGAGGGATTCTGCCAAATCGGAGAGTCGCGGTCGTTCATCAATTGATAGCCGTTGTCGCGGAACACTTGCCCAAAATTATTAAGTTCAGGCCACGCGGTATGACAGGCCGAACAAGGCAGGCCATACTTGCGGGCGAACGCCGGAATCGCCATCACCTTACTCGTGGGCAGCGCGCTCGCGGTGCGCGCGTCGCAGGCCACGATCGCCATAAGTAGAAATGCGCACGTCAACATCGTCTTCCAACGCGACCAATTCATATTCATAGGATTCGCACCCTTTGGAAACTTCTCAGACATACACCCTCCTGTCGCAAACGGCGGGATAGCTGCGATGTGATTCGCGATTGGCCTGCAAAGAACAATGGAGCGACTGACGCAGCTGGCGAGCTGGTGAAATGAAGACGGACTTGAATTTCGTATGCACGCATCCCAGGAACTTTTCGTTCTGCCCCCGTTGGCGAGCGCCATAATTCGGCGAACACGCCAAACGGATGGGAAAATACTCCCGCTGAATTAAGAATGCAAGATAAAAATTAACAAAACTTAACACTTTGTTCTTTCCCTCTGTTTTGGTGTATTTTGCTCTGTACGCTTATGCGGCTAGCGGGCTCCTGTTCGGGGCAACCGAGGCTGGGGAACGGCCCTCTAAGCGCGAGGAGCCGAGTGTTTCGTGATCGACACCTCAGACGGGGCTTAAGGGAAATGGATGAATAGCGGGGGCGAGAAGAAGGTTTTGGCGGCGCGGTTATCGCACACATTGAAGGGCCGCAGCTGCGACCGCAAGCGGCGGCAAAGGCTCGTTCCTTCAGTCCACGGCCTGATTCGCTGCTGTTCGGCGTTGCTTGCCCTGACGGTCATCTGCTGCGTTGCCGCGAAGCCGTCGGCTGCTGCACGCCATGGCCAGAAATCCGACGTGCCAGAGGGTTTCGCGATTGATCTGAAGGCTTCCGAAGCCGATGTGCTGAAAGCCGTCGAGCTGGTGACCCAGGACACGGTGCTGCATGGCACCCAGGTCTATTCCCGCGAGGACGAGCTGACCGAGGCGGAGGCCGCGACTGGCTCTACATACTACGGACCATGGACCGGGCCCGGCCATGCCTTTTACAAGATCCGCAAGCAGGCGCTTTCGCCGACACATTTCAAGGGCAGCACGGACGTTGGCACCATCACTGTGCGTTACATCGTGCTCGGCGTCGCCCCCAATCGCACGCACCTGCAGATTGATGCCGTATTTATCGAAGACGGAGCGAAGCGAGTCCACGCCTCGGACACTACGGTAGAGACGAGCGAATTCGCGGAGATTCAAAGCCATATCGTGCGCATCCAGAGGGAAGAAAGGGAGACGGCGGACCTGCAGCAGCGGCACCAGTTGCAACGCGCCGCGCAAGCAAATACAAAGGAACGCGACGCGGAAGCAGCGCGTCTGAAGGAAGCCGAAAGCTCCGTGCAAAGCCTACAGACGCACCTCAATGAGTTGCAGCACAAAGCTGAACTGCGGGTAAAGGCTCAAGCCAATTTGAGATCAGCCCCGTTTCAACATGCCGCCACACTGCAGTCCGTGCCCGCGAATTCCGATGTGCTCATCGAGATAATCACGCCGTATTGGTACGGCGTCGAAACCGTGGACGGACATCGCGGATGGCTGCGGAACGACGAGGTGGAACCGATACCGTGAGGAATACCACTCGTGCCGCGGCCCATTTGGGAACTCTGCTGCTGGCCTTCACAGTTACGGCTGCGCTTGCGGGCGCGCAGGCCGCTCCGGTCGCCGCTCCGGCTGCTTTCGAACGAACGTTTACCAATCCTGCGACCGACGTCGAGCGCGTGGTGCGCAATCTCCGCCCTTCGTCCAGCGGGCGGCTGCCGACAGTGGATGGATTCGTCGAAGCCAGCGACCTACCGATTGACCGCTACGAGCGAGGGTACTACGAGTGCACCTTCCAGGTGGTGGCCACGCCGACTGGAGGTGCGACCGTTCGCGCCAGCGCCAAGATCACCGCCTGGTACAACGATCCCACGCCGGCGCGCTCTGGCTATCGCGTGCTGGTGTCCAATGGCCACATCGAGAATGACTTCCTTGACCAGATTCAGGAGGCCTTGGGTCCGAGTTCCGTTCCGAGGCCCGCCGGCTCGGCCAGCGTGGCGCCAGCGGGCAAATCGAGCGGCGCGGCATCGCCCCCGGTGAGTAGCGGAGGCATACAGCCGCGGACCAGACTCGACCCAGCGCCCCTCGATTCGGAAGAATCGTCGTCAAACAAAAGCGCTGCGACGAGGGACTTCTCGAGTATTCCTCGGCAGCCGGCGACCGCTGCGACCGCGACGGTAATTCCGGTCGAGAGCTTGGAAACGCTGCAGTCGCAGCGGGCTGCAGTCGAAAAAAAGGCGCAGGAATTGTCGGCTGACATTAAGAATTTTGAGGACATTCTTCACAATCAAGTGCGGCCTGCTGACCTGGCCACCGTGAAGAAGGCTGGCACGCACATCTTCTCGAAACCCGCGGAAACGTCACCGGTGCTATTTTCGGCGGACGCGGAAGATGAATTTCAGGTATTGGAACTGGAGGGCGCATGGGTGCATGTGCAGATTTCCGGGTCCTCGCGCGGGTGGATTCGCCGCTCGCAGTTGGATCTGCCGGCCGAGTTTGCCAGCAGCCCCGGCGCAGCCGCTGAAACCGCGCCGGACACCGCAGGGCTCTTTAATATCAGTAAGGACGAGACCACAACTTTCGGCGGCAAGTGGGCGCCGCTGGCCAGCAAGAAGGTACGCGTGATTTGGCTGGAGCCGGCGTCCGCTGCGACGACCTCCACGGCGAAGGAAAAACTGGCCTTTGCACGGGCTTTGTTCGAAAAAACCTATGGCGAATTGAAGTCTTCCGGCGCAGTGGTGGATGGCGTCGTGATCGTATTCGATTCAGCCGACGGCGGACAAATCGCCGCCACGATTTCCAGCCTGAAACAGCTTGCGGATGGCGCGATATCGGAAAGCGCGTTCTGGAAACAGTGCTCGCTGGATCCTCCGGAATCTTTCCAGGCTTCAGCCAAATCGTAGCGGCGCGCCGCCCAACGGCCACCGTTTCGCGTTGCCTTAATTCGGTTTGAGTTGATTCGCCCGCGCGCGCTTGCTCAGTCCGCCAGCCAATTCGTTTCGCCACCCCGATTCGTTGTATAACATTCACGAGGGAACCGTATGAAATATCGCAAGCTGGGGCGGACCGGATTCAACGTGAGTGACATCGCCCACGGATTGTGGGGCATGAGCGGCTGGAGCGGTTCCGAAGATCAGGAATCCCTGCAGGCAATGCAATTAGCGATAGACCAGGGCTGCAATTTCTTCGATACCGCCTGGGCCTACGGCGAAGGCAAGAGCGACGGCTTGTTGGGTGAAATATTGTCGCGGAACAAAGGTAAACGGCTGTATGCCGCCTCAAAAGTTCCGCCAATGAACGGCCGCTGGCCCGCGCTGCCGGAATACAAATACCGCGAAGTGTTTCCCACCTCGCACGTGATCAGCTACGCCGAGAAAATCCGTGAAAAGCTCGGCGCCGAATCCATTGATATTCTGCAGTTCCACGTGTGGGACGACAGCTGGGCCAGCGAACCGGAATTTCGCGAGACAGTGGAAAAGCTAAAAAGCGAAAAACTGATTCGGTTTTTCGGGCTGAGCATCAATCGCTGGCAGCCCGAAAACGGAATCGCGGCGCTGCGCACCGGTCTGGTGGACACGGTGCAGGTGATCTACAACATTTTCGACCAATCGCCGGAGGACAAGCTCTTTCCAGTTTGCCGCGAATTGAATGTCGGCGTGATCGCGCGCGTTCCGCTTGACGAAGGAAGCCTGGGTGGAAAGATGACACGCGAGACCAGATTTCCGGCGAATGATTGGCGCGCGAAATACTTCGGTCCGGCAAACCTGGAGAAAACTCTGGCGCGCGTGGATGAATTGAAGAAAATCGTGCCTCCGGGAATGACGCTGCCGGAGATGTCTCTGCGGTTTATTTTGTCCAATCCGGATGTGGGCACCACGATCATCGGCATGCGAAAGCTGGCGCACGTTAAAGAGAACATTGCGGTGAGCGATGCGGGAGCGCTGGATAAGGCTCTGCTGCAAAAGTTGAAGGCGCATCGCTGGGATCGCGTGCCACAAAGCTGGTCGGACTGACATCAATACGGGCGTGGCAGCACGCGACACATTCGGCATCGCGCGAACGATCCGCCGTAGGCCTCTTCAGTGGATGTGGCATAATAATTCAGGCGAAATCGGCTGCCCGGGGCCCGTACGGCCGACCGATAACCACCAAAAGTGACCGCACGCACTAAAATTCGCAGAATGCTGCTCGCAGTGCACCGCAAACTGCGCGAGGCCCGCATGATCTTGAAGGGCCTGCTCTCGACGCGCCATCCGGTGCTGGTGCACATAATTCCCATCCGTCGCTGCAATCTGGCTTGCACCTACTGCAACGAATTCGACGATTTTTCGAAGCCGGTGCCGCTGGAGGAAATGTTCCACCGCATTGATCGCCTGGGCGCGATGGGCACATCGGTTATCACCATTAGCGGCGGCGAACCACTGCTGCATCCCGAACTGGACGCGATCATCGCACGCATCCGCAAGAACGGCATCATGGCCGGCCTGATCACCAACGGATATTTGCTGGTGGCCGATCGGATCAAGGCGCTGAATCGCGCGGGACTGGAATATCTGCAGATCAGCATAGACAACGTCAACCCGGATGAAGTTTCGATGAAGAGCCTGAAAGTGCTGGACCAGAAATTGAAGCTACTGGCCGAGCACGCCGAATTTCAGGTGAACATCAATTCGGTGCTGGGCGGCGGCGTTGCCAACTCCGAGGACGCGCTGACCGTGGCGCACCGCGCCGTGGAGCTGGGGTTCACCTCGACCGTGGGAATTCTGCACGACCACAACGGCCAGCTGCAGCCGCTGGGCCCGCGCGAGCAGGAAATTTTCGAAGAAATCATGACGCTGGGCAAGCAGTCCTTCACGCGCATCAATCAATTCCAGCACAACATCGCCAAGGGTCTCGAGAACGACTGGCGATGTCGTGCAGGCTCACGCTATCTCTACATCTGCGAGGACGGCCTGGTGCATTATTGCTCGCAGCAGCGCGGCTACCCCGGCATTCCGCTCGCGCAATACACAGACGAGCAACGCCACCGCGAATTTTTCACGAAGAAGGGTTGCGCGCCTCGTTGCACGGTGTCCTGCGTGCATCAAACTTCGGCGATGGATTTCTGGCGCGCACCGCAACCATTGGAATCTGGTCCCACGCCGCCAATGGCGGCTGCGGAGAACCTTGTGCAACTGACCGGCCCATCGAATCGTTCGTCGTAACTTCGCTCCGCAACTTCGCCTCGCAGCCGCAATTCCTGAAAATCCATTCGTCGCTAGCTCCTTTCTCTTTCGCGCCGCAGTGCGCTAATCGCTTGGGCAATTCCCATCGCAGTGATTAGAGTTTTCTATTGCAAAGAGTTACACGCGGGCGTAAAAGTCGCTCATCTGTCCTTTATTTTCTGCTCCGCGGGGTACGGAGCGGATCCACACTAATTTCGCTGCAGAGACGAATATGCGGTCGAACGTTGGGCGAAAAATTATCGGTTCCCTTGGGGGTGTGACGATGAATCTGCGCAAGCTTCTGATTACGGCCTCGCTGCTCTGCACGGTGGTCTTTTCCGCTGCTACGCGCAGTTTAGCGCAGGTGAACACCGTGAATTTGTCCGGCACAGTGCTGGATCCGCAAAATCTCGCGGTGAAAGACGCGAAAATCACCCTGCGGAATCCGGCCAAGGGCATCGAACGCACCGCCGCCAGCAACGCCGAGGGCCGATACGAATTCGTCGGCTTGCCGCCCGGAACCTACACGCTGACAGTGGAAGCGCCCGGCTTCGCGATACTCACCGACACATCTTTCACTTTGACGCTCGGGCTGGTGGCCGAATACAACCCACAACTGCAAGTGCAAACCACGGCGGCGTCAGTGAATGTTTCGGCCGCGCCGGATCTGGTGGAAACCAGCAAGACAGACGTTTCCATGACCGTGTCGCAGAATCAGATTGATAATTTGCCGATCAACGGGCGCAATTACATCAATTTCACGCTGCTGGATTCGCGCGCCGCGCGCGATAACACACCTTCGATCGGCGCTGCGCCGAACACTGGCCTAAACCTGGGCGGGCAACGCGGCCGCTCCAACGAAATTTCAGTGGATGGCGCGGATGCGATTGATAGTTCGGTGAACGGAGTGCGTGCCACGGTGTCGCAGGAAGGCGTGCAGGAATTTCAGGTGATCAGCAGCAGCTACATGCCGGAATACGGGCGGGCGATGGGCGGAGTCGTGAACATCGTCACGAAATCGGGATCGAACGATTTCCACGGCAATGCTTTCGGCTTCCTGCGCAACGGGGCGATACAGGCGCAGAATCCGTTTTCGGTAACCGCATCGTGCGATCCGACTACGGATCAATGCGGCACCACGCCAGTGAAACAATCCTACACGCGCGTGCAGGCCGGACTGACGCTGGGCGGCCCGATTCAGAAGGACAAAACGTTTTTTTTCTTCAGTTACGAACTCACACGCCGCGAGGAAACCGGATTCACGGCGATCGGCCAGGACAATTTCGGGCTGATCAATTCGACAATTCTGCCGCCATTTTCGGCGCCCTGCCCGCTGCCTGCGTATCTGGTGACGCCCGCGCAACAGGCGTTCGTTCAAGCCGTGCCCGCGCCGGTGGGAATTCCTTATCTTTGCGCTGCGGCGGCGAGCTCGTTCACGGCGATTTTCGGCAACACGCAGTTCTTCCCGGGCGCCACATTTCCGAGCACCGGCGCGCCGCTGCCTGCTTCGTTCACAGGCTTGGCATCCACCATCGGAAATTTTCCCACCTCCGAAAAGGGCAGCATCTATTCGCTGCGCCTCGACCACATTTGGAATGCACGCAATACCACCTTCGTGCGTGGCATGATTTCGCCCGATAGCGTGGACGGCATTCAGGTGAACGCTCAAAATCAAACGTTCGGGCAGAACTCCGGGAACCGCACTTCGACGCAGCAGACGCATGACTGGGCCTTGATTGCGCAGCACTCGACGACCATCAGCAGCACCCTGTTCAATGAGCTCCATTTCCAGTTTGCGCGCCGCAGTCTTTTTTATGGATTTTCGGACCTTCCGGGCGGTGGTGATCCCGCGGTGAACATCGCCGGCGCGGCTTATATTGGGCGTGAACCGTTCTCCACCGAGGACCGCGTGGAAAAGCGTTACCAACTCACCGACAATCTGACGTGGATCAAAGGCAAGCACTCGCTGAAGTTCGGCGTGGACTTCAACTTCATTCAACTGCAGTCGCCGTCGTCGCAGATTTTCACGCTGAATTATGGCGGCGTTTATGATTTCGGCAGTGTTTCGATCGCGGCAGGCGCTCCCAGCCTCACTCCCGTGCAAGCCTATGGCTTCGGCACTCCCACGATTTTCTACCAGGGAATCGGGCAATCGAATAGCCCTTTCAATAACGAATTGTTGGGAGTTTTCGCACAGGACAGCTGGAAAATAAGCCCGAAGCTCACGTTGAATTACGGTTTGCGCTACGACATTGGCTGGCAGCCTACCTTCCCGGCCGCTACTGCTTCGAATGCGGCGGCGGAGCAAGCGTTTGGAGTGCAGGAGGGCGTGCCGGTTGACGCCAACAACGTCTCGCCGCGCATCGGGATCGCCTGGGATCCCTGGGGCAACGGCAAGACCGTGATACGCGCCGGCTACGGATTTTTCTACGACAATCCGGCGCTCGCCCTCACGTTCCTCGCTACCGCTGAAGACGGCGCGCGTTCGGCGCTGCTTCAGTTTCCGGGCGGCACACCGGATGGCTCGCTGAACGCCGCGTCGATTTTTCAGGGAATACTGAATGTGCCGGACATGGGCTGCTCCACGGCCACGCCGAACATGTGCTATCAGGCCAATCAGCAGCGCTTCAATGCGTTTCAGCCTAATTCGCTTTTCATCAATCAAAATTATTTGACGGTGCCGAATCCCGTTGTGCCGGGGGCGCTGGGCTATCCGCTCGTCGGCATCCCCTACACGATTCCGATCAAGAGCAATTTCCAGTACGCGCTGGCGCAGCAGGCGAACCTTTCGATCGAACATGAACTTTCGCGCGACTGGAAAATCAGCGCCGGTTACAACTACGTGCACGGCACACATCTGGACCGCACCATCAATATCAACGTGACGAACCCAGCGATTCTTGATTCCAATGCGACTAATGCGATCGAAGCTGGGCTCATTACGCCGGGAACGAATCCGCTAACTGTGCAGGTTCCCGCTAACGGAGGCGTGCCGGGCTGCGTGAATACGGGCACCGGCAGCGTTCTGGTGGAAGCTCCCGGCGTATTCGGGATCGGTTCCTCCACGCCGGGATGCGGAACGCCCATCGGCGCGATCGGCACCGCTGCCGCGTTTAATTTTTTCCGGCCATCGGGTCCGAATCCATCTTTCGCGGGACTGGTGGGCGGCTACTCGAATTTGGTCGCGTTGGCGACTGCGGGCGGATTTCCCACTGGCTTCGCGGGTGGACTGCAAGTGCCGTGGAGCGACGTGAACCCGCAGACTTCCACGGGCAACTCTCTTTACAATGGTTTCACGCTGACGGTGACCAAGCGCTTTTCGAACGGCTTCGAAATGATTTCCGGTTGGACGTGGTCGCACACCATTGACGACTCGACCGACCTTTCCACTCTGCTGAATCCGCAGGACAACAGCAATCCCAATGCCGAACGCGGAAACTCGGATTTCGATCAGCGTCATCGCTGGATTACCAGCGCGGTATATCAGACCCCGTACCACCAGAGCGATTCGGAGTGGTGGAAAAAATTCCTTTCGAACTTTACGATCTCGCCGGTGATCGAAGTCGCCTCAGGACGGCCTTTCAACGTCCTGCTCGGCTACGACACCAATCTCGATTTTGGTTCTTCTACAGGCCGTCCTTCCGTGCTGCCCGCCGGCGCAACGGTTCCCGCCGGTTTCCCAGCGGCGACCACTTCCCCCTTTATTCGCAATGCCGAGTTCATCATTCCCACGAATTGCTTTGGCAGCGACGGGTCAGTGATTCCGCCGAGCGCAACCGTTCCAGTGCCGCCTACGGGCTGCACGGGGGATCTGGGCCGCAACGCTTTCACGCAGCCGGGCTTTTTTGAAATTGATTTGCGCATCGCCAAGCAGTTTGCGATCACCGAACGCGTAAACCTGCAGGTCATTGCCGATGGATTCAACATGCTGAACCACTTCAATGTGAGCGGAGTGAACCCGGTCTGCGATTCCACCGCGGGCGCGACGCTTTGTGGCGCGGGCCAGCCGACGTCGGCGTACGATCCGCGAACTTTTCAATTCGCGCTGAAACTCAACTTCTAGATCCGCGTAGCATAGGCCTGAGGGAATTTTGCGCTCCGCGCGCGTTCGCGCTAAAGTGTTTAAAAGCGCTCCGCTGGAGCGCTCAATTGATCGAGAACACTGTTCATGAGCCCCATCGTTTGGTTGATCCTCGGCTTAGTCGCCATCGGCATCGTCGCCGCAATTGTGTGGTCCGCCGCGCGGCGTTCGGACGCGCAGCTTTCAGCCGTTCGGCAGGAAATGCAGAATTCGCTCGCTACGCAAGGCCAGTCCGTAAACGCGCAAATCAATCACCTGATGCAATCGGTCACCACGCAGCTCGGCCAGGTGCGCCAGGAATTGCAGACGGGCGTCGCGTCCTCCGGCAAGCTCGCCAGCGACGCGCAGATCGCGATGGCGCAGCAGCTGCAGTCCTCGAACGAAGCGATTCGCAAAATCAGCACGCAGATTGCGGAAGTGCAGCAGGCGGGCCAGCAGATGTCGCAGTCCGCGCAGACGCTGCAGAACGTTCTAGGCGGCGCGAAAACGCGCGGTGTGCTCGGCGAAGTGGTGCTGGAACGTTTGCTGCAGGATGCTTTGCCGCGCAGCGCCTACGAGACGCAATATCGCTTCGATTCCACTGGCGCGATCGTGGACGCGATCGTGCGCAGCGGCGACCGCATTCTTTCCGTGGACTCGAAATTTCCGCTGGACGCTTACCGCCGGCTTTTTGACGCCGGCGAATCCGCGCGCCGGGAATTTTCACTTGCCGTGCGCAAGCACGCAGACGCCATCGCGGAAAAATACATTTTGCCGGACGAGCACACTTTTGATTACGCGCTCATGTTCGTGCCGTCCGAAGGCGTTTATTACGAATTGCTGATGACCGAAGATTCAAAATACGGCCAAATTGATGAGTATTGCCGCGCGAAACGTGTGTTTCCGGTTTCGCCAAACACTTTTTACGCGTGTCTGAGCGCCGTCGCCATCAGCCTGCAAGGGCAGAAAATCGAGGAGAACGCGCGGCATCTGCTGGCCGGCATGGGCGGATTGAAAAAGCAATTCGAAGCTTTCGCCGAGGTGTATGATCGGCTCGGCAATCATCTGCGTCACGCACAGCAGAGTTACGAAGACGCCGACAGCCGGTTGAGCCGCGCGCGCAATTCGCTGGAACAAATGGCGCAGGGTGCGCTGCCCGAAACTCAAGCGCCGCCGAAAGTCCTCAGCGCCACGAACGAAGATTAGAGCCTAGCAATCAAGCGCGAATTCGGGAGCGACAGGGCTTTAGCGCCTGATGCACGCTTGCCACGAGCGGCGAAAAGACCCTCCTGATTCTCATTGCAGCGCCGCGGCCGCTGATTCCAGCACCGTGCGAAAATCTCCGGCCATCGTCGTCGAAAGAATCTGTTCGATCTCGCGCCACACTCTTTGAGTGTCGTCCGGATGATGCGTGAGCCGGTCTGCCAGGCCCTTAACCACGTGCTGCAGGTCTTTGGGAGCCATAGTCTCTGCTGCGGTGAGATAACGGCGCGCTACTCCCGCGTCGGGCGCGGCAAGAATTCGTCCGTGAAACGAAAAATCTCCGGTGGCTATCGCCTGTACCTCGATTTCCGCGGAATTTTGTGCGCCGCCTGAAGTCAGCACCTCTTGCCGGTCGCCACGCAGAAATCGCAGCACGCCGGGAGTTTGATTTTCCACCCACACGCGCAATGCGTGATCCGTCCCCTGCACGTGCAGGACGAGCTTGCTGCGTTTTTCCGGCACGAGCGGCGGCAATGGCGGATCGAAATGCAAACTTGCCAGGGTTGTCGCGGCGGACCATTGCGTGCCGGCCACGTCAATCGCTAGTTTCGCGGGACCGGGTAGCGCGCGCGGGCTCGCGAGGACCACGATACACTCCGGCGAAGACGCCAGCACGAACGCGCGTTCGCCATTGATGCTCACGCGATTCGCATCCACATCGCCGCGAAATCCGCCGCCGCAAGCGGAAAACCGGTCCACCTGAGACACCACCGGCGCGACGCTGGAACCCTGCTGGCCCGAGCCCGCCGCGGGCGCGTCAATCAGCGCCGCGGCCGAATCGCCCGCTGCGGTGGCAATCAGCACCGGCGCGTCGGTGGGAGCGGTGAAGAATGCGCGGCCGGTCTTATCCGTTTTAACGCGCTGCCCTTTTCCGACATCCACCGTAATTCCTTCCGCGAGCCGCCCGTCCACGCCGAGAACGGCAAGCGTCGCCGGCTGCCCTGCGATAAGCCGCGGCGGAAGCACAATTGAAACGGTCCAAGTAGTCGCGGATGTGGATTGCCCGCGGGCGGCCGGCGCACAGATCAGAAAAGCGCAGCAGCTAGCCATGCAGGCAAGAGAGGCCGCGCGCAGGAAAAAAGCGCGCACTCGAGGGTGCGCCTGCTTTCTGATCCACTTTCCGAAAAAAAATCGCAGTGCTCGCATCATTTGGGGGGCGGACGCATCACGCGCTCGTACACTTTGGATTCGCGGAACAGCCGGTAAAGCTCAGCGTCAATTTCGTTGGCCTGCACACATTCGTCCAAAATGCTCAGCGCGCGCTCGACGGGTACGGCGCGCTTGTAGGGGCGGTCGGATGCCGTCAGAGCGTCGAAAATATCGCAGATGGTCATCATCTTCGTCTGCAGCGGAATTTGATCGCCGTTCAACTTGTAAGGATAACCTGTCCCATTCAGTTTTTCGTGATGCGCGCGCGCGATTTCCGGTACGCCGCGCAATTCTTTGGTCCAGGGAATCTGGCTGAGAAAATTAAACGTGTAGACCACGTGCGATTCGATCTGCTGGCGCTCGGCGGCGTCCAGGCTACCTTTCGGTATGGAAAGCATCCGCATTTCGTCGGCGTTGATGTAGGGCAGCTCGCTGCCCTTGGTATCCAAAAAAGATTGCTTGGCGATTTCGTTCAGCTTGCGGAATTGTCCCTGCTGCATCAGCGTCGGCTCGTTCGCCTGCAGAATAAACTCCAGATAATCCTGGATGCGATCGAGGCGCTGCTCGAAATCCTCGCTGAGCCGCGCGATTTCGCTGAGCGCGTCGCCGCGGTCGCGTTCCAAAAACATCTGCAGCTTGCGGCGCACCATACCTACTTCCACTTCTTTGCGGATGTAATCGAAGCGCTGCTTCAGCAGCTCCATTTGCATCGGGTACAACTTTTTCGCCTTCACCAGCACTTCTTCGCGCACGCCAACTTTCCCGAAGTCATGCAGCAGCGCGGCGTAGCGAATTTCTTTCATTTGCTCGTGATCGAAATGGCTGGCGCCGTAGGGCCCGGTGGAAACCTGGTCCACAATTTCGGCCAGACCCTGGGTGTAAGCGGCGACGCGCAGCGAATGTCCCGACGTGGTGGGGTCGCGCTGCTCGATGGCCGTTACGGCAGCTTTCACAAAGCCTTCGAGCAACGTCTGAATATCGTTGTATAGCTTGCGGTTTTCGTAAGCTACGGCCGCTTGCGACGCGAGTGACAACGCCAGGCGCACCGAGCGTTCGTGGAACGGCTGCACGTGCGCCGCAACGTCCACCTCGCTGCGCAAACGCGCCGCCGGATCGTTTTTCGAGTTGATCAGCTGCAGCACACCGAGAACTTCGCCCTTGGCGTTGCGCATCGGCAGTGTGAGCAGCGATTTCGTGCGGTAGCCGGACTCACGGTCGTAGTTATCGTTGAAGTGAAACGGCATTTCCGTGCGGATGTGATACGCGTCCGCGAAATTCACAACCTTCCCGCGCAGCGCGGTATAGCCCGCCATGGAATCTTCCGCCAGCGGCAGCGTGAATTCCTTGAACGGAAACACCAAACTGTCGTTCTGCGTCAGCATAAAACGCAATTGCCGGTGGCCCTCTGAATCTTCTTCAATGAGATAGAGCGAGCCGGCATCCGCGCGTGTGATTTCGCGGGCCTTGGCCAGAATCAGATTGAGCAGCTCGCGAACGTCGCGCTGCGAGGAAAGCGCAATCCCGATTTCATTAAGCTGCTCGCGTTCGCGTTCGGCGGTTTCGAGTTCTTCGCGCGCGGCGCGTTCCCGCGCGGCGAGCTCAATATTTTCGAATGCGATCCCGAGCATCTTTTCTAATTCCTCGCGCGAAGCGTTCGCGGAAACGAACGCAAAAACGGGCGCTGCTGCCTTGTTGCCTTGTGGTTCGGAGGCCTTCACGGGGCCCAGGCCCGACGCAGGCACGACACCGATCACGCGGTAATTGCTGCCCGAACCATTCCAAGACGCGGGCAGGACGGGCGCGCCGTCGCGCATGTCGGCGAGCACTACACCGTAATTTGCCGCGCACCCTGCCTCTAGTTTTGAAGTTGAAGCTGTCTGCTGGTTCGCGGAGAGGCTGCACAAATCATACATTTCCCGCAAAGGCGCGGCGAGTTTCTCCGCCGTCGAGCTAGCCATGAACCAAATTTCTTTCTTTTCACTCATAAGTTCTTACGTGTTGCGCCCGCGCCTCATTATCGCAGCCCCTCGAGGGTGCCACAGACAGGCGATTCTATATCTATTTTGTTCGGGAAGGGCACGCGTCCGTGCGCAGGTCGTCGGCGGCGCGTCGTTGGCCTTAACGGGCCTTCATACCTTGAATCGCGCGCGTCCGTTTGTTAGCCTTGCGCGGATTTCCATTTCCATCCTTGCAAGCGTGGCGCACTGCATTCGCGGCAAATATGGCCGAACCAACACGCATAATTAACCGCATTTCGCGACTGCTGCGCGAATGGTGGGATCACCGGGGCTCGTTCGTCATCAGCCTGCTGGTCACGCTTTTCGCGCTGGCCACTTACTACGTCACGTTCGTCGGCGAACGTCCCATGCCGATGGCCGATTTTGTCAACCGCATGGAATTGTCCAGCCTGGATACGCGCTTCCAGTTTCGCGGCCGCATGCGCACCGATCCTCGCATCATCATCGTTGACGTAGACCAGGAATCGCAGGAACAGCTGGGCCGCTGGCCGTTTCCGCGCATTCATTTCGCGCATTTGCTGGATGCGCTGCGCGAAGACGGCGCGCGCGTCGTCGCATTCGACATGACGTTCAGCAAGCCCGACCAAACAGTGCTGCCGCTGCAGGACCTTTCCGGCGATTTGGCGGCCGAGCAAAAAAAGGGCCAAGCAGTCAGCTCCGCGATTCTTTCGACCATTGAAAATAAGGAAAAGCAATACAACTACGACCAGCAAGTTGCTGAAGCTATTCAACGCTTTGGCAACGTGGTGCTAGGAAGTTATTTTCTTTACACCAAGGCGGACCTCGCCGGAGTTTCGAGCCAGGCGCTGGATGAGTACGCAAACCAGATTGCCTATTTCCCTTTTCCGCAGGTGCGGCCTCTGGCGTCGGCTCGAGGCGAAGGCGACCGCGTCAAGGCAATACAACTTTACGAGGACCTGAATTATCTGCCGCGCGGCGCTGAAGCTAATGCCGCGATTTTCACCGAAGCGGTTGCTGCGAAGAAAGGCGTAGGCTTCTTCAACGTTTTTCTGGACGCCGACTCGGTGGTGCGCCACGTGCCGCTGGCGATTCCCTATGGCCGCGATCCGGATCGCACGAACTGGGATTTTTACGCCGCGCTCGAAGTCCAAGCCGTGCGCCTATATCTCGGTCTGAGCGACGAACAAGTAGCGCTAACCTACGGCGGCAGCGGAATCGTCGGCGTGGAATTCGGAAAGAACAATTTCGTGCGCACGGATGACATCAGCCGCCTGCTGGTGAACTATCACGGCCCGGCGCGTACCTATCCTTATGTTTCCTTCGCCAACGTCGCGCTGAAGAAATTCTCCCCCGGCACATTTAAGGACAAGATCGTTCTGGTTGGCGCTTCCGCTACCGGCATCGGCGATTTGCGGGCCACGCCGTTTGGCGGAATCGATTTTCCGGGAACCGAGATTCATGCCAACGTCATAGACAACATTCTGAACCAGCAGTTCATCGTGCATCGAGGACTGCAGGCGCTCACCGACGTGGGATTTATTTTCCTGTTTGGCATTCCGCTGGGGATCTGGCTTGCCGTGGTGCAGCCGCGCTGGATGATTCTGGGCCTCGTGCTTATTTTTCCGTTCGCTGGAATTGTATATTGGGCTTTTCTGCACGGCTGGTGGCTGAATTTCATCGTTCCGGCGCTGTTCGTGCTGGTACCCAATGTCAGCCTGGTGGCGCTGTATCGCGTGCTCATCGAAGAGCAGGAAAAGCGCAAGGTGCGCGGCGCGTTCCAGCAATACGTTAGCCCGGAAGTGATTCGCCGTTTGCTGAGCGATCCAGAGCGCGTGAAGCCACGCAAAACGGAAGTCACGGTGCTCTTCAGCGACATTCGCGGTTTCACCACCATTTCCGAAGCGCTCGACGCGCAAGCGCTCGCCGTCCTGCTCAACGGCTATCTGACGGAAATGACGCGCATCATTTTTCGCCATCAGGGCACGCTCGATAAATATATCGGTGACGCGGTGATGGCCATTTGGGGCGCACCGTTCGATGAACCCAATCATGCCGAGCGCTGCTGCCTGTGCGCGGTGAGCATGCTGGCGCGCTTGGCGGAATTGCAGACGCAGTGGCGCGCGCAAGGCAGTCCGGTGCTGGAAATCGGCATCGGAATTAATACCGGCATCGCTTCGGTCGGCAATATGGGCTCATCGTTGCGCTACGGATATACGGCGATGGGCGACGCGGTGAATCTGGCGTCGCGACTGGAGAGCTTGAACAAGGAATACGGCACGCAGATATTGATCAGCGAATCCACGCGGCGCGCTCTTCGTGACGATCAATTTACATTTCGCGAAGTTGACTTCATTCGCGTGAAAGGCAAGCTGCAACCCGTGACGATTTACGAAATTCTGGGCCCTGGCGCGAAAGAAAGCGAGGGCGAAGAACTTGTGGCGCAATTCGGCGTGGCGCGCGAAGCGTACAAGCGGCGCGAGTGGCGCAGCGCGCAGGCCGCGTTGGCCGCGATTCTGGAGCGCTGGCCAGGGGATGGACCGTCGCGCGTTTTCTTGGCGCGCTGCGAGGAATACATCGCGGAAGAACCGCCCATCGAGTGGGACGGTGTTTACGCGATGAAACACAAATAGGCGCGGCACGACGCAACACGCGACCGAGCCGCGAAAAAGTTTAACTAATCGTCCAGGCGCACGACGAAAGTAGTCACCTGCTCAGTTTCGTGCAGCTTGTCCGCCAGATTTTGCGCCGCAGCTTCGCTCGGCAAGCGACCCACGCGCACGCGATAAAATGTTCCGTTCGGTGAATCGTATGTGGCGATGGTTACAGGCGGGTACGTTTCTTCCATTTGCGCTTTCAGTCGCTCAGCATTTTCCCGCACTTTGAACGCGCCAATCTGCACTGCGAAAAAACCTACATTCGGATTCGGTCCCGACAAAATTTCCAGACGCACGTTCGCGGTACCAGGCCCGACCATTTCAATCGCTTGCGCCGCCGAAAGCGACAGATCAATCACGCGATTGGCGACGAATGGTCCGCGATCGTTGATGCGCACTTCCGTTTGCTTGCCATTGTTCAAATTGGTGACGCGCACTACGCAATTAAAAGGCAGCGTGCGGTGTGCGGCGGTAAATTCGTGCATGTCGTAGATTTCGCCGTTGGAGGTGCGCCGCCCGTTGAACGGCACCCCGTACCATGACGCGACACCTTCTTCGACATATTCGCCAGGAATTGCGGGCTGGCGTTCATTCGCGGGAGGTGGACCCGATGGACGCGACGCACCCGGCTGGCCCGGTTGCGGTGCGGATCCCGGCGGAGCACCAGACGGTTGTGAGGCGGGGGTGTTCGCCGGCTGACGCGCGGTTACGTTGTGTTTCGCGCAGCCTGCAACGCCTGCCAGGGCGAGAAGTATCGTAAGTGTGAACCGCGCGAAACTGATTCGCTCGCTGCGTGAGCCGTGCATGAATTGTGTGGGGGATTTCTCCGGCTGGGCCGCAGGCGTCACGCAGTTTCCCGATTCACAGGTTTTCTCGCATTTCGGTATTATATGAACGCACTCACACTCTCGCAAGGAACCCTATTGGATATCTCGCCGCGCCTGCGTTGGAAGCTGGATCGTTTTAAGGAACAGATGAGTGGTTTCTTTGGTGGCAGGCGCGAAAGAAAACCCGCGCCCGAAACTTTGCCCCGCCTGCGGCACGCTCGTCGGAGCGACTGCCACGAAATGCCATCAATGCGGGGCGAGCTTGACGTTTGGCATGGCCGCCGCCACACGCTCACTCGGCCGGTTGATGCCGACCACGTCTCCAGCAACGTACGGAATTTTAACTTTGAGCTGTTTGCTGTATGGCGTGAGCCTGCTCGCCACAATTCGCACCGCTGGATTTCAGGCGCCATCTGGCGGCGGATTTTCGGCGCTCATGAATCTAGGTGCAATCAGCGGCCGAGTTCTGGCAATGTTCGGCGCATCGCTGCCGTGGCCGGGAGATCTGTTCCAGCCATGGCGGTTCATCATGGCGACGTTTCTTCATGGCAGCATTCTGCATATTGGATTCAACATGTGGGTGCTCATGGATATCGGCCCGCAGATCGAAGAGCTGTACGGTTCCGCGCGGTATCTTTTCATTTATGTCGTCACAGGGATAGGAGCCTACTTGCTTAGCGGGTTCGTTGGTCATTTCAGCATTGGCGGATCCGGTGCGTTACTCGGATTGATCGGAATGCTGATGGCCATCACCACCAACCGGCGAAGCGCTTCGATGCAGATGCTGAGAAGCCAGCTGATTCGCTGGTTGATTTATATCGCTGTGTTGGGTTTCCTGATGCCTGGAATTGACAATGCCGCGCACCTCGGAGGATTCATCAGCGGTTTCGCTCTCGGAAAAGTCATGGTGGATCGCGCGCCGTCCTCGCCTGAAGAATGGAAACGTGCGAATTTGCTCGGGTGGGCTACGGCTGTGGTGATTGCGGCCAGCTTGGGGATGGTAGCGTTCGGGATTCTTCACACCGGCTAAAAACTTGCGGAGAAAATTAGAATTGCCATTCCGAGGGCGAAATTTGCCCGAGGAACCCGCGCTTTCCTTGGCGTCGACATCATCCGCCCGTGTGCAAACGGCGCGACACCACGATGCTGTAGTGGACGCCTGAAAGGCAGACGAAGACCGCGACGCAATACCCGCAAATCTCTTTCAACATGTACAGCACGTGGTTATCCCGCAGCGCGAGCACCAGCACCAGAAATATCATGGTGATTTCAAAAAACGTGGTGGCTTTCCCGTACAGGCTCGGCGGCAGAGACATGTATCCCACCGTGATCAGGATCACCGCACTCGCAATCAGCAGCAGCACGTCCCGCCCCAAGACCAGAATCGTGAGCCACCACGCGATTTTTCCGTGCAGCGCCAGCTCGAAATACGAAGACGAAAGCAGCAGTTTATCGGCGATGGGATCGAGGTACGCGCCGAGCGGAGTTTTTTGATTCAGGCCGCGCGCCAGAAATCCATCCAGCGCGTCGGTGAATCCCGCGACGATCAGAATCACCAGGGCCCAGCTGTAGCGCTCGTAATGAATCGCCATGATGAAAAATGGCAGGAAGGCCAGGCGCAGGAAGGTGAGCTGGTTGGGGACCGTCAGGATTCGGCTGTTCATGAATTTGTTTTGTAATTGCGCGCCGGAAACAAAAGCCTATGCAAACTGCGCCAGGTAATCCTCGAGCGAACGGCCGGTCTTTTTTGCGAACATTTCCGCCAGCGATGGAATCGAGCCGCGTGGTTCATCGAGCGCGATGCGTTCGATACGCAGCATGGGGAAAAAAAGCGTAGGCAGGCCCATGCGGTCGCCTTCGGGATGCAGCACCTGGCTGACGAAATCGTCGAACGAGTTCAGGTCAATCCCGCGCAAAGTCACTCCGGAGCTGGAGATATCCACCAACTCGCCCCAAAGTCGTTCCTTCGGCGTGTGCAGGCTGATTACTACTATCGAATGCGGCTCCATCAATTCTCCTGGACGGTCCCCGTTCCCTGCATGGTATCGCAATTCGCGACTTCCGCGCAGCTACGACGCGCAATAAGCAACCGCACTTAATAATTTTGTTGCGAACGTTATGTGGACATCGTTTTCAAATCCGGTGCGTGCTTCAGCACGGGCTCCGTGGCCTTCTGCACTTCCTCGGGCGTCACTCCGGCAGCCAGTTCGCGCAACAAGAGTCCTTGCGACGTTACCTCAATCACGGCGAGTTCGGTGACGATCAGCTTCACTACGCCCACGCCGGTGAGCGGCAGGCTGCATTTCTTCACAATTTTCGGCTCGCCGTCTTTGGTGGTGTGTTCCATCGCAATGATCACGCGTTTCGCGCCGGCCACCAGGTCCATCGCGCCGCCCATGCCTTTCAACATTTTCCCGGGAATGGCCCAGTTCGCGAGGTTCCCGGTTTCGTCCACTTGCAGGGCGCCGAGCACCGTCAAGTCCACGCGGCCGCTGCGAATCATGCCGAAAGATTCAGAACTAGAAAAATAGCAGCAGCCGGGAATTTCCGTAATGGTCTCTTTCCCAGCGTTGATCAGGTCGGGATCTTCTTCGCCCGGCGAACGGATACGGGCCGATACCCAACATGCCGTTCTCCGATTGCAGAATCACTTCGATCCCCGGCGGCAAATAATTCGGGATCAGCGTCGGCAGGCCGATGCCCAGGTTCACGTAGTATCCGTCGCGCAATTCCTGCGCCACGCGCCGCGCGATTACTTCGCGCTTGTCAATTTCCGTTGGCATTCGCTGCTCCTAACGCTGGCGCACGGTGCGCCGCTCGATACGCTTCTCGTATTTCTCGCCTTGAAAAATCGCGTCCACGAAAATTCCGGGCGTGTGCACGCAATCGGGATTCAGCTTTCCCAGCTCGACGATTTCTTCCACCTCGGCGATCGTGTAATCAGCTGCGGTAGCCATTACCGCGTTGTAATTCCTCGCGGTCTTGCGATAAACCAGATTTCCCCAGCGATCGCCTTTCCACGCTTTGACGAACGCGAAGTTGCCGCGTAATGCGGGCACCAGCACATGCGGACGGCCGTTGAACTCGCGGACTTCTTTGCCTTCCGCCGCGAGCGTTCCATAACCGGTGGGCGTGTAAAACGCCGGAATTCCCGCGCCGCCGCAGCGAATGCGCTCAGCGAGCGTGCCCTGCGGGTTCAACTCCACTTCGATTTCTTTTTTCAGTGCGAGCTGTTCGAATGTTTTATTTTCGCCCACGTAGCTGGCGATCATTTTCTTTACCTGCTTGCTTTGCAGCAGCAGGCCGATGCCGAAATCGTCCACGCCCGCGTTGTTCGACGCGAGGATCAAGTTCTTCGTGCCCTTGCGGCGCAACGCGGCGATTAAATTCTCCGGAATGCCGCACAGGCCGAAGCCGCCCAGCAAAATCGTCGCGCCATCCTGCACGCCCGCGATGGCGGCGTCCGCGTTGGCCACGCGCTTATCCATCTGCGCTCCTCGAGACACAAATATGGCGATTGAATGCGCCTGAAGTTTACTGCAAACGAGGAAAGTTTCAGAACGTTCGTTTCCGCCGAGGCGAAACGCCCGCCGGGTTTGCGAGTCCGTTAGGAGGCTTCATTGCTGCGGCGACTCACTCCGGTGCGCGCGGCGGATTTCAGCAGCCGGATACGCTCGGCGACGGCTACCGCGGCAGCGTCGGGCGTCGCGGCTTTCTCGATTTCCGCCATCAGCGCGGAACCGACTACGGCAGCATCGGCGATTCCGCCCAACACCGTGACGTGCGTCGGCAGCGAGATGCCGAAACCCACGGCGATTGGTAACGATGTAAATTTCCGCGCCCGCCGGATCAACGCGGGTAATTCCGCTGGCAGCTCGGCCCGCTCGCCGGTAACGCCGGCGCGCGAAATCACATAGAGGAAACCGCTGGACGCAGCGCCGATCTGCGCCAGACGCGCGTCCGTGGAAGTGGGCGCGGCGAGAAAAATCGTATCCAGCCCGCGCGCTTGCAGCGTGGCGCGATATTCCACCGCTTCTTCGGGGGTCAGATCGGTGGCCAGCACACCGTCCGCGCCAGCAGCGGCGGCCGCGGCGGCAAATTTCTCCAGGCCCATCTGCAAAATCGGATTGAAGTAACTGAACAGCACGAGCGGAACTTGCGAGTGTGCCCGGATACTCCCCACGAGCTCTATCACCCCGGCAAGAGTGGTGCCGCTGCGTAGGGCGCGATCGCTGGCGCGTTGAATCGTCGGACCATCGGCGACGGGATCGCTGAATGGCACGCCGAGTTCGATTACATCCGCGCCGGCATTTGCGGCAGCGAGCACGATTTTCTCCGTGGCTGCGAGGGAAGGATCGCCGGCGGTGATGTAGGCGACCAGGCCCATCTCGCCGGCTTCAGCGAGCGCGCGGAATCGTTGCGCGATGCGTCCGACGGGCTTTGGCGCCGCCACCGCGGTTTGAGACGACGCGAAGATTTCAGACATAGCGCGAGAGAATATCCATATCTTTATCGCCGCGTCCGGAAAGATTCACGATCACGAGTTCGTCTTTTTTCATGCGCGGTGCGCGGCGAATCAATTCCGCCAGCGCATGCGCGGATTCCAGCGCGGGAATAATTCCTTCCATGCGCGCGAGCGTGCGCGCGGCCTCCACGGCTTCCGCGTCACTCACCGCGCAATATTCCGCGCGTCCCTGTTCGGCGAGCCAGGCGTGCTCGGGGCCGACGCCGGGATAATCGAGTCCCGCGGAAACGGAATGTGTCGTGGCAATCTGACCGTCGGTGGTTTGCAAAACGTAAGTGTAAGTTCCCTGCAGCACTCCCGGACGCGCACCGCTGAATCCGCTGGCTGCCGCTAGACGCGCCGCATGTTCGCCCAGAGTTGTGCCGCGGCCACCCGCTTCCACGCCGATCATTTTCACGGACGTGTCGGGCAAAAACGCGTGAAACAGCCCAATGGCATTGGAGCCGCCGCCCACGCAGGCGATTAGAGTGTCTGGTAAGCGCCCTTCTGTCTGCATAATTTGATTGCGCGCTTCCTCCCCGATCACTTTTTGAAAATCGCGCACAATTTGCGGATAGGGATGCGCGCCGAGAACCGAGCCGAGCAAATAGTGCGAGCTTGCGACGTTCGTCACCCAATCGCGCATAGCTTCGTTAATCGCGTCTTTCAGAGTGCGGCTGCCGGAATCCACTCCGACTACATCGGCGCCGAGCAGGCGCATGCGGAACACGTTCAGCCTCTGGCGCTCCATATCTTCCGTGCCCATGTAAACCGTGCATGTGAGGCCGAGCTTCGCCGCGACTGTCGCCGACGCCACGCCGTGCTGGCCCGCGCCGGTCTCAGCGATGATTCGCTTCTTTCCCATGCGCGTGACGAGCAGCCCCTGGCCGAGGGCGTTATTGATTTTGTGCGCGCCGGTGTGCAACAAATCTTCGCGCTTAATGTAGATACGCGGGCCGCCCAGATGCGCGGTGAGCCGTTCCGCGAATTGCAGCGGCGTGGGACGCCCGGCGAAATTACGCAGCAGTGAATCAAGTTCCGCGTGGAAACTTTTATCGGCGCATGCGGCCGCGTAGGCGCGCTCGAGTTCCTCCAGCGGAGCTACCAGCGTTTCCGGGACGTAGCGTCCGCCGTAGCGGCCGTATCTGCCGCGCGCATCGGGCACCATTTGTGCAATCGCGCTCATGATCTTCGTTTCCCCCGCGTGGAATTTGCATGGCGCGCCGATTTCGTTGGACGCGTCGTGGCTATCGGGCGCACTGCCGCAACCAAGGCACGCATCCGCGCAGCGTCTTTCTTGCCGGGGCGCGATTCCACTCCGCTGCATACATCAATCGCGAAGGGCCGCACCGCGGACACCGCTTCCTCCGCGTTTTCTGGCGTTAACCCGCCCGCCAGAAATATTTGGCGCTTGCGTCCCGCGCTTTTCGCCAGCTTCCAGTTAAAACTTTTGCCGGTGCCACCGCGCAAATGTGCATCGAAGCCATCTAGCAAGATCGAAGAAGCGCGCTTGAAATCCCCGAGCTGCGAAACGCGGAAGGACTCGCGCACGCGGATTGCCTTGATCACGCGAAAGCTGCGCCGCATGCGCGACACTACTTCCGCTGTCTCATCTCCGTGCAATTGCACGTAATCGAGCCCGACTCGGCGTGCAATCGCCAGCATCTCCCGCTCTGGTTCATTCACGAATACTCCTACGGATGCCACGTTCTCGGGCAAGCGTTGCACGATGCGCCGCGCGACCGCCGGTGCGATGTAGCGCGAACTCTTGGGATAAAAATTAAAGCCCAGGAAATCCGCACCGGCGTCGACGGCGTGCCGTGCATCGCTCCAATTCGTGATCCCGCAAATTTTCACTTTCACCATGCCGTTTTTCCGCTCATGCTGCGGTATGCCCCGCGCCCGCAGGTGCGAGCAAGGCCCGCAGCGCCGCGGCGGGATCGGCGCTCTGCATCACATGCTCGCCGATCAGGAAGGCGTCGAACCCAGCGCGCCGCAGCCGCGCCAGATCGTCGTAAGTGCGCAGGCCGGATTCGCTCACTGCGGTACATTCATCGGGAATCGCCTCGGCCAGCGACAGCGACGTTTCCACGTGCACTTGAAAATCACGCAAATCGCGATTGTTCACGCCGATAATGTGCGCGCCGGCATCCAGCACACGCTGCAATTCTTCGCGCGAGTGCACTTCCACCAGCGCTTCCATTCTCAGCGTGCGTCCCAGCTCCAGCAAACCCCGCAGTTCCGAGTCGTTCAGCACCGCAGCAATCAGCAGAAACGAATCGGCGCCCGCCGCACGCGTTTCCCACACCTGCCAGGGATCCACGATGAAATCTTTGCGCAGGATGGGGATTTTCGTCACGCGGCTCGCTTCTTTCAGGTCCCCGAGCGAGCCAGAAAAGAAATCTTCTTCCGTGAGCACTGACAAGGCAGCTGCGCCCGCTTCTTCCAGACTCGCCGCGAGCACTGCCGGCGCATATTCCTCGCGAATCACACCGCGCGAGGGCGAAGCCTTCTTCAATTCCGAAATAATATTGATCTTGCCGGCGCGCGCGAGCGCCCCCACGAAATCGCGCGGCGGCGCAGCTTTCTTTTCCACCGCAAGCTTCAGCACGGCGTCCGGAAGCACGCGTTTGCGATGCGCCACCGATGCACGGCGCGCTTCGACAATGCAGTCCAGAATATTTTGTGAACGCGAGCTGCTTTCCATGGCGCAAGGTCCGGTGTTACCGGGTTTGGCAGGCACACCTTCGGAGTCGCCTCCGAGGGAACAATCGCTGCAACCATGCTAGCTGCGCGGAGCGCACCCTGTCAATTTAGTGAAGGCGCAGTCCGGTGCAGCGCCAGAAAATACGGCCGCAGTAACGCTACTCTCGACGTCGCGGATGGTCTATTAGGCACCGTACTTTTGAACCTGCTTGCGTCCTCTGCTCATTCAGTCAAACTGGAGCTCCCTTCTTGAATACGGCGGCGAAAGCCGTTCAGTCCCCCCTCTCTGCGTACTGGAAATTCAATGCCCACTCGACTTGATGTCCGGAGCACCGAGATGGCTGACCCCGGCGTGCGCTTGTTCACGAAACTCCGTAGATACTGCGAAGGCGCAGCTATTGCGGTGATGGTATTGGCGGGCGTGGTGTTGCTGGGCTGGGGGCTCGACGTTGCGGTCTTGAAATCCGTGGTTCCCGGACTGGTCACGATGAAGGTGAATACAGCACTGGGATTGGCACTTGCAGCGATTTCCTTGTGGGTACTGCTCCCGGGACCGTCGCGTACGCGACGGGGTCACGTCGCTCGTTTTCTCGCGCTGATTGTGGTGCTGATTGGGTCGGTCACGCTTGCTGAATACATATTCGGCCTGAATCTTCGGATTGACGAGCTGTTCATCCCTGACCCGCTGGGATCCATCGGAACCTCTTCGCCGGGGCGCCTCGCCCCGACGACGGCAACGGCATTCGTGGCGCTGGGCGTGGCGCTGCTGCTATTGGATTGGAAGACGCGGAGCGGGCGACGGCCGGCGCAAGTACTGAGTTTGTGGCCTGCCTTGATCGCGATGATGGCCATCTGCGGTTACATCTATCACGCGAGCGCGCCATCCCGGATTTGGCTGTACACCCTAGTAGCGATAAACACTGCATTTGGCCTGCTGCTATTGAGCGGCGCCATTTTCTTCGCGCGGCCGCGCGACGGAATCGCGGGCGATCTTACATCCGCGGGCTCGGGAAGTGTGATGGCGCGCCGCTTTCTTCCCGCCGTTTTCTTAATTCCTATTTTTCTGGGGTGGATCGTCTTGCGCGGACAGCTTGCCGGAATGTACGGAAGCGAATTAGGCGTGGCGTTGTACGCCACCAGCAACATTCTGGTGTTTGCGATTCTGGTGTGGCTGAGTGCGCGAAAAATGAACGTTGAACACGGCCAGCGCAACAGGGCCGAGCACGAAATCCTAGAATTGAACGCGGATCTGGAAGTACGGGTCGCTGAACGGACGGATACTCTGGAGCGTCAGGCCGTCGTCCTCACCGAACAAGCGGCGCTGCTCGATCTGGCCCATGACGCCATCATCGTGCGCGACTTGCGGAACCGCGTCTTGTTCTGGAGCCGTGGAGCCGAAGTTATGTACGGCTGGCCGTCCGAACTGGCGATGGGCACGCTCACACACGATTTGCTGAAAACGGAATCCGCGGAACCCATGAAGGCGATCGAAGCCGAGCTCCACCAGCGGGGAAGCTGGGAAGGCGAAATTATCCAACAAAGACGGGACGGGACGCGCCTCTGCGTAGCGAGCCGCTGGGCGTTGCAACGCGATGCCCTGGGCGCAGCGGTGCGAATTCTGACGATCAACAATGACATCACTGAGCGCAAGGAAACGCAGGATGCGTTGTTTCTAGAAAAGGAACGCGCCGAAGTTACGCTCAACTCGATCGGCGACGCGGTCGTCTGCACGGACATCTCCGGAAATATCACATTCCTGAATGTCGTAGCGGAGAAGATGAGCGGCTGGCCGTGGAAAGAAGCGGCAGGCAAGCCGATGGCCGACGTCTTAAGTTTGCAGGACGCGGCCAACCGTGAAACCATCCCGAATCCGATGGAGCTGGCCATTGCGGAAAACCGCACAGTGCACTTGCCGCCGAATTGCGTCCTCATCCGGCGTGACGGAGCCGTAATTCCCATCGAAGATTCCGTTTCACCAATTCATAATCGCGAAGGAAAGGCTACTGGTGCGGTCATTGTGTTTCGCGACGTGAGCGCGGCGCAGGCCATGGCGCTACAGATGGCCCACTCAGCACAGCATGACTTCCTGACGGGCTTGCCCAACCGCATGCTGCTGAACGACCGGGTGAATCAGGCGATCGTGCTGGCGCCGCGTCACAAGAAGAAAGTAGCGGTGCTGTTTCTGGATTTGGACGGATTCAAACACATCAACGATTCTCTGGGACATCTGATCGGCGACAAGCTCTTGCAATCCATCGCGAAACGGCTGACAGATTGCGTGCGCGGATCGGACACGGTGAGCCGGCAAGGGGGAGATGAATTCGTGGTATTGCTCTCAGAGATGGAACAATCTGAAGACGCCGCCATAACAGCGAGGAGAATGCTGCAGGCCATCGCGGAGGCTCATTCTATCGGCCAGCATGATCTGCACGTCACCACTAGCATCGGAGTGAGCGTCTTTCCGGAAGACGGAGCAGATGCCGCTACGTTGATCAAGAACGCGGACACGGCGATGTATCAGGCCAAAGAGAACGGCCGACAGAGCTATAAGTTTTTTAAGCCGGCGATGAGCGTGCGCGCCGTGGAGCGGCAATCGATCGAGGAAAGCCTGCGACGGGCGCTGGAACGGCAGGAACTGAGGCTGCATTATCAGCCGAAGGTCAATTTGTGCACGGGAGAAATCACCGGCGCCGAGGCTTTGATCCGCTGGCAGCACCCGATTCGAGGCTTGGTTACTCCGGGGGAATTTATTCCGATAGCGGAAGATTGCGGCTTGATCGTGCCGATCGGGCATTGGGCGCTGCGTGAGGCCTGCCAGCAAGCGCGGACCTGGATGAAAGCAGGCCTCCCGCTGCGTGCTATGGCGGTCAACATTTCGGCGATGGAGTTTCGGCACGAAAACTTTCTGGATGGCGTATTCGCAATCATCGAAGAGACGGGCATGGACCCGGCATGTTTGGAGCTGGAACTCACCGAAAGCGTGCTGATGAAGCGCACGGAGTATACGAAAGAGGTTCTTGAGCCGCTGAAAGCCAGAGGGGTGCAGATTGCCGTAGATGACTTCGGCACGGGTTACTCCAGCCTGAGCTATCTAAGAAAATTTCCGATTGATGCGCTGAAGATCGATCAGTCTTTTATTCATCAGATCACCACCGTGCCCGACGAAACAGTGATCGTGACGGCTGTGATCAGCATGGGCCGCAGCCTGAACCTGCGAGTGGTGGCCGAAGGCGTGGAATCGCACGAGGAACTGGCGTTCTTGCAGGCGCATCAGTGCGAGGAAGCGCAAGGCTATTATTTCAGCCGACCGGTGATTGCCGAAGACTTCGCCAAGTTGCTGAAAACAGGAATCGCGGAAGCGGTCATCCACTGAGATCTCGGCTGCGTGGCACGGCCTTCACGGAGCTCGCGCGGCCGCCCGAGCACCGCGACGCGCCGACCCGTCAGATTCCACCCCAGAAGAAATATTTTGCGTTTCGAGGTGTTAGATGCAATTCTCCCTCCGGGAGAAGAGCTATCCATGTGTTTTTCCGCGACTGCGAACTTCGTGGGCAGTACTGCTTTGGGCGCCGTGGGCGTCGTGACCTTGACGAAGGTGAAGCACCGGCGCGAATTGCTTTTCGCGTCGCTGCCCTTGTTATTCGCGATTCATCAGTTTATCGAAGGATTCGTCTGGCTGGGATTAGATGGGTATCTTTCGCCAACTGTGACTCATAACATGGGCGCGGCGTTCATGCTATACGCGCAGGGGCTACTTCCATTTCTGTTGCCGCTGAGTGTGCTGCTGTTTGAGCCTGATGGGAAGGGCCGGCGGCGCATGCTGCCATTTCTCGCACTCGGCGTAGGCACGACGCTTTATATTTTGTGGGCGTTGACGGCTTATCCGACGCAGGTGTTCGAGCGCGGAAACAGCATCGTATACATCAATCAAGCGACGAACAATACGGTTGTCGCGGTGCTGTACGTGCTTGCGACGTGCGGTTCGCTGTTTTTTTCCAAGGTTCGCGCCATGGTGCTGTTCGGCTGGGCCAACCTAGTGATTCTGCTGGTGGTGATGGCGTTCAAGCGCTACGCGTTCACTTCGCTGTGGTGCGCGTATGCAGCGATCGCCAGCGTGATTATCCTCGCTTACTTCTGGCGAACCAGCAAAATCCGGCCGCTGATCTACGCGTCGCCTTTGTGGACGTAATTGCCAGCGGCGCGGCTGCGCGTTACGGGCTGCTACTTCGAGAGCAGTGGCTGCGAGAAGCGGATTGGAATTCCGAAATTCGAGCCGCCGAAACCCTTCAGGATCGCCACTGTAACTCCAATCACTTTTCCATCGCGGTTGAAGAGCGGACCGCCGGAGCCGCCCGAAGTGGTTTGCGCGTCGAACACAATCTTATCCGGCAAGATGTCGCCGATGTGCCCTTGGGTGATCAGGGGATGAATCAGATTGCGCTTGGCGAGTTCGTTGAGAACTTGCGAAACGTCGCTGCCGCTTTTCTTGATTATGTCCTGCGCGGATTCTTCATCGGTGCGCGCGAGGATGGCAGCAAGACCTGTGGCGTAGCCCATCAAAATGACGGGTTGGCCGCTCAGGGCTGAATCCTTGCCGGCGTCGAGGGCCAGGACCGGGCGCTTCAGATCCTGCAGATCCACGCGCACGGACGCGAGATCGGTGACGTCTGAAATGTCCTGTATTTCGGCGTGGAACGCGCGTGGGTCACCGGGAAAATAGGCGCGGATCGCGGCAATTTGCGGCTGCAAGCCCTGGCTGGTGATTTGGGCTATCTCGTCGTTCTTCCACCAGGGTTCGGCTACGTGGCGATTGGTGATCACGCGCCCGTTTGGCCCGGCGACGAAGCCTGTGCCGAAAACATCCAGCTTCACTTCCGGACCTTTTCCATCGAGCGTCAGAATCGGATTGCCTTCGCTATCTTGGATGGGCTCGCCGGCATCGTTGAGGCCACCGTAACGCAAGCGGCGCCCGGACGACTGGTCGTTGAAAGCGACAGACACGTGCAGCAGACAGACGGACTGGACGTCCGCCGGAATAATGCTTTGGGCGGCTTGGCCTTCCGCTTCGAGCCGTTTCAGCCGCATATTGGTTTCTTGCAATTGCTTTTGCAGGCCGGCCGCATCGTCGGAATTCGCGGTGGCCATTTTGGCTTTCAGATCTTCGGCCTGTTTCTTCAGATCGTCCTTGCCCGCGGGATCCGCGCCGACGGCTCCCTGCTGCGCCCGAAGCTTGCGGGCCTCTGCGATCAAATCCTGCTGGTGGACGATTCCGCCTTCGAGCTTGGCGAGCATCGCATTCGACCGCTGCGTTACTTTCTGCGCGCTGTGCGCGAACAGAAAATAAATTCCGGCCATTACAATGGCCACAGCGAGCACGGCCGCGAAACCGGTTTTGAGTCTGCGATCGAGGGAGAAGGCATCGCTGGTCATCTTCTCGGTGACGGCCAGCGCTTCGAACGCGGTGTGCGCGATCTGCTGGCCTTCTTCGGCAATGCGCATTTTATCGCGCAGTTCATTTTCGGCGCGTTGCATGCGCAGGCGCGCGCGAACGCGAGCTAACAATTCGCGCGAATCGCAGGGGCGGGAAATGGCGTCGTCCGCGCCGAGGTCCAGGGCGGAGGCGCGCTGCTCACTCCCGGCAGCAACGAGCAAAAGCACGCGAATCGCTTCGGTTTTCGAGGCGCCGCGAATCGTGGCGAGAACTTCGCCGGCGCTGGGCTCTTGCATGGTGGAATCGAGCAGCAGAAGATCGGCGCCCGCCTGGTGAATGGCGTCGAGTCCTTCGCGAGTTGTCGCAAAGACAGCGACGTCGTAGCCGGCCGACTGCAAGGCGGCGCGCAGCTCTTCGCGGCTGTGCGGATCGGCGTCGAGGATGATGATTCTTTCGGGGGCGTTAGCCATGGGGACCCGTTGACTCCCAAGTGTTATGCGCGCTGCGTCTCGAACGGTGGCGCGCAGATTATCAAACAGGGCTGCTCAAATGCACGAAATCATCGTCCCGCTTCCTACATTCCTGCGGCGCGAAGGGGGCCGTCAGCAGCAGGAGCGCTTTACGGCGCCCCCTCTATATGCGCGTTAGACGCTTGCGAGGCTTGGGCGGGTTCATGATAACTTTCCATCTGGTACCCACTTGAGAGAATTGGAAAAGCTGAACCATGAAATCATCCGCTGCCGCGCGTGCCCGCGCCTCGTACGGTATCGCGAACAGGTCGCGCGGGACAAGCGCCGATCGTTTTTGGCCTGGGATTACTGGGGAAAGCCGGTTCCGGGGTTTGGCGATCCGCAGGCGGAGCTTTTGATTCTGGGGCTTGCGCCCGCGGCGCACGGCGCAAATCGCACGGGGCGAATGTTTACGGGTGATCGCTCTGGAGATTTTCTGTACAAGGCGCTGTTTCGCGCGGGATTTGCCAATCAGCCCACTTCGTCGAATCGCGACGACGGGCTTGCGCTGAAGAATGCTTACATGGCCGCCACTTTACGTTGTGCGCCGCCTGCGAATAAACCTTTGCCTGCGGAGTTAGCGAATTGCCGTCACTTTTTGGAAAGAGAGCTGGAAATTCTGCGACCGCGCGCAGTGATGGTGCTTGGCGGCATTGCGATGCGGGCTTATTTGGGATTGTTGAAAGAGCGCGGGCTGATTTCGACTTTGGCGGCGTTTCCGTTCCGGCACGGTGCAAGTTACGAGTTGCCGGGCGACTTGCCGCAGCTTTTTGCGTCTTATCATCCGAGCCAGCAGAATACGTTTACGGGAAAACTCACGGACGCGATGCTGCTTAAGGTCTTGCGCGACGTGCGAGAATTTCTGGAGCGATGATTTGCGACAGCAAGCGACGATCATTTCGATTGGCCTGGGCGCGCGCTTCGCATCAGCAGCAAATAGATAAGAAACGAGACGGCGAAGCCTACGAACCAGGCGTAGGGGTAGAGGCCGTGGAGCGCCTGGATTTCCAGGCCGCTTAGCGCTACTGCTACGCCGGCGACGAGCGCGGCGATGGCGCGCCAGTTGAAGCCGCGTGTGAATTCGTAGGCGCCTCCGCGCTGGTATAGATCATCCGCGAGAATTATGCGTTTATGCAGGACGTAATAGTCCGCGATCATGACGCCGGCGATGGGGCCCAGGAAACTGGAGTAGCCGACGAGCCAGCCCATCACGTAGCTGCCGTGGCTTGCCAGCCAACGCCAGGGTTGCATCAACAGGCCGATGAAACAGGTGATGACGCCGCCGAGTTTGAAACTGACCTTGCGGGGATAGAGATTCGAAAAATCGTTGGAGGGCGAGACTACGTTGGCCGCAACGTTCACGTTGAGAGTAGCGAGCAGCAGCGCGATCATTGCGACCACCACGGCGATGGGATTTCCCAGGTGGCTGAGCACTTCCACAGGATCCCAGATGGCGCGGCCGAACACAATTACCGTTGCTGACGTCACCGCGATGCCGATGAAAGAATAAAACGTCATTGTAGTGGGCAGGCCGAGCGCTTGGCCGAGCATTTGTTCGCGCTGGCCTTTCGCGTAACGCGTGAAATCTGGAATATTCAGCGCGACTGTGGCCCAAAAGGCTACTACGCCGGTAAGCGAAGGAATGAAGAACGCGAAAAATTCGCGGAAGGTTTGGAATCGCGAGGGCGTCGAGAGCATCGGCCCGAGGCCGCCGGCTTTCGTGTAGGCCCATCCCAGCATCGCGAGGCCGAGGATCAGCAGCGCGGGAGCCGTGATGCCCTGCAAGTAACGGATGGCTTCGATGCCGCGAAGAATTACAGCGAGATTCAACAGCCAGAAAAGGAAGAAACACATCCAGGCGTGATTCCATCCCGGAATCATCGCCGCTAGAAGGGTGTTGATTGCTTCGCCGCCGATCCACGTTTGAATTCCGAACCAGCCGCAGGCTACCAGGGCGCGGAGGACCGCGGGAACGTTTGCGCCCAGGACGCCGAAAGAAGCGCGGGCGAAGACTGGAAACGGTATGCCGTATTCCGCGCCGGCGTGCGCGTTGAGCAGCATGGGAATCAGCACGATGATGTTGCCGAGGAAAACCGTGAAGATGGCCTGCTTCCAATTCATGCCGCCCGCGATCATGGCGCTGGCGAGCATGTAGGTGGGGATGTTGACGCTCATCGCAACCCAGAGCGCGGCGTAATTGTAAGTGCCCCAGGTGCGTTGATTGCGCGGGATGGGCGCGAGGTCTTTGTTCCAGAGGGAGCTCGAGGCAGCGACTGGACGTGCGGTGGCCTTAGGGTTCGGGTTTGTGCCTTCGGTCACCCGTTGGATGCTCTTGTCATTTGGCAACCCCAAAGAATTGCGCCGCTTATACCTTTGAGATGGTTTGAGCGCAAGAGGATTCTGTTGCGATGCGCGCGTTGCGGCAGATTGGTAGCTGATGAACTGATCTTGTAGCGGCGCGCACGGTGTGCCGTAGCGCTGCAGATTGAAGAGCGACGGCGGAGTGTTTGAAACTATGCCAAAGAGGAGCGCAGACCTGAGATCCCGCGTTCCAGGATCTCAGGATGATTCGCGCGGGAACGGGATTCACAAGCAGCGCCCCTACCTTGACACAAATGCAGTTTGGTCGCGGCTGACCTTGGTTAGCGGATGCCACCGGTGGCTAGGAGTTGCTCGCCGGTTAGCCACGCGGAATCGTCTGAAGCCAGGAAGACGGCGACGGGAGCGATGTCACCGACCCGGCCGGTGCGACCCAGCGGGGCCTGGGCGATCAGAGCTTTCTCGAATTCGGAGCCAATGAAGCCAGCGCTGACAGTGCCTTCGGTTTCGACCATGCCGGGGTTGATGCTGTTTACTCGAATCTTTTTGGGACCGAGTTCGCGAGCGAGAACGCCGGTGACGGCGTCCACCGCGCCTTTGGTGGCGGTGTATACCGAACTGTTTGGAGGCGTGAGTCGGCTGACGCCGGATCCAATATTAATGATGCTGGCGCCTTCGCCGAGATGCTTAGCGGCGGCCTGGGTGACGAGGAGGAGGCCGAGGACGTTGATGTTGAACTGGCGGTGGAACGAATCCTCGGTGACGGCTTCGAGGGGTGCGAACTCGTACACGCCGGAATTGTTGACGAGGACGTCCAGGCGGCCGTAATTCTTGATAGCTGCAGCGATGATGCCCTGGGCTTCGGCGCCTTTGGAAACGTCACCGCCCACGGCTACGGCGTTACCACCGGCTGCGGTGATGGCGGAGACAACTTTATCCGCGCCGGCTTTGCTGGAAGCGTAGTTGACGACTACGGACGCGCCTTCTGCGGCGAGCGCTTTGGCGATAGCTGCGCCGATGCCTTTGGACGCGCCGGTTACTACTGCGACTTTTCCTTTTAGCTTGCTCACTTGTTGCTCCCTTAGATGTCGTTTACGTTCGTGTAATGCTGCCCTATGAGATGAGGCGCGAGGCACGCGGGATTCGCTAGTTCTGGGCAGAGGAACTGCGGCAGAATGCGCTTACGTCACCATGTCGTTTGACAGGGTATGTGGCGCTTGTTAGCCTGCGCGAGACGCGGCTGGCGCTGCTTGATGCACCGTGGCGCAGTGGGCCGCTGTCAACTGCATGAGCGCTGACACCGTACGAACCTCCAGGCATGGTTCCCTCCCCGATTCGCAACCTGTTATTGAATTCCGTCATGCGGGTTATCGGCTGCCGAATGGGCATGTACTGTTGCGCGATCTGAATCTTGTGGTGCAACGCGGCGAGACCTTGGTTTTGTTGGGCCGAAGCGGAGCGGGAAAATCCACGGCTTTGAAATTGATCAACCGAATGCTGGAACCTACGGAAGGCGCGGTACTGGTGGACGGGCGTTCGACGCTGGAGGGCGATCCGATCGAACTGCGGCGGGGGATCGGGTACGTGATTCAGGAAGTTGGGCTATTTCCGCATTTCACTGTGGAACAGAATATTTCTTTGGTGCCGCGCCTCGAGCGCTGGCCGGAGGAACGCGTGCGCGCGCGGGTTTCCGAGCTTCTGCAACTGGTGGGGTTGAGCGAGTCGGAATTTCTTCATCGTTATCCCCATCAGCTTTCCGGAGGGCAGCGGCAGCGCGTGGGCGTAGCGCGGGCGCTGGCAGCTGATCCGCCGATTCTGTTGATGGACGAGCCATTTGGGGCGCTGGATCCGTTGACGCGGGCGGAAGTGCAGGCGGAATTTCAGGATTTGCAGCGGCGGCTAAAGAAGACGATTGTGATCGTGACGCATCACGTGGCCGAAGCGCTGCTGCTGGGCCATCACATTGGAGTGATTGATGCGGGGGCGCTGGTGGGACTGCATACATCGAAGGATTTTATGGAAGCGACGGAGCCGGTGACGGCCGCGTACATTGCAAATTTGCGGATGCTGGACAAGATGGAGGGACCGGCATGAATCTGCTGGAATATTTTGCGCGACATCATCGGGAAATTTTGCAGGCAACGCTGGAGCACATCTGGCTGGTGGGGATCGCCATGCTGCTGGCCGTGGCGGTCGGCGTGCCGCTGGGCGTGTTAGTGGCGCGGCGGCCGTGGCTATCGAAACCGATCTTGGGCGGCGCGAATATTGCGGAAACGATTCCGAGCCTGGCGCTTTTCGGATTCTTGTTGCCGGTGCCGTGGCTGGGAGATCGCGCGGACCGGCTGGCGATTGCGGCGCTGGCGTTGTACGCGCTGCTGCCGATCATTCGCAACACGGCGGCAGGAATTACGGGTGTGGACGCGGCGATTCGCGACGCGGCGCGCGGCATGGGCATGACCGAGCGGCAGATCTTGCTGCAGGTGGAGTTGCCGCTTTCCTTTTCGACGATGCTGGCGGGGATTCGCGTAGCGACGGTGCTGACGGTGGGGATCGCGACGATTGCAGCGGCGATTGGCGCCGGAGGGTTGGGAGAATTTATTTTTCGCGGATTGGCGATGGTGAATAACCAATTGATATTGGCTGGGGCGATTCCTGCAGCGCTGCTGGCGTTGATTGTTGATTTTCTTCTGGGTGTTTGCGAGCGCCGGTGGCAGCCTGCGCGATCATGATTTGCTTTGGCAGGTTGCGGCTGGCGATTGTGGCGTGTGTGGTATTTGCCGGGGCGGTGGCGCTCGGTTCGTGCGGCGCGGTGCGGCACGATGAAATAGTTGTGGGGTCGAAGAATTTTTCCGAGCAGGCGCTGCTTGGGGAAATTGTGGCGCAGCATCTGGAGGCGCGGACGCATCGCGAGGTTACGCGGCGATTTTATCTGGCAGGGTCTTATATTTGTCAGCAGGCTCTGCTGGCGGGGCGGATTGATTTGTACGTGGAATATACCGGTACGGCTTTGACTGCTATCTTACACGATCCTTTGCAGTCCGATTCAGCGGCGGTGTTGCGCCGGGTGCGGAGCGAGTACCAGAGGCGATTTGGGTTGGAGGTATTTCCTTCGCTGGGATTCAACAACACTTTTGCGATTGTTGTGCGCGGGGAGGACGCGCGGCGGCTGCATCTGAAGACGATTTCGGATGCGGTGCCATTTGCGCACGACTGGCGGGCTGGGTTCGGTTACGAATTCATGGAACGGCCGGATGGGTTTGCGGGATTGGGGCGCACTTATGGGCTGGCGTTTCGAGAGACGCCGCGGATTCTAGATTTGGGACTGCTTTATCGCGCGCTCTTGGAGAAGCAAGTGGACATTGTAGCGGGAAATTCGACTGATGGATTGTTGGCGGCGCGAGATTTGACGATGTTGGAGGACGACAAACATTATTTTCCGCCGTATGACGCTGTGCCGGTGGTGCGGGCGGATGCCTTGGCGCGATTCCCACAGATGCGCGCAGCGCTGCTGGAATTGGCGGGAAAGATTAATGACGAGGAAATGCGGCGGATGAATTATGAGGTGGATGGGGAGCATCGGGATATTGCGGACGTGGCGCGAGAATTTTTGCGGGCGAAGGGGCTGGATTGAGGGCGTCAAGCAAGTCAAAGGCGCCCGCCTATACAGCAGGCGGCAGGTACAACGTCAAAGACAAAGGCAACTGCAAAGAGCCGGCGACGCGCCGACACTTAGAACCAGGTGTTTTTCTTGTATTGGCGATAGGCGTCGCCGAATTTTTCTTCCAGGACTCTTGCTTCCTGGCGCATACGCACGAGTTGCAACGGTATGAGGACCAAGAAAATCAACAAATACCGCGGCTGCTCGAGAAATAAAAACGCTCCGACGATCAGCAGCCCGCCAAAAAGGTAGATGGGATTGCGAATGCGCGAGTAGAGCCCTGTCGTCACGAGGCATCGGGCTTGGGCGCTCACGGAAAACGAGGAGCCCAATTGCACGTGGGCAACGGAAAACAGGATGAACGAGGGAACCATCAGGATCGCGCCGGTCCAGCGCATGGTATTCCACGGAGCAGAGCGAAAGAGCCAGAACAGGCTGAGTACGACGATGCCGGCGATGGGAATCAAAAGGAAGTGTCGCTGAAATTTCATGGAACAGGAGTGTACACCGAAAGCAAATCCGGAAGCGCGGAGGCGTTAGTCGGTTTCCTGCATGGATTTGAAGTCGGCTTCGAGGGCGGCGCAGTACTGTTTTTGGGCTTCCAGTTCGGCTTGGAGTTTTTTTACCAGCAGCTCGAGACGACGGATTTCGTGGCGCAATTTTTGAGCTTCGGCTGATGGTGGCGCCGCAGCGCCGCGTTGCGATTGCGCTGTCGGCGCTGCCGGACGCGCGGTTGCCGGTGCGGTACGCTGGGGCGCGAATGTTTGCGCGGTTTCCGCCGGCCATGCGGACGTGGCGGCCGGATTGGGAGGCGCGAAATTCGCTGATGTCCCGGGCTGCAGCGCGGCGGGCGGCGCAAAAAGGCCGCCGAGGACGCGGCTGGCGGCTTGCGACGAATTTGTTTCTTCCTCGCGCAACGAGCCGCGTTGCGCCGGGCTGCCGGGATTCAGAAGACTTTTTACGCGAGCGATCAAATCCTGCGGCTGGAAGGGCTTGCGCACGAGTTCATCGGCTTTCACCTGCATGGCTTTTTCCGCGACGGTGCGATTCACCACGCCGGACATCAGAATTACCGGAGTTTTTCCGAAGCGTTCGTGTTCCTTGATGAACTGGCAGACTTCGTAGCCGTCTTTATCGGGCATGATCACGTCAGTGATGACAGCGTCGGGAGCGGAGTCGCCGAATTGGGCGAGCGCGGAGGCGGCGTCGGCGCAAGTGATGACGTGAATATTTTCCTTACGGAAAGCGATCTTGATGACTTCGCGCATGGTGGCGCTGTCGTCAATGAAATAAACCGTCGGAGTGCGGGCGGCGGTGAGAGTTTGCGTATCGCTCATAGCGATTTTTTCTCCACATTGTCGAGATCGGGGTCGAGTTCGGAGTGTTGTTTGGCGTTGCGTTCGGAGTCTTGCTCGGAGCTGTTTTCGGAGCCTTCCTCGGCGTCTCGTTGCGATTCATCGAATTCGCGCATGGCATCGAGGAGCAAATCGGTGGCGGAGCGCAGGACGGTGCGTTGCGCGGCGGTGGCGCCGTACACGAATTTGTAAACGCCTTTGACCGCGCCCTGGCAAGTGGCGACGATTTGCGTGACGGCTTCATCGCCGAAGAGCATGCCGCATTCCGCGTGAGTGATTTCGCCGCCCTCGAAGAAAATAATTCCGTCGGCAACTTCGGCGTTGATATGCAGCGCGCCGGTCTGGCGGGCCTGGCCGAGCATTTGAATCACGCCGGGGAGATCGAGATGCTGGAGATTGCCGCTCAGATCGGTTTCCGCGCTGCTGAGCATTTGTGTGGGCTGAAAACCATCCTGACGGCTGACCAGAAAACTGCGGACGTGCGCGGCGATGTCTGCGGGCGAACGGCGGCGGTCCACGAAATCGTCGCAGCCCGCGCGATAGGCTTCGAGCAGCGCTTGATCGCCTGCTCCGGCGCCGTTTCCGCCGATGGCGATGAGCGGAATGTGCGCGGAGTTGGGATCGGCGCGCAGGATGGGGGCCATTTCGAGCGCGCCCATTTCGCGGAGATTTGTCGCGCACAAGATCGCTGCGGGCGCGTTCCATTCGAGCATCGTGAGGGCGTAGGCGGCTTGGGTGCAGGGGACGACTTCGAAGCCGACTTGTTGCAGAGCTTCGCCGACACGTTTCGCGAAGTAGACATTGCTGTCTACCAGCAGGATGCGCGGAAGATTTGTGAGGGCGTTCATGGGCGCGGCTCCGCGTGATTTGCTGCGGCGGGACTATTGATTTCGGCGCTCACTAATTCTTGCAAATCGAGAACGTCTATATTTTCGTTTTCGATTACCAAGCTGCCAGCGAAATATGATGGAGCGTTTTCTTGCGGCGGCTGCATCTCGCTGGTGGCTAGTTCACATTCGCCGTTGACGGGGATGGCGCTGGCTTCACTGGCATTTCCGAAGGCGCGTTCGGCGATTAGATAGAAGCGGTGCAAGGATGATTCACGGCCACAGAGAACTGGCGCGACGTCGTACACCGGAACGATGCGGCCGCGGCGGACGATTACTCCGGCAATGAGGCGCGAGGTGTGCGGGAAATTGTGCAGGCGCACGGGCGGTGCCAGTTCCATCACGGATTCAGCGGGCAGGGCAAAGCGGCGGTTGCCGACGTGCATCAGCACCCAGGATTTGCGCACGTTGTTTTCGGGGCCGCTCATGCTTGCACTGCTCCCTCGAGTTCGTGACGAGGTTCAATGGCTTTCGCGGCGCGATCGAGGCGCGCGAATTCTTCAGGCGTGAGAAACCCTTCGGGCTTGATCACCGGAATCACGCGATCTTCGAGATAGACTAGGCCGCGATACCACTGGCGCTCTTCGCCTTGAAAGGCTTCAGGAAGCGCGTGGACGCTGGTGACGTCCGCCATCCTTTCGATGGAGTCCACGAGAACGGCGGTGCGAATCTGGCGCAGGATCAGGACGAGCGTGGGGCGCGTGACGCGCAGGCCAAAGTGGGCGCAGCCGCTGACGACGTAGTAGGTGCGATGGCCGCGTTCGACGAGGTGGCGGACTTTGGGAACGTCGGCGAGTTCCATTTCGACGGCGGCGGTGGCAAGGCTGTCTGTGCTGCGAATTTCCTGGACTGCGTCCGCAGCGATGGCGAAAGTTTGCGTGCCGATGCAAAACAGAATTACGGCTTCGGTGGAGCGCGATCGGCGCGATTTTGCTGAATCTTGCGTCGCGATTTTCATCGCGCACCTATGGGAGCCGGCGCAAGGCGCGTGATTTTTGCGACGCGCTTTTCGATCGCGGCGCTGATTTGATCGAGCGGAAGAATTTCGTCCACTGAACCCGTTTTGATTGCTTCGGCCGGCATGCCAAAGATTACGGAGGTGGCTTCGTCCTGAACGATTACGTGGCCGCCAGCGGCTTTCACGGCTCGCACGCCTTTGGAGGCGTCGTTGCCCATGCCGGTGAGAACGACTGCCAGCGTGAGCGGGCGCGCGAACGCGGCGGCGGATTCCAGGGCGACGTCTGCGCAGGGGCGATAGCCTTCGATTCGCGGGCCGCCGTCTAACGTGATTTTCCCGGTGGAAGAAATTCGCAAGTGATTGGCGCCGGGGCAGAGATAGATCACGCCGGGCTGCGGAGCTTCATGCGATTCGGCTTCTTTCACGGGCATGCGAGAAATTTCCGCGAGCTGGATTGTGAACTGGCTCGTGAAGGCGGCCGGCATGTGCAGAACCAGAAGGACCGCGGCCTGCAGATCTTTGGGCAAGCCTGCTACTACGCGCATGACTGCGGCTGGTCCGCCGGTGGACGCGGCGATTACGACTAGCGGAAATTTTGTGCCGTTGCTGGCGGCATGCTGCGCGTTATTTGCCAGAGCCGATGCGACGGAGACCGGTGCGTGAGCCGCGAGCTTCGACATGGTTGCGGTGCGCACTACGCGGACTTTTGCGGCCATTTTTAGTTTGCGAGTTAGCTCCTCGCGAATATTGCGCATGTCCAGGTCGATACCGTTGGTGGGCTTGGGCACGAAATCAATGGCGCCGAGTTCCAGGGCGCGCAGGGTGCTAGCTGCGCCTTCGCGAGATTCGGAACTGACGATCACTACTGGTCGCGGATGCTGCGACATAATCAGCTCGGTGGCTTGCAGGCCGTCGAGATGCGGCATGTTGATGTCCATGGTGATTACGTCCGGGCGCAGCGATTCGGCGAGGGCCACGGCTTCGCGGCCGTCGCGGGCGGTGCCGGCGACTTCCAGTTGCGCGTCCGAATTGATGATTTCCTTCAGCACCTTGCACATGAAGGCGGAGTCATCAGCGACGAGCACGCGAATTTTCTTTTCCGGGACCTTGATCATTTCAATCCTGCCGCACCGGGACGTTTACGGTGCGCCGTTTGTCCGGTTTTTCCGCGCCAATCAATTCATCTACCGTTGCCACCAATTGATCTTCCTGCACAGGCTTAGTTAGAAATGCGGCCGCGCCTTCTTTTATGGCGCGATCGCGATGTTTGGCGCCCGCGCGTGAGGTGACGACCAGCACCGGAATTTTTCGCGTGACGGGATTTTGGCGCAGATGGGCCATGAGCTCGTAGCCGTTCATGCGCGGCATTTCGAGGTCCGTGATGACCAGGTGGCAACCGATCTGGGCGACGAGTTCGGACGCTTCGAGGCCGTCGGAGGCGAGCTTGACGCGATAGCCGGCTTTTTCGAGCATGCGTCCAACGAATTTGCGGACGCTGATGGAGTCGTCGGCGACGACGACGACGCGATCGTTTTCGATGGAATCCACAGCGCCCGCTGGGATGCTTCCCGCGGCGACTGCTTCCGCTCCCGGCGCGAAAACGCGGGCTGCGGGTGAAGAGGCGGGCAACGCGTTGCGCTCAGCGGTGTCCGCGGAAGCGAGACGATTCAAATCAATCAGGAGAATCAGGCTGCCATCCGGGGCAATGGTGGTGCCGGGAAAGAGTTTCACGCCGCGGAGATAGTCGCCCAGGTTCTTGATGACGATTTCATCTTTACCGAGGACTTCTTCCACGACGACACCGACTTGTTTTCCGGCGACTTTCACGATGACCATATGGAAAGTAGCCGTTAAGCGGTTCGAGGGGCGGTAATGCAAGTTGGACGTCGAGACGGACGACTTCGGTGACGACGTCGCGCACGCGGGTGAGAAGTTTTCCGCCGACGTCTTCGATTTCGTCCGGCCTGAGGCGGCGAATTTCTTCGACCACCGCCAGAGGCAGTGCGAAGACAGATGTGCCGCAGCGCACGAAGAGCGCTTGGGAGATGATTAATGTGAGTGGAACTTTTACGGTGAAAGTGGCGCCGTGGCCGGGCTCGGAGCGGACTTCGATTTCGCCGTTGAGGGCGTGTACGTTGGCGCGGACTACATCGAGGCCGACGCCGCGGCCGGCAAGCTCCGTCATGGCGGAGGCAGTCGTGAAGCCGGGGCGGAAAAGAAATTCGCGCAGCTCGCGTTCGGTGAGCTCGGCGGCGGCGACGGAGGACATCGCGCCCATCTCGACGACGCGACGGCGAGCGCCATCGTAATCAATGCCGCGGCCATCATCTTCGACTTCGATGAAAATGTGATTGCCCCGGTGATAAGCACGGACGCTGACGAGGCCCTTTTCGGATTTGCCGGAGCGCTGGCGGGTGCGGCGATCTTCAACGCCGTGCGCGACAGCATTGCGCACGAGATGAATCAGCGGATCGGAAACATGTTGAATAATATTGTTGTCGAGTTCGGTGTCCGCGCCTTCCAAGGAGAGGTCAACGAGCTTGCCAGTCGCGTTGGCGGCATCGCGCACCGTGCGCGAAAGGCGGGTGTAAAGGTTGCCGATGGGCACCATGCGCGCGGCGGTGATTTCATCCTGGAGGTGGTGCGCGAGCTTGGTGAATTCATCAATGTCTGAATCCACGCGGCCCATGAAACCTTCCAGCTGGGTGAGGACCACGTTAACGTCCGCGGAGATTTCTGTGAGAGAGCGTGAAAGGATGTTGACGTCGTCGTAGCGATCCATTTCCAACTCGCTGAATTCGAGCAGGTCGTTGGAAGTGACCGACGGCATGCCGGGGAAATTCCCGCGGAAGGTGTCCATCTGCGGAGCCTGGCTTCCGGGGACGAGCAGCGGCTGGATTTTGCTGAATTCGTGCTTTTCCTGGAATTCGGAAACTTTTCCGGAGAGGCGGCTCTTCGAGAAATTTAGGACTTCGACCAATTTGGCTAGTTCTGCAAGACGGCCGACCATGCGGGTGCGGTTGATGACGAGTTCGCCGACGGCATTCATCATTCGGTCGAGGCGCTCTAGGGAAATACGGACGGACTTGGCTTGCGGCAGAGCTTCGGGAGCGGCGCGACGTTTTTCTGGCGCAGCGATTCCGGTTTCCGCGGTCGCGTTTTCTGTTTCCGACTCGCTGGCTGTCGCGGACTGAGCCGGAGCCGCGTCTTCATACTCTTCGGGGGCGAGTTCGGCGATCTGCGCGAGGAGCGGATCTACCGCGGCGCGCATTTCTTCGTCGCTTGTCCATTGGCGATGAAGGAATTTTTTCAGGACGTCCACGGATTCGAGGCAGATGTCCACGATATTGGCACTGGGTTTCAGGACGCCATCGCGCAGCCGGCCGATGAGATCTTCGACGCGATGGGCGACGGCGGAGAGGCGGTGCAAACCGACTTGCGCCGCAGAGCCTTTCACGGTGTGCATGGAGCGGAAGAGGCGGTTGATATCCTCCGCATTGGGATTGGCTTCGAGCGCGAGCAAACATTCGGTGACGGCTTGGAGATGCTCTTCGGCTTCGGGAACGAAAAACTCGAGGACTTCCGCCGGCACGTCGCTATCTGGCGGAAGCTGATCAACAAATGAATATGCGGGCGGCGCGTCGGCGACCGGTACTTCGGCCGCGACTTCTTCAGCGGCTTCGCGGGCGGCGCGCGAGGCGGGTGGCGCCGGAAATGCGAAGGAATAGCGCTGCTTGAACGCGAGGATGTCGCCTTCAGTTTCGGTGCCGCTGGAACTGATTTGCAGCAGATCGAATTCGAGAACGGAGATAGCGTCGGAAATAAATTCAGTAAGCGGACCGTGCATGTCCGCGGTGAGCGTGGCGTTCATGGCGTAGTGAAAGATGTGCGCCATCTTCGCGGCGACTTCGGAAAATTGCGGAAATCCGTAACTGGCGGAAGTGCCCGCTAAGGTGTGCGCGGCGATATAGAGTTTTTCGAGGTCTTCGGGCCTGGTCTGCGGTTCCTGCAGCATGCCGGAATATTCCCGCAGATACTGGAGGTTTTCGGACGCCTCCTGGAGGAAGAGCTCGACGGATTCCTGATTGGGCCCGTTCACAGGCTTTCCTCCACCAACACGGTTGCGGCGCGCGATTCGGTCGCGACCGGCTTGCGATAAATGCGGCAATCGCCGATCACCAGAGATTCAAATTTCATGAGCACGTTGGAGAGCGTCTCCGAGTGCCCCAAAAGAAAATAGCCGCCCGGTTCGAGGGCGTCGTAAAAGCGCCGCAGAATCGCGAGACGGCGCGCTTCTGAAAAGTACATGAGAACGTTCATGCAGAAGATGCAGTCCAGCTTGCCGACGTACACAGGCTCGACCAGATTCATTTGCGCGAACGAAATCATCTTTCTGATGCGCGGCCTGATCTGAAATCCGTGCTTGGTGCTCGTAAAATGAGTATCCACCTGCCCGAGCGAAACATCTTGCAGGCTGCGCTTGCTGTACAACCCGCGTTCGGCGTGGCGCAGCGCGCGGCGGCTGATGTCCGTCGCCAGAATTTCGATTTCCCAGGCTTCCACAAATTTCAGCGCATCGCACAGAGTGATGGCGATGGAGTAGGCCTCTTCACCCGTCGAACAGCCCGCGCTCCAAATGCGCAGCGCGCGCGGATTCTGCCAGAATTTGCGTTCCTGCACCTCCGGCAAAATGCGTTTCTCCAGCGCGTCGTAAACGGCCGGATAACGAAAGAAAGACGTTTCCTGCGTCAGCAGGCGCTCGAGCAGGGACTCGTATTCCGTGCTGGAACCTTTTACCAGTTCGAAAAGCTCTGTACCGCCGGCGAATTCTTTTTCTTCGATGTATTCACGGATGCGCGTCGAAAAAAACCGCTCACGCGACGCATCGAAAAGAATGGCCGAGCGCTGCTCGATCAGCGTGCGGATATCATCGAGTTCGGCCTCGCTGAGCTTCGTCGTCGTAACTGAATGTGGTCTCATGTTCGGCGCACGTTTGGGGCCGGCAGGCTGCACCGGCGCCAGGAATCACTGCGACCTAACGATGCGAACCCACGGGCGCGGCCGGACGCGGTTCTTCGGCCGCTTCGCCCGCACGACCTGAACGGAATTGCGCGAGCGCTTCATTTAATTGTTCCGAAAGCTTGACCATGTTGCCGACCGTCGAAGCGGTCTGGCGCGCGCCTTGAGTGGTCTGGCGCGTGATGCCGGAAATGATTTGCATCGCGTTGGCCACGCCTTCTGTGCCGCGCACCTGCTGCTTCGACGCCAGAGAAATTTCCTGGACCAATTCGGCCGATTGACGCACGACGCTGGAAATTGCTTCGAGCGCCTTACCTGCTTGATCGGCGAGACCTGCGCCGACTTCCACTTCGCGCGTGCCATCTTCCATGACGACAACGGCTTCGTTTGTTTCGGCCTGAATCGCTTTAATCAGCGCGGCGATGTCCTTGGTGGCGCTGCGGGAGTGTTCGGCGAGTTTACGGACCTCGTCGGCGACGACGGCGAAACCGCGGCCGGCATCTCCGGCGCGCGCTGCTTCGATAGCGGCGTTCAGCGCGAGCAAGTTGGTCTGCTCGGTGATGTCGTTAATTACGTTGATGATTTCGGAAATTTCCAGCGAGCGATCGCCGAGAGATTTAATTTTTTTGGCGGTGGCTTGTACGGAGGCGCGGATGCGCTGCATGCCTTCGAGCGTATCGCGCACGGCGCGGTTGCCTTGTTCGGCTGCGTCGAGAGCGCGGCGCGCGGCTTCGGCGCTGGCCTCGGCGTTGTTGGACACCTGTTTCATGGAAACCGTGAGCTCTTCGACGGCGGATGAAGTGTTTGTGATTTCCTGATCTTGCTGCGTGGCTCCGGCGGTCATGTCGTCGGCAGCGTCGAGAATTTGATTGGCGCTTCCGCTGACGTCCACGGCGGCTTTGCGGACGCGCTCGAGAACTTTGGTGAAGTTGTCGAGCATGAAATTCACGGAGTCAACTACGTTGCCGAGAGCGTCGTTGGTGACTTTGCCGCGGATGGTCAAGTCGCCGCGGGCTACTTGATTGATTGTGTTAAGCAGGTCGGTGATGCTGCGTTGCAGCGAGTCCTGAGCCTGTTGATTAGTGACGGCGTGCGCGACTTTGGCGGCGCTGCGATTGAAATTTTCGGCGATGAAGCCGAACTCGTCGTCGGAGCTGATTTCGACGCGCGCGCGGACGTCTCCTGAGACTACCCGCTCGGAGAATTTCGCGAGTTCATCCACGGGACCGAGGACGCGCTTGCTGAGCACGTACACGATGGAGATGACCGCGACGAGGGCGAGCGTGATGGCACCCACCAGCGCGCCATTGGCGCCGCCTGGAACCGCGGCGGCGTCCCCAGCGGAATGGGAGCCGGCGTAGTAGGAAAAGCCTACGGCGGCGATCAGCAACAGTGTGACCCAGAAAACCAGCAGCCAGACTGTGGAACTCAGACGAGCTTTCATGACTTCCTCCCAAGAACTTGTGCGCCCATTTACGTTTGCACCGCCGGTCCGTGATGCGGAACTGTTCGTGCGCGCAACTTAAACACTTTGCAACCCCCGAACCCGTGCCTATTCCAAATTCTTCGCCAGCAGCCGGCGCTAAATCACCGGCACTGGAAAGACGTCAACCAGGCGGCGCAGGTCAACTACCAGCGCCAAGCGATCGTCGTGGCGCAACATGCCGCGGCAGTGCGGCACGTCGGCCGGCGCTTGATCCAGCAGCGCCTCTTCAGTGGCGGAAAATGTACCGATGACTTCATCGGCCGCGATTCCCAGCCGCATGTCCTCGCGATTCGCGTCGGCTTTCAGGAGCGCGACCACCACGTGCTTGGGCAGCAGCCCGGGTCGGCGGCCTTCGGTGAAGGCGATGTCAATCAGCGGAACGATGGTGCCGCGCAGATTGAACACTCCCATGAGAAACGCGGGAGTGAGCGGAATGCGCGTAACAATGGGCCAATCCACCACCTCTTCCACTTCGAGAACCGAAAAACAAAAACGTTCACGACCGGCCCTGAACACGCAGTACTGGCGCTCGGGCAGGCGCTCCTCGGAAAAAACTTCACTCTCCAGGAATGCGCCGCCATCGAGTTCAGCGGAAAGCGCCGCGTTATCGCGCTCGAGGGACATCAGGCAAACCTTTTCACCGCGTTGAGCAATTCATCGGGAGTAAACGGCTTGGAGACGTAGCCGTTCGCGCCCTGTTGTTCGCCCCAGTAGCGATCGCTGGGCGCGGATTTGGACGTGACCAGAATTACGGGAATGCTGGAATAGGGCTGCTGACTTTTCAGATCGCGGCAGGCTTGAAAGCCATTGCGCAGCGGCATGACCACGTCGAGCAGAATGACGTTGGGATGCTCTTCTTCGATGGCCTCTTCAATTCTGGTGGGATCGGAAATTCCCACGGAATGAAAACCGCCCTGCTGCAGCATGGACTGCATGAGGTGGAGTTCCGCCTGGGAATCGTCCACAATCAGAACCTTTTTCGGCACGGCAGACCTCCACAGAAATACCCGCAGATAGAAATGCAAGTGCAGGACCATGTGCGGAGCGTTTTTCTTGTTATGCGACTAGATTGCAACTGTATTGCTTTTCAGCCGGTTGCGCGGGGCTGGGCTAGCGCGCGAGGCCGGCTGCGGAAATCTGCGAGACCGTAGATGTCTCAGCTTGAGATTCTTTCTCACCGGCGCGCATCTCGGCGGCTACGGATGAGAAACGCTGCATGATTTCGTTAAGGCGCAGCGCCATGGTGTGAATGGTGCGAATTTGTTCGCGCGCGTCGGGGTGGATTGATTCGGAGTCCAGAAGCAGGAGGTCGGCATTGCCTAGGACTGAGGTTAACGCGTTGTTTACGCTGGGGCGCATCTCGAGCATGTAGCGGCCGAGGGCGGCGTTGCGTTGCGCTTCGGCGGCGACGCGTTCGGCGCGTTGGGCGCGCGCGGTGGCGGCCGCGCGTCGCAGCGCTTCTCCTGCGACGAGGATCAGGGTGCCGATCCAGCCGTCTTCGCGCGGGATTATTAGTACGTGCGAGTGTTGCGCAGCTAGGTGCGCGACGCCTTTTGTTTCAGTGGAGACGTAAACGGTTGCGGCGGTTGGTGTCGCGTTCAGCGCGGAGAGGATCTTGCTGAAATTTTGTTATCGCGAACGGGGCCGACGATCACGAGGTTGTAGCCTTCGGCTGCGGAGGATTGCCAGACGTCGCTGGTCGTGAGAGTGATCTCTGGGACGCGGCGTTCGGCTTGCCAGCGAGCGGCGACGGTACGCGCGAATTCAGTGTCGTCCGAGACGATCAGGACGCTGGAATGAGACAAGAGCATTCCCCCAAGGAAAGTCAACGGCGACGGCAAAATCAACGGCGCCCGCCTGAAGGCGGCCGCTACAAACTCAACAGCAACGGCGACCGCACCTAACCACTAGGCGGAACGATTCGCGGAGTCTTGTGCGTCAACTGCTTAAGGCTGCAATTTCTCGGCTTCCTCTATGAAGGAGAGGAGGCGTTTCGTGCTGATGCCGAGATTCACCGCGGCTTCGGTATTCTTGGCGCGCTTGGCTTGTTCGACGCGGCCCTGGAAGTACGAGACTTCGGATTTCGCCAGCGTTAGAGCGGCTGCCATCTGGTTCAGATCGCCGGAACGTTTGCGTTCTTCCATGGCTACGGCCAGCAGAGCGCGAGCGACTACGGCGCGGCGGAGATCTTCGGCTTCCTGATCGCCGTCGGCGACGAATGCGGCGACTTCCCAGGAAGAGAGCAGAACTTTTGTATTTTGCAGGACGATGGTGGACATGGAGCGGCCGCGCGAAGGTGGCTCGGCGATCAGCTGCTCCCAGATGGACTCGAGGCACTTTTCTTTATCGAGAGCGTTGGCCGGCGGCACGGCTGCATCGGCGGACGCTTGCGATGCTTTGGCCGAGGTTGTGGACGAGCTTGCTGGTTGTGACGCGTCGCTCTTTTCCGCGGCGGGTGCGCTCGATTGTTTCGGTGCGGGTGGAGTCGCCGGAGATACCTGGACCGCGGCGGCGGGCGGCGTGAGCGGTTCCACTGGCTTGGAAGTCTGATCGACGGTGGAACGCTTGTCTGGCTGGCGCGTTTCGGTGGCGGCAGACGGAGAGGGCGCGCCCGACGTGCCGCGCGCGAGAGCTTCTTCGAGGTCAGCGCGCAGGGCCAAGAGTTGTTCGAAGGCATGAGTGACGGAGGTTTCGGTGTAGTCCTTGTGAAACGGCTGCTTCCAATTTTCGCAGTAGTAGCGTAGCTGGGTGGTGGTCTCCGCGGCGGAGAAGCCCGCGCGGCGGCAGTCCACGGTCTTTACGCCGTTGGCGTCGAGAGTCTCGGCGGCCTGGCGCACGGCGCTCAAGTCCGCGTGAAGCATGCGGATGAAAGCGCGGCGAAGCAGAAAATTGAAGCGGCAGAATGCCACTAGCGCGGCGGGATCGTAGAACATCGCGCCCGCGGATTCTTTTACCAGGCGCCCTTGTTCGAGGAGGCCGAGCTCCATCATATCTCGCAGACTTTCGCAGTGGGCGACCTTGTCGAGAATTTGATCGAGCGGTGCGCACCAGTCGAGGCGGGTGGCGTCCGCGGCGGTCAGGACCGGTTGCAAAACTTCCGCGACATCTTCGAGGTGAATTTCCTTGCGATAGAGTTCTTCGGGTGCGCACAATGCGAAATATTGGACGAGGAGCAGGTCAATCTTGTCGCGATCGGCGGTTGTCTTTTCTTGTTTGCGCAGTTGGCGCTGGAGAAAGGCGCGCAGGCTTTGCTCGCTGGCGTTCAGGGTCTCCGGCGGAAGCTGGCGGATCTGAAACGCTCGGACTCGCGCATCAATTCCATCGAGCCACTTCAACACGGTGTCGAATACTTCGCGCGTGGGGCGCTGCGGCGGCAACTCGCCATCGGGATACGGCAGCGCGCCAAAATTGAATTGAGCGGCGAGAGCCGCATATAGAGGATATGCGTTGCGCGCTTCGGACCATTGCGCGACAAAATCCGCGGAGCCCGATTGCGCAGGCGGCTGCAAGGTAGTGACGTCTGATTTGGGGGTCATCGTTTTATGATCCAGTTGCCCACTTCTCCCACGAACCGGGCAGCGACGGCCTTTCGTCCGTCGTGATAGCGCACGGCGACGACCGTCGCGCGAGCGTCCAGCGAACCATCGGAGTTCAGCACGCGCACGCCATCTTCAAATTCCAGCGGCAGCGTGGAGGCGAAGAGAACTTCCTGCGCGGTTCCGAATTCGATAACGGTCTGTTCGTGCAAGGGGCGACGGGCTGTCGCGAGCGTGACGACGCGTACCGGGATGCGCATCGGCGAGGCGCTGGGAAAGAGTTGCGACAATTTTTCGACGCAGGTTTGGGGTGTTTCGACAGCGTCTGCCACGGCTTCACTGATCACGGAGCCCCCAGAGTGACTGTCAGTCTGCGAGAAATGGCGCACTGGTCCGAACGCAGAAAGACTTCCGGGGAGATGTTTGCACGAAGACGGCCAAAGGTTGACCGCGAACTAGGTTGGTAAGTTCTTTTTTATGTGAGGATTATGGATTTGCTACGGGCGATAAGGTCTTGCAGGTGTCTCAGGGTGATACAGCTGCGTCTCACGGATGCAGCGCAAACCCAGAATGCGGAATGGATTCGCGGCGCTCGGAGCTTTCCTCACGAGGCCATTTGCACGTCGTGTTTGTGCATCGCGCGTAGGGGAATGTTGTAGAGCTTGAGTTTGCGGTACAGGGTGGCGCGGCTGATGCCTAACATCCGGCCAGCCAGAGCTTTATCGCCGCCGGCTTTTTCGAACACGCGGAGGATGGTCATGCGTTCGAGGTCAGCGAGGGCGGTGGTGGAGAGCGCGGAGGATTCGCCGGACAGTATGTTGCTATCTTGCGGAGCGCGGATGGCGGGCGGCAGATCTTCGACGTCAACAGTGTGATGATCGCCCAGGGCCACCGCGCGCGCGATGCAATTTTCGAGTTCGCGCACGTTGCCGGGCCATTCATATTGCAGAAAACTCTTCATCGCCGACGGCGTGACCTGAATGTTTTCTCCCGCGGCATAGCGATCGAGGAAATAGTGCGCCAGCTGCGGGATGTCGGAACGGCGTTCGCGCAGGCCGGGAACGTGGACGGTGACGACGTTGAGACGGAAATAGAGATCCTTGCGAAAAGTTCCGGCGCGATAGGCGGCTTCGAGATCGCGATTGGTGGCGGCGATGACGCGGACGTCCACGGGAACTTTTTCATTGCTGCCCACGGGACGGACTTCTTTTTCCTGAAGGACGCGCAGGAGCTTCGCCTGCAATTCCAGCGGCAGCTCGCCGATTTCATCGAGAAAAATTGTGCCCCCGTTCGCCGCCTGGAAAAGGCCGGCTTTGGTTTTCAACGCACCAGTGAACGAGCCTTTCTCGTGGCCGAATAGTTCGCTTTCCATAAGGGTGGGAACCAGTGAGCCGCAATCCACGGCGACGAAGGGCATTTCGGCTAGCGGGCCGCGGAAGTGAATGGCGCGAGCGACCAGTTCCTTTCCCGTGCCGCTTTCTCCGGTGATAAGCACGGGCGTGCGGGTTTCTTTCAGGCGCGAAATCATGCGCAGGACGTCTTGAATTTTGGCGGAGGTGCCGACGATGCCATCGAGGTCTGTAACGGTGTTGACGCGTTCGCGCAGAAATTGATTTTCGGTGACGAGCCGGACTTTTTCGGCCATGCGCTGGAGAAGCTGGCGCAAGCGTTCGACGCGAAATGGCTTCTCGATGTAGTCATAGGCGCCCTGGCGCATGGCGTCCACGGCGGTTTCGACGGAACCGTGGCCAGTCATGATGGCGACTTCGGCGCGCGGTGACAGTTCTTTTATTTTTGTGAGCAACTCGACGCCGGAGAGGCTGGGCAGCTTCAGATCCGTGACCACCAGATCGGGCGCGCAGGTTTCCAAAGATTCGAGCGCGGCCTCGGCGGTCTCGGCTTCGGCGCAGATATAGCCGAGCCCCTGGCCCACGGTGATGCACAGGCGGCGAATGCTTTGTTCATCATCCACAATCAAGAAGCGGAGCTTCAGTTCGTCGGTCATGGTTTTCCAATGGTTTTTTCGACCGCGTCTATTAATTGCTGAACGCGGAAGGGTTTTTCAACACAGGGAGTTCCGGCAAGGGCCAGCAGCGCGATGGTCTCGTCGCTGGCAGTATCGCCGGTGATGAAAATAATTCGTGAAGCCATTTCGGGCCGGTGACGCTGCAGCCAATCGTGCACGTCGGAGCCAGTGATTCCTCCGGGCGTGCGGAAATCGGAGATTACGCCGCGAAAATCATGGAGCGCGAGGAGGTGGAGGCCCTCGACGGCGGAGGAGGAGGACGTCACTTCGTAGCCATGGCGTTCGAGCGCGGCGCGCACGAACGCGGCGACCGATGGCTCGTCTTCGATGACGAGAATGCGCGAGCGAGTGGCTGGGACGGGCGCAGGAGTAGCTGTCATTCGGCGGCCTTTGCGGCGTGCATTTCCGCGGCTTTCTCGGCGATAGGCAGGCGGACGATGAACGTGGAACCGTCGCCATCGGGATTATTTTTCGCAACGATCTCGCCGCGATGCGCCTGAATGATGCCGTAGCAGATGCTGAGGCCGAGGCCGGTGCCCTTGCCGACTTCCTTGGTGGTGAAAAAGGGATCGAATATGCGGTCTATTTGCGAGATGCCGGGACCGTTGTCGCGAAACATGATTTCGATTTTGTCGCCGCGATGCAGGGTCTGGACTTCGATCTTGCCGGTGCGACGGATTTCCTGCACGGCGTCGTAGGCGTTGTTCAAAATATTCAAGAAGACTTGCTGGAGCTGGTGCGGATCGCCAATGATCATCGGAAGTTCGACGGCATATTTTTCGGTGAGTTCGACACCGTGGTTTTCCAGATCGTAAGCGCGGAGCTTCATGGTTTGTTTGAGGATCGTGTTGACTTGCGCCGGTTCGCGCTGTGCGGGCATTTGACGCGCGAAGCTCAACAGATTCTGCACGATGACCCGCGTGCGCTGGGCTTCCTGGAGAATCACTTGCAGCTCTTCTTTGGCGTCGTCGGGAACTGCGGGATTTTCGAGCAGCAGATCCGTGAAGCCGACGATGGCCGCGAGCGGATTATTGACTTCGTGGGCTACGCCGGAGACCAGTTGACCTAACGCCGCCATTTTTTCGGTGTGCATCAATTTAGCTTGCAGACTGGCGGCGTCGGTGATGTCCGTCATGACCACGACTACGCTATTGATCTCGCCCTGTTCGTCACGCATGGGGCTGAGGCTGATGGAAAATTGTCCGGGAGTGCCGCTGCCACGGAAGAGCGGGACTTCCAAATTATCGAGCGCGGCGCCTTGCAGGGTCCGCTCGAGCGCTTCGGCAAGGAGAGGCCGACGCGCGGGAGTCACGAGTTCCACCAAGGGTTGACCCAATAAATCCTGTTCGCGATAGCCGGCCTCGAAGCAGCGGCGGTTGGCGTAACTGACCAGACCGGCGGTATCGAGCACCAGGATCATGCTCTGCGTGTTATTCAGAATGTTCTTGTTAAAATCGCGTTCGCGGCGGTAACGGCGTTCGGCAACGCGGCGATCGGTGATGTCTTTCATTACGTGAATGGTGCGCCAGTCGTTGCCCTGCGCGTTGTGGATGCGCGATGCAGAAATTAAGAATGTGCGCTCGCCGGCTTCGTGGATGAATTCTTCGTGCGCCAAGCGCGGATTGCGGCAGAAGGGACAATTCCCTTCCCTGGGCGGCGAGTCGAGAATTTCCAGGCGATCAATTTCATAGCCGATGGCTTCGGTGGGGCGCAGCCCGAGCGTTTCGGCGAGGGCACGATTCAGACGCAGGACGCGATTTCCGGCGTCGTGGACGACGATGAAGTCGGAAATGGCGTCGAAATCCTCGACCCACTGTTTTCTGGATTGTTCGACGCGCGAGAAGAGCCGGACGTTTTCCAGAGCCATCGCTGCATGGCCTGCAAGAGCTTCGAGAAGCTGGCGTTCGGTGGCGGAAAGTTCGCGCGAGAGATCCACGAGGCACAACACACCGAGAAGTTCGCCTTCACTGCCGGAGAGACGCGCGAGCACCAATTCCTCCCACACCAGCGCTTCCGAGAGGCCGCGGCCGAGCAACATAGGGGCGGAACCTTGGCGCAATTTCTCGCCGGGAACGCGAGCTTGTTCGGCCAGCACGCCGGCGAGGTGATGCTGCGTCATGGGATCCCAGCGATGCGCGGGGCCGCTTAGTGCTGCAATTTCCCATTCGTTGTCCGCTACGAGCGCGAGGACCGCAGCACGCGCACCGAGCATTTCGGCGGCGCGCGCAGTGAGACGTTTTGAGAATTGCGCGGTGCCGAGGGAAGGATTCAGCTCTAGCGTGGTGGCGGAGAACTGCGCGAGCAGGCTCTCGAAAGAGCCATTGAGACGAGGTGAGACATCACGACTTCTTTTTAGTGCACGCATGGAGGTCTAGGGGGCATTGCGCGCGCTACGCCTATACGAGAAAGACGTTACGGTGTGTTCTCAATTTGAGTCAAGCGAACGGGGGGCGGCAGGTGCCTTAATGAGCAATCTCGACACGTCGCAAGGTGAGACGCAGCAGGGCGCTACCGCGGGCATTTGAGACAACTGGGGTGGAGTAAGGTCATTTGTGCCGGCGACTTCTCGTCTGCTAAATGCTTATTAATCAGCGCCATACCAGCGCAGTTGGCGAATTTTGCTAGTGCGCACATAACAATTTGCCGATGGCATCCTCATTGCAATTTCCGATGCGGGACCCTTCCCTCGATTGAGGAGGCGTACGTATGAACCGCAGGAAACGACTGCTCGGCTTTGGATTGGCGCTGATTTTGGGGGGATCGCTGGCAGCCGCTCCGCGAGCAAGCGCGCAGGAAAATTCGCAGGACAGCGCAAGACGAAAAGTGAGAACGAAGACCTTGCCGGAGTATCCAACACTAGCGAAGCAACTGAACGTCGCGGGAAAAGTGAAGATCGAAGCGACAATTTCCGCGGACGGAAAAGTGACTAACACGAAAGTAATAGGCGGCAGTCCGCTGTTGGTGGGCGCGGCGACAGATGCGCTGAAGAAATGGCGCTACGAGCCGTCGGCAAGAGAATCGGTGGAAGTGGTGGAATTCGATTTCGCGGCGCACAACTGAGCAGGCGTGATCGGGGGCCTGCGGCTGCAGCTGCGGGCGGGGAGCGGAGGAATTTCTCATGACAATCGGGAAGAAACTCTATTTCGGGTTTGGCGCGATTCTTTCGATCATGCTGGTGTTGTTCTTCATTAACGTGATCACGGTGCGCCGTGAGTACAGCGCGCAGGACACGGTGAAGGCCACGCTGGCGACGAAGCAGGCGCTCGACAATGCGCGCTCGCAGATGATGCAGGACCGCTTGTATCTGAGCAATTACTTATTGAGCGGCGACCTGCGCGATGAAGACAAAACCAACAAGGGCGTGGGGGATTTGCTGGCGCTGCTGAAAGACGCCGAGACTAAAGTGAGTGATCCGGCCCTGCGCAACGCTTTGGCGCAAGTGGGAGACACGGAAAGCAGCTGGTCGGAAAATTTCGCGAAACCCATGATCGCGAAACGGCACCAGGTGGACGCGGGAGACGCGACGGTTTCCGATCTGCAGATTTTTTATCTGCAGCACGATCCCGCTTCGTGGGTGAGCAAGTCCACGGCGATGCTGGACCAAGCTGATAACACCGTGCACAAATCGTTGGACGATTCAAACAGTTCGGCGCAAGCAGCTACGACATGGAGCACTGGCATCACGACCGCGGGCACTTTGCTGGCGGTCCTGCTGGGATTGCTGATCGCTTTCTATACGGCGAAGTCCATCAAGGAGCCGATCTACCATTTGATCGAAGTAGCGCGGCGAATTGGGGAAACGGGCGACCTGGAACAATCCATTGACACGCATCGCGACGACGAAGTCGGAGTGCTGGCTGAAAACTTCAACAAGATGATTGTGCATTTGAAGGATATGGCGGCTGTTTCGGCGGCGATTGCGGAGGGGCAGCTGTCCGTAACGGTGCAACCGAGGTCGCAGCAGGACACGATGGCGAAAGCGTTCGCTTCGATGACGCGCGGATTGCGGGATTTAGTGCGGCAGGTGCGGGACAGCGCGGCACAGGTGGCTAGCGGTTCCGGTCAGATGGCCAGTGCTTCAGACGAATCGGCAAAGGTGAGCGTGCAGGCGGCGTCTGCGATTGACGAAGTGACCAGCACAATGCACGAGATGAGCATCAACGTGCAGAACGTGGTGAAGAACACCCAGGTGCAGGCATCGAGCGTGGCGGAAACGTCTGCTTCGATTGATCAGATGGTGACCTCGATCGAGCGTGTGGCCGATACGGCTAAATTGTTGGTGGATATATCGCACCGTTCGCGCGAGGAAGTCCAAACCGGCATGGTGACGATGAGCAAGGCGACCGAGGGATTGAACCGCACGAGCCACGCGATTCAGTCGTCGGCGGAGATTATTGACGTGCTCGGGCGGCGCGCGGACGACATCGGCAAGATCATCGAGGTGATTGATGATCTGGCGGAGCAGACCAACCTGTTGGCATTGAACGCGGCGATTGAAGCGGCGCGCGCGGGCGAGCACGGTTTGGGTTTCGCTGTGGTTGCCGAGGAAGTGCGCAAGCTGGCGGAGAAGTCCACACAGTCCACCAAGGAAATTTCGGAATTGATTCAGGGCATTCAGAAGGAAGCGCGGGAAGCCGTGGACAACATGGAAAAGAGCACCACCATGGTGCAGGAAGGCTTGCTGCTGAATAAAGACCTGAGTTTCGCGCTGGAAAAGATTTCGGACGTTGTGTCCGAGGTGTACAAGTTCTCGCAGGAGATCGGTGCGGCTACTACCGAGCAGTCCAGCGGATCTTCGCAGATTGCCAAGGCCACGAACCGGCTGACCGAGATCACGCAGGAAATTAATTCTTCGGTCGAGGAGCAGGCATCGGGCTCGCAGGCTGTAGTTCGCGCGATGGAAAAAATGCGGGAGCTGGTGCAGCAGTCCACTTCGAGTTCGACGGAATTGGCCGCGGCGGCCGAGCAAATGTCCAAACTTTCGCGCGTGCTGCTGGAGTCCATGGACCGCTTCGTGCTCGACGAGGGCTCCCAGGAGGGACGGCGCCATTTCGGGCGGCGGCAAGGTTCAGGGCGCGTTCAGCGGCGGCGGTTCGAGCGAGAACGAGCGCAATTCTTCGGCGGATTATGCAGAAGTAGTCGCGTTCGTAGCAGCGCGATCACAAATAACATGGACAAAGACATCCAAATCGTAGGATTCCGGATCGGGCGGGAAACTTTTGGATTGCCGATCGCAATGGTGCGGGAAATCGTGCGTGTGCCGGAGATTACATCAGTCCCGAACGCGCCGGATTATATCGAAGGCGTGATCAATCTGCGCGGGCGAATTATCCCGGTAGTGGACCTGCGCAAACGGTTTGGCGAGAAAGTGATTGAAGCGAGCAAGCGGAACAGAATCGTGGTGGTCGAGCTGGAGAGCAGATCTATCGGGCTGATCGTGAATTCGGCGTCCGAAGTAATAAAAATTCCACCCTCGGATATCGAAGCGCCGCATTCGGTGTTTCAAGAAGGCGAATTGAATTACATCACCGGCGTGGGAAAGCTTCGCGGACGGCTGGTGATGATGCTCGATCTGAGCAAAATTCTGCAACGCGGAGAGCTGCGCCGGCTGGAAGACGCGGCCGACACTGCCGCAGCGCTGTCCACCGACAATCTGGCACGCGTCTAGAGTTGGCCGCTGGAGCCAGCAAGGCCTAGCGCGAGAACGAAAACGACGAGGAGCGAATGTCCACTCTCACAGCACAGGTTCCGCTCACCGAACCCGAATTGAAGCTCCTGCAGACGCTGGTGTACCAGGAATGCGGCATGTATTTCGATGAACGCCGCACGCATTTTCTGCGCGACCGGCTGCAACGCCGCTTGAAAGCTTGCCAGATGGATTCGTTCTATACCTATTACAGGTTGCTGACCAGCCGCGAAGGCAAGCAGGAATTGGTGGCGCTGCTGGAAAACCTGACGGTGAATGAAACGAGTTTTTTCCGGATTCGACCGCAACTGGAATTATTTCAGAAATCAGTGCTCGAGGAGCTTTTACGGCGCAAGCAGGAGCGGCGCGACTGGTCTTTGCGGATCTGGAGCGCGGGGTGCTCGACCGGACAGGAACCTTACACACTGGCAATTCTGATTTGCGATGCGCTGGCTTATTACTATCTGCGGAATCCCCTTCCCTTTGAGATGCCCACACCGAAGCCGCTGATTCCTCCTCCGTGGAAAGTGGAGATTGTTGCGTCGGACATAAGTTATTCGGCTTTGCTGACAGCCCAACAGGGGATCTACACGGAAGCGCAGATGGAGACGGTGGATTACACCTGCCGGCTGCGCTACTTCGACAAGGTGGGTGATAAATATTCTGTGAAACCGGCGCTGAAGAGCCTGGTGCAATTCGACTTTCACAATTTGAAAACAGAATATTTACCGCAACGCAATGATGCGATTTTCTGCCGAAACGTGATGATTTATTTCGACGAGGCGGAACAAAAACGCTTGATTGACAAATTCCATCGCTGCTTGAATCCGGAAGGATATTTGTTCGTGGGACACGCGGAAAGCTTGTTCGGGCTGACAAAGCGATTCCATATGATTCATCAGAATAATGCGACGGTATACCAGCGAATCGAGGGGCCGCAGTGACGTTTTCACCCGACGACCGAGCCTCGGAACTTCGCGATCTTTTTTTCGAGAGCGCGGAGGAAATTCTGCAGGCGATGAACGATGCGGGGCTGGCGCTCGAGGAACGTCCGAGCGACAAGGAAAGCCTGCGCAGCGTGCGCCGGGCTGTGCACACGTTGAAGGGAGATTCGGCGGCGTGCGGCTATCGCGAATTGAGCGAGCTGGCGCATGAGTTGGAAGACGTGTTGACTCCTGATCTGGTTAAGGAACATGCCGGGCTGATCGCCGAGGTCGTGCTGACGGCGGCCGATACTTTTCGCGACATGCTGGCGGCTTATCGGAGCAACCTGCAACCGCCGGATGGCGGGGCGCTGCGCGAATACGTGCAGAGGCTGCTGCACAAACCAGCGACGGCTCGGCGTGAAAAACCTTTGGACGATACCGCGGCAACTTTCAGCTGGACGGAATACGAACGGTTGCTGATTGCGGAATCTTTCCGGCGCGGTGAGCCGGTTTATCGGGTGGCGATGCACCTGGCTGGTGAGGCCATTTCGCCGGCAGCGGCTTATGAACTGGCGAAAAAGGCGTTGGAGCGCGCGGGAAAGATCTTGGCGTTGCGCCCTGAAGACAGCGCTGAGGTGGTGAGCGGCGGGTTGCTGGAAGCGGCGCTGGCGTGCAGCAAGCCGGCAGATTGGATCCGCCAACGTTGCCAAGTGCCGTCGGTGGTGGCGCAGATTTCGGTGAATCGCATTCCGTTGCTGGAAACGGGGCCGCGCGATGTGCTGGATATTTTGGTGGAATCGGAAGCGGCGGCGGTTTCCGCGAGCGTTGGCGGCGAGTCCGCTGAAGACGGCGAGATGGAAGATGAGGATGGGGCGCAATCGTCCAGCCCGCCGGCCGGTTTGGCGCATGCAGTGGCCGAGAACACGTTGCGCGTGGATGCCGGGCGGATTGATACGGTGATGAACTTGGTGGGCGAGCTGATTATCGGTAAATCCATGCTGCAGCGGACCGTTGCGGAATTCGAGCGGCGGTTTGCGAAGGATGCGCTGCGCGGGAAATTTTCGGACGCGCTGGCGTTTCAATCACGAATTCTGAATGAGTTGCAGAAATCGGTGATGAAGATTCGCATGGTGCCGGTGGAGCAGCTGTTCCGCAGGTTTCCGCGGATCGTGCGCGACGTGGCCAAACAGCGCGGCAAAGAAATTACCCTGGAGATTGCGGGGCAGAACACGGATCTGGATAAGAGCATCCTGGACGCGCTCGCCGAGCCGCTGGCGCACTTGATTCGGAACGCGGCGGATCACGGCATCGAAACCGCTGGTGAACGCGCGGCGGCGGGAAAGCCAGCCCATGGCACGGTGCGGCTGGATGCCTATCATGAGGGCGACCAGGTGGTGATCGAAGTTTCGGACAATGGCCGCGGGATTGATCGCGAGAAGGTGATCCGCCGAGCTATCGAGCGCGGTTTGATGAGCGCGACGGAAACTTCGCGCATGAACGATTCGGAGATCAATCATTTGATTTTTACGCCGGGATTCAGCACGGCGGAAAACGTAACCGAGATTTCGGGGCGCGGCGTGGGATTGGATGTAGTGAAGTCCGCGCTGGACAACCTCAAAGGTTCGATTGATATCGAGACCGAGGCCGGCAAGGGGACGACGTTTCGGCTGATCGTGCCGCTGACTCTGGCGAGCATACAGGCTTTGCTATTCCACGTGGCGGGGCGATTGTACGCCGTGCCGATCGCGTCCGTGGTGGAAATCACGCGGATCAACGAAGAGGAAATTCATCGTGTGGACGACCACGAAGTGTTTCAACTTCGGCAGCAAGTACTGACCCTGGTGCGGCTCGATCGGTTGGAAAATTTGCAGGCAGCGGAGCGGACAAAGAGAGTTTTCGTGGTGGTGATCGGAGCGGGCAGCCGGCGGTTCGGATTGGCTGTGGACAAGCTGATGGGTGAAGAGGAACTGGTCATCAAGGCGTTGGAGGACCAATTGGTCACTTCTCCGTTGGTGAGTGGCGCTTCCATTCTGGGCGACGGGACGATCGTGCTCATACTGAACATTCCTGCGGTGGTGTCGCATTTGGCGCGCATTCAGCCGGTGGGAGCGACAGCATGAGCGAAAAAATTCGCGTCCTGGTGGTGGACGACTCGGCGCTGATGCGAAAGTTGATTCCGCAGGTGCTGCAGCGGGATCCGTCCATCGAAGTGGTGGGCACGGCGATGGACGGCGAAGTCGGGTTGCGGAAGCTGGATGAGCTGAAGCCGCACGTCGTGACGCTGGATCTGGATATGCCGCGGATGGATGGCCTGGAGATGTTGCGGCAGATCACGCGCAAACATCGCGTGCCGGTGATTTTGGTGAGCGCGCAGACGGAGCGCGGCGCCTCAATTACGTTGAAAGCTTTGGCGCTGGGCGCTTTTGACTTCGTGACGAAACCGCCGGAAGCGGCTTCCGGACGGCTGGACCAGATTGCGGCGGAGCTGGCGCTGAAAATCAAGGTGGCCGCCGGTTCGGGCGCGCCGAAAATGATTATCACAGTGCCGCCCACGAAGCAGAAGGATCAGCGGCGGACTGCGATGCCGAATTGGCCTTCGAAGATCGTGGCCATCGGGATTTCCACTGGCGGGCCAAACGCGCTGCAGTATTTATTTTCGCAACTGCCGCCGGATTTTCCGGGATGCATTCTGGTGGTGCAGCATATGCCCGAAGGCTTTACGGAGATGTTTGCGCGGCGGCTGGATGAATGTTCGGCGATCGAGGTTAAGGAAGCGCAATCGGGAGATTTGCTGCTGGCGGGGCGGGCGCTGGTATGTCCTGGCAACCGGCACCTGAAAGTGCGGCGGATGGAGCATGGCAACGTGGCGATTTTGGTGGATCAGCCGAGAGTGAATGGGCACAGGCCGTCGGCAAACGTGCTTTTTCATTCCGTCGCGCAAGAGTTCGGCAGCAACGCCGTCGGCGTATTGATGACCGGCATGGGCGATGATGGCGCGGAAGGCCTGGGCGCAATTCAGGCCGCAGGCGGACTGACGATCGCGCAAAGTCCGGACACATGCATCGTGGATAGCATGCCGCGGTCGGCGATCGAGCGGGGATTTGCGGGACGCGTTGTATCGCTTTCGAGTCTTTCCAGTTTCTTACAGGCGAAATGTATCGCAGAACGGCCGCTCGGCGACGCAGCGAATCAGGAATCGGGCGCAGACATTCTCACTACTGAATCGGGTTTCCGAAGGAGATCGTGATGAAACAGTTCGAAGCATTGACGCGAAAGAATGACCATCAGGCGGTGAAGTACTTGATCGTGGACGATTCCGTCTTTGCGCGCAAGAGCCTGGCGAAAATGGTGGAATCGTTCGGCGGGAAGGTGGTGGGCGAAGCCGGCGACGGGTGCACGGCGATCACGGAGTACGCGCGCACGCGGCCGGATATCGTGCTGATGGATATCACCATGCCGCAGATGGAAGGGATCGAAGCCGTCGAAAGAATCGTGCAGGAGCACGGCGAGGCGCGGATCATCATGGTCTCTTCCGTGGGCTACCAGGACAATATTCTGGCGGCGCTTCAGAAGGGCGCGCGGCATTTCGTGCAGAAGCCGGTAAAGCCGGACGCGTTGTACGAAATTATTCGTTACGTGTTGAATGATGATGGCGTGACGACGCCGGTGGGCGCGGCCGAGGAGAGCTCGCGATGAGGATGGATCTGATCCAGCCGTTTATCGGCTCGCTCGACGCGGTGCTGGCAGAGATGATGAAGATGCCGGCCAAGATTGTGGACTTGACGATGGAAGAGGAAGGATACCGGCGTCGTGGCACGGCGGCGGCTGTGAGTTTCAAGGGACAGATCGAGGGACGCGTGATTCTGGACATGGAGCCCGGTGCCGCGGCGCAGGTGGCGAGTTTTCTGGCGGGCACCGAAGTAGATCCTTCGGCGACGATTGTGACCGAGACGGTTTGCGAATTGGCGAACATGGTGATTGGAAATGCGGTGACGCAGCTGAACGATGCGGGATTTCATTTCAAGGTTTTGCCGCCGGAGGTTTTGACGCAGGAACAGTGCGAGAAGGCGGGGCAGGATTCAGAAGCAACGATACTTTGTTTTGAGACTCCGGGCGGGAATGTGCATTTGAATATCGCGATGCAGTATTTGCAGCGAAGGACTGGGGAGCGGACGCCGGTCGCAGTGCATTAGGATCGGGGCCGCAAACGTAATACTGGTGCTTCTATTCTCTTGGTGGTTCGGGCCTGCGGTATTCCACGCCGTGACGGAACAGACCTGCCTTGGGTAATTCTTCGCAGTACACCACGCGCGCGGGAATGAAAATGTTAGCTACTTCGGGCGTGTACGGGACAGCCACGTCAATCGCTTCCTGCGCTTCGTAGCGGCGTTTGCTGCGGAAGCACATGCCTACCGGCGAGATATCTTCGCAGACGGCGAGTTCATCGTCGGCGTTGGCCTGGCGGACGCAGGCGGTGAGGCGAGTTCGCATGCGCAGGCGTCCGCGTTCGCGTTGCTCACCGCCCGCGGGAAGATCCGGCGGATCGCTGGGACTGACGCGACTGCGTGTGGCGCGCGAGGCGAGTTTCTTTTCGCTTTCGTGGGGAGCTTGCGACCAGATGCTGGGGACATTGCACGTCTTGCAATAGCGCGCGATTCCGCGAGTGCCTTCGAAGCCGCGCAGCTCGAGTTCGTTCAAGTAAACGACTTCGCGCGAGCGGCAATAGGTACATTCCAGCAACATGCGCGCGACGGCTTCCTGGGATTCGGCGACGTGCGGGAATTCGATGGCCCAGACGTCATTTTCAGGCTCGAGAATTTCGACGCCGTACACGTAGCCTTCTTTTTGGCGGCCGAATTGGCCGACGATGCGAACCTGGCTTTGGCGGTGCTTTTCGCTGGGGGCCAAGCGCCGGATGAGAATGCGCTGGTCGGCGTGCAATTCGCGGTCGAGCAGGATCACCGCGCCGGTGCGATTGATCTGCATGGTGCGGGCTGGCTGCGCGAATTCCTCGCCGTTGCCATCCTTGCCGGAAGCTTCCAGCAATAGAGTCAGCGAGACGCGATCACTGCGACGCTGCGAAGCCGTCCCCATGCAGTTCCTCCTAAAATGAAGTCGGGAGACTGTAGAACACGATAGCATAACCGCGGCGTAGGTTGGACTTCAGCACGCGTTGCGGTCTTCGATGCTCTACTGTTTCGGCGCTGGGATATGATCGCGTGAGGCGGGGTGGGCCAGGTAAGCGGCATTTATTTGCGCGGGGTGGGGCGGCGCATTGAATCTTTTCGTGAGGATTTCCCTGGAAATGACTGTGCATGCGTTTCGTTCGCTGGCGACCGGTGTGATCACGCTGATTTTATTGGCGGCGACTAGCGCCAGCGCACAAACGGCTGGCGCGCGAACGCGTGTTGAGGGCGTGGTGCGGGATTCGAGCGGTGCGGTGGTGGCCGGCGCGCAGGTGGAACTGGATGTGGGGCCGTTTTCGGCTTCTGTTGTCACGGACGCTAGCGGGACATTCGCGGTTGACAACGTTGCGGGTGTAGCAGGGACTTTGTCGGTGAGCGCGAAGGGATTTCAGAACCTGCAGCAGGCTTGGCGGCGGACGGACGGGCAACTCGTGGTGCACGTGGAAATAGTGCTGGCACCCGCAGCGGTGAACCAGCAGGTGCAGGTGACAGCTTATCGCGCGGCGACGTTGCTGAGCGACGTGCCGGTGAGCGAAATACAGCTTTCGCGCGAAGAGTTGCTAGATACGCCGGCGCTGCAGCTGGATGATGACCTGCGGCAGATCCCCGGATTCAGCTTGTATCGCCGGTCGAGCAGCCGCACGGCGAATCCGACGACACAGGGCGTTTCGCTGCGAGGACTTGGGGCGAACGGGGCGAGCCGCGCATTGGTGCTCGAAGATGGCATTCCGCTCAACGATCCGTTTGGCGCGTGGGTGTACTGGGATCGCGTCCCGGTGGAATCCATTTCGGACGTGCAGATTTCGCAAGAGGGTGGGTCGAGCTTGTATGGCAGCGACGCGCTGGGCGGCGTGATCCAGTTTGTTTCGCGGCCGACGGAGCCTGGCGGAATTTCGCTGGACACCTCTTACGGCAATCAAAATACGCCGAACTTTTCGCTCTGGGCCGGCGGACAGAAAGGGAAATGGGAATCCAGTTTTGCCGGCGCTGTATTGAATACGGACGGGTACATTTTGACGCCCAAATCCGAGCGCGGAACTGTGGATGTGCCAGCGGGAGTGCGGGATGGGACTGCGGCTTTAATGCTGGGCCGAAAAATCGGCGAGCAGAGTGAAATATTCGCGCGCGGCTGGTTTCTGGACGAGTCTCGTGGAAACGGCACCCCGCTGCAAGTGAATGATACCAAGTTGGGTCAGGGGGCGCTGGGTGCGAATCTGCAGCTGGGTGCGTTCGGGGCGCTGACGCTGCGGTTTTATGCGGACGCGCAAACGTATTACCAGACGTTTTCCGCGATTGGCCCGAACCGCGACAGCGAGACGCAGACGGATTTGCAGACTGTGCCGTCGCAGGGAGTGGGCTGGTCGGCGGTGTGGTCGCGGCAAGCGGGAAAACGGCAGACGCTGGTGGCGGGAGTTGACTATCACGAAGAAATTGGCGCGAGCCATGAAGTGCTCCTGAGCGGCGGGACCACAGATCAATCTTCGGGCGGCCGGCAGCGTACCGTGGGAATATTCGGCGAAGACCTGATTCAGATTTCGCCGCGCTGGTTTCTTTCGGCTAGCGCGCGCGTGGATGTCTGGAGCAATTTCGACGCTTCGACTTTGCGTGTGCCGGTGACGCCGCCCCTTCCGCCGACCGACACGATTTTCCCGGACCGCTCCCAGAATGCTTTCAGTCCGCGATTGACGCTGCGCAACCAGATTAATTCGCACGTGTCATGGAATGCTTCGGTGTACCGGGCATTTCGCGCGCCGTCGCTGAACGAGCTGTACCGCTCGTTCCGCCAGGGGAACACGGTGACCGAGGACAATCCATTTCTGGTGGCGGAACACTTGACGGGCGTTGATGCAGGCGTGGCGGTGAGCGGCTTCAACGGGAGATTGCAGGCGCACGGGACGTTTTTTTACAACCAGATTGTGGATCCGGTGGCGAACGTGACCTTGAGCTCGACGCCCAATTTGATTCTTCGACAGCGGCAAAATCTGGGACAGATCAATGCGCCGGGAGTGGAGCTGGGAGTTACTGCAAGCATCGTGCGCGACTTTACAATTTCGTGCTCGTACCAGTATGTAGATTCGAAGGTGAGTTCGTTTCCGGCAAATACGGCGCTGGTGGGATTGTGGGTGGCGCAGGTGCCGCACAATGCGTTTACGTTTCAGGCGCGATATTCGAATCCGAGGATCGTGACCGTAGAGGTCACGGGCCGGGCAATTGGAAACGCGTTTGATGACGATCAGAACCAGTTTCCCTTGGGGAGTTTTTTCGTCTTGGATGCGATGGTATCGCGGCAGGTCGGGGCGGGGTTCGAGGTATATGCGGCGGCGGAGAATCTGCTTAACGCGACTTATTACACGGCGGCAACTCCGGTGTATCAGTTGGGGTTGCCGATTGTGGGGCGAGTTGGGGTGAGGTTGGAATTTCCGAAGCGGTAGAGCTGCGATTAGCGCGCGGCAAGATCGGGCGGGGGATATTCGGGAAGTTTGGCGTTTTTCTTGTCGGTGCGTTTCACTTCTAGTTCGTCGAAAAGGATTGACGGGCAGATTACCGTCGTGGGGACGCCGCCTTCGCGGTTGCTGACGAGCGGGTCGTTGCCAGCGGCGACTAGATTGCTGCGCAACGTACGCGTGTCGAGTTCGTTGAAGACGGCGCCGCGGACGAGCTCTTCGTGACCGTCGCTGACATACACGCGATAGAGCAGGCGCGGGTTGTATCCGACCAGCGTTTCCGAGTAGTAGCCGTAGGGTTTTCCTTCGTCTTTGCACATCGCAATCAATTTCTTTTTCAATTCTTCGGGCGAGCTGGATTCTTTCGGCTGAAGGATCAGGACGCCGATATTGGGCGAAGGCGCCTGCCCGGGAGCGGCGCGCCCGTGGCCATTGGAATCGGCAAAATCGCGAATGGGCATGCGGCCCATGAGGTATTCAACGAGAATGCCATCTTTGATGACGGAAAGCGGGGTGACGCGCACACCTTCTTCGTCAATCTGGTAACTTCCGATCAATGACTTCCCATCGAAAGATTTCATGGTCGGGTCGTCAACGACCGTCAAGAAAGTGGGCAGAACGCGGCCTTTGTAGTTCGAGGAAAATTCTCCCGTAGTGCGCGCGGAATCGCCGGGCTTGGGACGGATGCCCAGAATGTTGGCGCCGATCATGCCGTCGAGAATATCGCTGGCGGAGTCGTTCGAAAAAAGAACGGGTCCGCGATAGTCTTCTTCGACCATGGGAGCTTCGCGCAGAGCCTTCAGGGTCTGTAGCATCTTGGTGGAGTCAGCGAGGAGCTTTTCCTGCGAGGGCAAATCGGCGGCGGTGGCGGCGACATAAAAGGGTGAGCGGCCGAGTTCCATGCCGTCATCCGCCTGGGTTTCAGCGGAGAGATTGAGCGAATAGACGGAGTAGCCCTGGCGTGTGGTGGTGCCTTCGGTGTTCACGAAATAATCGTTTACGGCGCGAAACCGGACGTAGGCGGAAAGGGATTGAATTTTGGCGTCGCTGCGATACAGATTAGTGACCTTCTCGAGCGTCTCCATCCAGGGTGCCGGAGAGAAATCGAGTTTGACGATTGGGCCGAGCGATTCCAAGGCCCGGGCGCGAGCGAAATCATTGAACGGTTGATCGGCGGTGTATTGGCTGAGGACCGCTTTCTTCGAGGCGAGAGCTTCGCTGGCGATTTTGTAGGCGCGATCCGTAGCCAGCCACAATTCGCGGCGCAGTGCGATGGCATCGTCGTCGCGCGGAGCGATGTTTACAATGCCGGTGCCGGGCCCGTAGTAGCTGTCTTGCTTGTAATCACCGACGCGAACAACTACACGCAAGCTGCGCGCATGGACGCGTTGATTCTGGCGCAGCGCGCCGAAGGCAGCCTCGGCAGTAAACTCGTCCACATCGGAAAGACGATATTCGATGTAATAGGGCGCGGGCACATTGTCCATTTTGAGCTCGGATCTGGAGCGGTCCAGCTCTTCGCGCATCGCTTTGAGCAAAGGATCGGATTGAATCGCGGCGGACGTCGTGGCGGGCGCTGGGGTTGAAGGAGCGGGAGATTTTTGCTGCGCTTCGGCGGCGGAAACAGCGCCGGCGAGATAGAACGCGAGCAGCAAAATTAATGTGCGCGCGAAGCCGCGCAGCGGTGCTGCCGTGTTGGCCGCACGAACCGGTGCTGATTTGCGCGCGCTCATGGTTTTGCTCCGGGCGCAGCGACTTTGGCAGCGTTCGCGGGCGGGGCGGTGGATGCAGAAGATTCAAATCCAGGCGGCGGCAGAATCGGCGGACGTTCTGAACCGCGACGACGTTTCTGAACTTCGATCTCGGTGAAGAGCATCGCGGGAGCGGCGGCGGCCACCGGAACCTGCCCGGATTCGGCGCCGCAGATGCCGTTGAACACTTGCAGCGTGTCACCGGTGAGGACGATGTTGTTCAAGGAAAGCAGCGGCGTGCCGACGATATCCACGCCGCGGACAAGCTCGTCGGGGCGTCCATCTGCATACACGCGATAGACCATTACGGGAATTACTTGAAATGCCTGCGGCGAAGCGCGCTGCGTCAGGGTGAAGCCGCCTTGAATATCGTCGAAGTACAGGCCGTAGGGTTTTCCCTGCTTCTTGATTTCGGCGATGAACTTCTCGCGCAGTTCGGAATCTTTCACAGTGTTGGTGGAAGTGACGATCAGATTGCCCTGGCGCCCGGTGGGCATAAGGCCGGGCTGGCGGCGGCCGTGGCCGTTGGACTGGCTGAAATTTTTAATGGGCATGCGAGACATCAGAAAATTTTTGAGAATTCCATTTTCGACGGCGACGACGCGCTCGGCGGGAACGCCTTCATCGTCGTAGTCATAATGCCCGGCGAGTTGCACGCCATTGAGTTCCTTCATGGTGGGGTCGTCGGCAACGCTCAGGAACGCGGGCAGCACCAGCTGATTCACTTTCTTGGTGAAGGTCTGGCCCTCGTTTTCGTCGCGCTGGCGATGGCCTTCGAGACGGTGGCCGAGAACCTCGTGGAAGAAGACGGCGGCGGCGCGTCCGGAAAGCATCGCAGGACCGACATAGGGATCGGCGGCGGGCGCGGCGCGCAAGGCCTTCAAGTCCGCGGACATCTTGTCCACCTTGACGGCGAGTTCCGCGTCGGAGGGAAGCTGGCTCGGGGATGCCCCTTGAAACGACTCGACGCGCATCAATTCCATGCCATCGTCGGCGCGCGTTTCCGCTTGAATCACCAGGCGGGCGATGGCGCCGGGACGAATCAGTGCCGTGCCTTCACTGGTTGCCAAATAAGAGCGATCGGCGGAAACGTCGAAGGAAACGTAGGAGGAATACACTTCGGGATATTTCAAAAAGCCGGCCGAAATTTTCCTGGTGCGCGCTTCCCATTCTTTCTGGTCAGACGGGGCATGCAAAGGTGAAAGATTCAGATGATCCTGGGGGGCTTCGCTGGAGAAATCGGGAGATTTGTCTTCCTCTTCGGAGCGCACCGCGTTGCTGGTTTTGACTTTGAGGAATGCTGCGGAAGCCTGCTCGTATTCGCGGTCAGTCAGTTGCCACAGGACGCGGGCGATGGCGTCGGCATCGTCGTTTAGCGGGAGCAGACCGGAAGTGATGCCGGAGCCGCGGCTTTGGCCGTGCGTGTTGTCGAGCGCGACGGAGCCCACACGCATCATGACGTCTGCCTGCCGACGGTCATAGCTCGCGGAATAGATCACGCTGCCGTTCGAGGCGGCTACCGCCGTTTCGTCCGCGTCAGTAACTGCGTAGCTCAGGTAATAAGGTGCAGGGTCGGTTTTGGCCAGTGATTTGGTGGCCCGTTGCAATTCTTGTTGCATCGTGGTGAGGACGACGTTCGCCGCAGGGCTGGAGGTAAGGGCACCTAGCGGGAAGGCGCACAGCGCGATGACGGCGAGAAAGGGAAACCAGGGATGGGATTTTTGCATTGGGCTGGTGGGCTCTTTCTTCAATGGACGAATCTAGCATACTCGCGGGAGGTGGCTGGTGCAACTGGCGCGCTGAGAGACGATGTCGGCTTATGCATCAATTGTTGGGCGTTGCAGGTGCATGACTTCGGCGATTACATCAGTGTATTTGAGGCCCGAGCCGGTATTAAAGAGGACCACGCGATCGCTGGGCTTGAGGAAGCCGGAGGCCAGCAGGCGATCGTAGGCGGCGGTGGCTGTGGCGCCTTCGGGAGAGAGGAAGAGTCCTTCGTGCTTCGCCCAGTCTTGCAGCGATGCGAGAATTTCGGCGTCGGGAATGGCAAGCGCGATGCCCTGGGACTCGCGCAAAATTTCCAGCATGATGGAATCGCCGTAGGGTTTGGGAACCCGCAGCCCGGAGGCGAATGTCGCGGCGTTCGTCCACATTTCGCTCGCGTTTGCACCCTGGTCGAATGCTTTAGCTACGGGCGCGCAGCCGGACGATTGCACCGCGATCATGCGCGGACGTTTCCCTGGTTTCACCCAGCCGAGTTCTTCGAGCTCGGCGAAAGCTTTCCACATGCCGATCAGGCCCACGCCGCCACCGGTGGGATAAAAAACGGCGTCGGGATATTCCCAGCCGAGCTGTTCGACTAGCTCATAACCCATCGTCTTTTTTCCCTCGACGCGGAACGGCTCTTTCAGCGTTGAGATATCGAACCAGCCTTCGGTCTTGCTGCGTTCGGCGACGATGCGGCCGCAATCTGAAATCAGGCCGTCAACCAAGGTGACGTTTGCGCCGTAGGTGACGGCTTCGACGTAATTCGCAAACGGCACATCGCGCGGCATAAAAATGTGGGCGGAGATCCCGGCGGCTGCGGCGTAGGCTGCGAGCGCACCGGCGGCGTTGCCTGCGGAAGGAACAGCGAGCGCGCGAAGGCCGTAATGCCGCGCCATCGTGACGGCGAGCGCGAGCCCGCGCGCTTTGAAAGAGCCAGTCGGATTCGCGCCTTCTTCTTTCAGGAATGCGTTGGGATGGCGGCGGCTTCGCAGCATGGGAGTCCAGCCCTCGCCGAGAGTGACGGGGCGCGCGTCCGGGAGCACGGAACGATAGCGCCACATGCCCGGCCACGGTGACTTAGCTGCATCGCGGGCGATGGCATCGCGCGCGGCGATTCCGCGCAGTGGTTGCAGATCGTAGCGGACGTAGAGGGAACCTGTGCATCGCGGGCAGAGAGTCTGGGGCGTCGCGGCGGATAGCACGGCCTGGCAGCGGGAACATTCCAAATTCTTGATTGATGGCATTGAGTAACGATAGCAGATGGCGGGAGAGTGAAACAGGATTCGGGATTATTGCGCGGAAGCTGAAGTTTCGCGAATTGGTGAGACGTGCATGACTTTCTTTGCGTGAGATGCCGAGAAAATTAAGCGAGAGAGAATGGTAGCGGTACCGGGAATCGAACCCGGGTTTTCAGGTTGAGAACCTGACGTGCTGACCCCTGCACCATACCGCCGTTCTTGAGCGATGAAGTTTTCTGCCGGCGCTCGGAGATAACAAAGCGCCTGAACTCAGTCAACAGATTGTAGCATCGGCATCCGCACGCGGGGAAGTGGCTACCGGCGGGCGCGCTGGCGACGAAGGGCTACAGCCGGACGATCATGACTTCCGTGGACTTCACGAGGGCGGCGACGGTCTGGCCTTTCTTCAAGCGTAGCTCGCGAACCGCATCGGCGGTGATGATGGAGGTAATGCGCTGGCCTCCGATGGATAAAGCCACTTGCGCGATGAGGCCGTCCACTTTTATGTCGGTGATGCGCCCGACCAACTGGTTCCGTCCGCTGATGCGGCGAAAGTTGGTGCGGCGTTCGGAGACGTCTCCCTGTTCGGTGGCGTGATAGAGAAAACGGTCCACTTCTTTTTCGGGAATGCGGTGGTGGCCGCCGGCGGTCTTAACCGTGCGAATTTTCTTTTTGTAGATCCATTGTTTCAGCGTGGGATAGCTGATTCCCAGGACTTGTGCGGCGTCGCGCGGCGTGAAGAGTTTGGCTGTGGGCATGGTAACTCCAGCTGACTTGCGGCCTGCGGAAAAGAAGCGAGTGCGTGACGATGCTAAGCTCGGCCGGGCGAGGATGTCAATCGCGTGGGATCTGCTGCGAAGGAAGCGAAAGCTTCGAGAAATGCGGGACGAGAGAGGCGGTCGCCCGCCTCCCTCTCTCGCAGGCCTGCGTGTTCTAGGGGATGTAGTACCGGAACGACGTAAACACCATGTTGTCGATCGCATGAGGACCAACACCAGCGCCCGCTGCGTTCACGCCGGACCAGGTGTTCTTGACCAGGTACGAGTACTGGCCACCGAACTGAAAGCGACCCTTGGGACCGCTGTAAAAGCGATACCAGAAGCCCGTCGTGCCCTCGATGAGGTTCCGAGCGTCGCCATCGCAATTGGAGAGCGCGCCGGGAATGAAACCATTGGACCCGAGTACGGCGGTAGTGTTGATGGCAGCTGCAGGAGCGGCCAGCGGGAGCGTTTCGACCGAGCAACCGTCATCGCGACGCGCGTAGGATCCGTAGCCTTCCTTGCCGGAGTTGTAGGTGGCGCGGCCGGCGTACTCACCGCCGACGTTAAAGTAAATATCCAACTTCGGCGTGGCGTGGAATTCCAACGTCCCGAGCGCTTGGTAGCTGCGAATCAACGCCAAGGTGCCGTCCGGACGCGCGGTGGTATCGGGAAGGCCAGCAGTGCCGTAACGTCCGATGCCGTCGCCACCAAGGAAGTGCAAACCGAGGTCAACACGCTTTGCGATAGAGACACGCCCATTGGCACCGATGCCGCCGCCGGTTCGGGAATCGTTGAAAGCTCCGGAACTGGCAACGGTTGAGCCGGTGAGCGCGCAGGTGACTGCGGGCGCGACCACTGTAGCGGGCAAAGGCTGCGTGCCGTCACCCGGGAATTGCAGAGTGATCGCACCGTGAGCCGCGAAGCAAGGATAAACGCGGTCGCGGAAGGTGCTGACCACACCGAAGAGTTCGAAGTGCCCGAACTTCGGATCAACAGCCGCCTTGAAGACGAAGTCTGGAGTCTTGTTGTAAGCATAGGTCCCCACCGGGTTGTAAAGACCGCCGCCATTGCCCGGGGAACCGACGAGGAAGTTGTTGTAAGTGGTGCTGGAAATGATGGGAGTAGCGACGCTTGTGACGCCGTCGGTGACAGTGACGGTGGTGGAAGACGGCAGCACGGTTGTGGGATTACCGTGAACCGTAAGAGTAGTGTTCGAGCCTTCCACGGACGCGGCGAGTGTGAATTTTACTTCGTCGCCGAACGTCTTCTGTACACGGAGCGCCTCTTGGCGAGCCCAGCTGAATCCCACGGTGTACTGTGGGTCAATAGTCATCGGCAACGCTTCGGTGCGGTTGTCCGTGCCCTTCTTTGTTTCGGTAACCAAGCTCCACATCTGGCCGCCGGTGATGGCGAAGCCACTGTCCCATTTAGCTTGGCCCCAGGCCTGGCGGACACGCAGTACGTAGCTGTTGCTTTCGTTGTCGTTCGACGTGATGCCGGCGCCCAAGAAGTCCGTCTCGACGTAACCGCCGATTGTCACGGAGTTCAGCTTTCCTTCCGCCAACAAACTGAGACGCGATTGCCGCGCGGATGAGTTCCATTCAGTCGTCTGGCCACCGGGATTGCCAGAAAAGGGAACGTTGTTGAAAGGGGTGTTGATGTCCGCACCCATGGCCTTATTGCGGAAGACCGTTTCTGCCGCCAGGAAGCCACCCGGAGTGAGCGAGACTCCCTTGTATCGAATCGAGATCGGATTCTCGGGGCTCGCGGCTTGGCCGTCAGCGGTTCCGATGGAGAAATCGGCCAATCTCGACTTGGGCTCTGGAGTCGAGCCATCCGGGTTTTTAGGAACGCGGCTGTCCGGAGCGGGCTCGTAGGAAGTATCGCGAGGAGTGGTAGCTACTTTCAGCTCCACTTCCATGGCTTCCATGCGCTCCTGCTGTTCGCGCATTTGTTCATTTTGGATCTGGATTTGGCGGGACTGCGCTTCGAGAAGTTCGCGAAGCTGTTGCAGCTCGCTTTCCATCCCGGATGCAGCAGCGGTCTTTCCGGGCGTTGCGGGATCGGACTTGGACGCTGCTGTGGATGCGTCTTTATCCGACGCCGTAGAGTTGTCCGCGGCGGCTGTGCTGCCGGATTTCGCAGCGGTGGTGTCCTTATCCTTATCACCCGACGTACCCGCCGCTGCCATTGCCGGCATGACGACGAGACCGAGGGCCAACAGATATGCAACCAATGCTCGCATTCCTTCCTCCTTGAAATTTGACTGCCACATTTTCCGAACGATGGAAACCGAGAACTGAAAGCACGGTTTGGAAGACTCCGAGACTTTCCCCCCTACTGTTGCCGGACGAGGAAACCGTCCCGCGTTGCGTGTTAGAAAAAAATTACGTGCCACTGGAAGTAATTGCCTTTCAACCGGCACGTTCCCACACTCGCATTTTTGGATTTCGATACTTTCAGAGTCGCTACACGCAGAGCGACGCAGGCACGTTAAGCGGGCCGCTTGAACCTACTGTGACGGGAATGTTAATTGTGCGTTACTACCAAAACGGCGAACTTGCGACCGACCGAGGCCGGATTGTATGGGGGCAACTGGCTTATTTACTGCTAGTTCGCTGCGCCGTGCGTTTCGTGCTCGGCGAATGACGGTACGATGCGGCGGAATTGCAAGACGCTGAAGAAGCGATAGCGGCAGGGATCGCAGCGATAGGCCGGAAAACGCAGCCAGCGTTTCAGAAAAATGAGGGTGCCGGCTTCCACGCGGTCGCGGGAAATATGCTCGAGATCGAAATTGCCGCAGCGGGGACAGTGCGCGAAGCGTTCGAGGATAGCGGCGACTCGCCAAGCGTGAAATCTCCGCTCGCAGCTGTGGCAGCGCCACGGGCGCAGGCCTGCTGCGGTGAGCACGAAGTCGAAAATTCCGTCGCGGTGCGAGCGAAAACAATTGTCACTGCGGCACTGAGGACAAATCATCATCACTCCGAATCAGTAGCGCAGCATACCGAAAAGCCGGTTGGCGGGCAAGACGGGGAAAATACGCAGTGGGCGCGGAAGTGGAGTCCCCAGGCAGAACCGTAACGACCGAGGGGGAGACACGGCGCGAACCATCGGGGATGGACAACCCGGTGCTACTCGGCGATAATTTCGCCCATATGATGCGGCAGCAGCCGCGCCCAAGGAGGCTCAATGAGTTCGAACCCGAACACGCCCGGTGAACAGACCACAATCGTGGAATCGTCTGCTTTGCCGCGCTGGGTTACGTTGCTATTTGCGATCGCGTTCGCACTCGTAGCCTATCTGTTGTACGCGGGTTATGCCGAGCGCGAGGCGGCTCGCAAGGGCCTCGACGATGCAGATAAGAAGACGCAGGCGCTGGCCGCGGCCTTAGACAAAACGAACTCGCGCATCGCGGATTTGAAGGGCCAGCTGGACGTGACCTCGCAGAAGCTGGGGTTGACGCAGGATGAACTGGCGCGCGCGCGCGGGCTGGCACAGTCCATCAAGAAAGATCAGCAGAAGAGCGACCAGCAACTGCGCGAACAGATTGGCGCGGTGCAGGCGGATACGACTACCAAGTTCGGACAAGTGACCACCGAGCTTTCCGGCACGAAGAATGAAGCCGACGCCACCAAGGCGGATTTGGACGCGACCAAGGGAAAACTGCAAAGCACTATCGGGGATTTGGGCGTACAGAGCGGATTGATCGCGCGCAATCATGATGAAGTCGAGGAATTGAAACGGCTGGGTGAGCGCGACATTTATGAGTTCACCCTCAGCAAGTCGTCCAAGGGACCGGAGCATGTGGGACCGATTCAAGTAGCGCTGCGCAAGGTGGACGCTAAACATTATAAGTACACATTGAATGTGGTGGCCGACGACAAGACCATCGAGAAGAAGGATAGGACCGTCGGCGAGCCGATTCAGTTTTACGTGCGCGGGGCGCGGGCGCCTTACGAGATTGTGGTATTTGATCTGACTAAGGACAGCGCCAAGGGATACTTGAGCACCCCGAAATCGGCGAATGCTGCGCCGCCGGCGGCGAAACCGCCTTCGGGCAACTAAATCGGTTATTCGATCGTTTTATCGGCCGAGACCTGGGCGCGCTCGGCAGTTGCGTGCCCGGGTCGCGGTCGTGAGCAGAACTCCACGGCGTTCAATTTGAATCGCAACTTTGGAAGGCCACGTTTACCATTTTCGTTGTTCCCGCGCAGTGCGTTCTCCATTATTTTCTTCTGTGGTCTGCTGATTCCGCGTGGAACTCTGGCACAACAAGCTGCTGGCGGTGTGCAGCAGCCGCTGCAGGTGACCACCGAGATGGTGCAGATCGGCGTGAGCGTGCTGGCCGCCGGCGGCGAGTTCGTGAGCGGCCTGCAACGCAAGAATTTTCGCGTGCTGGATGGCGGAATCGAGCGGCCGCTGGTGTTTTTTGCTCCTACGGATGCGCCGGCGCAAATTCTGGTGATGGTGGAGACGAGTCCGGCGGTGTACCTGATCCAGAGTCAGCACATCGCCGCAGCTTACGCGCTGCTCGACGGCCTCGCGCCGGACGATCAGGTGGCGCTGGTGACTTACGATCAGGCGCCGCGGGCGGTGCTGGCGTTTACCACCGACAAAAATGCGCTGCTGAACGCGCTGGGACAAATCCAATTTTCAGTGGGCATGGGCCAGCTAAATTTCTACGACTCGGTATCTACGGCGCTGGATTGGATCGCTCCGGTGAGCGGCAAAAAAGCGCTGGTGCTGCTGACGACCGGCCTCGATTCGTCTCCGCCGGCGCACTGGGATGCGCTGGCGCAGAAACTTCGCGGGCGTGATGTCGTGATTTTTCCCGTGGCGTTGGGCGGGTGGCTGCGACGCGCGCCGGATAAGGCTGATAAAAAGAAGAAAGCAACCGCGGCGCCGCAACAGGATTCTCAGGAGTTTGCGCAGGCGGATCAGGCGCTGCTTTCGCTGGCGGCGATCTCCGGGGGGCGGGCCTTTTTTCCAGTGTCGGCGAAGGACTTCGTACCGATGTATCAGCAGATTGCCGCGGCACTGCGGCATCAGTATTTGCTGGGGATTGTGCCGGAGCACGATGGTCAATTCCATCCGCTTACAGTAGAAGTGCTGGACGCGAGCGGCCAGCCTTTCGTTACCGACGGGAAAAAAGCCACGCACCGGATATTTTCGCGCGAAGGGTATCTCGCGCCGGGGCCATAGCTCGTATAATCGGCGCGCGAGTTTGAGGCGCGCGGTTTGAGTTGACTTGGATTCGCAAGTTTTGCAGCTGTGACGGGAGGGATAATGAATCACCGCCGCGCACAATTTCTGGTTGCTTGCTGCGTTTTGTTGTCGGGTTGGGCCGCGCGGCCTGCGCTGCCGCAACAGCAGCAAAACGCTGCGCCACCACCAGCGCGAGCGGGGGCGCCCGCAGCTACGGCTGCGCCTGGGCCGCAGGACGTAACTTCGCCGCGATTTTCTTACGGAGGCAACGCCGCGCAGATTCCAGCGGTATTTCTGCGCAACTTAATTTTCTTGCCCGTTCGTTTGAACGCGGGCAAACCGGCTCTCTTTGAACTGGATTCGGCAGCCGAAAAATGTGCGGTGGATCCCAAGGTGGCCGGGGACCCGCCTGGCAACGCCATGCACTACGTGGTGTTGGCGTTGCCTGGGGTGCAGCTTCCGTTCGTCACCCTGCCCGTGAATGCGCGCGACGATTTTGCGCAGCAGGTGGGCCAACCTTATCAAGGGACGCTGGGCAGAGATTTCTTCGATCGCGTGGTAGTCCAAGTGGATTACCACAGGCAGACCGTGCAGCTGTACGATCCGAGCAGTTTTACTTACAACGGACAAGGGAAAAGCTTTCCGCTGACTTTTTCCGGGTCCGTGCCGCTGATTCGCGCGAAATTTGACGTGCCCGGGCACCGCTCGGAGTCTGCGGATTTCGCGGTGGACACGGCGCTGGATTCCGGCGTTGTTTTTTACCGGGGATACATGGATTCGCAGCGCATTTCCGCGGCGCATTTCAAGAGCGAGCCGGCGTCTTACCCGGAAGTGGACGGCGGCGCAAAGATATTTCTGGGCCGGCTGAAGGAGTTTCAGATTGGTCCGTACCAGCTGGAAGATATCGTTGGCGACTTCACGCAGCAAAAGACACAGGCGGGCGCGGACAAAAATATTGCGGGAGCGATCGGCGCGAATTTCCTGCGGCGCTTCACGGTGATTTATGATTTTCCGCACCACCAGGTAATTCTGGAGCCGAACGTGCAGCTGAATCACGACACGGACGAGGACATGAGCGGACTTTCGATCATCGCGAAGGGACCGAACCTGAAAGTCTTCGAGGTCACGGCCGTGCAGCCTGGGACTCCGGGGGCGCATGCGGGGATTGTGCCGGGAGATGTGATCGCGGGAATCGGGGACGAGGCAGCGGCGGACCTGACGCTTTCGGCCGTGCGCGATCTGTTTCGCCAGGTGGGCTATCAATATAAGGTGCTCATTGACCGTAAGGGCCAGACGCTGACGGTTTCGTTGCAGATGCGGCGCCGGATTTGAGTTTCGGTGGCTGGCGCGGATTTTTGCTGGAACGAGATTCGATCAGGTGTTCGTGGTCTCGGTCGGAAGCTGCGCGGCGGGTTGTACGGACGAGTCATCGGAAGCTGGCCGCGGTAACCGGCCAGCCTCCTGCAGCGCGCGACGCAGCAAATATTCGATCTGCGAATTGAGGCTGCGCAATTCGTCCGCGGACCAACGTTCCAGCGCGACGTGCGTCGCCCGATCGAGCCGCAGAAGAAATGGTTTGCGCTCCGCCATCTCGCCTCTAGCTGTAGAGTGAGCCCGCGTTGACTACTGGTTGCGGACTGCGTTCACCGCACAGCACGACAAGCAGGTTGCTGACCATCGCGGCGCGGCGCTCGGGATCTAGCTCCACAACTTTTCTCTCCGAAAGCTGATCGAGCGCCATTTGCACGATGCTCACCGCTCCTTCGACGATGGTCTGCCGCGCGGCAATAATCGCGGAAGCCTGCTGGCGCTGCAGCATCGCGCCTGCAATTTCCGCGGCATAGGCCAGGTGGCTGATGCGCGCTTCCACCACTTGCACGCCGGCCTTCGTCAAGCGGTCCTGAATTTCCTTCTGCAGTTCGGCGGCGGTTTCCGCTATATGGCTGCGCAGGCTCATTTGTCCGGCGACGTGCGAATCGTACGCGTACGACGTGGCCATGGTGCGCAACGCGGATTCGCTCTGCACCTGCACAAAATTTTCATAGCTGTCCACCTGGAAGACCGCTTCCGCTGTGTCCACCACCTGCCAGACAACCACTGCCGCGATTTCGATGGGATTGCCATCGAGATCGTTCACTTTCAGCTTCGACGTTTCGAAATTTCGCACGCGCAGAGAAATGCGGCGTCTAGTGGTGAACGGATTCACCCAGCGCCATCCTTGATCGCGCAGCGTTCCCACGTAGGTGCCGAAGAGCTGCAGGACCTGGCCTTCGTTAGGATTCACGATCAGCAGGCCTTTGAAGCAAATCACTTCGACGAAGAGCGCGAACATCGCGACGACTATGCCGACGGTGGCCTGCATCTGGGCCGAGCTGATCAGTACGAACACGGTCGCGGCGACTGCGACGATCAACAACAAAAACATCGGGCCCCCAGGGAGCGAAAAGGCTGGTTTTTCTCGCATGAAACTCCTCCTGAACTCAATATCCAAATGATATCATTTTGATTCCATGTGTCAATGAAATTCGACTACTCGTAAACGGTTGACAAAAAGACGGTTACAGAGATATTCCAAGGAAACCTGGAGAGCTATGCGGGCATTCGTCTTGAGTGCAGAGGACTTCTTGGCCCGGTTTAGGGCGGTGGCGGATTCGAAAATGCGCTTAATCGAACTTGCGGAGAGTCAAGGCCATTTCGTGCAAGCGGGCGTCCACTTTGCTGAAGACGGTGTCCGGCTCGTGTTTGCCGGTGGCGAGGCGCTTTCCGGCGTGGCGGCCGGTCAGGATTTCGATGCCCTGTTCTACCGTGGCGACGGGATAAAGGTGGAACTGGCCTTTCGCAACCGCTTCGATCACCTCTTCGCGCAGCATCAAGTCGTCCACATTTTCCGAGGGGATCAGGACGCCTTGATTTCCGGTTAAGCCTTTCATTTTGCAGATGTCGTAGAAGCCTTCGATCTTCTGGTTCACGCCGCCGATTGGTTGGATATCCCCCTGCTGATTCACGGAACCGGTGACGGCCAATTCCTGGCGGATGGGGTAGCCGGAAAGAGCGGAGAGCAGCGCGTAAATTTCCGTGGAGCTGGCGCTATCGCCATCCACGCCGGAATACGATTGCTCAAAGCAGAGACTGGCGGAAAGGGCGAGCGGCTTATCCTGCGCAAAGGTGCGGCGCATGTAACCGGAAATAATGTGCACGCCTTTATCGTGGAATCGGCCGCTGAGATTTGATTCCCTTTCGATATTAATGATGCCGACTTTTCCGGGCGAAGCGGAAGCGGTGATGCGCACAGGCTTGCCGAAAGCGTAGCCGCCGATTTCCATCACGCTGAGGCCGTTTACCTGGCCGACGCGGGTTCCAGTCGTGTCAATGAAAAGCAGATTTTGCTCGATCATTTCGCGGATTTTCGATTCGGTCAGGTTGTGACGCTCGATTTTGGAATCAAGGGCGGTGCGCACGTGCGCGGCTGTGACCACCGACTGATTTTCGTTGCGCGCGACGTACGAAGATTCGCGGGCCAGATCGGCCAGATCGAAAAAGCGCGTGGTGATTTTTCCGCGGCGCCCGGCGAGGCGAACGCCGTGCTCTAGAATCGCGGCGAACGCGGTGCGGTCGAAGGGATACAAGCGCTCGTCATCGGAAATCTTGCGCAGGCGCCCGGCGTACTGTTGGATGACTTCATCGCTCCACTTCATTTCCTCGTCGAATTCCACACGCACTTTGAAAATCTTTTTGAAGTCTTCCTCGAAATCGTAGAGCAGCTCGTACATATCGCGGTCGCCGATGAGAATAATCTTCACGTGGACGTCAATCGGCTCAGGCTTTAACGCCGCGGGACTGAACGGGAAAAACACATCCACGGGTTGAATTTCCAGCTTGCCGTGATTCAGTGTGCGCTTCAGCGTGCGCCAGACGCCGGTTTCGGTGAGCGTATCGAGCGCGTACATCACCAGGAAGCCTCCATCGGCGCGCAGCAGCGAGCCACCGCGCAAATCCATGAAATCGGAGCTCCAGCCGCCGCGGGTGTCGTAACTGCGGTGAATCGTGCCGAACATATTCGCGTAGGTGGGAATCGTTTCGAAAATCACCGGGCATTGTTCGCGTTCGCCGTGGGCGAGGATCACGTTCACGCCATACACGCGGAACGGATCGCGCTCCTGCCGTTCGACGCGCGGGCCGCCGCCACCTTCAGAAGGCGGTTGGTCTTCTTCGCCCTCGCGTTCCTTGAAGGGCTCAAGATTATCGAGAATGTGGTGGCGGACTTCTTCGAGGTATTCCGCAATCTGCGTGCTGGGATATTTTTCTTTCAGCTCTTCGATCACGCCGTCCACGAGGACCGATGCGGCTTCCTGCTCGAGGTAACTCATTTCGCTGGCGAGCTCGCGGGAAAGCGAAAGAGTCTTGCGGTACACGACCGTGAATTCTTGACGAAACTGATCGTACTTGCGCTCGAGTTCTTCGGCAGCGACGCTTTCGAGTTTACCTTCCTGCACCATCTTGGGGATTTCTTCGATGGGGACCATGGCGCCATCGAGCACGGGGAAAATTTCGGGCAGCGCAACGGCGCCCACTTGCATGCGGCCGAGCGCAAATTGTTCCCGGGCGATGCGGCGGGTGAAATCGTCCATCAATTCTTTTTCACGCACGGTGAAGCGCTCAACGATGCGCGTTTTCTGGCGCTGGAAGGGTTCTCCTTCGAACACTTGAGGAATGCGGCGGCGAAGAAAATCTATGCCGGACTCGACTTCTTTCTTGAAGGCGTTGGCCTGGCCGCGCGGCAGAGTGAGCAGGCGCGGCCGGTCGGCATTTTTGAAATTATTCACGTAGGCGCGATCGGGAGCAGGCTCGCTTTGCGGGTGCAGGCCTTCGATCATGCGAACGATCATGCCGCCGCGGCTGGTTCCCGAAAGTCCGCAGACGAAAAGGTTGTAGCCGGGAGCGGTAAGTTCCACGCCCATGCGCAGAGCGCGCAGTGCGCGTTCCTGGCCGGGGTCGCCGGAAGAAGGTGGCACTTCGGCGGTAGTCTCAAACGGAATCGTCGCGGGATCGCAGCGCCAGCAAAGTTTTTCCGGTGGAAGAGTCGCGTGTTTTGGCCCGGCATGTTTTGGCGCGGCGAGTTTTAGCGCCGCGCTCGTTGTTGCCGCGCCTTTTAGTTTGGAATGCTTGCTCATGCGTGTGTCCGAAGGGCGCTACTCTAGCACGGCGGGCTTTTTCTTCCCATGCGTTCGCACGCCGATGTTTCCAGCGGGCGAGCCTGGCACGTACAGGTCCAGCAGACTGGCCCCAGTGGCAACGATTATCGGGCCGACAACGACGCCCAGCAGCCCGAAGACGCTGATGCCGCCCAGCACGCTGATGAACACGACTAAGCCACCCATTTCCGCACGACCGCTGATGACCCAGGGACGCAGGAGATTGTCCACCAAGCCGACGACGATGCTGCAAAAGACCGCCACCATAATGCCCGCGGTGATGTGGCCTTCGGCGATCAGACTGATCGCCGCCGGGACCCAAATGAGCGCGGAGCCGACCACTGGAACCAGCGAGAAAAACCCCATCATCACGCCCCAAAACACGGGAGCGGTGATTCCTGCGAGGCCGAACGCGATTCCGCCAAGAATGCCGTGCGCGGCGGCGGCGACGAGACTGGAAACTACGCTCGCGAAAATCAGATCGCGCGCTTCGTTGATCATGCGTTCGCTGTGCAGCGATTCGAAGGGCAAAACCTCGCGAATTCTAGCCATGAAGGATTGGCCATCGCGATAAAGATAAAACATCGCCAAAATGGTAACGCTTAGATGGAAAAGAAACAGGGCGGTATTCTTTAGAAGAGTTCCCAGGCGCGCGGCGACATAGGCAGCGGCATTATCGGCGTAGCGGCTCAGGAGCGTTGCCAGACTGGTGGTGTCGTTGTCGGGAAAGCGCGATTGCAACTCCAGCCATGCGCGATTGACCCAATCGAAATGGCCGTTGGCGATCTGTACCTGGATATGCTGGACGGCCTGAACACCCTGGCGTACGAAGGCGGCCATGATGGCAAGCGCCGGCACGATGAGGAGGACCGTGACCGCCAGCGTGCAGAGCAAGGCGGCGACGGTGGGGCGAAAGCGAACCGCAAGCCGTAAGTAGGCGGGATAGGAAACGACCACGATGATGATGGCCCAGCAGAGCGCCGGCAGAAAAGGCTGGAAAATCAAAAACGCGAAGTACGAAAGGATGGCGACGATGCCGTAGAAGATCACGGTGCCCAGGCGTTTCTGCGTGCTTTGGTCTGCGCTCAATGACTCTCTCTTTTCAGCTGCCTGCCGGGAGACTGCCAGAAGACTGATAGTGTCAATCCGCGCGTTTGTCAACCGGCGCGGGACGTCCGCTTGCGCAAGTCGCAAGTGATATAATGCGCGGAGATTTGCGGAACGATCATGTTACCACCCGAGCCAGCCTGCCAACACAAACGAACGCAATTGATCGCGAAGGATGCGGATGCGCAGTACGTGGAATGCCTGGACTGCGGGGAAATCCTGGAAGCGGGCGAGTTGAAGACCGAGGAGCCTGGTTTCGGCGAGTCGCTTTCAGACGCTTGAGCATCCGTTGTGAAGCGCGGCGAAATGCGGCGCCGTGCGATGCCAGAAACGGAACGACGCGAAGAAACGTTCCCCTGATTTCCCGCCGCGGGAGTAGAATGCGCCTTCACCCAGTTAATGTGAGTGCATTCTGGAGGCGCTATGCGGATAGTCGTTCGCGTTGTCTCGCTCCTCGTCCTGCTGTGTTGCGCTGTTTCTGCTCGACAAGAGCAGAAGGCGCCGGCGGCGGGCGCTGCCGCTGAATATAAGATCCCACCCGAGGCGTCGAAACTTCCCAACCCCGTGAAAGCCACGCCGGCAGCTCTGGCGGCGGGGAAAAAATCCTACGGATTTGACTGCGCGATGTGCCATGGCAAGGATGGCGACGGCAAGGGAGACCTCGCGACAGACATGAAATTAAAGCTTTTGGATTACCGCGATCCGGCGTCGCTGAAGGACCTGACGGATGGGGACCTGTTCTACATCATCAAGAATGGAAAAGGCGAGATGACCGGCGAAGGCGATCGCAGCAAGCCGGACGAAATCTGGAATCTGGTGATCTATATCCGCTCGCTGGCGCAAAAGAATTTCACGGCACCGGCGCCCGCAAAACAGTAAGCGAGGATTTTCGGCGGTTCAGCGGATACCGAGTTTCTGGATGATGCGCCCCACGTCGGCGGTGGAAACGTCGTAGAGAGCGTGCTCGTCTTCCTGTTCCAGGCGTTCGCGGAGATATTCAGCACCGACGTAACTGGCTTCGCGATCGCTCAGGTCGCGTCCGGCACGGCCCTGGAATTCCACGAATCCGGGATGCGCCAGACCGAGCACTACGCCGCGGCCATCCACGAAAAATTTGCAATCCATGGTGTCAGCATGGCGCGTGGCGATGCCGTTCCAGCAGTGCGAGAAGCGGCAGCGATAGACGTAGTCCGTTACTTTGGAAGGGACGTCGAAGGCGCCGATGAAATCGCTCATGGCGCCGACATTCGGAATCCACGCTGCTTCAGACACAGCCATAAACTTCCCCCAGTATTTTTTGGCGCGTGCTAAAAATCCTGCGCCGTGTTTACTTTCTTGCGCCTGCTACCGCATTCTGCCCTGCGTGTTGATAGCTGCGAATGGCGGCAGCGACTCCGGCTCCTGCGGGGACGCGCAGTCCTTGGTCAAGGAGAACTTTTTCAAGCGCGGCCAGGAACAGCAGCACATTGGTATTCTGGCTGGAATAGCCCATCAATCCCACGCGCCAGATTTTGCCTTTCACCGGACCAAAGCCGCCAGCGATTTCGAGGTTGAATTCGTCGAGCAGTTGCAGGCGCACTTTGCGATCGTCAATTCCCGCGGGAATTTTTACGCTGGTGACGGTGATCAAGCGATCGGCGGGATCCGCGACCAACATTTCCAAGCCCATAGCTTCAAGGCCGGCCACCAGCGCCTGTTGATTGTTGCGATGGCGTTCCCAGCGCGCTTCCAGGCCTTCTTCCAGCACCAGGCGCAAAGCTTCGCGCATCCCATAGATTAAAGAGATTGGCGGAGTGTGATGATAGGTGCGTTCGCCACCCCACATGGTCATGATTGGAGTGAAATCGAAATACCAGCTGGGTACCTGAGTTTTGCGCGCGCGCATTAGATCTTCAACGCGCGCGTTCACGGTGATGGGCGACATTCCCGGCGGCGCACTGAGCGCTTTTTGTGATCCGCTGAAGCAGATGTCTATTTTTTCGCGGTCAATGTCGAGTGGCATGCCCGCGAGCGTGGCGACTGCATCCACGACAAGCAGAGCGCCTAGTTCGTCCGCAACTTTGCGGAAATCGGAGAGGCGCTGCGCCACGCCGCTGGACGTCTCCCCATGCGCGAGACCGACGAACTTGATTTTCTTGCCTTTACCGGCGCGGCGGACGTCTTCCGGATCCACAGTGCTGCCATACGGCGCCTCCACGCGAATCACTTTCACGCCCGGGCTGCGTTCGGCGATCACAGCCATTCGTTCGGAAAACCAACCGTTGCTGCAGACGATGCACTCGTCGCCTTCTTCCAGCGGGTTCAAGACCGCCGCTTCGATACCGCCTGAGCCGGACGCGGAAATGGGAAAAGTGATGCGATTCTGCGTCTGGAAAACACGGCGCAATAAGGCCTGCACGTCGCCCATCATTTCGATGAACCACGGATCCATGTGGCCCACCAGCGGAGTGCTGAGAGCGCGATAGACACGCGCGTCCATATTGGAAGGGCCGGGCGTCAGCATCAAGCGCGTGGGGGGCAGAAGCTCGCCGATAATTTCATTCATATTTCAATTCCTCGCATGGCGGATGATTTCTTCAAGATGGAGAGAGCGCCATGAAATCTGTTCGTGGCGGGGAGCAACAAGCAGGAAGGAGCCGCCCTGAACGCCTTAGTCTCCCTAAATAGGCGGGCCGGGGTCAACCACCAAAATGGCACGGGGCAGGTACCAGGACTGGCCGCGTGGTTGAAGCTCCAGATGCCGTTAACCGATTGGAATCATTAGGGGGTAGCAGTTTCGCAACTGTTTTCGCGTCGAGTTGTATGGCCTATACCCGTGTGCTAGATTTCTAGATTAGCCCCAAAAATTACGATGAGCGACAGCAAACTAACGGCGTCTGGGAAACCGAAAATCTCGCGCGTGGAGGTGTATTGGCATACGGTGACCTATAAGACCGTGGCGCTCTACGTGATTGTGATTGCGGCGATCATCGGCTCGGCGACCTACCTGGTTTTTCCGGAAACGACCGCCAGTCTGGTCCGGCATATCTCGGAGTCAATTACCCCGAAGGATAACGGAGTGGCGACGATCAGCGCGCGCCAGGCGCGCTTCGTGAACCTGGACGGCAAGGTTCAGGTTAAGAAAGTAAACTCCGTAACCTGGGAGAGCGCGGATTACCAGTTGACGCTGGACAAAGGGGACCTGGTACAGACGGGGCCAGAGGGAGTGGCCCGCATCGCGTTTGCTGACGGAACGCAGTACACGGTGAAGGGCGACACGCTCGTGACGGTGGAAGAAAATCTAGTGGAGCACGATAAGGCGTCTTCGGTAGGCGTGCACATTTCTTCCGGTCAAGTGGACCTGGCTACCGGCACCTGGGAAGTGCCGGGATCCAAGGCGGAAGTTTCATTCGAGAATGCGGTGGCTTCTTTGCAGGCGAATACGCGCGCGGCGGTGCGCAGCGATCCGGATACCAAGCAGCAGGAAATCACGGTGTCGTCTGGTAGCGCGGAATTGAACCGCGGCAGCGAACACATGGACATTGGCCAGTTTGAGAAAGTGACGTTCCCTACTGGCGGCGGGCAGATGACGAAATCGCAAGTGCTCGCGCCGCCGGAATTGGTGCAGCCGCTGAATCTGCAGCCGATCACGGTGACGGATCCCAAGCGCGATGCAGTGCATTTCGCGTGGAACTCGGTGGCGACGGCAAAGACCTACGAATTTCAAATCAGCACCACCGCGGCATTTAATCACGTGGTGATGGATAAGAAAGTTCCGAATGAAAACGTAGACATCACTGGCCTCGATCCCGGCGATTACTTCTGGCGGGTGCGGGCGATTGACGCGGACAACAAGATCAGCGATGCGAGCGATCCTTTCAAGTTCATTCTGGTAGTGCACGGCAAAGAGCAGGAGATGCTGCTGGAAGTGGATTCCACCGAGCTGAACGGGAATGTGGTGGAAGTAATCGGCAGAACCGAACCGGGCGCGGCGCTGATCATTAACGGCGAGCAAGTAGCCAGCATTCAAGCCGACGGGCATTTCCGGCATTTTCTGCCGGCCATGACCAAAGGCAGCCATGAAATCATTCTGACGGGGCAGAACCGGCGCGGCGGAACTGCGACGAAGCGCGTCGAAGTGGTGATTCCTTAGGCATAGGCGTGTTCTGAGGGCATGGGCAGCTCGAAACGAAGGCCGGCAAATTAACTCGTCGCCGCAACGGCGCTCAAGTGGATCCTGGGGGAAGCAAGACGTGACGAAAAGCACTTACAACATGCGGTCGGTGTTCAGCCTGTTCTCATCCGACCTGGCGATCGATCTTGGGACGGCCAACACGCTGGTGTTCGCGCGCGGTAAAGGCATCGTGGTGAACGAGCCTTCCATCGTGGCGATCAATAAAAACAGCGGCGAAGTGGTGGCGGTGGGGCGCGAAGCCAAGGAAATGCTGGGGCGCACGCCGGGAAACGTGGTGGCCATCAAACCGATGAAAGACGGCGTAATCGCGGACTTCAAAGTCACCGAGAAGATGCTCACCTATTTCATTCAGAAAGCGCACAACCGTCGCGTCCTGGTGCATCCGCGCATCGTGATCGGCGTGCCGAGCGAAATCACTCCAGTGGAAAAACGCGCGGTGCAGGATTCGGCGTATCGGGCGCGCGCAAGCGAAGTTTATCTGGTGGAGCAGGCGATGGCCGCGGCGATTGGCGCGGGGTTGCCGATTGAAGAGCCTTCCGGAAACATGGTGGTGGATATCGGCGGCGGCACCACGGACATTGCGGTGATTTCGATGAGCGGGATCGTCTATTCGCGGTCAGTGCGCGTGGCCGGAAATGAAATGGACGAAGCGGTGATGCATTACCTGAAACGCAAATACAATTTGCTGGTGGGCGAGCGCACGGCAGAACAAATCAAGATCGAGATTGGCTCGGCGTATCCGCTGGAAAAGCCGCTGACGCTGGAAGTGAAGGGGCGCAACCTGATTGAAGGCGTGCCGCGCACGGTGACGATTGACGATAGCGAAATCCGTGAGGCGCTTTCGGAATGCATCTCCACGATCTTGAACGCGATTCGCGTGGCGCTGGAACGCACGCCACCGGAACTTTCGGCGGACATCAGCGACCGCGGGATTGTGCTGACGGGCGGCGGCGCGCTAATCAAGAATTTGGACAAGCGCATACGTGAGGAAACCGGTTTGCCGGTTTCGATAGCGGATGATCCGCTGGCGTCGGTGGTATTGGGGACTGGAAAGATGCTGAGCGATTTCCGTTTGTTGCGGCTTGTTTCGATTGATTAAGTCGGGGCGCGGCTTTCAAACAACTTCACAGACGCCCGCCTAAAGGGCAGCCGGCTGCTACCCTTCGAACCGGCACTGTCTGTTCTCAGGATGAATCGTCCTGTGGTGCGATGCACAAAATAAAAAGCGGAGTTATTCCGGAACCTTTGTAGCGACTGAATTACGGCGCAGAAAACATGATTGACACCTACTCCCGGCATCGCCCGCTTGCATTGCTCGCCATCGTGGTGGTGGCGCAGGTGATGCTGCTGGCTTTTCAGATCAAGGGCGAGCATGACGTGCGGCTGATCCGCTACTGGGCCGTGGCGCTGGTGACGCCGCTGGAGCGCGCCGGCACGTGGAGTTTCTCCAAAGTAGGCGGGGCGTGGGGCGGGTACGTAGGGCTGCGCAACGCGCGTGCTGAAAACGATCGCATGCGCATCGAGCTGGACCAATTGCGCTTGCGCAACCGCGAGCTGGAGAGCCAGGCGGCGGAGGCGCAGCGCTTGGCCACCGTGCTGAATTTTCGCAGCGCGCATCCCGAGGCGCAGATGCTCGCGGCACAGGTGATCGGTTCCAGCGCGGACCCCACTTCGCACACGCTATTCATAAATCGCGGGGAGCACGATCGTTTGCGGATGAATATGGGCGTGGTGACGCCGGACGGAATCGTCGGAAAAATCGTGGAAGTGCTGCCCAACACCGCACAGGTGCTGTTGATCAATGACAAGGACAGCGGAGTGGGCGCGCTGTTCAGCTCGACGCGCACCCACGGAGTGGTGCGAGGCAGCGGCGATCCCGAGCCGCGCATGGAATACGTGGTGAATAACGAAAAAGTGCAGCCGGGAGACGCGATCGCCACATCCGGCGAAGATCGCATTTTCCCGAAGGACTTTCCGATCGGGACAGTGGAAAGCGCCAAGCCGGGAAATCCGTTCCAGGTGATTCGCGTGCAGCCCAGCGCGCGGCTCGACCGGCTGGAAGAAGTGTTGGTGCTGTTGACGCAGCAAGAAGTCGTGTTCAAGAAGCCAGAACCCGTGGCCAGCGCGCCCACGAGTGAGGGCGCTGGCGCGGCGGCTGCGAAACCGGCGGCGAAATCCTCTGCTGATCCTCAGTGAGATGGCCTACATGCTAAATGTCGGCGAGCGCTCGGACCCCAACGTCGAAGTGCACAAATTTTATGGCGGCGCTGTGCCCGCGGTGTGCCTGCTGGCGCTGGTGTTCCAGGCCTTTCTGCACAAGTACGGGCGCTGGTCGGAACTGATTGACCTGCCGCTGCTGGTTACGATCTATTTCGGAGTGAGCCGCAGAAATCCGGTGACTGGATTGTTTCTGGGCGGCACGATCGGGATTTTGCAGGACGCCTTGAGCCACGACAATCCCATCGGCATGTACGGAATCGCGAAAACCATCATCGGATATCTGGCGTCTTCAATTGGCGGCCGCATTGACACCGAACATCCGCTCAGCCGCTTCGCGCTGGTTTTCTTTTTCTTTCATTTTCACCAGGTGATCTTGGCGATCACGCAGCGCGTGTTGTTGAACCATTCAGCTCCACTTTTCACGCTGCGCCTGCTGCTGGATTCCCTGGTCACTGCCGCTTTTGCCGTGCCGCTGTTTGCATTGCTGGACCGCTTGCGCAGACCTTCCTGATTCAGTTCCCTGCTATTCCCTGCCGTTATTTTTCAAGGAACGATAGTGAGTGGCTGGGTTTGTTGCGGGCGCCCTACCGTGGAAGCTGTCACGATCAGAGTTTCGTTAGATGCGGGCTTGCGCACTTCCATATCGGAGATTGTGGCCTGGGTCTGGCGCGCGGGAATCTGGAAGTACGGAGGCAGGCTGTTCAGCACGCCGGGCGGCGTGGTTTCGAGTTTCACCCAGGTGCCAGACGCCGGGGCTGGAGAATCTAGGGTAAGCGTCAGATCTACTGTCTCGTGGCCCTTCACGGTGTCCACGGACTTGCCATTTTTTGTGAACTGCGCCTGATTCACCGGAATACGCGCGTACACGTTCACGATATTGCGGCTGACATAAGCGCGATCTCCCGGCGGGTCGCCCAGGCAGTGCACCGTCAGTTTGGTGATCACGACTTGCGGGCCAGGGTCCGCGGCGACGTGAGTGTCGTCCCAAAACAAGTAATCACCGCTCTGGATTACCGGAACTTTGGTGTAGAACAATTTTGTTTCGGCATTGGTGTCGGGCTTGTGTTCGCCGGTCCCGTCGTTCCAGTCAATGGTGGGCGCGAAATTATCAGCGTAGGAGCAGGGATTCGTTATCAGGCCGATGGGGGCATGGGATTGGACAGCGCGGTAAGAGATGCCGGATTCGAAATCTTTGACGGTTAGGACCATGTAATCGGAACCGGAACGGACGGTTTGCGAATATCCTGGCCAAGAGCTTGTCGCCGCCACCGCAACCAGTATCGTCGTCAACCAGAGTTTGGGTGTCATCGGCGTGGATTCTACCTCAATCTGAACGAAACGTAGCGGGTTAGGCTGCACGAATGGATTGTGGCCTCAAGTGCCCTGCAGCGGCGGTCGGCGCAACCGCAGGGGCAAGAGCGGGGCGAAAGCGAAAGCTGGGCGCACGGCCAGTTGACCGAATGGACATGCGCAACTTGCAGGGGCTGCGGCGCGGGTGGTAGCGTAGTTAGCACTTCGAATCATATCGGGATTCGGAGCATGCAAGCGCATCTGGGCCGAGCTGGACCCCGCGCAGGAGCAGGAATTTCCTTGCCATCATGGAACGTTAACGATCAGAAAATCCCGCAGGGCCGGTTGGCGCTGGTTTCCTACCTCTCGGTAATTTTCGTCGTGTTGCTGATGATCGGATTCTGGAAGTTGCAAGTGGTTCAGTCCGGGCATTTTGCGGACCTGGCGGACCGCAACCGCACGCGTTCGATTCCCATCATTGCGCCACGCGGAGAGATGCTCGATCGCGAAGGCCGCGTGCTGGTGGATAGCTACCCATCCTTTAGCATTTTGCTGCTGCGCGATGACCCGAAGTCCCTCGGAAAAAGCCTGCCGCAAATCGAGGAAGGGCTGGGGATCAACCACGATGATCTGCAGCAGGCGCTGGACACGGCGAAAAACGAACCGAAATTCCAGCCCGTGGTCATCAAGCCCGCGGCGACGCAGGCGGACATCGCCTTCGTGGAATCACACCGCGCGGACTTGCCGCTCTTGGAATTGATGATGGTGCAGCGGCGGCGTTACCAGCACGGCGAAATGCTGGCCAATGCCATTGGTTACGTCGGCGAAGTTTCCGCGCAACAATTAGAAGATAGCGACGGCCATTACCGCCCCGGCGATATCGTCGGAAAAGCCGGCCTGGAGCGCGAGTACAACGACCAACTGGAAGGCACTGACGGCATGCGGCGCGTCGTGGTGAATAGTGTTGGCAAAGTGGTGCGCACCTTGGACGACGTGGAATCCATCCCGGGCAAACCAATTCAACTCACGATTGATTACGATTTGCAGGCAATCGCCGAAACAGACATGGCCGACAAGGAAGGCGCCGTGGTGGCCATGGATGCGCGCACCGGCGAAATACTGGCGATGGTTAGCAAGCCTACTTTTGATCCAAACGATTTTGCGGTGCGTATTCCGCAGGACGAATGGCAGAAGCTGAACACCGATAAGCACACGCCTTTGCTGAACCGCGCGATCCAGGCGCAGCTTGCCCCGGGATCGGTCTTCAAGATTGTGATGGCCGCGGCCATGGTGGATTCTAAAATGATTCCCGAATCCTACAGCGTGTACTGTCCCGGACACGCCAACTTCTACGGCCGCGAATTTCACTGCTGGCGTCCGCAGGGTCATGGCGAGGTGGAACTGCACAGAGCCATCGTTGATTCCTGCGACATCTTTTTCTACAACGTCGGCAAGATGCTGGGCATAGACAAGATCGCTTACTACGGATCCGGCCTGGGCCTGGGCAGGCGCACAGGCGTTGATCTGCCGGGTGAAGAGCCGGGCCTGATGCCCTCGGAAGAATGGGTCGAGCGCGTCTATCACCATAAATGGTACGCCGGCGAAACGATTTCCGTCGCCATTGGCCAGGGCGCCGTCACCGTCACGCCAATTCAACTGGCGCGCATGGCTGCGGCCGTCGCGAGCGGCGGCACGCTGGTCCAGCCGCACTTCTTGAAGGGCTACGCCAACGCGAAGATCGAACATTTTCCTTTGTCCGATGACGCCGTTGAAAAGGTTACGCAAGGGCTGTTCGGCGTAGTGAATGAAGGTGGCGGCACGGCTTATCACCTGCGGCTGGCAAACATTGACCTGTGCGGAAAATCCGGCACTGCGCAGCTCATGAGCTACGATGCGGCCAATCGCCTGGGCACGAAAAAGATGGATGGCTGGTTCGTCGGGTTCGCGCCACGGCGAAATCCGGAAATTGTGGTTGCTGCCATCGTGCAGGACACAATGGAGCACGGCGGTGAAGCGGCGGGACCGGTGGTGCGTGACATTGTAAAGATGTATTACGACAAGAAGGCGGCTCACAACCAGCAGCAGGCTGGCACGGAAGCTCCCGCGCAACCGAATGTGAATCGCCCCCTGGTTGCGACCGTGGGAGGCCAGCAGCCATGAAAGACCGGCCGCGCGTACAGGATTTCGATTGGACTTTGCTGGCAATCGTCGCAGCGATTTGTGGATTGGGAGTGATGGAGATTTATTCATCCACGCACGCCAGCGCCATGGCAGGCATGCAGTGGAAACAACTCACCTGGCTGGGGATTGGCGTTGTGGGGATGTTCCTCATTTCGCGGATTGATTACCACACGCTGCTCGACCAGGCGCCTATCCTTTACATCTGCGGAGTGGCCGGTTTGCTCGTGGTGATGGTGATCGGCTCGACGCACCTGGGAGCGAAGCGCTGGATCTCCATGGGCGGTATTTTCAATTTGCAAGTGTCAGAGCTGATGAAGTTGATTATAATCATAGTGCTGGCCCGCTTCTTCAGCGAAGTGCGAACCGACCGCCTGACGCTGACGGATCTGCTCAAAGTCGGAGCTTTGACCATCGTTCCGGCGGCGCTGATTTTGAAACAGCCGGACCTGGGAACGGCGATGGTGCTGATCCCCGTGGCGATCGTGGGAGCCTTCATCGCCGGTATTGAATGGCGGCATATGGCCATCGGAGTGGTTCTGGTGGCGTTGTTGATCCCGGTAGCCTGGAATATGCGGCATCATTTGAAGCCGTACCAGCAGCAGCGCATTGAAACTTTTTTGCATCCCGAAGAAGATCAGCGCGGCGCAGGATATCAGATATTGCAGTCGGAGATTGCGGTAGGTTCGGGTGGGTTCTGGGGCAAGGGATTCGGCAAAGGCAGCCAGAACCAATTGGGCTTCGTGCCGGTCCGTTATTCGGATTTCATTCTGGCGGCGCTGGCCGAAGAACAGGGCTTCATTGGAGTTTGCGTGGTTTTGCTGTTGTATCTGGGTCTGATTCTGCGGCTGGTGGATAACGCGCAGAAGGCCAAAGATCGTGCGGGGATGTACGTGGTGATGGGAGTCACGGCAATTCTCGGCTTCCACGTTCTGGTAAACGCCTCAATGGTGATAGGCTACATGCCGGTAACCGGCATACCTTTGCCGTTGATGAGTTACGGCGGTTCTTCCACCGCGTTTGTTTTTTTGGCATTGGGTCTGGTGATGAATGTCCGCATGCGGCGATTCGTCAACTGAGCCCTCGCCAGTTAGTAGTGCGAAGAAATTAGCTGTATGTGTGACCGAGCCGCGGAAAATCCGCCGGCCGGTAATTTAAATTTTGAGTCAGGTAAGCATCGGGTGAGGAAAGCAAACATGCAATGCAAGCAGTCTTTCCTGAGCGGCCCGAAGTGGCCAGCGCAAGGCAAGCCCTTGCCCCACTCCGGTCGAGCGCGCCAGGTCGCGCGCGCCGCCGCGCTCCGGTGCTCCATGAGGAGCTTCAATGTCGAAGGAAATGGTTATATCGGCGAACCCCCACGAGACACGGGTCGCCATTCTGGAAGAAGGACAGCTTTGTGAGTATTACGTCGAGCGGGAAAAAGAGTTTGCGTTAGTCGGAAGCATCTACAAAGGCAAAGTTACACGCGTGCTGCCAGGCATGCAGTCCGCCTTTGTGGAGATTGGCCTCGATAGCGACGCCTTCCTGTACGTCAGCGACTTCATGGAAGAAATTGAAGAGCTGGATCACGTCGTCACTACCGTCGAGGACAAAACTCAGAAGATGGAAGATCAGGGCGGGCAGGTCTTTCCTGCGAACACCGGGACTGCCCCGATCATCGAGCCGATTGACGTGGAATCGCCCGGTGCAGGTATTGCTGCGGGTGCCTTTACAGGAACGGGTACTGGCAGCGGGCTCGAACCACTGCCGGGTGAATCCATTTCGGCCGTGCGTGGACCGTCGTCAGCTTCGTTTTCGCCTGCGGTGACTCGTCCATCGAGCGGCGGGCATGGGCACGACCGCGGCAGATTTGAGAATCGTTCGCGCGGCGGCCGGCCCGGCGGAGATCGTGGTGGAAGGTTTGGGCGGCGCGGCGGTAGCGGTGGCGGACGCGGGCGCAGCGGCGGCAGACCGGGCGGCGATCGCGGTGGACGTTTTGGGCGCGAACTTCCCTCCTCGAAGTATGCATCTCCACGGCCGGTCGAGGAGCATTCGAGCGAGCCGGGAGCGCCCGAAGGGCACATCTCGACGCTGTTGCCGGGAGAATCGCTTGCGAAGTTCCGGGAGCGAAGCCCGTCCGATGTTTCGGCATCTGCTGCGCCGATGCAGACGCATGATGCCGAAGCGACGCCGAACTACACGCCGGATTTTGCTGAACATGAATCGCCTGCGCATCAATCGGAAACGCATGGAAACATGCAGGAGGATGCACACGAAGAAGCGCATGAAGGAATGGATGAATCCGTAGCGTCGCCGCGTTTCGCGGACGAGCGCGTGGAGCACCGACCTTCCGCGCGAGAATCTTCAGCCCGAGGATCTTTCCCCGCGCGCGAAAGCTTTCCGCGTCGTAATGAGGGATTCCGCGCGCCATCGTCCAGCGGGCTGGAACCGCTGCCGGGTGAGACGCTCTCGAAGTGGAAGGCGCATACGCATCTTCCTCCCGAACCCGTGGCTCCTGAGCCGCCGACGTCAGAAGCGCAGGCGGCGCAGCCGCAGGACAACGCGCCGGTTCCTGACGCGGTTCGTTTCGCGCCACTTTCTCCGCTGATGCCTGCAGGGCCAGAAGTGGATTCCGTGCCAACACCGGACGCGCACGTAGAAGAGCCGGCGGCGCAGAATTCGCGCGACTGGAATCAAGTGGAGGCGCTCAGTCCGAATTTTGAATTGAGCGATGCTCCAGAAGTCCACGAACAACACGAAGCCGGACATCACGAAGAACACGCTCATGTGGATCTGACGGAAGAGGAAGCCGCGGCGCTGGCCGAGCATATTGCCGACGCTCAGGATGACGATGCGGCGCGCGATGCGCAGAATCGCGTGTTTGCTGCGGCGGACGCCAGCGCGGAAGCAGCCGAGTCCGGTTTGCATGACGAGCACGGCGACCATGGCGACCACGACGCCGAGGAACACGAGAGCGAAGAACACGCGGAAGATTCCGAAGACGCCGAACTCGAACAGGAAGAAGCAGCGGCAGAAGAAGAAGGCATGATCGCGCCCCAGGAACCGGTGCCCGGCGAAACTGATGGGCCAGATTCCATCGCGGCGCAGGGTGAAAATGGCGGGGCGATTTCGGCGGAAGGCGCGCAACCCGCGCCGCAACAGCCTTTCCAGGCGCGAGTCCGTGGCGATTTCCGTTCGCGCATGCAGAATCCCGCGCGTCGCGGCGGCCGCGATCGTGGTGGCCGGCGCGACGACAGAGGCCGTCGCCCGCAGCACGGACACAGCGGGGGACACAGCCACCATGGCCGGCCGCAGCAGCCGCGGCGCACGCAGCTGATCGCGGACATGCTCAAGCAGGGCCAGGAAATCATCGTGCAGATCGCCAAGGAACCGCTGGGCAAGAAAGGCGCGCGCATTACCAGCCACGTCGCATTGCCCGGACGCTTTTTGGTTTATATGCCGACGCTCGATCACACCGGCGTTTCGCGCAAGATCGCTTCCGCCGAAGAACGCGCGCGCTTGCGGCATTTGGTAACGGACGCGAAGGGATCCTCCGGCGGAGGCTTCATCGTGCGCACCGCGGCGGCCAGCGCGGCACCAGATGAAGTTCGCGCCGACGTGGAATTCCTCACGCGGACGTGGTCTGAAATCAAGGCGCGTTCCGAACAGCGCAAGGCGCCTTCCCTGCTGCATCGCGATTTGAACCTGGTGGAACGGATCCTGCGCGATTACATCACCCCGGACTTCGGCGCCATCTGGGTGGATACCGAAGAGGAATACACCAAAGTCGTGGACTTCATGAGCCGCTTCCAGCCGCAGCTCGTCGGGCGCGTGAAGCTCTACACCAAGGAAACTCCCGTCTTCGAAGAGTTCGGCATCCAGCAGGAAATTGACAAGGGCCTGCGCCCAAAGGTTTGGCTGAAATCAGGCGGCTACATCGTCATCAATCACACCGAAGCGCTGGTGGCGATTGACGTGAACACCGGAAAATTCGTCGGCAAGGGCTCGAACCGCCTGGAAGACACCATCGTGCGCACGAACCTGGAAGCTTGCAAGGAAATCGTGCGTCAGATGCGCCTGCGCGATCTGGGCGGCATCATCATTATTGACTTCATTGATATGGAAGAGCGCCGCAACCGCGAGAAAGTGATGGCGGTGCTGGAAGACGCGTTGCGTGCCGACCGCGCCCCATCGAAAGTTCTGCGCTTCAATGAATTCGGCCTGGTGGCGATCACGCGCAAACGCACCAAGCAGGCCCTGGAACGTACCCTCTGCCAGCCTTGCCCGTACTGCACCGGCTCCGGCATGGTGAAATCCATTCCCACGCTGTGCTACGAAATTCAGACGGAAGCGCGCAAGATGGCGCCCGAGATGGGTTCCGGCAGCATTACGCTGCGCGTCCATCCGGAAATTTCAAAGGCGCTGAAAACGCGGGAGTCGTCGCTCATCGAAGAATTGGAGCGCTGGACGAAGAAGAGCATCATCATCCAGGCCGATCCCACGCTGCATTGGGAGCAGTACGACATCTATTAACGCCAAAGCGTAGCTGACCTTCGTAGGGGCGGGTCTAAGACCCGCCCTCCCGCTCCGCCTCTGACGAACTGCACCCAGCTCCGCGTCAACTCAGCATCATCCCTGCGGTTGGCCCGATCTGAAAACGTGAATCGCAGTGGTTTCGTCACGCGCGAGCTCAGTCACCGAACGTGAGTCGGGCAAGTTTCTACTTCAGCTCGCTGCCGTTCCGCGAGATTTTCCGATTCGCGGAGTTCACTAGCAAGTTTGAAAAACTGCTTCGCCTGCTGCGATTTTCTGACGCCTGAAGCACGAGTCGTGAGTCTTTTAGGCACTGTAGCGCTGCTCCTTGAACGGATCGCCGTACATGTTGTAGCCGTTTTCTTCCCAGAAACCTGGCGCGTCGTGATCCATGAATTCCAGGCCGCGCACCCACTTCACGCTTTTCCAGGCGTAGAGGTGCGGCACTACCAGGCGCACGGGATAGCCATGCTCGGCGGGCAGCGGTTCGCCATTGTGTTTCAGCGCGAAGAGCGTTGTGGGGCGCAGCAGATCGGCGAGCGGGACGTTCGAGGTGTAGCCCTGCTCGGCGAGAACCATCACGTACTTTGCTGTAGGCTTCAGCGCGATGAGCTTCATTACTTCACTGAATGCGACTCCCTCCCAGCGCACGTCGAAGCGGCTCCAGCGCGTGACGCAGTGCATGTCGGCGGTGACGGCGGTCATGGGCAGGTGCGAGAATTCATCCCAGGTCAGGCGCAGCGGCCGCTCCACCAATCCTGTGATGCGAAAATCCCAGGCCTGGGGATCGAAGCGCGGCACGGTGCCCTCGTGCAGCACCGGCCACTTCAGGGTGAGCGATTGTCCGGGCGGCAACCTGCCGGCGTCACGCATGGCGCGCTCCTGGCGCTTTCTTTCGGTGTCTTGTCCGAATACCATCGCGCGATTCCCTCGACCAGCAAACGCCTCCACACATTCTATATCCGTTCTCGCGCGCCTCGATAGGGGCATCGCGCGCCGCTTCGTTCAAGGCGGATTTCGCTGTGCTATTATGGCCATTCGGAAATAATTCAATCCCCGCATCGAGGAGTTTTCTTGGCTGCACGCATTCTGGATGGCAATGCAATCCGCGAGCAGATTTATGGCGACCTGGCGCGCGAAATTTCAGCGCTAGCCGCTGCGGGAATTCGCCCCGGGCTTGCGGCGGTGCTGGTGGGCGATAATCCCGCGTCGAAGGTTTACGTGAAGAGCAAGATCGCGGCTTGCGAGAAGCTGGGGCTCGCGAGTATTCAGGTAACACCGCCGGCTACGGTTTCGACAGCGGAGTTGCTGGCGATCGTGGAAGATCTGAATCGCCGCGATGACGTGGACGGCATTCTCGTGCAGCTTCCGCTGCCACCGCAGGTGGACGCGAAGAAAATTCTCGATGCCGTCGATCCCGCAAAAGATGTGGACGGCTTTCACCCCATCAACGTCGGTCACCTGGTCGCGGGACGTCCAACGTTGGTAGCGTGCACCCCTTCCGGAGTGATGGATATTTTCCGGCGCAGCGGGATACCGCTCGAAGGCGCGGACGCCGTGGTGCTGGGCCGCAGCGATATTGTAGGCAAGCCGATGGCGTTGCTGCTGATGCACGCAAACGCCACCGTGACGATCTGCCATTCGAAGACGCGCAATTTGCCGGAAGTAGTCCGCCGCGCGGACATTGTGGTGGCCGCTTTAGGCCGCGCGGGCATGGTGACACCTGACTTCGTCAAGCCCGGCGCGACGGTGATTGACGTGGGCATCAACCGCATCAGCGATGCTGCGCAAGCGGAAAACTTCTTCGCGAATTTTCCTGAACGCCTGGCCGCCTTCCGCGAAAAACGCACCGCGCTCGTTGGCGACGTGCATCCCGACGTCGTGAGCGTTGCCGGTGCCATCACTCCGGTTCCTGGGGGAGTTGGGCCGCTCACCATCGCCATGCTGATGAGCAACACCATCAAGGCCGCGCGAATGCGGCGCGGATCGCGTGCCGCGACGGGCGCTCCGGCAGCCGCGGCCGTGCCACGCTGATGTTGCGCGTCGGGCTCACCGGCGGCATCGCATCCGGCAAATCCACTGTGGCGGCAATGCTGCGCGAATTGGATTGTCCGGTGCTGGATGCGGACACGCTAGGCCACGAGCTGCTCGAACAGGGGCAGGACGCTTACAACGAAGTGGTCCGCGAATTCGGCAAGGAAGTGCTGGACACCTACGGCAACGTGGACCGCAACAAACTGGGACAAATTATTTTCGCGGATGCGCAGAAGCGCGCGCGATTGAATCAGATTCTGCATCCACGGATTCTGGATGTCGTGCGGAAATGGTTTACGGCGCAGGGCCACGCGGGCGGGCCGGAGCTGGCCGTCGTGGAGGCAGCGCTGATTATCGAGGCGGGCTACAACAAGGAACTTGACCGCGTAATTGTGTGCTGGTGTCCGCCGGAGCAGCAGTTGCAACGGCTACTCGAGCGCGGCCTAACAGCGGAAGAAGCGAAACTGCGCATCGCCGCGCAAATGCCGATGGAAGAAAAGCGCCGCCTGGGCGATGAAACGATTGACTGTTCGGGGTCGCTGGAAGAGACGGAGCGGCAGGCGATGGACGTGGTGAAGCGATTGGCGCAGCCGGCGGCTCCCGCGGGCGGAAACATTTCCTGAGTTCGCAGCGTATTAACTGGCAGAGCGAATTCGTGCGAGAATGCCGTGGCAGTGGGGAGCAAGAGTTTTCTTCATGAGCTTGATGAAAACATCGGGAAGCGAAGGCCGTGCGCTGCGGCTGCTGGCCATCGGGCTGATCATTGGGCTCGGCGCATATTGGGCAGGTTCGCGCTACGGCGAACGAAATCCCGCGGCGGTGAATGCGCTACGCGCGCCGGATTCGGGCGGCGCGGCGGCTGCGCTGGATCCCACGGAAGCAGAAAACGTGCGGATCTACAGGCTGGCGTCGCCCGCGGTGGCGAACATCGTGACCCGCACGGTGGAGTACGATTTTTTCTACAATCCCGTGCCGGTGGAAGGCGCCGGCTCGGGATTTCTGATTGATGTGGATGGCCACATTCTGACGAATTATCACGTGGTGCAGGGCGCGCAGACGATCGAGGTGACGCTGGGCGACCTGACCCGCTACAAAGCGAAACTGATCGGCGAAGACACCCGCAACGATATCGCGTTGATCCAAATTGACACCAAGGGGCACAAGCTTACGCCTTTGACGCTCGGCGATTCGCGCAACCTGCTCGTGGGGCAGCGCGCGCTGGCCATCGGCAATCCATTTGGATTTTCGAGCACCCTAACCACTGGAATTGTGAGCGCGCTGGGGCGTACGGTGCAGACCAGCGAGAACACTTTCATTGACGAAGCGATTCAGACGGATGCTTCGATCAATCGCGGAAATTCCGGCGGTCCGCTGCTGGATTCGCACGGGCAAGTGATCGGAATTAACAGCGCCATTTATGCGCCGACCGGAACGACCGCGGGAATCGGATTCGCGATTCCGATTAATACGGCGCGGCGAGTGGCGGACGATTTAATCAAGTATGGCCGCGTGCGGCGCGCGACGCTGGGAGCCGAGGGGCGCGCGTTGTGGCCGGGACTTGCAGAAGCGCTGAAACTGAATGTGCAGCAGGGAATATTGATTGAGCGCGTGGAGCCGGGCGGCGCGGCGGCGCAAGCGGGAATTCGCGGTGGCAACAAATTGATGGTCGCAGGCTTGCAGGAACTGCGCACCGGAGGCGATGTGCTGATTGCGGTGGATGGCAAGGCAATTACCAACCAGATGGATCTGAATTTGATGCTGAACCGCTCGCAGCCTGGCAACTCCGTTACGCTGACGATCGTGCGCGACGGCAAGCAGATGAATGTCCCCGTCAAGCTTGGCGAGGGATAAAAGCTTCTGGCGATGCGTTACGGTCGCGGCTAATTAATCGCGCCGATTCCACGTGGCGCGCACTTCCTTCCGTTGCTGATCACTCAACTGAAACCAGGTTTCCGCGGCATCGCGCACTTTTTCAAGCGCGGCCTGCATTTCGGCTTGTTTCTGGTGCAAGATTTCGCTGCCCGCATCGGCGGGAACGCGCACCAGCGGCGCGAAGAACATCACGGCGCGTGAAAACGGGATTGGAATTTGGAACAGATCCCAGGATTTCTTGAAGGTGTAAGCGCGCTCCAGTCCAATGTGAAAGCAGGTGATGGGGCTGCCGGTGCGTCGCGCCAGAATCACCGGTCCGGGTTTCGCGACGTAGCGCGGGCCGCGGGGACCATCAATCGTAAATGCCACGTGCTTCCCTTCCTTTAGACGCTGCGCCATCACGCTGAGGCCTTCGATCGCGCCGCGGCTGGAGCTGCCTTGCGCGGTGCCGAAACCCAGGCGCTCGATGACGCGGCGCGTCCACTGGCCGTCGAAGTTCACCGTATTCATCACCACCAGGCCGCGATTGCGCCAGATCCATGCGGCGGAAAAAATGCAGCGATGCCAGAAAGCTCCGATGGCGACTTCGCCGCCATGTTCGATGAGCGCCGCGTTGCGCGAGCCGATAACGTCGAGGCGCAGCGTGGGCCCGATCAGGCGAATCGCTCCGTACACCAGCCAGGCAATCACGGGGATTTGCATGCGGCGCCAGCGCGAGAGTTGCGGCACGCGCAGATCGAACGGCGATGTGGCGTTTGGAGCGCTTGCGGGGGCGGCTGATTTCGCGTCGGTATCCACTGCGGTATAGTATAGGACGGAAACTCGCGCCGGTCCCGATGTGCTCCCGACCAAAATTCGCTGCGTATAACGCCGCTCGTTTGCGGCCCGGAATTATCGCTGTGCTGTTTCTGGCGTTTGTTTCCTTCCTGGCGGGCGCGCAGGCTTCGCGCGGGCAGCAAGCGCCGCCCGGCGCGATCGGGCGCGTCGAAGGGAATGACGTGTCGGTGGATAACGGCACGACTGGAGACAGTTCGCCCACGTCTGCGACGCCGGGATCGCCAAGCTTCGTATTCAATGGCAGCGTATTGACCGTGCACGATGGAAAAGCACGATTGACGCTGGTTGCGGGCGGGCAAGTGGATATTTGCGGACCGGCGAAATTCACGCTGTTGCAGTCCGGACCGTCGATCACGTTGGCGCTGAACTTCGGGCGAATTCACTTGCAGTTGCCCGCCAGCACACCGCTGCGTATTTTCACGCCGACGATGATCGCGACGCCGCTGGACATTGGCGGAGCGAGCCGCGACATCACCGCCGGGACTCGATATGAACGATTCGTTGTGCGTTCTCGCGACCAGTGGCGCGATTCGATTGGAGCAGCAATTCACCGGCGCGGGATTGATCGTTCCGCAGAGCGGCGAATTCTTCCTGTCGGCGGGAAATTTGGTGCCGGTTGCGGGCACGCCGGGAAGCTGCGAATGCACGCCGATGCACGTGCAGTCGTTGCCGCCGCCGCAGATTCCGGTCATGGGCGTGACGTCAAGAGATCAGCTGAACGTGGAACAGTATCCCTCAGAAGCTGCGCCGACGCCCGCGCCCCCGAAAGCGCCGCCGGCCGAGACTGCGGCGAAGGCGCCTCCGCCGGAGCCGAATGTCCAGCTGAGGGTTTTGGCGGGCGCGAACGATTCGCACCCTACCTTGCCGGCGCCAAAGGAAACGGCTCCGCCTCCGCCCGTTGTTTCGATGCCGGAGTACAAGATTATTCTGCCGCCGCTGGTGTATTCGGCGTCGTCAGCTCCTGCACCGCCGGAAGATCCCGAACTTGGAGCGGTGTTACTGGTGCGCACCGTGCATGTGGAGCCGGATTATCAGTTCACGGGACATGTGGAAGCGCCGCATCTGGAAACGGTATCGCAGAAGAGTAGTCCCTCACCGGGAAAACAGGGTGCGGGCGAGGGGAATTCGTCAGGCAATAAGAAGGAAGGATTTTGGGCGCGATTGAAGCGGGCGTTTGGAGGAAGTAGTTAGAATTTTTCCTGATACAAAGACGTAAGAGCGAATCACGTTGCAGAGCGATTCACATCCCCTCGTAGTTCGGGCCGCCACCACCTTCTGGCGGGACCCAGTTGATGATCTGGTACGGGTCGGCGATGTCGCAGGTCTTGCAGTGAACGCAATTGGACGCGTTGATCTTCAGCTTGGGCTCGCCTTTTTCCGTGACCATCTCATAAACTGCCGCAGGACAAAAATACTGGCAGGGATTTCCGTACTCTCGCACGCAGCGATCGCCGCAAATATTTGGTTCGAGGACGACGAGATGGCAGGGTTGATCTTCTTCATGACGCGTGCCGGAATGATAGACGTCCGTAAGGCGATCGAAGGTCAGCTTGCCGTCGCCTTTGAAGCGCGTGGATTGATCCACCAGCGTGCGCGGGCGATTCAGCTTCGTGTATTCCTCGTAGCCCGGCTTGCTGCGCATCGGATCGCTCAAGCCGCGCCCGCCGGTAACGAATTGCAATCCAGCCTGTACCAAACCTGAGTACAAGCCGCCATGAAATGCCTGGTGGAAATTGCGAACTTCCCAGAGTTCTTTCTTTATCCAGCTGCCTTCAATCTTTTCCGGGTAGGCGGAGAGAGTTTTCGCTGAAGTGTCCCCGGCGCAAAGCGCTTCATAAATCGTTTCGGCGGCGAGCATGCCGCTTTTGATGGCGGTATGAATTCCCTTCAGGCGCTGCGAATTCAGCAGGCTGGCGGAATCGCCGATGATCAGGCCGCCGTCCACGTAGCTGCGCGGCATGGAATACCAGCCGCCGTAGGGCACTGTCTTCGCGCCGTAGCGGATCAGCTTCCCGCCTTCCAGAATATTTTTGACGAAGGGATGCGTTTTATATTTCTGGAACGCTTCGTGCGGATCGAATAGCGGGTCGTGATATTCCAGCGCGACGACCATGCCCAGCGAGACGCGATTATTCTGCAAGCCGTAAACCCAGCCGCCGCCGTAGAGGTCTGAACTGAGCGGCCAGCCCAGCGTGTGCGCCACATATCCCGTGGCGATTTTCCCCGGCTGCACCTCCCACAATTCCTTAATGCCCAGTCCATAGACTTGCGGGTTCAGCCCGTCGAGCTTCAGCTTGTTGACGAGTTCCTTGGTGAGCGAGCCGCGCGGGCCTTCGGCCAGCACGGTGACCTTCGCGCGCAATTCATATCCCGGCGTGAAGTTGTCTTTCGGTTTGCCGTTCTTGTCCACGCCCTTGTCTTCGGTAAGCACCCCGGCAATGCCGTTTTTTTCGTAGAGCAGTTCCCTTCCCGCAAATTGCGTAAAAAGATTGACGCCTTTTTTCTCGACCAGCCCGCCGAGCCATTTCACCAGCTTGTTCAGCGAGACGACGTAGTTGCCGTGATTTTGCAGCGGCGGCGGAGTGATGGGAAGTTTGTAGCTGCTGGATTCGCTGAAGTAGTAGGCGGCGTCGCCGGTCACTTTAGTATCGAGAGGCGCCGATTTTTCAAAGTCGGGGACAAGCTCGCGCAATCCGCGCGGGTCCATGATCGCGCCGGATAGCTGGTGCGCGCCAATTTCACGGCCTTTTTCGAGCACATAGATATTTTCAGCAGAAAGTGACGGGGATTTCTTCGTTTCATTGTGCTTTTCGATCAGATTGGCCAGGTGCAGTGCGCAAGCCAGCCCGCCCGGCCCGGCGCCGATGATCAGCACATCCGCTTCAAGTTGTTCCCGCACGACGTTGGCAGTGTCGGTCATTAAGCCATGATATCAGAGGAAGAATCGGGGAGTTGCGCGTGATCCTGAACCGCGCTACAGCGCGGTTCACCCTGAGACCGGCAGCGCCGGCTCGAAGGGTACGGATGGACCGTCAACTCGCCGCCCTTGGACTTCGGCAAACTGCTCGGCCTCTGCGTGGTCTTTTTCTTTCTCACCGCTCAAGCTATCTCGTGGCTCGCATTCAAGCAGCTTCCATCTCTCGCAGTCCTCGTCGGCGGTCTCTTCATCGTCGCCGGCGGCATATTCATCGCAATCGCGAACACGTAAAGTCAGTCCGCAGTCGAACCGCCGCTGACGGGCGAGGATGCGGCGCGCCGAACTTTTTGGCACGATCGTTCGGGTGCGGCGGAATGGTCAGCCACCCGCCCATGCTAACATTTCGTCATGGTCACATTTGTCTTCGGTGCTGGCGCATCAGTCCACGCGGGGTATCCCTTGACCGCCAGCCTTGGCGACCATCTTCTCGACTGGGCCCGTAAAAACGACGCTTTCATGTGGCGAGGCCATCTCGAGGAGCTCTTTGCGCAATATGGCGGCCTGGCGGATTTAGAACGGATACTGACAGAGCTTTACGAGCGTCCCCCCGGTTCACCTGCCGCTGCGTGGAGTAAGATGCAGTGCGGCAACACAATGATGGGCCTTAAAGTTGCGATCCCGGAATTCTTCAATAGCGTGAGAGCAAAATCGATTCCGGGGCGCGACCTGTACGGAGAATTCGCTCAGAGAAAAATACGTGATGGCGACTCAATCCTTACGTTCAACTATGATTTGGCATGCGAACGTGCGCTGAGGGCGGAAGGGGCATGGGAAGTCGGCGACGGGTACGGATTTTCTTTCGGCGTTGGGACAACTCCACCATCAAAGACGAAAGTGCTGAAGCTACATGGCAGCACTAACTGGCTAGGCATCCTCTTCGACGGCAATATGGGTTTTTCACAAGTTTCGGACGTGTATGGTCCGAGGCCTTGTCTGTTCAGTGAACGCGATTTCACATACCTTGGATACTCACAGGGCGTTTGCGACCCTTTGCGCAGAGGCATTACGAGGACAGGAGCAAATCCGGCACTGATTCTTCCGACCCTTCACAAAAATTTCTTTCACCAGACGTCGTTCGGGCGTGAGTGGGAACCTTTCTGGAATTACATCTGGGAGCAAGCGCAACAATCTCTTCGTTCCGCCGAAAAGATCGTAGTCATCGGCTACAGCTTGCCGGAGGCTGATGAAAGAGCAAGGGATCTCTTGCTAAGGCACTCGAATCCCAACGCCGAAATTCTCGTATTCTCAGGTTCACGAACAGACGCCATTTGTGAAGATTTCCTCCAATATGGTTTTCAGAGTGTCACTTCATTTGGCAATGGTTACTTCGAAGACTATCTGAACAGCTGATTGCGGTAGCTCTCACTCCGCCGCTCGCAGCGGTTCAATGCACGCGCTGACTGGGAGCACAGGCATCCCAACGAAGCGCACTACCATCAGTGACGGGCCTCGAACAATCGGCGAGGAACGACTCGAGAACCACTCGACGGGCGGGTGATCCACGGGCCTGGTATCTAGTTCGGCCAGGGAGCGTTCCTCTTCGGCGTTTCCGGCTGTCGGTCCATCGCCTTCGAAGCGACGCCTGGCGCCAACTCCTCGGCGGACTTCAGTCGCCAAATGTGCCTGCCGCCCCTCACACCGGCGTATTCAAATGTCAGGCGGATCGGACGGTCCGGCGTCTGGCCGTTCTTCCTGACCGCGTCAGCATTCACATCCAGGAGAACGGTTCGTCCGTCGCTGCTTTTCTCGTAGTCATTGCCAAAGGGCTGCACCATGCCCTGGGGATGTGTGTCATAGCCGCGCGCTTTGAGCATCTCGGCCAGCTTCCTGCCGCTAAAGGGGAGCTCAGTTTCTGAAGGCGGGATCATCGGCAATGCTCCAGTTTCCAAAACCTGCTCACGCAGCCACATCGTTTCCAGCAAGGTCTCGTGAGAATCGAGAAGCGAGAAAGCGTTCAGGTTGTACTGATCGAGCGACTTGAGGATCGTGATCCGTTCCGTCGCCGGGAGATCGAACTTCCACACGTAGTCTTGTTTGCCGCGGTTCCAGAAAACCTCATCATGCGGATGAAACCGCCATCCGGGACCCTTCTCATCGAAGGCAGCACAGATCGTGTAATCTGATTGCTGCCAGAAGTGCCTGGCGTGCGCGCGAACATATTTCCCGATCGGGCGCATTGCCGGCTCCCCAACGGCGCCACCCTTGATGCCGATGGGTCGCTCGCAATATACGTAGATCGATCGCTTCTCAGCGGCACCGGCCGTCCTGAAAGCAAAGAACGACGCAATGTGCATCGAAGATGTCCAATCCAAAAGAGGCGATGGAAATCCATGGTGTCTGAGGTACACCATGTATCGATAAAAGCTGGGGGAGGGAAAGCCGCGGGAAAAAAAGAGTTCACGGTCAGTGAGAAACGCCTTCTCCATCGCGAGATCGTAGTCAGGCACGTCCCACGTTGCGCCGGTGATCGTCTCCACAGCCGGCCGCACACGTTGAACCGTGAGGCGGTAATACTCGTCGAAGGACATGCCTTCGCAGCCTGCGCGTTCCAGAGTCGTCGTCAGAGGCCATGACGAATCGCTCTGACCTCGGAAGAGCAGCTCAGGCGCCCTGCCTGGGAAATTCTCGGTGAGCTCGTCGCGGAGTTTCTGAAGCTCGGCGGTGAATGCGGCCCAGTCTGGTACGGAGACGGCTTCCATATGCCAATTTTACACCCGCAGCGGGAGGTGTGGACGGGCGGCACTATTTCAAAACGTCCCGGTCGATGCGCCAGAAATTCTCTGGCGGACGGGTGGCCCACCGGTCCCCGCTTGACGCAAATGACGACGGATGATACCACTACGACAGTTAACGTAGAAGTTGATTGGTTTTTTTCGATTTGCGTTTCGTTCGTGGGACCTTAGCCACCTGTGGTGCCCTTGAGCGGCCGATGGCAGGCGACTACTGATGGGGGTGTCATGCGTTACTGGCTCACTACGCATTGGCCGCGCAAGGAAGACCAAGTGATCGACAAACCACCAAGCGGCCTCTGGGTGCAGGAGGACAAGCGCCACCTGATCGACCGCGTATCCGTGGGCGATCTCGCTTTCATTTACGAGTCGCGCTCGGGCCCGACGGTGGTAAGGACGTATGCCGACGGTTCAATCAAACGAATACGACGTCGGCGTGGGCGCGAAGGCATCGTCGCACTCGTTGAAGTGACTGACATGGCGTACCAGCCGGAAGACTCGCGACCAGAACAGTTTGCGGACGGTCACAGGGCATGGTGGCGATACTGCGCCCTTACGCGGAGCGTCAATTCGGCCGGATTCATTCCGCGGCGGCGCGTCAATAGCGCTTTAGGTTTTGCTCACAACTACGTATTTCACGGATTCGGCGAAGAGCATTCCGGATTAAAAGAGATACCCAAACGCGTGTTCAAACGGTTGCTGTCCGAATTCAAAGCGGACACCCTGCCGGACGAAGCAAAGCGAGTCAGACGAGCTGCGGGTCATTGCATTGGCGCAGGGGGCGAAGGACCGGAACACAAAGCGCTCAAGCTTCGGATCGCCGATGATCCTGCCCGTTTCTTGGCGGAACTAGGCCTTGAGCTGTGGGCCGTGGAATTCCCGATGGCAACGGGAGATAAAATCGATCTCGTATTGAAGGACGCTCTCGGCCGATTCGTGGCCGTCGAGGTTGAAGTCCGTTGTGGGGTGGCAGAACTCGCGGGTCCACTTCAATGTATGAAATATCGGGCGCTGCTGAGCTACTTCTTCGATCGCCCAATCGCCGAAGTTCGCTGCATTCTGGTCGCACACTCGATCCATGCGCGCGTGCGAGGCCGATGTTCTGCTCACTCAATCGAGACCATAACGGTCTCGGTTAAATAGGGTCGTGGAAGCGGGTGGCACACCCTTCCACAACACCGAAACCTACGCAGTTGAAGTTCGGGGTGCCTGCCTGCCGCAGGCAGGCACCAGCCTTCGCGCTTTTGTTTCATGCGAAGGGTGGGGTTTAGACGCTCCACCCTCAACTGCCACAGCGAAGTACAACCCATCTTTTCTATCGTTTACCCTCGTCAGAGTAAAAAGACGCCGCAAAGCGCCTGCCTCACGTTTTGTGGGTCGGAGCTTTAGCTCCGACATAAACTCGACGCCGCGAAGCGGCATACCTTTCGCGGTGCCTTTCCCGCGTGTTTTCGAGTTGCTCGCGCCGCACCCGGCACGATCCGGCCCCGCGAGCCCCCACCCCTCAGTTTGCACTTGAATTACCGTAACGACTGTGTTATCATCAGTCGTGCGCTAATCTCGTCTCGATAAGGGGGCTACATGGTCCACGCTGCTCACGCTGCCGTGAATCGCGCTACAGCGCGATTCATCCTGAGAAGCGGCAGCGCCGCTTCGAAGGGCAGCGCGCCAGCCCCACTCTCCTCCCGCCATTTTCTAATCGCTAGTCGTCAAAATATTAAAAATCGCGCTAAATCGCTCACAACAAATGAGAAAACTTTTTCTAATCGCTAGTTTTTCGGGCGCTTTTGCCCCCGCGCCGCCTCACCGCACCCGTCACCACCCACCAGTCGCGTCATTTCTATTCAGTACAAATAAACCTAACAAAATCACCATTCTGCCGAGAGCTCTGCTGAAAACAAAGGAGAAGCAATTTTCTATTCAATACAAATTTGCCCATCGTGGCGCAGGCCTGCCCGCCGCTGCGGGCACTCTCACCTGCCTGCCGCAGGCCGGCCTGCGCTACCCGGACTTATTTTGTTTTTTCGAGTTCTTCGATCAGGGCGGGGACGATTTCGAACAGGTCGCCTACGATGCCGTAATCCGCGACTTCGAAGATTGGCGCGTTCTGGTCTTTGTTGATGGCGGCGATGGTGCGGGCGCCTTTCATGCCGACTACGTGCTGGATGGCGCCGCTGATCCCGAGCGCGAGATAAAGCTTGGGCGCGACGGTTTGGCCGGAGCTGCCGATCTGGCGGTCCATGGGGAGCCAGCCTTCGTCGCAGATGGGGCGCGAGGCGCAGATTTCGCCGCCCATGAGCTTCGCGAGTTTTTCGGCGAGGGGAATATTTTCCGGGGCTTTGATGCCGCGGCCGACGGAAACGAGGATCGGGGCTTGGGTGAGGTCCACCGCTTGCTTGGCTTCGCGGAACAGGTCGAGCGGCTTGGTGCGGATCTGCTCTGGCTTCAGATCCACGCTGACGGATTTTACGGGCGCCGTGCCGCTGGAATGTTTGCGTGGCAAGGTCGGCGCGGAAGGCGCTGGCTTGGAAGGAGGCGATCCAGGGAGCTTCGCCAGTAAAGACCACGTCCGCGGAGGTGCGGCCTTGAAACATTTGCCGGACGAAAATGAGTTTGCCATTTTCGTACCGATACGCGATGCAGTCGCCGATCATGCCTTTATCAAGCGACGCGGCGAGCTTGGGCGCGAAATCGCGGACCTGATAGGTGTGCGGGAACAGCACCAGGTCGGGCTTGGTGGACTTCGATCACCTGGCGGAGCGCTAGCGCGAAGCCGTCGGGCGTGTATTTTTCGAGGAGGTCGTGTTCGACGGCGAGTACTTCGTCGAGTTGGTAGGCGGAGAGGTCGTTGGCAAGCGCGCTGATGCCTTTGCCGATGACTACGCCGGTCAGCGTGCCCTTTGTCTGTTGCACGATTTGCTGGGCCGCGGCTAGAGTTTCGAAACTGACTTTGTTCCACTGTGGCGTCGCGTTGTTCGGTGATCAGAAGAATTTTCATTTTGGCCCTATAAGACCCGCGCTTCGTGGCGCAGTTTTTCCACCAGCTTGGCGGCGATTTCTTTGGGCTGGCCGGTGATAAATTCGGTCTTTTTGGTTTTTTGCGGCATGTAGATGCGCTCCACTTTTTGCGTCGGCGCGTCCGGCACGCCAAGCGTCGCGCGATCTACCGTGGTGATTTCTTTCTTCTTGGCGGCCATGATGCCTTTCAGCGTGGCATAGCGCGGCTTGTTGATGCCGGACTGAATGGAAAGCACCGCAGGCAGGGGCAATTCGACGTGCTGGAACCAGCCGGCTTCGAGCTCGCGCTTGAGCTTCATGCGATTTTCGACCACTTCGATGGCCATGATGATGGTGGCGTGGGGGCGGCCAAGAAGTTCGGCGAGCAGCACGCCGGTCTGGCCGAAACCCTGGTCGTCACTTTGCAGGCCGGTCAGGATCAGATCGAAATTTTCGGCCTGGATCGCGGCGGCGAGGGAGCGCGCGGACGCGAGCGGATCGAGTTTGAAGAAATTCGTGTCGGAAACGTGGATGCCGCGGTCAGCGCCTTTCGCAAGCGCTTCCTTAATGGTTTGCTTGGCGCGTTCGGGACCCATGGAGATGGCCACTACTTCGCCGCCGTGTTTTTCTTTCAGGCGCAGGGCTTCTTCGAGTGCGAAGGTATCAGGCTCGTTGGTTTCGAAGCCGATATCGGATTCGCGAATCCACGCGCTGCCTTCGAGTATGGCGAGTGGAGCGTCTTTCGCGGGAACTTGTTTGACGCAAACTGCGATTTTCAAGAATGCCTCCGAAAAAGGGCGATGCGAACAATCTGATAGTTTCTATCAGAATTTGATATTGGGGGCAACGGGACAAATCGCGCGCCGCGGCGCAATCCGATGCATATCTGCAAAGGTAGCTTCGCCCACCCGAAGGCGGCCGCTACAGAGTCAGAACCAATTATTCCACCCAGCGCCTGAAGAGCAGGGAGGCGTTGGTGCCGCCGAAGCCGAAGGAATTCGATAGCGCGTAGGTGACTTCCGCTTTGCGCGCGTGATTGGGAATGTAATCGAGGTCGCATACGGGATCGGGCTTTTCGTAATTCACCGTGGGCGGCATGATCTGGTCGCGCAGAGCGAGCACGCTGATTCCTGCTTCCAGGCCGCCAGCGCCGCCGAGCAAATGGCCGGTCATGGATTTGGTGGAGCTGATGGGAACTTTTTTGGCGCGCGCGCCGAAGACGCGCTTGAGCGCTTCAGTTTCGATGGCGTCGCCAATGGGCGTGGAAGTTCCGTGCGCGTTCACGTAGCCGACGTCGTCGGGAGAAATGCCCGCGTCTTTCAGCGCGGCCATCGAGACGCGGTAGCCGCCATCACCGTGCTCGGCGGGCTGCGTGATGTGATAAGCATCGCCGGACATCCCGTAGCCGACAATTTCCGCGAGAATTTTCGCGCCACGGCGCTGCGCGTATTCCAGGGATTCCAGAATCACCATGCCGGAACCTTCGCCGACGATGAAGCCGTCGCGATCGGCGTCGAACGGGCGGCTGGCGTGTTCGGGATCGTCATTGCGCGTGGATAGCGCCCGCATGGCGGCGAATCCACCGACGCTCATGGGCGTGATGGCGGCTTCAGTGCCGCCGGTGATCATCACATCGGCGGCGCCGCGTTGAATAATTTTGAAGGCATCGCCAATCGCGTGCGCCGAAGCCGAGCAGGCCGTGGCGGTGGCGGAGTTGGGCCCCTTCGCGCCGTGACGAATGGAAACGTGACCGGCGGCGAGATTGACGATAGTAGCGGGAATGAAAAATGGCGAAATCTTGCCGGGACCGCCCGCGAGAAATTTGGAATGTTCGCGCTCGATCACGTCGAACCCGCCAATACCCGAGCCGATATAGACTCCCGTTGAGTCCGCGATTTCCGGAGTGACTTGCAGGCCGGACATTTGCATGGCGAAATCGGCGGCGGCAAGCGCCAGCTGGATAAAGCGTCCGGTTTTCTTCAGCTCTTTTTTCTCGAGCCAATTCAGCGGATCGAAATCGCGGACTTCTCCGGCAATGCGGCAATCGAAGGCCGTGGCGTCAAAATGAGTGATGGCGCGAATGCCGCTCTTGCCGGCCAGCAGATTGCGCCAGACTTCTTCGGTGCCAATGCCGCAGCCGCAAACCAGTCCAACGCCCGTAACCACAACTCGACGATTCAAAGAGAACTTCTCCTGTACGGAATGGGACGACGGGCGAGCGCGTTACTTGCCCTTGGCGTGTTTCTCGATGTAATCCACGGCGTCTTTAACCGTGGCAATTTTTTCGGCGTCTTCGTCCGGAATTTCAATGCCGAAATTCTCTTCAAAGGCCATTACCAGCTCGACGGTATCGAGCGAATCGGCGCCCAAGTCGTCCACAAAGGAGGCGGTGGGAGTGACTTCGCCTTCATCCACACCGAGCTGCTCGACGATAATAGTCTTCACGCGTTCTTCGACGCTGGCCATTCTGATTGTTCCTCCGGTATCGGCTGTCTGGAATTCCCCGGTCCCACGACAGGCTGGGGTAGCGCCTTCAACACAACCTTGCCATTCTATGCGGGGCTTAATGCTGGGTCAACCTTTGACACGCGATGGGACGGCGTGCGCTGCGAGGTTGTTGAGCGCAACCCAAATGCTTAACGCAGAGCGCGCACATGAAGGATCCGGAGAAGACCTGAGCCAAGAGGCACGTCCGGCGGCTGGAGGATGGGACGGCCGTTACCCTGCCATTAGGCACTGCCGAGTCTCAGGGTGCATGGCCCTGGCGGGCGACGCACAAATTCAACGAGCAAGCTAAAGAGGCGTCAGGTTGCTGCGGCGTTACGGCGTGGCGGGACGTTGGTGCGAGATGTTTGGGGTGAGCTTGCGGATTACGAACTCCTGCAAGAGATTGGTGGCGGCGGTTTCGCCGATCCCTATGAGCGTGTTTTCGACGATTAACCCGGCACCATTGCGATTCTCCGCCGGGTAGTAAAGATTGGAGATCCCGCCAGCGGCCAGGCTGCCAAGGATACTGGAATAATTTGCCTGCCAGTGGCCATTGTCACCTTTGCAGATGACGGAATTGGCCAGCGCGTAGAGCACACGCGAGCGCACGCTGCCGGTACCTTTGTAGAAATAGCGCGGATCCTGTTTCAGGAGCGAAGGAAGTATTGCACCGCCGATGAATGTGCCGGTGACGAGGTCGGCGTAAGACGCGCCGTAGCGTTTGGCGTAGCCCTGCGCACCTTGGCCGTACCCGCTGGGAGTGTTGGTAGCCTGCTGAACTCCTGCGACGACTCCGGTGATTGCAAAGTTGACTGGATCAATGGTGCTGCGCCAAGCGAGCTGAAATTTTTGTTTGGAGTCGAGAGGAGCGGCATTGGGAACGTAGCTGACGTAGAAATTGGGGATGACGCCGAAGATGCGCTGCTTTTCCTCGACTTTGAGCTCTTCCTCAGCGATTTCGATGCGCGGCACACTGACTTGAACCTGGCTGAGTTCCGTAGCCAACGCGAAGGTGATTTGCGGAAGAACCAGAGTCTCGCCGGGATGCAGGATGGCCGAAACCTCCTGCGTGGTGAAGAGCTCTGAAGTGACGGTGATCTGGAAAGGGCCGGGAGGAACGCCGGCGAAGGAGAATTGGCCGTCATCGCCGGATAGAACTTCTTGTTTGGGCGATTTATCGTTGCGCGTGAGAGCGACGCGGGCGCCGGCGACGGCGGCGCCGGAAGGGTCAACGATTGTGCCGTTGATGTTTCCCGGCGACTGCGGGTCGGGTTGCTGGTGATCGGCTGCGGGCGCGTCAGGCGAAGGACTGTCTGGAGACGGGACGGGGGCAGAGTGCGGAGACGGAGTTTGGGCTCCGACTGGGAAGGCGCAAAGCAGGAGGCTTAGGCCCAGGACTGCATGGCCCGCAAAGCGAATCGCCGAGATTCTGGCTGTTCGGCCCAGAGATTTCCAGCGCGAATTTGTTTTGTGGGAATCCACGATTACTTTTAGCGTCTTCCTCTTTTCTTCCAACAAGAATTCAAGTTAGTTCCAAAAAGATGATACCAGTTGCCCGCCGAATCTCGTGATAGTACGAGCGGACAAGTATTGAGCAGTAACTGCCGGACTTGACCCGTCTCTTTTTCCCCGGTACCATCCGCATCTACTTGATTCCTGAGCTAAATCACTCTGAGGTAACTCGACGCAAGGCCTCTTTCCTGCAGCGATTCGGCAGCGACGCTTGGGCAGCCATCGCGCTGGCGGTACTCGGCGCGGCAATGGTGGCAAGCAATCCGTGGTTCACGCCGGTAGATGACGAAATAGCCATCATTGATGCTGCGGCCAGGCCTGCCTTCACGACGATCAAACTGTTTTTTAGCGGCGGCGGCCAGCATGAACACCCGCCGTTGTCTGACGTGATCCTGCACGGATGGCTGTGGCTTACCGCCGGGAATATCCATTTGATTCGGCTGCCCTCGGTTATTTTCTATCTGCTGGGCGCATGGTTTCTGGTGCAAGCGGCGCGGCGGATGGGCGGTGACCGCGCCGGGACGTACACATTGATCCTGCTTGTGCTGTGGCCCTATGGATTTCACCTCGGGCGACTGGCGGGCTGGTATTCATTCACGTTCCTGCTGGTTTCCTTGCTCACCTTCGTTTACCTCAAATATGTCGAGCACCCGTCGCCAAGAAATTGGATGCCGCTAGTGCTGTGCGCGTTGGCGCTGGTCTATACGAATTATTTTGGATGGGCCGTTCTGGGATTTTTGGGACTGGATCTTTTGTTGCGATTTGGGCGCGAGCGGCGGACGTGGCTGCTTTTTCTGGCCACCGGACTATTTCTGATCGGGGCGTCTATTCCGATCATGCGGGCGTTCGTTACGGAACTGCACGTCGGTACGGTAACTGGCCGTGCGAGTTCCCCGGCTGCGACCGGCGTTTACAATCTCTACTGTTTATTTGTGAGCGAATCGGTTGCGCCGTGGTTTTGGGTGCCGGGGATTGCGGCCGGTCTCGCGATTGCTTGCGTGTTGCTGTTGGTATTGGTTTACGCGAATCCGCAAGCGCGGCGATTCTTTTTGTATTTCGCGACGCTGCTGACCGTGATGACATTTCTGCAAATTGTAACGACGCGCCGGTCGCTAATGATCAGTCCGTGGCTGATCCTTCCTATCGGGATCACTTTGGCGACGATGACGGTGCCGTCCGCGCGACGGTGGCTGGCTGGCTCGCTGATTGTGGTGGGCGCGATTGGCTGGTTCGGCATTTTCTCGCGCGAATTTTATGCTGCGCCTCACTGGACCGAGCCATGGGATGAAGTAGCGCGAGAAGCTGCGGAAGTTGCGGGCAACGGCGGTATCGTGATTGGTAACAATCCTTCGTTCTTTTTTTTTCTGACATATTTCACGCCGTCCACCAATCCCACGACGAAAGGATATTTCGCGGGGATTTTGCCATCTTCGGTAAAGGCGCCCAACATATATTCACCGCAGGAGTGGATTGATGCGGGCGCTCCTACGAGATCTGTTGTTGCGGTTTTCGATGGGCTGAGTTTCGGTGTGCCGGGTCCCTCGATGGAGGAGATTCGGGCGTCATTGAGTTCTCGTTGCAAGGCAGCAGGCGAACAGGATCTGGTGCGGGACGCCGGGGCGAAATGGAAGCAGGAATATCAGCCGACGACCGGACAGCGGGTGTGGCGGATTCGAGTTGTGACATATACATGCGCGGCGCAGTGATGGTTCGTCAGATGCGAAATTGGCGTCGTAAACCGCTCGACAGAAACCGCATTACCCCATGTACAGGCCGCCATTGACGTCGAGGACTTGGCCGGTGATGTAGGCGGCTTCGTCGCTCGCAAGGAAGACGATGGCGGCGGCTACGTCGGCTTCCGAGCCGAAGCGGCCCAGCGGGATCATGGATTTCATTTTATCTTTGAGTTCCTGCGGCAGCGGAGCCGTCATGGGCGTATCAATAAAGCCGGGAGCGACGGCGTTCACGGTAATATTGCGCGAAGCGACTTCCACGGCGATGGCGCGGGTGAGGCCGATGAGGCCGGCTTTCGAAGCGACGTAGTTGGCCTGGCCGGCATTTCCGGTTTGCGCGACCACGGAGCTGATATTGATGATGCGGCCGGAACGTTGTTTGAGCATCGCTCCGAGCGCTTGCTGAATGCAGAGGTGCGCGCCGGTTAGGTTGGTGCGCAGCACAGCGTCCCAGTCTTCGAGTTTCATGCGCAGGGCGAGCGTGTCGCGAGTGATGGCGGCGTTGTTCACGAGGATATCCAGCTTGCCGAACTTCGTGAGGATTTGCTGAAACGCGGTTTTCACCTGGGCGGGATCGGCAACGTCCAATGGGACGGCTAGCGCCGTGCCGCCTGCGGCTTCGATCTCGGTTACCAGTGTTGCTAGTTTTTCGGCGTTGCGCGCGGCTACCGCGACTCTTGCGCCTGCGACTACGAGCGCCAGTGCGGTGGAGCGGCCGATGCCTTGCGAGGCACCGGTGACTAGAGCGATCTTGTCTTGAAGTGAGAACATATCAAATGAAACTACCTTATGAGGAACGGGTCTGGCAACTGTGTGCACCGCCAAGAGCGGCTGTGCCAGGAAAGCCAGATCGGGAAGATGATTTTACGGTTCGCGGACTTCGGCGCGGGCTTGGGCCAGTTTTTCCATTGTGGATTGCAGGCTGGCGGAATCTTCTACGTTGAAGACGCGGACGGAGCGGTCTATTTGACGCAAGAGGCCGGTTAGGACTTTGCCGGGGCCTGCTTCGACGAAGACTGTGACGCCGGATTCGATCATTTCGCGCACGGAATCGAGCCAGCGAACGGGCGCGGTGACTTGGCGGATGAGCGCATCGCGGGCTTCGTCACCGCTGGTGATGGCTTGGGCATCCACGTTGGTGACCAGCGGGATTTTCAGCGCGCTGAATTTCGTCGACGCGCAGGTCGCGTTCGAGGCGCTGTTGCGCGGGCATCATTAACGCGCAATGGAAGGGCGCGGAAACTGGCAGGATGACGGCGCGCTTGGCGCCACTCTGCGTGGCAATTTCGACGGCACGCTTCACGGCTGTGGCTGAGCCGGAGATGACGGTTTGTTCCGGTGAATTTAAATTCGCGGGCGAGACAACTTCATTTTCGGCAGCTTTCTTGCAGATGTCCGCAACTTCGGTGGGCGAAAGGCCCAGAATCGCGGCCATCGCGCCTTGGCCGGGCGGCACGGCTTCCTGCATATATTTTCCGCGGCCGCGGACCAATTTCACCGCCGCAGAAAAATCCAATCCGCCCGCCGCCACCAGAGCGGAATATTCACCCAGGCTGTGGCCGGCGACGAAATCCGGAACGATTCCCTGCTTTTCCAGCGCGCGATAAGCGGCGGTGGAAACCGTCAGGATTCCCGGCTGGGTGTTTTCGGTGAGCTTCAGCGCTTCTTCGGTGCCCTCGAAGCAGGTTTGCGTGATGGAAAATCCCAGCGCGGCATCGGCCTCATCGAAAACCGCTTTCGATTCCGGGAAATTTGCAGCGAGGTCGCGACCCATGCCGCAATACTGCGAGGCCTGCCCCGGAAAAAGGAACGCGAGTTTGCTCATGATGAGTTGGGGGTTCCGCGAAGATCAGCCGCGCGCAGTAACGGCAGCAGCGGAAAGCTCCTGTTCGATTTTTTCGTTGAAGCGCGAGCGGCAGAGCTCGGTGGCGACGCGAATGGCGTTCTTGACGGCGACGGCGTTGGAGCGGCCGTGCCCGATGATGGTGATGCCACGAACGCCAAGCAGCGGCGCGCCGCCGTATTCGGAGGAATCGGTGCGTTTGCGGAAACTGTCGAAGGCGTCTTTGGAAAGCACGTAGCCGACCTGCGATTTCAGGCTGCTCTTGATGGCTTTTTTCAGCATGGCGCCGATATGTTCGACGAGGCCTTCGCTGATTTTCAGGGCGATGTTGCCGATGAAGCCGTCACAGACGATCACGTCCACGTCGCCCCGGAAAACATCGCGGCCCTCGACATTACCAACGAAGTTCATCGTAAGTTGCTTCAGGCGCGCGGCGGCTTCGCGAGTCAGTTCGTTGCCTTTCATTTCTTCTTCGCCGATGGAAAGCAGCGCGACGCGCGGGCGCTTGGTGCCCCAAATCGTGCGGTAATAAATCTCGCCCATCACCGCGAATTGTTCGATCTGCTCTGCCTTTGAATCAACGTTCGCGCCAACGTCCAGAATGACGGTGACTTTTTCCTTCATGTTGGGGAAAGCGGCCGCGAGCGCGGGACGGTCCACGGCAGCGAGCGTGCCCAGCACGAAGCGAGCGACGGTCATGACGGCGCCAGTATTGCCGGCGCTCACCAGAGCTTCCGCTTTGCCGTCGCGCACCAGTCGGGCGGCAACATGCACCGAGCTTTCTTTCTTGCGGCGAAACGCCTGCGACGGAGAATCGCTCATGGTGATTACGTCGGTGGCGTTGACGATCTCGATGGGCAGTCCGCGATGGCCGTGGCGGCTGAGCTCCTGCCGCACGGTGCCTTCAATGCCCACCAGCAAAATGCGCACGCCTAGCTCACGGGCAGCGAGAATCGCGCCTTCGACTTCGGCGCGCGGCGCATGGTCGCCTCCCATGGCGTCAACGGCTATGGTGGTCATCTATACACCCATGGGCACCCAGAGAGCACCAAATCGAAAGGTAGGCGATGAAAACTTAGGCTGTCTTGGCAGCGGTGTCAATCACTTCCCGGCCCTTATAGAAGCCGCAATGGGGACACGCATTGTGGGGCAGCTTTTTCTCGTGGCAGTTGGGGCATTCGGCCAAGGATAAGGGCGTAAGGAAATCATGGGCACGCCGCTTGTTCTTGCGCGCATGCGAATGACGACGTTTTGGATTAGGCATTCCAGCTCCTCAATTGACAGGCCGCTACAAGAGCGGCCGAAATGGAAAAGGTATTGTAGCGTCTTATTGCTTTTTGAACCAGTCCTGCTTCAGACGGGCTAGCGGGGCAAGCCGGGGGTCGGAGGCATGCTTTTCGCAGCGGCATTCTTCGTTATTCAGATTGGCGCCGCAATGGGGGCAGAGGCCGCGGCAATCGCTACGGCAAATGACCTTCATGGGAAGCGCCAGATTCACCTGTTCGGCCAGAATGTCGGCGAGGAACAGGCCGTCACCTTCAAAGAAGGCGACTTCGGTATCGTCCAGATTCAGGTGAAATTCTTCGTCCACCGCCATGGAGGTCATGGGGCGGTAGAAGAGATCGAAATCGCGGCTGATTTCCTCGACCACGGTATCCAGGCAGCGCGCGCAGATCAGCTCAACGCGGGTGTGCAGATTGCCGTAGATACGGATCTGGCCTTCGACCAGCTCGGCGGTGGCGCGAATTTCCAGCGGCTCGACTTGGTGGAATTCACCGGAATGGAAATCGAGCGTGCCGGGGGTATAGCTCTTCCGGATGCGTATCTTGCGCAGCGCGAGTTCGTTGACATCCAGAAACATTGGCTTTCCCCGTGGTTATAGAGCAATTTCAATTATAAGTCCAGTGACTGCGATGTCAAGGAAGCGGCAAATGCAGATGGCGCGGCTGACACGTATTGGACAATGACCAATTTACGCTGAGAGAGCGGCTGGACTTGCTCACGTTAGGTGTGGAGTGAGCAGCGAGGATTCAGATTATGGGGTGGCGGGGATGCCAAGCAGATCGTGGCACTGACGGAGGAGGAAATGATCGGTCATGCCAGCGATGTAATCGCAGACTACTCGATGGCGCGGCTGGTGCCTCGCGAGTTCGGCATGTTGCGGAGGCATGCGGTCGGGATGCTCGAGGTAAAAGGAGAAAAGCGCGTCGAGCGCGGCTACGGAGCGGTCTCTATCCTCGACGATCGTGGGCTGTGAATAGAGCCGGGTGAAAAGGAAGCGCTTCAAGTCGCCGTTCAGCTTCGCTACGGCCGGTGAGAAGCCGGCGAGGCGGTGCGGCTGGCTGCGGATGTCTTCGACGGTCCGCACGCCGTAATCTTCGACGCGGCTGCGCGTGGTTTCGATCAAGTCGGTGGCCAGAAGATCGAGGACCTGTTTCAGTGCTTCGTTGAATTTGAGTTTCTGCTTGCCGTTGGGGTAGTGCCGGTCCACGTCCTCGTAGGCTGAATTGAAAACGGGAACTTCGGCGCGCAGCAGATCGAAATCAATCAGGTGAGCCTCGAAGCCGTCGTCGAGGTCGGCGGTGTTGTAGGCAATCTCGTCCACGAAATCAATCAGCTGAGATTCGAGCGGCGGGCGCTGGTCCAGCAGATACTCGGCGAGATGTGGATATTCGGCCGCGGAATAATCGCGCGAATGTTTGATGATGCCTTCGCGAACCTCGAAGGTGAGATTCAGGCCGGTGAAATCGAGATAGCTCTGCTCGAATTGTTCCAAAATATATAGCGCGTGGAGATTGTGGTTGAAGTGCTCGCCGTACGCGCGCATGCGCCGATCGAGCTGCTTTTCTCCGGCGTGGCCGAACGGCGGATGGCCGATATCGTGGGCCAGCGCCAGCGATTCGGCGAGATCGGTATTCAGATGCAGAGCTCCGGCAACGGTGCGTGCCACTTGCGCGACTTCGAGGGTGTGCGTGAGGCGATTGCGGAAGTGATCAGAATAGCGCGTGGTGAAGACTTGCGTTTTGGCTTCGAGGCGGCGGAAAGCGCGCGAATGGATGACGCGGTCGCGGTCACGCGCGTAATCGTTCCGATAGGGATGCTGCGGCTCCGGGAAGCGGCGGCCGCGGGTGCGGCGCACCTCCATGGCGTAGGGTGCGAGCATGCTTTCAGCTCATTCTAGCCGCTAACTGGGAAATATTCAGCCGGGATTGAAAGGCGCGGCACAACCTCATCGCGCGGAAAAATTGCTATCATGCCCGGATGATTTCGCAAGATGTGGTCTTGAAACGGCTGAGACAAATCTGCCTGCGGCTTCCGGCGGCGACCGAAGGCATAACCTTCGGCCACCCGACATTTCGCGTGGAAAAGAGAATGTTCGCGGTGCTCGAGGAATATAAAGGCGAGCTGGGAATTTGCCTGAAAGTGGGAACGCTACTGCAGGGCGTATTTTTGCAGGATCCGCGATTTTTTCGCACGCCTTATATCGGCAAGCATGGATGGGTTACGTTGCGCGTGTATGCCGCACCGCTGAACTGGAACGAAATTCGCGAGATGGTGAAAGGCAGCTACGATTTGGTGGCGCCGGTGAAATCGCGAGTGCGCGCTAAGAAAAAACGCAAAAGCTAGCGCGCCAAACGATCAGGATTTGCCGGGCAGGAGATTCATTTCCTGGGTGGCTTGCTCAGCGATGGGCGTATCGGGATAGTCGGATTTGATTTGGGTGTAAAGCTTCGTGGCTTCGGCGGGATTTTTCGCGCCGTAATGCTCGGCGAGCGCCATCATGACAACAGGTTTCGGCACGAGCACGACCGGCTTCGCAATTAATTGCTGATAGAGCTTCACGGCTTCATCGCCTTGGCCCATGCGGTCGTTCAATTGCGCGAGCTCGAACCGCGCCATCGCGGCAAAATCCTCCACACCGCTATCAGACAAGCCCTGCAGCCATTTTTTCGCTTCATCATTCTTGCCGAGCTTCTCATCACTCAAGGCCGCGTAGTAGGCGGCGAGCTGGCCGGGACGCGTGTGGCCGTATTTCGCGTTGACGGCGGCGAATTTCTGCGCGGCGTCGGAATATTTATTTTTCTCGTCAATGTAGGTGGTTTCGCCAGGCTGCGCAGGCTCGCTGGCGGTGCGAATGCGCGCCTGGAAGATCTTCATGGCGTCGTCGTAAGCGGCCGTAGCTTTGACGGTCTGCCGTTCGGTATAGGTCTGCCAGCCGAAAACGCCGAGAGCCACGACCACCGCGGCCAGCAATATATAGAGAGTCAGCTGTTTGTGGGACAGGACCGCGTCAGCGCCGTGCGCCAGTGTTTCGCGAACTTCGTCCTTCTTGAGTTCCTTACGGGAAATATGCTGCGCCAAGTGGGCACCCCAAGCGAATTAGTAAACGTAAATATTAGCATAAACGTGGAAATGCCATGCGCCAATCGGTGCAAGGGGCGCTGGGCCAGTGTCCGACGTCGCGGCTTAGATGGAGCCTTGAAAACTGGGACAGTCAGGAATAGATTGTCGGTCGAGCGACGAACGTCGGGACAATTCCAGTCAATATCAGTGGCGAAGCTACTTCTGCAGTTCTGTGCTATCGGACGCGAAATGATCCCGCGCATCCGCACAGGTCAGATTAAGGAGGAGATATGAACGGCAGTGAATTGAATCAGGATTCCAAGCCGCTGCCGGCTCGATTGCCGAGCTCAGCCATCTTCGTGCGGCTTGCAGCTATCGGCTTACTGCTGGCTGTGATTGCGGGGCTATTTCTGTACGCGGGTGGCTGGCTCACACCGCACGCACTTACTCCCGCGGCGATGATCAACACGTTTGAGCGGGTGAACGGAATGCATCCGGGATTTCGGCGGAATCACGCCAAGGGAGTTTGCGTAACGGGGTATTTCGAGAGCAACGGTGCGGGGCAAGCGTTGTCCAAAGCGCAGGTTTTCCGCGCTGGCCGCGTGCCAATCCTGGGGCGCTTTGCACTGGCGGGCGGACAGCCGTACGCCGCGGACACGCCGCAAACCGTTCGGAGCTTGGCGATTCTCTTCAAACTGGCTGACGGCGAAGAGTGGCGCACCGCGATGATCAACCTGCCGGTTTTCGTGGTGAATAACCCGCAGGATTTCCACGATTTTCTGGTGGTGACATCGCCGAATCCGCGGACAGGGAAAGTGGATTCCGCGGCCGTGGGCGCGTTTCTGGGCAAGCACCCGGAAACAGCGGCGGCGCTGAAGGAAATCGGCAGCCATCCGTTTTCTTCCGGATTTGCGGACAGCCCGTACTACGCGTTGAACGCTTTTCGTTTCGTTAACGCGAGCGGCGAGCGCACATCGGTTCGCTGGTGGGTGAAGCCGGAACAAGGCGCCGTGGCGGGCGATTCCGCGGGGACAACCGACAAAAATTATTTGTTCGACGGGCTGATCGCGCAAATACATTCGGGGCCGTTGCGCTGGCATGTGATCGTAATCGTGGGCCAGCCCGGAGATCCGACTGCACAGGCGGCGAGTTCATGGCCTGCGGACAGGCAGCAGATTGACGTGGGAACCATTACGATCGACACAATCGAGAGCGAGGACACCAGCGCGACGCGCGACATTAATTTTGATCCGCTGGTCCTGCCCGATGGGATATCGCCGTCGGACGATCCGCTGTTGAGCGCGCGCTCGGCGGCGTATTCCCAGTCCTTCACGCGGCGCGAGGGCGAACACAAGGATCCGAGCGCTGTTTCGACAGCGGAGGTCGAGAAAAAGCCATGACCACCACGAAGAATCCCGCGCAATTCGCGTTGCTGTCGCGCATTCTACATTGGCTGATGGCCGCTCTGCTGATCGCCATGCTATTCATCGGTATTTCAATGGTGGCAAGTTTAGGAGACTACCACTGGCTTGTGGCATTGCACCGGCCGCTGGGAATTGCGATTCTGATTCTGGCGCTGAGAATAGCTCGCGCGACAGCTGGTCACTAGGCCTTGAAGCTGTGGATGGCGGTGTGTTCGTCGGACTGCACGTCGAAGACGGTGAAAAGGCGGGTGATTTGCAGGATGTCGTGAACGCGCTTGGTGAGGTGCAATAGCTTCAGTTCGCCGCTGGCGTTTTTCACCGTGGTGTAGGCGCTGACCAACTCGCCGATGCCCGAGCTATCAATGTAATCCACGTCGTACAGGCTCAGCAGGATCTTCTTGTTGCCGGAATTGATCAGCTCACGCACGGTATTGCGCAGCATGGCGCTGCCTTCGCCCAGCGTAATCTTGCCGCTGAAATCAACTATTACTACGTCGCCTAATTGGCGGCGTGTTCCTTGGAGAGCCACGGGATCCTCGTGTAGTGATTCTACTCTGGTTTGTGCTTGCCGTTGTCAGAAACTGGCTGGGGCAGTTTCTTGATCATTATCAGGTGGGCGCCGCCTTCGGGGCCGCGTTCCACCCGGAAATCGTCCATGAAGGCGCGCATCAGGAACAGGCCGCGGCCGGAGGTGCGCAGCAGGTTTTCTTCCGCCAGCGGGTCGGGAATTTCGGTGAGCTCGAACCCTTTGCCCTGATCGAGCACCCGGACGATCATGTTGTCCGGTTGCAGCTCGACGGTCATCATGATCTTCTTCTGGCGATCCTGCTGGTTGCCGTAGTTGTAGGCGTTGATCACGCCTTCGCGCACGGCCATGCCAATCTTGTGGACTTCTTCCTCGGGAAAGCCGGCGGCTTCAGCCACGCGCATGGAAATGCTTTCCGCGAGGTCCACGCTCTCGAGAAGCGTCTCGAGCATGACTTCGATCCGCTGAGTTTTGGCCGCCATCCGTGGTCGGGGAGAGTCCCTTTAATAAAAGAACGCGAGTATGGTTATCACAGCGCTGGAGTGCAAGTCAATGAACTCCAGCTACCCCGGTAGGTCAGTGTCCGCTAACGCGACTTGATGGCTCGGAAGTTCGCGGGAGCGTGCAAAACCTCCGGCACGACCAGAGTGAAGTTTTATGAAGGTGTACAGTCGTAGCGAGCGTGCATTGGATAGGCTGGCTCCGAATGGAACCAGCCCTCAATGCTTTCTTCTTGGTTTAGGCTTAGTTCTTTACGCGATTCCATCCGCCGACCACCACCAACGGTTTCGTCGCTTCCAGTTTCTTGGACGTTAGTTTCCTGCTGGTCTTCTTGGCTTTCGTGCTGGTTGCCATCGCGATTCCTCCCTTTTTTTGGACTGCAGGTGCGAGCCAATTAATCCGGTGGCGTCTTAGCACGCCGACATCGTTATAGGGTTATAAGCAGATCGTGAACCAAATGTCCAGGCAATGAGGCAGCCAGCCATCTCGTCTGGAATGTGATGGATGCGATGGCGAGGTTCACTCGACGCGCCGGCCCAGCCGGGAACGGCGCTGAATAATTAAACGCATGTTGAGAAAGTCAACAGCCGGGCATTTCGGAATCGTCCATCGAGCGGCGTGCCCCATTGCTTCGTAGCGCCCGAGCTCGTCCTTAGCTCAGTCGCGGCGTGCTTCGCGCAACGGGAGATATGGCCGGATGACCGCGGCGCCGGCTAAGTGGTCGCGTGCTGAGGGGCGTTGGCGGGCTTAACGACTTTGGCGATGATCAGGCCTGCGAATAGCCACGTGAGCATGGAATCGGCGAGGTTCACGGCGGTGTAGGCGCCGGAGAAGCCCCACCAATTCCAATTGGGGAGGTCAACGATGACGCTGGCCGACAGGCCTACAACCGCCAGAAACGCGACCCTGCGCGGGTAACTCAGGCCGGTAGTTTGCAGCAGCAACCATGTGAGCAGGAATGCCGCGGCCATCAGGCTCAAAAGCTGCACGATCAGGCCGTGGGTGTACGAGCCAAATCCGCCACGGCGCACGGCTGCGACCATGATGGGGCCAGTCTGCATTTTCTGCATTACGACGTCGAGAGCGGCCTTCTTTTGCTCCGGGGTCATGCCCGCGGTTGAGGGCACGCCCGGCAAAATGAACGTGCCGTCCTGGCCTGCGTGCGAGGCAATTACTGCGGAGACTTCGTCCTCATTGTGAAACGCGACCATGGTTTTTTCGTGCCAGCCGATCAATTCCCACGAAATCGAGCTCCACACGAAAGCTGCCAGGCCGCCCAGGATGGTTCCGAGGATCAGCGATTTAGTCACGGCTCCTCCTTGCGTTTTGCTGAACTCCTTCCGGACGACGCGTCTCACACATGCTGCGCTACAGAAAGCACGTTGCCGTCGGGATCTTTGAACCAGGCGACTTTGTCGCCGTTGGGCGCTGTCCAGATGCCGAGCTCCTGATCCTGCACGAACGAGTATTTCTCGCAGCTCACGCCGCGGCCTTTGAGCCACGCGGCGACTGCCTCAATATTGTGCACTTCCCAGCCGAGGATCGTGAACGCGACGGGAGTGAAATCCTTGGGAACCTTGGAGACGCGGATCTTGCTGTCGCCTGCGCGGACCACCAGCGCGAAGGGGTCCTCGCTGACAAACTCAAAACCAAGTTTGCCTTCGTAAAATTCCCGCGCTCGCTTGGAATCTAGCGTGGGAACAATTCCAACCATCTTGCTGGAAGCGAGCATGTCCGCCCTCCGGAGCGAGTTCACATGAGCCGAGATGAACTGTTCAAAAAATATTTACGGCGCGCGCGGCGAGCAGCACCACAATCGCCAGCGAGATCAACGACTGCAACATGGTGCCTGCTTTGGCCCAGCGCGAAAGGACGGCCGTGTCCGTGGGCGAAAAAGCCGTGCTGGTATTAAACGCGAGAAACAGGTAATCCATGAATTGCGGCGACCAGTTGGGGTCCCGGCCTTCTTCGTCCAACATCTGCGGAAACAGGAAGGAACTTTTCAGGCGATCAGTGCGTGCGTCGCGCCGCGAAGGGCCGCCGGCATCCAGTTTCCAATACCACAGCGCGAAGACCACGATATTGGTGAACCATAGCGCCAACGCACCGCGCAGAAGAGCCATTGGCGAATCGCGATGCTGAGGGATACCTTCAATCAGCCACGCCAACGAAGTGATCATACCCACGGTGATAGCGCCGTTAGCGATGACAACCAGAGGCCGGGTGATATGAAAGTCGCCGCGATGGTTCGACACTGCGATCGGGATCATTAAGACCACAATAATCGCGAGCAACCCCCAGCCGGGACCAACCGACAGCCGCTCCGGCAACGCCAGATACACGCCTCCTGCTGCAAGCATCGCGACGAAGGCGGGCCAGCGAGGTTCGGGAGTAATCTTGGGGGCTGTAGCCATGTGGGCGCGGTGCGCGGCTGGAGTTTAGTACAGATTTCGTTCCGGCTCAAAATTCAAACACACTCCGCTGAGCCGACACCAGCGCAGGCGCGGGCAATCCGCGTCGCTTTGTCACGCGATTTGCTCCCGATTAAAGTGAGACGATGTTCCGTTTCGCACAGATTGTTAGTCCCACCTCTGATTGAATTGGTACTGCATTCGAGGGAAGCAATCTTCGACGCAATTAGTGCAAGGCGCTTTGCGCCTTTCAGGATGGATATGAGCGGGAAAAATTTTCGCGTGCCACCGGCGGATGAGCGAACCAGCGCTGACGGAAGACCGGTCAAGAATAAAGTACTGTTGGCAATGTCCGACAGCGAATACGAGCTGATGCGTGCGGACTTGACTTATGTTGACCTGCCGAGTCATTTGAGCCTTCATGAGCCGACGCAAAATATTGAGTTCGTTTATTTCCCGAACCGGGGGATGGTTTCGCAAGTGGTAGTGACCAAAGACGGCCGAACCGTCGAAGTAGGCGTGGTAGGCAATGAGGGCTACGTGGGAGCGGGATTGGCGGCGGGTTTGAGCAGAAGCTCCGTGCGCGAAATAATCCAAATCGCCGGCGATGGCTCTCGAGTATTGGGGAATGCGCTGCAACGCATTCTGCGGTCGGCGCCGCAGCTTCAGGTGATGTTGAACAGGCTTACGGGGCTGCAAGCGATGCAAGTGGCGCAGACTGCGGCGTGCAATCGGCTGCACGATATACAGCAGCGTCTTTCGCGATGGCTGCTGATGACGCAGGATCGAGTCGGTTCCGGCCTGCTTCCCATCACCCACGATTTCGTAGCGACGATGATGGGTACCGATCGGTCCACCGTAAGCCTGGCGGCGTCTGTGCTGCAAAAGAACGGAATCGTGGAATATGTGCGTGGCGCAGTGAAGATTGTAAACCGCAGGAAACTCGAAAAATCCGCTTGTGAGTGTTACGACGTCATTCGGCAGTTCGAGGACGAGCTCGGATTGCGATAACAGCCCACAACAGTGTTGGATACCCCACAGACAGCAACCGCGCTCTCTCGCTAATGTTCGGGCCTCGAAGATTCCGTTGGGTTCCGATGTGTGTTCGAAGCCGGTTGAATTCGGCGGAAGCATTATCACACCAATTCCAGAGGGGGCTATGGAGGCGAGACGTCGCAAGCTGGTACCAATCGAAACACAGAACTTTCAGGGTTGGGTTTGCAGCGAATGTGCATGGGTGTTCAAACCTTCAGGGCCGCTTGGGGGCGACTCGATTGACGAGATGAAGGCGCACTACCAGCAACAGCGCGACAAGGAGTTTGCAACGCATGTCTGCGAGAAGTACCCGAAATCACCAAGAAATCCTGGCTAGCCAAATCACTTTCGCGCAAATTGTGATCTGACCCACGAATCCGCGCAAGGCAACTACAAAGGGGGTGGCAAATTCTGTGAGTGCATTTCGACGGCATCAGGCCCAGTACGTGCGGTCGAGGGTGCGGTATTGAATGGCTTCGCTCAAGTGTTTGGGGGCGAGGGACGGAGCTCCTTCCAGGTCAGCGATAGTGCGTGAGACTTTCAGAATGCGGTCGTGGGCGCGGGCGGAGAGGCCGAGACGCTGGATGGCGGTCTCCAGGATTTTTTCGCCTTCGGCGCTGATGGCGCAATGTTTGCGGATCAGCTTGGGCGGCATTTGCGAATTGGCGTAGGTGGATTTTTCGCTGCGGTAGCGCTCCACCTGAATCTCGCGGGCTCGGACTACGCGGCTGCGCACGCAGGCCGAACTTTCGATTTCCACATCACCGCGCAGTTCCTTGTACTGCACGGCAGGGACTTCGATGTGGATGTCAATGCGATCCAGCAGCGGCCCGGAGATTTTCGAGACGTAGCGCTGAATCTGCACCGGCGAACAGTGGCATTCGCGCTTCGTGTCTCCGAAAAATCCGCACGGGCAGGGATTCATGGCCGCTGCGAGCATGAAACGCGATGGAAAATTCACGGAGAGCGAAGCGCGCGCGATGGTGACGTTGCCGTCTTCCAGCGGCTGGCGCATCACTTCCAGCACGTTGCGCTGAAATTCTGGCAGCTCATCGAGAAATACCACGCCGTTGTGGCCGAGCGAAACTTCTCCGGGGCGCGGGATCGCGCCGCCGCCGATTAGGCCGGCATCGCTGATGGTGTGGTGCGGCGAACGGTACGGGCGCGTACCAACCAGGCCGCGCGAATCTTCCAACACTCCTGCGACGCTGTGAATGCGCGTGGTCTCGATGGCTTCTTCGAGCGACATCGGCGGCAGAATCGTGGGGATGCGTTTCGCGAGCATGGTCTTTCCGGCGCCGGGAGGCCCGATCAGTAAAATATTGTGGCTGCCGGCGCAGGCTACTTCCAGTGCGCGCTTCGCGGAAAGTTGCCCGCGCACATCGCGCAGGTCCACGGAATATTGGCTGGCTTCGGCGAGCATCTGCGACGTGTTCACGGTGACTGGCTGGAACGATTCCGGCGCATTGATCAAGTCCACGGCTTGCGGCAGGGACTTCACGCCGAAGACGCGAATGCCTTCGACCACTGCAGCCTCGCGCGCATTGGCTTCCGGCACTACGACATTCTTGATGCCGCGGTCACGTGCCGCGAGAGCCGCGGACAGCGCGCCGCGCACCGAACGCACACCGCCATCGAGCGAGAGTTCGCCGAGGAATACGTGCGTGTCGAGAACTTTGCCAAAGAAGCTTCCCTGGCAGCCGGCGAGTCCCAAAGCCATGGGCAGATCGAATGCGGAGCCTTCCTTGCGGATGTCGGCGGGCGCGAGATTGATCGTGACCGCGTGCCCAGACGGAAAATCGAATCCGCAATTGCGCAAAGCGGCGCGAATGCGTTCGCGGCTTTCTTTCACGGCAATGTCTGGCAGGCCGACGACTGTGAAATGCCCTTCGTATGCGGGCACCACGTCAACCTCGGTCTCGACGAGATACGCGTCAATGCCGAACACGGCTGCGCTGAATGTCTTGAAAAGCATCCCAAGATGCCTTAGGAAGCGAAATTCCAGAGGAAGGGGTCCTCTACGGTGCTGTTGCAAACAGCGTATCTTAAAACGTACCGTGATGCTAGGAATACTCCGTAGCGACGCTGGGGCTCGGGATGGCTACAGAGTCTTGGGCGAAGCAAGCTTCGCCTGCTGACTTTGAAGCGGCGGTTGCACTTCGCAAAGCGTCGGGATGCCGCCGCACTTCAAACGACCTCGTACGGGTTGACGGGGTGGTTTTCCGTTGTGCTAGGCTCGCGAAGCGGAGTGGGAGGATAGAGCGCGATGTCGCGACGTGACCGGCCGCGGATCATAACGTTTGCGATTTTCATGAGCGTCTTTGGCGGCGCGCATGCTGCGCGGGCGCAAAGCAAAGCGGGCGGCACGGGCGATGCGGTGTCCTTAAACAATCAGGGGCTGGAGAGTTACAAAAAAGGACAAGTGGACGAAGCTATCGCGCTCTTTCGCCAAGCGCTGGCGCTGAATCCGAATTTTCCGGAGGCGTTGAGCAACCTGGGGCTGGCTCTCGATCGCAAAGGGAGAGATGACGAGGCGATTTCAGATTTCGACAAAGCCCTGGCGATGAAGCCGACCGACGCAGTAACAGAAAGCAATCTGGGCCTCGCGCTGTATCACGAGAAGAAATATTACGATTCCATCTCTGCCTACCGCAAAGCTATCGCGCTGAATCCGAAATTCGCGCAGGCATATAACGGCATGGGCGCGGCACTGTTTGCGTCTGGAAACGCGACGGATGCGATCGCAGCCTACCGCCGCGCGCTGGAATTGATGCCACGTTACGTGGACGCGCTGAATAATTTGGCGGCGGCTCTGGATTCCACGCAGCAATGGAACGAAGCGATTCAGATTTATCAACAAGCCATCGCGCTGGAGCCTAACTCGCTGGACCTGCAAACGAATTACGCAGCAGCGCTGGCGAGCGCCGGACGCGACGACGAAGCCATCGCGCTATACCGGAAGATTGTGGCGGATCATCCTGATGACGCGCACGCCTGGTACGCGCTGGGGCACTTGCAGTACAGGCTGGGCCAGCTCGATGAGGCCGTAGCGAGCCTGGAAAAAACATTGGCGCTGAAACCCGATCAGCCCGACGCGGATTTTAATCTGGCGCTCGCGTATCAAGGCCAGGGCAAACTTGACCTGGCCATCGCCACGTATCAAAAAGGCCTGGCGCTGAAGCCGGACGAAGCTCACGCGCTCTACAATCTAGCCAATGCATTCTTGCAGGCGAACGATCCCGCCAAAGCCGCGGAATATTTTCAGAAGGCACTGGACCAGCAAGGGAATTTCCCCGAAGCGGAGATCGGACTCGGTGCGGCGAAAATACAGCTGGGCGATCTGGACGCGGCGCAAACCGCGTTTGTGAAAGTGATCGCGGATTATCCCGATAATGCTGATGCGCGATTCAATCTGGGGAACGTGCTCTTCAATAAAGGACAATATCAAGCGGCCGCGGACAGCTACCGCGAGGCCAACCGGCTGAATCCGAATTTGCCGCACGCGCATTACAATCTGGGAATGACGCTGCTACGTTTGAAAGACCCCGAAGCGGCGCAAGTGGAATTTAAGGAAGCCACGCGGCTGGATCCGAAGCTCACGCCTCCCAAATAATCTTCAGGCATTGCGGCTCATCAATTGAATCCGCGCTGCTTTAACCCGAATCAAAGCCACGGAGGAGAGCAACATGGCGAATAACACTGCGAAAATTGTGCGCTTTCACACTTTGGGCGGACCGGAAGTCTTGAAGATCCAGGAAGAACCGATTCCAGTGCCAGGCAAGGGCGAAGCTCTGCTGAGCGTGAAGGCCATTGGGCTCAATCGCGCCGAGGTGATGTTCCGGGAGGGGCGCTATCTGGAATCCCCTACCCTGCCATCGAAGCTCGGCTACGAAACAGCAGGTGTGGTGACGGCCGTCGGACCCGACGTGGACAAGAGCTGGATCGGCAAAAAAGCTAGCACCGTGCCAGGATTCCTGATGACGAATTACGGCGTCTATGGCGAGGTGGCACTGGTTCCCGCGAGCGCGCTGGCGGCGTATCCGGAAAGGCTCACGCCGGAAGAGGGCACATCCATCTGGATGCAGTACCTGACGGCGTATGGAGCACTGATTACCAATGCGCATGTCGGCAAAGGCGATTTCGTAATCATCACGGCGGCGAGCAGCAGCGTGGGAATTGCCGCGATCGAAATGGTGAAGGCCGAAGGCGCGATCAGCATTGCCACAACGCGCACGTCCAAGAAAAAGGACGTGCTAGCGGAACTGGGGGCTGCGCACGTGATCGCCACCGACAAAGAAAACTTCCTGCCGCGCATAAAAGAAATCACCGGCGGAAAAGGCGCGCGCGTGATATTCGATCCCATCGGCGGAAAGGGCGTTGAGGCCCTCGCACAGGCTGCGGCGTATGAAGGAATTGTTCTTGAATATGGAGCGCTGGCGCCGGAGCCGACGCCGTTTCCGTTATTCGCCGCGCTGGGCAAGGGGCTGACCTTCCGCGGCTACACGGTGCGTGAAATACTTTCGGACCCGCAGCTGAAGGCCAAGGCTGTAAAGTATGTTTTCGATCACGTCGCGGCCGGCGATTTCAAGCCGCGCATCGATCGCGTGTTTCCGCTGGCACAGATCGTGGAAGCGCATCGGTATATGGAATCGAACCAGCAAATCGGCAAGATCGTTGTGACAGTTTGAGGGTTGTGCCGCGTTCAATCTGAATTGGAATGGTAGAGAACCTCTCGAGGGACGCCTGTTCGCGGGAAGGCCGGCGCGCGGAAAGAAATGGAATCCGCGAGCGCGTGGCGCCCGTCTAATCGGGTTATGACTATGAAAAAAGTGAAACTTGGTTCGCAAGGCGCAGTCGTCTCCCGCGAGGGGCTCGGCTGCATGGGCATGAGCGATTTTTACGGTGAGCGGAATGACGCGGAGTCCGCCGCAACGATTCTGCGCGCGCTGGATCTGGGTATGAATTTTCTGGATACGGCGGACACCTACGGAATCGGCGACAACGAAGAGCTGATCGCCAAAACGATCCGAGGGCGTCGCGATGAAGTATTTCTCGCGACGAAGTTCGCCAACATCCGCACCAAAGCGGAACCGAATCGTTGGTCCATCAGCGGCAAGCCGGAGTATGTGCGCCAGGCTTGCGACGCTTCGCTGCAGCGGCTGGGCGTGGACTACATTGACTTGTACTATCAGCATCGAGTGGACCCGCAAACCCCGATCGAAGATACCGTGGGGGCGATGGCGGAGCTGGTGAAGGCGGGCAAGGTGAAGTATTTGGGACTTTCGGAGGCGTCGCCGGCGACGATTCGTCGCGCGCACAAAGTGCATCCGATTACGGCGCTGCAGACGGAATATTCACTGTGGGAGCGGCACGTGGAAGCGCAGATTTTGCCGACGGTGCGCGAGCTCGGAATCGGCTTCGTGCCTTACAGCCCGCTGGGACGCGGCTTCCTCACCGGCACGATCACCAAAAAGAGCGATTTGGCTGAGGCGGATTCTCGCGCGACCCGCATGCCGCGATTTGCCGGCGAAAACCTCGACAAGAATCTGGTGCTGGTGCAGCGCGTCCGGGCGATTGCCGAACGCAAGGGCGTGAAGGCCGGTCAACTGGCGTTGGCGTGGGTGCTGGCGAAGGGTGACGACCTGGTACCGATCCCTGGAACGAAGCGCCGCAAGTATCTGGAAGAGAACGCAGCTGCCGCGGATATCCGGCTGACTCCCGCCGAAGTGGCCGAACTGGAGGCTGCCTGCCCGCAAAGTGAAATCGCCGGCGAACGCTATGCAACACCCGCCATGAACGCGATTGACCGCTGAACCACGCGCTACGGTAGGTCGCGCGTCCCTTTGTCGTATGACAGATTATTGCAACTTGGCGTATTCGGATTTGGCGGATACGAGGATCGGAATGTTGGGGTCGGCATCTTTCCACAGCGCGAAGAAATCCTGATAGGCGACGCGGGCTTTCGCCGCATCACCTTCGACGGCGTAAGCGCGGGCGAGTCCGAGCTTCGCCAGGGCGCCCGTCATTCCATTCAGCACCACGCCGGGATGATCTACGATCTTCTGAAACTCCGCGGCGGCTTCGCTGCCTTTATGCAGCGCCAGGTAGGCGTTGCCGCGCGTGTATGTGCTGCGCATCGCATGGGTGGAGCTAAGATCGTACGGAATCGCGGTCTGGAGAAGTTCGATGGCTTTTGCAGGATTGTTGCTATTGATCGCCAGGGTCGCGCGGATGGTGGGAAGCTCGTACCCATTCGCCAGTGTGTCCGAAGGCCGTTCCTTGGCGATCTCTGCAACAAGGGCTTCGGCGCGGCCTGCGTCGCCAGCGCGCGCGAACGCGTCCGCGGCATTCATTTTCACGTGCACCGAGGAATTGATCGCCAGTGCTGCCTCGGCGTCTCTGCGTGCCCCGGCGGCGTCGCCCACCGCGGCCTCGGACATCGCCAACATGGCGAGCGCCTGAGCAGCGGCTTCGTTCCCGTGATTTGCTTCAAAAGCGGTTCGGGCGCGTTCAAATAATCCGCGCGCTTTCTCCATGCGCCCGCCGTATGCCTCTGTTTGCGCCGCCAGCAAGTACGAAATCGCCGTGGCTTCGGGGCCTTTGGACGCAAGAATCGAGAGTTCGCGCTCCATGGCCGCGGGATTGTTTTGCACGAAAGCCAGGGCATAAAGCAAACGGTGAAAGTTCGGAACGTCCAGCTTCTGCGACAGGCCTTGATCAATGGTGGCCTTGGCTTCATCGAATCGCCCCAGACCAATATAAGAGCCGGCAAGTGCGACGAAGGCGATGCTTTCGTCGGGATTAATCTGATGCGCCTGACGAGCGGCGGGTAGCGATTTCTCCCACTGGCCCAGCTGCGCGTAGCCGACGCCGAGATTGTTGAAAGGAATCGAATCGCGGGGGTACGTTTGCGTCCAGAGCTGATAGACCTGAATGCTTTGCTCTGTATCTCCGGTTACGTTGTCGTAATAGTGTGAGTCAATGTAGAACTTTTCCGCCTCGCTGGCGCGATCGCGCAGGGCATAGGCTTTTTTGGTGTACTCGGCGCCCACCTCGCGGTCGCCCAAGTTTGCTTCTACCTGGCCTAGCGTCGCGATGGCGATGGCGAAATTCGGATCGAGCGCAACTGCCTGTTTGAAGAAAGGCACGGCGGGTTCTTCGCCCTGGGTGGCGCGCGCCTGGGTTCCCAGGCTGTAAGCTTTTAGCGCTTCGAGGGAAGAGGTGGTGGCTTCCTCAATGGGCGTGTTGAATTTTTGAATGGAGGCCAAGGATTCGCCGAGTTTTCCGCGAAGTTCTTCGGCCGCCTTGCCGAGCGCGCCGAGGACGTGATCCTTGTCCGGAGCTTCGGCTGCGGCGGTGGCCAGCGTTTCGCCGGATGCGCAGTTAAGGGCGTTCAGAATTAGATTGTAGGTGTTGCCGATTTGAGCGATCGAGCCTTCGAGCACCGCTGCACTTTGCGTGCGCTGACAGATTTGGCGCGCTAGTTCGTTGGTGACGCGCGCGGTGGCGGGCTGACCCATATATTGCATGGTCTGCTGCATCTGCCGGTCGGACAAAATGTGCAGGAAAGGAGATTGCGCGAGCTGTGCGGCAAGGCCTTGCCGCAGCGCGCCGTCGAACACGGCATCGCCGGTGGTATTCGTGAAATCGGCGAGGACGATGGAATCTTGGCCGCTCAGTTTCGGCCCGCGATGGGTGAAGTAATATCCACCAGCGGCGAGAATAATGACGATTGCTACCGCGGCGGCGATTAACGGCAAGCGGCTGCGTGGTGCGACGTTCGACGTGGGCGCTGCCGCTGCTGCGAAACCGCCGGACGAAGCTGCTGCCGCTGCTGCAGTGGATGTCGCCGTCCCCGCTGCCGGTTGCGCTGTGGTGATCGGTGCGGCGCTAGTGCCGCCCGACGGCGTCATCGCCGCGATCGCGTGGCCGCTGGTCGGAGCTGCTTGTGTGGCGGTTTCGCCGAACGCTCCTGAGTTCTGCTGCGGCATGGTGCCCTGCGCGGACTGCACCACCCCTGAAATGCGGCTCGACCCCGTGTCGCGTTTCAAGCGCGCCAGATCCGTGCGCAGTTCCGAGGCGTGCTGATAACGCATGCGGCGATCTTTTTCGAGCGCCTTGGAAATCGCTTCTTCCAGGCGCGGCGGAATGTCCGGATTCAAGCGTGCGGGCGGCGCGGGCGCCTTCTCCAGAATGGCATTGAAGACTACCGCAGTCGTCGCTCCGCGAAACGGAACCGCGCCGGTAGCCATTTCATACAGCACCGCGCCAAAACTAAAGAGATCGCTGCGCACGTCGAGGGTTTCTCCGCGCGCTTGCTCCGGCGACATGTACGCCACCGTGCCCACGGCCGTACCCGCGCTGGTGAGGTCAACTTCCTTCACCGATGGCGTGTCCACCGTAAGGTCTGCATGATTCGAAGTTCGCGTGGCATCGGACGTGGCCAGAATTTGTTTGGCCAGGCCAAAATCCAGAATTTTCGCGTGGCCGCGGTCGGTGATGAATAAATTCGCGGGCTTGATGTCACGATGGACGATGCCCTTGGCGTGCGCCGCGTCCAGCGCGTCGGCAATCTCGATCCCCAGATCGAGCAGCATCTCCAATTCCAGCGGACGCCCGGAAATGCGGTGCTTCAGCGTCATGCCTTCCAGAAATTCCATGGCGATGAACGGGTGGCCATCCTGCTGGCCAATTTCGTAGATGGTGCAGATGTTGGGATGATTCAGCGCAGATGCGGCGCGAGCTTCGCGGCGGAAACGTTCCAGTGCTTGCGGATCGCGCGCGACGTCTTCAGGCAGGAATTTCAGCGCGACAAAGCGGCCGAGCTCGGTATCTTCCGCTTTGTAAACGACGCCCATACCGCCGCCTCCCAATTTTTCCAGGACGCGATAGTGGGAGACGGTGCGGCCGATCGGCGACTGAGGTTCCGTCATGAGTGGCGGACAGTTTAGGATGCGCACGAAAGCAAGTCAACGAAAGGAGCCGGCCCGTGACCTAAGCATGGATTAGCGCATCGGCCGGACATGTCCGGTTGAGTGACTGGCCAGGACCTAGTGGCGTCCAGCGAACTATTTCAGGCCCTTTCCGGTGGTTGTGATTACCAGCTGGCCGTGTTTCACTCCGCGCAGGCTCAATATTCGATTGGCCAAGTCTCGTATCGTGCTGCTGCGGCCTCTCATAATAATGACTTCCAGGCAGTTGTGATGGTCCAGATGAACGTGCGTTGCCGCCAGCACTTGGCTGCCCGCGTGGTGCTGCGCTTCCACCAATTGCTCCGTCAGATTCGGACGGTGATGGTCGTACACGATCGTCAAAGTTCCGACGATCTCTTTGTCCTCTTCGACCTCCACAGAGACCAGGTGCTCGCGGATCAGATCGCGCACGGCTTCCGAACGATTCTTGTAGCCTTTCCCGGCGATGGCTCGGTCAAACTTCGCAAGCAAATCCCGATCTAACGAAAGCCCTGTTCTGGTTAACCCTGACATGTTCGGTCCTATGCTTTGGACTGCAAAAATCCCTTTATCGAACGATTGTGTATAGCACGCGCGCCCCGCGAGAGGCCAGTTTCAACGGAATGGTTTCTCACGTTTCAAAAAGAGGCCGCAGGTCCGGTCACTATCCCCGTATCGGGAAATCCCTGATAGCACGATTTGCGAAAACGTGATACACACTCGTCCGCGGCGGTAGCACGTATCTCTTATTCGTATGTCGAGGACAAAATGCGATCCGCGCGTATCGTTGGCCTACTGCAGCCATTGATCGCGGCTCTGATCGTTCTGCTTTTTTCGACCGTCACGTTGCGGGCCACGGCAAATGCCCAAGGAATCGCTCCGCTATCAGGAACTGTGGTTGATGCGTCCGGCGCGGTGATTGCAGGGGCTACCGTGCAGGTTCGAAGCGCGAACGGTGTTTTAGAAAAAACGACACAGACGGACGCGAACGGCGCCTTCATTATTATTGGACTCGCGGCAGGGAATTACCGGCTCGTGGTATCCCAGCCCGGGCTGGAAACCAAAGAAATTCCCGTCACCATGGGAACCACTGAGGGTCACGCTCCGCTGCATATCTCTCTGGCCGTCAGCTCCGTGAACACCACCATCAACGTGCAGGGCCGGGGGGACAGCCTCATCGGAATTGCCGAGTCCGCCAGCCAGGGAACCGTGGGCGCAACGGAAATCCAAGATCGTCCGATTCTTCGTACGGGTGAAATTCTGGAGACGATTCCCGGGATGATCATCACGCAGCACGCCGGCGGCGGCAAGGCCAACCAATATTTCCTTCGCGGCTTCAATCTCGACCACGGCACGGATTTCGCCGTTTACCTCGACAGCATGCCGCTGAATCTGCCGTCGCACGCGCACGGCGAGGGGTACGCGGACATGAACGCCGTTACACCGGAGTTTGTGGAGCGGATTGATTTCGAGAAAGGTCCTTATTACGCAAGTATCGGCAACTACGGCTCAGCGGGAGCGGCGAATCTGGTGTTCTTCAAGACTCTGCCCGAGAACTTCGTCCTGGTGGAAGGCGGCATGTATGGCTACGGGCGGATCGTTTTCGGCATATCGAAAAAGCTCCGCAAAGGCAATCTGCTGTACGGCGGCGAAGCGTACCACGATAACGGCCCATGGACGACGCATGAGGATAATTATTACAAATTCAATGGCCTGGCAACTTACAGCCAGGGCGGAGAGACCAATGGTTTCAGCATCACGGCCCGCGCTTACCGGGGAACGTGGAACTCAAGCGATCAAATCCCCGTTACCGCCATACCACTCGTTGGATTGTATGGCGCACTGAACCCGACGGACGGTGGCGAATCGCAGCGTTATAGCCTGCAGGGCGAATGGCATCGCAGCGGCGCAAATTCCGAGACGAAAATCACAGCCTACGGTTTTTATTACGATCTCAATTTATTTTCCGATTTCACGTACTACCTGGACGACCCCGTTAAGGGCGATCAGTTCGAACAGCAGGACAGGCGCTGGGTGGCGGGCCTTGACGCACACCACACGATTTTCAGCACATGGTTTGGCCACAAGACGGCAAATACGTTCGGCCTGCAGGTGCGCAACGATTGGGTCCACAACGGCCTTTACCGGTCGGAAGACCGTATCCGCACCGACAAGAATGATATCAACGCCTGCAATGCCCAACCCATCCCCGAGTGCGATACCAATCCGGATCTGACGGCAATCCTGCCCGCGGACACGGATGTGAATAAATTTACCGACACGATGATCGGTTTCTACGTGGAAAATAAAACCCAGTGGACAGACAAATTCCGCTCGGTGGTGGCCTTCCGCGGCGACGAAGCAATCTATAGCGTCACCAGCTTGACTCCCACTTATGTCGCCACCGAATTGCCTGGCTCTCCGGTGGTCAACTTTTCGGAACTCAATTCCGGCACGGCCACCAAGTTCCTGCCCAGCCCAAAAGCGAGTTTGATTTTCGGCCCGTGGGCTAAGACGGAGTTCTATGTACAGGCTGGTCTTGGTTTTCACAGCAACGATGCGCGCGGCGCAACCCAAAGGGCGGAACCGATTTCGCCGGACTATCCTTTCCCCACCTTCAGCACTCCGATTCCGGCGCTGGTGCAAACCAAAGGCGCGGAAGTCGGCGTGCGCACATCGTTCGTCCCGAAGCTGCAAAGCACGCTTTCGCTCTGGTATCTCCACAGCAATTCCGAGCTGCAGCAGGATGGCGACACCGGAGGCACGGTTGCGTCAGCACAACCGAGCAATCGCTATGGCGTCGAATGGGCAAACTATTACACGCCACTGGAACATTTGGCTTTTGATTTTGACCTTGCTGACTCCGTCGCCCGATTTACTCAAGTAGATCCGGACGATGCGGCGTACACCAACGTGGGTGGTGGCCAGTATCCTGTGCAAGGCCCGGGTGGCACGCGCGTGCCCGAAGCGGTTGGGTGGGTGATTTCATCGGGCCTCACACTGCACGATTACAAGGGTTTCACCGCGAGTTTGCGCCTGCGGTACTTCGGCCCGCGCGATTTGACGTCCGACGGAATCTATCGCTCAGATTCTACGGCGTTGCTCAACGCCGAAGTCGGCTATCGAATTAACAGTCATTGGAGCGTCAAAGCCGAATTTTTGAATTTGCTCGACCGGCTCGATCACGACATTGACTACGCCTATATCTCCAGAATAACGCCAACAGGCGCGCCGGAGTTCACAGACGTTTTCCACCCGGTCGAACCGTTTCAGGCGCGATTTGGGCTAACCTACCGGTTCGGTATGCCGCAGTGATCTCAGGTGCATTCCTGCGTGAGGACTGAAGAACACATTCTCCAAAAAACGACGCACCACTGACGGACGATTCTTAAGTCCCTGATCAACGCGGTTACCGAACATTGAAGCACCCGCGTTAGCACAGGCCTCTTTACACGCACCTAGGCAGACCGTATGCTGTGCCGCAGGCGCACGTGCCGCTGGCATTTGTGCGCGTTCGTCTGCGGTTCGGAGGGCTTCGATGATCCTGGCATTGCTTGCCATTGTTGTGCTGCTGGTCGTGTTCGTCATTGGAATGTACAACGGGTTGGTGCGGCTGAAGGTGCAGTGCGACAACGCCTGGTCCGACATTGATGTGCAATTGAAGCGCCGCTACGATTTGATTCCCAACCTGGTGGAAACCGTGAAGGGCTACGCCGGGCATGAGAAGAGCACGCTCGAGGGAGTGGTCGCCGCGCGCAATCAGGCGATGAACACGCAAGGACCAGCCGCGAAGGCCGAAGCGGAAGGCGTGTTGACCACCGCGCTGCGCCAGGTGTTCGCGTTGGCGGAAGCGTATCCGCAATTGAAAGCAGTGGAAAGTTTCACGCAGCTGCAGCAAACGCTGGGTCAGATTGAAGATAGCGTCCAAAATGCGCGGCGCTACTACAACGCCGTCGTGCGCGATCTGAACACCAAAGATCGTGCAGTTCCCTTCCAACATCATCGCCGGAATGTTCAACATCACGCCGCGGCAATTTTTCGAAATCAGCGCGCCCGCCGAGCGCGATGTGCCGAAAGTCAGTTTCGGGGCCACCACCTAACCGCGCGCGCTGCGAAATGTCCCGCCGTCGCTTACATCTCCGCCGCGTGGTTGCAATCTTTCTGCTGGCGCTTTTCGCCGCGATGCCGGCGACTGCGCGCAGCCTGGTATTCAAGCACTTCGACGCGCAGGTCCAGGTGCATCCCGACGGCACGATTGACGTCACCGAAGTGATCGAAGCGCAGTTCACCGGCGCCTGGCACGGCATCTACCGCACCATTCCCGTCGAATACACCGATGACGCAGGACTGAACTACACGCTACTGCTCGACCAGATCAGTGCAACAGATAGCGACGGGCAAACGCTCAAGCTGGAACAAAATCGCCAAGGCCGTTACGTCAAGTTCACAATTTATGTGCCGGACGCGGAAGACACGACGCGCACCATTCTGCTGCACTACCGCGTGCTCGATGCGCTGCGATTTTTTCAGGACCACGACGAGCTGTACTGGAACGTGACCGGCAACGAGTGGGAAAACTCGATCGAGCTGGTGACGGCGCATATCGAACTTCCCGCGGGCGTCACCGGACTGCGCGCCGTCGCGTATACCGGCGTGACCGGATCGCGCACGGAAGATGCGCACGTCGAGATCAAGGACAATGTGGTGGACATCGCGAGCACGCGCAGGCTCGGCTATCGCCAGGGTCTGACGGCGGTGGTCGGCTTCGATAAAGGTTTCGTGCATCCTCCTTCCGCATCAATGCAATTCATGCGCTTCCTCAAAAGCAATTCACCGCTGCTGATTCCGCTGATTGCGTTTTTCGTGATGCTCTGGCTATGGTGGACGCGCGGCCGTGACCCGCAGCGCGAGGCGATTTCCGTGCAGTACGATCCGCCGGACCAGCTGACTCCCGGGGAATGCGGCACGCTGGTGGATAACGAAGCCGCGATGCGCGACATCACCGCCACGCTGGTGGATTTGGCCGTGAAGGGCTACCTGACCATCGAACAAAAAGAGGAAAGCCACCTGCTGGGACTGACGCACAGCAAAGATTACATTTTTCATATGAAGAAGCCGCCTGCGGAATGGACCTCCGCGCGTTCGCACGAACAGGAAATGCTTTCCGCGCTTTTTGATGATGGCGCCAGCAGCGACGTGGCGCTCTCTGATTTGCAGAATCATTTCTATACGCACCTGCCGGCGATTCGCGATCGCATTTTCAGCGCGCTGATGAGTGACGGGTATTACCTGCATCGTCCGGACACAGTGAAACAGGGTTACATCGGCGCGGGATTGCTGATGGGCGGCCTACTGGTGTTCGGAGGCGCGGGATATTTCGCAAACGTTACGGGAATTGCGGCGGGCAGCTGGATTCTTGCAGGAATCGCGACAGGCGCGGTGATCTGCATTTTTGGCGCGTTCATGTCCGCGCGAACCGTAACCGGCGCGCGCGCCTTGGAAAAAGTGCTGGGCTTCGAGGAATTCCTGGGCCGCGTGGAAAAAGATCAAATCGAGCGCCTGGAAAAAACGCCGGAGCTCTTCGAAAAATTTCTGCCCTACGCCATGGCGCTGCGGGTCGAGAAAAAATGGGTGCAGGCGTTTTCTGGAATCGCCTTGCAGCCGCCGCAGTGGTATCAGGGCTCGTACGGCGGAAACTTTACGGCTTTTTATCTGGTGAACGATCTCAATATGATGTCCATGCAAGCTGGCAGCGTGATGGCTTCGGCGCCGCGCAGCTCCGGCGGCTCGGGATTCGGCGGAGGCGGCGGCTCGGGTGGTGGATTCGGCGGAGGCGGTGGGGGCGGATTCTAGAATTATTTCTGTGTAGCTTGCTGGGGTTGCCTTGTGGAGCGGACTGAACTCCTCCATTTCCGGATCCAGCCATGCTCGCGGATTCCCTCCTCTTCCATTTGGCGTGCCCACGCGCCCAGCAAGCAGGCGCGATTGAAATAGCCGAGTAGCTGTTGCGGATTTTCGCGGCTGACGATGGGCAACCGGCCGATGTCGTGCTGCAACATGCGTACCATGGCGTCGTGCGCGAGTTCATCCGGATACCCAACGATCGCTGGGTGCGACCCCGCCTCGAGCACCTTCATCGTTCCCTGCGGATCGTGCTCCAGCGCGCGCAGTAAATCTCCCTGCGTCACGACCCCTTCGAGCTTGCCCTCGGCGGAGACGATCGGCAATCCTTGCGTCAGGTTGTACGCCGGTTCGCCACGGCTCATGCGCGCCGCCAATTCCGATACGGTCATTTCCTGCGCGATCGGTTTTACGTCCTTGCGCATCAGCTCGCTCACGCGCACGGCTTTCAGCACTTCTGTTTCGCTTTCGCCGGGCACGGGCATTCCACGTTTAACGAACTTCTGCGTCATGATCGAATTCGGCAGCAGCGTGAATGCCACCGCGTCCGCCAGCACGCATACCAGCAGCACTGGCAGCACGGCGTGGAAATCGCGGGTGGTTTCAAACGCGCAGAACATGAACGTGAAAGTGGCGCGAGACGATGCACCCAGCAGCGCGCCCATCGCCGCCACCGCAAACGCTTCCGGCGAAAGATGCGCGCGCGGAATCACGCGATCCATCACGATGGCAAAGGAGCTGCCGATGGCCGCGCTGATCATGAACATCGGCGCGAGCGTGCCACCCGATGTCCCCGAGCCCAGCGACAGCAGCACCACGAACGCTTTCAGAAACAGAACCAACAGCACGACGCCCAGCACCAGATGATTGTTGAGAATGTCTTCAATCGTGTCGTAGCCGGAGCCCAGCACGCGCGGAAAGCAAAATCCCACGATACCCAGGCCCAGCGCTCCAACCGCGGGATGCAGAAAATTCGGGACGATCTTCAGATGGTCGAAAAATTCTTCCAGTTTTTCCAGGATGCGCGTGAAGGCCACGGCGGCAAACCCGCACAGCAGACCCAGCGCGATGTAATACGGTAAACCGGGCAGAAAGTTGTAGTCCACCGTGCCGATTTCAAACATCGCGCCGCCGCCGAAAAGCAGCCGCCGAATAGACACCGCCATGGCGCAGGAGATCACCACCGGAATAAACGATCGCGTGCGAAATTCGAAGAGCAGCAGCTCCAGCGCGAGCAGCACGCCGGTGATTGGCGCATTGAATGTGGCCGCCAAGCCAGCGCCGCCGCCGCATGCCAGCATCACCTTGCGCTCCGCCGCGGTGGTGGAAATAAATTGTCCGACCAGCGAGCCAAATGCGCCGCCGGTTTGAATGATCGGGCCTTCGGCGCCGAACGGACCACCTGTGCCGATGCCGATTGCCGCCGAGAGCGGCTTCAGGAAAGCTACCTTGGCTTCAATGCGGCTGCGCGAAGTGAGCACTGCCTCCATCGCCTCTGGAATTCCGTGGCCACGGATTTTTTCCGAGCCAAATTTGGCCATCAGCCCGATCAGCACACCTCCGACAACTGGAATCAGGATCATCCACCAGCCCAGCGACGAATTGCGCGGGCTGCGGAAGTGAAATGACCATTCGTGGTAATACGCGAGGTTGGTGAACAAGCCGATCAGACTGTACAAGCCGTAGGCGATGAACGCGGTAAGAACGCCGATCCCGGCCGCGAGCAAACATACTAACGGCAGCCGGTAACCCGCTGGCTCCGGCGGGGGTTGGCGCGGTTCCTCTTGCGCGGGAAATTCCATTACTTCTTGCTCCGAACGAGATGCGGGCTGCGGCGCCCGTTTGTTGTGTGCGTCTGGCGCGTGGGGTGTTTCTGGTGAGCGCGGAGTTTTTTCGCGCGCTGCTTGCGTTGTGCGTTTCCACGTGAGCGGGCGATTGCCACATCAGAATCAATTGCTGCAGCCAGCGCCGCTGTCAGTTTGGGCCGCGCCGATTGCAATTCAGCGTGGTGCGGCCGCGTAAGTTTCTTGAGCAACGCTTCGCCGCGGCGCGACAGCGTCAAGACGACTTCGCGGCGATCCACTTCGCCGCGCGTGCGCCGCAGCATGCCGTTCGCCTCGAGGCGATTCACCAGTTCTACCGCGCTGTGATGCTGAATTAGCAGCCGCTCCGCCAGCACGCCGATGGTCGCGATGCGATGAGCAGGCAGACCCTTGATCGCCAGCAGAGCCTGGTGCTGCTGCGGCTCGATGCCGGCGGCGCGCACCAGGCGTTCGCTGAAATTCAGGAAGCGGCGGATTTCGTAGCGAAAATCCGCAAGCGCCTGGTAATCAATGGCGCGCGGCGCGGAGTTCTTCATAGAGTTACATTATATCGTATTACGATACTTATGCGAGAATGAAAATGCGGGGGACGTTCCATGGCGGAGCGGTCGTTACAGCTGCTTGCGGAAGGCTTTCTGCGTTTTTACGTGCGTGTAACCGTGGCGCTCGTAGAACGCGTGCGCCCGCTCGCGGATTACGTTCGAGCGCAGCCCGATGGCCTGGCAGCCATTCTCGCGCGCCCATTCTTCCGCGCGCGCCAGCAAGCGTTCACCCACCCGTTGCGAACGAAATCGCTCGTCCACCACCAGGCCGCTGACCTCGGCTCGCGCGTCGGCTTCCACCGTGCGATACACAAAGACGGCGATCCATCCGGCGATCTCGCCAGTCTCCAATTCCGCCACGAACACAGCTGCGTCCGCCGAGCCCTCGATGCCCTGCAAGCGGCGTGCGATTTCTTCCGGCGTGGATGGATAGCTCAATTGTCCGGCCAGCTCGGCCATACGCGCGTAGTCGGACGCTTGCGCCGCGCGAATTGTTCCGGCAAAAGCGATGGACGTGGGCTTCATTAGTGGCACCACGAGGTCATTGCAACGCCTTCTTCAGCACGGCGATTTGCCCAGCATGGTAGAGATCGTGCTGAATCGCGCCATGCAACATGACGTACAGCGAATGATCCTTGCCCGGAGCGATTTCATCCAACCGGTCCGCGTGCAGATTTTTTACCGCGGCACGAAGACGCGCGCGGCAATCCCGCAGATGCTCCAGCGACCGCTGCCACGTCACTTCCGTCGTTTCCCACACAGGAGGCCAATCCATTTCGGTGCTCACTTCCACTGCAGTGCCCTCCGCCCGTCGCCGCACGATCGAATTCCACGCCGCAATGTGATTGACCAGCTCCCAGATCGAATGTGCGCCGCGCACGGGATGCTTCGACGCATCTTCCGCAGAAATTCCCTCCAGAAGAGATTCCAGCGAAGGGCCGTGCCAGGCGTCGCCGGCGAACGCGCGATCCATTTGGTCGAGGATGCGATTGATTTCGGTCATTAATATATCCCCTGGAAAAAGCGTAAGACAGTGCCAAGCGCTGCGCAAGAGCCAGTGCAGTCAGTTGACGCCGCGGCTGGCGATGAAGTTCCGCTGCTTCAGTCAGCGTCGCGGTATCCGTTCAGAAAAGTTTATCGGAATCGAGCAGAATGGTGACCGGGCCGTCGTTCACGATCTCGACCGACATGTGCGTCTGAAAAACGCCAGTTGCGACGGTCGCTCCCAGCCGCTGCAAAGCACGCACGAATTCCTCATACAGCGCCTTCCCCTGCTCCGGCGGCGCTGCTTGAATGAAACTCGGCCGCCGTTGCCCGCGCGCGTCGCCGTATAACGTAAATTGCGAGACAGCGAGAACCGCGCCTTCCGCGTCGAGCAGCGAGCGATTCATTTTCCCCTGCTCATCGCCGAAAATGCGCAGGTTCACGATTTTCTCGGCCATGGAAGAAGCCGTCGCAGCAGTGTCCTCGCGTCCGACGGCGATCAGCACCACGAGTCCCGGACCAATTTCGCCCGTGACGTCGCCACCGATCAGCACTCGCGCGCGAGTTACGCGCTGCAGCACGGCTCGCATAGTTTCCTTTCGTGCAATCGCCGGTTCATCCGGGTACTTGCGGCATTCAAGAACGGATAATTCTATGCGCCGCGTCATTTGAAAACAATGCGCCAGAAATTGCGGATTATAAACACGCCAGCCGCAACGAGCGTTTCGTCGCCGTCTTTCTCTGCGCTATGAAAGTGTGTTAGAAACGGAAGCGCTCCTGCCAAAAGGCGAAACATTGAAACTGGCATTGATCGGAACGCATGGAGTCGGCAAGACCACTCTGGCGTATGAAATTTGCTCACTGCTGAAGAAGGCTCATCACAACGTCGAGCTGGTGACCGAAGTGGCGCGGCAATCGCCGTTCCCGGTGAATGCCGCGACCACCCTCGAAGGCCAACTATGGATTTTGCACGCGCAAATTGCCGCCGAGCTGGATGCCGCGCGGCGCGCGCCACACGTGATTACCGACCGCGCGGTGCTCGATAATTATTGTTACCTGGTGAATAAATTCGGACGCCAGCCGCAGCTGGAATCCTGGCTCGCATGGTGGATGGATACATATTCGATTCTCGTTGGCGTGCCACCCATCGAAGCGGACATTCCGGCTGACGGATTTCGCTCCGAAGATCGCGCGTTTCAAACGCGCATTCACGATCTGCTGGTCGAATTGTTGGCGTCGGCCCCGTTCAATCATTTGCGCGCGCCAATCGTGTGGCTCGATCCGGCCGAACGGCGCACCTGGGCCGAACACATTTTCAACAGGGCCGCGCCGTTTCTCACGCCATCTGCTATCGCGCATGGGGGCGAAGGCGGATCTCGCTGACATCTGGTTCGCAAACCATGAAAGATTCCTCGGCTGCTTCGCCAAATCCTGCGACTCATCCCCCGCCGCGACGCTGGCTCACGCGCGGTGTGCTGGGCATCGGCCTCGCGAGCCTGTTCTCCGATTGGGGCCACGAAGCAGCCACCGCGATTCTGCCTGCGTTTCTCGCAAGCTTGGGCGCACCGGCATTTGCGCTCGGTGTGATCGAAGGAGTCTCGGACGGGCTTTCCAGCTTCGCAAAATTGGCGGGCGGATGGATCGCGGACCGCCCCAAGCTGCGCAAGCCAACCGGCATCATCGGCTATTTCGCCACCGGGCTTTCCACTTTCGCGTACGCCTTCGCGCAAACCTGGCCGGCGATTCTGCTGATGCGCGCGCTCGGCTGGGTCGGGCGCGGCAGCCGCGGGCCATCGCGCGATACGCTGTTGGCCGATTGCGTTGCGCCAGAACAACAAGGTCGCGCATTTGGATTTGAACGCGCCATGGATACGATCGGCGCGGTGCTCGGCCCGCTGTGTGCGACGGCATTGCTGGGCACGCTGGGCGCTCGCGGAGTCTTGCGCTGGACGTTACTTCCCGGGCTCGCCGCCGGGCTGGCGTTCGCATTACTCGCGCCAAAAGGAATTCCGGACGCAGGCCATCGTGCTCCGAGCTTTGCGTCCAGTTTCGCGCAACTTCCAAAAACCTATTGGCATTACCTCGCCGGAGTTTTTGCGCACGGCATCGGCGATTTTGCGCCAACGCTGTTGATCCTGCGCGCGGGGCAGATTCTGACTCCACATTTTGGATTTGCGCGCGCTTCGGCCATCGCAGTGGCGCTCTATACTTTCTATAATTTCGTAGACGCAGCGGCATCGTATCCGGCCGGAGTGCTTGCCGACCGCATCGGCAAACGCGGCCTTCTGGCCGTCGGCTATCTTTTCGCGGTGGCGGCGTTCGCGGGATTTATTTTCGAGCCACCCACCATACCAGTGCTCGCGATTCTGTTCGGCCTGGCGGGGATTCACGGCGCTGTGCAGCAATCCGTGGAAAAATCGCTCGCCGCAGAGCTGCTCCCTGCTGCTAATCGTGGTTCCGGCTTCGGCGTGCTCGCCACGGTGAACGGAATTGGCGATCTGATTTCCAGCGTCGCGGTGGGCGCGCTGTGGTCGAGCGTAAGCCCGAACGCGGGCTTTATTTATGCGGGCACATTTACGCTGCTGGGCGCAATTCTGATTTATTTTTATACCGGGCGTTAACGTTTGGCTTTGCGGCGGGAATGCAGCGGGCGTTTGCGCCTGCGCGGCTGCGCGAGCTTGCGCGGCTTTCTCGGTTTTGGTGGTGCGGGCTGGCATTGCGGGCAGAAATGGGTGCTGCGCCCTGCCACGATGATGCGGCGAATGATCGTGCCACAGCGATAACACTTTTTGCCGTCGTGCTGGTAGGCGCGATGTTTTTGCTGAAACTCTCCGCGCCCGCCGTCCAAATCCACGTAATCCGAGACGGAAGAGCCGCGCAAGCGAATCGCCTCGCTCAAAATGTGCTGCACGGCGCGATGTAGCCGGCGCAACTCGTCGTCCTGCAGCTTCGCGCCAATTTTTTCCGGATGAATCTTCGCGCGCCACAAACTTTCATCGGCATAAATGTTGCCGATGCCGCGCAACACGCTCTGGTTCAGCAGCACCGCCTTAATGCGCGACTTGCGCGCTTGAATCCGCGCGCGAAATTCTGCTTCACTCACTTCCAGAGGTTCCACTCCCAAGCCGCCCAGGACGCGCTCGTGTGCGCCATTCGCCAGCAGCGCCATGCGCCCGAACCTGCGGACATCGTTGTAGCGAAGTTCCCGACCGTCATCGAGAGCGAGGAATACGTGAGTGTGATTTTCCACAGGCGTCTCCGGCGGACAAACGCTGATCTGCCCAGTCATGCCTAGATGAATCAGCAGCGAGCTTTCTTCCGCGGGCGTTTTGCGCGGCTCCAGGTCCAGCAGCAGATATTTTCCCAGGCGCCGGATGCGCGCAAACGTCCCCCCGGGCAAATCCTGTTCCAGCGCCGCGGGATCGTCAATGAAATCCGTCTTGCCCAAGCGCACACTTAGCACACGTCGCCCAGGCAGAACTTCCCGCAATCCGCGTGCTACAGTTTCGACTTCCGGAAGTTCTGGCATGTCTCTATTCTACTGCGTGGGAAGCAAAGCGAACACCCGCACCGGGCCGCCGGAGCCGCCTTCCAATTTGATTGGCGCGGAAATCAGAAATGCGCCGGCATCGGGCAATTGGTCCATGTTTGCGAGATTTTCCAGTTGGTACAGCCCGGCGGGCAACGTCACGCGATGGACTTCGAAATCCTTCGACGGGCCATAATCAATGCTCAGCGTATCAATTCCAAGGCCGACGGCCCCGCGCTCGATGAGGAGCCGCGCCGCTTCCACTGAAAATCCTGGGAAGTGCATCACGCCGGCCGCATCCGTGTTGCGGTAGCGCGCCTGGTCCGGCCAGCGAGCAGCCCAGCCCGTGCGCAGCAGCACCACCGCTCCCGCTGGAATTCTTCCATGCAGTGCTTCCCATTTCTCCACGCGCATCACACGCAAACGATAATCCGGATCTTTGCTGGCCTCGTCGCGCACATCAATCACCACGGCAGGCGCGAACAAGTGCGCCACGGGAATTTGATCCAAATATTCCTTCCCCGGAGGAAAGTGCGCGGGCGCGTCCATATGCGTGCCGTAATGTTCCAGCGTCCAGAAGCTGCGCGCGAAGTAGCCGTCCTTCTCTGGAGTCGCTTCTACCTTGGCTTCGAAGGTGCGCTCGTCTCCGGGCCACGCTGGCAGCTTGCCATTGATCGCGTAAGTCATGTCCACGACGCGCGTGCTGCCGTCGGAAACTCCGCGCAACCAGGCCTGCGGCGACATTGGTTTTTTACTTTGCGCGGCCGGGGATCCTGCCGCACGCAAACGTGCGAGGCCAAGAATCAAAAATGCGCAGGCCAGCGCCGCACTGGAAATAATCACGAATCGCTTCTGCATGGGAAATTCCTCCGTGGACAAACGCCAGAGTGGCTGAGCCTTATTTTTCGAACGGCGCGTTGCGATTTCTGAGGCCGGTCCATCGTCCGCGGCGGCAGACTCAGGGTAACGGAATGCCAGGGGAAGCGACGATGCCCGCCATGCGCAGAATTTCCGAGTACTCTTCGTCGGTGAGTGGACAAACAGTGAGGCGCGTGTTCTTGAGGAATTTGATCTTGCGCAGCAATTTGTTCTCGCGGAGCTCGGTGAGCGTCACTTGACGCGGCAGGCGCTCGATGGCACGCAGATCCATCACCATTTTCTTCGGGTCGTTTTCGTGGGGGTCCGGATACGGGTCGCGGCTCACTTCGGCCAAAGCGTAGAGCGCGTGCTCCGGCTTGCCATGGTACGCCAGCGCACGGTCGCCTTTGTGAATTTGCTTCAGCTGGCGAATAGCATCAGGACGATGCCCGGCGTGCCGCCACATTTCCTTGCCCTTCACGAAAAGGGTATCCCAGTGGTAGACACGCGGGTCCACGGCCAGCAGCCAGCGTCTTGGTTTGTGGGGAGGTTGCGTCATCCGTCAAAAAGTGTCGGGCGAACTATACACGGAAGAGGCTGAAAATGGCGAACTTTGTGGTGGGAATTTTACGGATGCTCTAACACAGCGCTAACAGGCCAAAAATACGCATATGAACAAGTAGCTAAGTCTATTGTTAACCGAGATCTACGTAGACATCGTCGCCCCTGATCTCAACCGCATAGCACTGCACGCCCACCGCCGGATTCGTGGTCAGTTTGCCGGTCGTCACGTCATATTTCCAACCGTGCCAGGGACATACGACCACCTGGCCCTCGAGTTCGCCTTCACCCAATGGACCGCCTCGATGCAAGCATATGTTATTGATTGCAAACAGCTTACCGTCAACGTTAGCCAGCGCGATGTTCTTGCCATCTATATCAAATTCGCGGATCGTTCCGGGAGGTATTTCTTCCTTCTTCGCCGTCCGCAGAAAAGGCATCGAGTTATCTTCTCCAAAGCATTGCTTAGCCGACGAGCTTCAACCGGTCGAACTCCCCCGGCTACACGCCGTGCTTTCTTACCGAGGTGCGGGCGACTGGGCGACCATTACGCCCTCTTTAAAACCCTCCACCATTTCCGGCTTCAAGCGGACCGCCGTCGGGCGCTTCGCCAAGGACATCTGGTCAATCTTGTCCTGCAACTTCAGCAACGCGTAGAACAGCCCTTCCGGCCGCGGCGGACATCCGATTACGTACACGTCCACCGGCACGATGCGGTCCACGCCCTGCAGCACGGAATACACGTTAAACGGTCCGCCGACACTGGAGCACGCGCCCATCGAGATGCACCACTTAGGGTCCGGCATCTGGTCCCAGACACGCTTCAGTACCGGAGACATCTTCAGCGTCACGGTGCCGGCAACAATCATCAGATCGGCCTGGCGCGGCGAAGGACGAAACACTTCGGCGCCGAATCGCGCTATGTCAAAGCGCGAAGTGGTAGAGGCGATCATTTCAATGGCGCAACAGGCAAGTCCGAAGGTCAGCGGCCAGATGGCGCTCTTGCGCGCCCAATTAAAAACGTAATCAACGGTGGAAAGTACGTAACTGCGTTCAAAGCGATTGTCGAGAACCCCCATCACGTCTCCCGGACCCTGCAAACTCGGCGAGTATAGCGACGGGCGTCGCGCGAGTCAAACGGCGAAAGGCACCGGTATATTCTCGACCTACTTGCTTCCGTAAACCAGCAATGCGCCGATCGCGCGGAAGTCGGCGAGTTCCTTCGCGTCGCGGAACCAGCGACCGGTGTACTCCGCGGGATTGGGCGTCGGGTCGGGGATCAGGCGATGCGCGACTTCCATGAATCCTGCGTCGCGAAACAGCGTTTCCCACTCGGCGGCGGAAAGCAACTTCGTCGGCACCGCCAATTTTTCGCCCCACTGGTGGCAGTAGGGATTGTCACGATAATAATTGATCAGAGTCCACGCCGAGCCTCCTTCGGCCAGTACGCGGTGAATCTCGCGCAGCCCCTTGAGGGGATCCGGCCAATAATACGAAGATTCCACCGAAATCACGCGCGTGAAAAAATTCGCTTCCCACGGTATTTCATCCACCGCGCCGACGACGAACACCAGATTCTCGTGGTTTACGCTCGCTTCGCGCGCGTGATGGATCATCTCATCCGAAATATCCATGCCGACCACGCGCCCTTGTGGCACGCGCTGCGCCAGAATCCGCGAAAGCCATCCGGCGCCGCACCCGGCGTCCAGAATATTGTGATCGGGCTCGATCTGCATCAACCCGAGCGCAGGCTTGGTGATGGGCCAATGATCGTGCTCCATCGTTTCGCCCTTGCCCGCATCGGCCCAGCGATTGAATTCTTCGCGAAGATTTTCGTCTGTCGGGGAGTTCGTCACTCAGTCACTCGGAACCTGAAGATTACAAATGCCGGCCGCAAGCCCAGCAATACTGCGCTCCCGCAGGCTCCATCGCCCCGCAGCGGCAGCTATAGCGAAACGCCGCGCCCGCCGGCACCAACACGGCGTGCACACGCGAGTCCGACACGCACGCCCACAGCAGCGCCACAAACCATCCGATCACGGTCCAGCCCGCCAGTAGATTTAATATGAAAATTCCCGTGGCATCTCGCTTGTTGTGTCCGATGATCGCCGGCAGAAAATACAGCAAAGCCGCGACTAGAAGAAACGTCATGTCCGCACCTCTGAATCGTCCGATTCACACAGGACCTGCACCTTCCGCAGCCGGTCCTGCTATGAGATACGATTCAACGGCCTCTCGAGTTCCCTGGACTTTTCGCGCGCGGCACCGCGCACACAAGCGCGCGCCCAGCACTCGCTAGCGCAGCCACCCCGGCCGATCAAGAACTCGCTGCAGTCTTCGCTTGCGGCTGCACTTTCTCTAAGAGCTGCGTGAATTTCTGCTCGCGCTCTTTCTGGTCGAGTCCCTGGTACGCCTCCGCGATCTGCGTGGTGTTCATCGAGCAGAATTTCGGCCCGCACATCGAACAAAACTTCGCTTCCTTGTAGAAATCATCCGGCAACGTTTCGTCGTGCATCTTGCGCGCGGTTTCCGGGTCGAGTGACAGCTCAAACTGCTTGTTCCAGTCAAAAAGAAAACGCGCATAGCTGAGCGCATCATCGCGATCGCGCGCCCCCGGGCGATGCCGCGCCACATCTGCCGCGTGCGCCGCGATTTTGTAAGCAATCACGCCCTGGCGAACATCATCCGCATTCGGCAGCCCCAGATGCTCCTTCGGCGTCACGTAGCACAGCATCGACGCGCCGTGCCAGCCGATCATCGCCGCGCCGATCGCGCTGGTGATGTGGTCGTAGCCCGGCGCGATGTCGGTGACCAGCGGCCCCAGCGTGTAAAACGGCGCCTCATGGCACATTTCGTTTTCTTTTTTCACCTGCAGCTCGATCTGGTCCATCGGAATGTGCCCCGGGCCTTCGATCATCACCTGCACATCGTATTCCCAGGCCTTCTTGGTCAGCTCGCCCAGAACTTTCAATTCCGCGAACTGCGCTTCGTCGCTGGCATCCGCCAGGCATCCGGGCCGCAAGCCATCGCCCAGCGAAAAACTCACGTCGTGCTTCTGGAAAATTTTGCAAATTGCATCGAAATTCTCGTACAGGAAGTTTTGCTTCTTGTTGTAGCTCATCCACTGCCCCAGCAGCGCCCCGCCGCGGCTGACGATGCCCGTAATCCTGTTGCGCACCAGCGGCAGAAATTCGCGCAGCACGCCCGCGTGAATCGTCATGTAATCCACGCCCTGCTCGGCTTGTTCTTCGATCACTTCCAGCAGCAGCTCGATGGACAAATCCTCAGGCCGCCGCACGCGTGAGAGTGCTTCGTAAATCGGCACGGTGCCGATCGGCACTGGCGACGCGTTGATGATCGCCTTGCGAATCATGGGAATGTCGCCGCCGGTGGAAAGGTCCATCACCGTGTCCGAACCGTAATGCACCGAGCGATGCAGCTTCTCAAGCTCCTCGTCCACATTCGAGGTGGTTGCGGAATTTCCAATGTTCGCGTTGATCTTGCAGAAGAACGCGACGCCGATGCCCATCGGCTCCAGATTGCGGTGATTAATATTGGCGGGAATGATGGCGCGGCCGCGCGCCACTTCATCGCGCACCAGCTCCGGCGTAAGTTTTTCGCGCTTGGCGACGTACTCCATTTCTTCGGTGATCACGCCCAAGCGCGCGTAGTGCATCTGCGAGAAATTACGCGCGCCGCCATTCATCGCCGCAGCGCGCTTCTCAATCCACGCATCCCTCATCGCCATAAAGCCCCCGTGTACACCAGTCCTGAAACGGCACAGCCGCCGAATGCTGCATTATTACACCGCGTTGGATGCGCAGCAACTTGCGAAGGTGGCGCGCCAAATTGCCCTGCTCAGCGCGCGGCTGTGGTGGCCGCAACTTCACCGAGTAGCGCTTGGAGTTTGGCAGGGTCGGTCACTGGCGGGTGGCACGTGGATTCGACGCAGACGAGCGCTTGCGGCTTCGCGGCGTCCAGGTGCGGCAGCGTTTCACGGAGCGCGGGCGCGAGCGATGCCGCTGCCAGCGTTGCCGGTGTGACGCGCAGAACCGCTTTGCCGAAACGATAAATTTCGTTCGCAGCTTTTTCGAGCGCGGCGGCTTGCGGATTGCCTGCCGCGCCTAGCACCACCACTTGTAAAGGATAGCGCGCGTGCAACAGCGCCGCGAGGCCATACGTCGCGGCGAATAATCCGTACTGCGGCACAAGCCCGACGAAAGCTTCCAGCGTCTTTTCCGCCCACTCGCGATAAAGATTCTCGCCAGTAAAACCGTACAGGCGATCGAGCACAATCACCGCGATGGAATTCGCGCCGGGAGTCGGCGAATCCTGTAGCGGCTTGCGCCGGACATCCAGGCCGCCCATCGGCGCGGCATCTTTCGCGCGATCGAAAAATCCGCCGCCATCAGGATCGCCGTAACGTTCCACTGCGAGCCGCACCGTGCGCTCAGCGATATCAAAATAGCGCCGGTCAAGCGTGGCTTCGTACGCGTCCAACAGCGCAGCGGCCGCAAACATCTGATCGTCGAGCGATCCTTCCAGGCGCGGGCCGCCGACACGATGGCGAAAGCCCTTGGCTTCGTCCCAAGCCTCGGCCAGAATGCGCTCGAGCGTCTTCAGCGCGAATGCGCGGCAATCGTCGCGACCCAACACGCGCGCCGCTTCCAGATATGCTGAGACGAACATCGCGTTCCAAGCCACATATATTGTCGTGTCAATCGCCGGCGTGGGATGCCGTTGCAGCCGCGCAGTCAGCAGCTTCGCTTTTGCGCGTGCCAGCAGCAACGAGACATCTTCCGGCGTCGCTTTCAGTGCTTGCGCAATTTCCGGCACGTCCGCCGCAACCCACAGGACATTCTTCTCCGGGTTGTGATGCATTTCCCCGCGCGGACCAACGTCGTAACGCATCTCGATCGCGCGCGATTCTTCCGGCGTCAGCGCCGCGCGAACTTCCGCGAGCGTCCAGGTAAAATAATCGCCGTCGTCGTCCAGCGTTTGGTCCGCATCTTGGCTGCCGTAGAAGCCGCCACGCTCGCGATCGGACAAAACCGCGCCGACCCACTCGATAATTCCTTCGGCAGTTTCGCGGAACAGCGGCTTCCCCGTTACTTGATATCCGTGCAGAAAATTCTTCAGCAACTCGGAATTGTCATAAGTCATTTTCTCGAAGTGCGGCACGCACCAGCGTTCGTCCACCGAATAGCGATGGAAGCCGCCGGCCAGCTGGTCGTAAACGCCGCCTTCGGCCATGCCTGTTAGCGTGCGTTCGACGACATGCAGCAATCGCGGATCGCGCGACGATTGATAACGCTCCAGCAACAAATCAATCGCGCTCGAGTGCGGAAATTTAGGCGCCCCGCCGAAACCCCCATGCGCTTCATCGAATAAATGCAGCGCCGATTCCACGACAGAATCCGCCACGCCCGCATCGAATTCCCCGCGCGCTGTGTGGAACACTTCCGCCTTCGCCACAGCCTCTTCCAGCGCTTTCGCGGAACTATCTACTTCGGCCCGCCGCGTCTTGAACGCATCGGCAATTCCCAGCAGGATGCGTTTGAATCCCGGCCGGCCCATCGCGTCTTCCGGCGGGAAATAGGTGCCGCCGAAAAATGGCTTGCCGTCGGGCGTCAGGAACGCAGTCAACGGCCAGCCGCCCTGCCCGGAAATCGCGCTGATCGCCGATTGATAGCGCGAATCCACGTCCGGCCGCTCGTCGCGATCCACCTTCACGGGCACATAAAATTTGTTGATCATCGCCGCGATCTCGGGATTTTCGTAGCTCTCGCGGTCAATCACGTGGCACCAGTGGCACCACACCGCGCCAATATCCAGCAAAATTGGTTTGCCTTCCGCCCGCGCGTGCGCAAAAGCTTCCTCGCCCCATTCATGCCAATCCACCGGCTGATGCGCGGCAGAACGCAAATAAGGGCTGGCGGAATCCTTCAGGCGATTTCCAGTGGTGTCAGTCACAGTTCACTCTCTACACTTTTTATTCCACCCTATCACACGCCCCGCGCTGGTACACCTATCTGGAATTCAGAGTGGCGGGTCAGTCTCAGGGAGCGACTCATAGGAGCTTATGAGCCTTGATATTTTGTGTAATCCTGTGCAGGATGCAGCTAGCGTTCACATCGATCGAGCACAGCCGAGAACCGTAGCTTATGGCGAACTCGAACCGGACGCCCTAAGGTCTCTGCGGATGCATTATCGGAAGGAATTGAGGACTCGCCGACAGACGATCGCTATTGGCGTATTGTCGATGGTCGTATTACTCCTCGCGGTTTCGTTATGCGTAAAGCTAACATTCAGGGTGGAGGTTACGCCGTTCGCGCAGGCTCTTAAACAGATTCATACGCGATTCCCGTAGGAAAAATCGATGAACTTTACCGAACGGTGACGGCCGGAGAAGTCCAATGGCGAAAAGTGGATCGCGGTTCCGCGGGATCGCCCAAAAAAGAAGCCCGGCTGATGCAGTTGCACGATGGTATGTATTATTTCTCGCTCACTTTCGGCCACCCTCCTGCCAGCATTGGCGAAATGTCGCGCTTCCTGACAACTCCTCAGGTGTCCCAAGATCAGAACGATCTATATACGGGGCTGATTCGGGACTGCCAGATCCTGAACCTCCGGAGCGACTCGTACATTCTAAACTGTGACGGCTGGGTTTCACCATCGCCGTCCGAGTTTCAGCAACTCGCGAAAGTCTTTGCAGCGAAACCGAGAAATTCTACTCGGTGCAGGATCATGTCATTTTGTTCGTTCCGCCTGCGGACTCCGGGAAATCCCACGCGATGCCTGATCGCTGAGGAGTCGACTTGCCCAAATCGCGGTCGATGTACGGCCTATTGAAATGACGGTGCGGCAGGAACCAGTAACGCCGTAAAATTACTGAACGGGATTATTGTAACCAGCGTCGCGGGGGTCAATCGGCTTGCGTCCGGAAAATCCTTCGTCCTGGCGGTGGTAAAAACGGATGCGATCTTCGCCCAATTTCCAGCAGAGATACACTTCCTCATCATCAATGCGCGCCGGAAAATCCAGCAGCCCCACGTCCAGATCCTTCACCACGCATCCGGTTTCCTGAATCTGATCCAGCGCGGATTGCACGGATTCTTCCAGGCGATTGCGTTCCAGGCGCGTCTTGGCCGCGCTCTCGTAGGCCACCGCCAGGCCGCCGGAGCGCTGGATGCGTTCGGCGAGCGAATTGATCCGCTCGTCCACATCAATCATCTTGCGGCGCGATTCCATCGCTTCAATCAGCAGCGGCTCCAGCTGCGAACGCAGCCGCTCCGCCTCCGTCAGCGAGAAATATTTCGACTCCTCATCCGCCATGTTGCTTTGCTCCCGAATCCCGCCACGCAAACAGCAAAACCCTCCGACTCAGCGCAGCTCCATCAGCCGCCAATATAGACCATCGTGCGCGAGGGCGGAACAAAATCAGGCTCGTTGATACGGTGGCTCTTCTCTTTCGTCTGCACCATGGCCACGATCGCGTCGCCGATTTCGCGGTCGCCCATGCCGCTGCGCAGCAAACTTTTCAGATCGTGATCTTCCTTGCTGAAGAGGCACGTGCGCAATTTTCCATCCGCGGTCAACCGGATGCGCGAGCAATGCCCGCAGAAGGGCTGCGTCACCGGCGCGATCAATCCGATTTCGCCGCCGCCGTCCGCGAAGCGGTATTTCCGCGCGGTCTCGCTGCGCTCGTGCACCACCGGAATCAACGGCCAGCGCGCCGAAATGCGGCGGTGCACCTCCGCCGCGGGCACCACCATGTCGCGCGTCCATGCGCGGTCCGCGTCCAGCGGCATGAATTCGATGAAACGCATGATGATTTCTTTCTCGCGCGCGAATTCCGCAAATGCTTCCACTTCGTCGTCGTTCAATCCGCGCACCAGCACCGCGTTCACTTTCACCGGACGCAGTGGCGAATTCTGCGCGGCTTCGATTCCCGCCAGCACCTGATCGAACGTCTTCGTCCGCGTTACCTTCTCGAATTTTTCGCGGTTCAGCGAATCCAGGCTGATATTGATGCGATCAAGCCCCGCAGCCACCAGCCTGTCGCAGCGCTCGGCGAGCAAGTGGCCGTTGGTGGTCATCGAAAGATCCTGCACGCCAATCGCTTTCAGCCGCGCCACAAAATCTTCCACGCCAGGACGCACCAGCGGCTCCCCGCCAGTCACGCGCACTTTGCGAATCCCCATCCCCACCAGAATGCGCGCCAGCCGCTCGTATTCGTCCCACTCCAGCAGCGCGTGCTCCGCCATGTGATTTTCCGGGTCCGCCGAGCGGCAATACACGCAGCGAAAATTGCAGCGGTCCGTCACCGAAACCCGCAGGTCGGTGATCTGGCGCCCGAATTTGTCCGTCAGTGCCATGCCTTCTTTAGCCGCTCCCAAGAATAAAATAGCCCAATCCAAATTCGGAATTGGGCGAGGATGCCAGCGGTGCCACGCGCACGAAAACTGCACTCGCTGGATGCTCTCCTTTCCAAATCCGGGAGGAGCAGGCGTTTCCGCCCGTTCCCTCATCTCCTGAAGAAACCAGGAGCGTCGCCCACACGCCGTAAGTTGTCTCTCCCTTAGGCCGAGTGGGTCGGAGATATCAGCCGCGATGATACGCTCAAGCTGGCACCGCTGCAAATAATCGCAACTCCAGGAAGTCGCGCCACCGAGCGGACGCCAAATCCAGCTAATTAAGGTGGCAAAGTACCCCGAAAGTGTCCAATCAGTGAACACTCGGATACCGGGTGTGCCGTATTGAACAGGCTCGCGAGCAGTGTTCCGATATGGTGGTGTTCGGTTGCCTTTGAACCAATTTCGGGGATTCGATCGCTAAAGAGCTGATCCTCATCAACCCGGGCGGTACCATAGATGTCTTCGACTTCACGAGATCGCTTCAAACAGCCCGAACTGCCTCCGCCCCTGAACGGCTCGGCAAGCCGCCGGCTGCCGTTGCGTATCCTCTTTGTTCACAGAGATGTAGCGGACGTGGAGCGATGTGTGCAAGAGCTGAGGAGGGCTCACTTTAAGGTTACAGTGGACGTAGTTCTCACCCCGGACCAGTTCGCCGCGCGTCTGAAGGCGAAATATTACGACGTAGTGCTGGCTGAATATCCTTCGCCGAACTGGCAAGGCCGGCACGATCTGGAAATGCTGCATCTGCGAGAAAGGCGGATCCCCTGCATCTTCCTGACTGATGCCACGCAGCCGGAGGTTGCCGCGGGACTGATCACTAATGGCGCCGCCGATTGCGTAAGCATGGACCACCTGGGGCACCTTCCCGTGGCGGTGCGTCGAGCCCTCAGTGAGAACCATCTTCGCGAAGAGCGTGATCGCACTGAAAAGAAGTTGCGGCATTCCGAAGCGCGCTATCGCGCTCTGGTGGGAAACCTGATCTATGGAATTTGCCGCTGCAATATCAAAGGTAAATTCCTCGACGTCAATCCGGCGCTCGCCACCATGCTGGGTTATGCGTCCCGCGAGGAACTGCTCGCGGTGAACCTGGCGGCTGACGTCCTCGCTGATCCCGCGAAACGAGCACAGTTGCTGGGCAGGGCCGCGGAACTCAACGGTTCCGATCCCCTTGAGACCGAATGGAAGCGAAAGAATGGCGCGACCATCAAAGTTAAGCTCAGCGGCCGTGAGGTCAAGAATGAGCGCGAGACAGATAGCTACGAGATCATCGTTGAAAACATCACGCAACAACGCAAGCTCGAGGATCACCTGCGTCAACAAGCAGCCAAGGATGCGCTGACCGGCCTCGCCAACTATCGCAATCTGGTGGAAACCGTGGACAGCGAGATCATGCGCTCCGAACGCACCGCGCGTGGGTTTGCGCTGCTGTTCCTCGATCTAGACGGGTTAAAACAGATCAACGATCGATTCGGTCACCTGGTCGGCAGTCAAGCGCTTTGCCGCTTGGCCGATGTCTTGTGCATCTGCAGCCGTAAGGTGGATACCCCGGCGCGTTTCGGCGGCGACGAATTTGCCTTGGTGCTACCCGAAACGGGACAAGCGCCGGCCGAACTCGTAGCCCAGCGCATTTGCGACAATCTTGCTAACGACGGCCGCGAGCCCAAGTTATCGGTCAGCATCGGCGTTGCCATTTATCCTGAAGACGGCGCAAACGTGGATTCACTTATGGGCGCGGCGGATGCGGCTTTGTACGCGACGAAAACGAGGACCCGCAACCTGAATGCGAGCGCGCAGACGAACAACGCAGAACTCCGCAACACAGCAGTGGCAGGCGGCAAAACCGACTAGGCGCCCCTATGAAACACGGCCAAAAAGTAATCAGCATCCAGAGCGCTTCTGCGTTCCGGCTGGATCCGTCATTGACCGGCCAGGAAACTATCGTCCTGCGCGCTCTCGCCGATGGACGCACCGATCGTGAGGTGTGCAACCAGCTCCGCATGCAACCGGATACCTATCTGCGCATGATGCGCGACATGCGCGAAAAACTCGGCAAATCCGATAACGTATCTCTGATCGCCTGGGCGAAAGAGCGGATCCAAGGCGTGGACCGTCGCATTGACTTAGCCGACGGACATATCCGCCTGGCTTGAATTCGATGGACCGCCCCGCTGAACAAAGCCTCCCCGGCCCGACTGAAGCTGCAAAACGCGCTACTTTTCCAAACTGAAACAGGATGCGAGATAGACCATTGGACCGCGTCGCGGCACCCGGTGCAGATCCGGAAAGCCTCTGCGACGCTTGCGCTTCCCTTCGCGGCGAATATGATAAAGTTGCGAACCGATGCGCATCTTCGTACTGGGAGTGGGCGGCGCCGGCTCCTTGCTTGCTCAATTGCTCGTGCGCCAGGGACACACCGTCTGGTGCGGCGATCGCGACCCGGACCGCGCGCGGAAATTTCTCGGCAAGAAAAGCGCGATTGAAGTAAAAGAAGCGAACGCGCGCAATCTCTGGTCCATCGTGCGCGCCGCTCGCGGCTGCAACCTGCTGGTCAATGCTTCCCCCGCCGTCTTCAACGAAATTATTTTGCGCGCGGCGCTGCGTCTGGGCGTCCATTACCTGGACCTGAATTCGCATCTTAAATCGCAATCCATTCAAGCCGGAACAATTTCGCTTCCGCAAACGCTTCGCAGCGAAAAATCGCGCGGCACTGATCTGCACCGGCGCGGCCCCCGGCCTCACCAATCTTCTCGCCAAGCGCGGCTCGGAGCTGCTGGACACCGTGGAATCCGTGCAGATTCGCCTCTACGAAAGTACCGAGAGCAAAGGCCCGGTTTCCACCTGGTCGCCGGAAGTGATGTACGACGAAGCGATTTCCAGCCCGCGCGTGTATCGCCACGGCCGCTTTTCGCTCGCCAAGCGCTTCGCCGACCGCGAAAAATTTCGTTTCCCGCCGCCCATCGGCGAAACCACCGTGTACCTGGCCGCGCAGGATGAAGTCTGCATGCTGCCTTACGTGGTTCCCATGCGCGACATGGATGCCAAAATTGGCGGGAACGATTTCGATCGCCTCTTCCGTTGGTACCGCCAGGGACGCCTGAACCGCTCGCAAGGGATCGTGCGCAAACGCTTCCCAAAAACTCTAACGCCCAAGGGTGTCGCAGGGATGATTCGGAAAGGCGCGCTGGAAAATGCGCGGTTCGCGGCGGCCGTGCTCGTGCGAGGAGTGAAGGACGATCAACCGCTGCTGTTGCGCTACGACGCCAGCTTCCCCACACTGTTCCAGATTCGTCGGCGTGGCTTGATCTCGACGCCTATCGCATACGCAACCGCGCACCTCGCCGCACTCTTCATTCGGCATTTCCCCCGCGATATGGCCGGCGTGTTCGGCCCATCCGAGCTGCCCATCGAAACGCGCCGCGCCATTCTCGCCGAAGCCCGCTCCCGCGATTTTCGCGTAGCATTCAAAATGACCCGCCTGAAGAAAGCCGAAGACGACGAATACTAGCTTGAGCATTCATCGCAGGCACGCAGTTGGGCGGACTGCCGCGGCGCGAGCGCCGACCCGCGCCGCTGGCTGCATTCACGAAAAAGTTCCCGAGTGGCAGGTATGGTATGCTCTCAAAACCCAGCCTGTCGGCCGCCCAATCGCGCCTTTATATTCTCGGCGAGCACGACCGACATCCCTTCGCGGTTCATGAGGCCCTCACATGCGTTGGACACCCGGCGGCACCAGCGGCGACATCGAAGATGACCGCAATTCCAGCGGGGGTGGTGGCGGAGGATTCCCCGGCGGCGTCCACATCGGCATCGGCGGCCTGCTCATCCTGTTGGTACTGAGCTTTATTTTCAAGCGCGACCTGATTTCGCCCTTCCTCAACTCGGGCGCTGCAGACCCGTCTGCCTCCGTTGCGCATCCACCGGATCCCGCTCGCGACGCCGCCGAGCAAAAAGAAGTTCAATTCGTATCCTTTGTTCTCGACGACGTGCAAAGCACCTGGCCCAAGCTGGTCCCGCAATACCGCCATGCCAAACTCGTTCTGTTCCGCGACGATTTGGATTCCGCCTGCGGCCTCGCGCAAACGGCCACTGGCCCCTTCTACTGTCCCAGCGATGAAAAGGTCTACCTCGATCTGGGGTTCTTTGAGGAGCTGAAAAACCGTTTTGGCGCTTCCGGTGAGTTCGCCCAAGCCTACGTGATCGCGCACGAACTCGGGCATCACGTGCAGAAAATTCTCGGCACCGAGGGCAAAGTCCGCGCGGCGCAGCAGCGCAATCCGCAACAGGCCAATGACCTCTCCGTGCGCCTGGAATTGCAAGCGGACTGTTACGCAGGCGTCTGGGGCAATTCCACCGAACAGCGAAATATCCTGGAAGAAGGTGACGTGGAATCCGGCTTGCACGCCGCCGCAGCCGTGGGCGACGATCACATTCAGAAAATGACCACCGGCGAAGTGATGCCCGAAAAGTTCACGCACGGCACTTCCGCTCAGCGAGTGAAGTGGTTCAAGCAAGGCCTGACCACCGGCCGCGTGGATGCGTGCGACACCTTTTCGTCAACCCCGTAACGCTAGTAAGGCCTCGTCAGCGGCTTCAGCAATCCGAAATCCGTCAGACCGTTCACCACGAACTGCACCGCCAGCGCCACCAGCAGCAATCCCATCAGCCGCATCAGGATGCGTATCCCAGTTTCGCCCAGATATTTCCGCACGCCATCCGCGCCCGCCAGGATCATGAACGAAAGAAACGACGTCAGCAGAATCGTCGCGTAAATAATGGCGTGCTGCCATACCGAATGGGATTCGCCCACCAGCACCATCACCGTGGAAATCGCCCCCGGTCCCGCCAGCATCGGCATTCCCAGCGGAATGATGCTCGCATCCTGTTTTTCCGCGCCTTCCTGCTGCTCTTCGGCCGTCGCTTTCGTACCGGATTGCTTGGCCTGCAGCATGTCCAACCCAATCCCCATCAGAATAATCCCGCCCGCGATCTTGAAAGCCGGCAGCGTGATGCCAAACATCTTGAAAATCAGGCTTCCGGCCAACGCAAACGAGCACAGCACGATCGCGCAAGTGAATGCCGAACGCCGCGCCACGCCTCTCCGTTCTGGGGGTGTAGAATCCGCGGTCACCGCCAGAAACAAGGGAATCACCGCGAACGGGTCCACCAGAAAAAACACTGAAGTAATCGCCAGCAGCGCGAATTCGAGAACCACTTTGATCGAGTCAGGCATAAAATTCAGCGCGCAACCATCGCGCCCAAGTCACAATAACATTTTCGCACAGGCCGACGCTGTGGAAAAATTCAACACGAAAAATTGTAGCAGGGCCACGCAGGTATCGCGCGTCAACAGCTCGAAGCAGTTCAGGAGGAGAATGCAACCAGAATTTCATTCGTAACGCAGAGCCACCATCGGATCCACGCGCATCGCCCGCCGCGCGGGAATGTAGCACGCGGCCAGCGCAACGAAAGTGAGCAACGCCGCCACCCCCGCGAACGTGAGCGGATCGTTCGCGCTCACGCCGTAAAGCTGGCTGGCGATCAACCGTGTCAGTCCCAGCGCTGCGGCCAGTCCGATCGCCACGCCTAACAGCGCCACGCGCATTCCCTGCCCCAGCACCAGGCGCAGCACGTCGCCGCGCTGCGCGCCCATCGCCACGCGAATACCAATCTCCTGCGTGCGCTGGCCAGTGACGTAGGAAATCACGCCGAAAATTCCCACGGCGGAAAGCAGCAGCGCTAGCGCAGCAAAAACGCCGAGCAAGATCATGGTGAACCGCTGCGCCGCAATCGAGTCGGAAACAACTTTCGCCAGCGGATGGAATTCATACAGCACCTGCTCGCTATCGTATTTCTGCGACGCCGTGCGCAGCGATTCGCTCACGGCCTGCGGCGCCCCTTCGGCACGCACTACAAACGTGCAGGCGCGGCCCACCAGCGGCAGCACGCGATCCGGCAGCTGAGATATCGCAAAATAAAGCTGCCCGCGCTGGTCCAGAATCCCCGTCGCGCCCAGCCCCGCATGTTTCACGTGTCCCACCACGCCGACAATCTCAGCGCCCTCGACGTCAATTATTGAAATGTTGAGCCGCTTGCCAATCGGATTCTCACCGGGAAAATATGCACGCGCAAAACCATCATCAATCACCACGACGAATGGCGTCGTCTCCGTGTCCTGCGCGCTCAGAAATCGGCCGCGCTGCAGCGGAATCCCCAGCACTTTTAGATAATCGGGCGCGACGGCGTACCATTGCGCGCGCGTCATTTCCTTCGCCGAAGAAGGTTTCGGCTGCCCCGTGATCCAGAATCCCACCAGCGAATCGCCTGTCAACGGCAGCGCTCCCTCCAATGGCGACGCGGCGGACACGCCCGGAACAGCCTCAAATCGCGCAGTGATTTCGCGATAGGTCTGGCGGATGTGCGCCGGCGTGCTGATGCGCGCAGCCGAAGGCGACACGCCAAACTCCATCACATGCTGCGGATCAAACCCCGGATTCACATTCGCCAGCCCCACCAGGCTTCGCACCATCAATCCCGCGCCCGCCAGCAGCGCCACGGCCAACGCAATTTCCACCGCCACAAAGATGTTTTGCGCGCGCGCCCGCGTTCCGCTCGAACCGCGCCCGCCTTCTTTCAAGGTCCGCTGTAGATCAGGCCGCGAAGCTTTCAGCGCCGGCGCTGCTCCAAAAATGATGCCCACCAGAATCGAAATGGCCAGCGCAAAGAAAAGCACCCGGCCATCAATCCCGATTTCGTTGGTGCGCGGCACACCCTCGGGAATCACCGCAAGCGCCGCTTTCATGGCCCACGCCGCAAACAACAGACCCAGCACGCCTCCGGCAGCGGCGAGCACTATGCTTTCCGTGAGTAACTGCCGCATAATCCGCCACCGCGTCGCGCCCAGCGCCACGCGAATCGCAAATTCCCGCGCCCGCGCCGCCGACCGCGCCAGCAGCAGATTCGCGACGTTCGCGCACGCAATCAGCAGCACGAATCCCACCGCCCCCAGCAACATGTACAACATCGGCGCGATATCACCCGTCATGTCCTCCTGCAACGGGTTCACGAAGATGCTGGTGCCTTTATTCGCGTCCGGATATTCGGCAGCAAGATTTCGCCCCACCGAATCCATGTCCGCGCGCGCTTGCGCCAGCGTCACACCAGGTTTCATTCTGGCGACTCCCACCGTCCCCACGCTCGCGCGCCGGTCGCGAAATGGCTCTTGGTTAAATTGGCCCAGTGGTGTGAACACATCCGCCGTCGTGTAAATCGGCGATTTTTCCGGCACCACGCCGACGATCCTGTAGCTCGTGCCATCCACTGTGATGCTTTTCCCCAGAACATCGCGCGCGGAACCAAACTTGCGATTCCACAAGCCGTCGCCGATCAAAACGACGGGCCCGGCGCCGACTTGATCCTCCTCCGGACGGAACGATCGCCCTAGCAAGCGTTTCACGCCAAGCACATCAAAAAAGTTAGCGGAGATCCTTACGCCATCCACGCGTTCGGGCTCGCCCGCGCCGGTCACGATCATGTTGTCCTGCAGGTACGCGCCCATAGCCGAAAAAGCCGTGCTCTCTTTCTGCCAATCAAGAAAATTCAGATATGGCACCGCGCTGTGCTGCCCCGGCGTGCGATCCCACCACAATTCCACAAGCTGATTGGGCTGCGGGTACGGCAATGGATTCAAAAGCACACCGTTGACGACGGAAAACAGCGCCGTATTCACCCCGATGCCCAGCGCCAGCGTCAAAGTCGCGACGGCTGCGAATCCCGGAGATTTCCGCAGCGTGCGCCCGCCATAACGCAAGTCCTGCAGCAGATTTTCCAGCCAATTCCACGCCCACTGATCGCGCGTCACGTCTTGGATCACTCCCGCGTTGCCCAGCTCGCGCCGCGCCGCAGCGTCCGCGCCTTCTTGCGATTCGCCGCGCGCCTCGCGATCCCGCGCGGCCATCCGCAAATGGCTGGCGATTTCTTCATTCAATTCCTGCTTGCGTCTGCTCGCGCCCGCTCCACGGAAATTTCATGCGTAGTTTTCCTCGCCCGCGTTCTCGCCGGAGTCCGCCGTATCGTCGTGGTCATTCATACCGCAAGGCCACCATCGGATCCACGCGCATCGCCCGCCGCGCCGGCAAAAAACAAGCCGTCAGCGCGACCAGCATCAGCAAAATTGCCACCGCGGCGTACGTCAGCGGATCCGTCGCATGCACGCCGTACAATAATCCGCTCAGGAGCCGCGTCAGCATCAGCGCGCCGGCAATTCCAATCGCCACGCCCGCGAGCGCCAGCTTCGCGCCCTGCCCCACCACCAGCAGCAGCACTTCCTTCCGCCGCGCCCCCAGCGCCATGCGAATCCCAATTTCTCGCGTGCGCTGCGCGACGGAATACGAAACGACGCCGTAAATTCCCACCGCGCCAAGCAACAGCGCCAGCGCCGCAAACACCGCGAACAGCGCGGACGTGGACCGCGGTTCCGCCATCGCCTCCGCCACCCAATTCTTCAGCGGACTGATTTGGCTCACCGGTACATCGTGATTCAAACTCGCGACGGTATTCTTCAACTCGCCCGCGACTTGCACCTGTTCCCCGGCCGTTTCGATCACCAATGTCATCTCCGCGGGGGGCTGCTCCGCGCCACTGCCGCGAATTGCATGCGGTCCATACGGCGTATAGATGACGCCGTCAATCCAGTCCGCCGAATTTTGCGTGATCGTGAATTCCCGCACGTCGCCCACCACGCCCACCACCGTCCGCCATTCTTTCTCCCACTTCGGACGGAAATGTTCGCCCACCGCATCCTGCCCCGGCCAGAAATGCTCCGCGGTGCTTTTGCTCACGATCACCACGGCCTGCGCATCCATTCCGGAATCCGCCTCGGTGAACCCGCGCCCGCGCAGCACCGGAATATTCATGATCTGCAGATAATCCGGCGTCACAATTTTTTCCCAGAACATCGGGACCTTGGCACCTTCTGGCGTGGGATGCGCTTCAATCACGCCCGGAAATATTTCCGCCCCGCCGCCCAGTGGCAGACCATTCACCGCTGCGACGTCCTTCACTCCCGGCAACGCGCGCGTGCGATTCAACAATTCATCGTAGAAAGCCAGGCAACGCCCCGGAATCGCGCAGAACATTTCATTCGGAGTAATTCGCGCCGTAACCACGCGCTCCGCGCGAAATCCCGGACTGGTGCCCGAAAGTATCCATAAACTTTTCACCAGCAGACCCGCCGCAATCACCAGAATCATTGAAACCGCCACTTCCCCCACCACCAGCAACTTGCTCGCGCGATGATTTCCGCCCGTCGCGCTGCGCTGCCCGCCGGATTTCAGCGTCGCCGTCATATCCACTTTGGAAGCGCCCAGCGCCGGAACTAATCCGAAAATGACGCCGGTTAAAATCGCCAGCACCGCCGTGAATGCCAACACTTGCCCATCCAACGCCACATCCGCGAGCCGCGGCGTGTCCGGCGGAAGTGACGCTTTCAGAATGGAGAGCCCGCCCATCGCCACGACGATTCCCAACGCGCCTCCCAGCAGCGAAAGCAGCACGCTCTCCGTTATCAGCTGTCGCAAAATCCGCCAGCGGCTCGCTCCCAGCGCCACGCGCACTGCAACTTCCCTCTCGCGCGTCGTAGCGCGCGCCAGCAGCAAGTTCGCCACATTCGCGCAAGCAATCAGCAGCAACAAACTCACCGCGCCGAGCAGAATCAGCAGTTTTCCCCGCGCATCGCCGACAATCGCTTCTTCCAGCGAAACGATGCTCGCGTTCACAAACGAATTGGCGGGCATCGGCCACGCGTATGCTGCCAGCACCATTGGTCGCATCGTTTTCAATTCCGCGCGCGCCTGCTCCAGTGTCGCGCCCGTACGCAGCCGTCCGATCAGCGCCATATAACTGTCGCCCCAATAATTGCCGATGTCGCGCGGATCCAGACGCAGAGGTACCCACAATTGCGTCTTCGGCGATGGGAAGAGAAAATTTGCCGGCATCACGCCCACAATCTCGCGGTTCTCTCCTTCCAACCTGATCCATCGCCCCACAATATTCGGATCCGCCTGAAACCGCTGCTCCCACAGCGCGCGGCTCAGAATCACCACGTGATCCTTGTCCGGCTGGTCCTCTCCGTCGTGGAAAGTTCTGCCTATCGCGGGCTGCGCGCCCAGCATGGAAAAGAAATCCGCGGATACCGAATTTCCGACCAGCCGCACCGGATCGCCCGTGCCCGTTAGATTGAATTCCTTGTTGTCCGAGACGCCCACCAGCTGCATCGTGTGGCTTTGCTGGCGCATCACCACCAACGGCCCCTTGGGAAAGTACACGGTCGTTCCTACCAGCTGCTCGGGATGTGCATAAGGCAGCGGACGCAGTAGTACTCCATTCACCAGGCTGAAAATCGCGGTGTTCGCGCCGATGCCCAGCGCCAGCGTCAGCGCCGCGATCACAGTGAACCCCGGATTTTTTCGCAGCGTGCGCGCCGCGTAGCGCAAATCCTGCAGCAAATCTTCCATCCAGGTCCACGCCCACTGATCGTGCGTCACATCCTGAATCATCCCGGCGTTGCCCAGCTCACGGCGCGTTGATTCACCGGCCTGCGCCGCCGATTCGCCGCGCGCCTCGCGATCCCGCGCGGCCATCTGCAAATGTCCGGCGATTTCCTCATTCAATTCCTGCTTGCGCCGCTCACGCCCGCCCCAAGGAAATTTCATGCCTCGCTCTCCTCGCCCGCAGGCCCTAGAATCCCCGCGATCGCTTGCGAAATCTGCGCCCAGCGCGACCGCTCCGACGCCAGCTTCTTCTTCCCCGCCGCGCTCAGCCGGTACACCCTCACCCGCTGATTGTTCTCCGAAGTTTTCCACTCCGCTGCAATCAATTTCTGCCGCTCCAGCCGGTGCAGCGCCGGATACAGCGAGCCGGTATCCACCTGCAGAATCTCGCCGGAGTTCGCGCGAATCGCCAGCGCGATCCCGTACCCATGCTGCGCCCCCCAGCGCAACGTCTGCAAAATCAGCAAATCCAGCGTCCCCTGGAGCAGCTCGATCCGGTTCTGATACCTTTGTTTCATCGTTTCCCTCGGGTGTAGAGGATCTACACCTTGGCTGTAGATAGCCTACACCCCTGCCGCGCTGCAATTCCTGTGCCGATTCCGCCCGGACGAATCCCTCTGTAGCCAAAGCTCTTACTGAAATCGTGCGCCGCATCCCCACATCCAGCTGCCCGATTCTGGGACGCCCCGTCGCCAAACCGAACGCTCACTCGTCGCAGTCTCGGCAGCGCCCGCCGATTGATGTAGAATCCCGGCGGAGAATTCAGCCTGAGATCGGGAGAGACCATGAGATCGCGAAGCCGTCACTGTGCCGCGCTGCGGGGAATCTTGATGTTCGCTCTAACGGCGGCCACGCTTCACGCACAACAAACTCCATCGTATCGCTTCGCAGTCTCCTTCACGAATGAACAAAGCGCCACTCCGCTCGACGGCCGCCTGCTCCTGATTCTCTCCACCGATCCCTCCGCCGAACCGCGCCTGCAAATCAGCAACTCCGTGCGCACGCAAATGATCTTCGGCCTCGACGTGGACGCCGTAAAGCCCGGCCAATTCGTTACGCTTGACGACGCTGCCTTCGGCTACCCCGTCCGCTACCTCCACGACGTCCCCGCGGGCGATTACTTCGTCCAAGTGGTCCTGAACGAATACGAAACCTTTCATCGCGCCGATGGCACCACAGTAAAACTTCCCATGGACCGCGGGGAAGGCCAGCACTGGCAACTTGCGCCCGGCAACCTCTATTCAACGCCGCGAAAAATCACTCTGCATGCCGGCGGCGATCCTGTCTCCATCGTCCTCGACCAGGTCATTCCTCCGATCCCCGATCCGCCAGACACGCCCTACATCCGCCACATCAAAATCCAGAGCACACTACTGACGAAATTCTGGGGCCGCCCGATGTTCCTCAGCGCCAACGTCCTCGTCCCCGACGGATTCGATGCCCACCCCAACGCGCATTTCCCGCTGATGATTTTCGAAGATCATTTCAACGACGACTTTCACGGCTTCCGCACCACTCCTCCCGATCCGGACCTGAAACCCGATTACAGCGAACGTTTCCACATTGCCGGCTACAACAGAATTCAGCAGCAAGAGGCCTACAAGTTCTATCAGCAATGGATCGCGCCGAAATTTCCGCGCTTCCTCGTTGCGCAGATCAATCACGCCAATCCTTATTACGACGATTCCTACGCCGTGAATTCCGCGAACCTGGGCCCCTACGGCGACGCCATCGAAACCGAACTGATCCCCGCGATCGAAAAGAAATTCCGCGCGATTGGCCAAGGCTGGGCCCGCTTCGTGTACGGCGGCTCGACCGGCGGATGGGAATCACTCGCCGTGCAGATTTTCTATCCCGACCATTACAACGGCGCGTTCGTAGCCTGCCCCGATCCGGTGGACTTCCGCGCCTTCACTAACATCAATTTGTATTCCGACAAAAATATGTTCTTCATAGACGGCCCGCACATGCGCGTCGAGCAGCCCGGCGAACGCGATTATCTCGGGCGCACGCTCACCACCACGAAACAGATTAATCAATACGAACTGGCGCTCGGCTCGCACGGCCGTTCCGGCGAGCAATTCGATATCTGGCAGGCCGTATACGGCCCAGTGGGAAAGGACGGCTACCCGCAGACGATCTTCAACAAGGAAACCGGCGAAATAGATCCTGCGACAGCCGCCTACTGGAAAGAACACTACGACCTGACTGCGATCCTGCAGAAAAATTGGTCCTCGTTAGGACCTATGCTCGAAGGCAAGATTCACGTGTACGTCGGCAGCGCCGACACTTATTTTCTGAACGACGCGGTGTACTACCTGGAAGACGTCTTGAACGCCACGAAAAACCCGCCCTACGGCGGCGAAGTGAAATACGGAGACCGCGCCGAACATTGCTGGAACGGCGATCCCAACCTGCCCAATTATCTTTCGCGCCTTCACTACAACACCATGTATCTGCCGAAGATCCTCGAGCGCATCCAGAAAACCGCGCCCGCCGGGGCGGACCTCACGTCCTGGCGCTATTAGAAAAATCAGAAAACGATTCGCGACGCTCGCGGAATCATCTATTGCGAATGGATAGCGGCGAGCTGCTGATCACCGAAGCAGCCGCAGCCTTCGACGCTTCCGGCGCAGACGGCTTTTGCGCCTTTGTGGAAGGAGAAACGGCCGCAGCAGGTGCGGTCTTCCTCGTTTCCCAGGCCTTACGAAGTTTCTCGCGCTGCGCGAGCACGTAGGTCTTAGCCTCGTCAAAGCTGCGATACACGCGCCGCCCCTTGATCATGTTGCAGGAACGGCAGCACGCCACCAGATTGCGTTCATCCTTCTTGCCTCTGCGCGCCCGCGGAACCACGAAATCCACCGACATCGCCAAAGCATTCTCGAAACTGGCCGCGCCATCAAGCCCGCAATACTGGCAGCGGTGCTGATCGCGTTCCAAAATACGCAGGCCCTCTTCGCGCGTTACCGGCCGTTCCACCAATCGCAGGGTCATCAGGTCTAATGGCATGGAACACCTCCCGAATCGGAAATCTTTCGGCGAGATGAAAATCGTGGATTTCCGACTTCGTCGCCCAAACCATACGGCTGCGCACATGCCAGTGTCAAGAAGGTGAAAAGGAGAAAGCCAGCAACGAACTGCAATAGCAACCGGCCATGCGCCGGATGATCGCGCGCTGAGTTTTCAGGTGTCGAACGGAATAGCGGCGCGCGCGTTTCGTGCAGAGCAGCACACACCACCACCGTTCACTTGCGAGGTCAAATATTCCGGAGTGAGTCCTTACGCAATCCTGCCGAGCGGGTTCTGGTGCGCTCGCAGCCGGCTCAATTGTTGACGTAATCTGTCAACATCCAGGCCAGCGGACTGGCACACTTGCGGAAAATCGGATCGGTCCTGGAACAAATATTCTTCCGCGATCCGTTTGTAGCGCAGCGGTCCCGAAATCCATTCTTGGATCGTGCTCACGACCACCGCTTGCCACAGTCGCTTTTCCACCTGCGCGTCTTGTTCGGTTGCCATAGTTGCTGCGGTTGCTGCGATTGTAAAGAGGTTAGACATTGTGGTTCCCCCAGGGTCCCCAGTGGTGTATTGCATGGCGCGAAACCCTGCAGAGCATTGCGTCGGCCAAGTCGCGCATCAAAATCACTTCACCTGTGGATTTGTGCTCTTTCGGTCATGAGCGAACATCCCGAAAACACACGACTTATTTCTCACCGCAAACATTACAGCAAAAACCCGATTGTCCCCTGCCACCGCACTCGAAACCTCCGAGGAATTTCTCCCTGGTGACGGCAAGATTTTCATCGTAGCCGCGCGCCCACTCGGGTATGCGCGCGAGACTTGCCATTTTTCGTCGCAGTACTGGCTCGGAGCTGAGTACAAATCTCCGCGGATTCTGCTTTTTAGTTTGTAGCGGGCAGCTTTAGCTGGGCGCCTTTGGCATTAGCTGCTGATGCTACGAATCTAAAGAGAACCCGGCGATCAGCGCGAGGGAACAAGGTAGCGATCGAAGAACGCCTGCGTTTCCAGCGCGAGCTGCCGATGCGGTCCTGGCTCGCGGAACATATGATCGCTGTCGAGGGGCAAGAATTTTACCGTCGCTCCGGCCTTCGTAAGCGCATCGTTCAACTCTTCCGCTTGGCTGATCGGGACCATGTCATCGTGCGTGCCGTGAATAATCAGAATCGGCGCATTCGACTTCGCGGCGTGAAAAACTGGAGACGCATCGCGCCACACTTCCGGATGCGTGGCGAAATCGGCACCCAGAAAACTCGTCATGAATTGCGTGGCGTCATCGTTCGCGTCCTTGGTGAGGTCCGCAGGACCGCTGGCATCCACCACAGCCTGCACCTTGCTCGAATATTTTGCGAGCGCTGCATCGGAATTGTCGCGCGTCTCCAGCATGCCTAGCAGCGCAGCGATTTGGCCGCCCGCCGAATGGCCGTAAGCCCCGATGTGCTGCGGATCAATATTATATTTCGCGGAATTCGCGCGCACCCAGCGCACCGCGCGCTGCACGTCATCCAATTGCGCCGGCCAGCGCGTAGCATCGTCATGAAACAGCCGGTAATCCACCGGAACCGCAACAAATCCTGCTAATGCCAAGAATCGCGCCAGCGGATGCATCGTGGACTTATCAAAGCTGGTCCAACCGCCGCCGTGAACCAACACAACGGCAGGGCGAGGCTTTCCAGTGTTGTTCGCAGGTTCAAATATATCCAGCAGCAGCGTCTCGCCGCCCGCCACGCCATAAGTGATGTTGCTATCAACGGCCCCGGAGGCGGATGCGCCACGAGCCGGCCCAGCCGCAGGTGACGTCGTCGCGGGAGGAGCTTGCTGAGCGCTTAGGGGCTGAGCCGCACAAGCAATCAACATCGCGAACCCTAAAATAATTTTTCGCATGGCCCGAGAATTATAGCCCCGCACCCGAGCCAGGAAGGCAGTTTCCGTTCGCGCGTGAATCAGCAGACAGGAAGTTGTGGCCTGGGTTTTCAAGTGGGTTGCTGAGTCTTGCTACGAGCATAGATAAAGTGGGTCACCTTTGGGTTCGCGTCGAAGCGGTCAACATCCTCCTCGACCGCACGGTCGGCCATGATCAAGCGCTCGTGTTGGCGCAGGTGTTCTCCCCAGGATTCGACGATGAACGTCTCCACGTAATGTGTTGGGCGCTCCGTATCACGATAAATACCCCAGCGATACGCTCCATCGCGCCGGCGCACCCGCGACAAATTCTGAATAGCGACGAGAAATTCCTCCGCTTGGCTCACTTCGATTTCGTATTCCACCGCAACCAATACCGGACCCTGACTAAGGCCGACGTCACCAACAAGAATAGGTCTGGGCCAATGATCCCACGCTCCCAAATCCACGGGCGCATCGGCCAGCCGGGAAATCAAAATCAGCAGAGGAGAAGCGGCCGTACCGATCCCCGCGGCCAGCAAAGAAAAATGCGTCCCGTTGTGCGCCGCCACATATCCCCAAAACGCGCTGCCGCCGGTCCACGCCCCCATGTAAACGAGCATAAAGACCGACATGGCCCGTGCGCGGACCCAATCCGGCGCAAGATTCTGCATCAGTGTGCTCATCAGCGACATGACTATCGTCCACGCGGCCCCGCCAAGCAGAATGGCGACGCACAAGAGCGCAACCGACTTGAAGGCGGCTATGCCCCACAAAGTCAGCGCGAAAATCGTGGTGCCCAGAGTCAACATGGCGTCACTGGAGAAAGATGATCGCGTTCGCTGCAGCACCATTGCTCCCAGCACGGCCCCGCCGCCGAAGGCCGTCAGAAGCAATCCATAAAACGTGGCGCTCGGACGCAGCACGTGCGCGACGGTGGGCAATAGTGCCCAGAACGCGCTTGCGAAAAACATGATTGCGCCGATGCGACCGAGAACAGTCAAAACTTTGGGCGCGTTTACCGTCCAACGAATTGCCGCGCGCATCGCGCCTGGAACCCTTTCTCGCAGGAAGCCTTGTGACTGCACTGGCCGTTTCCATCGCGCGATTACCCAGATAACCACAAGAAACGAGAGCGCGTTCAACGTAAACGCAGTGGCCACGCCGGACACCGCAATCAAAACTCCACCCAGAGCAGGCCCTATCGCGCGCGCCAAATTGAACTCGATGCCGTTGAGCGCGATGGCCGGCATTAAGTCGTCTTGCGGCACAAGTTCCGGCAGGACGGCTCGCCATGGCGGCGATTCAAATGCGTCTCCAATCGAAAGTGCAAACGTCAGGAAGAGCAGCAGCCACGGAGTAATCAAATGGAAAACGGCAAGCACCGCGAGCGCCGCGGCCATGGAAAACATCCACATTTCCGTGGCCAGAATCACCCTGCGCCGGTCGAAGATATCGCCCACTGCTCCGGCGGGCAGCGCCAGCAGGAAGAATGGCAGGGCCGAAGCCGTTTGCGTGAGAGCCACGAGCAGCGGACCCGCGCCTTTCGATGCCATCAGCCATGCAGCGCCCACGCCTTGCATGAATGCGCCGATGTCGGAGACGAACCCAGCGATCAAGATGTTGCGGAACAGGGGTAGGCGCAAAGGCCGCCACGTACTGAATACCGCGGACGCCTCGCTGAGCTGGACTGGTGCCCCTACCGTCGGAAACTCGGGTGCTTCGCGCGGCTGCTGCTGTTCGTCCATTCTGGTGGTTATACCATTAACTGGTAAAAGCCAGGCTCGCAGGAGCGTGTTGGCTTTTCAAACAGCTGTCCCAGAAGTGGCGCGCCATTACCTGTCCTTTCTCTGTACTCTCGTACAGTTGTTCGCTTGACCCAAAGTACTAGACTATCGCCAGGCAAGGGCAACTTGGGGGATGAAATGGACCTCACAGCGCGATTCTTTTTGTTGGTAGTCAGCGTGTCGGGTGTTTCGCTTTTGACGGCGTCTGCGTCAGCTAATCCCGCGGCCCTTAAGTGTAATTCGCAACGGGACCAGATCTGGGTCTACGATTCCTTGAATAGCTTCGGCGTCGAGGCGAAACTTGCGTGCGGCGACAACGTCGAAATTATCGAGCGCGTTAAGGACTACGTAAAGATTCGCGCTCGAAATGGAGTGGAAGGCTACATCCCGGAGACTTCTGTCGCCGATCTTCCAGCGCTTCAGGTCCGCCAAGATCCGGCTCTTGACGTTGGCTTGGCCGCGAAACAAGCCCAAGCACAGGAGATTGCAAACGCAACTGCCAAAGCGGCCGAGGATGCGGCGCGGTTCGCAACTCCGCCGTCGGCCGGTGCCGCGAACGAAGCCCCAGCGAAAAGCACCAGCGACAAAAAGGCGCCCGCAGGCGGTTCTATGCTACCCGTCGCCGCGTACGGCGAAATGAATGCTCCACACGCTTCGTCTGCGGGCGATAGTTCATCAAGAGCAATTTCTGCCCATTCGACGGCGCCAACCAGCGATTTCAGTGAAATTTCCGATTCACGGCCGGAGAGCCTGAGCTCGGACTTCGCCTGCCAGAACTACTTTTCTGCATACGGCCTGACGCCCAATCAGACGAAATGGATCGCCCAAAACAGGAAAAAGCTGTTCTCGAACGTCTGCCCGGCCCCCGATCCTTCCAAAGTGGATTTCGTAATTATCTTCACACATGACGTTGATTTTTTTAGCGCGACCATGCCCGAGCCGGTTCACAAGGTCAACGGGTTTTCGGATTTCACGCCCATCACAATGATTGACCCCACGCTCATGTCTGAATCCGATGCGGACAGAGCGCACCGTCAATATGTTTGGATATTCCAGTTCGCGAAGGGCGCTTTCGATCCTGCAAGTTTTTCCCCGCGCCGGGAATATCAGTACTCGAAGGTGGAAACAAGCTCGCTAGGTTCGAAGGCCGGAATCAAGGCTGTCGAGGACGCCTTTCAATTTGTGGCGGCCGCGAGCCACTGAATTCGAGAGTGGTCCATTTACTTCAACAGATTTCTTCGTTAGGGTTTTGTCCCCGGCCATTCCTCTGCGGAAATGCAGCCGTACCGTACGGCTGCTCCAACTTCTGCTTGGTGTCGAGGTGACGCATGAGAAGGACGGCTACCATCGAGGCGGCGATGTCGTTTCTACTCTGCGGCGCGCTTTTGACTGGTCACATCCCACAGTCCAAAGCCTCGCAAGGCTCGTTCGCACAGACTAAGACGCAATCCTTCTATGGAAAAATCGTCTCGCAAAACGACGTGCGCTATATCTTGAGAGACGACGACAATGATGTCTGGTACCACTTAGACGACCAGGAGAAAGCCGCAAAGCTCGTTGGAAAAGATGTCCTGGTTACCGGCAAGTTCGACGGGCTCACTGGTACCATTCGCGTCCAGAACATCGTGGAATCACCACCGCCTCCGAAGCCTGCCGCGAACATCGAGGAGCCGAAACAAAATAGCGAACCGGCCACAGCCGCGCCAGCTCCCCCAACAACCACTGCCCCCGTTGCCAGTGTCCAACAATCAGCTACCGTCGAGCAGCCTGTCAAGACAGTGCCTGCGCCGCGCCCAGACCCTCCAATTTCTGCAGAGACCAAGGTTTCGCCCAAGCCCCCAGCTGCGCTGCCCGACGGCCCGACACGGCAAGCGCCCTCGCCTTCCCTCTTAACTTTGCCGGAAGAGGCGGTGAGCAGTTCTTCCGCAATCGCAATTAGCTCCAGCCGTTCGATCCCGATGCCTTCCGGTTTCAACCCGGAAACACAATCTCCAAAGAATCTGCAAGCCGGTCGGCTGCTCACACGCGTCGCTCCCTCCTACCCCCCGGAAGCCATGCAGCAACGGATTGAAGGCACGGTTCGACTGCATGCGGTGATCGGGGGCGACGGGAGAGTCCTGAGCCTTCAACCCGTAAGCGGGCCGCCTTTGCTTGTCGAAGCCGCAGTAATTGCCGTTCGTCAGTGGCGCTACGCTCCAACTCTTTTCGATGGACATCGCGTTCAAGTCAATGACGATGTCAGGCTCGTATTCCGGCTCCCAGACTAGCTGCGGGATTTGCGACGGGCGATCGTTCCCAGGCCTGAGGCGAACCTCGCGGTACAAAAAATGCACGGAGAAACAGTCGCGCGACCCGCCTTCTCTTGCCTGAATGTTACGCTGCTGCTACACTATCGCGGCAAGAGCTAGCCTGCTGCTCCTGCCATACTCCCTAAGAAGGTTTATCCATGTCTGGACACTCTAAATGGGCCACGATCAAGCATAAGAAGGCGGCTACGGACGCCAAGCGTGGCAAGATTTTCACCAAAATTATCCGTGAGTTAACCATCGCAGCGCGCACCGGCGGCGCCGACCCCATCACTAATCCGCGCCTGCGCACCGCCATTCTCTCCGCGAAGAGCGAAAACATGCCCAACGACAACATCGAGCGCGCCATCCAGCGCGGCACCGGCACGCTCGAGGGCGAAACGCTCGACGAAGTCACCTTCGAAGGCTACGGCCCCGGCGGCGTCGGCGTGCTGGTGCAGGTCGTCACCAATAATCGTAACCGCATCGTCAGCGAAGTCCGCCACATGTTCTCTAAGAACGGCGGCAACATGGCCGAAAACGGCGCGGTCGGCTGGATGTTCCACCGCAAGGGAGACATCATCGTCCCCAAGGAAGCCGCGGACGAAGAAAAAATGATGAGCATCGTGCTGGACGCCGGCGCGGAAGATCTGCGCGACGACGGCTCGGCTTGGGAAGTCACCACTCCGCCCGAAGCGTTCGAAAAAGTGCGCGAAGCGCTTCTCGCCGCGGGCGTCACCCCAGCTACCGCGGAGATCGCCTTCGTCCCGCAAAATTACGTCAAGCTCAGCGGCGCCCAAGCCCAGCAAATGATGCGCATGGTCGAAACCCTGGAAGATCACGACGACGTGCAGCACGTCTACGCCAACTTCGACATAGACGAAAAAGAAATGCAAGCCGCCGTAGCCAGCTAATTCCTCGAAAACGCGGCGGCCCGCGCGTATCCAGAAAAACGGCCGCCGCCTTAGTCCCTGGGCATTTCTCAGCGCCCTCTACGGTAAACGCCTTTCTCCTCGCGCTTTACCCCCCAGCCCGAATTTCCGTCCAGCCAAAATGCGGGTAGTGAGTCAGTTTCCGGCCCCGGCTTTAATCAGGAGTTGATTTCCGCATGCGTTTGGTAGTAATCCATCAGCGGCCCAACTGTATTAACGTGCAGACGGATTTGCTGTTCTCGCTGGTTCTGGGTGGCAAGTGGACAAAGGTAAGGAGAAATCTTATGAGGTTCAAAATGACGGGAGTGGCGGGATTGGCCGCGGCGTTTGTTGCGGGCATGTTGGTCGCGACGGCGTTGGGCGGGGGGATGGCTGGAGCAGGCGCCACGGCACAGGGGCAGCAAGTTAAGGTGGAGAGGATCATCACCCCGACGGTGACGGACGAGGACATTGCTTTGCTGCGGAAAGATCTGCGTGCCATGAAAATGCAGGTGATTGGGCAGAACATGTCGCTGTCGGAGGATGAGGGGCAGAAGTTCTGGCCGATCTACACCCATTACGTGAAGGACTTGCAAGTAGTGAACGATCAGAAGTATGCGCTGCTAAAGCAATACGCGGAGATGTGGGCAACGATGTCCGACCAGGATGCCATGATTTATGTGCGGCACTGGCTGGAGGTGGACACGCAGGTGCAGCAGCTGCGCTTGAAGTATGTGCCGACCGTGAGTCAGGTGTTGCCGGGAAGGAAGGCGGCCACATTCTTTCAGCTGGATCGCCGCCTGAACATGCTCATTGATCTGCAATTGTTTGGTCAGATTCCGTTGGCGCACGTGAAGGAGGAGGCGCCAAGCGGTACTGCACATCCGTAATCAGATGCCAGGAAGCCAGGAGCGGAGCTTGCCACCGGCTCCGGGTGACGTGCCACCAGAAATAATCCAAGCGTCCGGCTCGCGCGTTATTCAGGACTTGCGGTAGCGACTTGTATCGCCTTTCCCTTATAGAAGCTTGTGAAGCGGACTCGTACCAGCCAGTAAACCAGCAAAATCAGCGGAAGCAGCGTGAGAACTAAATACACGCCCGTGCTGAATAATGCCGGAGATAGATGTTGTCCCAGGCCCGCCGCCGTCAGCAATCGGAGTGGCCGATTGGAAGGCCCCATAAAAAAAGATCCTGCTGCGATAAACAGCCCAAAGCACATGCGCCAAAGATGCCGCGCGATGCGCTTCGCCCCAACAACACCTCCGCCGGCCAGCATGCGAACGTCCCCCGCGGCTGCCAGCAGCATCACTGAACCCATAAAAAAGCTCATGCCAACGGGAACTCCGTCCGGTGAGTCCACTCCACTGCGCACGATTGCAACGCCGTTCATCCACGTGAGGGTACCGAGCGCCAAGGGAATCAGCAGCAGAAACCAATCAAGACGTTGCGTTTCTCCGTCCCTGCGCCGGGCGGTCAGCCATGCCGTCAGAATCAGGTAAAAGGTAAAAATTCCGCCGCCGATGTTACTGGGTTGATGCCTTACGACAGCAAGGTACGCCGCAAAGCTCGCCATCGTGAGCATCGCTACCACAAAGATTCTTCCCGCCAGCGCGTGACGTGCGGAACCCTTGCGGAAGAGCATGGCAGCGGTTCCGGACAGCAACCCCACGGTCCCACCGGCAATATGAACAAGGAGAATCGGTGAATAGGCCATCGGCGCCTCTTGAAGATGTATACGTATAGTTAGGCGGAAGGTTTCACGACTCATGCGACCCACAAATCGCCCGCGATAACTTCGCCAGCTTCTCCGTGGGTACGATCTGCGTGCCTCTGTGCCTCTCTGGCAATGCTCTTCGAAAAAATACTACACTCGGCTACCTCCGCGCACTACACTTGTGCGGACCCAGATGATTCGCCAAGCACTTAGCACGACCACCGCGAACTCCGTAAAGAAGACCGCGCGCCTCTGCGTGCTCGGCGTTGACCCCGCTGTAGCCGGCGCCACGGGTTATGGCGTAGTCGAATTCATCGGCTCGTCTCCGCGCCTGCTTCGCTTCGGCGCGCTGAGACTTCCCGCGCGCGCCACCTTCGCTGCGCGCCTGCGCGAAATCCACGAGCTGATTGCCCAGCTGGTTGCGGAATTCGCGCCAGACGCCGTTGCCGTCGAATCCGTTTTCACCGCGCTCAATATGCGAACCGCGCTGAAGCTCGCCGAAGTTCGCGGCGTCGTGTTACTCGCCGCCGCGCAAGCCTCCATTCCCGCGCATAGTTATTCGCCGCGCGAAGTGAAATCCAGCATCGCCGGCTACGGCGCCGCATCCAAACAGCAAATGCAGCAGATGGTCACCTCCGCGCTGGGCTTGACCGAATACCCCGAGCCGGCCGATGCCTCCGACGCTCTCGCCGTCGCGCTCTGCCACGCGCACAGCTTCCGCGCGCGCGAACGCCTGCTCGCCTCGATTACCGCAATTCCCGCAAGAATCGACGCCGGCGCTGCGCCCAGTTCCACGAAAACCACCCTGCGAAACCAAACCCGCGCCGCACGCATCTCTGGGCTCTGATGCGAAACTTCATGCTGCCAGAATTCATGATTCGCTGCGCACAACGCCACTGTGCCAGCGTGTTCGCACGCACCTCGCTGATTTTTTTCCTGCTCGCTGTTTTCGCCGCGGAGCTTTCCGCCGCACTGCCAGCCGGCACCTCGCGCTCACCTGCACCACACCGTGTCCCCAGCCTCGCCAACGCACCCGCGGAAAGCTCCGCCGAAATCACTTTCCGCAAAGTTTTCAAAACCAGCTACCCCGAATTCGTCGAAATCAAAATCAATCAAGCCGGCACCGGCACCTACGACATACGCCAGCTCGACGATGACCCGAACCCCCAGCCATTCGAAGTCAGCCCTCCGCTCGCGCAACGCATCTTTGCGCTCGCCGCCAAGCTCAATAATTTTCAAAATGTGGATCTGGAAGTTCACCGCCGCCTCGCCAACCTCGGCGCAAAAACCTTGCTCTACGAAAAGGGCGCGGAACGGCACGAAACCGATTTCAACTACACGCTCGACGACAGCGCCACCCAGCTCGTCAACATCTTCGAAGGCCTCGCCCGCCAGACCACCGACCTTTCCGATCTCGTGCGCACCATGCGCTACGACCACCTCGGCGTCAACGACGTGCTCCTGCAAATTGAACGCGACTACAACAACAAGCTGCTCCCCGAGCCCGAACGCCTGCTCCCTACTCTCGACCAGCTCGCTGCCGACGAAAAATTCATAGACATCGCGCGCTCCCGCGCCCGCGCCCTCGCCACCCGCATCCGTTCCGCGCATTAACCTTCAACCACGGCCGCGCGCCGTCAGCCCCGTTCCCCTGTTTCGTGCCTGCGCCACAGGAAAGCTGTCCGTAGGTACAACTTGACACTTCTTATAACTTCCGTTTATTCTCCGTGCCGTCTCCGCACTCCAAAACCGGGAACCCAGGTGAACGAAACCATGCGACCCCAGCCCGCTCGTTTCCTGCGCATTTTTCTGCTTTTTGCTTTCTTTTCGCCGCTTCTCCCTTTCAACGCCGCCGCGCAAACCGAGCCAGCGCCGTCGCGCATCACCCAGGCCGTGGACGAAGCGAATCTCACCGTTCTGAAGGGCAACACCTATTACTTGGCGCGCGCCAAATACGACCGTGGCGCCGCCCCGTCCAGCCTCCCCATGAACCGCATGCTCCTGGTGCTGCAGCGCAGCCCGCAGCAAGAATCCGCGCTCGAACAATTGCTCGACCAGCAGCAGGACCAGTCCTCGCCGAACTACCACCAGTGGCTCACGCCCCAGCAATTTGGCCAGCAGTTCGGCCCCTCCGATCAGGACGTCCAGAAAATCACCTCCTGGCTGCAGTCCCACGGTTTCCAGGTCGCTTCCATATCCAACGGCCGCACCGTAATCGAATTCTCCGGCACCGCCGGCCAAGTCCAGGAAGCGTTCCACACCGCCATCCACAAATACTCAGTCCCCACAAAAACGGGCGCCCTCGAAGATCACTGGGCCAACTCCGCGGACCCCTCCATTCCCGCAGCTCTCGCGCCCGTCGTCGTCGGAATCAACACCCTTCACAATTTTCCCAGAAAGCCGATGCATGTGGTTTCCGGCGTCTTCAAGAAAAACAGAACGACCGGCGAAACCAAGCCAGTCAATCCCGACTTCACCTTTACCTGCGGAACCAATCAATCGAATCAGCCAGTAAGCTGCTATGGTCTGGGCCCCTACGATTTCGCAACGATCTATAACGTCTTGCCGCTCTGGAATGGCAGCCCCGCTCCCGTTATTGACGGCACCGGCCAAACCATCGCGATCATTGGCGAGACCGACGTGGACATGAAGGACATCGAGAATTTTCGCAGTCTCTTTAGTCTCCCAGCCAACGATCCCGTCGTCATCCTGGATGGCCCGGATCCGGGCATTGTCCCCGGCGATGAAACCGAATCGGATCTCGATCTGGAATGGTCCGGTGCAATCGCCAAAGGCGCCACCATCAAATTCGTAACTTCAGCTATCACCAACACGACACTGGGGGTGGATCTTTCCGCGCTGTACGCCGTGGATCACAACGTCGCAACAGTAATGAGCGAAAGTTACGGCATCTGCGAGTTGGGCTTGGGCACGGCCGGCAATCAGTTCTACAACTCGGTCTGGCAGCAGGCCGCCGCCCAGGGAATTACCGTAATGGTCTCGTCCGGTGATTCCGGCTCCGCCGGTTGCGATAGCCAGGACAATCCACCTCCTGCGCCCGCCGAATACGGCCTCCAAGTCAACGGCTTTTCGTCAACTCCCTACAACGTTTCCGTCGGCGGCACCGATTTCAATGACCTGTCGAACCCCACGACATACTGGAGCAGCACCAATAACCCCACCACACAGCTTTCCGCCAAGAGCTACATCCCCGAGGTTCCTTGGAACGATAGTTGCACCAGCCAAGCTCTGGTTTTTTACGGCTACCCCAGCAACGCACTGCAAAACTGCAATGACAAGTACTTGTTGGGCGTAAATGTATTCACTGTCGGCGGCGCGGGCGGGAAAAGCGCCTGCACCACGAATGACGGCCAGGATGCCAGCAGTTGCTCGGGAGGCTACGCGAAGCCATCCTGGCAGACTGGTACGGGAGTGCCCAGCGACGGCAAACGCGATATCCCCGATGTCTCGTTCTACGCTTCTGGCGGATTTTACACCGGCAGCTTTTACATCGTTTGCGAGGCTGACCAAACCGATGGTGTTTACTGCGATCAAGATCCGCAGGACCTCGAGTTCCTGGGTGTGGGCGGCACGTCTGCGTCCACCCCGTCCTTCGCCGGAATCATGGCGCTGGTCAATCAGAAAACCGCGTCGCGCCAGGGCAACGCCAACTACACTCTTTATAAACTCGCCGCGCAGTCCGGAGCGAGCTGCACTTCCTCCGGTACGCCCGCCAGCACCTGCATTTTTTACGACATCACAACCGGCACCAACGCAATGCCTTGCGACGATACCCAGGCAGTGCCGGTCAATTGCGGCGCGGCCGGCCCACGCGGGCATCGGCATTTTGACCGGCTACAATTCGACGGCCGGTTATGACCTCACCACCGGCCTCGGTTCGGTCAACGCCGCCAATCTCGTCAACAAATGGAGCACCATCACCTCCGCGCTCAAGCCCAGCGCCGTGACCTTGTCGCTCAATCCAACTACGTCAATCGTCCATGGCACTGCCGTCACCGTGCAGATCGGCGTCACGCCCACTCCTCCGGCAACTGGCACACCCACGGGCAACGTTTCGCTGCTCTCCACCAGCACCATCGACCCGGGCGTCACCGATTTTGCTTTGACCAACGGCTCGGTGAATACAACAACGAATGTGCTGCCGGGCGGCACATACACCGTCACCGCGCACTATCCAGGTGACGGTACCTTCGCCGCCAGCGACTCCACGCCTCCTGTTTCCGTCACGGTCACACCAGAAGGCAGCAAAACCGCCGTTTCCTTCATCACGCAAGATTCTCAAGGCATACATCTTTCCGTTCACCACGGGACCTTACGGTTCCACGGTCTATCTCCGCGCCGACGTGAGCGGCAATTCCGGCAATGGCGTCCCCACCGGCACCGTCACCTTCAAAGACAACGGCGCCGCGATCACCGGAATTCCGGCGCTGACTCTAAACAGCCAAGGCAACGTCCTGCCCACCAATCCCACGTTCACTTTTACCGCCGGAACCCATCCCATCACCGCCGCCTACAGCGGCGACCCCAGCTTCAACGCCAGCACCTCCACGCGCCGCATCTTTCACCATCACTCAAGCTCAAGTCACGACCACTCTCTTCAGCCCCCGCGGCTTCTCGGAGTCTCGGCAGCCCCTTAACCATCAATGCGCGCCGAACGGCACAAATTGCGCCAACTCCGCCGACCGGCACGGTCACATTTTTTGCTGGTTCGACGCAGCTCGGCACTCCCCAAACCTTTGCAGCCACCACCAATCCTAGCCACGTGCCAGTTCAACGCTCAGGTTTTTCTCACGACGAGTGCGCTGACCTTTTGGGTCCGAACACGGTCACTGCGAAGTACAGCGGCGATACCAATTATGCCGCTATCCACTTCTGCGCCGGGCTCAATATCCCGTCAAGATCGCTACCTCCGCGCCATCACCACCTCGGCCCCGACGAATCAGCAGGGACAAAGCGTCACATTCACCGCTGCCGTGACCCAGAATCAGTCCGGCGGCCCGGGTCCCACAGGCACCGTGCAATTCACTGTGAACGGCACAGATATCGGCAGCGCGGTGGCGCTGAGTGGTGGAAAAGCGCAGGTCACGAGTTACTTCGCTTCCTCCGGCACGGATTCGATTGCCGCTTTCTATTCCGGCGACGACGATTATGAGACTTCTGGTAGCTACCTCTCAGCAAACAGTCACGCCCGGCCCCGATTTCAACATTTCATTCGCACCGCCCACCGTCAACGTCAGCGCTCCCGGTTCGTCCGGATCCACCGTCTAACCGTGAATGCGACGAACGGTTTCACCGCCTCCGTCAATCTTACCGGCTGCTCCAATCTGCCCTCGGAAACCACGTGCAGCTTCACTCCCGCGACGGTGGCTGCGGGAGGTACCTCAACTATCAAAGTTTCTACAACCGCTCCCAGCTCGCTCTTCCCAGCAAGCCGCCACATTGACTTCGGCGGATGGCGCACCACTGCTGGCGCGATTCGCATCCTGCTTCTGTGCGCCGCTCTATGGCTTGGCGATCAAGCGCGCCGGCGCCGCTGGAATCTCGTCGAGCGCCGTGTTGATGTTTACGCTGTCTGATCGGGATTGCTGCATGCGGCGGCGGCGGTGGAGGCGGCAGCACCGGGCCCACCAACCCCGGAACGCCCGTGGTCGCGAACCAACTCATCACCGTGACGGCCACCAGCGGCACCATCACGCACACTTTCACCTTCACGCTCAACGTCAACTGACGGCAGCGCTGCATCGGCTCAATTTATACGGAGTGCAGAGGCTCGGCCGTTGCTCTTGAATTTGAAGCGGCCGCCTGCTTTTGCTTTTTAGGCGGGCGTCTTTGACTTAACTTTTGAATCGGTACAAACGCGCTTCAATGCGCCATCGCTGACGCGCCACCAAGCGATCGCCATCCAGTCTCCATTCACCGTACAATCAACCCCGCGTACCCCACCACCTCATCGCGCTCCCCCGTAATATCTCCGGACGTCGCATACCGCACCAACTCCGCCCGCTCCGCTCCCAAATCCCGCATCGTCACTAGCATCGCCGTCGTAGCTGCGTACCCGCACATCGTAATTCCCTCGCCGCGCACCGTGTCGTACAATCCGCGCGGATCCAGCCGCAGCATCTGCGCAATGGCCATCTCATCCTTCGCGCGCGTCAACGCGTCGCTTTCGTAATGATTCATGTCCGTGCTCGCGATCACCAGCACGCGCTCCCTTTGCGCCGCCACCACTTTCGCTACGGCGTGCCCCAACTCTTCCAGCAGCGCGTACCGATCCGCCCCCAGTACCACCGGCACAAATCGAAAATCCGCCGGCGCAAGCCGCTGCAAGAAGGGAATCTGCACCTCGAGCGAATGTTCGCGCTCGTGCGCCACCGTGTCTTCGCGCAAACGCGGGCAAGCCTGCATCAGTTCCGCGGCCAGCTCGGCATCAATTGCCGCATCCCCCAAGGGAGTTCGCCAGCTTCCCTGCAACAATATCGCCATCGCTTCGCCCCGCGGATAATGCCGAGGCCCCAGCAAAATGCTGCGCGCGGGAATGTCCAGCAAAGAAAATACCGCCCCCGCCACATGCCCCGAATACATGTACCCCGCATGAGGCACCACGCACCCGCGCGCCACAATTCGCGCCGCACTCGGTGCAGGCGCGTAATCAGCAATCTGTCGCGCAAGTTCCTTCGGTTCGGATGGGTAAAATCGTCCAGCAACTGCAGGAGGGCGAATCATTTCGTAGCGCCGATTTTACACCGGCTCTTTTCTCGCGTGCGGTGCTGCTGAAAATCTACAGCGCAAAACGGGGAATCAACTCGGTTTGGAAGGCCTGCCCTTAATCCTCAACGCTTCACCGCTGCCCGGAATCCACAAAACCTTCACGCGATCTCCGCTCTGATATCCGCCCGCATCCTGCACTTCCTCCATTTTTCCCTTGGCGCTGTCGGAGAACGTGAACGTGTGTATCGCCATTTCATTGCCCACTTCGCGCACGATCAAGATGTTCCGGTCAGCATGGATCACTTCCGCCTTCAACCACACGGCCTTCGCGGGTTTCTGCTTCACCACAACCGGCGTATTTGTGTCGGTGGAAATTGGCGTGCGCTCCGGTTCGGTCACCACCTGCGCTCGCGCGGACGGCGCGGCCCCCGCCAGCAGCGCAACCGCGCAAAATAGCGCAACAATAATGAGTTTACAGTTCTTCATCGAAGGATATCTTCAACGACTTCAGAAATTTTATGTCTTGCGCCGTAATTTCCACGCGCGGCTCGATCGTTTCTTCTTCCATGATTTCATCATCTACGCGTATGTGCAGTGATTCCAGAAAACGCCGGTCCTGCGTCGTCATCTTCGCGTCCTGCGCCGAACGCCGCGCCAACCCAATCGTCGCGTCCAGCTTCAACACAATGTCAAACCCTGCGGAGCGCACTCCCGATATCGCTTCCGCGATCCGGTTCGAGTCCGACACCGTATCATTAATGGCGTGTCCCAGCTCTCGCAGCAACTGCTTCATGCGATCGTCGAGTTGCAAGGGCATCACCTCCCGTAAAACCACCCTTCTATCCCAATTCTAGGTCCGCCGCCACCACGAAACAAGGCCCAGGTGCTCCCAATGAACTCCTCCAGTTAACCGTACCTTCGTCCAGTTCACCTTCTCTGATGCCGCAGCCGCCACCTCGGGCGCATCGAATCTCGCATGCCGTCGCTTTCGTGTCAGCGGCTCCGTCCCATGTTGTTGGAGACGAATTGAACATACCTTCCTCCGCACGAGAGTATTCCGTGTCATCCCGCCTGCCCTGAGCGGTTTCTTCGAAGGGAACGCAGTCCCGCGCTTTTTCTGACGCTTCAGCGAGCACCGGTGCTTCGGCCTTTTTGCAGAGATAGACTGGGCACGGCGTATACTCTTGCGAGCGGAGGCGGCTGAACCGGGAATGTCCGCGACGATCTGCGTTACGCCGCCGGGGAGGGTTATGAAGCGCTCCACTTTATTCAATGTACTCGTTGCCACGGCTTTTTCCGCGCTGCTCATCTGTCCGGCAGTTGCGCGTCAGGGTACCAAGATGGACCCCGACGCGAAACCGGTTACAATCGAGGGCGTCGTTCGGGACCTTGCTTGTCCCGTCCAAAATCCAGCTGGGATCGCCACGAGCTTCAGTTTGAAGTGCACCCTAGATTGCGTTAAGCACGGCTCACCGATCATCATCCTCACCAAGGCTGGGCTGATCTATTTCCCAATCTCTGCGGACATGCCCGATACCGATCAGCGTGAAAAGATGATGCCATTTGTAGGAAAGTACGTGCGGGCAACCGGCCCGGTGTTCACGCGAAATGGAACTCACGCGATCGCAATCACACAAATCAAGGAACTGAAGAGCGTTCACTTAGACACGGATGCTCGCTGAGCCTCCAAGTACCTCCGCCCAACCCTTCCGGCAATCACCTGCAACTATCCGCCAATCAGGGTGCCGTGCACGCCCCTTCCCGGAGTCGCTACACTCTCATCGCCTCGGGAAAAAACCGCAAAAAAGTAGGCGAGAAGAAGCGGTTATCCGCGCCGAGTGTGGGGTTTCTGCGCTCGTTCACGCAACGCTCGACGCCACTGGCTCTCGTTTTGCGGGCAGAAGCGCTAACAAGACTCCTCCGATCACAATGAAGACGATCACGTCGGTAACGTCCCTGTGGACGCCGTGAATCCGAGCTTCCACGGTTTGAATAGCCATCACCACGCCATGTGAGATGTTCCACCAAGCCGCCAGAGCAATCATCGAGCGATGCTCAGATGGCCTCCTTGCAGCCATCAATAGAAAGACCCCGACCGGAATAAAGAAGCTCAGAAACATCGGCTCGCACTCGTTCTTCTGCTGCAAAAGCCAGCTGGAATGCCGTAGATCCATATATAGAAAATAAATTAGGGACAGATTAATCAGGCCCACGATCACCAGGACGATCTGTGTTAGGCGTTCTCTTTTCACATTGACCTCGTTTGAGCGAATTTTGTTGCGAGCGCGCTACGCAGCCCAATTTCGGATTGGCGAGAACTCCCTCGAACTAACTGGTGGCTTCAACCACTGGCCCATCATTCGGTACTACGAATGAGCCCTGACGAAGGACTCAACCTTTAGACGGCGAAGAGAGATTGCAACTCAGGCGTCTGGGAAGAAGCGGATCCGGAAATACCCGGTCTGAAGCAAGCTAAGGCGAAGCATAGCCAGCTTGTTGAGAAAAAAGGACTTTCGACATCCACAGGTATTATCACAAGTAACTGCCTTAACGCTGTTATTGTAAACTGAACCTCGACCGGGGAATCGGAGCTCTTAACTTGCCGTCGTAAAACCCAGCCATCCGTGAATCGCCCTGTAGCGCGATTCATCCTGAGACGCGGCAGTGCCGCTTCGAAGGGCAATCGTGCCCGCGACATCGCGCATTCTGTACTAGAATTGTTCCATGGCCGAGGGCTTCTACCCCACTCTCTGGAGCTCCACCAAAATCACTCTCCGCGTCGTATGGCGCGCAGCCCGCCAGCTCTTTCACGAAACCACCGGCGCAATCTTCGCCCTCTTCGCGCTGTACGGCGGCATCTCCGCCTGGCGTCAATGGCACAGCCGACCCGCCGCGTGGCTACTGGGCTTCACCATCGTTTACGCGATCACCATGATCTGTTTCGCAATCACGTCGTTTCGCCGCGCCCGCCGCGTGCGCTGAAATCAAAAATGACCCGCGACATAAAAAAATCCCCTGCCCTCACCGAGCTACGCGCCGCTTCCCCCTCCGGCCTGCCCCTCGAAGCCGTCGTTACCGCGAACAACCTCCCCGATTGGGATCCCGAACGCGACCTCGGCTATCCCGGCCAATTCCCTTTCACCCGCGGCGTCTATCCCACCATGTATCGCGGCCGCCTCTGGACCACTCGCCAATACGCCGGCTTCGGCAGCGCCGTCGAATCCAATCAACGCTACCGCTATTTACTGGAACAAGGTGTGAAAGGCCTCTCCGTCGCTTTCGATCTCCCCACGCAAATCGGAATGGATTCCGATCACACTCTCGCCCTCGGAGAAGTTGGCAAAGTCGGCGTCGCCATTGATTCCCTCGAAGACATGCAAACCCTCTTCGACGGCATCCCGCTGGAAACTGTCTCCACCTCGATGACCATCAATTCCACCGCCGCGATTCTCCTCGCGCTCTACGTCGCCGTCGCCAAACAACAAGGCGCGAACCTCCAGCGCCTCGCCGGCACCGTGCAGAACGACATCCTGAAGGAATATATCGCCCGCGGCACTTACATCTATCCCCTGCGCCCGGCCATGCGTATCGTCACCGACATATTCGCCTGGTGCCGCCACGAACTTCCCAACTGGAACGCCATCTCCATCTCCGGCTATCACATCCGCGAAGCCGGTTCCACCGACGTGCAAGAAGTTGCCTTCACTCTCGCAAACGGCATCGCCTATGTCGAATCCGCCGTCACCGCCGGCCTGTCCGTGGACGATTTCGCGCCGCAGCTCTCCTTCTTCTTCAATTCGCACAACGAGCTGCTCATGCAAATCGCCAAATTCCGCGCCGCCCGCCGCCTCTGGGCGCGCATCATGCGCGAACGCTTCGCGGCGCGCGATCCCCGCTCCCTGATGCTGCGCTTCCACGCGCAAACTGCCGGCTCGTCCCTCACCGCGCAACAGCCCGAAAACAATCTAGTCCGCGTCGCGCTGCAATCACTCGCCGCGGTGCTCGGCGGCTGCCAGTCCCTGCACGCCAATGCTCTCGACGAAGCTCTAGCCCTCCCCACCGAACAATCCGCCCTGCTAGCTCTGCGCACCCAGCAAATCATCGCGCAAGAAACAGGCGTAGTGAACACTACCGATCCAGTCGCAGGCTCCTACGCCATCGAAAAATTAACCGACGAAATCGAAGCAGGCGCGCAGGAATGTATTTCCAAGATTGACGCCATGGGAGGAGTGCTGCGCGCCGTAGAAACCGGCTACATCCAGCAGGAAATTCAGAAATCCGCGTTCGAATATCAAAATGCCGTGGACAGCGGCGAACAAGTAGTAGTCGGCGTAAATCGCTTTCAGACCGATGACGAAAAGCCCATCCCCACCCTGCGCATTGACCCCGAAATCGAACGCACCCAAATCGCGCGCCTCAACGCACTGCGCGCCCGCCGCGACACGCCGAAAGCCCGGGCCACTCTCGCCGAAATCGAACGCCGCGCCCGCACCACCGAAAACCTAATGCCCGCCATTCTCACCGCCGTCGAAGCCTACGCCACAGTAGGCGAAATCTCCGACGCCCTCCGCCGCGCCTTCGGCGCCATCCGTGAATCGCCCTGTAGCGCGATTCAACCTGAGACGCGGCAGTGCCGCTTCGAAGGGCAATCGTGCCCGCGACATCGCGCATTCTGTACTAGAATTGTTCTATGGCCGAGGGCTTCTACCCCACTCTCTGGAGCTCCACCAAAATCACTCTCCGCGTCGTATGGCGCGCAGCCCGCCAGCTCTTTCACGAAACCACCGGCGCAATCTTCGCCCTCTTCGCGCTGTACGGCGGCATCTCCGCCTGGCGTCAGTGGCACACCCGCCCCGCTGCGTGGCTACTGGGCTTCACCATCGTTTACGCGATCACCATGGTCTGTTTCGCAATCACGTCGTTTCGCCGCGCCCGCCGCGTGCGCTGAAATCAAAAATGACCCGCGACATAAAAAAATCCCCTGCCCTCACCGAGCTACGCGCCGCTTCCCCCTCCGGCCTGCCCCTCGAAGCCGTCGTTACCGCGAACAACCTCCCCGATTGGGATCCCGAACGCGACCTCGGCTATCCCGGCCAATTCCCTTTCACCCGCGGCGTCTATCCCACCATGTATCGCGGCCGCCTCTGGACCACTCGCCAATACGCCGGCTTCGGCAGCGCTGTCGAATCGAATGAACGCTACCGCTATCTCCTAGCGCAAGGCGTGAAAGGCCTCTCCGTCGCTTTCGATCTCCCCACGCAAATCGGAATGGATTCCGATCACATTCTCGCCCTCGGAGAAGTCGGCAAAGTCGGCGTCGCCATCGATTCCCTCGAAGACATGCAAACGCTCTTCGACGGCATCCCGCTCGAAACTGTCTCCACCTCGATGACCATCAATTCCACCGCCGCAATCCTTCTCGCGCTCTACGTCGCCGTCGCCAAACAACAAGGCGCGAACCTCCAGCGCCTCGCCGGCACCGTGCAGAACGACATCCTCAAGGAATATATCGCCCGCGGCACTTACATCTATCCGCTGCGCCCCGCCATGCGCATCGTCACCGACATTTTCGCCTGGTGCCGCCACGAGCTGCCCAACTGGAACGCAATTTCCATCTCCGGCTACCACATCCGCGAAGCCGGTTCCACCGACGTCCAAGAAGTCGCCTTCACGCTAGCGAATGGCATCGCCTACGTCGAAGCCGCCATCAACGCTGGGCTCGCCGTGGACGATTTCGCGCCGCAACTCTCCTTCTTCTTCAATTCGCACAACGAACTTCTGATGCAAATCGCGAAATTCCGCGCCGCGCGCCGCCTGTGGGCGCGCACGATGCAGGAACGCTTCGGCGCACGCGACCCGCGCTCCCTGATGCTGCGCTTCCACGCGCAAACCGCCGGCTCGTCGCTCACCGCGCAACAGCCCGAAAACAATCTAGTCCGCGTAGCGCTGCAATCGCTAGCCGCGGTCCTGGGCGGCTGCCAATCCCTGCACGCCAACGCTCTCGACGAAGCTCTAGCTCTCCCCACCGAACAATCCGCCCTGCTAGCTCTGCGCACCCAGCAAATCATCGCGCAAGAAACAGGCGTAGTGAACACTGCCGATCCAGTCGCAGGCTCCTACGCCATCGAAAAATTAACCGACGAAATCGAAGCAGGCGCGCAGGAATATATTTCCAAGATTGACGCCATGGGAGGAGTGCTGCGCGCCGTAGAAACCGGCTACATCCAGCAGGAAATTCAGAAATCCGCGTTCGAATATCAAAATGCCGTGGACAGCGGCGAACAAGTAGTAGTCGGCGTAAATCGCTTTCAGACCGATGACGAAAAGCCCATCCCCACCCTGCGCATTGACCCCGAAATCGAACGCACCCAAATCGCGCGCCTCAACGCACTGCGCGCCCGCCGCGACACGCCGAAAGCCCGGGCCACTCTCGCCGAAATCGAACGCCGCGCCCGCACCACCGAAAACCTGATGCCCGCCATTCTCACCGCCGTCGAAGCCTACGCCACAGTAGGCGAAATCTCCGACGCCCTCCGCCGCGCCTTCGGCGAATACCAGGAATCCGTGGTGATCTAACGCACGCAATCAATTATTGCGGCTTCTGATAGCTGATCCGATAAATCGCCCCAGCAAAATCATCCGAAACCAGCAGCGCTCCATCCGGCATCACCAGCACATCCACAGGCCGCCCCCAATGCATCCCTCCCGCGAGCCAACCTTGCGCGAAGGCCTCATACTTCACAGCCCGGTCGCCCTCCACCACCACCCGGCTCACACGGTAACCAATCGGCACGCTGCGATTCCACGAACCATGCTCCGCGATAAAAATTCCGCCGCGGTACTCCTCCGGAAACATTCCGCCCGTATAAAAACGCATCCCCACCGCCGCCACATGCGCCGGTAAGCTCCAGGCCGGAGCCACAAACTCCGCGCAAGAATGCCCAGATCCAAATTGCGGATCCGCAATGTCTTTCCCGTGGCAATAGGGAAACCCGAAATTCATCCCCGCCCTCGGCGCGTAATTCAATTCGTCCGGCGGAATGTCGTCTCCCATGTTGTCGCGCCCGTTCTCGGTGAACCACATCTCCTTCGACTCCGGCTGCCAATCGAACCCCACCGAATTGCGCACGCCCAGCGCGTACGTTTCCATGCCCGATCCATCCGCGTGCATCCTTAATATCCTCGCAACGCGCTTGTCCGTGGATTCGCACACGTTGCACGGCGCGCCCACTCCCACATAAAGCCATCCGTCGGGCCCGAAGCGAATAAATCTCCATTCGTGCTGCTTGGTCAAAGGCAGTTCGGTGCTCACTACCACCGGCGCCGGAGGATTTTTCAGTCGCGCTTCGATGTCGTCGTAACGCAGCACGCGGCTCACTTCCGCCACATACAACGACCCGTCGTGAAACGCCACGCCGTTCGGTGTATTCAACCCGCGCGCAATCGTAATCACTTCGCTGGCCCGGTCGCCGCGCCCGTTCCCCACCAAGGCGTAAACTTTCCCCGCCCGTCGCGAACCCACGAATACGGTGCCGCCACTCCCAAGCGTCAAAGAACGCGCGTTCGGCACGCCCGTCGCATACAGCTCGACCTTGAATCCCGGCGGCAGCTGAATCCGCCGCGCTAGCATCTCGAGCAGAGGCGCCGGAATCTGCCCCGTCCATCGGCAGTATCCTGCTGCGCCCACCAGAGCCAGCAGCACGATCGCCACGCTCAGCAATATCCAGCGCTTCCGCGTTGTCTTGCTCACGTCTCACCCACAAATCGCCCAGACCAGCCGGCCCGTTTCTCCGTCCGTAGCAGCACGAACTTGTTTACGATCGCACGGCGCGCTGATGATTCGGCCGAAACGATCGCCCCGCCGCATTTTCAACCAATGTCTCAAACGCCGCCACACAAGCATGCCGCAACTCGCGCGAAATCCGCTCCGGCACTCCCTTGGTAAGAAGCAGCGTCGCCGTGCCATGCAACAGCGCCGCCAGCGCCAGCGCCAATCCCGCGTGCTGCTCCGGCGCTCCGCCCAATCGGTCCGCCAGGCTCCTCTTCAACAGCTCAAACGAGGGCCGCGGTTCTTCCTTCGCCAGCCGGACCACCCAGTCCGCATGAATTAGCTCGTACTCGTTCGAATGTTTCAGCGCAAACTCGAAATACCGCAAGCAGAATTCCTCGCACGAATGGGCCCGCCGCATATAAGAAAACATGATCTCCTGCGCCCGCTTGCGCAGCAGTTCCAGAATGTCCCGCTTATCGCGAAACCGCTGGTACAAAGTAGGAGTCGTCGTCCGCGCCGTGCGTGCCACCGCGCGCATCGTCAGCGCCTTTTCTCCGCGCCTGCTCCACAATTGATAAGCCGCATCCAAAACGCGCGCTTCCAAACCCGCATCAGCTGTTCGCGGCATCTTCGCTCCCGGCGGCTCTGCCTAAAAAACATCAGGTCACAAATAATCTTTACAATGTATAACAAACGTTGTATAAATAATTCAGGCGCGCAGTATACCCCGTTTCATGCCCCGGTGTTGTAAAAAATCCGCAGTGCGCTTAGAGGATCGCGATGCACACGTTTGAGTACGCCGTCACCACCAAAGCCACCCCTTCCCTCACCTGGGAGATCTACACCAATTGGAAAATGTGGCACACCTTCGCCAACATCTACGGCCGCATGCACTGGCAACACGGCGAGCCCTGGAGTATCGGCAGCAGAATGGAAATCGAAATTCTCAAGCCCGTGAAGGTCGTCATTGACCACTTGATCGTCAATTGCCGCCACGGCCGCGAGCTCGGCTGGATTGACCGGGCCATGGGCATCACCCTGCATCAGTGGGTCGAATTCGAGGAGCACCGTTCCGGCGGAACGTCCGTTCGCACTTGGGGAGAAATCAAGCCGCCGCGCGTCGCCATCGCCGGACGCACCGCGGAATATCTGGTGGGAGTCTTTACCGAAACCTGGTACGAAAATTTCCGCTCGCTCTGCGACGAATTCGCCGAAGTCGGAGTCTGAATCGCGCGACAGTGCGATTCATCCTGAGAACCGGCGGTGCCGGTTCGAAGGGTTTGCGCCACGGTGCGGAACGGAAACTAGTCCGTCGCGATCGCCGACGATGCGGTCTTCTTCTCGCCGCCCGCATTTGCCAACGCATTCGCGCGCAACACCAATACGGGGCAGCTCGCCAGCTTCACCACTTTTTCCGCCACCGAGCCAAACGCGATTTTGTGCCAGCCAGTCATCCCGTGCGTCGCAATAATGATCAAGTCCGCGTGATTGTGCTCCGCGCTCCGCACCAGCTCCATGCCAACATCATTCGCCGTGCCGATTTCCGTGCGTGCCTTCACATTTTTCTGCGCCAACTTAGCGGCCAGCTCCGTCAATCGCTTCTCCGACGCGCTCGCCAAACTCTGGTCGTACGCACCTTCCTTCAGCATGGACACACTTGCCGGCAAGTCCAAAATCGCGGGCTGCACGTGAACCAGCAGCAGCTCCGCGCCAAACCGTGTCGCGAAATCCGCTGCAACGTCCAGCGCGCCGTGCGAAGAATCGCTGAAATCAATCGGCGAAAGTATCAGTTTAGGTGGCAGCATAGCGTCGTTTCCTTTGTGCCAGTGTCCAGACGATGGAAGGGGCAGCAGCGCCATCCTACCAAACCAATTTTCCGCCACATTACTCTTCTGTTGCTGCCACGTTAATTTCGGAAGTCTGAATCGTAATGTCTTAGAATAGCCGCGATGAATTCCCCCGCCCTCTTGGACAATCTCCGCGTCGTCCTGGTGGCCACGCGCAATCCCCTAAACATCGGCGCCGCCGCCCGCGCCATGAGCAATTTCGGCTGCACGCATCTCCGCCTCGTAAATCCCTACGACCCCGCCTATCGCGAAGCGCGTTCCGCGGTAGGAGCCGCGCCAGTCCTCGCCAGCGCGGAACAGTTCAGCACCGTAGCCGAAGCTGTCGCCGATTGCGCTCTTGTAGTCGGCACCACCGCCGCCGGCCGCCGCGAACTGCATCATCAACTCTGCACCCTCGAAGCCGGCGCGCGCATCATTCTGCAGCGCCTCGCGCGCAAACGCGCTGCACGCGCAAAAACAAATCGCGTCGCGCTCCTCTTCGGCTCCGAAAAAACCGGCCTGTCCAACGAAGATCTCAGCCACTGCCACTGGCTCCTGCGCATCCCCACCCGCGCCGAGCATCGCTCCATGAACCTCGGCCAAGCCGTCGCCGTCTGCCTCTACGAATTGGTCCGCGACGCCAAAGCCGCCGCCAAATTCCGTCGCGCCATCGAAAAAGCCCCGCCCGCCACCGCCGCGGAAATCGAACGCTTCACCGCCATCCTCACCCAAGCCCTCAGCTCCAGCGGCTTCCTCGATCGCCGCACCGTCGCCGACGCCGACGTACGCATCCGCCGCCTCGTCCGCCGCCTCAATCTCCCCTCCCGCGACGCCACCATGTGGACCGCCATCATGCGCCAAATCCTCTGGAAGCTGAACGCCACACAAGCCCCGCAGCCATCGCGGCCCGCGAGCAGAAATCCCACCCACTGAATTTTCGCGAAGTTGCCCGCGCTGGGAGTGCCGTGAACAGTAAGACGTCGCCCGCGCTCGAAACCAGCGCCGTAGGCGCGGCAGAAGCTAGCCCAGGCCGGAAGGCCTGGGAATCGTCGCAAGAAAAATCGGGAGCGCCGTAGGTGCGACACATGCTTCGCAGGCTTATTTTCGCGAGGCGGCCTTGCGGGTAATGGGCTCGGCTTTCTCATTCTTCTGAGGCAGCCGCTTCGCATTCTTGAAGTTGCCGCCTTGACGGGTGAGGAATCGCAAATTCGGCGGCAGGATTCGCAACATCAGCACTTCGATGTCGTGCATCATCGCCGGATTCTTGATCGTATACCAACTGAAATGATCCCAAAAATTCTTGCGTCGCCTGTGCCCGCACGAGCCCTTAATTCGAGACCTGATATTTCCTTTCCCGGCATACATCGGCATTGACCCATCGAAGAGCACGTAAACGCCGGTCTTGCCCCTCGGAATGCTCGCGATGTTCTCCTTGTTTCGCGCCCACATCGTTCCGTATTGCCTAACGATTCGCATAGTCTCCCCTCCACTCCACGATCCGGACATTTGGATGCGGCCGCCGTCACAATATCACTATCTGTGTTACGGTTTGAATTGATAAACCCCTACCCGCAACGCGTGATAGAATCCGGGCGATGTGCTGACGGTCGTTATCCGAGTTCTGTCGGCGACGTATCGGAGAAGAGCGTGGTTGCGATGATAGAAAAAATTCCCTCCAATTGGGCCGCACTCGTTGGGCGCTGGTCGTTCAAAGACGGGCTCGTCAGTTATTTGGGGCCGGACCAAGGGTCCCCTCTTCCCTTTGGGATTGCCTTGACAAACCTGCGATTTTCGGAAGGTACGGTTTCTTGTCGTACTCGAGTCACCGATTCGTCATCAGAAGGTAGAATCCTGTTAGGCTATCGATCCCTCGGAGATCGGTAAATCATGGCTGGCCTTGGCGGCTGGACTCGCGCGTACACGGTGGGCGAGTACGTTCCGTCGAGCTCCTGGCGCGGGCTTGCTTTGGCGGGAAACGCTGAAAACCTGACGCCGCAGCAATGGTATTCCCAAAGCGTCGAAGTTAACGGCCAGCGCCTGCAACTTTCCGTCGACAACGTGCGGGTCTTGCAGCACGTATTCGACAGGCCGTCTACGAGCGGCCAAGTAGGTCTTTTCGCGGTCGGCAAGAACTCCGTTGAGTTCGATGGCTTTACTGTCAAGCAGAGGCCCGGAAAGGTGTTCGTTGTAATGCAATTCTCGGAGCCGTACAAGCAGCTTTACGAAGAGGTCATCAAACCTGTTGCCGAAGCACATGAGCTACGGGCGTACCACGTCGGCGAAGTGTTTGGACCCGGAATCGTTTTGAAAGACATTGCGCAGGGAATTGTCGAGGCGGAAGTAGTGATCGCTGAAATCACACCGGCGAACCAGAACGTCTTCTATGAATTGGGCTACGCCCACGCATTGATGAAACCGACGATACTACTCGCCGAGCGTGGGAAGCAGCTCCCATTTGACGTTAGCGGATATCGCGTGCTGTTCTACGACAACACGATCGCTGGTAAGAAACATATCGAGGACGGATTGAGGAAACACCTTGATGCGATTTTGAGTGAATAGGAATCCGGCGACTTGCTCACTTACCGGGGCGCTCCCAGCTTATTCAAACGGGCAGGTGGCCGACCCTTCCACAACACCTCGACGCACGCATTTGATTTTCCGGGTGCCCAATCCTTCGCGCCTTTGTTTCACCCGAAGGGTCGGGGTTTAGACACAGCGTCGCCCCCGAATTTGCGTGACAACCACTGTTTTAGGTCAGCGGACACTCATCGCTTCGCGCGCTTTCGTGCGACAGGTTTTGGTACGTACCTGTCGGCAGAGTTGCTCGCAACAAAGCAGATATCCTTAAAAACTCTGGCGTTATAAATGGAACTTGTCCCGACTTCTTTCAGTATCGCAGGAAGAATTTTAGTCACGTCGCGGTAGATTCTGCGCATTTGTTGAATGTTAGGGTGCCGCTCAGCGCCGACGAACGCATTGCACAGCTCGCGAAAGACGCCTTTCACGGTAGCGGAGTGGATGTGCGCGTCGCTGCCATCCAGATCACTCAGAGATTTTGAAAGCCGCCGAATTCTCGACTCGCATACGAACCAAATGTGCCTGGTTCCCGAAATTTTCGCCCACGCCACGCAAAGTCCCAGTTCAAAAGGCATATTGAAGCGCGGCGTCGGAGGGCGCTTGGCGTCGAGTTCGACCCGCGAAAGATCATGAACGGAATATTGGCAATCCTGTATGAGCTGGAGAATCCGATCGAGACGTCTGACACCAGACGGTATTTCCAGAGTGGCCCGCGGTACGAGGCCGAATGCGCAAATCCCAGAGACGTAGGCGAGACAGAGGTTCTGGAACGGTTTGTCGTACGGGATGTTTAAGAAGACATCAGCGAGACGCTTTGGAGACTTTGGCACGCGCGCGCTTCTTTCTTGAACTAATCGTAGTTGCGCTGTTTTTCGCTTCTGCGGGCCGGATTCTGATTGCTGCCTGGAACCATTTCTTGAGATAGAGAGGCGCGGTCTTGAAGGCAGAGGTTTTATTGAGCCTTCGCAACGACTTTCTTGTCGAGAGAAGGCCAGCTTTCTTGAGGCTGCGGGAGGAATCGATAAGCTTTATTAGCTTTCGCACGCGCCGCATCGGCACGCCCAAGCGCTCTGGCGGTGTCTTCGGCAGTCGCAAACCGCGCGTGAATCTTTATTTTCGTCTGAGCCACAACTCATATTACGCGCACGCAGCGATGATTAAAAGCAGTTTTGCGATTGCGAGGTTTTTGGGAGCGCGAAGCGCCCGCCTCACGTTTTGTGGGTCGGAGCTTTAGCTCCGACATAGTTGGACGCCACGAAGCGGCGTACCTGTTGCGGCGCCTTTGCCGCGTGTCTTCGAGTTGCTCGCGCCCTGCTCGGCCCGATCCACCCCCGCGAGGCCTCAGCCTTCAGTTTGCACTTGAATCATCGTAACTACTGTGTTATCATCAGTCGTGCGCTAATTTCATCACAACAAGGGGGATATATGGTCCACGCTGCTCCCGTGAATCGCGCTACAGCGCGATTCATCCTGAGAAGCGGCAGTGCCGCTTCGAAGGGCAGCTCAGCCGCCAACGCGACCTTCTCTTTCTCCGCCCGCCATTTTCTAATCGCTAGTCGTCAAAATATTAAAAATCGAGCTAACTCCCTCACCATCAATGAAAAAACACTTTCTAATCGCTAGTTTTTCGGGCAGTTTTGCCCCCGCGCCGCGCCTCACCAGTCGCGACCCGCGAATCGCGCCGCCATTTCTATTCAATACAAATAAAGCTCACAGAATCATCATTCCGATAAGCGCTCCTGATGAAAACAAAGGAGAAAGATTTTTCTATTCAATACAAATCAGCCCTTCTTACCAACCGGCGTCGCCGCCGCTCACCTCGTCCGCGCTTTCCACTCCGTGCCGGACTCGTGTATTCTGCTGGGCCTATGCTGGACTTGGGATATGTGCGCGAGCACCTCGAGGTGATTGAAAAGATGGCGCGGGACCGCGGCCTGACGCTGGACCTGGCCCCTTTTCGACAGCTGGATACCGACCGCCGCACGGTGATCACTTCGGCGGAGCGTCTGAAGGCCGAGCGCAACAAGGCCAGCGAAGAAATCGCGCGCATGAAGAAGTCCGGCGCGGATGCTTCGTCCCTGCTGGCCCTGATGAAGCAGGTCTCCGACCAAATCAAGCGCGATGACGAAACCATCACCGTGCTCGACGAGCAGCTGAAGCAATTCCTGCTCACCGTCCCCAATATTCCGCACTCCAGCGTCCCCGTGGGCAAATCCGCAGCGGACAACGTGGAAGTGCGCCGCTGGGGCGCCCCCCCGCAATTCGATTTCAAGCCGAAAGCCCACTGGGAACTGGGCGAAGGCGCCGGAATTCTGGATTTCGACGCCGCGATAAAAATCGCAGGCTCGCGCTTTGCGGTGTACAAAGGCCTGGGCGCGCGCCTCGAACGCGCCCTCGCCAATTTCTTCCTGGACGTGCACACCCGCGACCACGGCTACACCGAAATTTTGCCTCCCTTCCTGGTGAACACCGCTTCGCTCACCGGCGTGGGCCAGCTTCCGAAATTCGCGGCAGACATGTTTCACCTGGAAGGTACGGACCTGTGGTTGACGCCGACTTCCGAAGTGGAATTAACCAGCCTGTATCGCGACACGACGCTCGAGGCCGACGCCCTGCCGATAAAAGTGTGCGCCTGGACGGCCTGCTTCCGCTCCGAAGCCGGCGCCGCGGGACGCGACACGCGCGGCCTGAAGCGCCAGCACCAATTTCAGAAAGTGGAAATGTTCAAATTCACGAGGCCGGAGCAAAGCTACGACGAACTGGAAACGCTGGTAGCCAACGCCGAAGCAATCCTGCAGCGCCTGGGCCTGCATTATCGCGTTATGCTGCTAAGCACTGCCGACATGGGATTCGCGTCAGCGAAAACCTACGATATCGAAGTCTGGCTCCCCTCCGCGGGCGAGTTCATGGAAATTTCCTCCTGCTCGAACACCGAATCTTTCCAAGCGCGCCGCTCCGGCATTCGTTTCAAGCCCCCCGGCGGAAAAAAATCCGAATTCGTGCACACTCTGAACGGCTCCGGCCTTGCAGTCGGCCGCACATGGATCGCCCTACTGGAAAATTTTCAACGTGCGGATGGTTCCGTCGTCATACCGGAAGCGTTGCGTAGTTACATGGGCGTGGACACGATTCCGGGCGCCGCGAAGACGTAAGAGTTTTTTACCGCACAGACACATCGTGCGCAGAGAAAACCGGGCGCGTGCAGGTTTTGAAGTTTTCTCTGCGCCTCTGCGGTAATTTGTTTTTGCGTAGTTTCGCGCGTGCGGCGGACTACGAGATTGGTCCGACGAGGACCATCGGCCCTGTGGGATGTGGCATGCCGCCCGCCGGCTCGAGCGACACAGCAAATTCTTTTGCAGTGACGCCCGCGGGAAGCTTCATCATCATGTGGCTCATTTCGCCGTTCTTCGGATTGAAGACGCCCGCGCTGATCGGCGCGCCATTCATCGGCACCAGCCACAACTGATAACTTTTATCCGCCGGAGCCGAAGGCAGCCATCCGTCGTAAGTCATCATTCCTTCCTTGGCGTTGTAAAGCACCCGCGCATGCCCTTCCGCATGTTCTTCGGGAGAGCCTTTCTGCGACCACAGCGGAACCACAAGCGTCTCGCGCTGCGCAATCAGATCGGCCTGATGCCGCGTCTCGGCAAGCTCCTGCTTCTGCTGCTCGATAGTGTTGCGCAGATCAGCAAGCTGCCGGTCGAGCTGCTGGTTGTGCAACCACAGTAGAACCGTGGCGAGTGCAAACGCACCCGCAACCGGCAGCAGCACAGCCCACCAGCGCGCGAACACTCCGCCATCTGCAGCCAGCCCCGAATGCACACGCGCCACACTCCCGCCAGGACCTTCGGCCGAAGCGATGACCTGCCGCATCAAAGTCTCTTTCACTCCGGGCGAAGGAGCCACGGGCGGCGCGGCGAATGCGAGCATCGCGATGCGTCCGCGCGCGGTGGCGAGTTTTTCGGCGCAGTCCGCGCAGGAAGCTACGTGCGATTCGAACGCCTTGCGTTCGGCGTCGTCGAGGGCACCTAGCGCATACAGATCGAAATCTTCCGGCCGGGTTGGATGTTCGCTGCTCATGAATGCAGATCCCGTTTCAGAGTTTCTACCGCCGAGCGCAGCCGCGTTTTCACCGTGCCAAGTGGGTCGCCAGTGCGCTGCGCGATTTCACTGTGCGTCAGGCCTTCGAAGTAGGCCAGCTCGATCGCGGAGCGCTGTTCTTTCGGCAGCTTGTCCAGCGCGCCTTTTACTTTGGTCATCAATTGCTGCTGCGCGACGGAGCTTTCGAGATTGGACGCAACGACTACTGTATTTTCGCTGAGTTCGTCGCCGCCGCTGGCGGGATTGTGGCGCCGCAAACGGGAGATCGCGCGATTGCGGGCAATCACCAGCAGCCAGCCGGAAAGCGAGCCGCGCGATGCATCGAATTGCGCAGCGTTGCGCCACAACTGATAGAAAATGTCCTGCAGAATTTCCTCGGCAGCCTGCGTGTCGCGCAAAATCCGGTTCAAGACGGACGAGAGCATGCCGGCGTAACGGTCGTAGAGCGCGGCAAGCGCTGACTCGTCACGCTGAACGATCCGGTCAATGAGCGACGCGTCCGTGGCCTTCAACTCCGCTCGCTTCTCCGCCGTCACCAAGTAAATGCTTCTCCTAATGGATACGCGCGCGAAGGGATTCCGGATTGCATCGCGCGGCTGCGTTGCTGTGGAGGCAGCGTAACTCGTTGGTATGACGGGGTCAACGGAGTTCTGGTGCGATTTCGCGCAGCCTGGGAACAGTGAAAATACGCGCGAGACGCGGAGATTGCCGCGCATATAAGTACTTACTGTACATATGTTTACGGATGGGCACGGGGCGATTACACGAGCCAACTGCGACGAACACCGATGCGGACATTTACTGTGGTCCTATTGGTTTCCATTGACATCCTGTACGGCTTGACTAAACTTCGATTCGCGCAAGACTTACGGCCCTTACCACCAATAGCTCGCCACGTCAGGAAGGAACATCGAATGGCAACCGTTGCCAAACCCGCTAGCACTCAGCCTATCCCGCGCATCGCACCGCGAGAGGACCTGAATCCTTACCGCATCTCGCAAATTCAATTTGATATCGCGGCCGAATATTTGAAGCTCGATCCGGGAATGCGCCAGATTCTGCGCACGCCCAAGCGCGTGCTGGAAGTTTCGATCCCGACGAAGATGGACAACGGGCAGATCAAGGTGTTCACCGGATTTCGCGTACAGCACAACGTGGCGCGTGGACCGGCGAAGGGCGGCATTCGCTATCATCCGGCGGTGACACTGGACGAAGTGAAGGCGCTGGCGATGTGGATGACATGGAAAACTGCAACCGTGAATATTCCGTACGGCGGCGCGAAGGGTGGAGTGATCTGCGATCCGAAGCGGATGAGCAAATCCGAGCTGGAGCGCATGACGCGGCGGTTCGCGGCGGAAATTCTGCCGATCATCGGACCGGAGCAGGATATTCCCGCGCCGGATGTGTACACCGATTCGCAGACGATGGCGTGGATCATGGATACGTATTCCATGACCAAGGGACATTCGTCGTTGGGAGTGGTGACTGGGAAGCCGATTTCGATTGGCGGATCGGAAGGGCGGAATGAAGCGACGGCACGCGGGTGCGTAATCGTGGTGGAAGAAGCGTGCAAGGTGAAGAAGATTTCCTTGCGGGGGGCGAGCGTCGCGATTCAGGGGTTTGGGAACGCAGGCTCGATCGCGGCGAAACTGTTTGCGGAGAAAAAAGCGCGGGTGATCGCGATCAGTGACTCGCGCGGCGGCGTTTTCAATTCGCGAGGGATCGATCCGCTGAAGGCGATGCGTTACAAGGAGCGCTCCGGAACCGTCGTAGGCATGCCGGGGACCTCGCGCATTTCGAATGATGATTTGCTGACGATGAAATGCGACATTCTGGTTCCCGCGGCTCTGGAAAATTCCATCACGCTGAATAATGCGGATCAGATCAAGGCGAAAATTGTGGCGGAAGCGGCGAACGGGCCGACCACTCCTCATGCGGACGAAGTTCTGGCCCGCAAGGGCACGCTGGTGATTCCGGACGTGCTAGCGAATGCGGGCGGCGTGACGGTAAGTTACTTCGAGTGGGTGCAAGACTTGCAGAGTTTCTTCTGGTCGGAAGCGGAAGTGAACGCGAAGCTGGATCTGGTGATGCGGCGCGCGTTTCACGAAGTGCACGAGATGGCGCGGAAACATCGCGCCCATCTGCGCACCGGAGCGTACGTGCTGGCGGTGGGACGAGTTGCGGACGCCACGCTGGTGCGCGGACTCTTCCCGTAAGTATTGCTCGCGGATAAGAGTTCACTTATTTTTTCCTGCGATTTACTTCACCGAGAGTTTCGTTCGTCGTTCCCTCCTGCCGATTTTCAAATATTGTCCTTGCGCGATGCACAAGAACGCGCGTACATTTTTGTTAGCCGGTGCGCCAATGCGAAAAATGGCGGCGCCGGCATAGTTGTCTGCAGGCCTCGCGCGGAGGACATTCGCAATTGACCACTCACAACGGACAAACGGGCCACGCACCACCTATCCTGCTGACGATTGCGGGATTTGATCCTTCCTGCGGCGCGGGCACGGCGGCCGACCTGAAAACTTTTGCGGCGCACAATTGCTACGGCGTGGCGGCGGTGACGGCGCTTACGGTGCAATCCACGCAGGGAGTTGTGTCGGTGCACGCAACGCCTTCGGCCACGCTGCGCGCGCAGCTGGAGACGTTGATGGAAGATATCGAAATTGCGGGCGTGAAAATTGGAATGCTGGCGAACCGCGCGAATGCTTCGGTGGTGACGGAATTCCTGGACAAGCATAAATTCGCGCATGTGGTGCTGGATCCGGTGTTTCGTCCAACGGCGGGCAACGCGGAATTGCTGGATACTTCCGGATTGAAATTCGTACGCGACGAATTACTGAAGCGCGTGAGCGTGATCACTCCCAACGTGCCGGAAGCAGAATTTTTGACAGGCCTGGAAGTGAAAGACCTCGCGGGAATGAAAGTGGCGGGGCTGAAGCTAGTGGAAATGGGCGCGCAGGCGGTGGTGGTCACGGGCGGACATCTGGAAAAACCGACGGATGTGCTGTGCATCGGCACGGAAGTGGAAACGTTCGGCGGCGACCACGTGAAAAGCCCGAACACGCACGGATCGGGTTGCACATTTTCATCGGCGATTCTGGCGCAACTGGCGGGCGGATTGCAATTGCGCGAAGCCGTGATTCTGGCGAAGGCATACGTGACCAAGGCGATCGAGAAATCCTACGCGATTGGCAAAGGCGCCGGACCGCTGAATCAACTTTTCAGATTTCATCAGGAGCAGCCGCTGCGCGGAGTTCACGAAGTGCCGCAGCACGGCATGCACCCCGCAGCAGAACCCACCGCGCATTAATCGCCAAAGATTTTCCGCGGAGAAAACCTGGAACAGGGGACATAGCTTGGAGTGTGGTTGTGCCACGGGCGCTGTGTGCACAGTGTACGGGTTCGTTGACTTGTCTTTAAGCGCAACCTAAGATGTCCGCCAAATGCCCGGGACCGCGTCGTTCATCGGCCAGACGGTTTCCCACTACCGCATCGTCGAAAAGCTTGGTGGGGGTGGCATGGGCGTGGTGTACAAAGCCGAGGACACCAGCTTGCACCGCTTCGTGGCGCTGAAGTTCCTGCCGGATGACGTGGCACGCGATCCGCAAACGCTGGAGCGATTCCGCCGCGAAGCGCAGGCGGCTTCGGCTCTAAATCATCCCAACATCTGTACTGTTTATGAGATCGGCGAGGAGCACGGCCAAGCCTTCATAGCGATGGAATATTTGGACGGCGAGACGCTTAAGAGCCGCATCGGCGCCCGGCCGATGCAGCTGGAAGCCCTTCTTGATTTGGGCATCCAGATAACGGACGGTCTGGACGCGGCTCATGCCGAGGGCGTCGTGCATCGGGACATCAAACCCGCAAATATTTTTGTGACCAAGCGCGGCCACGCCAAGATCCTCGATTTCGGGCTTGCGAAACTGATTCCCGCAGCGACGGGTGAGCGAGCTTCTGCACTGCCCACGGCTACGGCGGAAGAGCTGCTAACCAGTCCAGGCACGGCCGTGGGCACAGTCGTCTATATGTCACCCGAGCAAATACGGGGAACGGGGTTGGATGCGCGGACCGATCTATTTTCTTTCGGCGTGGTGTTGTATGAGATGGCCACCGGAACGCTGCCGTTTCGCGGTGACACATCAGGAGCGATCACCGACGCAATTTTGAATCAGGCGCCGGTCGCTCCGGTGCGATTGAACCCTGAAGTGCCTGTCGAGCTGGAGCGAATCATCAACAAGGCGCTGGAAAAAGATCGTGATCTCCGTAGCCAGTCAGCGTCCGAAGTTCGAACCGACTTGAAGCGTCTGCGGCGAGACACGGATTCGGGCCGCGTTGCGGCATCTGGAAGCGTGGCGGCTCAATCTGCAGCGGCGCAGGCCCGAAAGCGAAATGTTATTTTAGCCGCCTGCGTAGTACTGCTGGCCGCAGCGTTCTCGACATATCACTTTTGGCTTCGCTCGAGCACTGCGAGCGGCCCGGCAAAGATAACGCAAATCAGCCAGTGGAATAAGCCGATGGACGACGCGAGGATGTCTCCCGACGGGCACGCGATCGCCTTCGTCTCTCCCGTGGCGGGCACTGCACAAGTTTTCCTTATGCTCACGTCTGGCGGTGAACCTCTGCAACTCACGAACGACGAAGGCGACAAGGTTCTAAATGCTTTTTCACCCGATGGGAAAGAAATCTATTACATCAGATCGCTCGGCAACGACGAGGTCTGGGCGGTGGCAGCGCTTGGCGGGGCCCCTTACCGCGTGGCGTCCGGTTATTTTGCGACTCCTTCTGAGAATGGCGATTTCATCTTCTATTCAGATGTGGATCGTCCCGGAATTTTTCGCGCAGCGAAATCCGGACTGAATGAAGAATTAATCTATAACCCTAAAAGAGCGGACCAATTGTTCGCCCCTCTTCTGCCATATCCTGGCGGCCACGACTTACTCGCAGCTGGGTTTCCCGGGCAAGGGAACTTTACGAGTATTGCTTTTTACAAAATAAACTTGAGCAGCCACGAGGCTGTTGATTTAGGCCAGGTGCCTGGCAGCCCTCAGAACCCTGGCGTCGTGTGGGCCGACCCTGGGAAAAGCGTGCTTTTCAGTTCGACGGCAAACGGGCTGACAAACATTTGGAAATACAACCTGCTGGACCGGAGTCTGACGCAGATTACATTCGGAACGGGACCTGATCTCTCGCCCATGCCGGATCCCAGTGGAAACGGGATTTATTACGTGAACGGCAGATCTTCCGGGCTTCTGACGACCTATCACGTCCACTCAAAAGTATCTACGGACATCGCATCGGACAACCCGAACGAGCCCGCCATCTCGCCGGATGGCAAACGCGTGATGTACGTTACGGCTCCCGCGCCCGGGAGGTCGGAAATCTGGGTGTCTGATATTGACGGTGGCAACAAAGCGAAGATCGCGGCCGGAGAGGGGATGGGGACCGGAGCGTGGGCCTCAGACAACTTCCATCTGTCTTATTTGACCGGGGGAGCAAACGAAGCGGGCAAAGGCTACATCGTCGGGTCCGACGGTAGCGGCCTTCGCGAGGCCCCAGTAGCGGCACATGATGTTTGGAGCTTGGATTGGGCCCCTGACCAGAAGACCATCTATGTTAGCGGTACCGTAAGTGCCGTGCCACTTTCGACTGTCTGGAGATGGAACCTCGAAAGTTCGAAGGCGGAGAAATTTTTCGATAACTGCGGCGATGGCATCGTGACGGATGTGGATTCCACTGGCCGGTATCTGCTATGGGTCCTTACAACTGGCAAAAATGCGGGTATTTACGAGATTTCTGTCTCTGACCGACGATGTATTTCGTTGATTCCGGGCGTGACAACCTATAACGCTCGTTTTGCGCGCGATGGCAGATCGTTCGTGTATGCAGCCGCTACACGCGGTGAAGTAGCGATATACCGTCAGGGCTGGAGCGAAGGTAAGCTGGTGGGCGCGCCTCGGGTGGCGTTGAAAGTCCCCTTTAGTTTCCCGCTGATCCAAGACATAGGTAACGCCTACGATTTTTCCCTGGACCTTTCGACGATTGTGTATGCGCGCCCCAGCGGTCATGCCGATCTGTACCTTTTGAGTAACAAATAAATTCTAGCCGCGAAACGGAAGTCGGCGCAGTCCGTCGTGTCGCGCCCCGGCGGTGCCGCTCGAGTTTGGGAACATCACTTTTCGCCGAAACTGCTCTTGTATAGACGGTTCACAATCCAGCGCCATCCCCTGTTATTTTTGACAATAGGCACTCAATTTCGTAATTCGTAGTATCCCCGCGATTCCGAAGTTTCTTCGCCGTGATCTTCGAGGTCGGCGTGCAGTGCGTTTCGATTCGCGAGAAAGGAAAAGGAGAAGAGTCGTGATAAGCAAAGTAAACATTATTCTTGCAGCGTTTTTCGTGATATGCGGGCTGGCTCTTACGCCGCCCGCCTCGGCGCAGGAGAAGAAACCGAACATTCTCGTCATCATGGGCGATGATGTTGGTTGGTTCAACATCGGCGCCTACCACCAGGGCATAATGTCGGGAAAAACGCCGAATCTCGACAAGCTGGCAGCGCAGGGAATGCGCTTCACCGATTACTACGCAGAGGCTAGCTGTACTGCCGGCCGCGCTAATTTCATCACCGGTGAGTTGCCAATCCGCACGGGTCTGACCACCGTCGGTCAAGCTGGGGCAGACGTGGGCTTGCCGGATCAGGCCGTGACGCTCGCTACCGTACTGAAGGCGCAGGGCTACGAGACCTACCAGTTCGGCAAGAACCACCTCGGTGACCTGAATAAGTATCTCCCTTGCGTCCACGGATTCGACGAGTTCTTCGGTTATCTCTATCACCTCGACGCGATGTCCGACCCCTACTGGTTCGACTATCCCCAGGACTGGATTGACAAGACCGGACCGCGCAATTTAACGCACTGCTGGTCCACCGACACTGATGACCCCACCGTGATGCCGCGCTGGGGCAAAGTGGGAAAGCAGAAAATTGAAGACGAAGGTCCGCTCGCTCCGTTTCCGAACATGAAGGGTATGCAGAATTGGCAAGAAGGCAACAAGGCCAAATACGACATGGAAACCTTTGACGAAGTGCTCGTCGGGGACACCAACGGAGCCATGGACAAGGCCAAGAAAGACGGCAAGCCGTTCTTCATTTGGCACAACACCACGCGCATGCACGTCTTCACCTACATCCCGCCGAAGTATCAGGCGATGATGAACAGTCCTCGAGCAACTACAACATCGAAGAGGCCGGTATGGCGCAGATGGATGACAGCATCGGCGGCATCCTCCAGCACCTGGACGAAATCGGCGAAGCTGACAACACTATCGTCATCTTCACCACAGACAACGGCGCAGAAGTATTCACCTGGCCGGACGGCGGCATGACGCCTTTCAGAGCTACGAAAGGCACCGTTTTTGAAGGTGGGTTCCGCGTTCCTGCCATCATCCGCTGGCCCGGACACGTTAAGCCCGGCACCGTGGAAAACGGCATCTTCTCTGGTCTTGATTGGCTGCCGACTCTTTCAGCCGCAGCTGGCAATCCGGACATCACGAACCAGCTCCTAAAGGGAGTAAAGCTGGGTGATCGCACCTACAAGAACCACCTGGACGGCTTCAATCAGATGGCTCTGCTGACCGGCACTGGACCATCCGCACGGCATGAAATCTTCTATTTCGGCGGCCCGCACCTCGGCGCCATCCGAATTGACGATTTCAAATTCCAGTTCTATCAGCAACCGTACGGCTGGCCCGGCGAGAAGGTCACGACGGACATGCCCACGATCGTGGACCTGCGCCAGGATCCCTTCGAGCGCACTCCGTCCATTCGCGGTGAAACCCTGAACGAGATGGGCGGCGGTTATATGAACGAGTTCTACGCTCGCGAGTTCTGGCGCTTCGTCGTCGTGCAGAAAGCGGTGGCCCAGCTCGCAGCAACGGCCGTCGAGTATCCCCCGATGCAGGCGCCCGCATCATTCAACCTAGCCGCAGTACAGGCACAGGTCCAAGAAATGATCAAGGCTCACGAAGCGCAGTAGTCCAACTCTCAACCCGGCGGGCGGCTCGAAAGAGCCGCCCCCGACGCCGAATCAAAGTGAAGTATGACGTTCGTCGCCGATCATCCAACGGGGTAGCTTGATTATGAACGGTAAGCACTCATCGTGGACAGAGCCTTGAACCAGTCAAGTGCCGCTGCCGTCTGAAAGGAGCCATATGAAATGTGCTCGTAATTACCTCAGGCTCGTTGCTTGCGCCCTCGGCATTGCCGTCGCGCTTTCGGTGGTAGCAGTTCACGCGCAGGACAAGTCCGACGGCGCTGCCGCGTCTGGATTTTCGTTTGACGTTTACGGCGACTCGCGCTCGATGATGTATCTGCCGTATAAGCAGGACCAGGAAGCGGAAGCTCGTAAACTCATGGTGGACATGTTCGAACTGGTGCTTCCCGCGAAAGTTTCTCAAGAAATGGTAGATAAATACGTGAAACTCACATACGACCCGTCGAATCACGAGTTGATTCAGATCGTAATGCCATTCATGACCGCAAGCGAAGTAACCACGCTCAGGGTTGATAAAGGCTGGGTCACGGAGGCGTCAGTAGAGGATGTAAAGCTATTGCCCGGAGTGAGCCGCACCATGTTCCGGCTGGATGGCGGAGACTGGGTTGCGCGCGAGGTGGTGAATGACATCAAGAAAGACAACGCCAAATTTCTGGTTAACACGGGTGACCTGGTTTGGTGGGGCAGGCAGGGTGGCAAACCGTCTGAGAATCCCTACTGGAAATTAGTGAACGAAGACGTGCTGAAGCAATTGCCGGGTCCCGATAAAGAGTTAAAGGCTGCTGGTCTGGATGGGCGTGTTTTTCCCGCCGTGGGTAATCACGAGGTGTGGGAGGACACTGATGTGGAAGGCTTGCTGGCCGCGTTTCCCTATTTGAAAAAGTTTGGAGTCTCCGACAAGCAGTTGACCTACAAATTTGATTTTGGAGGCGCGCGTTTTATCTTCCTTTGGACCGGCAAATACGACTATCGCGACCCCACCGGCTGGACTGGCACCCGGCCCACGTATGAAGAACAGATGAAGCAATTACAGGCGTGGCTGGATGAGGCCAAGGCCAACGGGACCAAGAAAGTCTTCATCACGTTCCACAACCCCACCTTCTGCCGCTCGGGCATGGGAGCTATCCCCGAAGCTCAAAATCCTCACAAGACAATCGCCGCGTATGCGAAGGACTTGGACATCGTGGTTTTCAACGGACACGTGCACACGACGGAGGCTTACGAAGTGGACGGTGTGAAGTACTTCGTACTGGGCGGCGGAGGCGCGGAACAGGACCCGATTCTTCCCGGCAGGACGCACATCAAGGTCCCCGATGGTTATCCGCTGGATCAGTATTGGAAGGGCGAATCTCCCAAAGAGGATTACAACTACCTGCACGTGGAAGTGAAGTCCCGGGCAACCAACGAAGTTCACCATTAATCGCTTCCGGCCGTGGTCTGCTGAGCCGTTTGCGACGGTGGAGCTGTTTAAATGAAATCCGCCATCGGCGTACCTGCTCTTCCTTTGCCCGGTTTTGTACTCCATCCGCTCACGGCTCTGTTCCTCGGAGGCATACATGTCTACCTCGCCGCAGGTCATCTCTCGAAGTTAATCGCTGGTGCGCGCGATTGGACTGATATCTGGAAGGGTTTTGGCGCGTTGGCAGGAGCGTACATATTCGTGGCGCTCGCATCTCGCGGCGTTGCCGGACGCCAAGCGCTCAGGTCGGCCCGAAGCACGCTTTGAGTCCTGATAAGTCGCGTCATCGGAAACTGGCTCACTACCAACATTCCGTGTTCGTTGACATCCCTTCCGGCTCAACCTAGGATAAGCGCCAGTTACCGGACTTCTCGTCTCTGATTGACCAGACAATTTCGAACCAGAGAATTGCAGGAATCCCCGGCGGAGACGAAATCCATTCATGACTGCGGCGAAAGAGGGGCGTATGAGGCAGAACGCAAAATTGACGCTGGTCGCGCTGTTGTTCGCCTGCGTCTCATTAGCGACCACAAGAAGCAAAGTTTCGGCCGGCGCGCATTTCGTGGCGCCGGTCCTCACCGCGGCGAGCGACATTCCCTATCCATTCGACAATATTGCGTCCGGGCTGGTGTCACTCGCGGTCAACGTGGACCCGGGAGGTCACGTGCAAAGCGTTCAAGTGGTGCGCGACATCCCGGGCTTGACGGCGGCGGCGACGAGCGCCGTGAAAACGTGGAGCTTCACGCCCGGCAGGATGGATGGGAACCAAATCGCATCCACAATCAATGTTCAAATAGTCTTCAACCCCGGCACGCCGCAAACCCAGGGTTTGCAATTGCCGCCTGGGGCGCTGGTTACGCCGCCGCTTCCTGCGGGATACATGCCGCCGCAGATGGCTCAGGCGTTTTATGCCGTTTATCCTCCAAACAGCGTGGCGACTGGGACCGTTGTGCTCGATCTGCTGATAAACAAGTACAGCGAAGTGAAAAAGGTGACGCCGGTGCGCTCCGTGCCGTCGTTGACGGAGCAGGCAATCGCTTCCGTGAAGACGTGGACGATCAATCCAGCAACGATGAACGAAAAGAAAATGGACGTGGATCTGGTGGTCGCGTTTGTGTTCCGTGCGCCGAATAATTCGACGCCGTAACGTTTGTTAGCGGTTGATGATCGTGGCGCTAAAGTTCTGGAACGAAAAAGTAGCGCGTGACGCGCAAACGCAAGGACGAATTTCGGCGGGAAACCCAAGCAGGTCCGCGAGGGAAAATGCTATTATTCCGCCACTTCCGCCAGGAAGGTTGGTACTGGTCACAACCCCTTCTTAGATCGCCAATCTGACGGACACTTGGCGGAAAAAGGAGGAGCGCCATGTCTCATCATCTGGATTCACCCATTGCACGTCAAGATATACGCCTCGACATCACGGACCTGTACGTTTTCCGCGGAGAGACAGGCACGGTGTTCGCAATCAATGTGTGCCACTCAATTTTCGGACCGATTCCTGCGCCGGGGTATCATCCGGAGGGAATGTACGAATTCAAGATTGATCTGAACGGCGACGCGATCGAAGAACTCACCTACCGCCTGACATTCACCGAGCGTGATAAAAACGGAAATCAGACTTATGCCGTGCGGCGTCTGACAGGCGAGGATGCAATTAATCCGCACGCGAAGGGCACACTGGTGGCACAGGGAACGACCGGCGAGATGGTCAAGACACCAACGGGACTGCGCGTGTGGGCCGGCAAGGCTGGCGATCCTTTTTGGATCGAGCCGGACGTATTGCACGCGGTGGGGCACGCATTCCAGGATGGCACCACGATAAATCTTTCCGGATGGGATCCCAGCCGCGCCAAGAATTTGTTCGCGGGACATACCGTGTATTCGATGGTGCTGGAAGTGCCGGATGGCGAGCTGCTCGCCGATGCAGGAGGCAGGCATCGGATCGGCGTATGGGCAGTTTCGACGCTGGCAACTGACGCGGGTGGTTGGCGTTCGATCAATCGCGTGGGTCTGCCGATGATTCATCCGCTGTTCACGCAGTTCAATGAAGAGCTTGGCAATCGCTTGAACGCCGGCACGCCCAGCGAGGACCTGGCGACGCACGGAAAGACCGTGGCGCAATCAATCGCAGGCGTCGTCGCTGCAAATGGAACGGCAGAAGATCCTCTCGCGTATGGAGAGAAAGTGGCGCGCCGATTTTGTCCGAACATTCTGCCGTACTCGGTGGGTACGCCGGCGTCGTTCGGGTTCCTGGAGTGGAACGGCCGCTCGCTGACGGACAACGCGCCGGACGTAATGTTTTCTATTGCGGCGAACGCGCCGGTTCATTTGGGGATTGGCAAGGAATCGGTTACTTCGAAACCTGCGAAGACATTTCCGTACGTTCCTGCTGCGGTTGAGGGCCACGTCCGGACGGCCGGAGCGGCTGGACCGTCGTAATTAAGCCTGAATGTGCCGAGTGGAAGGCGCGCTCGCGCGTGCGAAGTGGGTGCGTGTTGCGGCCACAGTAAAAGACTCAACGCAGAGTACGCAGAAGCCGGAGCGCAGAGTTCGCAGAGAAAACTTTAGGAACAAAGCGCACGGGCGAAATTGTCTATACTGTCGGCCGCGGGTGTCAGTTGCTGGATTCGAAGGCGCGGAGGCGGCGTTCTAGTTCCCATTGTTCCTGCGCTTTTTCGCTGGATTTGAGGAAGGCGGCGCACCCGGCTGAAGGTTTTTCCGCGCCTAGGAATTCCGCGGAGCAGGCGGCGACGGGGCGATTGAAAACATCTTGCTCGCGCCAGAGACTGGGGCCGGGCAGAAAATCATGTTCGAGGCCGGTGCGAACCATTTGCTTCAGATCCGCGTAAGTGAGGCCGTAAGTTTCAACCGCGCGGACGTATTCGTGGGTGATGTCAATGCGCGAGACGCCTTCATCGTCTGTGGACAGTGCGACGGGCACGCCGAATTTGCGATAAATCGGGAGCGGATGATTCTTGCCGCTGATGCCGAGGATCAGGTCGTTGCTGCTGAGATTAATTTCCACCATCACGTGCTTTGCCGCCATTTCCTTCAGTAAATCGTAGGGTCTCTCCTCATACATGATGGAGACGCCGTGGCCGATGCGTTCGGCATGACCGACTTCGACCGCCTGGCGAATGTGAAAGGAAAGGCCATCGTAGGTGACGAGGCCGGGAGCAAGTTCCCCGGCGTGCAGGGCGATGTGCACGTTGGGGTACAGGCCGTGCAGAAAGCCGACGATGCGCATTTGCAAAGAGTATTCGGACATGGCGAAATAGCCATCTTCCGGCATCACGAGATTGATGCCGACGACGCGCGGGTCGGCCGATGCGACTTCGAAGCCGAGTAGAGCTTGCGCGAAAACCTGCTCGGGAGGAAATCCGCGCAGAACCTGGTAGAGGTAACGGAGCTGCACGGCGCACGCGGCGGCTGGATTGGGCTGGTCGCAGCGTTCGGCTTGGCGCCGGACGGATTCGGCTTCATCGAAATACGCGCGGGCTGCGGCGACGTCGTTGCGCAAGCCTTTAGCGAAAAGTTGATCGCGAAAATCGCCGAAGTTGCGATTGGCTTGCCAGCCGAGTTCCTTGGCGATGGCCGCGGTGTGCTCGAACGGCGGAGTTTCCATGAGTTCGAGATATTGCTCGTTCTGGGCGGCGGCGCGAGCGGCGACTTCGTCGAGAAATTCTCCCGTATGAATGTGCGCAACGCCGTGGAATTTGGCGAAGGCGTCGAAGAAATGATCGTGGGCGCTGACGCCGGTGCTGGGGACGAAACTGCGCATGGAGAATGCGTCAATGAGCGCGTCGTAGAGATGCTGATCGGTGAGGGCATGAGCGGCGGGGAGATTGCCGTCGCCGCAGACGGGCTGCGGCGGGAGACTATCCGTCATGGCGCGCGACTGAAAGAAAGAGTGGGTGGCGAGATCCACGCAGAGATTATCTTCGGCGGCGGCGCGAATCCAGGATTCGGCGTAAACCGCACCGCTGAGATGATTATGCAAGTCCGCGCCCTTGGGCATGCGGACTAAAAACGCATAGAGATTCAGGGGATCGGTGCGCGCGAGGTCGAGGGCGCGCGCGGTGCGACTCTCAGCTGTCGCGGATCTGGACGGCGAAGTGGCGGCTGATTTCTGAGCGAGGTGGCGGCTGAAGCGATCAGCAATAGAGCAAAGATGGCGAAAAGTTGAGCACGTGTAGTGGGAGATAGACGCTTTTCCATTTCTGCAGACCCTCAACGGAAATTTCTTATGGCGGAGAATGTATCACAGGCGGTTTGCGCGAGCGCAGAGGCGGCCGCGTTTTCGTGCGCTTCGGCTAACCCGCGAGAGACGGGAGAATTTTTTCAGCACGAGCAAATTCTAAGGAGTGGCGGCCGTCTCCACGATCAGCGAGCGGTTGGTAACCACGGCGGAAGTCGGATTGCCCATGCCCCACAGAATTTCGACGGTGTGAGAACCCGCGGAGATGTTTTGCGCGACCCAGTGAAAGGAACGCGTATCGCAACAGAATTGTGGATAGAGAAATTCGACAGTATTGGTGTCGGGCTGGCAGGGTTGGCCGTCTATCTGGCACTCGATAAACACAATGGGAATGATCTGGCTGCCAGAGGGTTCGACCGAGCCGCGTGCGCTGAATGAGATTGTCGCAAGACCTGGAGCCTGGGCCACGAACGTCAGGGATGTGGCCGGCATCGGCATCAGCGCACCGCTGGCAGTGGAGTAAGTTGCCGGGCTGGACGTCGCCAGAGTGAAAACCTGCGCCAGTTGCGATGCTTGCGCCAGCTGTGGAGCCTGCGAGGGATCATTTTGTTGCGATGAATTCGCCGCGACATTTCCGCAGCCTGAGCTGCAGGCAATCACCAGCGCCAGAAACAATGTTCGAGTGAAGAGCTGGGTTCTCATGGTGGTCCTCCCAAACAAATGCTGGCCGTCGAGTTGGGGCTTGTTACGCTGCGAGGCTACGCCGCAGTTATCTTCTTGTCAAAGCAATGTTCAATACAAATTTCCTGCGGAATGACGCTTGCGAGCCGGAACGTACGGCGGAGGCAAGGCGCGGTGCGGGATTTCACGGCTGATTTGGACGCGCTGAAGGGCGATCCAGAGCGGGCAAGCGAAGAGCGGAGACTGGGAGGTTTGTCGGGTCCGTATAGCGGGGGCGGGCGTTTGGTGTCGAATTGATACATGGATTGCGTGCGCTTATGGAACGAAAAGGCCGTAAGTTGCGGATGCCACTGTAGTAATAGGGCAATTGGTACTACCCGGCTATTGCGGAGGACGGACGCGGCGGGCACGATATTGGGATAGCCTATCTGCGGAAGGGCCGCCGGAAATTTGATCGGCGCCCGGGTATTCGTGCGGACAGCGGCTGCGATCTAATGCCGGGGGGCACAGCGGCAATGCAGCAAATTCCAATCCATGGTGTGAAGAGTCATGGCTGATTCGGCCGGACACGATAACGCGGACGTGCGGGAAGTCCCGGTAACGATTCAGGGGGCGAAGCACGTCGAGGGATCGGAGCAGCGCCAGATATTCACGGAGACGACCAAGACGACGATCGTCTTCGGCAATGGCGCGGTGGTGAATCTGAGCGCGAAAGTGGCACAGGGGCAGTGTGTTTTTCTGCGCAACGAGCTGACGGGAAGAGAAATTCTGTGCAAGGTGCTGGAGTGGCGGCAGGTGGCGGAGTCTGGCTATGCCGATCTGGAATTCACCACGCGCGATCCGAATTTTTGGGATGCTCCAGTGATGCAACAGCCTGCGGTTACTGCTGCGGCTCCTGTGGTTGCGACTGTTGCGCCGAAACCAGCTGAGGCGCAGGAAAAAGTGCTCGGGCCGTCCGACCCTGCTCCTGAAGCCGCGCCGGTTACGCAGAACAGCACACCAGCAAGCAACGAGAATTCTGATGTTTCCGCGGAAACTGCGGCAGCTGCGGAAGCGGCTGCTGTGGAGCGCGCTGCGCGGCTGACTGAAATGATGGAGGAGCCGGCGGAGTCTGAGGATGAAGCGGCGCAGAATGACGCGAAAGACGCGGAATTATTGGCCGCGCTGATTGCCAAAGATCCGAAACGAAAGCCGAAGCGCGAAGCCGCGCCTGCGGAAGTGAAAGAGCAAGAATTAGACGGGGCATCCGAGGATGTGCCAGAGCACGGCGAGCCGGGCGCGCGCGGTGAAGACGCGAGTGACGCTGACGGCGAGCTTGGCGGCAGAGCGAAGCTAATTGCAATGCTAGCGCCGTTGGGTCGCCACCTGCACAGATACACTTATGGGAAGGGCGCGATGCAAGCGGGAATCGCGGCCTCGCTGGCGCTCGTGGCGTTGCTGGGATGGACGTGGCACTCGCACCGCGCTAAGGTTCACAGCAACGTTCGCGCGGCAGCAGCAGTGGCTCAAGCAAAACAAGATGCGACGAAGCATTCGCCCGCGACGCCGAGCAGTTCGAGCGGCGAAGTGGAAGCTCCAGCGCATGGCAACAACTCGGGAGCCACGCCAGCGCAAGCGGCGCAGAAAATTCAGCAGCAGACAGGCGCGCCGGATGCAGGCGCCGCGAATGTGAATAATGCTACCGCTTCATCTGTTCCTTCGGGCGCGACTTCGAGCGCGTCCCCGGCTGTAATTTCGGCCGCGCCGAAATTGCAAGTTCGCGGGAGCGCACCTGACACTGAACTGGATGAGTCGGGGGAGCCGAAACACCATCACGCCAAAGGTGCGAACGGCGGAGAAACGATTCCGGCGAGGATTGTGGCGCAGCCTCCGCCGGCGATCCCGTCATGGGCGAAGGGATTGGACACGGACGGCGTGGTGAAACTTGACGCGTTGATTGATGAGAAGGGCAACTTGCGGTCAACGAAAGCGCTGTCTGGCCCGCTCTTTCTGCAGCATGAAGCCGAGCGAGCCGTGGCGTTGTGGATATTCGAACCTGCGCTTACCGACGGGAAACCTACCGCGACGCACATGGTCCTCACTGTGCAATTCCAGCGATAACATTGCGAAGTTTTCGACGGCGGAACGGCGAAGCCATACTTCAGCGGCTAAAGCCACGACCTACAAACCAACGACAAGGGCTGCCCGGTTCGATGAACCTGAACCGGCCGCTACAAATTCAAATGCGATGGCATCGTGATTGTCACGCAGGCGCTGCCAGTCACGTTCGAATTACTTCGCGGTGGCGGTGAGTTCGCGGCGATAGACGATTTGGCCGGCTACGATTGTGGCTACTGGGGCGCCGCGGAAGGTGCGGCTGTCGAAGGGCGTGTTGCGGGATTTGCTGGGAGATTCGGATGCATGGTAGGTCCAGGCGAGATCGGGCGAAAAGATGGTGATGTCGGCGGCGCCGCCGACGGCGATTTTTCGTTCGATGCCGAGGACGCGCGCAGGGCCGGTGGTGAAAAGTTCGACCATGCGCGGCAGTGAAATTTGCCCCGTGTGCACGAGTTCGCCGAGCGTGAGGGCGATGGCGGTTTCGAATCCGATGATGCCGAAGGGCGCGCGATCGAACTCCACGTCTTTGCTGGCGGGGTGATGTGGGGCGTGGTCGGTGGCGATGGCGTCCACGGCGCCGTCGGCGAGACCGGCGATGAGCGCGGTGCGGTCGGCGCGCGAAGCGAGCGGCGGATTCATTTTGTAATTCGTGTCGTAGCGGACGTCTTCGTCGCAGAGCGTGAAATGGTGCGGCGTGACTTCGCAGGTGACGCGCATGCCCTGTTTTTTGGCGTGGCGCACGTATTCGAGCGCGCCAGTGGTGGACATGTGCGCGATGTGCAATCGCGACCGAGTCAGAATGGCGAGTTCGACGTCGCGTCCGGCGCAGATGGATTCCGATTCCGCGGGAATGCCTTTCAGGCCGAGGCGGATTGAGCGCGGGCCTTCGCGCATCACGCCGCCGGCGAAGAGCGAGGGATCTTCGCAGTGGTCAATCACGGGGAGATCGAGCGAATTGCAGTAGTCCATCACCTGGCGCATCAGGCGCGCGGTGGCGACGGGCTTGCCGTCGTCGCTGACGGCGACGATTCCGGCATCTTTCATAGCGGCGATTTCGGCGAGGGCTTCGCCTTTGCTGCCAACCGAGGCCGCGCCGATCGGCCAGACGCGCACTGCGCCAGTAGCGGCGGCGCGATCAACGATGGAGCGCGTGAGGGATGCGTTGTCATTTACGGCTGCGTGTTCGGCATGCAGCACACGGCTGTGAATCCGCCGCGAGCGGCTGAGCGCGTGCCGGTTTCGATGGTTTCAGACATTTCCTGGCCGGGCTCGCGCAGGTGGCAGTGCAGGTCAATGAAGCCGGGCGCGACGATCATGTCGGTGGCGTCGAAAATTTCGGCGTCGGATGATGTGAGGTCCGGTCCGACGCGGACGACGCGCGGGCCGTGCAGAAGCACGTCGTGGCGTGCATCGATTTTGCTCGCGGGATCGAGCAGGCGGCCATTTTTGATGAGCAGCAGGCGGTCGTTAGTGGTTGGCATGTCTGGGCCTCATTGCGCCTTGTCGGGAACTTTGGCCGGCGGTGGTTCCACGGCGGCGCCGCCGACGAGATGGTAGAGCAGGGCCATGCGGATGGCGAGGCCGTTAGTGACCTGTTCGAGGACGCAGGACTGGGGGCCGTCGGCGACGGCATCGTCAATTTCCAGGCCGCGAATCATTGGTCCGGGATGCAGCACGAGCGCACCGGGTCGCGCGAGTTGCAGGCGTTGCGGCGTGAGTTGATAGCGCAGGATGTATTCCTCGGCGGCGAGCGCGGGTTCGTGCAGGCGTTCGGTTTGCACGCGCAACGCGATGATCACGTCGGCGCCATCGAGCGCTTCTTCGATGCGCGTGACGCGGCGCACGTTGGGCGCGAGCGTTTCGAGTTCGCGCGGCACCCACATGGCGGGGCCGCAGAGCGTGGTGCGTACGCCAAATTTGCTGAGCAAGTGAATATTAGAGCGGGCCACGCGGCTGTGCAGCACGTCGCCGAGAATGGTGAGGTTCCAGCCTTCGAGTTGGCCCTTGCGGTCGCGAATCGTGAGCGCGTCAAGCAACGCTTGCGTGGGATGTTCGTGCGTGCCGTCGCCGGCATTGATAACGGGGACGCCGAGGCGGTCGGCGACAAATTCGGGCGCCCCGGAAGAACTGTGGCGGATGACAAGGCCGTCGGGACGCATGGCTTCGAGCGTGCGCACGGTGTCGAGAAGCGATTCGCCTTTTTTCAGGCTGGAAGCTTCGGCCTGAAGGTTCATGGTGTCCGCGCCGAGACGGGCGGCGGCGGTGGCGAAGCTGATGCGCGTGCGCGTGGAATTTTCGAAGAAGGCAATCGCTACGGTCTTGCCGCGCAGGGTGGCTAATTTTTTAAGGGGATGGCGCTGAAATTCCTGGAAAGGTTTGGCCTGATCGAGAATAAAAGAAATTTGTTCGCGGGTGAGGTCTTCGATTCCGAGCAGGTGTTCCAGGCGCTGCAGCACTTTTTCCCTTTAGTTACGGTTGTTTCCGGCCTCCGCGAGGATTGCCAGGGTTCAGGGAACGCGATCCACAAGCACGACGCGTTCATCGCCATCAATTTCTTTCAAGTGTACTTCCACGATTTCGGTGTCGCTGGTTTGGACTGAATTGCCGATGAACGTGGCCTCGATGGGCATTTCGCGATGGCCGCGGTCAATCAGCACGCAGAGGCGAATGCGTTTAGGGCGGCCCAGATCGAAGAGACCGTTCATGGCGGCGCGAATGGTGCGGCCGGTGTAGAGCACGTCGTCCACGATTACCAGGTCACGATTATCCACGTTGAAATTGATTTCGTTGGAGTGCACGACGGGTTGCGGGCCGACGGTGGAAAGATCGTCGCGGTAGAGCGTGATGTCTATGGTGCCGACCGGAATTTCCACGCCGGAGAAATCTTTGACGGTTTTCGCTAGGCGTTCGGAGAGCGGAACGCCGCGGCGGCGGACTCCGATCAGGGCCAGGTCTTTGGTACCGCCGCTTTTTTCGACGATTTCATGGGCCAAACGGTTAAGCGTGCGGCTGATTTCTTCCGCGGAGAGGAGCTGTCTTTTTTCTACGACGCGCATCTGGCGCAACATCCTAGCATAGACGGCGGGAAGTTCGCAGCGACGGAATCCCGTCAGAATTCGGATGGGACCGATTCGAGCTTTTAGACGGTCGCAGAACGATGATGTTGCGTAGACGGGTTGAGCTGGCGGCGTTAATTAGGCTCTACTCAAACACACACTATCGAACCACCGTCCGCCGGAACCCCCAGCCCTAACGGAACATGCTCGGAGGTGAAAATGGGCCCACATCGTCGTCCCTCTTGACTTTCAATCGAGGAGGGAAAAATTGGGCAAGCATCACAGCGAGCCAGACCGAACCGAACCACCACGCTATGAGAATCTCTACGCATGCCCAGAGCCCAGCCTCGACGCCGCGAACACACAACGCAATAAACATGAGGGGTGCGCTTGCGGTTAGGATGATGCGGGCGTAATCGGGGTAATAGCAGACTTCAATCCCGCAGGAAGGACAAAGCCGCGAATTTCCCAGCACCATGGCATCCCTAAGACTAACCCGCAGGTCGTTGGGTAGGAGCGTCGCGGCACAGTTCGGGCACACAAATATCATCATGACAATCGCGTGAGTCGTGCTGACTGGGTTGACTCACTCTGCACCTATCGACACTACCACAAATCCAAGTGTCGCCTGACAGACCGGACCGAGCTCCTCACAAGCCGCGGAATCGGAGACCGACCCACCGCCACGCGCGCTGAAATCTTGACCGGCGTGCTAGACTAAGCGCGTTATGAGTTCGCCGGCGCCGGCACGCAGTCCTCAACGGCCCGCTTCTGTTGACCTCCGCGTCAGCATTGGTACCCTCGCTTTAAAAAACCCTATCATCGCCGCCAGCGGCACTTTTGCGTATGGAGTGGAGTTCGCCCATATGGTGGACTTGAACCGCCTGGGCGGATTCGTGGTGAAGGGGCTATCGGCGCAGCCAATGGAAGGCGCGGCGGCTCCGCGGATCTGCGAGACGGCCAGCGGGATGGTGAACGCCATCGGGCTGCAGAATATCGGGGTGCGGGCGTTCGTCGCCGAGAAGCTGCCACTGTTGCGCCGTTACAACACCGCGGTGATTGCCAACGTCTTCGGGCATACCATCGCGGACTACGTGGAGGTGATACGGGTTCTGGAGGATGCCGAGGGGCTGGCGGGGTATGAGCTGAACATATCCTGCCCCAATGTGGAGCGCGGGGGCATCGAATATAGTACTGACCCCTCCCTTACGGCTGCCGTCGTGGGGGCCGCGCGGGCTGCTGCGAAGCGGCCGCTTTGGGTGAAACTCTCACCGAATGTTAATATGATTGGAGTTAGCGCAAAGGTCTCCGAAGCGGAAGGAGCAGATGCTGTAGTAATCGCGAACACCTACCCTGCACTGTGTATAGACGCACACAACCGGAGGTCCCGTCTCGGTAGTACGACGGGAGGGTTGTCGGGCGCGGCCATAAAACCTATAACCATGAGGCTGGTTTACGAGGCTTGCCGAGTCGTAAAGATACCTGTAATCGGACTCGGAGGCATTGAAAAACCGGCAGATATCGCTGAGTACGTGCTGGCTGGCGCCTCGGCGGTGGAAGTAGGTACGGCCCACTTTGTGGACCCGCGGGCTTCTGAACGGCTCGTAAGCGGTCTGGAAATGTGGTGCCGGGACGAAAATACATTTGAAATCAGCAAGTTACGGGGCGCTCTACAGCGATAAACTGATTGCCACTGTACCCCCGGACAGGTAGAATTTAGGCTGGTTTCAAACAAGGTCAGGTGAACATGAAGGGCAAGATATTCGTGATTCTGCAGTCGGTGTTTTTAGGATTGGGTCTGCTCGCGGTTACTCTGCCCGTGAATCCAGCGGCGCCGGGAAAACCGGGCAACCCTTCTCCTGCAGAGGTCGCGCTTGGCATCACTCCCGTAGTAACGAACCCCCTAATTAAGGCGACTCATCAGGAGAAGCCGCTAGCCGTGTGGGAATGCACCACCAGCTGGTATGGAGACGATTTCGACGGCCAGCCGACCGCCAACGGCGAGACGTATGATATGTACGCGGATACCGCCGCCCACCCCACGCTTCCGCTGGGGTCCATCGTGCGCGTTGTGAACATGCGGAACCACCGCAGCCAGGTGGTCCGGATCAACGACCGAGGGCCGTACGTGGAAGGACGCGAATTAGATGTTTCCTACGAAGTGGCACGTAAGTTAGGATTCGACCAGCACGGGCTCGCGAAAGTCCGGCTCGAACTCCTAAAGGTGCCAACACGCCCAGCAACAGCTCATCCCGGAAACTGATCGTCGCATTAGACCTGGACCGGCTTGGTCCAGCGACCGCTTTGGCGCGGAAACTGCGCGGAGCGGCCGGGATGTTTAAAGTTGGGTCGCAGCTCTTCACGTCCGAAGGTCCGCGAGCGGTTATAAAGCTTGCGGACCTCGGGTATGACATCTTCCTCGACCTGAAATTCCACGACATTCCGAATACTGTGGCGCATGCAGTGGCTGCGGCGGTGCGGCTGCCACGGGTGCGTTTGATGACTTTGCATGCTTCGGGCGGGCTGGCGGTGATGCGGGCGGCGCGTGAGGCTGCGGGGACGAAGAAGAATCGTCCAGCGCTGCTTGCGGTGACGGTGCTGACGAGCTTCGACGAGCCGGCGCTGCGGGAAATTGGGATGGAAGGTTCGCTGGGGTCGCGGGTGGTGGCGCTGGCGCGGCTGGCACGGACGGCGGGTATGGATGGGGTGGTCTGTTCGGCGCTGGAAGCATCGACCGTGCGACGGGAGTTTGGACCTGACTTCAAGATTTTGGTGCCGGGAGTACGTCCGGCTTCGGCTGCTACGAATGATCAATCGCGGATTGCGACGCCGGGAGATGCGGTTCGCGCTGGGGCCGATTATCTGGTGGTGGGCCGGCCGATTACTGCGGCGGCGAATCCGCGCGCGGCTGCGCTGGAGATTGCGGCGGAGATTGCTGGGGCTGAGCGGCAGAAGGCCGTGGCGTAGCCTAGGCTCTGCCACGCTCAGAGCATTTCGACCCTCTCGTCATTTTCGCCTGCTACTATTGACAAAGACTTGGCTTCGGTTCAAGTTCTCACACGACAATTTCTGGCGTTTTCTGACAATCGAAGGGAGCTGTGAATGCGAATCGCGTCGAAGTGCGTAGCTGGATGGATGGCTGTGGCGGCACTGGTGTGCGCGCCGGCAGTTTTCGGGCAGGAAGTTGGCGCGCCGGCGACGCCTCCGAAGCCGAAAACGGTGGAAGTCACGCCAACGAACATTCAGGCGCACGTGGGGGACAAGGTCAAGTTCACCGCAGTGGCGAAGGACGCAAGCGGAAAGGTGATAGACGTGAAGCCCTCGGTCTGGATCGCGCTGCCGCCGGACATTGCTGGCGCGGACGACGACGGCAACGTGATATTTCGCGCGGCGGGGCATGTGACTGTGGGCGTGGTGATCGCGGGCAAGCCTGGATTCGCGTCGGTGGACGTGGGGACGCCTCCGCCGGCGGCGGTGGAAGTGGCACCTTTGAAGCAGGCGCTGGTGGTGGGCGGTTCCACGGTGTTGACAGCGACGGCGCGCTCGGCGAATGGCGATCCGCGGACGGATGTGAAGATTCAGTGGAGCTCAAAGGCGCCGGCGATCGTGAAAGTGGACGAGTCAGGATTGGTGAAGGCTGTGGCGCCGGGCAAAGCGACGGTGGTAGCAACGGGCGGACCGGTGAGCGGCGAGGTTTCCGTGCAGGTGGTGGCGGATACGCTGCAGCGAATTTCGCTCGAACCTGCAACGACCACCGCGAAGACTGGCGATGTGGTGCATTTCACGGCGACGCCAGTAGACGCGAAAGGCGCGGCGACGGCGAAGAAACTGCTGACCAGCTGGAGCGTGAGCGGGCCGCAGGGGACGATTTATCCGGATGGAGCGTTCGTCGCGGATCTGCCCGGCACTTACGAAGTGGTTGCGGCGATTGGCAGGCACACGGCGACCGCTTCCATCACAGTTGCGCCGCGCAACGTCCAGCGCTCGTTGGAGGTGGTGGCGCACATACCCACGAAAAATGCCGACGGCACCGTAGTGCAGACGACCGAAGAGTGGGTCGTCGGCAACAATCTCTACGTCGCGACGATGGGAGACCGGCTGTATGCGTACGACGTTTCCGACCCGGCGCATCCCAAGGCGCTGGACAGTTTGAAGGCGGACGCGCGGCTTTACAACGATGTGAGCACCACGGCGGACGGAAAAGTGGGAGTGTTCACGCGCGAAGGCGCTTCGAACCGCAAGAATGGGATTGTGTTTTTTGACGCTTCGGATCCGGCGCACCTGAAGGTGATTTCGGAATACACCGAGACGGTGACGGGCGGAGTGCATAGCGCATTCATCAACGGACATTATGCGTACATCACGGACGACGCGACCGGCTCGCTGCGCGTGATTGATTTTGCGGACGCGGCGCACCCGAAAGAAGTGGCACGCTGGCAGACGGAAAAAGGACAAGAGCAAATGATCGCTTCGCCGCTGGGCGAGGGCATGATCAGCACGGGGCGCTATTTGCACGATTTGTACGTGAAGGATGGGCTGGCGTATCTGGCGTACTGGCGCGATGGGCTGGTGATTCTGGACGTCGGCAACGGGATCAAAGGTGGCAGCCCGGAAAATCCGAAGCTAGTGTCGCAGTACAAATTCAATCATTACGAATTATACGGCGACGGCTGGCTGGCGGGCTCGCACACGGCGTTCCGCTACAAGAATTATGTTTTTGTGGGCGACGAGGTGTTCCCAGGATATTTCGATATCAGCACGAAGGAACGCATACCGGTGCGCGGAATTCTGCATGTGATGGACGTGTCGGATATCGAGCATCCGCGCGAAGTGGCCAACTACGAAGTTCCCGAAGGCGGGATGCACAACGTGTGGCCGGACAACGATATTTTGTATCTGGGCGATTATGCGGGCGGCGGACGCGCGGTGGATATTTCCGGCGAGTTGCGCGGAAATCTTTACGAGCAGGGCCGCGAAATCGCGAGCTTCTTCCCCGGCGACCCGGCGGGTTATCGCGCGAATCTGCCATTCACATGGGGCGCGCAGCCTGCGAATGGGTTGATTTTCTTCAACGATATAAACAGCGGGATCTGGATTGTGAAATTGGGCAAACCGAAATTCCAAGGGTCCACGACCGCGCCGCCGATGCGAGACGAGGGAGCAACGGCCGCGAGCCCGTTTTAGTCGATTGTGTGTTTGCGCCGTCGCCTGTTAATGCGCGGCAGGGCTTGGTGCGTATCCGGCGACGCCGAGTTGCCAGAAGAGGAAGGCGACTTCGTCGGCTAGTTCGATGTCGCGCTGGGATTTTGTGGAGCCGATGCCGTGGCCGGCGTCGTAATCCACGCGGAGCAGGACGGGCTTGCCGCTGCTGGTATCGGCTTGCAGACGCGCGGTCATCTTCGCGGCTTGCCACGGGGCAACGCGCGGGTCGTTCACGCCAGTGGTGAGAAGGACCGCGGGGTAGGGCGTATTGGGTTTGACGTGCTGATACGCGTCCATCGCAAAGAGCGCTTTGAATCCATCAGGATCCGTCACCGTACCGAACTCCGGAATATTTGCCGGACCGCTGGCCATGGTTTCCGAGCGCAGCGAATCGGAATCGCCGACGCGAATTAGCGCGGCGCCGAACATTTCAGGGCGCTGCGTGATGGCGCCGCCGATGGTAATTCCCCCGGCGCTGGTTCCCTCTCCTGCCAGATGAACCGCGGAAGTGTATTTGTGTTCGATCAAGTATTCGTCCGCCGGCAATAAAATCGTCAATGGTGTGCTGTTTCGTCAGCTTCTGTCCTGCCTGGTGCCAATCTTCTCCGTATTCACCGCCGCCGCGCACGTGCGCAATGGCATGGATGCCACCGCGCTCCAGAAACGCCAGAATTGTGGGATCGAAGTACGGATCGTAAGTAATGCCGTAGGCACCGTAGCCGGTGAGCCATGTGGGATGGGAGCCATCGAGGACGAGACCGCGCTTGTGAATGATGGAAAGCGGAACCATGGTGCCGTCGGCGCTTTTTGCTTTTACTTCCTCGGATTCGATTTGCGAATAATCAACGGGAGAAGGCGGGACCAGCGCTGTGTCCGTGAGCTTGTCGGTTTTTGCATCGAGCGAATACCACAGCGGTGATTTGGTCCAGGAAACGAGTTCCATCCAGGCGCCAGCTACAGTGGGATTCGTGACGAGTGCCTGAATCGCGCCGTCGAACGGCAATTTGATCGGCTGAATGTTGCCACCGCTGTATGGCAGGCGGCGCAGACGGCCGATGCCGCCGTCGAGATCCTGAACATAGAGCGCGTCTCCGGCAGCGGCGATGCCGGTGATCACCACTTCGCTTGCGGGCACCACGACTGCGGCGCGAGTGAGGTCGGAAGCGCTGAGGCTGGTGCGCAGAACCTTGAAGCGCGAAGCATTCTTGTGCGAGAGCAGGTAGATTTCGCCGCCATGCACATCGAAGCCGGTGACTTCATCGGTCTGGTCTGCGATTTTCTTCCAGGCGGTTTTTGCGCCGGGATTGGCGTCGAAGGGTATGGCGTAAACATCAAACTCTCTTTTCACGCCGTGGATGACAAAGCCGAGCAGGAAATCCGGCGCGCCCGGCGAAAAGGCCACTATCGTAAAATCGTTCTCGTCCACCTTCACGGATGGATTTGCACCGAAGCCGAATACCAGGGGCTCGGTGTCCGGGTCCCCTCCCAGCGTGTGGCGATATACTTTCAGCTTCTGATATTTCGCGGTGGGAGGCGCGCCGGCTGTGAGTTTTTGCGCGCGCGTGTAGAAGAAAGACTTGCCGTCGGGCAGCCAGCTGGGGGAAGCAAACTCGGCGCGATCAATGCTATCTGGCAGCACATTTCCCGTGGCGCTCTGCAGGACGTGCAGCACGCTTTCTTCCGAGCCGCCCAGCGAAATTCCATAAGCAACGTAAACACCATCTAGGGAAGGCTGATAATAATCAATGGAGTAGTGCTTGCCGTCGGCGGTGGTCATTTTTTCGGTGTCCACCAGCAGGCGCTCCGGCGAACCGAGGGTATCGCGCGTGAAGAGCTTGCGATTGTCGGAGCCGGGCTCGGTCTTGTAATAAAAATAATGGCCGCCCCAGACTTGCAGGCCGGAGACGACGTTGCCGGCGTTGTCGAGCGACTTGATGCGCGCGAGCAATTCATCGCGGCCGGGAATGCGGGCGAGCACGGCGCGGGTGTAATCGTTCTGCGCTTTCATCCAGGCGATCACTTCGGGGTCGGAGGTGTTCTCCAGCCAGCGATAGGGGTCTACCACTTTGGTGCCAAAGTAATCTTCAGTCACGGGGCGTACGGGCGTGTTGGGCAATTGGGATTGCGCCGTGGCTAGAACTGGGAGGAGCAGCAGGAGTGCAAGCAAGAAACCGATCTGTCGTCGCATCGGATTGTCCTTGGCAGTGATTGAATTATTGGCAGCGTAAGACCATAGCTCTTAAGAGCAGGTATGCTCAAGTTGTTTGTTGCAAGAGCACGCGCGGGCGCAGGCTAGCGGCCGGGACTCACGATGGTGCGTGCCTATTCGTAGCGCAGCGCGATCATGGGGTCGAGTTTCATGGCGCGGCGCGCGGGCGCGTAGCAGGCCCAGAAACCGATCGCGGCGAGCAGCAGGGTGGCCATGCCGTAGGTGAGCGCGTCGGTGGGGCTCACTCCTACCAGAATCGTCGCCATCGAGCGCGTCAGCGCCCAAGCCAGAACCGTGCCGGAGACCACTCCGGCGATCACCAGTGCCAGCCCCTGCTGCAAAACCAGCTGCAAAATATCGCGGCGCCCGGCACCCAATGCCATGCGTATGCCGATCTCGTGTGTACGCTGGCTCGCGGCATACGAAACCACTCCATAAACGCCCACAACTGCGAGCGTGAGACCCAGCAGGCCCATCGCTGCGGCCAAAATCGCGCCAACCTGGAAGATAAAAAATCCATTTCCTCCGGAGAGCGACCGCCGCATGGTCTCGACGTCGGTGACGGGCATGTTGGGATCGAGCGCGCGAACTTCGTTCTGCATTTGCGCGATCATGTTCTCCGGCGGCAACGACGAGCGAACCTGCAAGGTGCGGTACGCCGCGTAATCCTGCGCGAGCGGAACAAAAAAGAACGGTTTATTGTCCCAGCCGATGAATACGTATTTTCCATCGGCGGCAATTCCGACGACTTCGACGAATGGGCCGGTGGCACTCTTCATGCTGAAGCGCTTCCCGATCGCGTCTTGATTGGGCCAGAATTGTTGCGCCATGGACTGAGTGATGACGGCGACGAGGGGTGCTTTGTCATTGTCACTTTCCTGAAACGCCCGCCCGCGCAGGAGCGGAATGCGCATCGTGTCGAAGTAAGGCTCGTCCACATGGTTGTAAATCACGATCGGAGCCGGTTGGCCGGGAGTTTGCGGTTGTCCTTCAACATAGATCATGCTGCCATCTTGCACGGGTCCCATGGGTACGCTGAACGCGAGGCTCGCCGATTGCACTCCGGGCAATGCGCGGACCTTGGTTTCGAGGTCGTGATAGAACGTCTTGGTGCGGGTTTCGTCGTAGCCCACTTCACGCGGGTCCAGAGTGAGATTCAGCACGTGGTCGGCGTCAAACCCCAAGTAGGCATGTTGTGCGCGCATCAGGCTGCGCACGAATAGTCCCGCGACGATCAAGAGCACCAGAGAGCCCGCTACCTGCGCCACCACCAGCACGCTGCGCAGACGGTGGCGGCCGGCTCCGGCCGTATCGCTTCTGCCACCACTTTGCAGCACGCTGTTGACGTCCGCACGTCCCGCACGCAACGCCGGCCACAACCCCACGATCGCGCCGGTGAACAATGCGGCGCCCATCGCGTATCCAAATACTCGCCAATCAAAACCGAAATCCACGCGAATCGGAATTCTTCCGGCTGGGATGAGCGCGCCAACCGCGCTGCTGGCCCACACTCCCACCGCCAACCCTCCGACACCGCCGAACAGAGCGAGCATGATGCTCTCGGTGAGCATCTGACGGATCAGCCGCCAGCGATTTGCGCCCATGGCTGCGCGGATGGCCATTTCGCGCTGCCGCATGGTGGCGCGCACCAGCAGAATATTCGCCACGTTCATGCACGCCAGCAGCAGCACCAGGCCGGCCAGCACGAGAAAAATGCCGGCGATGAATGGAACGATATTGTTGGGAAATGGTTGCGGCCGCGCCAGACGCTCGGGAACTACGCGGATCGTTACTCCCTTGTCGGTTGCGGCATTTTGTTCGGCCAGCCGCGCCATGACCACATTCAGCGAGCTTTGCGCTTGTTGCAGTGTTACGCCCGGTTTGAGTCTGGCCAGCACGGCCAGCCCGCGTGAGCTGCGGTCGGTCCAGAACGTGGGCACAGTCGGCGTCGGCTGCATATTCAGCGGGATGTAGCCGTCCAAGTTCAGCACGAATTGCGTGCCTTGAAATCCTTTCGGCGTCACTCCGATAATCGTGGCCTCTTGCCCGTCAATCAGCGCTTGCTTGCCGACGATGCCTGGATCGCCGCCAAATTTCTTCTGCCAGAAGTCATAACCCACCACGATGTACGGATCCTTGCCGCCTGCTTCGCCCTCCGTGGGAAGGAACAGCCGCCCCAGCGCGGGCTGGACGCCCAAACTTGAAAAATAATTTCCGGTCACGTAGGCGTATACGAATTGATTCGCTTTGCCGGCGTAACTCAGCCCGCCGAAATTGGTCTGCGAGGCAAATACGTCGGAAAACGCATCGGCCTGTTTGCGCAGATCAACGAGTTGAGGGTAAGAGAGCGTGAAGATCCCCAGTGTGTCGCCTTTGGCCTGCGCCGCTAGCACCATGATTTGTTGGGGCGATTTCACCGGCAGGGGTCGGAGCACAATCCCGTTCACGATCCCAAAGATCGCCGTGTTGGCGCCAATGCCCAGCGCCAGCGTGAGGATCACGATCAGCGTCAACGTCGGCGACTTCCCGAGCATTCTGAAGGCGTAGCGAACGTCTTGCCAGAGCGTGGCCATAACAGTGCCCTCCCCTTGCAGTGGCGATAGATATGCACGCGCCCGTCCCTAACGAGATGCGTGTGATCTATATGTTCAGCAATGACTTACGGCAAGTGCATTGCCGGCTTTGGGACGGGTGATGGGCGATTCCGAGACGGGTTGTAGCGAAAACGGACACTTAATTTGGAAGGTAATTCGCGTACAGGTGCCATGAGCTGGGCGAGGGGCGATGCTGTCCGAAGACGATCCGCAAAGCAAGAGACCCGCATCGCTTTTCGGCTCGTCCGAAACGGCTTGCACGCTGGACAGCGGCCGACCGTCGTGTTCTATTTCTTGCGATGAGAGTCTTGATATCGGGCGCGGGCATTGCCGGAACGACTCTCGCGTACTGGCTAGCCCGTCATGGTTTCAAGCCCACTATCGTGGAAACGGCGCCGCGCTTGCGCACTGGCGGCTACATCATTGATTTCTGGGGCGCAGGTTTCGAGATCGCTGACCGCATGGGCCTCCTGCCGGAGATCAGGCGTCGAGGATATTTGTTGCGGGAAGTCAGGGTTGTGGACCGCAGCGGGAAACGGGTAACTGGGTTTCCCGTGGACTCGTTTGCCCGGCTAACGCGGAACCGCTATGTCAGTCTGCCGCGAGCAGAACTCGCCGCAACGATCTTCGGTACGATTGAAGGCAGGGTCGAAACGATTTTTGGGGATTCCGTGCAGCGGATCGAACAAACGAAAGAAAACGTTCACGTAACTTTCGAGCGCGGAGGCGGTCGTGATTTCGATCTCGTGGTGGGAGCAGACGGCCTTCATTCGCGGGTCCGCGATCTCGTTTTTGGCGGGGGGGAGGGATTTGAGAAGTATCTGGGCTACAAAGCGGCGGCGTTTCAGGTGCAGGGTTACCAACCGAGAGACGAGCTGGCATACGTCATGTACACGCAAGTGGGCCAGCAGGTTGGACGGTTCGCGATGCGTGGCGACCGCACCATGTTTCTGTTTACTTTTGCGGATGACGATGCGACCGGAGCGAGCGACACGCCAGCGCAAAAGGCATTATTGCGGAGGCGCTTCGGCGCGAGCGGGTGGGAATGTCCGCAAATTCTGGAGGCGCTGGACGCCGCGGACGAACTCTATTTCGATCGTGTGAGCCAGATTCGAATGGATCCAAGTCAGGGATTGTGGACACGCGGGCGAGTCACTCTTGTGGGCGATGCGGCTTTCTGTGTGTCATTGCTCGCCGGGCAAGGCTCTGCTTTGGCAATGGTGGCGGCGTATATCCTTGCGGGCGAACTGCATCAGGCCAACGGTGACTATGCGCAAGCGTTCGCTCGGTACCAGGAGCGATTCGGGCCCTTTGTTCTCAAAAAACAGAAGGCTGCACTGCGATTCGCGGGCGCCTTCGCGCCAAAGTCGAAATTCGCACTATTCGTCCGCAACCAGATCTTCAATCTCATGGCGGTCCCCTGGATCGCGGATCTGGCCGCCGGCCGTGATCTTGCCGACAATATCGAGCTTCCAGATTACTAATCGAGAGCGCTGCCTCACTGATCCAAGGTGGACAAGTGTGGAAGTGTTTGGCGCGCTGTCGTTGATTATGCTGCTTACCCAGGGCCGGCAATTCAGGCGTTATCCAAGCTTGAGCTCCCACACTGAGCACCTACACGATTTGACCGCGCGTTGATTCCTCCGCTAGCATGGCTGCGTTTTCGCGCGCGCCATGGAAACCATCAAACACGTCATCGTCGGGACGGCTGGGCATATTGACCACGGCAAATCCTCGCTTGTCGAGGCGCTTACCGGCACGAATCCGGACCGGCTGGAGGAGGAAAAGCGACGGGGTATCACGCTGGACCTGGGATTTGCGTTCCTGGATCTTGACGGCGTGCGGTTAGGGCTGGTGGATGTGCCGGGGCACGAGCGGTTCGTGCGCAACATGCTGGCGGGAGCGGGCGGGATTGATCTGGTGCTGCTGGTGATCGCGGCGGACGAAGGGATCAAGCCGCAGACACGTGAGCATTTCGAAATTTGCCGTTTGCTGGGAATTCCGCGCGGAATTATCGCGATTACAAAATCCGATCTGGTGGACTCCGACTCGCTGGAACTGGTGCGCCTGGAGATCGAAGAATTCGTGGATGGATCGTTTTTAGAAGGGGCGCCGATTGTGGCGGTGAGCGCGCGCAGCGGAGCGGGGCTAGATGAGTTAAAGAGCGTGCTGCGAAGAGCGGCACAAGCTGTGGCCGAGAAAGATGCGACGCAGAATTTTCGTTTGCCGATTGATCGTTCTTTTGCGATGAAGGGGTTTGGCACGGTGGTCACCGGGACGCTGATTTCCGGCGCGGTGAAATTGGAGGACGAAGTAGAGCTGTACCCTGCGCGGAAACGATTGCGTGTACGCGGGCTGCATTCCGGCGGGAAACAGATCGAACGCGCCGTCGCGGGGCAGCGCACGGCCGTTAACCTGGCGGGAATCGAACACGAGGAAATCACGCGCGGGATGGTGCTGGCACCTGCGGGCCTATTCGAAGCCACACAGCGAGTGGATGCACGCGTGACGCTGCTGGGTTCCGCGCCGCCGCTGAAGAATCGCGCGCGTGTGCATTTTCATCAGGGCACAGCAGAAGCGATTGCGGAAGTGATTTTGCTGAACGACGGCGGCGGTGAACTTGCAGCGGGAGGATCGGCGTTCGCGCAACTGCGGCTCGATACGCCGTTGCTGCTCCTTCCCGGCGATCGCTTCATCTTGCGACGGTTTTCGCCGGTAGTGACAATCGGCGGCGGCACGGTGCTGGATGCTCGCGCTCCGCGGCACAAACGCAAGGATGCTGCGGTCGCGCCGTTTCTGGGTGTGCTGGAACACGGCACGCGGGAAGATATTCTCAGCGCCCTGGTGGACGCCGCACCTCGCGGCGTGACGCTGCCGGAGATTGTGGCGCGGACGGGATGGATCGAATCCGAAACGCGTGCGGCGGCGGAAAAACTCGCGATTGCGAAACGCGTGAGGATGCTGGGAAGCGCGCCAATCGTGGTGGCGCCGGCCGCAGCCGTCACAGCGTATGCCGCGGCGATTCGCAAAGCGGTCGAGGCTTTCCATCGCGCGAATCCCCTGCTGCCAGGAATTCCGAAACAAGAATTGCGCGCGCGGGCGGGGCGCGCTCGCGTGGAAATATTTGACGCGGCGCTTGGCGATCTGGTGGTGACGCGGGCGCTGGTGGTGACTGGCGACTTGGTGGCCCAAGCCGGGCGCGAAATTTCGCTTTCGACCGAAGAAACTCGCGCAAAGGAATTGATCGAGCGCGAATTCGAGAGCGCCGGGCTGACGGTGCCGGGATTCGCCAGCGTGCTCGCGAAGCTGCCGGTGGACGCGCCGCGGGCGCAGAAAATCCTGCAGATTCTGCTGCGCGAAAAGGTGCTGGTGAAGATCTCCAGCGACCTGGTCTTTCACCGAAATACGCTGCTGAAGCTGCGTGAAATGCTGGCAAAATACCGCAAGGAACGCGGCGCGCGCCTGCCGATCACTGTATTCAAGGAGCTTACGGGCATCACTCGCAAGTACGCGATTCCGTTACTAGAACACCTGGACCGCGAACAGGTTACGCGTCGGGCCGGGGACGAGCGTGTTATACTTTGATGGATTGGGGTCTGAAGGGCGCATCAGAGGCAGCCGCGGGGTCCTGGGCTGCGATTCGGTATCCAGAGAAGTCTGGAAGGCAGGTGATTCATGGAAGCATTGAGCCCGTTTCATTTGATTATTATTCTGGCGGTGATCGTGCTGCTGTTTGGCGGCAAGAAGATTCCCGAAGTGATGCGCGGACTAGGCGAAGGCATCCGCAACTTTAAAGAGGGCATGAATGCACCGCATCCGACGTCGCCGAGCGCGAACCCGCCGGCAAATCCTCCGGCTGCTGCGCCCACGGCACCTCCTCCATCAACAGAAGAAAAGAAGTAGCCGCGCGACAACTTAGCTGCGCGAAATTGCAGGCGAGAGATTCTTTCAAGAGCCTTCCTGACGGCGGTTCCGATTTGCGGGACCGCCGTTTTCTTTTCGCGGCACGCGACAGCTAAGTCGCGCTGTCTTCTTTCCAGCCGATGGATTGCAGCGTCGTCCAGAGACGAGAGAGCGGCAAACCCAGCACGTTGAAATAGCAACCTTCGATACGCGTGGCGAATCTACCGGCGATGCCCTGGATGCCATACGCGCCAGCCTTATCGAATGGCTCGCCGGTTTGAATGTAGCTTTCGATTTCCTGTTCCGACATTTTCAGGAATTCCACGCGCGTTTTTTCCACGTGGAGCAATTCCTTGCCCGTAGGAATGTTAAGTACGCAAAGAGCGGTGAGAACTTCATGCGTTTTGCCGCTGAATAGCCGGAGCATGCGGCGGGCGTCTTCGGCGTCTTTCGGCTTTTCGAGAATTTGGCCCTCCGCCAGAACCGTTGTGTCGGCGGCAATCACGATGGCGCGTTCACCGGCGGCGCGCGCTTGCTCGGCGACGGCGTGGGCTTTGGCTTGCGCCACTCGCCGAACGTAATCCTCGGCGGCTTCGTGCGGCACGCGCGTTTCGTCCACGTCGGCGGGACGCACCTGAAACACGAAGCCAGCATCGCGGAGCACTGCCGCGCGGCGCGGCGAAGAGGATGCGAGGATCAATTTCATAGGAAAAACGTAACACAGAACGCCTGTACGAACGTACAGGTTGCAACTGTGCAACGGGGCCGTGGCGGATTGTACGCAGGCAAACGTGTCCGCCGTGGCGGCGAGTAACGAGTTAGTCTAGGCTCATAGAGCTGATTGTGTGCCGCAGGATTGTTTCGCGATCGGCTAGCACCTTGCAAATCGGGGCCCAAGCGGCAGAACCATTGCTACGGAGTGAAAGATACGGAAATGGGATTCCTGTTCTACGCAAACTTGGTGAGAATTGTCCTGGAAGGCGGCTACGGCCTTGTGCTGGCGGAGCGTGCGCGCGTGTGGATGAAAGCTGCCGGCATCGTGCCACCTAGCGAATAGACACGCCTTAGAATCGCGAACCACCACAGAAACGTAAAGCTGCAGAAAGACCGAGGGCCAAGACAATGCCGATGACCAGAGAAGCGCGCGGGGGACGGGGAGTGGACGTGCGAACGCCGGAAATGCTCGGGACGCTGGCCACGCGCGCGCCGCTGATCGAAGATTTTCAGTTTGTGAAATTCCGCGTGGAGGGCGAAGTGGCCCATCTGCGCCTGGATCGCCCCGACCAGAATCTGCTGAACGAGCGGATGCTGATGGAAATCGCGGCGGGCATCAATTTCGTCAGCGAGAAGCGCCAGGTAAAGCTAGTGCTGCTGGATTCGGCGGGCAAAACTTTTTCCGGTGGAATCGAGCTGGGCGAATATACGCAACGGCGCGTATTTCAGTTGCTGGATGCTTTTCATAGCGCGTTTGCCGCGATGATGGACACATCGAAACCGGTGATCGTGGTGGTGAATGGCCCTGCATACGGCGGCGGCGCGGAGCTAGCGGCGCTGGGCGACCTAGTGATCGCCACGCCCAACGCGCGGTTCGCGCAGCCGGAAATTAAATTGGGAGCGTTTCCTCCGCTCGCCGCGGCCGTGCTGCCCTACATTCTGGGGCCGAAGACGGCGATGGAGCTGGTGCTGACCGGCGAAGCGATGACCGCGGAACGCGCGCGCGAAGTGGGCCTGGTGAATTTTCTGGTGCCGGAAGACAAACTGGTGGAGAAAGTGGACGAGATCATCGGGCGCGTGACGGCGCAGTCCGGCCCAGTGCTGACCATGGCGAAGAAAGCGATTCTGGGCAGCCTGGGATTGCCGCTGCGCGACGGCGTGCGCAATTCCATGAAAGTTTTCCTGAATGAACTGGCTGACCTGGAAGATTCGCAGGAAGGTTTGCGCGCGCTGGTGGAAAAACGCGCGCCGAAATGGAAGAACCGCTAAATATTTGCACGCGGATGCAGTTGCGTTCGCCGTACGGCTTATCAACTTTCGTTTTCATTCCCAATAGAAATTGCAGCAGCACGCAGAATCGGATCGGCGCGCGAGCAGCCACCGGATTGACAGCAAAAGCGCGGGCGCATACACTCGCCGAGTACAACTTAGCTGGCTCGGGGTAGCCTTGCGGGCGCGATGGGCGCGCTCCCAGGTAAAAATTGGAATCGCTCACGATGGATTTCAATTTTTAGGGAAGGCCGTGAAAATCGGCCACGGTCCCGCCACTGTAATCGGCTGTCGCTGGATGCGCGCTTAGTTTTGCGGCGTGTCCGGTGCCAGGCTCTTCGAATCTGCCACTGGCGGATTCCCAGAGTAAACGAAAGTCAGGAAACCTACCCGAACTGGTCGAAGCTGACACTCTCCGCGCGAGAGAGTGTGGCGAGACGCCTCGCTCTATTCGCGAGGCTTTTTTATTGTGCGGGAGAATATTTTGGCGGCAGGCGCAGCGACGCAACGGTTTTTCGCGGCAGTTCTCACGCTGGCTTGTGGTGTTTTCGCGTGCGGCCTCGTTGACACTCGCGCCGCTGGCGTGCGTTCACAGCAAAGCGCGACGACGCAGGAACAGGAACCGGCGAACCCTGCCGCGCAAACTGCGGCGAACAAGCGCACGACGAAATTAGTGACGGATGAAACCGGCCGGCGCATGGCGATTCCGCTGAATGTGCAGCGCGTGGTGAGTCTGGCGCCGAACTTGACGGAAACAATTTACGCGCTTGGGCCTGGACGCGAAGCTCGCGGGCGACACAACGTATTGCGACATTCCGCCGCTGCGAAAGAGAAACCGCATGTGGGTGCGCCGCAGGATCCGAGCCTGGAAGCGATCGTCGCGCTGCACCCCGATCTGGTGCTGGCAACCACGTCCATCAATCGAGCCGAAACAGCGGACGCGCTGCTGAAAATCGGCGTGCCGGTGTACACCAGCGACCCACACACCATCACCGGAATGCTGGGCGCGACCGCCATGATGGCGGATTTGCTGGGTGCGAGGGAGCAGGGCGCAGCACTTGTGGCTGCGCTACAAAAGCGTCTGGATACGCTGCACGCGGCGCTGCAAGACCGGCCCATGGCGCACGTGCTGTTTGTGGTGTGGGAAGATCCGTTGATTTCTATCGGGCAAAATACATTTATCGCGGATGCGCTGCGCTGGGCGGGGGCGGAATCCATAATCGTCGCCAGCCAAAATTGGCCGCAGGTGAGCATGGAGGAAGTGGTGCGCTTGCAGCCGGAGTACATCGTGCTGACCTCCGACCATCTGGCAGCGGAGACGCACGAGCACGTGAACAATCTGCGCGACCGGCCCACCTGGCGCGAGCTGCGCGCTGTGGAACTGGGCCACGTGGTGATGGCCAGCGACGAATTCACACGACCTTCGCCGGGGCTGGTGGACGCGATCGAATCGCTCGCGCATGAATTGCATCCAGAGGCTTTTGGCGCTTCCGCAGCGGAGCTCACGCCTACTTTTTCTCAGTGGACCGCAGGGGCGGGTCTGAGACCCGCCCCTCCATGTGCCAATGCGAGCGTGCTATCGCAATTTGCGGCGGCACGATTGAGCGGGGAGGCTTCCGCATGCGGCCGCTGACGCCTCGGCGAATCCTCGCACTCTGCGGGATGCTGGCTGCGATCCTCTTTGTCGTGGTGGTGATTTCGCTGCGCGTGGGCGCTTATCCCATCGGCATGCGGGACATTGTCATCACGCTGTACAACCGCGCCGCCGGCAACGGCGACAGTTCGGAATTCAGCCAGGTAATTTTTGGATTGAGGCTGCCGCGCATTGCCTTGGGAATCCTGGTGGGCGCAGCGCTTGCTACATCTGGGGCCGGATTCCAGGCGCTGCTGCGCAATCCGCTCGCTGATCCGTACGTGCTGGGAGTTTCCAGCGGCGCGGCGCTGGGCGCGATGCTCAGCCTGATTATTGCGCCGCACACGGTGGGCGCGATTCAACTCGCGGCGTTCATCGGAGCGGCTGCGACCATCGCGGCGGTTTATTTTCTGGGCCGGCGCGGCGGACAACTGGACAGCGCGACGTTGCTGCTCGCGGGAATTATTGCGGCGTCGTTTCTTTCCGCGATTATTATTTTTCTGCTGACGCTGGTGAACGGCCCGGGACTACGCAGCATGACGTTCTGGCTGATGGGCGATTTGACGGCGCCTCCACCGACGCAAAATGTGCTGGGCTGGTTCGGTTTTCTGTACTTCATATTTCTGGTGGCAGCGGGAGCGATGTACACCACGTCTTCCGACCTTAATCTTATCCTTACAGGCGAACAGGAAGCGGGACATCTGGGCGTGAACGTGATGCGCGTAAAACTGGTGGTGTACGTGGCTGCTTCGGTGCTCACGGGCCTGGCGGTTTCGGTGAGCGGCACGATCGGGTATGTGGGCCTGCTGGTGCCGCACGTGATGCGCATGCTTTTCGGCACGGATTACCGGCTGCTGATTCCGACGTCCGCGATTGGCGGAGCGATTGTGATTGTGCTGGCCGATACGCTGGGGCGGACGATTGTGGCGCCGACGGAATTGCCAGTAGGCGCGATGACGGCGCTGGCTGGCGCGCCGGTATTTATTTACCTGATGCGCAGGAGAATTCGATGAACGCCGGCGCTGAAAACGGAACCACGATGGCGCACCAGCCCATCCCGTTCGCGCCACCGAAGCGCGTCCGCCTGAAAGTCGAGCAGGCCAGCTACGCGTATTCCGCGACGGACCGCTCCGCGCCAAAATTCACGCTGGGGCCGGTGAGCTTCGAAGCGCAGCAGCGCGAACTGGTGGCGATTCTAGGGCCGAACGCCAGCGGCAAATCCACGCTGTTGAAATTGCTGGCGGGATTGCTGAAGCCGTTGTCTGGCCGCGTGGAAGTGGACGGTACGGAGGTGAGCGAGCTCGAATTGCGAACGCGCGCGCGGCAAATCGCACTAGTGGCACAGGAAAGCGAACTGCTTTTTCCGCTGCGCGTGTGGGAATACGTGCTGCAGGGGCGTTATCCCTACGGCAAAAGATTGCGCTTTGAATCCGACGAAGATTGCTTGATGGCGGGCAACGCGCTGGCGCAAGTAGGCGCGGACGCATTGCGCGACCGCTGGATGGGGGAACTTTCCGGCGGGGAAAAACAGCGCGTGATTCTGGCGCGCGCGCTGGCGCAGCAGCCTTCCCTGCTGCTGCTCGATGAGCCGACGCAACATCTGGATATCGGCGGCAAAGTGGAGTTGCTGCGGCGATTGCGCAAGTTGGCCGATGAAAATCGCTACACCGTGGTGGTGGTGACGCACGAATTGAATTTGGCCGCGGAATTTTCCGACCGCATCGCCTTGCTGCACAAAGGCAAGTGCCTGCGCATCGGAGAACCCGCGGAAGTGTATCAGCAGGATGTGCTGGAAGAAGTCTTCGAAGCGCCGCTAGAAGTGGAGCTGCGCTCGAACGGGCGTCCGCGGGTGATTTTGCGCGGCAACCACTAGTTTTTTAGCAGGAAGCGGCGTGCGTGGAATTTTCACGGCGCCGTCCACAATCACCAGAGACTCCGCGCACGGGAAGACGGTGAAAAACCGTCGCCGCCGCGCGACTGTAAGGCGGAATTTTTCAGCGCGCACCACTGTCGGAAGCTCCAAATCGCGCGATGCCAGCGATTCTGAGTGAAAGATGGGAAGGCCGCGCTGCTGTCAGGATTTCATCTTTGTGCTGTGCGATGAAATCTAGGTGAGCCGCCAAGCCAGGAGACCGGCGGAGTCTCAATCCGAATATGCGAGCCCTGAGGAGGCGCTCCCGTTATTTGGACAACCTTCAACTCCCGCGCGAGAGGGAGAGGAGGAAAAATGAGACTACGCTCCGGCATTTTGTATTTCGTTTCCGTATTTTTGCTTGTAGCCTGCAGCGCCCACGCACAAACTCCTAAGGCTTCCCCGAGCGGTTCCACGGTCGCGCGTGGCTCTGCGCCAGGCTCAACACACGACCAGCAGGACGCGGCGATTTTCGGCACGGTTTTTGATCCTGCCGGGCAAGTCGTGCCTGGAGCTCACGTCACACTTCTCTACGCGATGGCCCGGCTGGAAACGCGCGACACGAATGCGCAAGGCCAATACACCTTCGTGCGTTTGCGCGCGGGAAAATACCAAATCGTGGCCACGAGTTCGGGCTTCGATCAATTGCCGGTGGATATTGATTTGGCGGCCGGTGAAAAACGCGTTTGCGACCTCCATTTGAGGTTGAGCGCCTCGCGCGACAAGGTGGTCGTGTCGGCCGCGCCCGGCGGCGCGCTAACTTCGCAAATCGCGGCCTCGGTAAGCGTTGTCTCCGCAGAAGAAATTGAAGATCGCGGCGCACAGGTTGCCGTGGACGTGATGCGGGGCCTGCCCGGCGTCGAAATCAATCAGTCTGGCGGACGCGGCACTATTACCAGCGCCTTCATTCGCGGCGGAGATTCTAACTACAACCTGGTGATGATTGACGGAATTGAGCTGAACGATTTCGGAGGCGGGTTCGATCTATCGCCGCTGCCCGCTGAGGGCGTCCAGCAAGTGGAAATAATTCGCGGCCCGGAGAGCGCGCTTTACGGATCGAATGCCATGTCTGGAGTGATTAACCTTGAGACGATTCACGGAGATGGCCCGCCGCATTTCTCGTTCGTGGGAGAGGGCGGCAGTCTCTATACGTGGCGGTTAGGAACGACCGGAGCGGGACTGAACAAGGGGTTCAGTTGGGCGTACAGCCTTTCGCGTCTGCAAACCGACGGCCAAGTACAGAATGATGCTTACCGCGGCCAGACTTCGACGGTGAGCCTGGGATATTCGCGCTCGCCGCGCCGTAAATTCGATGCGAACTTCTTCGGTTACGCTGGCCTCGTCGGACTTCCGGGGCCGTATGGTTCGGACCCGGATGGCCTGTTTCCGGGAATTGATCCGTCTTCGCACCAGAACCAAAATCTTTTCGGCTACCAGGCGCAGGAAACCGAGCAGTTCTCGTCCCGGTTCCAACAGGTAACGACTGTAAGCGTCTCGACCGACCGGATTACGTTCATCTCGCCGTCGGAAGGAAATTCGTTCACCAACAATCTGCGAGTGGTAGCCAATACCAGAAGCGAGATCGCGGTTTCTTCCAAGGACACGCTGGTAGCGGGGTTCGAATACGACCGAGACCAATTCAAGAATCTCTTTGTGGAAGGGCCAAACGACGAGCCGTTTCTCCTGGGGCGCAATAGCTACGCGTTCTTTGCGGAGAACCGCTGGACTCCCACCGATCGCTGGTTCGTTAATGCCGGAGTACGCGTGGACGACATTCAAACCGATGGTGTTCCGGTCAATAACGACGCAGGCCAGCCCGGGATTCCGGCCAATACCCTCGCCAAGGTCACGCCGAGGATTTCCGCCGCGTATATGGCGCGGCAGGGAGATGGCGACGGTTTTTTCGGTGCAACGCGGCTGCACGCGAGTTTTGGAACCGGTTTCCGCGCACCGGATGGGTTCGAACTCGCGTTTACGAATAATCCGGCGCTGAAGCCCGAGCAAAGTATCAGCTATGATGCGGGCGTCGAGCAGCGCATGGCGAACGACCGCGCGATTCTGGACGTTACCTACTTCTATAACAAATTCACGGATCAAATCGTGACCACCGGCGATTTGCCCACGAATTTCGATTCAGAGAACATCGGAAAGTCGCGAGCCTGGGGCCTAGAAACAACCATCCGTTTCCATCCTTTTCGCTCGTTCGAATTTTCGGGTTCGTACACGTGGATGAATACTGCGATCCTGGCGTTGGACGGCTTCCAGGAACCTATTGATCCCTATTCCGTTGGAGAACCTCTCCTTCGCCGGCCCCGCAACGCCGGTGGATTCAACGCGACTTGGACGAAGAAGCGGTTGATGCTCAACATGAACGGAACGATTCGCGGCGCGGTGCTGGACGTCGAACCGAATGATGGAACTTTTGCTTGCGAGCTGGGGCTGGCCTGCCTATTCCGAAATCCTGGGTATGTGCTGCTGAACGCTGGATTTGCCTACCAGCTTCCCAAAGGCATTGAAATCTACGGGAGGCTGAATAACTTCCTGAACCAGAAATACGAGGAGGCGTTTGGCTTTCCGTCGCTGCGGTTGAATTTCATGGCCGGCGTCAAACTGGACCTGCCTCCGGGCGGCCATCACGCGGAATAACTAACCATCCGCGAGGACCGACTGGCCAGGCCCGCCGCATAGCTATCGCGCGGTGCGCCTGGGCGTTCGCGCCAGCCTCCCGCGGGCAGCTGGCGTGTTTCTCAACATTCGCTGACGCGGATGCTATAATTCCTGATTCGCATGAGCCCCACACCTCCAGTTACTGCCGCCGTCACGCCCGAGATCATGGCCAAGTACGAAGCTGTGATCGGGCTGGAAGTGCACGCGCAGTTGAAGACGCGGACGAAAGCGTTCTGCGGCTGCTCGACGCGCTATGGCGACCCGCCGAATTCCAATACTTGTCCAGTGTGTCTAGGGTTGCCGGGAGCGCTGCCGGTGCTGAACCGTCGCGCACGCGAACTCGCCATACGCGCGGCGCTGGCGTTGGAGTGCAAGATTCAGGAGCGCTCCGTATTCGCGCGCAAGAATTATTTTTACCCCGACCTGCCGAAGGGCTACCAGATTTCACAGTACGAATTGCCACTGGCTCTCGCAGGTTCGCTCGCGATCGAAGCAGAGGGAGCGGCGAAGCGGATTGGAATCACGCGCGTCCATATGGAGGAAGACGCGGCCAAGAACCTGCACGAAGGCTTCGCGGATTCCGACCGCTGGAGCTACATTGACTACAATCGCTGCGGCACCCCTCTGATAGAAATTGTTTCCGAGCCTGATATTCGCACGCCCGCTGAAGCGTATTCATATTTGACGACCTTGAAGCAGGTGCTGGAGTACACGGAAGTGAGCGATTGCAACATGGAAGAAGGTTCGCTGCGCTGCGACGCCAACGTGAGCGTGCGTCTGCGCGGCGCGCCGAAATTCGGAACGAAAGTGGAGGCGAAGAACCTGAATTCGTTCCGCTATCTGGCGCACGCGCTGGAATATGAAATCGAGCGGCAAATCGGCGTGATCGAAGCCGGCGGCGCCGTAACGCAGGAAACGCGGCTGTGGAATGTGGCGGCGGGACGCACTGAAGCGATGAGGTCGAAGGAATTCGCGCACGACTATCGTTATTTTCCGGATCCGGATTTGCTGCCGCTGACGGCTTCCGCGGCGCTGGTGGCGCAGGTGCGAAGCGAAATGCCGGAATTGCCGGGCGCCAAGCTCGAGCGATTCGTCAGCGAATACGGAATTGCCGCGTACGATGCAGGCGTGCTGACGGCCACGCGCGCGCTGGCCGATTATTTCGAAGCTGTCGCGCGAGCAGGCGCTCCGGCGCGAGCGGCGGCGAGCTGGATTTCGGTGGAATTGCTGCGGCGGCTGAAAGACGCGGGGAAAGAGATCGAAGATTGCCCTGTGGCGCCGGTGGCGCTGGCGGAATTGCTGGCAATTGTGGAGCGCGGCGAAATCACGGCGGCGAGCGGCAAGAAGGTATTCGCCACGATGTTTGACACTGGCAAGAAAGCCGCGGAAATTATCGCAGCGGAAGGCATGGCGCAAATTTCCGATACCGGCGCGATTGAAAAGATTGCGCGAGCCGTGGTTGCGAAAAGTCCGGACAATCTGGCGAAGTATCGCGCCGGAAGTGAAGGCGTATTCAAATTCTTCGTAGGCCAAGTGATGAAAGAGACGCGCGGGCAGGCCAACCCGCAACTTGTGAACGAAATTCTGAAGCGCGTGCTGGCTGAGGCGTAGCAGCAATCGCAGAGCATGTGCCGAGTCGAAGCGTCGAGGGCGGAAGGAGAATTACTGTGCTGAAAGAAGGCGATCAGGCACCGCATTTCGAAGTGCTAGCGGACGACGGGCGAAAAGTAACGCTCGCCGACTATCGCGGCAAGAATCTGATTCTGTATTTCTATCCGAAGGCGAATACGCCGGGGTGCATCCACGAAGCGAATGGCTTCCGCAACATGTTCGCGGATTTTCAGGCGCAGAACGCGGAGATCGCCGGAGTGAGCGCGGACCCGGTCGAGGCACAATCGAAATTCAGCAAGAAGCTCAACCTGAATTTTCCATTGCTCGCAGACACGGAATTCGAAGTGATCGAAGCGTACGGCGCGCGGCGCATGAAAAGCTTTCTGGGCAAGACCTTCATGGGAATCGTGCGCACGACTTTCTGGATCGGGCCGGACGGCAAGATCGTGAAGATTTGGAATGGCGTGGTCCCTAGAGGGCACGCGGCCGAAGTGCTGACTGCCCTGCGCGGCGGCGAGCCCGCCGGCGACGGCGGAGACTCTGCCTCGGCAGCGGCTTCGACCAGTAAATCGTAAAGGCGGTCACGCAGCGCGCACTGCTGAGACTGAAGTCGCACTTGGCGCGGGGAATCCATATGCTCAAAGTAGGCGACAAAGCTCCGGACTTCGCGGTGACCGACGACAGTGGGGCCACCGTTTCGCTGCGGGATTATCGCGGCAAGAACCTGATCCTCTATTTTTACCCGAAGGCGAACACACCCGGTTGAATCAACGAAGCGTCCGAGTTTCGCGACGCCCTGAAGAAATTCGAAGCACTGAACACGGCCATCATCGGCTGCAGCGGCGATTCCGTGGAATCACAGACAAAGTTCAAAGTGAAGCACAAACTGACTTTTCCGCTGCTGGCCGACACGGAATTCGATGTGATCGAGCCGTACGGCGCGCGGCGCATGAAAAGCTTTCTGGGGAAATCATTTCTGGGAATTGTCCGAATGACCTACTGGATCGGTCCGGACGGAAAAATCCGCGCCATCTGGGACAAAGTGACGCCCAAAGGGCACGCCGCGGAAGTGCTCGCGGCCATGAAGCGTCCGTAGGAGTGGTGACAACGGACACCTCGACCGACTAATTGAAGGGCAAATGCCAACAAGCCCCGAACTCCGCCGCAGGACGTTCTTCCAAGCTGCGCCCTTCGTGCTGGTTCCAGCGATCCTGATCATACCTGCGCTTAGATTCGTTAGTATCTGCCCACCGAGCTACGGGCAACGCGTTGCCATCTTAATCGCTCTCATCTTCGCGGCGTCAGAGCTATTGGGCGTCATCAAAATGTCTAGGTGCTTGATCGGGAAGTGGGACCTTACCGCCATTGGAGCAATTCTCTGCTCGGTCGTCGGCGGGCTTGTGCTTTTGGGCATGATTTTTATTGGCGTGCTCGCCTTGCATCCACGTTAGACACCTCGGTAGAAATCGGCGAAGCCCTCCTCGGATTGTTGGTCGATGCGCACACGGAAGCTGACGCGACTGTCATTGTGGGAATTCGCTAGATCGTGACGCGGAAGGAATCGCCGTCGGGCTCGATCAGGGCATTGTCAATCAGGCGCGTGTCTCCCACTTTGGCAGCTAGCAGGATGTAGCATGTGCCGCGCAGGCTGGCGACTGGTTCTAGCGTTTCGTTGTCCACAATTTCTGCGTAGTCGAGGGCGACGCGCGGTTCCAGCGCTAGCACGCGGCGCAGAGCAGCGAGCAAGCGGCCAGCGTCGCGTTCGCGTTTCGCGATTTCGTCGCGCACTGCTGCTAGCGAGCGTGAGAGCGCGGCGGCTGCGCGGCGGTCTTCAGCATTCAGATATACGTTGCGCGAAGAGAGCGCCAGGCCATCTGCTTCGCGCGCGATCGGGCAAACGACCACACTGGTATCGAGATTCAAGTCCGCGGACATCTGGCGGATCAGGCGCGCCTGCTGCGCGTCTTTGCGGCCGAAATAAGCGAAGCGCGGCCGCACGATTTCGAAAAGCTTCAGCACCACGGTGGTGACGCCGCGGAAATGTCCGGGGCGCGAACGGCCTTCGAGGCGATCGCTCAAGCCTTCCACCACGACCGAGGTGCGAAAACCCACTGGATACATATCTTGCGGTGATGGCGCGAAGAGAAAATCCACGCCCAGAGCTTCCAGAGCGGCCCGATCTTGTTCCAGCTTGCGGGGATATTTGCCGAAGTCTTCGGCCGGACCAAATTGCTTGGGATTGACGAAAAGAGAGACGACAACCGGCGCGCATTCACGCTGCGCCGCGCGTATAAGCGAAAAATGGCCTTCGTGCAGCGCGCCCATGGTAGGCACGAGGCCGAGAATGCGTTCTCGCGCGTGGGCTTCGTGCGCAATCTGCTTCATCCATTCGATGGTGTGGATGGTTTCCATGGGAGGCGAGGTACGCGCACGCTCAAGCGAAACACAAACGAGATTTCCGCACACAGCAGGCGCTTGAGTGCGTCATGCTTTGGCGGCCGTCTGCGCGGCGCGTTCGCGATAGAACGTAATCAGATCGGTGCCGACGGCTTTCGCTCCTAATTGACGCAGCAGCGTTGTAACTTGGCCGCGATGATAGGTGCCGTGGTTCGCTAGGTGCTGCAACATTTGCCACAGCGGCGCGGCTTGCGGCACGCCGGCCGTAGTTGTGTGATGAACTACGCGCTGCACTTCCTCCGGCGTCAGTGAAGCGATGTAATCGCGCAAGTCGCGATCAATTTCAGTCCAGCGCGCACGCACGGAACCCAGATTTGGAAATTGCGAAGCAGGCGCGAAGGAATTCGGCGAACGCCCGTGCCAGCGTTCCAGCCACAGCCACTCCACGAGCATAACGTGCACTAGCGTGTCGCGCACGGAGTGAAAACTGGAGCCCATATCACGCGTGAACTGGTCTTCGGTCAACTGTGCGCACGCATCGAGCGTGCGATGGTTGGCCCAGGAATTGTAATCGTAGAGCAGGCGAAAATCTTCCGCGTTCATGAGAAGCCCTCCCGATGGATTGATTCGGCGCCGGCGCCGGGCGGCGCACGGCACGCCTCAAGTGCGCTGGCGCGCTAGCAGCTGCTCGCGCAACTGCGCGGGCGAGTGAAACGATTCGGCATCCGACGGGAAATCGCCGCGGCGGACATCGTCACAATAACTGGTGACCGCGCGGGAAACTTCCGCGGCCAAGTCCACATATTGCCGCGCGAATTTCGGCTTGTGGCCCGGCGTGAGGCCGACGAGATCGTGAAACACCAGCACCTGGCCGTCGCAGTCAGGGCCGGCGCCGATTCCGATAGTGGGGATGTGCAGCTTCTCGGTGATGCGCGCAGCGATGTCGCGCGGCACTGATTCCAGTACCACAGCGAACGCCCCGGCAGCTTCCACGGCCCGCGCGTCGCGCTCGAGCTGGCGCACGGCGTCGGCCGTCTTGCCCTGCACGTGGAATCCTCCAAGCGCGTGGATGGATTGCGGCGTCAGGCCCACGTGGCCCATCACCGGAATTTCGGATTCGACCAGGCGGGCGATCAATTCGATGCGGCGTTCGCCACCTTCGACCTTCACCGCTTCGGCACCGCCCTCTTTCACCAGCCGCACCGCGTTGCGCACGGATTCATCGAGCGAAACGTGGAAGCTGCCGTACGGCATGTCGGCCACCAGCAGCGCGCGCTGCGTGCCGCGCCGTGCCGCGCGCGTGTGATGCACCATTTCGTCGAGCGTCACCGGCAGGGTGTTCTCGTAACCGAGCACCACCATGCCGACCGAATCGCCCACGAGAATAATGTCCACACCGGATTGGTCGAGCAGCAGCGCGGTGGAATAGTCATAGGCCGTCAGACAGGTAATTTTTTGCTTGGTTTCGAAATGACCTGCGAGGGAACGCGCCTTGCGGGAGAGTATGTCAGGCACGGTAACTTTACCGTTGCCCGCACGCGGTGCAACACTCATTTGGTCCTCCGGTGCCGCTCCTGGAAATCGGGATGCAGCCCATCAACGTCTTGGATGCTACCAGAAGGCTGGCGGTTTCGGCAACCTATCGTGCCCGCGGCTGCCAATCTGCCGTATATAAACTGGTTAACGTGCGGCGCGAAGGGACACCGCTCATGGACGCGTTCATCAGGCCTCGCGCTTGACGCTGGATGCCGCAGGAACGGGCAGAGGCGGATGCTGCTCGACACCGCGCCAGCCCACGGGCCGACCCTGCACCGCTTCTTTCAGCGCGCGGAACAGGACGACGTACATCATTTGCCGGTAGTAAAAACGCTGCAGGATGAGCGGCGCGAGCAAAGTCCAATCTTCGTGCCTTTCGAGGGCGAACGCGACCACACAGGTGAACAGGTCAATCAACATGAAGAGCGCGAAGAAAATCAGGGAGCGCTCCACGTCCTGGAGCGTCCACAATTGCGGCAATTGCGCGATGCGCAATTGCGCCAAGCCCCACAACGCGATCGAGAGCAAGAACAGCAGATCAATCAGCGGAGAGACCAGCGGCAAAATAATCTGAAACATAACAATGTTGGGAATGGCGATCCAGCCCAGCGTGCCGTAGCGCGGCTTGCCCACGGCGTCGCGATGCTTCCACACGGCCTGCATGGTGCCAAAGGTCCAGCGAAAGCGCTGGCGGATCAGCGCTTCAACAGTTTCGGGGACTTCTGTGCGGCCGATAGCGTCTTCGTCGTAGAGAATTTTCCAGCCATTGCGGCGAATCGTCAGCGTGAGATCGGTATCTTCGGCCACCGTGTCGCCGGAAAATCCATGATTCGCGCGAAGCAGTTCGGTGCGCCAAGCTCCCACGGCTCCCGGTACTACCGGAATGCAATTCAGAAGGTCGAATGCGCGTTTTTCCAGATTTTGGCTGGTGATGTATTCCAGCGCCTGCCAGCGCGTGAGCCAGCGATTGCGGTTCATTACTTTTACGTTGCCGGCGACGGCACCCACTTTGGGATCCGCGAAATGGCGCACCAGGCGCGGAATCGCTTCGGGATCCACGATGGTATCGCCATCAATCGAAACAATAATTTCGCCGGTGGCTTCGGCGAGGCCATGATTCAGAGCAGACGGCTTTCCGTGATTGGGCTGGCTGATCAGGCGCACACGGGGTTCGCGCGAGAAATTTGCATTCACCAGTTCGGCGGTGCGATCCGTGGAACCATCGTTCACCACCAGAATTTCGAGGTTGGGATAATCGCAAGCGAGCGCCGATTGCACGGTGTTGACGATGGCGGCTTCTTCGTTGTACGCGGGAATCAGGACGGTGACGTTCGGTTTGTACTCCGGATGATCGGCGGGCGCGGGGCGCAATTTTTCGATGAGCGCGAGCAACCCGATAATGAGCGCGCGGCCGCTGACCAGCAGAATTCCGGCCATGAAAATGAAAGCAATGCCCGTGCGGAACCAGCGGAACACTTCAAAAATAAAAGCGTCGGCGCGCACCAGCAGCCATTCCTGGTGCGAGAGCGGCGGCATGACTTGGGCGCGCGATTGTCCCAGCAGGTCGGAAACGGAGACGAATTCGTAGCCTTTGGCGCGCAGCCCGTCAATAATTTGCGGAAGCGCAGCGACGGTGTTGGCCCGATTTCCGCCGCCATCGTGCATCAGGATGATGTTGCCGCGACCGAGCGTCGCGTCGCGCAGCACGCGTTCGACAATTAAATTCGTTGCCGGCGGGGCACCGCCATTCGGCTCGCCCCAATCGTGCGGATCAATCTGCGCGCCGACGATGATGTAGCCCATGGCCTGCGGAATGGGCAGCATCTGAATTTCGCTGGCGGTTTCGGGCTGGTGATCAATTCCGTACGGAGGTCGGAACAGCAGCGTCTTGACGCCGAGATTGCTCTCGATGAGCAGCTCCGTGAGATTTAACTCGATTTGCAGCTGCGATTTCGAAATGGTTTCAAAATCAGGGTGCGTGAAGGTGTGGTTGCCGATTTCGTTTCCTTGTTGGTAGGCGCGTTTAACGAGCTGGGGATATTGATTGGCGGATTCGCCGATGGTGAAAAATGCCGCCGGCGCATGTTTCTGCTGGAGGATATCGAGGATTTTCGGCGTCCACGTCTCGTCGGGGCCATCATCGAAAGTCAGCGCCACTTTGTGCGGCGCGGCACCCATCTGCTCGATGCGCCAGGAAAGCGGATAGCTTTGATACGATTCGTCGTCGAAGACGTCGCTCGTTGCATCGTAATCGAAAGTGCGGCGGCCGCTCTGCGGAGTGGCGGTTATGCGCCAGATATCTCCAGCGCCTTCCAGAATCAAATCGTAGCCTGGCGGAACTTCCTCGATTTTGGCGCGAATCGCGTCGGTGGAATGGGTCGCGTCCCAGATAAACCAGATGGAGGGATCTTCCATGCCCAGCCGCCACAGGGCGGTGCCGCGCACGCCGGCGCGCTCGGCGGCACGCAGTTCGTTATAAGCAGTCACGCTATCGAGCATCCAGACGTTGTGGACCTGGTTCTGCTCGTCCTCGTAGGAATAGTGCGGATTCAGAGAGTCAGGATCGAAGGTCACGTCCGATTCGGATTCGACGGCGGTGATAATTCCCTGCTGAAAAGTGAGCGCCTGGGCGATAGGATGCGGAACTGCTTTGGATTTTGCGGGCCAATCGTAGCCGTAATTCGCGATGCCCATCACGATTTTTTCCGCCGGCACAATCTTCACGATGTTAGCGATGTTGCGTTCGAACCAGTCCTGCGGTGCTATAGGGCCGGCGTCGGAAGTCGGATAATGCAGGTCGTAATTCATCAGGATGACGGCGTCGGCCTGCGCTGCCAGATATTTGTAGTCGTAGCTCCAATCCGCGGCGGGCAGCGCGACCATCAGTTTCAGGTTGGTGGCGTGCATGGCCGTCGCGAGATCGTGGATAAAGCGCGCGAAATCCGGCTGGCTGCTCTGCGGCACGAGTTCGAAATCCACGACGATGCCGGACTGATGCTGCGCGCTGGCAAAATCCGCGAGGGACTTCGACAAATGTTCGCGCGCCGCGGGGCTGGCCAGCATTTCCGCCAGTTCCTTGGTGACCCAGGTTTTTCCGTCGTAGTTGTTCACCATGGACATGATCGGCAGCTCGATCCCATTGGTCTGCATCCACGTCAGGAGTTTGGGATCCTGTTCGATGTCCAGGCGGCCGTCCGCCGAAGCGGCGTGCAGAGCCTCGGGGATCAGCAAGTCAATATCGTGGTAATGCAACTTCAGCGAAGCGAGGCTGGTGGGATCGTCGGCCACATAAAATGCCGCGCGCAGGGGGTCGTAATTCTGGGGCAGCTTGCCGAGCGCGGCTATTTTGCGTTTGCGCCCTCGCGTAACGGTTTTGGGCTTCAGTTTTGCGGGCAGGGCATGAAGATTCCAGTGCGTGGCGGCTGACAGAATGTCCGGCAGCTCGGGCTTGCGGAAAACGTTGACCACGAAAACGACCAGGATGAGCGTGAAAAGGCCGCCCGTGATTTCCAGCACGCGCCTTGTGCGGCGCCAGCGACGGCGTTCCTGATCGTAGAAAATTGGCTTGCGTTCAGGCATTCAGACAATCCAAGCTAGCTGGCCCTTAAGACGGTGTCAATGACTGCAACCAATAAGATGCGCGCAAACGTTGCCGCAGCAGTATGTACTGGACTGGCACTGCGGGTTTACCTGGTGCTGAAGTTTCCGGTAACCGATACGGGCGACGCTCCATTTTACATCGAGTTGGCGTGGAATTGGTTGAAGAACGGGGTGTACGGGTTTGCGGTGCATGGGCAGTTGACGGCTGTGGACATGCGCGTGCCGGGGTACCCGGCGTTTCTCGCAGCGGTGTTTGCGTTTGCGGGGCAGTCGCCGCGGGCGGTGATGCTGGCGCAGGTGGTGGTGGATTTGGCGACTTGTTTTGTGATCGCGCTAATTGCAGCGCGGTTGGCGCCGGAAAGTTCGCGGCGGCGCGTGGCTTTGGCCGGATTGTGGCTGGCGGCGCTGTGCCCGTTCACTGCGAATTACACGGCGGTGGTGCTCACTGAGACTTTGGTGATATTTCTGACGGCGCTCGGGATTTTGGTTCTGCTGCAGACGGATGCTGGCGGAGCGCACGTGGCGCGGGCCGGGGCGTTCCTTGCAAATCCGTGGTTGCTCGCCGGAATTGTGGTGGGGTTTGGCACTTTGGTGCGGCCGGAAACTCCGTTGGTATTGTTTGCTGCGGGATTGGTGCTGGTGGCGAAGTGGTGGCGGCCGGCGGATTGGATGAAGTTGGTGCGCGCGGGGCTGCTGATGGGGCTGGGACTGCTGCTGCCGCTGGTGCCGTGGGCTGCGCGCAATTGGAATACGCTGCATGATGTGCAGTTTCTTGCGCCGCGTTACAGCGAGTTGCCGGGCGAATACACGCCGCTGGGATTTACCGCTTGGACGAACACCTGGATGTGGCGTTTTCGCGACGTGTACTTGACGCAGTGGAAAGTGAATGAGGAGGAGATCGCGATTGACCAGCTTCCCCCGTATGCCTTCGATTCGCAGGATGAAAAGGAGCGCATGGCGGACTTGCTCGATGAATACAATGAGGCGCTGACGATTGATCCGCCGCTGGACCAGGAATTCCGCGAGATTGCGCGCGAGAGGACCGAGCGGCATCCGCTGCGGACGTATGTGACCGTGCCGCTGTTGCGTACGTTGACGCTTTGGTTCACGCCGCGCGTCGAGTTGCTGCCTTCTTCGGGGCACCTGTGGCCGTTGCGCGAGGAGTGGCAGGATGACCGGCCGGATTTTCTGGTCACGCTGGCGCTGAGCGTGGTGAACGTTATTTATATCGCTCTCGCGTTGGCTGGGGCTTGGTTGGCGCGGCGGCGGCCGGGTTGGGCTTTGCTGATTTTATTTTGCTTGGTGCGCACGCTATTTTTTGTGAAGTTCGTGGAAACACCGGAGCCGCGGTATGTGCTGGAATGTTTTCCCGCGGTGATTGCGCTCGCCGCGCAGGTTTTTGCATCGCGCGCGTGAATTGAATATTAGCTTTCTTCGACCGGCTCGGGATGGATGGTGAGGCGGAAGATTTGTGGGAAGCGTTCTTTCACGCGGTCTTCCAGGGCGGCGGTGATGTCATGGACTTCGGTGATGGGCAGGTTGCCGTCCATGGCGCAGTGGCAGGAGACCAGGATTTTGTGGTCCACGCTGCGGACGTGGACTTCGTGGCAATCCGTCAGCTCGTGATATTCGGACTGGAGTGAGTGCAGAAACTCCTGCACGGTGCGCGCGAGTTCTTTCATTTCCTCGCCGCCGCCGATTTTCACGCCGAGCGGCTCGATGTGAATATTTACCAGGGCGCGCGGATCGGTTTCCTTCAGGATGTCCTCTTCCAGCTCGGAAGCGCGGCGGTGCGCTTCGCGAAGGCTGGCGCCTTCGTCCACTTCCAAGTGCAGCTCAATGAATAGGCGATGGTCGAACTGGTGCGCGGAGAGTTCGTGGACGGCGAGGCCGCGACGCTGGGCGATAGCGCGAATGGTTTCGAATAGGTTTTCGTCCGTCTTGGCGCGCGGTTCCACGTGTACGACTACGTCCGCAGGAACAATTTGCGTGATGCGTTTTTCCACGGCGTCGCTGGCGGCGTGGGCTTGCTCCAGGCTCGCGGTGCGCGGGACGCTGATGGTCACATCCACGAAATAGCGCTGGCCGGCGCGGCGCACCCGGACTCGTTCGGACTGTAGGACGCCTTCGGTTTTGTCCACGGCGGATTCGATGCGTTCGCGCAGGCCGCGCGGCGCGACATCGAGCAGCGCGTCGGCCGTGCGTTTGCCGAGCTGCGAGCCGATCCAGATAATCACGCCAGCGACGCCCAGCGCGGCGACGGCGTCCAGCATATCCAGCCACGCGATTCCGTAGCGCGCGCCGAGCCACGCGCCGGTGATGCCGAGGATTACGACGAATGTGCTCCAGACGTCGGTGGAGAAATGCAGCGCGTCCGCTTCGAGCGCCTCACTGGGATATTTTTGGGCGACGCGATTCAAACCGCGCGCGCGGACGAAATCAATGCACATGCACAGCGCCAGAACCAGGATCGCCTGGAGGCTGGGGCGGATGTGCGCCGTGTGGAAGAGCAGCCGCTGGAAGGCCTCCCAGATGATGTACACGGCGGTGAAGAGCAGCAGCGCGGTTTCGACGAACGCGGAGAAACTTTCCACTTTTCCGTGGCCGTAGAGATGATCCGCATCGGCGGGCTTATCCGCGACGCGCACGGAAAGGTAGGTGATGACAGCCGCGACGAAATCCAGGATGGAATGAAGCGCTTCGGACAAAACGCCCAAGCTGCCGGTGCGCACCACGAGAAATATTTTCAGCGAGACCAGCAGGACGGCCGAGCCCACCGAGGCCAGCGCGGCCAGGCGCTTTTCGTGGGTTGCGCGTTGGAGTGCGTCCAAAGCCATCGGGGGATTATACGCTGTGACGTTGACGAAAACCGGGCGCAGCAAGCGGCGGCCCTACTAGGACTTCTTACTTCAGGGGCGGGGCTGGGACGAGGGGAAGGCGGCGGGGTTCGCCGTGGAAGCCGCGGAATTCGATTTCATCCAGGAGCAGTGTCGGCGTGACTACTGTACTGGGGATGCCGCCATTCGCCGCCCCGAAGGCGCCGAGCGCGGTTCCGGCGAATCCGCCCTGAGTGTTCTGCATGTAGAGGAAGACGGTTTCATCGTCGCCGATGCCGAGGATGTTGCGGATGGCGCGGAGCTGCAGGCCTTCGATGTGGCCGCCGCGGACCATTTCTTCGTGGCCGTCGGAAACATAGACGCGATAGACAACGAGCGGAATACGCAGGCCGCTGGCGACTCCGCCGGCAATGCCGCCGAGGAAATCACTGAAATCCTCCTGGCGGATCGAGGAGAGCGCGGGATTATCCATTTTCTTTACTTCCAGGCACCATTCGTGGCCGTCGTCGCGGCAAGCATCGAGAAATTTCTTTTTCAGTGCGGCTGAGTCCAGGCCGCCATTCGCTTGCAGGAACAGATTGCTGGCTAGCGGACGCGTGTCCGAGAGCAGGGCGGAGCGCGCGTGGCCGTTGGAGGCGGAAAACTCGGGGCCGGGGCGCCGGGACATCAGCAAATTTTTCAGCGAGCCGTTTTCGACTATTTCGACGCGCTGAGCTTTTACGCCTTCGTCGTCAATCTCGTAGTATCCCAGCAGCGGCTGGCCCTTGAATTCCTCTAGCGTGGGGTCGTCTATCAGCGACACATTCACAGGCAACACGCGGGTATTGACCCGGCCGGACCATTCGCTGCGACCGCCCATGCGTTGCATGATTTCGTCGAAAGCAGGCATGGTGGAAAGCGGCGGACGCGCGCCGGAGAGAGACGGCGCGAGAGCCTGCGCGAGCAGGGAGCCGGCGGCTGGAGGATCAAACAGCACTGGGCCGGTGAAGTCCTGCATCAGGGGACTTTGGCGCATGGTCATCAATTCGGTGGCGGTCTGAGTGAGCGAAGCGCCGAGCGCGGCGGGATCGGGCAGGTCGGCGGGCTTGGTGACGTAGGCGGCGTAGTAATCGTGCAGAGCCATGCCGTCGTCGGCAGTGGTGTCCAGCGCGGCTTCAACGGCGGCGAGGCTGCGCGCGGTGCGAATGGTGGTGCCTTCGCTGTTCATCAGATAGTAGGTGACGTAAATCATGTAGTAATTCACGCGCGAGCCGCTGAGGTGCGGGAAATTCGTCAGTGCCAGCGAAGCGGCGCGGGATTCATCTTCCCAGTTGCGGCTGGTCCAGTCCGGCTCGGCGTGTTTGTCGATTTTCACGAGCGGCGTAACCTGGGAGAAATCGTCAATTTCGGGGGGTTTGGTGAGGCTGCGCAGGTAGGACTGTTTCAGCGACATTTGGGTGACAGCTTGCTTGTAGGCCTGGTCCGTGGCGAGCCACAAATCCTGGCGCAGCGAATTGTAATCGCGGTCAATGCCGACTTCGCCGGTGGAACCGAGGAACCCCTGGAAGCCGTCTTCACTGATGAAGTTCGAGCTGTCCAGATGATAATCGCCGACGCGCACGTCCACGCTCATGAAGCGATTGCGCGTGGTGGAGGTGGAAATCAGCGCGCCGAAGGAGGAGGTGACGGCGCGAACGTCCAGATCCATCAGGCGGTATTCGAGGTAGAACGGTTTTTCGACGCCGGGAAGCTGCAGGCGGGTGCGGGCGCGCTCCATTTCATCGTGCATGGCGTGCAGAGTTTTGTCGCTTTCGGATTCCGGGACGGCTGCCTGCGACGCTGCGCCTGACGCTGGCGCGGCGGGCACAGTATTTTTCGGGCGCGTGGTCGTGGTGGTGGCCGCGAAAAGCGGAAGCGCGCACGCTGCGAGCAATCCAATCGTTGCGAAGATCTTCACTGAGCTTGCCCCTTTGCTTGCGGATCGTGCGCGGGCGGCGGCAGGATCGGCGGCTTGTCGGTGGAAGTTTCTTTCTTCTGCACTTCCATTTCAGAAATTAAGATGGCGGGCGCGACGGCGGAAACCGGCACGGAGCCGGATTCGGCGCCACAGTAACCGTTGAAAATGTCGGGCGTGTCGCCCGTGGCTACGATTTTTGTGAGCGAGACGAGCGGAGTGCCCACGATGTCCACACCGCGGACGAGCTGGTCGGGGCGGCCATCGGGAAACACCTTGTAGACGACCAGCGGCAAAACCTGGAATGCCTGAGGCTGCTGTCGGCCGGTGAACGTGAAGCCGCCAGCGATGTCGTCAATCAGCAGGCCGAAAGGCTTATTCTGTTGCTTGACCAAGGCGATGAGTTGCTGGCGAAGTTGCTCGTTGGTGACGGTGTGCGAGCTCGAGACGATCAGGTTTCCCTGGCGCGCCACTGGAACGAAACCGAGCTGCCGGCGACCGTGTCCATTGGAGTGTGGGATGGTGACGAGCGGCGAGCGCGACATCAGAAACGTTTTCAGCACGCCGTGATCGACTAGCTCCACGTCTTGGGCGGGAACGCCTTCGTCATCGAAAGCATAATTTCCCAGCAGCATTTGGCCACCGAGAGCTGCTTCGGTGGGGTCGTCCTTGATGGAAATGAACGAAGGCAAAATCTGTTCACCTACTTTGCTGGTGAAGGTTTGGCCCTCATTGATGTCCTTCTGGCGGAAACCTTCGGCGCGGTGGCCGAAAACTTCGTGGAAGAAAACGGCGGCAGCGCGGCCGGTGAGAAGCGCGGGGCCGGCGTAAGGATCCACGAGCGGAGCTTTATCGAGCGCTTCCGTCTCCTGGATCATTACTTGAATGCGATCGAAGACGATTTTATCCGACGGCGCGTCATTGGGATCCAGCCAATCGAAATTGGCGTAGCGGTTGATATCCATGCCGTCGGGCGCTTTGCTTTGCACGTAAAGCTCGAGGCGATAATGGACCTGACCGAAAGCAAGCTTGGTGCCTTCGGTGTTCACCTGATATTGATTCATGCCCAGCGCGGTGAAGGTGGCGATGGAATTCAGCACTTCGGGCGACTTGCTGAACTGAGCGGTGTATTTGCGGACGCGCTCTTCCCAGGGCCTGCGGTCCACTTTAATTTCCACGCGCGTGCCGATGGAGACGTGCGGCTCTTCGCGCGAAAAATCGGGCGCGCTGCCTTCGGCAGTTTGGACTTGCACCTCCTGGCTGGTCTTTACCTTAATGAGGGCCTGCGTGGCGGCGCGATACTGACGGTCGGTCTCGCGCCAGATTTCGCGGCGCAGCACTGGAATGTCATCATCCACGGTGGCGGACGTGCCGGGGCTGGTCCAACTGGGCTGGCGGTCGGCGAGCTTGTGGGTGTCGTCAAGTTGATAGGTGCCCACGCGCGTCTGGACTTCGAGCCAGCGCGCGCGAGTGTCGCCGCTGGCGAGGAGCGCGCCGTTGGAGCCCGACACTTCGGAATACTCCCGGTCCGCGACGGTGTAGCTGATGAAGTAGTCCGGTGGATCGCTCTTGGACATGGCCGCCATCGAGCGCTCGAGCTCATCCTGCATGGCCGTGAGCACCGCGGGCGTGGGCGCCTGCGTGGGATGCGCGGCCGCCAGTGTGGCGAAGGCCGCCGCTAGAATCGTGATGCCGGTAAAGAGGACTCGTGGTCTATGTGTGGTTTTCATCGTTGCGCAAAGTCTAACAGTTTAAGATAGGATGCCTTTGAAACCAAAGTGAAAAGCCAGGAACGGGTAGAGCCCGGGGCAGCGGTGCAGCATTGAAAAGTCAGTCGGTAGTTGGTTCATCGGCGATTGCGCTGCATCCGGCAGAAGGAGGTTAGATGCGTGCGATGGTTGTAAAGAGGTACGGGCCTCCGGAAGTTTTTGAATCGCGCGAGGTGCCGGACCCGCAGCCGAAGCCCGGCGAAGTGGTGATCCGGGTGAAGGCGGTGGGCGTGAATTTCGCCGACCTGCTGCAACGAATGGGAATCTACCCAGGGACGCCAAGGCCGCCTTTTGTGCCGGGATTCGAAGTCTCCGGCGTGGTGGAGAAAATTGCGGAAGGAGGCAAGGCTAGCGACGGCGAACCTTTGCGCCTGGGCGATGCAGTGGCTGCTTTGACTCAGTTCAATGCTTACGCGGAGTGGGTGGCGACTCCGGCGGGGCGCGTTTTCCGTTTGCCTGCGGGCATGCCGTTTGACGACGCGGCGGCCATTCCGGTGAATTACCTCACCGCTTATCATTCGATGTTCGCGATGGGCAATCTGCAGCCGGGAGACCGCATTCTGATTCACGGTGCGGCGGGCGGCGTTGGAATTGCGGCGGTGCAACTGGCGAAGGCGCGCGGGCTGGAGATTTACGGTACGGCTGGACCGACGAAGCAGGAATTCTTGCGCAAGATCGGCGTGGACCACGCGATTGACTACGAGAAAAACAATTTCGTGGACGTGGTGCAGAAGTTCGCGCCCGATGGAATTGAAATGGTGATGGACCCGATCGGCGGAAAATCCTTTGCCGACAGCTATAAGTGCCTGGGGCCGACGGGACGGCTGGTGGTGTATGGATTCTCGGCCGCGGCCGGTGCGGACGGTAAGAAAAGCGCGATTCGCGGGACGAAAGCGTTTCTGCAGACGCCGCGATTTCATCCACTGAAGCTGATGGCGCGGAATATTTCGATCATTGGCGTGAATCTGGGGCGCATGCCCGCGCGTGGGGCGCTGTTGCGAGGCGAGCTTGACGAAATTTTCAAGATGTACACTGCCGGGAAGGTGAAGCCGGTGATCGGCAAAACGTTTCCGCTGGCTGATGCGGCTGCGGCGCACAAATATATTCACGCGCGGAAGAATATCGGCAAGGTGATCCTGACGGTGAAGTGACACGTGCTGGATCATTTCGGCGCGGCAGCAGGGGCCGGTGCGGGAGGTGGTGCTGCCGCAGGCGCCGCAGCCTCGGGCTTGGCGAATAGCGCTTCATCCAATTTAGGATTTATCTGCACCGACTGCACGGCGGATTCAAATAATTTTGCGCCGTCGCGATAGGTGTCCGTGGCGAACGCGAACTGGCGGCCTTCTACCTTGCGATAATCGCTCCAATGCTGTTCGTTGTCGCTCGCGCCGTGCTCGCTGAGGGACTGATAGCGCGCCGCCGCCAGTAAATGAGTCGTCGGATCGAAATATAGCTTCACCGCGCCAAACGGACCGGTGATTGCGACGCCAAGAGTTTTCTTCCCAGCGATCTCTTCTTCACCGATGGCCTGGCCGCTGATTTTTCCCGCGAGCGCCTGCTGATAGAGCCCCCAGCCTCCACCAAAGAGCATGATGCCGCGTTTAAATTCAGAGATCATGTTCGTGGTGTCGTGGATCGCGTCTGGAAATTTCAACCAGGATGATTTTCCGTCGCAGACTTGCACGATCGTTGCGGGGCCAAGATTTACTTCGCCATAGGAACGGTCGGGGTAGGAAACTTGCCAGGTCACAACCAATCGTTGCTCGCCGGTGGGTCTGTGCAGAGTCCCATTTTCGCTGAAGCCCAATGTCGCGACGGATTGCAGCGCCTCGCCACCGGCAGCTTGCGCGGCAGCCAGCAGGATTTGCTTACCCTGTTCGAGCGATTCGGGCGTGGCGGCGGAAGCAGCAGGGCCGGGAGCGGATTGCTTGGACGCGCGCAACGTTGGCGAAAGCACGTCCACTTCGCCGAAAGGGATCTCGGTGATCTCCGCGTCGGCAAATTCTTTTTTCAGCGCGTCGCGAAACGCGCTGACGTTGCCGACCAGCACGATATCCAGGCCTCCGGTGGTGAAATACTTGCGCGCGGTGGCTTGCACTTGTTCCAGTGAAGTGGCGCGCACCTTGGTTGTGTAGGTCTGGTTGTAATCCGAGGGCAGATCGAAGGCAGCGACGGTGAGTACGCGATCGGCAACTTGCTCGGCGGTCTCTATCTCGATGGGGTATACGCCGGCGAGGTAGTCGCGCGCGAAATCGAGCTCCTTCTGCGAAATTTTCCCTTGCGACATTCCAGTCAGCAGGTTCATCACCAGCTTGGTGGCGTCCACGGTGGCTTCGGTGCGCGTGTAGGTTTCCACGGCGAGCGAGCCGGTGTAGCGATGCGGAGTAAAAGCGGATGACGCGCCGTAAGTGAGGCCCTTCTTGATGCGCACTTCAGTGTTGAGGCGGCTATTGTAGCTGCCGCCGAAGATGTGGTTGGTCACATCCAAGGGCAGAAAATCGGGGTCGGCGCGGCGAATGGCGATTCTGCCGATGCGAATTTGAGTTTGCACGGCGTCGGGCTTGTCAATCAGCCAGACATGAGTGGCTGTGGCGTTCGCGGGCACCTGTGGCGCGGCGGCCACGACGTCGAGCTTCGGCCAGCTGCCGAAATATTTTTCGGCGATGGCGAAGGCTTCTTCTGGAGTGATGTCACCGGCAAAACCGAGCAAGGACTGATTCGGCGCGTAGTTCGCATCGTGAAATTTCACGAAATCTTCGCGCTGCAATTTTTTCACCGTCGCTGGAGTGCCCTGCTCCGGCAAGCCGTAGGGCGAATCGCCATAGAGCGTGCGGGCGAAGGCCAGCGTCGCCAGATAATTCGGGTCCGAGTATTGCACTTCGAGGTCGGAGAGAAGCTGCTGGCGCTGGCGGTTGAGTTCTTCGGCCTTAAACGCTGGATGCAGTACGACATCAGAAAGCAGATCCATCCCCACGCCCAAATCTTTTTTCACTACATCGAGCGTGACAGTGGTGGCGTCGCGCCCGGCTCGCGCCTCCAGGGTGCCGCCGACAAAATCAATCGCTTCGGCAATTTCCTTTGCGGAGCGTTTCGCGGTGCCTTGCGTGAGCAGACCGGCCGTCATTCCCGCAACGCCGGGCATTCCCGCGGGATCCTGAATGCTGCCCGCCGAGAGGATCACCAGACGCGCGGCGACGGCGGGTATGCTGTGATCGGTGACGACGAAAACGCGCAAGCCATTGGGCAGGGTTTTGGTGGCGGCTGCGGGAAATTCAAAAGGACGCGGCGCGCCTGCCGCGGGCATTTCTGGGACGAGTTTCACGCCCGGCGGTACGATTCCGGAAGCCTTCTGGGGTTCCTGCGACGAGGCGGGTTCGGTTTCGCTGCGTGAGACCGGCGCCGATGCTTGCGGCCGCGCGGTTGCGGCTGGCACGAATGTGGCACTCACCGCCGCGAATAGGATTGCTGCAAACAGAAAAATTGACCGGCGCTTAGCCCGCTTCATCGTTGCTCCTGAAATTGTTTTTCGCATCGCGCAGCAGAAATCATTGTTGCGCGGGCGCGCCAGCTGTCCCAGGCGCTCCGGAGGCTGCCGGCGTGACGATCAGCACCGTGGCATGCGCGGATTGAAAATAATCCTTGGCGACGCGCTGGATGTCCGCGGGGGTGGCAGTGAGGTAATGATCCAGCTCGGTATTCGCGAGGCCGGGATCTTTTCCGATCACCGCAGCGGATGCGAGCGCCACCGCCTTTTCCTCGTCTGTATCGCGGCCCAGCACGAACCCGGCGATCTCCTGGTTCTTGGCTTTTTCCAGCTCTTTGGTTTCGGGCGGCGCGGTTTTCAGGCCGTCCAGAACAGCCACGAGCGATTTTTCGCCCTCTTCCGCGGTGTGGCCCTGATTCATGATCGCGTAGGCCCAGAAAAGATTGGGATCCTCGGAGAACGCGCCGAATCCGGCAGCCTGCACCGCGATCTGTTGCTTGTACACGAGCGTCTGGTAGAGGCGGCTGCTTTCGCCGCCCGCCAAAATATTCGAGGCGAGGTCGAGAGGATAAGCGTCCGGAGCATAACGCGGCGGAATTTTGTAGCCGATGACCACGGCGGGCAGCGGCGTATTCGAATAGGATTTCTTCACCACGCGCTCGGCGGTCTGCGGCGGCTCGGGATTATTCAATCGGGGGATGGGCTGCGCGGAAGCGGGGATACCGTCGAAATACTTGTTAGTCCACGCCAGGGCCTGCGCAGAATCGAAATCTCCGACGATCACAAGCGTCGCATTATTCGGTTTGTAGAATGTGTTGAAGAAATCGCGGACGTCTTGAATGGTGGCTTTGTCCAAATCTTCCATGCTGCCGATGGGCGTGTGGTGATAACCGTGCACGGTGAAGGCAGCGGCGCGCAAATCTTCCTGTAGATAGCCGTAGGGCTGGTTTTCGATGCGCACGCGGCGCTCTTCCTTCACCACTTCGCGCTCGGATTTGAAAGTTTTCCTCGCTGACGTTCAGGCTGCCCATGCGGTCGGCTTCGAGCCACAGGACGCGCTCGAGATAATTGCTGGGGAAAGTTTCGAAGAAATTGGTAGTGTCGTCGGTGGTTTCGGCGTTGTCGAATCCGCCGACGGCTTCGATGATGCGCGAATGTTCCTCGGCAGGAACGTGCGCCGAGCCTTTGAACATCAGGTGCTCGAAGAGGTGCGCGAAGCCGGTGCGTCCGGGGCGCTCGTCTTTTCCGCCGACGTGATACCAGACTTGCAGATTGATGATGGGCACTTCGTGGTCTTCGAGCAGAATTACCTGCAGGCCGTTGGGCAGCGTGGACGTGGTGTAGTTGAGCTTGGGGGGCGGACTTGCGCGCCGCTCTCTTGCGCAGAATTCTCCTGTGCGACGAGCGGAGCGCTGCAGACCGTGCCGGCTAGCATGGCGCACATAGCCATCGCTGCGAGCGACCGCACGCTCAGTCGGAAAGCACGGCATATCGTCATTCTCAATTGCTCCCGTCGAGGGAATTTACAGCGCGAAGCGTGGCCTGTTGACGGCGAAGGGTTAGTATCAACGACCCCGCGCATGAGAGTCAAACCCGCGGCCGTGCGACCGCGCATGGTTTCGTTTTCCATTTGCTGTGATTCAGGCGATGCAAAAAGCCGAGGAACTCGGAGACCATAGCTGGTAATTCCGCTCGCACTTCTTCACGCACCCTGCTTAGACGCACGCCGTAGCAAAAGGACTACACGCGGTTGCGGGAGGCCTGGCGCGGATGTAAGCTGATTTTCAGAATAGCCAATCGAGGTGCAGCATGAAGAGTCTGGCCGGGCTGCTGATCGTCGCGCTGCTTGCGGCGCTCGTCTATAAATACTATTTTTCGAGCCTGCAATCCGCGGGAAGTGGGACGCCGGCGCAGACGATTGACATCGTCGGAGTAAAAAATGATTTGCTGGGGATCGCGCAGGCCGAGCGAGCGCACCAGGCCGAGCACGGCTCCTACGCCTCGTTGGATGAACTGATTTCAAGCGGCGAGCTGACCATGACAAGAAGCGGCCGCAACGGCTATACCTATTCCGTGGAAACTTCAGACCAGAGTTTTCGCGCCATCGCGCACTGCCCTACCGCGACTTTCCCGGGTTGCAGCAATTATGCAGTGGATCAATCCATGGAAGTGCAAGCCACACAGTAAAGCGAGCTCCCTGCCCGAGAGTTCCGACCCACCCCACAAGTCAGTAGGGGCGGGTCTGGGACTCGCCCCTACAACCGCCAGAGAGACTGAATCAGGTCGTAATCGGCAATGTTCCTGGGCCTTTGGCGCGGAACATCTGCGCGGCGCCATGCGTATCTTTAACCGAAGCTGAAAACGATTTCGGGCCGCGTTACGTTGGCTACATCGAATTCACGAGAGGAGAAACAACATGGAGCCTATAGGTCTGGTCGCAGTGATTTTGGCGTTCTCGGTTCCGCTGGCCGCGATGTATGCGTGGTACCGCGTGCGCAAATTACGCACCGAAGAGCGCCTGGCCGCCATCGCCAAGGGAGTGGCCGTGCCCATGGCCGATGAATTGCCGCCGCACGCGCGTTCGCGCAAGGCCGCAATTCTGCTGACCGCGGGCGGGCTCGGATATGTGATTACGTTCATGCTGCTCGCGCGTTATGAATCGGACGCGATGCAAGCGGCGGTGTTTGGCGTGATCCCCATCTTCGTGGGGCTTGGCTACTTCCTCGATGCGATGCTGGTGCGCCGCGACATGCATCCCTCGGCGTGAGCGCCGCGGGTTTGCGTAACCGAGGCAGAGCGGGACGATTTTGAGGGGACGCGCCGCTCATCCGTAGGGGCGGGTCTGAGACCCGCCCCTAAAGCCGCAAATGAGAACCAGCCCGGCACTAGCCGGAAAGTTCCCGGCGCATCTCAACGAGCGTTAGGGCGTGCGCTTTTGGTCCGCGACCGTCACGCCTGCCTCGGCGTAATCCGTCGGGGGCAGATCCACGAACGTCACCTGAATATTTTCGCGTTTGGCGCGGCCGTCTTCGATCAGCGCCAGCGTGATGCGCTCGGCTAATTTGCGTTTCTGCTCGGTAGTGCGCCCGGCCACCCAGGTCACTTGCACGTAAGGCATCGGAAACCTCCTCGTAACTCGCGGACATTCTACCGGGATATGGCGGGAAGGAAAAACGTCTGGCAAAGGCGCCCGCCCGAAGGCGGCCGCTACAAGTTCAAAAACAGTGGAGCCGGCGGGACGCCTGCCTACCGGCAGGCAGGCCGAAGCTACCAAGAGCAGGTGGCGCGAAAAGTGCGACCGCTGTTACGCGGCGCGCGGACTTGGCGATGGCAGCTTTGTGCCGCAGGTCGGGCAATTCGCCCAGCCCAATTCCACGCTGCGTCCGCAATTCGGGCAGGTGGGCAACAGCGACACGCCGCAATACGGGCAGAACGTGTATCCGGATTTCAGAACTTGCGAGCATCCGGGGCACGGCTTCATCAGCGGATCGCGCAGGATGAAATAGATGATGATCCCGATTGCATCCGGAATGAAAATCGCGAGCAAAGTCCACATCACATAGCGCATGCCGCGGCGCTTGGCATCTGCATACACGTAGCCAATCAGCAGCACCCAGATCGCCGGCACGATTCCCACGGCGACGACCATCAAAAGCTTTCCGATTTCGGGCGTGCGCGCGAGACCCGGATCGTTCGAAAACATTATGAACAGAGTGATTGCCGTTGCGGCCACGATGTAAATGAGCGCTGCGATTAAACGCGCCGTGCCTGGAATCACCTTCAACTCTTGTCTGAATCGGCTCATGCCAATCTCCTTTCGCGCCGCTGCTGCAGAGAGAGCAGCACTGCCGCCGCGCCTCCTGCCAGCCATACCGTCGTCGTAAAGACGCCAAACACGATCCACGCGTGATTGAATCGGGGATCGAGCATTCCCAGCAAGCCGCCAGTGAACAAGCGCACCAGCGGCCAGCTCAACAGCGTCAAAATCCACGCGAATACAAGCAGGCCGATGATTACGGTGCGATTCCACCGGTGTTCGATTTCTTCGGTCAGGCGGATCTGCGCCTGGGCACGTGCGCGTTCCACTATGATGGAGCGCGGCTGCGGCGTCGGTAACCGGCGCAGGCCGCCCGCCAGCAGTTTCCATTTTTCCAGTTCTGCGCCGCAGGAATCGCAGGTTCGCAGATGATCCATTAATTGTTTTTCTTCACCGGGATCGAGCACGTCTGCCGCGGCCAGCGACAGCAACGCCCGGATTTTGTCGTGTTCGTTCATTGCCAGTTTTCTCCGGGATAACTGGTTTCCAAAATCACGCGCAGGCGTTCGAGGGCGCGGCGCAAACGCGTCTTCACCGTGGAAAGCGGCGCACCCAGCACTTCGGCGATTTCCTCGATCTTCATTTCTTCCTCGAAACGCAGGGTCAGGACTTCGCGTTGCACCACCGGGAGCATTTCCAGCACCACGCCGAGGCGCTGCGTGCGTTCGCGCTGCAGAATTCCTTCGATCGGAGGCCGGTCGTGCGACGGCAAACGCGTGGCCGCAGTTTCTCCTTGAGCAGCGTCACCAATCGGCTCGTCCAGACTTTCGGGACGCATCCGGCGCAGGTGATCAATCGCCAGATTGCGCGCCAGCGTAAACAGCCATGCCTCAAAACTGCGCCGCGGATCGTACTGCTGAATTTTTTCAGCCACGCGCAGCCAGGTTTGCTGGAACAGGTCTTCGGCCTCCGCCGGTTGGCGCACCATGCGCAACAGATAGCGATAGAGACGATTCTGATAGCGCGTGAGGAGCGTGGATAGCGCATCGAGATCGCCGCGCCTAAGTTGCGCTACGTCGCTATCCAGAGCCACACGCCCCTCCCAGTACGCTGCTGCTGCGCCGTCGCGGCCTGCTACGCCGCGCATCATCGCGCCGTAAAGTGTTGCGCTGCCCGTCATATCCATACTACGGACCAGCGGGCGAAAAAGACTCAGCTACGCAAGACCCCGCCAAGCCTTGTACTATAAATGACTTATGACCGCTCATAGTGGGCTTCCAGCGCGTTGAGTGCTTCTTCGGCCGGTGGTGGCGTCCAGTTCGAAATTGCACCAGATCCCGCGTTTGTGGACGAAGATGTGCGCGTTTGCGTGCGCGGGCTGGTCGCTTCTGCGCTGATTTCGATTCAGGGCGCGGCGAAAGATGACCAGGGGCGGCGATGGAGTTCGCTGGGACACTTTCGCGCTGATTCTAGTGGCGTCGTAGATGTTTCGCTGCACGAATCTTTGGACGGTGGCTATCGCGGCGTCGCGCCGATGGGACTGTTCTGGTCCATGGAATCCGCCGCGGCCAGCGCCGACGGAAATTCGAGTTTCGCGAAGAATAATAGTTCGCCGGATCGTGTGGATTTCGAGGCGGTGCTTGATGGTCACGTGCTCGCACGCGCCAGCCTCGCGCGGAATTTTCTGGCGCCGGGAACTGTGACGCGCGATTTGAGAATTCCCGGCGAGGCGGAGGGCTTGGGCGCGGAAGCAGTCGCGGACTCGGGCACTGAGTCGGGCGGTGGTGAGACGACCGTGGGGCGATTATTTGTCCCGCCGGGGCGCGGGCCCCATCCTGTGGTGATCGTTCTGAGCGGTTCCGGAGGCGGATTCGATCTGGACAAGGCCGCGGTGCTGTCGCGCCACGGTTTTGCCACACTTGCACTGGCATATTTTGGTATCGCGCCGTTGCCTGCATGGCTGCATCGCATTCCGCTGGAATATTTCGAGGCCGCGCTTACGTGGCTTTCAGCGCAGCCGGAAATTGATTCAGAGCGGATTGGGATTCTGGCTGTTTCGCGCGGGGCGGAACTCGCGCTGCTGCTGGGCTCGACGTTTCCGCAGGTTCGCGCGATTGTGGCGTACGCGCCCAGCAGCGTGGCCTGGGCCGCCAGCGGCCGCGATAAATCCACGGGCGAAATAATCCCTTGCTGGACGTGGCGCGGGAAGGCTGTGCCATTTGCGCCGCTACCCTTGCGCGGGTTCATGTGGCGCTCGGCGTTTCCGGTGGTGGCGCTGAAGCGGCCGGTGATGTTCCGCAATTTGTTTCGCGCCGGCCTGCGCAATCGCGAGGCGGTGGAACGCGCCACCATCCCCGTGGAAAAAATTCTCGGGCCGATTTTGCTGATTTCCGGTGGCGACGATCATTTGTGGCCGGCAGCGGAAATGAGCGAAGCGATCATCGCGCGGCTGCGGCGCAACGGCAGCGTCCACGCCGCCGAACATCTGCACTTCGCGCGTGCCGGACATATGCTGCGTTATCCCCACCTGCCAGTCACCGCGCGCGATTCGCGCAATAAGCATCTGCGCGGCGCGCGATTTTCCTTCGGCGGCACACCGGCCGCCGACGCTGAAGCGCAAACGCAGGCGTGGCATCGCGCCATTGCTTTCCTGCGCACGAACCTGTAGTCGCGCTGGCGTCGGAGAGCCTCGCGCCTATCGCACCAGCCTCGCGTCGGTGATGAGAATCAACAGTGTGCTAAAATAACGGGATAGTGCTGAAGGTCCTACAGAACTTGCTCGACCTGCAGAGCGTGGACACACGCCTGCAAATCGTTCGAGCGCGCCTCGCTGCATTACCCAAAAAGACCGCGGACGTTGACGCCCACGTCGCCGCCGCCAAAGCGGAGCTCGACAAGAGCAAGGCCGCGCAGCTGGCCACCGTGAAAGACCGCAAGAAGTACGAGTTGGACGTGGAGCAGTGGAAAGACCGCGTGCGCAAGTACAAAGACCAAACTTCCCAGGTAAAAACCAACGAAGCATACAAAGCCCTGCAGCACGAAGTGCAGAACGCTGAGGACGAAATCGCCAAAGCGGAAGACCGTCTGCTGGAGCAAATGGTGGCCGGCGAAGAATATGACCGCAGAATAAAAGCCGCGGAAAGATCCCTGAAGGAAGTGGAAGAAGTGGCCCGCGGCGAGCGCGCGGAGATCGAAAAGGAAAAAACCGCCGCGGAAAAAGAGCTGGCCGAGGGCAATACCGAACGCGCGCGCGCCACGGCTGAAATTCCCGAAGACATGCTGGACCACTATGACCGCATCATGAAAAAGCACGACAACGTGGCGCTGGCCGAAGTGCGCGATGAAAAATGCAGCGCCTGCGGCATGCGCATTCGCCCCCACGTGTTTCAGGAGATGCGCCGCAGCACCAGCCACGAAATGTTCCACTGCGAGACTTGCACGCGCATTCTTTATTACCTTGAACCCGCTGTTTCGGCGGCTGCAGCCGGGCCTGCGGGCGATCCTTCCGGGCCCACGCCTTCCCACAGTGAAAATTAGAACGAAATTGTTGATGATCCGGAGCGTCGCGCGCTGTTTGCTCGCGGAAAATTTGCATAAAAATCTGGCGGCCCTGTGAGCCCAACCCGAAAAGCTCCCCCGCCGGGAAGCGCGCGCCTGTTTGCCGATTCGCATCCGTCGGCGCCGCCCGCCGGAGTGTACGTAGCAAATATTGATGGAGCGTCGCGCGGCAATCCTGGACCTGCTTCCTACGCCGTGGTGCTGCGCGATCCGGAAGGAAAAATCGCGCTGGAGCTGGCGAAAAATATCGGGCGCGAAACCAACAACGTCGCCGAATATTTCGCGCTGCTGGCCGCGCTGGATTACGCCGCCACGCACAATATCGCCGCGCTGCGAGTGCGCAGCGATTCCGAGTTGCTGGTGCGCCAGATGCAAGGCCGCTACAAGGTGAAAAGCGCGGACCTAAAACCACTGCACGAACGCGCTTCCAAGCTCAGCCGCCAGTTGCAATATTTCGCCATCGAACACGTGCGCCGCGAACTGAATCGCGATGCCGACGCGCTGGCGAACGTCGCGCTGGATTCCGCGGGCGTCCCGAAATTCGAAGATCGCAAATCGCGCGTCGCGGAAGGAATCGCGCCAGTTGTCGCGCGCCCGATGCCTGCCTCAACATCGACGGTCGCCGCGGCCCCCAGAAATCCCCCGCGAAGCATCGCGGCGCGTTTCGTCCGGGGCGCCTTCGTGCCAACCGAGCCAGTGGATCTGCCGGAAGGCACGGAAGTCACCCTAGATCTCCGCATACCATTGAAACGATAGGACTTGTCTAGCACGCCCCGGTCATTCCCGACACGGGACTGCTCCGGCCCTTGGTACGGACGTCCCATTGTCTGGCCTCGCCGCAATCCGTAGCCTTAGTACTCCCGGCGCCGAGGCAACCAGTGAATTCATTGCTCGACAAACTTCCCACGATTCTCGTCCTTTTCGTTCTGGTTGGGATTTTTCTCTCGCTGCGCAAGCACGCGCCATCGGCGCGGGTCGGCCTGTGGACATATGCCTGGGCGCTGATTTTTCTGCACTTTTTCATCCAAGCCTTTGAGACGCACACCGGCACGCTGGAAAATATTCTGGAATCAATTGACATCGGCTCACTGGAACTTTCTGGTGTAGTGTTCGCGATTTCGATGACGCTGGCCGTGGAAGATCGCAAGAAACGGTGGATCATGCTGGCGGTTCTAGCGGTGCCCACCGCGTTCCAAGCCGTCGCCGCCGTTTTCGACTGGCACGTTTATGGATTGATGACGCTCGCTCTGGGCACGATTTTCTTCGGCGGCATTGCCTTCGCGCTGCGCAGCTTTCCGCATCCCAAACCTTACGCCGTTGGCATCGCTGTGATTCTGGCGATTACCGGAATCTGGGCGATGCACGACCAGCTGCACGGCAGCGCCGACCTGGGCATGAACGCGATCCTGACGTTGAGCTTCGCTCTCTGCGGCATTCTCTACTGGAAACGCTTTCCGCGGTTTTCGCCGGGCGTGATCACCGTTACCGGTGGGTTTGTCGCTTGGGGCGCCGTGTTCCCGGCCGGCGCGCTGCTGGCGCAATATGCGCCGAAACTGCAGGTAAATCCGGAGCTGTGGAACGTGCCGAAATTTTTCGTGGCGTTCGGGATGATTCTTGCGTTGATCGAAGATAAATCGGGCGTGATCGAGCGTTCGAACGAGCGCGAGCGCGCAGCGAACCGGCTGCTGCTGCAGCTTTCGCAGATCACTTCGCGATTGCTCGCCGGCAGCGATCCCGCAGACTTGTGTGGAGAAATTACCGCGGCCGTCACGGGCGCTACAAGTTTCCCGCGCGCGGCACTATTTCTCGCGCGCGACGATCGTTCGTTACGCCTCGGCGGCTGCACGGGATTCTCACCGGCAGAAAAATTGCGCTTCGAAGAACGCAGCAAGGCGTGGACCATCGAGAAGGTGAAGGACCTATGCAAACAGGGCACACAGCTCGGCAATAATTCCTTCCTGATCCGCTCGACGGAAGCTGACGCGGGTGCTCGGAGCGTTGGCGCGGCCGCGGGTGCGGCTGCCGCGGAACATGAAGTGCTCGTCCCGCTGGTTTCCTGGCGTGGGTCGCACCTGGGCTGCCTGTGCCTGAGCGCCGCCGGGACCACGGAAGAGAGCGCCGTCAACGAGACCGCCGAAATCATGAAGCTCGAAGTGCTGGCGTCTGACCTTGCGGTGACCATCGAAAATTCGCGCCTGCATCACCAGCTGGTGCGCTCGGAAAAATTGGCGGCGCTGGGCCAACTGGTGGCCGGCGTGGCGCATGAATTGAATAATCCTCTCACCGGCATCATGGGCTACGCGGATTTATTGAGCGAAGAAGTCGAAGGCCAGAAGGCCGCGAAGCGCGTGGAAAAGTTGGGTGCTGAAGCGCGCCGCATGAAGCGCATCGTGGACGGGCTGCTGCGTTTCGCGCGCCAGAATAATCCCGCGGCGCGCGCAGCCGATTTCGCTACCGCGCTGCACGATGTGATCCAGCTGCGCGAATTCCACATCCGCAAACTCGGCATCAAGATGGACGTACATGTGGAGCCCGATCTGCCGCGCATTTCGATCGGCGAGGACGAACTCAAGCAGGTGCTGCTGAATATTCTGAATAACGCGATTGACGCGGTGGAAGAAAGCGCGCAACGTTCCATCTCGATTTCCGCCACGCGCCAGGGCGATCGCGTTTTCATCCGCTTCGACGATTCCGGCCCCGGGTTCAGCGACCTGAACCGCGCATTCGATCCGTTCTTTACGACGAAGCCCGTTGGCAAAGGCACCGGCCTCGGCCTCAGCATCTGCTACGGCATCATTCAGGAAGCCGGCGGCGAAATCGTCCTGCACAACAAGCAGCCCTTTGGCGCCAGCATCAGCTTGGAATTCCCCGCTACCGTCACAGAGGCCGCCGTGATTCTTTCCGCGTAATCAGTCGCAGAAATCCGGAGATCTCCGGCGGTATCGGCCCGATGGCGTCTAAGCGGCGACTGCGTGTGGTTTCAGTGAGTACGAACGATAGAGAGTGTCGCGTTGCGCGGGGATATAGCCGGCGTCGGAAATAATCCGGCGCAGCTCGGCTTCGTTAGTGCGGTTGCGCACGCCGGCGGCGTAGACCACATTTTCTTCGATCAGGATGCTGCCTACATCGTCCGCGCCAAACTGCAAGCCCACTTGGCAGATTTTGATTCCGGGCGTTAGCCAGCTGGACTGGATGTGATCAATATTGTCGAGGTACAGCCGGCTGATCGCGAGGGTCTTCAGGTAATCGAACGCTGTCGCTTCGGGAATTTTCTTTCCCAGCGGCGTATTTTCCGGCGCGAAAATCCACGGAATGAAAGCAGTGAACCCGCCGGTATCTTCCTGAATCCGCCGAATGGTTTCCAGATGATTCACGCGGTGGCGATATTCCTCGCCGCAGCCGAACATCATGGTCGCCGTGGTACGCATGCCGAGCGCGTGCGCGTCGCGGTGCATGCTGACCCATTCGTCGGAGCGGCACTTCAGCCGCGAAATCTTCGCGCGAATTTCATCGTCCAGAATTTCCGCTCCGCCGCCGGGGATTGAATCCAGTCCCGCGTCGCGCAGGCGCGCAATCGTGTCGCGCACCGATAGGCCGGAAACTTCCGCGATGCAGCCGATTTCCGGCGCGGAAAAGCAGTGCAAATGTATCTGCGGAAATTTCTGCTTGATGGAGCGCAGCATGTTTTCGTAAAACTCGACGCGCAGGTCCGGATGCAAGCCGCCCTGCATCAACACGCCGGTGCCGCCCAGTTCGATCATCTCTTCGATTTTCTCGTAAATGGATTCCAGCGGCAGGATGTAGCCGTCTTTCGCACCCAACGGGCGGTAGAACGCGCAGAACGAGCAATATTCGGTGCAGAAATTGGTGTAATTGATGTTGCGATCGATTTGATACGTCGCGACGCGCGGATCCGTCTTGGCGCGACGCACTTCGTTCGCGGCCATGCCGATGCCGATCAGATCATCGGAATTGAAAAGTTCGAGCGCTTCCTGTTGCGTGATGCCCATTTCCGGATTCGTCTCCCCGCTGGTTTCAAATCAAGTATACAGGATCATCCGCCCGAACGACGCCTTCGCGCAACACCGCGCCATAGACCCCGGCGCACCCTCCGTGGAGGCGCGCGACTTTCTCAAGCACCACCGGCGCACGCTCAGCCGTCTCCGAGTCGAGCGTGATGATGATGCAACGCCCATCCTTCTTCACAACCTGAACGGTTACGTCCTCGCCAATGCGTAGCGCGCGGCCCACCAATTGGTTTTCGTAAAATGGCTCGTCACAATCCCAGCGCACGTAGAAATTCGCGCGAAAGCGCCGCGCATCGAGTGCAAGTCCGGTTTCCTCCGCCAGTCCGCGGACCGTGGCCAGACCGAAAAGCGAGATAGGCGCCGCGTCCATCATGGAACGCTCGGAAAAGCGCAGCCGCAGCGAATGGCCGAAGCGCTGTTCCAGAAATTGCGTGAAGACTGTATCGCCAACCACAAAGTTTTCACCTTGCGGAGTTAGCACTTCGGCGACGTAACGCGCGGCGGCAGGAATTGTTTCTTCGAGAGGCGGCGGATCCAGAAATCGCGGGCGCAGCAACAACCATTCGTGCGCCTTGCGCGCGGTCATCCAGGGAAAACTCGATTGGTCTTTCTCATCAACAAAGGCATAGACGCGATCGCCGACAATTCCCGCGAATGTGACGCGCGCCGCGGCGACATCTTCACCAGCCATGCCCTTTACGGGATAGCGCCGCACGGTCGAAAGAGTTCCGACGCGCTCCACGACCTCAGCCTCCGTGACGGGCGGCGGAAGAGGAGGCAGGAGCGGAGTGCGAAGTCGCGAATTCCAATGGACGGAGGCGCGGAATCAGTCCCGTAGCCGAAGCTTTTTCATAATAGAGATTCAGGCCGGCGAGATATTCCGACTCGAGGCCGTAATGAATATTGTCGGCCAAATAACGCTCCAGTGCGCGCGGCGGCATGTCCAGCTTGATCGCCGCGGCTTCGGAAATTTCGCGCAGGCGCTCCAGGCCGTAGGCTTTGGACGCCTGAAAATCCGCCACCACATCTGGGGTCATCGCTTCGCGGCGGCCAGCCCAAATCGCCAGCACGCAGGGCTTGCCGGTCATTTCTCTCCACTGGTACGCGACATCGTAAACAAATATTGTTTCAAAGCCTGGCACCGGCATGTCTTCCGGATCGCCTTTGCAGCAATCTCCGCCGCTAGCGACTTTCACAGAGAGCGCTTCCATCTTCAATGCGATGCGGAGCGCCGGATCGCCGATCACCAGCGCGGCATCGGCATTCTTCAGCATTTCGGAAGCGTCAGGTGCGGTTTCTACGAATTCGGGCTGGATGTTCCAGTGCTCTGCGGCCAGAATTCGCACCAGAGCTTGAGAGCTGCGCGAGCTGGCGTCTAATGCGATGCGTTTGGCGCGCTGGATCGGTTTTTTCGAGACTACGAGGATACTACGCACTTCGCCTTTTGCTGCCACTGCCATTCCCGGCAACGCCACGACGTTTTCGATGCGTTGGTATTCGATCGAAGGGATGATTGCCACGTCCGCGGCGCCGGTGCGCAACGCTTCCGCGCACTGCGACGGCCAAGTGAACGACAAATCGTACTTCCCCGCCAGCGGTCCGTCCGTGAATCCCCAGACGAGCGGCGCTGTGTTCAGATACTCGACAATCGAAATGCGAAGTTTGCTCATTCTGCGGCTCGCGACGTACGAATCGCCAATATAACACAAACACCGGTATGGTCCTGCGCTGCACCACTCCGGGGCTAGCGCTGCACCGAACATTGCGTTTCCATTTTCTCTTTTCGCTCTTCTATTTTCCGCTGTCCTGAAAGCGCACGATTTCGTCTTCTGTAGGAATTTCCATTTCGTGCTTCACGGGACCGCCCGGGAACATGGACAGCTTGTCTTCGCCGGCTTTCCCCTGCACTTCGAATGATGAGAACGCGTAGGGCAAACCTTCCGACCCTAATTCCGAATTGGCGCTGCAAATTTGGAAATGCAGATGCGGCTCCGAGGAATTTCCGGTGTTGCCGAGCAGCCCCAGCACTTGGCCGCGAGTGACTTTGTCTCCAACTTTCACGCGTAGCGAACCCGGCTGCATATGCGCATAAAACGCGAATAAGCCGTTGCCGATTTCCATGATCACGTGATTGCCGCCAATCGTTTCCAGCGTGATGGGCACGGCCAGCGATTTCGCTCCAGGCGTATTCTGCGGAATGCCGTCGCCAACCTGCGTCACCACTCCATCCGCCACAGCGTGAATTTCGGTTCCGTACGCGCGGTAATTTTTATTGTCGCTCGGATCGCCTTTGTACGTCTTGCCGTCCGGATACACCTGCACCCAATCAATCGCGAAGCGCTGCGAAATATAGGCGTGGCCATTGATGGGAATCAGCGCGCGGCGATGCGCCGAAGTGTTCGACGGCCCGCCGGCGGCTACCCAGTCTTCTCCCACCAGCGGCGAGGAGATCACCACCACCGGATTTTTGTTCACGCTGGTAGGCGGCGTGATGACGGAGAGCGCCTCCGGGTAGTTGCCGATCTTCACGCTGATGCGCTCGGCAATCGCGGGCGGAATATCCTCGAGCTTGTCGAAATTTACCCACAGAAACGCCACGCCGAATTCTCCGGGGGCAAGCTTAGAAACTTTTTCCTCGGCGGGCACTCCCGGATGGATGAACATTCCGTCGAGGTCCGCGCCGGAAAATGTTGCCAGCGTTTTCTGTGGCGCATCCGCGGAGATCACTTCGATGCGCGTAAACGCGTAATCCCAGATATCCATACTCGAAATATGCAGCTCGTACGCCAAATGCCACCTCCCATCGGCCTTGAACGCGGTTGGCGCAAAAGGAACGACGGCATTGAATTTCGGCAGCAGCGGCTTCGGCGTGTGCTCGGCTTCGGGAACCGCCACCTGCGCCGCGGTTCGGCCAGCGGAGCCGTCCGAAGTCCCGCCGGATTCCGCGCGACGCGTAAAATCCAGCGCCTGCGCAGGAGCGCCGGACTGCGTCCAACTCCCGGAAATGTCGCGGCCGTTTTTCTTCAGCTGGCCTTCATATACCCCGCCGACGCGCGGCACTTCAAAACGCACTGCGCTGCCGTGCAACGTCACGTTGCTCAGAGCCAGAACCGCGTGCTGGTCCACGCTGTTCAGCGTGCCGCCCAACTCGCCGCTGCTCGTCTTCGTGATCGTCACAACTAGATGAAGTTGGCCGCCCAGCACTCCGGCCCACACGCCTTCAATGCCGGTCGCAGAACCGGCGGCTTGCCCCATCGAAGCGCCAGCTGAGAATAAAAATCCGAGCGCAGCCAGAGCCAGCAAAACAATTTTCATCGGGACTTTCATGTGCATCCTTTGATCCGCAAAAGAAATACGAGCGATTTCTCCGTTCCCCCGCGTCTCTGACGATGCGTCGAGCATCGTCAACGGAGCCCGGCGCCTTTGCCTCAAGCCGGCACCGCCGGAACGGGGATCTCTCCCGCCCACCACCCGCGCGCTGTTAGTGAAGTATGTAAACGGGCGATGATTTCAAGCGCGCAATCGTGCCGTTTGGCCCCACCGACCAGGCCAAATCATATCGCAGCACCGCCAGCGCGTTCAGATTCAGAGAATCCGTATGCTTCCAGTGCGCACCGCCATCGTCGCTAAAGTCTTCTCCGTTCGGACCGACAGCGATCAAGGATTTCTCGTCAATTAGCGCGACCGCAGAACGGAACCCTCCGGGCTGCTGCTCCGCCAATTTCCAGGTCTTGCCTTGATCAGCCGAATGAGCTGCCACGCGATTGCGATTATTAGGATCCTTGTAGTCGCCACCCACGATAACCAAAGCTTTATCCCAAGCCGAGATGGAAAAGATCCCGGAGGAAGCATTGCCGCTGACAATCGGCGTGTTGCTCACCGTCCAGCTGTAGCCGGCATCGCTCGAATGAAAAACGCGCGCCGCCGGACCGCCCGTGACGAAATAATCGTGCTCATAGCTGTAAATCGCGAGGCACGTTCCGCTCGCGGCAAAAGCGCCTTCATCGCGCAGCGCATCGGGCATCTGATCGGTGGGGAGCTGCTCCCAGGTTTCGCCGTCGCGCGTGCGCAGAATCACGAATTTTCCATCAATGGGATCGCCAACCGCGCGACATTCGATCTCTGAGTCGCACACCAGCGCATCGAGAAAAAATCCCTTGCGCTTGTCCGTGTACTGCAATTTCCAACTCGCGCCGCCGTCGGTCGTCTTGTAAATCCGCGATTTGTCGCTCTCTCCGCTGGACATCACGTACGCCGTCGTGGCATCTCGCGCCTGTATGCTTCGGAAATCCAGCGCTTCGCCGCCCTGCACGTGCAGCCGTTTCCAGGTCTTGCCCGCATCCTTCGATTGCAGGATCACGCCATTCGATCCAGAAGCCCACACCACGACGGTGCCCACGCCGTGGGAATCCGCAAAAGTCCCGATGCTCACGCCGCGCAAGTTCGTGTCGATGCCGCTGGTCTGCACGGTCCACATCGAGGAATCGCCCCGGCCGGCCCGCACGAAAATCGCCGCGGCCAAAATCACGAGAAGCAACGTGCACAGCGGCATCAGAAGGCGTCGCATGTCGCGCATTCTAGCAGCAGTTTAGCCGGAAACGCGCGGCTACAGACTCGGGCCACAGGCTCGCGACGACAAGCCCACGCGAACGCGTTAATTTTCCGGCAAGACCGGGAGCACCGCGGTGCTCACATTGGCAGGATCATCGCGCAGCTTGATATACAGCAGCGTGCCGTTGGGTCGCGGGACATTCAGCGTGCTGCCGACAAATCCCACCGGCACCGGCACTGGACTGGTGAATTGAGCGTTCGAGGCCACCGAATCAAGCAGAAATAAATTCGTGCCGCTCAATTTGCACTGCTGGTCTGGCGCATCGGGACAGCGAATTTCCTTGAGCGAAGGCAAGCGGACCACATTCGCCAGCGGCTGCCAGTCTCCCTTGGCCCCTTCCGCGCTCACCGCGCGAAATTGCAGCGGCCCAAACGCCGAAGGCCCAAAACTCTTCAACGGATCCAGCAGCGCTAGCGCGCTCTGCGCATCCTGCAACACCAGGCTGCCGTCCGCCACGCTCAGCACCGCGTCAAAAGCATTATCCTCGGTAGCCACTTCGATTTTTTCCGCCCGCGGAAATTTTTCCGGCACATCGCTCTTCACGAAGAAGAGCAGGCGGCCCTCGAGCGGCAATTCATCCTGACTTCCGAGGTGTATCGCGGATGCCGTGGGGCCGGGCTGCACACTCTTGCTCATCAAGGTCACCTTGGGACGCGGCGCTTCAACGGTGGTCTGCAAATCCAGGATGCGCCCGTCTTTCAGTCCCACATGCGCCACCAATTTTTCGTCAGGTTGCAGATTCGCAGCCGTCGCGGCATTCGGAATAGCCAGCCCCAGTTCGTCTTTTTGCTGCACGCGCGATAATTTCGCCGGAACGAAATGGACGCCGTTCAATTCGAAGCTGGAAACTTCATCCAGGCGGGTTCCGTCCAGCACGCCCTGTTTGTCTCCAGCGTTGATGGTGAAGCGATCCAGATGCGCCGCTTCGGAATAGGAGAGTAGAGGCAATTCGTCAGGTGTGTTAAGCCCGAATTGTTTTATGGTAAGCGTCACTTCTCCCGCGCTCTGGTTTTTCAGCGGCACGGTCACTTGTAATTCTTCAGGTTTGCTGGCTTTCCACGTTGCTTTCAGGTCTTTGCCGTTGTGATCCTTCGCTGTCACTTTTTCGACGCACGGCGCGCATTCGGAAGTGAGGTGCAGGACGTCATCGCGCCCCACAATCAATGCCTGTGCATCTGCCGAAGGCAGCGTCCACTTCTCTGCGTGCGCCGAACGCAAGAGAAAGCGCGGCCCCTGGAACTCTGCAAATCCCCAATGCCCGCGAAGCGTTCCAGTCGCGTCTGGGCCCAGCTTTCCCGTGACAGCCGCCAGCGCGTGCGTGTCAATCACGAAGCCGCCACGTCCCGCCTCAGCTTTCGCGGGCAGATCCAGATGATTGCCGGCCGGGTCTTCGACATGAAGCGTGAAATCGTGCGCGAGGTTCGTCGAGAAAACCAGCGGCGCGCCCTCCGTCGGCAGCACCAGCGGCGATTTCTCCAGGCAGAAAATTTGCTTCGGATCGACCGGCCGCAAGGGCGGCAATTGCGCTGCTTCCACGGCCGGCAATCCCACCACGATTACGGATTTCGGATTACGAAACGACGGAGGATTATTCAGTTTCAAATTCAGCTGATCGTTTTTTGGCAGAGCCAGCGCCGGTATGTATTGATACTCGGCGATGTGAAGATTGTTCAAGATGCGCGCGATGTCCATCACCGCGCCCACATACGCGCTGTAGTAACCCGTTCCGGCCATGGGCGTGGCGCTTGCTTGCACGATCAAATCGGAAGAGGGGCCGGAAGTGAGCGCGCTGACCATGGACTGGCTGTGGCCATCGTCTAGTATCAGCTGATCAGTATTTTGCGTCAGGCACGGAGCTTGCTGTTCGGTGGGCTTGTCGAAACACTGCTGATCAACTTTGATGTTCAGCGAACGCGCCAGCAGCACCGAGCGTTCCTTCAGCTCCGCGGGATCTTCGTCCGACGCCGCCTTCACATCGTCTAAGTACGCTTCCAGCCGCGAACGGTCCAGACTGGCCTGGTTCAGATCCTGCGACGCGCGCACGAAAGTGCCCGGCCGACCGCGCACCGCATTGCGCAGGGTATTGAAATCGCCGCCCGTTTCCGGCGCTAGAAACAGCAATGCCTGCTGCGCATCCTGCGGAACGGTCACCACTATTCCTTCTTCGCGGGCTTGCTTGCTCCAAGTTTCCACGCGGGTGAACCAAGTTTCCGGCGGTGGATTTGTGGATCCGCGCAGGAACGCCACCACCATCAGGTAGTGCACGGATTGCGTGTCGGGAAGATCGGGATGGATCCAGAGCCGGTCGCCCGGCTGCAGATTCGCGGTGCGCGAAATCGGCAGCGTCTTGCCGTCGCGCGTCACCCGCATTTCCACTGGCGGTCCGGCCAGATCGAACGCAGCGCCATCCGCGTGCGCGAATCCGGCGCCCAGCAAGATAATCAATCCCAAGCAAAAGACGCATAAAACCGGCAATCGAATGTATTGCCGATTGATATTCTTTTCGAACATGGTTCGGTCGCTCCTATAGTTTAAGAACGGTGTTTGCTCGCTAACAATTATGACGCCAAGTAAAATGAAGGGCCCACTCAACCCGCGTTTTTGGAAAATTCAAACTCATAATCAATCCATAAAATACCATGCGCCGGTCTGACGATTGTTGGATGCACGCGAGATGATTTGCGCAACCCTCGCCCTGCCCGAAGATTTCACCGCTTGTGCCTATTCTACAAATCGTGAACGGCCGGCTACCGCGGAACGACTACGCCCGCGACAGTCGTGGAGCAACGCAAAATGCCGGCGCGATCATTTCAGCGAATTTGTTGAGTGGCGCCGGGAGCTTTGTCTGGTCACCTTGCTCGGATGGATGATATGCTGACGCGCCATTCGACGTCGCAGTTCAGGTGAAGTGCATTGATCCTCTGCCGTTGCGAGCACAGTCATTTCAACTTCAGCCGCCGCATGGAGCGACACCGCCGCGCCGACGGGGTCGCGGTACAGTGTCGGGGCGGTGAATCGCGGCGTCACCAGTCGTTCACGCTGGCTCGATCGAGCCAGCCTGCTGCGCGAAAATCACATCCGAGGTGCGCCGTTGACACGCGTCCAGGCGTCCGGAGTTCATTCAGAAATTTTCAGTAAGGTTCCACAGGCCACACTGGCGTTCTGGATCGTAAAAATTCTCGCCACGACGCTGGGCGAAACCGGCGGCGACGCGCTTTCCATGACCATGAATCTGGGCTATGCGGTCAGCAGCCTGATTTTCCTCGGATTTTTTATCGTAACTCTCGCCGCTCAGATGAAATCCAAAAGCTATCATCCGGTCTTCTACTGGGCCGTCGTAGTTGCCACCACCACCGTGGGGACGACGACCTCCGACTATTTGGACCGCACCGCAGGACTCGGCTACGTCAAATCATCGGCTCTGCTTTCCGGCGCAGTCATTGCCGTGTTGATCGTCTGGCACTTCGTCACAGGTGAGATCGCCGTGGACCGCGTCACCACTCCGAACAATGAACTGTTCTATTGGCTCACGATCCTGATATCAAACACCCTCGGCACCGCTCTGGGTGATTTCACCGCCACTACAGCCGGGCTCGGCTTCGAACGCGGCGCGCTTGTATTCGCGGGCCTGATCGCGCTGGTGGCTTCCGCGCACCACTTCACACGCCTGCCGGCCAGCGTCCTGTTCTGGTGCGCTTACGTCCTCACGCGGCCCCTCGGCGCTACGCTCGGCGACACGCTCACCAAACCGCATGGGGAGGGCGGACTGGCGCTCGGGCGGATCACTTCTTCGCTCGCCATCGCGGCCGCCATGATCTTGCTAATCGCCGCCACATCGCTACGCAAACGGTATCAGGAGGCTTAAGCTCTGACGCCCGGAGTTGTTTTGCCGCTACGAATGCCCGACAGCACTCCAGACTTAAAACGTTCGGACCTTTCAGTCCTCTATTTTTCCACGAATTACGGTAACGGAAGCAGCTGGTAAATTGAACAGAGTGCCCTTCTGCGCGTTTTCGCCGGCGTGCTTGATGGGCCCGTCGGGATCGGCGAAGCCTTTGGTGTTCACCACCACGGGACGCTCGCCCGCGTGCTCGTCGTGCGCCATGAATCGCGTCTCCGCCGGCTGCCAGTGATATTGTTCGCGCCCGAAAGTCGAAATCTGCACCGGTCCGACGAACGAGGCCGCGCTGCGCGCTGCCTGATCTTGGAAAGCGATCCGCACCTGATGGGCATTTTGTTGGTCGCGATTCACGATTAGCAACGACCACTGTCCGTCCGGCCGCTCGAGCGCATACGCCGTCACCAACGCGTGGCCGGCGCCGTCATCCACATCGCCCTTCGCCGCAAACACGCGATGTTGCGCGCTGCCCGGCTGCACCCATTCCAGATTAATCAGCTGCGCCACGAAAAATTGCGCCAGCGGCTGCTGGATCTTGTAATCCGCATCCACGGTGAACATACCGAATGTTCCCGGCGAATCGTTGCAGCCATGTTCCATCTGCAGCGGCAAATAGTGGAAGTAATACATGCCGCTGCCGCCCGCATTCAGGAACGAGCCGACGTAATCCGCCAGCCACAGACCGGAAAAAAGGTCCATGTACGTTTCGCTCGCGGAAGATGAAAGATTTCCTTCGGTGATGAACATCGGAATAGTCGCCGGCACGCCGTCTTCACGCCACACTTGCATGATGTGATTCACCAGATCCGGCTCGTCGTACAGGCTGCCCCAGGGAATGCGGCACGGGTCGTAGGGATAATGTTCAAAGGAAAAAAACGCGAGATCGTTCAGGCGCTGGTGTTGCTTCAGATAATTCACGAAGCGCGCGGTCCACGAAACGTTGCCGCTCGCGTCTGGCCACACTTCGATGTCCTTATTCACGCCCTGAAACGAAGGCCCGCCCAGTTTCAAGGCCGGATTCACGCGATGCAGCGCCGTCGCCCACTGCAAGTAGAGCGCGGCATAATCTTCCGGGAGCATGTATTGCCCGTCCGCTTCTTCGCCCATCTCCACGTAAGAAACTGGGTATCCGCGCTTCTGCAGGTAAGCCATCTCGGCGGCCGCATTGTCGGGCGTGTCGTAAAGGAGTGCCACTGGAATCATCGCCGGAAGCCCGCGCGTTACGCCGCTGGTAAAAAATAAATCGAATCCCACCTGCGCTTGCTTGGTCGAGCGCAAATCGGAAGGCTCGTGCCAGGGATCCACGGAAGAGCAGTACGTCGTGGTTTGCTCCTGGTCCGCGGTGTGCCGCACTACGTCGTGAAATTCTCCATCGGGCGTGACGGTGCCGATGTACAGCTCGTAAATCGCGTAGCCAACGCAGTTCCGGGGATCGCTCGATCCGTGCGAATCACAAGTGTTAGAAGATTCCGTCATCAGTATGCGCAGAAATCGCACGGGCAATGGAGTCGAGCTCAGCTGCAAAGTTGCAGAACCGCCGTGGCCGTCGGTGATCACGCCGCCGGGAAATGTTTGCCACACGCCGCGCGTCACGGCTTTGATGGGATCATCGCCTGTCCAATATTGGACAATGTAGCGCGCCGCGTACGGCTCGGCCCATCGGATCTGAATGCTGGTGATTTGCTGCAGCTGCGCCAGGTCCACCACAATCCATTGCGGATGCGCGGAATCGCTTTCGCCCGTAAATTTCTGCGTCAGATACGGATTGCTTTTCCAGTAGCTGCTTGCGTCTCCGTCGGTCAGGCGCGAAAATCCAGAATTGTCCGTTCCATCATTGCGCGTGAATCCGCGATGCGGCAGCGCATAGCCGTAGGAATATCGCAAGAACTCCGTGGGATTTGCCGAGCCGGTGAAATACCCTTTGCCGCTCGCATCGCTCCACGTGCCCTGCGGATTCCAGTGCCATGCTTCCACCGCAAGTTCCGTATTCTGGCGAAAGCTCACCGGTTGCCAGCCTGAACTCAGTGCTTTGTCGAGCGCCGGCTGCACCAGGTCCTTATCTATCGCTTCCTGCGCAATGCGATCTACGCCCGCGCCGAGAGCTTGGTTGGGCGCGAAGTGATTCGTCGCGTGCGCCGGAGTGATATCCACTTGAATCGTTTGTGCTGGGCACATGAAAGCCGCAGCGAAAATTGCGATACAAATCGCCAACATAGAAGTTGTGGTCTTCAAATCCGCCCCCGCAACCTGTAGGTAATTCCTGCAGCGCCGAGTCTACAAGATTTACGCTCTTCCCACCGCAACAACCGCTCAGTCCGCCCTCCCGCATATTTTCCAAGCGGTCAGCCCGGCGCACCGGAATAACGCCTGCGAATCATACGCTGTACCCAATGCGTATGAATCGCGCCGCTGTAGCATTGATAAGCATATAGTTACCTTGACACGTTCTGTACTACCCACGTACGCTGGCCGCACCTTCGATGGCCCCCGACCAATACCTGGGATGGCTGGCCCTTGCCTTGACGCCGGGTCTGGGCGCGCGCATGGCCGGAAAACTCCTCCGCGCGATGGGTAGCCCCGAAGCCATTTTCAACGCCTCGCTCACCGAGCTGGAATCCCACCGCCTGCCCGCGGCTGTCGCCCAGATCATCCATACGCGCCAGCCTATGAGCGCCGCCGCGAAGGAACTGGCTCAGGCCCAGGCCGCTGGCATCCGCCTGCTCACCTGGGATGAGCCAGAGTACCCCCAGCGTCTGCGCGAGATTTACGACCCGCCACCCCTTCTGTATGTCCGCGGAAACATTGAACTTCTGAACCGCCACCTGATCTCCATCGTCGGCTCGCGTCGTCCTACCCCTTACGGGAATCAAATGGCGGAGAAGCTGGCCCGGGATTTGGCTGACAGAGGGCTCGTAATAGTTAGCGGCCTGGCCCGCGGCATTGATTCCTGTGCGCACAAAGGGGCGCTCAGTTCGCTCACCGGGGCGACGATTGGTGTGCTGGGCTGCGGGATTGACGTAATTTATCCCAAGGAGAACAAAAAGATCTTCGCGGAAATGGAAACGCGCGGCGCGATTATCACCGAATTCGCGATGGGCACATTCCCCGGGCCGCAAAACTTCCCGATTCGGAACCGCATCATTTCGGGAATGTCTGTCGGGGTAGTGGTCGTCGAAGGCGCGCAATATTCCGGCTCTCTGATCACCGCGCGCCTTGCGATGGAATTCGGCCGCGAAGTTTACGGAGTGCCGGGTAACGCCACCCAGCCGACAAGCTTTGGACCCAATCAGCTGATCAAACAGGGTGCAAAGCTGGTGACGAGTTGGGAGGATGTAATCGAAGAGCTGCCGACGCCCATCCGCGCTGAGCTTCTGCCGGTGGAGACGGCTTCCAGCGAGGAACGAGCGCTGTTGGTGGAAAAGGATTTGGCTCCGGCCGAGGGCACGCTATACCATTTACTAGGCGTGGACGAATCCCGCCACGTAGACGACCTGGTCGAACTTTCGGGGCTGACGTCCTCCGAGGTGCTGGCGGCCCTATTTGACCTGGAGCTGAAAGGCGTCGTACGTCAGTTGCCAGGGAAGCAATTCCTGAAAGTCCTGTTGTAACCAGCCGGGACAATCGCAGCTAGGATGGAACCTCGCCCGCACTAGAGAACCGTGGTGCAAGAAAATCCTTGTATATAATGTTAAGAAGTCCGCAAGATAGCCTGAAGCATCCAATCTGGGCATGAGGGAATAAACGACAGCATGGCAAGATCTCTGGTAATCGTAGAATCGCCTGCCAAGGCGAAAACCATCAACAAGTATCTGGGGCGGAATTACCTGGTCAAGGCTTCCTATGGCCACGTGATGGACTTGCCCAAGAAAACCATAGGCATACTTCTGCCTGGGCAGGAAAACGGCAAAAAGAAGAAGAAGCGCAAGACCAAGGCCGGAACACTCGAAAAGAAGGTCGTCAAGCCGGTGACCGTCACGGCCCAGAACATCTTTGAGCCGACCTACGAAGTGATCCCGGGCAAGATCAAAGTGATCCACGATCTGCAGAAAGCCGCCCGCGGAGCGGATGCCATCTACCTGGCGGGCGACCCGGACCGCGAGGGCGAAGCGATCTGTGCGCACCTGGCGGAAATCCTGGGCAAGCCCAAGAAATACGCGGACCTGGTGGTGCGCGAAGAAAGGGAAGGCGAGGAGAAGGCTGCCAAGCCCGCCGCGAAGAAAGAAGCGCCTAAGACCAATGGCAATGGCGCGCCTCCAAAGATTTATCGCGTGATGTTTAACGAGATCACGCAGAAGGCGATCAAGGCTGCGTTCGAGCATCCCTCCGAAGTAAACGAGAATTTGGTGGATGCGCAGCAGGCTCGCCGTGTGCTGGATCGCATCGTCGGATACAAAGTTTCACCGCTGCTGTGGAATAAAGTGCGCCGCGGCCTTTCCGCTGGACGTGTGCAGACCGTCGCGCTGCGCCTGATCGTCGAGCGCGAGCAGGAAATCCGCGCGTTTATCCCCAAGGAATACTGGAGCATCCACGCGCTGCTCGATGCCGGCACTCCACCCCTATTCGAAGCCAAGCTCAACAAGTTCAATGGCGAGGACATCGAGGTTCTGAATCAAGAAGCGGCGGACAAAGTTGTCGCAGCCGTGCAGAAGGCCAAGTGGCAAGTCGCCTCCGTCGCGCAGAAGGAAAAGCGGCGCAACGCTCCGCCGCCGTTCACTACTTCCAAGCTGCAGCAGGCTGCTTACAATCGCCTGCGCTTTACCGCTAAACGCACCATGTCTCTGGCGCAAAAACTGTATGAAGGCATCGAGCTTGGCAACGAAGGCTCGGTCGCGCTGATCACTTATATGCGCACGGATTCGGTGCGCGTTTCGAACGATGCGCTGGACCAGGTCCGCGCCATGATTCCGGAACGCTTCGGCGCCAGCTACCTGCCGGAAAAACCGAATTTTTACAAATCGAAGAAAGACGCGCAGGAAGCCCACGAGGCCGTCCGTCCCACCGACGTGTTGCGGGCACCCGAAGACGTTCGTCCGTTTCTGGAGGACGATCTCTTCAAGCTTTACCAGCTGATCTGGCAGCGCTTCGTCGCGTCGCAGATGCTGCCCGCGATTTTCGATCAGACCACGATTGATATTTCCGCCGGCGATTACACTTTCCGCGCCACCGGCTCTGTGCAGAAGTTCGACGGCTACCTGCGCGTTTACCAGACCCCGGTGGCAGGCGCAGATCGCGAAGACGACGAGAAAGACGATGAAGGCGAGGGCCGCTCGCTGCCGCAGGTTCGCGAAGGCCAGTCCTTGCGCCTCGATCAGATTCGTCCGGACCAGCATTTCACGGAGCCGCCGCCGCGCTACAACGACGCCACGCTGGTGAAAGAACTGGAAGAAAAAGGCATCGGCCGGCCTTCTACCTACGCCGCGATCATTTCCACGATCGTCGAGCGCGAATACGTCACCAAGGATCAGGGCCGATTTTCGCCCACCATGCTTGGCGAACGCGTCAGCGTGCTGCTGGTGAAAAGTTTCGAGGACATTTTTGACGTGGGCTTCACGGCGCGCCTGGAGGAAGAGCTCGATGAAATTGAAGAGGGCAAACTTCCCTGGCGCCAGGCAGTGAAGGAATTCTGGGATCCATTTGTGGTGGATCTCGATAAGGCCGACGAGCAGATGCTGTCCTACAAGGCCGGAATTCCCACCGGGCTGAAATGCGAAAAATGCGGCGAAGGAGAATTGCTCGAGCGCATTTCGCGTCACGGATTTTTCCTGGGCTGCAATCGCTATCCGGATTGCGATTACATCAAGGATCTTTCGCCCGAGCTGCCCGCCGAAACGGATGGCGTCGCCAAGATCGAGTACTGCGATAACTGCGGCAAGGAAATGGTCATCAAGCGCGGGCGCTTCGGAGTGTTCCTTGCTTGCAAGGGCTATCCGGATTGCAAGACCACGCGCCGCCTCGTGAGTGGCACGCGCATCGCGCGCCAGCCCGACGTTCCTCTCGATGAAAAATGCCCGCTGGACGATGCGCAGCTACTGCGCCGCCAGGGCCGCTTCGGCGATTTCGTTGGCTGCACAAACTATCCGAAGTGCAAGTACACGCGCCCGATTACGCTTGGAATCAAATGCCCGAAATGCAACGAAGGCGAATTCGTGCGCCGCGGCATTTCGCGCGGACGTGGCGCCGGCCGCATCTTCTACGGCTGCAGCCGCTATCCCGACTGCGATTTCACCACGCCGCACGAGCCGATCAACGAGCCGTGCCCAAAATGCGGCGCGCCATTTATCGTGGAGAAGCGCACTAAGCAGGGAAATTTCCGTTCGTGCATTAAAGAGGGCTGCGATTGGGAAATTGAAGCGCCTGCGACGGCTGAAGGCGCAACCGTTGCGACCGCCGCGGCACCGCCGGTGTCAGCCTCCGCGTCACCGGCTGCTAGTTTTGTTCATCCGCAGGAACCTGCGACGGTTGGCGCTCGCGACAAATCCTAAGTAGCGTCGGCATCCCGCCGGCGTTCTCGCCGTTCGTCGTCATGCTGGTCCCGCGAGGCTGGAGAAGGATCTCTACTCGCTTTCCACGGCATCTACTTGCTCGCCGGTTCCATCGCCGCATTTTGCCGCTCCGGCATCGCCCACGCCAGCGCGCCCAGCGCCACGATCACCGGAAAACACTCGATCACGTACCGCGGCTCGACAGTCTGCAACTGCGTCATAGCCACCGTGCGGATCGCGACGAACAAAATTAGAAATGTCGCAGCCATTAGCGAACGGCATCGCCACCACCCGACCGCTGCCAACGCCAGATACACGATTCCCAAAATTCCAAATCCAAGAGTGACGCCGAAATCCGCCGGATTACCGCGCCATCTTTCCCCGGGCGGCCACAATTTCCCCGAATATGGCAGCAGCTCGATCCGTGGCGTAAACCACATAGCCGCGATTCGCCCCGCCGGCACAAAAACGTAAGTGCGCAGCGGATTCCGAGCTGTCCGTTCCGCTGCCAGATTCGCAAACTCGCGATCCAGCACAGGGCTCATCTTCAAATCACTGTTGTATCGCCGGAGCAACTCCGCCGCCCGCGCGCGCTCCGCGTCGGAATCAAAGGCCGCGGCCGGGATCGCTGCGATGCTGATCGGCTGATTCCCCAGGCTCCACGTCACCAGATACGCTTCGCTAAATCGCGTCATCCAAGTCTGCGTCCACGCAAAATAACCGCGTGGAATAAAATCCCCATATGTCTGCGCGTAACGCGGCCCCAGAAATTCCACGCGCCCAAATGTTCGCGCATTTCGCGCCGCCCAGGGCACCAGCGGTAGCAGAAAACCTGCGCACATCCAGCACGCAGCAAGTATCAGCTTCGGCCAATTCGCCGGCCGCCACCAGCGAACGCAAAGGGTCACGCCGGCCGCTGCCAACACCAGCGGAGTCTCCGGCCGCACCAAAGTTCCCAGTCCCGCGATAAATCCCAGCAGCAGAAACCAACCGGCAACTGAAAATGCTCTCTGCGGGGCCGATAAATCACTCGCTGCGTTCACAGGTGGATCCAGCGCCGGCGCGGATAGTGAATAAACAAACACCAGCACAGCCGCGGTCGTAAAAAAAGTTGCCAGCGTTTCCGTCAGCACCACCGCCGTGTAATCCGCGGTGAACGGGCACAGCGCAGCCATCCACAAAGCCGCCGTGCCCGCCGCAGCACGGCGAGAAACCGGCGCCAGCCGCGCGGCAATCAACGCCGCGAGCACGCAAGTCGCAAGGTCAAGCAGCGCCTGCGCCACCATCGCCACGCGCGCGCTGCGCCCGATCACAAAATAGACCGCCGCGAGAAATGCGGGATATCCCGGGACGCGCATGTCCACGGCCGTCAGCACGCCGCGTACGTACAGGCCGTACACGCCGTGATCCAGCCAATTCCGCGCCAGTTCCTCGTAAAATTTCGTGTCGCCCGAATAAAACGGAAAATGCCAGATGAAGAATAAACGCAGCGCCAGCCCCGCCGCCATTGCCAAGCCGAGTTGTGTGAAGGAAAATGGGCGAGCGCTCATCTGATCAAAGTCCGCAAGAAATTGTACGGGGATTCAGCCTGTGAACCAGCGGGCCAACAGACCGACAGGCCCGCGCACCCGAAATCAGCGGCGCTGCACGCCAGCACCCGAATCGGCGCCGTCATATTGCGCAACAAGTATCCGCGACGCCGTGTTTCGCCACGCCGCAGCCAGAGCGCGTTGTACGCCGCCTTTCTTCGCAACTTTCAGGCGAACATAAGTAGCGCCGCGTCGCCCCCACAAGCCATTCACCGGCGCGAACACTTTCGGATCTGCGCGCACGAACTCCTGTTGCTGGTCCGGGAAAAGTTTCACCATCCCTACGCCCGCCTCCGGATACCCCAGCGTCGCGAAAATCTTTCCACCCACGCGAAAATCTGGATGGTTCATGTGTGCGCTCTCCGTCGCTCCGGGAAGCGCAGAGCCATTCGACGAAAATCCGCCGCCGTCATCGCCGAAGCTCCAATCGCGCCACACCGCACCGCATTGCCATGTCGCGCCGCAGCGTCATCCGGTTAGCTTACCCGAACCAGGGCGCCGTTGCTCGTGATCTGCAAACATGCGCGCAGGCTGACTCACACGCGCACACTCCGCGAAACCTCGTCTCACTGCCGGGTGTAAACTATTCGAAAGCCCAGTGAAGAAATCAGCGAGGATGCCGATACTCGCAGTAGCGTATAGCAAGAAGGAAATTCATGGGCTGGCGCAAATTATTTCTGCGGCGAAAAGGTCGATTTCCCCACGAACCGGCGCCGGCGCCCGCAGTGGCGAAACCGAACAGGCGCCACAGCCATCGTGTCTCGGCGTTTCTTCCAGTGTTTATCTACGCGTACTCGCACGATGAACCATTCGTCGAACACGCCGTCACGCTGAACGTCAGCGCCAGCGGAGGATTGCTCTCGCTTTCGCGCGATGTCATGCCGTCACAGGAATTATTGATGGCCAATATGCAGACCGACGAAGAGCTGCGCTGCCGCGTCGCCCGGGTAACAAGAACCCAGAGCGGCACCGTCCTGATCGGCTTCGAATTCCTCCGCCCCGCCCCCCGTTTCTGGTCAATCGAATTCAGATCATAGCTTCCCCCAATGCACGATATTTCTAATAGGCTGTTCCGTGACCCATGACTTTCGTAACTTCAATGCCATCAATGCGAAATCGCCTTTGAATCAACTCCAGAAGGCGTGTCTTGCCGCGGGTTTCGCGCGCCGCCAATCGCTGGCTGCGCATCTCAAATCGCTGCTTCACCGGTCGTGAACAACAGCTCGCAGGTCTGTGGTCACCACTCATCAATCACTGCTCACGAAAACCCCAACTCACGGTATAATCATGCTTTCCTACGCGCGGCGGGGCAGTCTAATACCTAGCCCGGATGCCCGGCCGGCTGCAGGCAACTGGCGCGGCACGAAATCGGCTTCGGCCTGCGGTCATCTATATGCTGCGGCACTGATATTGCGCACAACAAAGGACAACGCATGAGCCCGCTCGGCAAAAAATCGTTCTGGGGATTTCAGTTCTGGTAGTCGCCTACGCCGCCACCGGATACATGCTCGGCCGTTCACCGGATGACAAAGCTTTTCGCGCGCTTACGGTGTATAGCGAAGTCCTGGAACACATCCAGCGCGATTATGTGGACGATCCCAACATGCACGCCGTCACAAACGGTTCGCTGCACGGGCTGCTCGATTCGCTGGACCCGCAATCGGCCTATCTGAGCCCGCTTGAGTACAAAGATTTCAAGGAAAAGAGGGCCAGCAATCCGCCGGCGGAAACCGGCCTCGCGCTCACCCGCCGCTTCGGTTACATCGGCGTGATCGGCGTGCTGCCTGATAGTCCCGGCGCGAAAATCGGCCTGCGCATTGGCGACATCCTGGAGAAAATCGCGGGATTCACCACCGGCCAGATGGCCATTGACCAGGCGCAGCTGCTGCTGAAGGGCAATCCCGGAACCACCGTGCAGCTTTCCGTGATTCGCCGCGGCAAAGCGGAACCGCAGGAAATGAACATCACCCTCGCAAAGCTCGCGGCGCCTAAGCTTGTGGAAGACCGGCTGAATGGCGATGTCGCTTACCTGCGCGTGCCGGAATTTACGCCGGGAGTTTCCAAGCAGATCCGCGAGAAGCTGGTGCAATTCCAGAAAGCCGGTGCGAAGAAACTGCTTCTCGATCTGCGTGATTGCTCGCTCGGCGACGACCAGGAAGGGATTCAGACCGCTCAGCTTTTCCTTCCTTCCGGTACCATTGCCACGTTGAAAGGCCAGACGGTCACCGCGATCGTTTCTTCCGCCGATCCGACGAAAGTAGTCTGGACCGAACCCGTCGCCGTGCTGATCGGCAACGGCACTGCCGGACCAGCGGAGATTCTGGCGGCGGCTATCGCGGACAACAAGCGCGGCAGCACCGTAGGCGAACGGACGTACGGCACCGCTTCCGAGCAAAAACTGATTGAGATGGACGACGGCTCCGCGCTGATCCTCACCGTCGCAACTTATTTCACTCCCGGCAACAAGGACATTCCCACCGAAGGTGTGCCGCCGACTGCCGAAGTGCATCCTTCGATTGACGATCTGATGGCGCAGGCGGATCTCACCCAGCCTGCCGCGGCTCCCAGCTCTTCGCCCGACGATCCTGTCGTAAAGAAAGCGTTGGAATTATTGCAGGGCGGCGCGGCGGTGGAGAAGAAAGCCGCCAAGCTGGTGTACGGCTGCCAGCAGCTGGCCGCCTAGATTTGAAATCGCGCGGCGCTGTGCGTATTTTCGCGGCGTGCGCCACCTTCGTTCTTCTGATTTCTCTCGGGCTGCGGTAAGAAGAACCTCTCGAAATCCGAGTTGCGCGCGATCACCGGCGAAATTGTCAGCGCCGCGCAGAAAATCAACGGCCATAAATTCGAAATTGCTATCCGTCCCGAGATGCAACCCGCGAAACGCGGCTCGTCGAGCGCTCTCGCTGCTGACAACATCTATATCTCATTAAGCGATCCCTCGCAGACCGCAGCATTCGCGCAAGCTCTGAACGTTATCGCGCGAAAGCACGACCTTTCCGTTACCGAGACAGCTTCCAGCGGCGTAATCCGCTTCGATTGCTCATTCCACGGCGCGCGCACGCACACCGTTCACGTAGTAACACCGCTCACCGCTCGGACTGTTCCGCCGCACGGATCCACGCCATTGGGAGCGCGGCAATCTGCCAGCGCCGGCAATCCGCGGCTCGCGATCATCATTGACGATATCGGTTACGACCGCTCTGCCGGCGATGCGGTGCTGGCGCTCGGCTTTCCGCTAACCGTTTCCGTGTTGCCGCATTTGCCGCTTTCGAGCGAACTCGCCGAAGAGGCGCAGCGCCGTGGCGATCAGGTAATGCTGCATCTGCCGATGGAGTCGGAAGCGGACGGCGCGAAGCCGGAAGACATCGAACTGCGCGTGGGCATGAGCGCCGCGCAAGTGGACGTGGCTTTGGCGGGAATGCTGGAAACTGTGCCGTACGCCGCGGGCGTGAACAACCATCAGGGTTCGCGCGCCACTGCCGATCCCGCACTGATGCAGGCGCTGATGCCCGCGCTGAGGCAGCGTGGACTCTTCTTCGTGGATAGTCGCACTGATGCGAAGACCGTCGCGTACGATATGGCCAAGCGCGCTGGCGTACCGGCGGCGTCACGGAAAGTGTTCCTCGACGACGTCGCTTCGCGCGACGCGATCCTCAAGCAACTCAACCTCGCCGCCCGCGACGCGCAGCGCGACGGATTCACCATCGCCATCGGACATCCGCGTCCCGCTACGATTGCGGCGCTCGCCGAAGGCGTCCCGCCGCTGGAAGCTCGCGGCATCCACTTAGTATTTGCATCGGAGCTCGTGAACTAATGTGCGGAAATGGGCACACCGAATTGCACGAAGGATCTTTTTGACCGGAGTGTGGTGCGATTTGCACGCGCGCAGATAAACGCTGGCTCGCGCCGACTTTAGTAATCGCCGCCGATTTCGTCAAACATCGGCGTAGTGCGTAGCAGCCGCGCTTTGGCGCCATCGTGCACCGCATACTGCATCAGGCGGCCATCGTTATGTTTGCCCCACAGGCTGCCCGCGCCGTACTCGCCATTCTTGTTCACCGCGTAGAACTGAATGTGGAATCGTTTCAGCCGGTCGGGAAACGGTTTGTAGTTGCGCACCACGCGATGCAGCGCTTCCATGCACGCGTCGGTGGGAGACGAGCCCCTGCGCATCATTTCCACGATGGTGTGGCCACCGCAGATCTTGATGTTTTCTTCGCCGCGGCCGGTGGAGCCGGCGGCGCCGATTTCGTTGTCCACAAAAAGCCCCGCGCCGATGATCGGCGAATCGCCTACGCGGCCGGCGATTTTCCAGGCTAGGCCGGACGTCGTGGTCGTGCCGGAAATATCGCCCTTGGCGTTCACCGCGAGGCAATTAATTGTTCCGGTGGGCGGATGCGCGACCACTTCTTCAATGTGAGCGCGCCACGCCAGCTTTTCCGGAGTGTCCAGAAGCTGTGCGAGTTTCTCTTTCCATTCCGGGCTGTCGAGCCCTGGGCGCCAATTTTCAGAAATCGAAGCCTTCCATGCCAGCCAAGCAATTCGTGAACGCTCCGTGAGAAGGTTCATCTGCGCGAAACCTTCGTCTTCCGCGAAATGCTGCGCGCCCGCGCCGACTATGAAAATGTGATTGGTTTTTTCCATCACGGTTTTGGCGACAAGCGAAGGATTCTTGATTTTCTGGATGGACCCGACGGCTCCGGCGCGGCGCGATGGTCCGTGCATTACGCTTGCGTCTAATTCGACGACGCCGTCTTCATTGGGCAGGCCGCCATAGCCCACGGAATCGTCATTGGGATCGTCTTCCACCTTGGTTACTACAGCCAGCGCGGCGTCCAGAGTATCGCCGCCAGATTTAAGCAGCGCCATGCCGTCATCGAGGTGCTGCAAGCCGTTGGCGGATGAAATGATTAGCGGACGAACGCCTTGCGCTGCTGCGGAGTCCGCGAAAGCATCAGGAACAGCGGGGAAGTTGCGTGTTGGAATTCGTGGCGCCAAAAAGCCGCCGCGTGCCAGCTGCGATGCCGCCGGTCAGCGTGGCTAAGAAGAACTTTCTACGAGTCCAATTGTCCATTGATGAGCCCCTCGATGCATCCTACGGCTGAAAGCCGACGCTGCGCCAGAGCTCGGCGCAGTTGTACATGATGCCATTGGTGATGACGAACTCGACTTTGCGAATGTTGTGAATGGATTCAAGCGGATTGCCGTCGAGAATTATCACGTCGGCGCGCTTGCCAGCTTCTACCGTGCCGAGTTCCTTGTCGAGGCCCATCACGCGCGCCGGCACAACCGTTGCGGCCTGAATCGCTTCCATCGGCGTAAAGCCGGCTTGGACGTACAACTCGATTTCGCGGTGCAGGCTGTGTCCGGGGACCGTCTGATCCGTTCCCGCGACGATCGGAACACCTGCTTTGTGCAACGCGCCTACGACAGCAAGCTCCTTGGCAAAAACTTTTTCGTTGATGTCCGCGTGAGGCGATGGCGGTCCGACATCCGTGAGAATCGCCTGAAGTTCCGGCGCGACTTTCGTGACGCCTGGCTCGATGCTGGCTGCAGGCTTGGCGGTGCTGGCGGAAAGAAACTCGAAAACCGCGAGAGTGGGGTCCACAACTGTCCCGTGCTGCACCAGAAAAGCGATCGCTTTCTGTGCAGCGGAAGAACTCAGATCCAGATTCGCTCGCGCTTCGGCCTGATCGAGACGGCTGGCATCCGCGGGAAGAGGTGGAACCATAATGTCCAGGATATAGGGAATGTGATTGATCTGGTCCTGGCCCACCTCAATAGTTTGATACGCATTCAAGCCGATTGGGACGTGGCCGGTAACCGTCATGCCGAGGTGGTGCGCTTCATCCGCGACATCTTTGACTTCCTCGAGCTTCACGGAGCTGTAAATTTTCATTTGCTGAAAACCGGCGCCGTGGTATTTGTCCGTCCACATTTTTGCTTGCTCGGGCGTATCCACGCGCTCGACTCCGATGGCGCTTGGTCCGGTACCATCCACAATTCCCGCGAGCAGGAGACGCGGCCCGAGGCCGCGTCCATTGGCGACGGCATCGCGGACGGCGGTAATGAATTCAAATTCATTGCCGCAATCGCGAACAGTGGTGGCACCGGCGGCCAGATAAATCGGTCCCCATTCGACCTGTTCGAAATGTGCGTGCATATCCCACAGGCCGGGGAGAATCGTCTTTCCACGTGCGTCCACTTTTTGCGCGCCGTTGGGGATTTTCACGCGCGACTTCGGGCCGGCATCCACGATGCGGCCTTTTTCAATCACGACGACGGAATCGGGAATCGGCTCGCGGCCCGTGCCGTCAATCAGCGTGCCGCCGACAAGTGCGATCTTTTCGGCGCGGCTGCCGGAAATGCCTTTGGAAATGTCCGCGAGCGCGGCCATGCCGTCCGAGCCGGCGAGGCCGACAAATGTTCCCAGGCCGCTTTCATAGCCTTCGCGAATGGCTTCGAAATGATCGAATTCGGCGTCGGTGGTGACGGCGGCGACGAGATCGCGGTTCGCGTCAAACCAAAGTGTTTCGCGGCCCCAGATTAATCCCTCAATGGTGAAGCGATCGAACTTCTGAGCTTTTCCATCAATGTTGACGGTGTCTGTGCCGCGCGGCTCGATCTTCACTTGGCCTCTCGGCAGAGTGGCGAGCTGCGCCGGCGAGCCATGCGTTGCCCAATAACGCACCATGAGCATCTGCATGGTGGTGGGCGCGTAGCCGGCAATGGTGAAAAACTGCCCAGGCTTCGCGGCTTCGGTCCACTTGTCGCGGTCACGCAGGCGGATTTTTTCGGATTGCACTTCGACGGCTTCGTCAATATCCGTCGAGCGGGAATTCTTGCCCTTGATTTCGAACGCGATGGGCGTCAAGTCGCTTGCGGAGCGAAATGCAGCGGTGAGCGGCACGGGCGAGCTACGGTCGGTGAACTTGAAATCAATCTTTACGTTCAGTGCATCACCGTCGCGGGTGATCCGGTAAGTTTCTTCGCCGATAGGCTGCTCGAATTTGTGCAGGATGAATTTTCCTTGTTCGACCGGGGCTGTAGACTGCGCGAGAGCGGTGAGTTCAAGTGGCCCGGCGAGGGCCAGCGCCAGGAAAAATGCAAATAGAACGCCAGTGGCAGATGTGATTCTTCGTGTGCGGATTATTTGCATTTCACTCCTCGAAATTCACGACGCAGCATAACTGTCCGGAGGCTTGCTCGCAAGGGAGAGCCGACGACGCGCTTGGTTTACCCCCTCGATAAGGCTGAGATCGTGACAAGCTGCGGTGCGGCAAACAGCGCCCCTGCGAGCCGGGAGCCGCCACCGTAGAGTAGGGCCGAGTCACAAACACCCAATAAAACAGGGGCTTCGGGGCGCTGTCCGGGCGCTGAGCGATGCCGGGATGGCACGCGTGGCCTTGCAAAAATCTTTGCCTGTCCGATGTGACAGTAAAAGGGAGTAGCCCAAAAACTGTACGGACGTTCTATTTGCACGTACGGAGCGCGCAGGTACTCTGCCTTCAGTCACCCTGCTGGTGCCCGCAGGGTTAAGGAAGGAGCCTATGTCCCACTGGATCGGAACTACATCCCCCTCAGATGCTGGAATGAACGATTTCAAAGAGTGTCTGAAGAACCTCCGAGACGGGCAGTCTGAAGAAGCGCTGCAACACGCCCGGCGCGCGCTTGGCATCGCTCCGAAAAACCCATTTTATCTTTCCTACACCGGCCTGCTGGCCGCGCTGGCCGAAAAACGATTCGGCGACGCGGAATCGCTGTGTCGCGAAGCGTTGGGAATGAAGCACAACCACGCGCAGCTGTATCTGAACCTGGCAGAAGTCTATTACCAGGCCGGACGCACGTCAGAGGCGATTACCACTCTGGAAAAGGGGCTGGTATCGGCGGGAAGAGATTTCCGCATCCGGCGCGCGTCTGGAAAAAATCGGCGTGCGGCGGATGCCGGTGCTTACGTTCTTACACCGCAGCCATCCGGTGAATCGCACGCTGGGAAGATTGCGTCACCGGCTGACAGGCACGCACAAAGCTGCTTAACTTGAGCTGATCGTTCTCGGCGAGCTGTGCGGCTGCTGAGCGTTGAGCTTTGGATTTGAGTTCCTCCTGTGCGCAGTGCGGGGCGGGTAGCCTGGCGGGGCCGCCCGTCCCGTCCCCCTTCTAGTTTTTACTTTCGATTCTTAGCCTCGTTAGCCTTGGCCGAGCGGTAGGAAATATTGCGTGCCTTTCACGGGTTGACGAAGGCGACGGAGCAGTTCCTGCAGGTCCTGGTTGCGTTCCACGAAATCAATCTCCGAAGTATCCACCACGAGCAGATTCGCGCCTGAATAGCGGAAGAAAAAATGTTCGTAGGCGTTGGCGACGGCTTCCACATATTCCGGAGAAATCTGCGTTTCGGCGGGATCGCCCTTTTTCGAGACGCGCTTGCGCAGGACTTCGGGTTTCGCTTGTAGATAGATAACCAGATCGGGCACGGGGACTGAGGGTGCGAGCATTTCGAAATAGCGTTCGTAGAGTTTCAGTTCTTCGTTATCGAGATTGAGGTAGGCGAAAATTTTGTCCTTCTCGAAGAGGAAATCGCTAACGATGGGCGCGGGATTGTTTTCCGGGCGCGCATCCAGCAGCGGCGATAGCGTTCGTAGAGAAAATACATTTGAGCGCGAAACGCGGAGCCGGGCTTTTCGTCGTAGAAATCGGTGAGGAAGGGATTGTCGTCGGCATCGAAGATGCGCCGGGCGTGCAGTTGTTCGGCCAGGACTTTGGCGAGTGTGGATTTTCCGACGCGGATTGGTCCTTCGATTACGATGTGGCGCGGCGGTTTGAAAGCTGGGTCGCTCACGGCGCGAGATTATAGCAAAGTGTGGGCGCGCCCCACGGAAGTACGTTGCAGATTGAGGAGGTTAGCGGCTCGTCTTCCCTACCAGCTCTTGGCGATCACTGTGATGATGCGCGCCAGAGAATCCACGTCACGCGTATCAATCACTTCCGCTGGGGAATGCGAATAGCGCAGTGGCCAGCCGAGCGCGATGTCCACAGAGCCGTAGCGGACGAAGGCGGAGCCATCATTGCCACCGCCGGTGACGCCGTACTGTATGGGAATTTGATTTGTGCGCGCGAGCTTGATGAGGCGCTCGACCAGAGGCGTTGGGACGATATTGGAATTGTCCACGGCGCGAATCACGAAACCTTTGCCGATTTCCGCATCGGCGAAACGCTGCGATTCGATGGGCGAGTCAGAGCTGACGAAAGTGTCCACGGCGAAAACGAAATCTGGCGCGTGGCCCTCAGTGGCGAGGCGAGCGGCTAGCTTCGCGGCGCCCACGAGACCTTCTTCTTCGCCGGTGGACCAGACGAAGGTGACATCGCGATCCTTCAGCGGCGCGCCGAGCGCCCAGACGGCGGAAATCAGCGCGGTGTCTCCGACGCGATCGTCAAAGCTGCGGCCGTTGGCGCGCGTGCCGAGCAGCGGGCGGTAGGCTTTCGGAATCGTGATGGTGTCGCCGAGGCTGATGCCGAGTTTCGCGACTTCCTCGGGAGTACGCGCGCCGACGTCAACTCGCACCGGATTTTTCGAGTCTGGCTCCCCGGCGTCCGTTGGCCATTTGAAATTCGCTGTGTCCCAGCCGCTGGGCAGTTCGACGATCGCATCGAGGTCGCCTTTTGCGGTGTGCACGAGCGCGGGATGGCCTGCGAAGAAGCTGAGGTCACCGCTGCCGCGCCATTCAACTTCGAGGCGGCCGTCTTTGGAGATGGATTTCACGATGAAGCCGATTTCGTCCATGTGGGCGACGACGAGGATGCACGGTGCTTTTGAGCCGGCAGGAGTTGCGCCGAGATGAAGGATTAGGTTGCCGGCGTCGTCGGATTCGGGTTTGGCCCAGGGAGGAAGCAGGCGCTGGACGGATTCGCGCACCGGGCCCTCGTGATAACTGACGCCGTAGGCTTCGACCAATTGACGAAGAATCTCGGTGTTTGGCAGGCGCTCGTGGGTGTTTGGAATATGACCGTCCGCGGCGAAAGTGCCGCCTGAGGGTGCGGATGCCGAGGCACCAACATACATATCCAAGAGTCTCGTCAAGTTGCTCAGGTCTTCTGAAGCGATCGTTTCAGCAGGGGTGTCTGGAAATGAAGTAGCAATACCGAGGTGCGCCCATTTCGCGGGGAATTGCGGCAGCGGCAGATAGCTCCTGGGAAGAATATTTGCGGAATAGTCGGATGCGACTGGAATTTTGTTGGCGTCGGCAAGCTCTTTGAGTTCGGTTGCAAATCCCGGGAGCGAGCCGTCGGTTTGCGGCACGCCGACCAGCACACCTCCGCCCGGTTCGCGGCGTGGCGCGCGATGCAGCGTCTCCATTTCCGGTATGGGGCCGCCGGGGAGCAGGCGTCCGACGTAAATAAATTCGTCGGCTTGCGTTTGCGTGAGGATGCGCTGCAGGCCGCGCGCGCCGGTGCGCTGTTGCACGACGAAGGCGACGGTGAGAGTGCCTTTGATTTTCGCGGAGTCAACGTGGCTGAGCACTTCCAGGAGCGCGGCTGCGCCGAAACGGTCGCCAATGGAAGCTCCGGCCAGTTCTGTGGTGGCCAAGTTCATTAGTCTGCGATTGATTACGACGGGGTCGAGAAGATCCACGCCGGCTTTGCGGGCTTCGGCGGCGGAGCCTGCGCCGATATCCACGTAGAAATTTTCGAGGTCGGCAGCCTTTGGCGGATTGGATCGGCCGGGTTGCAGATGCACAGAAAGCCCTGCGACCACGCCGTCAATCCATTTGCCGGCAGCGGTTTCGATTCGCACGGGCTGCGCGGGGTACATTTCATTGAAGATCGGGGGCAAGCCGTTTTGTGGAAGCCGCTGCACGCGCAGGTAGCCGTCGGCGGTGACTTCGCTGACGACGAAGCCCGGCTCGTCAATGGGAGTGACGATGAGGCGATGCGGTGCGCCGCTGCCGATGGTGATGATTACGTTGCCGAGATTGTCCGTGACGGGGTGCAAATCTCCCAGGCTCGCGCGAATTTTGTCCGCGAGTTGATTTTCGTAGCCCGAGACGGCTGACGTGTTGACAAGCTCTTCAAGCTGATGAGGCAGGCCGGCGTACGAGCTGGTCGGTTTCAGCGATTGACCGATGGCTCGGGAAGAGTGCAGGAGAAGAATAGAAACTACAAGCCAGAACACACGACGGAAGCATTGATTGATTCCGGGTTCCTTTCGCATTAATGGCATATACAGTCCCCAGTGCGAATGTATTGCAGCATATCGTCTCACACAAATTCAAACGCAGTTTAAGCGCGGCAAAGTTCAGCAATCATTGCTTCGCGGCGGCGCAAGGCGATCTCGTCTATGCGATTCAGGACGAGCGAGTAAAACACGGTGGCGATGGCGGCTAGCGCGAGGAAAATTATGGCTGCGAGCCAGATGTGCTGGTACGCGCGGGCGACCAGAAGTGCGAGGGCGCAGAGGCCCAGTACCACGGCTTGGATTCCGAGGCTGGCCAGGGCGGTGGTTTGCGAGGCGCGTTGGCGGCCCAGGGCGCTGAGATCAATTTTCTTGGGTGAGTACACGGAGAGCAAATTGCCGACCGTCAAATTCACGACGAGCGCGAAGAATACGCCGGTGAACGTGGCGAGCAGGATGTCCCAGGCCGGAGGACGATACATGACACTCGCTCCGGCGCAGACCAGAACCATCTCGAGCGCGAGCACTAGAGAATGCGTGAGATTTTTGCCCAGCAGGATTTCGCGAAAGCGGACTGGCGAAACGAAGTAGAACTGAATTCCGCCGGCATCGGCACCAAAGCTGTTGAAGACCAGGTTCGTCAAGATCAGTACGGCGTAGGCCGCACCCACGGGAAAAGCTAAATCCGCAGAGTGGCCCAGGACGCCGGCGGAGCTATCTGATTTCCCCGGCGTGAAGCGGAAAATAAGGAGCACGACGAGTGGCATCACGAGCGTAAATAGCATGGGACCGCTGCGCGAAAGATAATGAATTTCCTTTTCGACGACGGCGGAAATTACGTTGGGGACGCCGGGGATGTTCCAGCCGAGCCGAATTTGCTGCTTAACTGCGGGGGCGGCGGTGCGCGCGACGGCTTCGCTTAAATTTTCGCCGAGATATTGCGCGCGCAGACGCACATTCAACAGCCACAGAATCGCCAGGGTGTATCCACAGAACAATGCGAACGATCCAAGAGCCAGAGCACTTTCTCCGCGCAGGGAGTGCGCGATCACCTGACCCGCGAGGCCCGGAGGCAGCAGCCGCTCGATGGGCAGAGCGTGAACGGCGACGCGCGATACCGCCGGTTGCGAGCGATTGCCAAAATGGCGGACGAGCGGGCCGATGAATTGAAAGCCGATGATCACGAACAGAACAAAAACGGCCATGATTTCGCGAGTTCTTCGCTGTGCGAGCCACCGCTCCACCCAAGTGAAAAGCGCGCGGGCCAGCAAAATATTAAAGATGGCGAAAAGCAGCAGCACCGGAGCGGCTGATAAGAAAAGAACCGGCGAGGCCCAGGCGATTCCGATGGACATGCCGAGGAGCCACAGGCTGCCCATCACCGTGGAAGGGTCGAGCGATCCGTAGGCGATGCGAATGAGAAAATAGGAAGGAAACGAGAGCGGAAAGCGCAGCAAGTTCGATGAATCCACGTTTTCGGTGAAGGCGCTGGCCATCACGGGAAAAAGTTGCCAGAACAGGAAGACGGGCCAGAGGAGCACGGGGAGCCAATCCACTCTTCCACTGGAAACGAAATACCACGCGGTGGCGCCGAGTGCGATGGACCCGATAATCGCGCCCATGCCAAAACCGAGGAACATGAATCCGCGGGCGACGACTTCCATGCGACCACGAATGGTGCGGAGAGAATTTACGAAGAGTTGCCAGCGGACACGGGCGATCGCGGCGAACTGGCCGCGCATATCGGGAGAGAAGGTCAGCCCAGCCACGAGAGTTCCTGATCGGCGGGGCGCGTGCCGCCGACGATACGCAGGAAAATCTGTTCGAGCGTGAGCTTTTCGCCGGGTGCGGGAGCTGGCGCGCCAATTTCGTGCGGCGCGCCGGACGCGGTGAGCGCGGCTGCGGCTTGTGCTTCGACACCTGCACGCAGTTCTTCCAGAGAACCCTGAGCTACCAGCTGCCCGCGATGAATGATGGCCACGTGGCTGCAGAGACGCTCGACAATTTCCAGCACGTGAGATGTGAGAAAAATGGTCGCGCCGCGAGCGATCATATTCTGCAACATGGATTTCAGGGTGTTGGAAGCGATCGCGTCCACGCCCTCGAACGGCTCGTCGAGGAAAAGAATTTTAGGGCCGTGGATTACGGCGGCGGCCAGCGCGAGCTTCTTCTGCATGCCGTGGGAATAGTCCGTCACCAACGCCTTGGGCTGGTCCACCAACTGCATGAAATCGAGAAGTTCCGCGGTGCGTTTCGCGGCCGTCGCGCGATCGAGGCCATACATCCGGCCGACGAAATTCAGATATTCCGAGCCGGTGAGGCGCCCGAAGAGCGCCATGCCTTCGGGCACGACGCCGATCTGGCGTTTCACTTCCACGGAATCCTGCGTCAGATCAATGCCGAGAATCTGCATGCGCCCCGAAGTGGGAGCCAGCAGGCCGGTGAGCATTTTGATGGTGGTGGATTTTCCGGCGCCGTTGGGGCCCAGGAATCCGAAGAACTGGCCGGAAGCGACGCGGAGGTTTACGTCCTGCACGGCCACCAAGTCGCCGAAGCGGCGCGTGAGATGCTCGGTGGCAATCGCAGGGCCGGCGATCGTGGCGGAAGCGTTCATGGAATTTCAGACTCTAGCACACTCACCTTGCGGCGATAAGAATCTAGCGCGTATTGACGGGAGCCGCGGGCAATGCCGACGTCTGCGGGAACACCGCGAGAATCGCGGGCAGTTCGAGACGGAATGTGCAGCCGCCTTCGGGGCGGTTAAACCCGCTTATTCGCCCGCCGTGCTCTTCCATCACGCCATAGCAGATGCTGAGGCCGAGGCCGGTGCCTTTGCCGACCTCCTTGGTGGTGTAGAACGGGTCGAAGACTTTTTCCGGTTCCTTCATGCCCGGTCCGGTGTCTGAGAATTCGATGACAACGTTGCCGCGTTCGCGCAAAGTGCGAATGAGCAACACTCCTCCGCCAGCGGTTTCCATGGCGTCCACCGCGTTGCTGATCAAGTGGTAGAAAACCTGCAGCAATTGATTCGGGTCGCCACGCACGGCGGGGAGGATGCTGCGATTTTCCAGCTCGATGCGGATATTTTTGCCGCGCAAATCCAGATTGCGCAGCTGCACGGCGCCGGTGAGGACGCTATTCAAATCCAGCAATTGTTTTTCGGCGGGATTCTGCCGCGCAAAGCTGAGCAAATTATTGACGAGGTCCTTGGTGCGGCGGGCCTGTTCGCGAATTTTGTCTCCCAAGGAATGGGCGCGCGTGTTTGTGGCGTTTTCGATGGTGAGCACGTCGGCATAACCGAGAATCGCGGTGAGGGGATTATTGATTTCGTGCGCGGCTCCAGCAGCGAGTTGGCCGAGCGAGGCTAGCTTCTCGGATTGCACGAAATGGGTCTGCAGGCGCTTGACGTTTTCCAGCGACTCCCACAATTCGTGCACCAGGCTGGTGCGTTCCTGATAGACGAGGTATTGGCGGAAGAAAACGAGAGCGGCGCCGGCGAAAATGGCCACCAGCGTGACGATCAGACGGAAGCTTCTCACCGAATCCGGCGCGGTGCTGGCGAGCACGTCCCACGCGGCCAGCACGGGCGCCGCCAGCACACCCCACATCGCCAGACGCGCAGGCCACTGGGTGTCGCGGTTCACGGAAGGCTGTTGCGCTTCCGGCTCGAAGGCTAGATCGCGGGCGATGATTCCCGTGGAGCCCAGCCAAACGAACGATGCCAGCATCGGCAACCGGACCAGGCCGTTCGCGAATGGCAGCAAGTGGTGCATAGCCATGACCGACAAGATCATTCCCGTGACATATAACGAGGCCGCACCGAAAAGATGTCCGTAAACGGTGCGCCATGAGCCGCGAGTGCGTAGAAACAGAAGGCCGAATCCAATCGCGACGACCAAATTTTCGAGGAGATAACTGACGAAGTCGCGCGAGTGGAATAACTCAGGATTTGGAGAGACGACCTTCCACGGCATCGCCGCAAAAATATAAACGTAGAGCCACAGGAACGACAGAAGAAGGAAATCGATCAGGCCGTAGCGCAGGGTCTCGCGCATTTTTCGCGCGTGGGGCATCAGTGCCAGCGAGGCCATGAACGGAACGGTGTGAAGAAAGAACAGTAGATCGGCGATGAAGGGGACACTGGCTTCCTGGTGTAGGCTGAATTCGGTGTAAACCATCACCAGGATTCCCGCGAGCCAAAAAGTGCAGCCCAACGCCAGGAGCATCCAGAATCCATTTTGCCGGCGGTAAGGAGAGGCCGCGTTCCACAACAGGCAGCCATTGGCGAACAACGGGACCATGCAAGCGAAGAAATAACCGAAGCCTGCCAAAGTCGAGTCGCGAGAGGCCAACAGCGTGACGGCTGCATAGCCGCCGACAAAAAACACCCAAGCACAGGAGATCAGCAACGAACGAGAAAGCTTCATCGAAGGGGCACCAGAATAAATTTTATCGCAGGCATGGCGGATTGGGCGGGCAACTTCCAAAATCCATACGAAAGCATAACGTTTGCGCCGCGAGGCGTGCCGCTGGCGCCAAGATCAGACGTACCTGTACCAACGGTCAGGAACAAAGAATCGTCCCTCCAGCAGTGGTTTTTCGTGTCTGCGGCTCACGCTAGCTACACGTACCGTGAATCACTGATTTTATGGAGCTTACGACTGGCGTATAACTCTTGGGGCGGCGCGGCGCCGCGAGACTGTGGGACTAAGGCTGCTTAGAAGAAGGAAACGAAAAGTCGCGGTCAACGGGCGCAGGCCGCCTGCTACTTTCGCGATGTTCGGAGAACTGAGTGAGTAAATCATTGGGAAAATCGGAAGCGGCTGGGCGGCGTTCGGGTTTCCCAACGAAGCATATCCATATTCTTCTGCGGCTCGGTCCTGGATTGATCACCGGCGCTGCCGATGACGATCCTAGCGGCATCGCGACTTACTCACAGGTGGGCGCGCAATTTGGCGTGGGGATGCTGTGGACCATGTTGTTTTCGTTCCCATTGATGGCCGCGATGCAGGAAATTTGCGCGCGGCTGGGACGCATTACGGGCGCGGGCATCGCGGAAAACATGCGCCAGAACTATCCACGGCCGGTTCTTTACGGACTGGTGTTGTTGCTGTGCGCCGCGAACATCTTCAATCTCGGTGCGGACGTTACGGCCATGGGCGCGGCGGCGCAGCTGGTGTTCGGAGGATCGCTGAATGCGTATGCGCTGGGGTTCGGACTGCTGTCACTGCTGCTGGTGGTCTTCGTTCCGTACAAGAAATATGTTCATTACCTGAAATGGCTGACCCTGGCGCTGTTCGCTTATGTGGCGACGGCGTTCGTGGTGCACGTGCCCTGGAAAATGGCGCTGCGCTCGACAGTGATCCCTTCGATTACCTGGACGGCGGAATACTGGATGGCGCTGGTCGCCGTGCTGGGCACCACCATTAGCCCATATTTATTTTTCTGGCAAACGTCGGAAGAAGCGGAAGACGTGCGCATGAGCCGGAAGGAGTCACCGCTCAAACGCAAGCCTGAACAAGCGCTGGTGGAATTCCACCGAATCAAGCTCGATACCTGGATCGGCATGGGTTTTTCGAACCTGGTAGCATTTTTCATTATTCTAACCACGGCCGTGACGTTGCACGCCACAGGCGCCGGCAAAGGCATCGAGACTTCCGCTGATGCCGCCAAAGCCTTGGAGCCGCTGGCCGGGCATTTCGCGTTTTTGCTTTTCGCGCTGGGGATCGTGGGGACGGGGCTGCTGGCCGTGCCAGTGCTGGCGAGCTCCGCCGCGTATGCCGTCGCGGAAACGTTTCGCTGGCGCGCCAGCCTGGAGTGCAGGCCGCGGCAGGCGCCAAAATTTTATGGCGTATTGGCCGCGGCGATGATCCTTGGGATTGCTTTGAATTTTTTGGGAATGAACCCGATACGCGCGCTGTACTGGTCCGCAGTGATCAACGGAATCGTTGCCGTTCCGCTGATGGTGATGCTGATGATCATGTCCGCGAACGCCGGCATCGTGAAAGAGTTTTCGCTACCGGTTTACCTGCGCGTTGTGGGCTGGGCTGCGACAGTCGTAATGCTGCTGGCGTCACTGGCATTTATTGGGAGCGCAGCACGCGGATTGTTTTGAATGTCGCTCTGACCTGGCGCAAGTTTCGATCCACCACGCGATGAAATTCTTACAGTTTAGCTCATGGATCCGACCCGGACGAGGTTTGGGCGCGCCGTAGCGCGTTAACTCAAGTGGGTGAAAGGGAGCCCAGTCTTAGGGTGATCTCGCCCGTGGAGGCGTCGCGAATGAAGTACTCGCCGGGCGAAGCACTGATCAGCGCCTCGAGCTGTATCCTGCCCTCATCAAGGGTCGTCACCTGCTTGATCCAGACCGGCGTACCGTCATCGAGCGTCCGGAAGATATCGAAGCCTAAATCCATTTGCACCTCTGGCCGACGTTGTCGGAGTGAGAACTCGCTCCATCTGTGGCAAGGGGCTGGACGCACGACTCACCGAGGGCCAATGTACACGGCCGCGCAGAAGTTGTATGTTCAACGTTAGACAGAGCCAGCCTTTCTTATAATTGGAGATAGCGGTTACCCAATACGGTGAAACAAGAGGCGGAAGCATATTCTGCAGAAGGAAGTAAGCTGCACTAAATCGAGCGACGTATAAGGAAAAAGACTAGATGACAGCGAAGCAGCGTTCGGACAAGGCGCAGATGCTGTTTCCGGCAGGTCTGCCGGTGTCGAAACCAGTGCAGTATGAGGCGGGCGAGACGATTTTCTCGCAAGGTGATGAGTGCACGGATGTTCGTTACATTGAGGAAGGGGTGGTGAAGCTGACGCTGGTTTCAAAACGAGGCCGCGGCGGCATATTGGGATTTTTGGGCCGCGGCGATTTCTTCGGCGAGAATTGTTTGAACGGCCAGGCGTTTTATTCCACGTCGGCGGTGGCGCTGGTGCCCGGTTCGGTGATGGTAATCAATCGAAAAAAGATGGTGCAGATTATCGAGCAGGAGCCGGCTGTGTGTTCGCGCTTCATCAATTATCTGCTGGCGCGGAATCACCGGATCGAAGAGGACCTGATTGACCACCTGTTCAATTCCAGCGAGAAGCGGCTGGCGCGGACGCTGCTGCTGCTGGCTGATTATGACGCGGGAAATGCGGACGTGACCATCATGTCCAGAATTAACCAGGACACGCTGGGGGAGATGGTGGGAACGACGCGCCCGCGCGTGAATTTCTTCATGAATAAGTTCCGCAAGCTTGGGTACATTCACTACGACAAGAATGGCCGGCTGGAAGTGTACAAGACACTCGCGAAAGTGCTGCACGACTGAGGTTGAGTGCCGACGCATTTCATGCCACACGCGTCAGTGTTGGGGTGCTAGGTGTGCGTTGCGCGTCTCCGGCATGAAAAAATAGAGAATCGCGAGCGCCGCCGCAGCCACCGCGCCCAGGAATAAAAATCCGGCATGATATCCCAGGTGGCGAACGATGGCGCCGGCGATGACCTGGCTCAGGGCCGCGCCGATGCCGACGGCGGTGGCGATAGCGCCCAGGGTGAGATTGAAACGTCCCGTGCCGCGCGTCAAATCGGCAATCACCAGCACGGACACGACGCCAAAGATCCCCGCGCCGATGCCATCCAGGATCTGTATCGCCACGAGCAAAACCGTATTGGAAGTGAGCGTGTAGAGCACCGCACGAACCGGAAGCACTCCGAAGGCAATCAGCAGAAGCGGCTTGCGGCCCCATGCACCGGCCTTGCGTCCGGACCAAGACGCGAGGAGCGTGATGACAATCTGGGTAGTCATCACGCACGCGGACATGAAGAGCATCGAGCTTCGCCCGCGACCCTTGGCCAGCAACTCGCCAAGCAACGGCAACATCGCCGCGTTCGCGAAATGGAACATCACCGCGCAGAGTAGAAAAATTACTAGCGGATGATCGCGGAACAAGAGGCGGACACTTTCCACTTCGGGACCTTCTTCGGCACGATTTGCGCCGCGGGCTAGATCGTAATCAATCTCTTCGGGATTGATTATGAGTAAGGTGAGAATTGTGGGAATTGCCAGAGCGACGACGAAGAAGAAAATGCTGCGGTTGGAGACGAAGTAGGCGAGCAGGCCCATGGACAGGGCAGCCGCCACGTTTCCGGCGGAATTAAGAGCCTGATTGCGGCCCTGGCGCGCATCGAATGCGCGAGGGCCGACTATACCGAGCGAAATTGCGCAGATAGCTGGGCCGAACACGCTGGAGGTGCCACCGATCAACGTTTGCGCAGCCATCACGGGCCACAACGACGGCGCAAATGCGATAAGCAGCGCTCCTGCCGCGAGCGCGACCACGGCTGCTGCGACCAGCGCTCGTTTTGCGCGGAGGGAATCTACGAGCGCGCCGGCCGGCGTCTGCGCGAGGATTCCAGCGATGCCGCCGACGGTTAGCGCGAGCCCGACGCGCTCTTCATTCCAGTTGTAGCCGGCGAGATAGATCGCCAGGAACGGGCCGACGCCTGCCTGAACATCAGCAAGAAGAAAGTTGAGAGCGTCGAGCCCGAGCAACGTGCGCCGCGAAGGGCGCAGCGTGATCGCTTCGCGCGTGTTGGGTCCGCACGTTGCCGTCATCCAGGAATCTTCCGGCGCTAGTTTGTGGAGCTGGCCTTCTGGTCCTTAATCTGCAGTTCGTTCACTACCTGCTGCACGTTTGGAACCGCGGCTGCCACTTTTTCGGCATAGGCTCGCTTGGACTGTGAGTTCACTTCGCCCGTCAGCGTGACGACGCCGCTCTTCACGTCATACTTCACGTGCTTGTTGAGGCGATTCTGAATGAGGGCGGCGTCCAGGTTCTTTTCGATGCCCTTATCCAGATCCGAATTCACGGCCTTGGCGTCGCTGTCCGCGGCGGGTGGGACGACAGCGATTTGGTCCGCAACCACCTGGCCGCCCGCCAGGCCTTTCGCGATGGTCTCTGCCTGCGTTTTGTCCATGTCGGATGGCACTTGGCCGTCCAGGGTTACAACGCCTTTGGTCCTGTCTTGGCTTACTTTCACGTCTTTCAAGCCGGCCTGATCGAGTGATTTCCGGATGCTGTCAGAAACGTCCGGGGATTTTGCAGGCTCGGAAGAACACCCTGCTAGCGTGCCAACGGCGAGCAACGCAAGGAATGAAATGGGAAGTATGAGCTTTCGCATGTGATTTCTCCTTTAGCTCGATTGAGTTATTTTGCAGATTTCTTGTGCCTCTTCGTGGTGACACGCGCCACTTTGTTGCTCCTCTTCGAGACTGAGGCGGAGACGCGCCGCTTGCTGTGCGATGCGGAAACGTGTTTGCGGGTGCGCGCGCGCCCGGCGGTGCGGCGACGCGACGGGTGGGTCGTTGCATTGACCTTCGCGGCGACGTGGCCAAGCGTGGAGCCGATCGAGCGGGCCACGGTGGTGAGAAAATCATCGTCTGTTGCAGCAGTCTTGCGTTCCATGGTTTTCATGTATTCTCCTGGTTGATTGATCTAGCGATTTGTGTAGCGCTTCAAACGACCCGATAAAATCTCTTATGCTTTCTTCGCCGCGGCGTTCGGAGGATCCTTTACCACCGGCACGTCTTCGCCTAGAGCGGTTGCCAAAGCGATCTGGTGATCTTGTTCGTCCATGAGAATTTCTCGGATGTGTTCGGCCATGGCGTATTCACCCAATTGCTCGCACTGGCGAACTCTTTCGCGATAGTTGCGGATGGTCTCGCCTTCATTGATGAGATCGAAACGCAACATCTCGCGCGCCTTCTCCGAAGTGCGGACGGGCTTGGGCTGGACCGCGGGCATTCCGCCGAGATAGTCAATCTGATTGGAGATCATCAAAGCGTGGCCGAGCTCTTCGGCGGCGTGCTTTTCCAATTCGCCGGCGATATTCATGAATTCGGCGCCCTTCAGCACCTGCGAATAAACCACGTAGGAAATGATGGCCTGATACTCGCGGGCCAGATCTTCGTTCAATAGCGCGATCAATTCGTTGCGCGTAACTTTGGTGGTGCCTGCCTGCGACGCTGCTTCAGCCTTCATCGTGGTCTCCTGTTCTTGCTTTCAGCGTCAACGCGTAAGTGGGCGGAGACGAGTGTGGTCTTGAAGTCAATGAAACTTGGACGCGCTCGGCAGCCGGCACGCCTTACGCGGGCGAATTCTTCGCTGCTTCGCGGTAGGCGCGCTCCCCAACGTCGGCGGCCTGTCGCACCTGGCTCTTGACTTGGTCGATATTTTCTTGCGCGCGCTGTGCGAATTTATGGCCGGCCGCGATGGCTCCGTCCAATTGTTCTTGCGCGCTCTCCACCAGATAGTCGCGGGTGTCACTGCCCGAGCGTGGAGCGAACAGCACGCCCAAGGCCGCGCCCACGCCCACTCCCACTGCGAATGCCGAGATTGATTCCGTCCAGTTACGCCTTAAAGTCATGATGTCCTCCGGTTTTTTTTTGCGAGCTCTTTCGTTTCAATTTGGATTTCCAATCGCATTCTTCGATGCTGGTGAAAAAACTGAGAGGAAGCGCCGAACCGCACGCTTCCTCTCTCGGGGAATCTATGCGCCGCTGCCGGAAGTTGTGTGCCGCGCACGCTGATCGCCCGCTTTCACATCAGCGGAAGATTCGCCAGTGGAGGAAATATCTTCGGCGTTCGTGATCTTCATGATTTCCTTGGCTCGTTTGACCGCTTCGGAAGAATCGCAGTGGACGGAGAGCAGAATGCCGCCCTTCTGCACGCGTCCTTCGTAGCGCTTCGCTTCATACTCAGGGATGCCGAGGCCGATCAACGCGCCGGTGAATCCACCGACGGCGCCGCCGACTCCGACGCCCGCCAATGCCGCCATGATGGGTCCGGCAGCGATGAGCGGGCCGACACCCGGGATGGCCAACGCGCCGATTCCAGCGAGCAAGCCCAGCGCGCCGCCGAGCACCGCGCCGGAGCCTGCTCCGGTAGCCGCGCCTTCCGGCGCTTTGGTGGCTTTTTCGGTGCCAATTTGACGGGAACCGAGATTTTCCGGGAGCAGCGCCGAAATATCGCTCGGGGAAAATCCGGATCGAATGAGCGTGTCGGTGGCGTGATCCGCGCTCGACACGGTGGGGTAAATTCCGAAGACTGCGGTTTTTTTGCCGGACATGTGTGAATCTCCTTTTGTGAGCCAGAGTTTGAAACTCGTACGGGCGCCTGCTGCTACTGATTTGCTGGTGTTACCTGGAGCTGGTTGGTTACATTGTCCGCGCCCACTACAGCAGCCGCCTTCGCCTCGATCCCGGCTTTTTCGTCTTCGGTGCGCACGGGACCCTTCAACGTCACCTTGCCGTCTTGGGTGACGATCTTGATGTTGTGAGCGTAGGTGGAAAGCGACTTGTCCTTGTAGATGGAGCTGCGAATTTGCTTGGTGATATTGCGGTCCGCCGGATTCATTTTTTGCTGTTGGGCGGTCACCGCGCCCTGGTTGGCGTCGCCTTGGTTAGTCTTGGAATTATCGGGAGCTGGTTGCTGCTCCTGCTGAGCGGCGCCCGCGAACAAGGAAGCGCTCAAGAACAGAGTGGCGCCCAGGAGCGACAGACACTTGCCGATTTTCGATGCACGATGCATTTTTCGATCTCCTTTTCGATTCGCTTTCAGCGCCGTTTTTGCTGCGCTCGTCAAGAGCCCAAAAATGTTCAGCGACTCTGATGCATCCACACTAGTGCGGTTCGGAAGGCGGGGCTATACCGCGAAGCGCGTAGATTTGGAAGGAGCTTGCGGTACGGCCGAAGGAAGCGAAGTACGAAGCAGACACCGACGAGCGGCGAAAACCTTTCGGCGCGTAAAGCTATTGGATACAGCGGCGAGAGCCGCCGTACAGTAAACTCAGCGCGACTCTAGTTGAATGAGTGTATGTTCACTTAGGGCCAAAAACCGTACAAGGAAAGGCATCGCCGAGGGCCCGCTGATTTTCGATGGAGCGCGGCAAGCAGATTGGTCGGGCCTATTCATGCGGCAGACTTGTCCATTGGAGGATTTATGTTGCGTTGGGCCGTCGTGTTCTTCGTGGTGGCGCTGATTGCAGCGGTGTTTGGATTCCTGGGCATCGCCGCCGCTGCGGTATCCATTGCTAAGGTTCTGTTTTTCGTGTTTCTGGTGCTCTTTTTGGTGTCGCTGGTCGGCGGATTATTGCGGCGAGCGTGACCGTTCATCATTCACGTGGAATCGCGGATTGAGGAGAGTTTATGAAGACTGCAACGTTGCTGGGGTTCGTGCTCATCGTTCTGGGCGTGCTCGCGCTCGCCTATCAAGGCGTTACCTACACTACGCACAAGAAAGTACTGGACGTTGGACCCATTCAAGCCACCAAGACGGAACACAATACAATTCCGCTGCCTCCGATCGTGGGCGGGCTCGCGCTGATTGGCGGGATCGTACTCGTTGCGGCGGGTGGTAAGGCTTAGTGGGTTGAAGTTCCATCCGACTGGCCCGGAGAGGATCGCATCCCGGGCCAGATCGTTCCGATTATTCAGTTCTTCCTCATCCGCCGCTTAACGCAGGACCGCTCGCGTTTCCAACACATTCGACGTATCCATCATCGAACCGCGCAGGCGCGCGGCGAGAGCACGCTGGGAAAGCGTGGCCTGCAGGATGCGCTCCAGGTCGGTCTTGCGGTAAGGATGGCAGATGAAATCGAACGCGCGGATATTCAGCGCGGCGAGATAATCGCGGTATTCGTCGGTGCACGCCGGCTCGCAGACGATGATCGCGGGCACTTCCACCGGCTGGCGCTTCAGCAGGCGCACCACGTCGCGGTAGGTGCCATCCACCAGCCAAAAGCCGCAGAAGCACGCAGCGAGATTTTCTTTCGCGAGCGACGCGCGCACTTCGCCGACGCTCTTGGCCCACAGAGTGCGCAGCGGGTACATCTCCAGCAGAGCGCCCATGTTAAAGCTGATGACTGGGTTTGTGGTCGCGACCAACACAACTGGTTCCTCAGCGGAAGGCTGACGCTGTACGGATGAATCGCGATGCAAATCGGTGGCGGGATCCTTGCTGACGGCAGCTGCTTGGTCCATGGCTGGATTCCTTTCTGGTTTGGCGCGCAAGGAGAACAAAGAGCCGGCCAGCCCTCAAGATCTGGCGCGAAATTTACGGCTTTTCGTTCTCCTCCGCAGCGGCATGATCGCCCCGAGGCGCCGATTGAACAATACGGGCAACTCGTTACGTGCTTTGGTGAATTTGCTGTAGGCAGTTCGAGATCAAGCGCGAGCAGGCACGTAATCAGTATCGCGCGAAGGCCAGTCTCCACCTTCGCGACGGGATTGCATTAAGCTCGCCACGGCTACGCCTCGACGATCTGATTGCGCACGGCGTAACGAACCAGTTCGCTGACGGTGTGCAGCTGCAGCTTTCGCATGATGTTGGCGCGATGGGTTTCGGCGGTCTTGACGCTGATGTTGAGCGACGACGCGACTTCCTTGCTGCTCTTACCTTCGGCGAGCAGCTGAACAATTTCCCGTTCGCGCGAAGTGAGCCGGTCTCGCAGCGCTGTGGGCAGCTCAGCGCGCATTCTGCCTTCCTTGAAACTGGATAGCATTACTTCGGTTGCGCGCGGCGTGAGGAACGGCTTGTGATTTGCGAGAGTTTCGACGGCGACGACTAAATCGCGGTCCGAATCGGACTTCACGATGTAGCCGCGCACTCCGGCTTCCAGAATGTCGCGGATCAGCTGATCCGAATAGTGCACAGAAAGGATGAGAATTTCGGTGTTCGGAGATTCCTTGCGGATTCGGCGCGCGGCGTCCACGCCATTGAGGTCTGGCATGCTGATGTCCAGGATCGCGATGTCCGGACGCAGTTCCTGAGCCTTCGCGACGGCTTCGCGACCGGTGTGCGCCTCTCCACATATTTCCCATCCCGCGTGCGATGTCAGCATCCCTTTGATGCCACGGCGCATAAGATCGTGATCGTCGGCAATCAGGATTCGAAGCGTTTTCATTTTTCACTCCAGCAAGAAGGGGATGGTGTGGCGATAGTACAAGATACGGCCGAGAATATACTTCCCATAATCGGACGAGCCTGGCTGTCACTCCGTTTCATCTTGAGTAAGGCCGCTTCCTTTCGTTATGGGCGATCACGCAGTCATGCTGCTGTGCTCCGCCTCGTTTATAAGACTGGGTGCGTTGCTGGGTCCGCACGTTTCGAGGCGGAGCCACCGGCCGATGAATTTGTCCATGAAAAGAAATAAATACTTCAGGGCCTGCACTGCGATCAATCGCGAACAAATTAAAGCATCTCTCTGGATTCGTCTATCGGAGTCATCCTGTAGTCCGCGTAGGTGTATCCCTGTATTCGCTATGCGCGAAGTGCAAGAAACAAAGTGGCTTAGCAGATTCGGGGGTAGGTATTTTACCTTAGGGAGCTGGATTCGACAGTCGGCGGCTCGGCGGAGCGCGATGCTTTCAATTGATTGACGTCCCGAACGACATTGGACCATTCCTTTTTGTCTTTCTTCGTGGCGAAGGGCGCGTTCAGGTCCGCGTAGTACGCCAGCAGCGCCGTCTTTAACTCGGGCGAAACCGTAGCAAAGTTGTTCTTTTGCAATCGGTCCAGCAGGGCGGCGTAGGTTTGGTCCGCAAGCGGATACTGGCCCGGTCCTGTGACCGTGCCGGTGTCGAAATTGTCGTCAACCAGAGTCGTAAGGCCTGGGCTCCGTTGCTCGTTCGCCAGTTGCACGTAATTCTGTAAAGCATTGCTAAAGCTGGCAACAAACAATTTCTCGGCTTCGGGAGTAGGGATCTTGAACGCGAGATCGCGGAAGGGGCCAACCTTGGGTATCAATCGGAGCAGAAAACCGAGCAGGCGAGTGCCGAATCCGGGCTTTTCGTATTTGCCGGGCCACTGCTTTTCGTAGGTGGAGCGCGAAATGCGATAGAGGAATGCGGTGCGCGTTATTCCCGGAGTGCCGCGTTGAATTTCGTCCTTCTTGGTCTGCCAGGCGATTTTCGTGGCTTCCGGTATCAGCTGGCTGACGGCTCTGCGGTAGGAAGCAATCGCGAGGTCGTAACTTGAAAGCACCGAATTCAGGTCCAGCGAATACGTTTCTTGAAACGCGCGCGCCAGCAGCTCACTGGAAACCTGAAAGCCAATACGGTCGCGATAGGCGTCGGAGGCGTAGCGTCCTTTGGCAACCTGCAGCACGTCAAACCCGAATTCAGTTTTCAGATGCGCGAGAGGATTTTCATCGTAGGTGACGACGTCGCCATACTTGCGGCGGAGTTTGGGATAGAGCAGCGGCACGGCGAGGTTTGTGCCGGTGCGGTGGCCTTCATTATCCGCCGAGTAATGCGCCAGGGCGCCAAGGGCGAATGCATACTCGTTCAAGTTCTGCGAATCGCGCAGCAGCGCCGCGACGAAATCTCCACTGCGCACGTAGTGAACCAAGTCGCTGAAGAATTTGTTGCCGAACGGGTAGTAGCCCATGTCCTGAATCACGCAGCCGCCGTAGGCATAGGCGTGAGCGCTCTTCAAGTCCTCGGGCGTCGCTTGGGGAAACCGCTCCAGCAGCAGCGGCTTGATCGCTTCATCCCAGGCGGCGTCCACGATCGCTTCATGAGCCAAGACCGCATAGGCGCTGGATGGAGGCGGTGCGAGCAGCAGAACGATGATGGAGAGAGCCAACGTTCTGGAGGCGAATCGTTTGCCAAATTTCATGCGGTTTCCGGGCATTTGCGGGGCGCCATTGACAACATGCGATCACCGAACAATGGACGGGCGAAAAACCATCGAATCTTCGGCGTAAAGCGGCAATCCCTCGATAACAATATGGAAGTGATGGTAGTTTGCCGGCGCATTAGCCCTGTGACTTGGCATTAGCAGCTGAAACCTGATGCTTGCGAGCGACTTGCGTCACCAGCCGATTCCTTCACGGAGAGGGTAACAACGATGGTGGTGCCGGCGGGCGACGATCTAATCTGCAGCCGGCCGCCGAGCTGGCGGACGCGCTCTCGCATTCCGCGGATGCCGACGCCCAGTTGCCCGCCGCTACTGTTCAAGGTTCCCAGGATCTCCGCGGGAATGCCTTTGCCCTTGTCCGCTACTTCCAGTCGCACGATTCCGGAGCGTGCTTCGATCTGAACGCTGGCGGTCTCACTGCCAGAATGGCGAAAAATATTGGTCAAGCTTTCCTGCACAATCCGGAACAGCGTTCTTTCCACGATTTCGGGGAGGCGATTCGCGCCGAGCGAAACATTCAGGTCCACTTTCACCTTGCTGCGCTGGGTGAATCCTTCGATGTACCATTCCAACGCGGAGCGCAAACCGGCGTAGTCCAGCGTGGGCGGATACAGAAGGTAGGAGAGCGTGCGCGTTTCGTCGGACGCTTTCTGCGACAGCAGGATGGCTTCGCGCAGCAAATCGGCGGCGGCGGGGTCCACATCAGCAATTTTCGCGCTAACGGCCGAGAGGTGAATCACCAACGCGGCGAGGCTCTGTCCGGTACTGTCGTGCAGTTCCCGCGCGATGCGGCGGCGCTCTTCATCCTGCAATTGCAGCAATCGCGCGGAAAGGTTGCGCAGGGCTTCTTCGGCGTCTTTGCGGGGGGTGACGTCGCGATTGATCTCCAGAATGCCGACGATGCGGCCTTGCGAATCGCGCTGCAGCACCTGGCGGCTCGCGACCACGATGCGTTTTCCATCGCGAGTCGAGTGGACCAGTTCGCCTTCCCACGAGCCGACCCCGTAAAGAGTTTCGTAGATTTGATCGAGCGGCTCGGGGAATTCCGTTTTTAAAAATTGATGCGTCACGTTTCCACAGGCTTCCGCCGCAGTCCAGCCATAGGTTTTCTCGGCGCCGCCATTCCAGAACAAAATTACGCTGTTCACATCGCGGACGATGATAGCGTCGTGTGCGAGCTGGAGTAATTCGGAGTGAAGCTTTCCGCGGGCGGCGCGAGACGCGCGGGTTTTCTTCACGCTTTTTTTCCCAGCGCGTTTATCGGGCATATCTCAGACTACCTTGTGCCGGGCGCAAATGGTGACGAAAATCGCTCGGACCTGGGCCGCAGAGGGGCGCTTCACCGGTTGGCTGGAGAATTGCCGGTGGGTGAACGTCGCTACTTTCCGCGAAAACAAGGAGCGCGTCGCAACGTCTACTCGCGTTGCGAGAGATTCTTGCCTTCAAAAAACGGTTTGTGCTGGCTCATCGATTCCACAGCCGCCACCAGCCAATTGGCCTGCGACTTCAATAGATAGCCGCTGGCACCGACATTTTGTGCCTGGCGAACCATTTGCTTCGAATCGTGCTGCGTGAAGATCAGCACTTCGGTAGTGGGGAGCGCTTTCTTAATTTCGGGCGTGGCTTCCAGGCCGTTCATCTTCGGCATGGTGATGTCCATAATCACGATGTCAGGCTGCAGATCGCGCGCCATTCCGACAGCTGCCGCACCATCGGCGGCCTCACCCACGACCAGCCATTCCTCGCGTGTCGCCAGCAGCCTTCCCAAGGCCGAGCGCACAGCTTTTTCGTCGTCCACGATCAAGATTCGCAGGGTCACTAAGCCTATTCCTCGCATATTTTATCGAACGACCGCATAACCGCAATCAGCTTTCACGCCATCTGCCGGCAACAATGCAAACCTCCCGTTGTTGTGCGCAACCTAGCGGCCAACCCCCTAACGAATCCGGGGTCCCGCCAGTTGCTTGCGAAATATGTACCGGAGTTCATTCCTATTTACACATCTAGCAGACGTTTCTCCGGCCGCTGTAAGAATCGGGTCGTAACCTCCTTGTTTAGAGCCGCTTGCGCACACCCAGCGCACCGCCATTGGTAGCCAAATTGCTTTTCGTACATAGACCTTAATGCTATGTGGAACGGTTTGGCTTGAACCTGTGAGGGGGAAATATGAGCGACAGCTACGATATCTTCCGTGACCTTGCGGAAAGCGGGCCGATTTGGATTGAGGCTGTTCAAGGCGTCGAGAATGCAAAGGCGCGCGTCACGGAATTGCTTGCGACGCGTCCTGGAAATTACTTCATCTACGATCCACTTGCCGCCAAGGTGATTTCGTCAGCTTTTAAATCGGCGCAAATGCCGGCTCCCGTGACGCTCGCTGGCCGCTCTCACCAATACTAGGCGAGGCTGCTACAAGCGGCCCATCAGAAAAAGTATCAGCAAGATGACCAGCACCAAACCGATTCCACCACTGGGGTAATATCCCCATCCCCTGCTGTGCGGCCACGTCGGCAGACTGCCAAAGAGCGCGAGAATCAGAACGATTGTCAGAATAAGCAGCAGCATGTGGTTCTCCCTTTAGTTTTTACCAAAGGGCGCGGCAACGGTCCGCGCCCTTTGGAGCCTGGCTGGCGAAATCAGCTAACGCCGCCAGCCTTGGCTGTCTTATGACGTGGCCTGGTTTCTTCATCCTCGGCTTCCGCGCCTCCGTTGAAAGCTTCGGAGTTAATCTGTTCCGAGAGCTCGGTGAGCTTTTGATCGGTTTCCTTCTCTTCATCGAGCGTCTGTTGCAATAAAGAAGCCGCTTCGCGTTCGCCCATCAATTCGGCATAAGCGTGCACGGCGCCGTAAGCGGCGATTTCGTAATGCTCCACGCGTTGCGCCGCGGAGATCAGGGCCGCATCCATCAGCGCACCTTCAAAATCCTCGGACATCATTTCGCCGCCTTCGGACACGATGCCCGCCATGCCCTTGCATTTCTTGCCCTTGACCGGCTCGCCCAGGGCGCTGAGAATTTGTTCCAGGCGTGTGGCGTGTTGCCGGGTTTGTTCCAGGTGCCCTTCGAATCCCTTTCGAAGTTCGTCAGAGTTTGCGGCTTTCGCCATTTTGGGCAGCGCCTTAATCAGTTGCTGCTCGGAGTTGTAGAGATCTCGCAGTTCGTCCACGTAAAGACCCTTCAAATTGTTGTGGCTCATTAGCTTCCCCTTGGGACTGATGTGGGTCGGATCACCGACCGGATTTTCGTGATTGCATGGTCAGACTAGGCTTCCGCCTCGGGCATAGCCATCAAGCAATCACTGTAGGCTTGATTCCGGGTTCCGGTAGGCATGACATAAGCAGAAATCCCAGAACTTCGCGCTGTTCAGTCGCCTAGCCGACTCTGAATCGTAAGGCGAATTGTCCCGCGGAGTTAGGTGTTGCGCTGTATTCCGGGCAGGCGACTTTGTCTCCACTATGGTTGAGCAGTTGGATTGTCAATCCAGGAGGTTCAAAATGAACTGGGATCAAATCGAAGGAAAGTGGAAGCAATCGGTTGGCAAAGTGAAAGAGAAGTGGGGCAAACTGACCGACGATGATCTGGTGGCCATCAATGGCAAGCGAGACCAACTGATCGGAAAGATTCAGGAACGTTACGGAATCGCCAAGGATGTGGCACAAAAGCAGGTGGATGAATTCACGCGTGCTTACAAGAGTGACGTCGTCGTGCAAAACACCGCGAAGAGAGCCAAAGCCTAAGTGGTTGTTCGAAGCGGCGTCGAGAACTGACTGAGAGGAGGTACGTAATGGCCAGGTACGGAAAAGCCGCCGGAAAGAGCGTAAAGAGCGCCATGCATCGGGAGAAGCGCGGGACGCTTCGTTCGGGCAAAGGCGGCAAGGGCGGCAAGGTGACCAGCCGCAAACAAGCGATTGCGATTGGACTTTCCGAAGCGCGCAAGAAGGGCGCTAAGGTACCGCGGAAGAAGTCTTAACGCAATTCTTGGACGAACCTGCAAATTGTCGCTCGCCATCAAGGCCGCAATTTCCGCGGCTTTGGTGGCCGGCGATCCCGCATGGTGATCAAATTCGTCAGGACTCTGCTGCGGAACTCCAGGACATCACATCCGCCATTGTTTTCAGAAGAGCGCCAACTGGCCGACTGAAGGATAGCTCGCACTGGTGGCAAAAAAAAGACGAGGGCATTCGCCAGGTGGCGCAGGCCCTCGCCGTCAGCGTGTCAGCGACGCATCGCTTGCTCAGGGTTTACTTAGGCTTCGCAGCTGGTGCCGGAGCCACGTGGGCCGCCGACGCCGCTTGCCTCTGCTGCAGATGTTGTTGCTCCTGCCCGTGTTTTTGAACTAATTGCTGGGTCTGTTGCTGGTGCTTCTGTTCGAGCTGCTGCGTCCTTTCATCGCTGGCTTTCTGCTTTGCCAGTTGCTGATGTTCCTTGTCTTGCTGCTGCTGTAGTTTTTGCCGTTCCTTGTCCTGCTGCGCGGCAAGCTTATTTTGCTGCTGCTGGTATTTCTGGTCCAGCTTGGCGTTGCCGGTGTTAGGAGGAGCAGCCCGCTCGGCGGGCGGAAGATCCTTCGGGTGCACAGCTGTGTTGCCGCGACCGGTGGCGCTTTCCGCACCGCGATTGTTGAATTCTCCTGGTCTGGCGGTAGCAGCGATCGGCGGCTTGCCGTGGTTGGCGGAATCCCGCAGCGCCGGGTTCTCACGCGCGGCGTTTACGTGCGCGGTTTGCGCGGCGACCGGAGGGATATGCCTCTCGTGCGCGGCAGCTTCTTCCTGCGACGTGGGACGAGCATTGATCCCGCCGTGGCCGTTATAGCTGACGTGTACATCGTTTCTCACATCCACTTTCGTTTCATACACGTTGTGTATCACGGCGACATTTATGTTGTTCACCGCGCGATTGTAAAAGAAGTGGCCGCCGTCCCAGCGCCCGCCTTCGTAACCGTGGCCGAAGTAGCCGAACCCGTAGTTGATGCCGCCGTAAAAACCTACCGTCGGACCCCAGTAGCCGTCGTACCAAACAAAACTGCTGCCGCCCCAGCCCCAGTAGCCCGGAGTCCAGAAGAAACCCACTTCCGGCGCTTCCACCCATGTGCCGGGAACCCAGAAATAACCGTCGTCGCCCCAAGCCCAATACCCGGGCGTCCAGATATATCCATCGCCGGGACACACCGGCTGCTCGTAAACGGGTAGCGCCGGTGGTGCGATGGTGATGGCTACACCGATTTGCGCGAAAGATGCGGAAGAAAGAAATAACATTGCGATTCCGAGTAGCAACGGACGAATGAATCGGCTACGCATTTGAGATCATCTCCTCTTGATTATTCTCCGCCGGTTGCGCGCTGGCGCTTTCGCCGGTCGGTGATGTGCCGTGAGCAGCGACGATTGAACAAAGGGCCGATGTGAGATCCCAGGCATCTCGTACTACATATAAATGTAGTCCTGCGCGGGATTTCCGCCAATACGGATTTGCCTGTAAAACTAGGCCGAGCGCCTCGTAGCCCGAACTTGTTCTCTCCGCGCCTGAAGCATTGCCTTGCAACTCCGAGATTCGCGGGCGGGTCTGCCTTCCATTCGGATCCGCCCGGTTTCGAGGAGTACGCGATCGCGCCCTCCACCTTAAGGTTTCCACTGTATTGAATGAAATCGGCAAAAACGTAAAGTGGGGAAGGCGCGGATCGAATGCGTTCGCGGGCGATTGCTTCGGCATCATGGTTTTATTCGCGCCGGTCCGAGCGTTACCGCCGTTTTTTGCCGGATACCCTGGGAGGTTTGCGATGTACACGTATCTCTGCTGCCGCTGCACGAAATGCGCCGCGCGTATTGTGTTGGAAGAGTGGGCGAAGTCGATGTATCTGCTGCATCGGCCGGTGCGGGCACGTCCCCGGCATCAGAGATGTCCATTCTGCGAATCCGCATTTACGCCGGAACGCTATTACGTGACGGAAAGCGGCGCGCCGCTGGCTGTATCGGGACGCGCAATCGAAATACAAGACTCTTCGCAGACGCTCTCCGAGACGGCGTGAGGCTGCCGCAACCTTCTGAAAGCTTTTCCCCTCTCAGACTCCGCTAAAAAGGGGGCTGTCGCCGAGAATCGGCAGCCCCTCCTTCCTGCATTTCAGCGACAGCGACTGAACCTAATTCACTCGCATATGCATCCCGTGCTTCGGGGCAATTTCCGCGCGTACAGGAATTCCCTCTGCGCCTTAGGAGTTAGTGCGTATTCCGCGGCGCGGCATGCCCCGGCAGAATGGGCCTCGCAGGGGAAGAATGGGCGTCGGGTGCCTTGTCAAGACGAGGCATGAGGGCTGGGCCGGCTTCCACTTCCCCTTGCCGAATTTTCCAAGTCCCGATCACGCTAGCGAAGAATCCAGCGCGCTAAGAGGATCAACTCGACAATGCTTCCAGTCCGCCAGAGGAACAAAACTCGCGAAGCACTGATGGACGCGTTTCTGGTTCTGAGTTCCCTGATTCTGCTTTTGAGCCATTGGGCGGGACCGCGCGAGTAACTCGCAAATCGCGGGAGCGGCGCCTATGCGAGTTGTGCTTCGAGCCCCAGGAGAAAGCGAATCACTTCGCTCGGATCCCGCACGTAGTATTTCGCGGCACTCCCTCCCGGCTTTCCCACGCGTACGGTAATCTGATCGCCCAGCACTTCAAAAGCGGTTTCATCCGTGCCGTCGTCACCAATGTAAATCGCCGGCGTGCCCACCGGGAGTTCGCTCAGCAGGTCTAGCACCGCGCCACCTTTGCCGCGGATCTCATTGGGCAGAACTTCCCAGACCATCGCGCCATCGAGCACTCTCAGCGTTTCTTGATGAGGCTCGACCACGTCCAACAAGCAGGATTTCGCGGCGCGCGCGATCGGCGGGCTGGCTTCGCGATAGTGAACCGCGAAGCTCATACCTTTATCTTCGATGCGCATCCCGCGCATTGCAGCCATGCGCTTGCGGGCCCCATGTTGCGCCCGCGCAAGAATGCTGGCCGCCGCCTTGGTGATTTTCGTGGTCTTGCGCTCGCGTTCCGCTCCGTGAAGCCCGATGAAATGCAGGGCTTCGACGCCAATCCGTGTTTGCAGGTCCTGGCAGCGCCTTCCGCTCACGATCGCGACAAACAGCTTCGGATGCCGCGCCAGGCGTTCCAGCAACTGCTTGGTCCGCCGCGGCACCCGAACCTCCCATGGCCTGCGCTGCAGTTTCACCAGCGTGCCGTCGAAATCCAGCAGAAGCGCGCAAGTCTTCGCGTCGCGAATTTGGGCAGCAATTTCGTTCCAGGCGCGAAACAAATAGCGCGGCGAATGAACTCCAGGATTGCCTTTCGCGGTGGCGGGAAGACCATGAGCGCTCGAATGTTCGAGCTCGTGCTTCTTTTTTGGCGCAATCTGTAGGGTGTGTTTGGTTGCAGCTTGTCGTTCGCTCATCGACTGTGGCCGAGTTCTGGCTGCGTTTCGTCAATGCGGATTTCGGAAAGCTCCGTGATCAGACTTCCCGCCCATGCAAATACATTATGACGCATCACGGTGTTGCGCATCAGTTTCATGCGCGTTTGGCGTTCCTCCGTATCCATTTCCAGCGCCACGCGAATCGCTTCGGCCAGCTGTTCGACGTCGTAGGGATTCACAATGATCGCGTCGCGCAATTCGCGGGCGGCTCCGGTGAACTGGCTCAGAATCAACGCTCCTTCCTGGTCGTCGCGCGAAGCGATGAATTCCTTGGCCACCAGGTTCATTCCGTCGTGTAGAGACGTGACCATGCAGAAATCCGCCGCACGGTAATACGGCAGAATTTCCTCGTGGCTGTGGTGGCGTGTCAGTAGCGCGATGGGTTTCCAATCCGGCGTCTGCCAGCGCGCATTGATCCGCGCGGCTTCCGCTTCCAGTTCCTGCAGGAAATCGTGATAGCGCTCGATTTCCGTGCGGCTAGGCGCTCCGATCTGCACGAAGGTGAACTTTTCGCGATAGGCCGGCCATTTTTCCAGGAATCTTTCCACACCGCGCAGGCGTTCCAGCAATCCCTTGGTGTAGTCCACGCGATCAACGCCGACCCCGATAAAGTTGGCTTTTATGCCCAGCTTGCCGAGCAGCTCGCTGCGCAACACGTAAGGCGACACGCCGGGCTCGATGCCGCGCTGTGCCTCGCGAAAATCCACGCTGATGGGGAAAGGATGCACGAAGGTGATATGACCGCCGCGTTTGACTGCAAATCGTTCCCATTCGATTTGAGATTCCAGCGCGGCATCCACGGTCTCCAGGAAATTATCGCAATGCGCCTGGATCTGGAATCCGATCAAGTCCGCGCCCAGCAGGCCGCTGACCAGTTCGCGTTGCCAGGGGCAGATGCCGAAAGCTTCAGGATTGGGCCATGGGATGTGCCAAAAAATCGCGACGCGCGCGTCCGGTCGCGCTTCCTTCACCATGCGCGGAAGCAACGCGAAGTGATAATCCTGCACAAGCACGAGTGGATGCTCGACGCCTTCAATTTCTTGCAGCACCGCTTCGGCGAACTTGCGGTTCGCTTCCTGATAGTTTTGCCAGTCCGAAGCGCGGAAAATCGGCCGGGTATGCGCGATGTGGCACAGCGGCCATAACCCTTCGTTTGAAAATCCGTAGTAGTGTCCTTTTTCAACTTCCTTCGAGAGAAATACGCGGCGCAGTGTGTAGTCCGGCTTGTCTGGCGGCACGCGAATGTGGTCCTGATCGTCCACGGTTTCGCGGTCGGCGTCGCCGGAACCGGACGCGATCCAGATTCCGTCGCAGGCGCGCAGAATCGGTTCCAGTGCCGTCACCAGGCCGCTCGCGGGAACGAGCAGCTCGATGGCCTTGCCTTTGTGCACATGCATGTACGGCTCGCGATTGGATACAACAACGAGCGAACCTTGTGACGCCTTCCTCTGAATGCTTACCCGCAACCGCTCCGCGGTCCACACGGATTCGCCGGATTCGCGCAGGCGCGCCTCCTCTTCGGCGGCGGCGCGCGCGTCAGCCAAACTGCGCGTGAGATTCATGACTTCATTCGTGAACGGAGCGAGAAAACTTTCCTTCGGGCCCGGAGGACTAGGCAGCATGCGGCCGCGGCGAATATCCTTCATCCATTGCGCGGTCCGCGAAATCGGCAGCACGATGGTCCAGCGGATGATCAGGACGGTGATCAGAACAATGAGCAGCACCTCCAGAATTACGTGCCAAAAAGTCGCACGCCACATAAGCGCGCTCTGCGTTTCGATGTAGGCCACGTCGTGAAAAATCGCCAGCACGCCGACGACGGATGTTTTGTCGTGCAGCGGCATGTAGTACACGTGCATCGGCTCGGAGCCCACGTTTATGAATTGGCTGAGACCGGTGTCGCTGGATATCACGCGAGCCGGGGGAACGGGCGGAGGAGCGAAGCGGTTTTGCAGGTTGGAACTTTCGGCGAGCACGTGGCCGTGGTCATCGTAAACCGCAACGCCCGCAAGCTGCTCGCGATTCCCAAAGCGCTCAACGATGCGGCGTAGCTGTTCGCGTGAGCCCTTTTCCAGGGCCGGTTCCACGATTTCCTGCAAGCTCTCTGAGAGGATTTCGGCGCGGTGCACCAGGTCCGTGCGCAGTCCGCGTTTCTCCGCGCGCACTTCGTTTTTGGAGACGACAAAAGTGACGATAGTGACGCCGACAACCAGGAATAAAATCAGGCGCAAGCTCAGCTTCACGTCAACCCCTAACTGGATTTAGAGATGTCCAGGCAAGCCTCGCTATCGGATCGGCAGCACGAATGTTGCCAGTCGGTCGTGACTTTTATTGTTCACAATAGGGCACTTAGGCCGATCCCCGAAATCCACGCTGTAGAGATTATCCGGGCACCCGGTAGAATCTCCTGTGACGCATTTATATAATCGCGCAGCTGACTGCGCGATGGTATCCAGCATTCACCTGATTTTCGTTGAGACCCATCCGTAATAGAGTTGCCAGGGGGACGGCGGCTAGAGACTGATGTTCGTTGGAAAGGAAGGATGCCTCGCGCGTCGCATTGGCGCGGTGATCTGATGCAGATTATTCCATCCGCCGGCGCGTTTCTCGCGAGCCTCGCTTTTTTTCTGTTTCCGCTGGCTTGGTTCGACGCGTCGTATACTGAGTCTGCCTTTGGCAAAGATTCCATGCACAATGAATTCCAACATTACGACGACGTGCAACAGTACATCTCAGTGAGCTGGGATCATCTCACGCGCTCGCTCGACAAATGCAAAACATACGAAGACCAGAAAATCGGCGATGAACCATATCTCTATTTCCCGGCGGACTTCCAGAGCTTGCCGGCTTTCCAGGAGCTGGTGAAGGATTGCAGGGTCCGCGTGGAACGCTTGCCGGAGATCATCAGCAGCCCCGACGATGTGCACCTGAACAAAATTTCCCATGCCGGGCTGCTCTATCTGCCGCACGCTTACGTGGTGCCGGGCGGCCAATTCAATGAGATGTACGGCTGGGATAGCTACTTCACCATTCTCGGCCTGCTGCGGGCGCATCGCCTGGAGCTTGCGAAGGGGATGGTGGAAAACTTCTTTTACGAAATTCAGCATTACGGCTCGATTTTGAACGCGAACCGCACATATTACTTAACGCGTTCGCAGCCTCCGTTTCTCACTTCCATGATTCTGGCGGTGTATGACGCGGAGGACCCTTCCGCGCAACAGAAAGATACCGCATGGCTGCACAAAGCCTACGATTTCGCGGTGACGGATTACGAGCAGTGGACTCACCCGCCTCATTTGGCCGGCGACACGGGCTTGTCCCGTTACTTCGATCACGGCGAAGGCCCGGTTCCTGAAATCATTGGCGATCCCAGCGATTATTATCGCGGCGCGGCGCAATACTTCCTGCTTCTGAACGGAGTAAAAGACCCTCACGTCGTGCTGGTGGATAAAAATCATCCGGTTGAATCGCTGGTCGGGCCGCTTTTCCCGGTTTTCAGTCGCGAGGGAGAATCGGGGCAAAATTCGAATGACAACGATGCGACGGCCGGGTCGCCAGTGGAGCAAGTCACCTTGTCAGCGGATTTCTACAAGGGCGACCGCAGCATGCGCGAATCGGGATTCGATGTCTCGTTTCGCTTCGGCCCGTTCAGTGCGGAAACCCACCATTACGCGCCCGTCTGCCTGAATAGCCTGCTGTACAAGACTGAAAAGGATCTGGCCCGAATGAGTTCCCTGCTCGGGCGCCCCGCGGAAACCGAACGATGGAACACGCGCGCGAGCGAGCGCCAAAAGCTGATACAGAAATATCTTTGGGACGCGAAGCAAGGACTTTACTTCGACTACAACTTCATGACGCACACGATTTCCAACTATGAGTACGCCACTACCTTCTATCCGCTGTGGGCGGGCCTGGCGTCGCCGGAACAAGCGCAGGCAGTGGTGAAAAATCTTGCGCTCTTCGAGCAGCCCGGCGGGCTGGCGATGAGCCGCGTGGAATCGCAGGCGCAGTGGGATTATCCGTACGGTTGGGCGCCCATTCAGTTGCTTGCGGTGGACGGCATGCGCCGCTACGGCTTCAACGCGCGACGCCGACCGCGTCTCCTATAGTTTCCTGAGCATGGTGATTGAAGATTTCGTGACCGACAAATACATTCGTGAGAAGTACAACGTCGTGAAACGCACTTCCATCACGCGTATTGTGAAGGGATACAGTCAAAATGTGATTGGATTTGGGTGGACCAACGGCGTCTTCCTGGAATTGCTCCACGAATTGCCGCCCCCGCTTCTCGATCGCCTAAAACGCGAGTAACCCGCAAATCCTCGGCCAGCAATGTTGCGGACGCTTGAAATGCGGTAGCCAACCAGTGGTCTGCGCGGGCATTTAGGCCGGGGGTGAACCAGTCGCGGGGCTCGTTGGGACAGGAGGGTGGGAGGATGGGGGAACATCCTCCCGGCGTGGTCATGGCAAGGGGTGAGTTGCCTGAGGAACCTGCGTGCAATATGAACTTCTCCGCGCAGGCTCTCCATACAGTAACTATCGTATTTTTGAACCGTACGGGCTTTATGACGACGGGGTAGCCATTCCGGCTGGTCAGCTATTCGGGTTTAGCTTCCGCCGGATTAGTCGGGTTCGCAGTGGCAGGGTCCGAATCGGTTGGCCCGAGCAGCGCCTGAATCATCCCCACCATCGGGAATGCGTTCGTTTTGGATACCACAGACCGAATGCCGGCCTCCTTGGCGTGTTTCTCCAGGTCGGTGCTGGCATGTTGTGTGAACAGCACGATGGGCACGGCCGGCGCGATTTCGGACATGCGCCGCGCGGTCTCGATTCCATTGATGCCCGGCATTTGAAAATCGAGGATGACGATGTTGGGTTGCAATTCCTTGAACAGCGCTACGCCGCTCTCGCCGTCAGACGCCTCGCCGCAAATCTCCCATTCGGGATTGGCCTGCAAGACGGTGCGCAGGGATTTCCGCACCAATTCGCTGTCGTCCACGATTAAGAATCGCGTGCGCATCAGCGAGCCCCCGCGCAGCTAGTGATGGCGCGCGATTGCAGAGTCATGATAATCAGCGCGCGGATTTCGGCAGCAATCGAAGTCATGCGCTCTTCACCATCGGTTTATTCACAGGGACGGCCGCGATGACGGTTGTGCCATTCTCACTCGATTGAATTTCCAGCGTGCCGCCAAGCTCACGCAGCCGTTCCCGCATACCGCTTAGTCCCACGCCGTGGCTAGATCCCGGGGCTGTGGATGCACCATTTGCACCAGCCATGCCCTTGCCTTCATCGCAGACTTGCACGCTCAACAGTCTTTCCGGAGTGTGCGATATTTTGATTTGCGCTGTTTTGCTGCCGGAATGGCGGTACACGTTGGTCAGGCACTCCTGCACGATGCGAAAAATCGAAATCTCCACGTTGGGCGGCAACCGGCCGATATCCGGCGACAGTTCCACGGCAACCTTCACGCTGCTGCGCTCCGCAAAACCTTCGGCGAACATTTTAATCGCGGGCAGCAGTCCAATCTCGTCCAACAGCGGAGGATGCAACAGGTGCGAAATTGTGCGCGTCTCTTTCGATAGCTGTTCCACCAGCTGATTATTCTGCTGCAAGACCTCCGCAACTTCAGGTCCAAGCGCTTTCGTTTTCTGGGCCAATATTCCGTTATTCATGGAGAGCGCGGCGATCAAAGGACCGATACTATCGTGTAATTCGCGGGCGATGCGGCGGCGCTCCTCATCCTGCATCGCCAGCAGTCGCGCGGAAAGTGAACGCAGGTCGCGATTGAGCATTTCCAGCTGGCGCGTCTTGCGGTGCAGGTCCGCGAACACGCGCACCTTTGCGCGCAGCAATTCCGGGACGATCGGCACGGAAATATAGTCCACGGCGCCGCGTTGGTAGGCATTGAGCCGGTCAATGTCCGTCAAATGCACCGCAGAGATGAAAATGATCGCGACCTTCTGGAAACGCGGGTGCTGCCGGATCATGTCCGCAAGCTCGAAGCCGTCGAGTTCCGGCATGCTCACGTCCATTAGCACCACTGCGATATCTGTTCTCAGTAAATGATCCAGCGCCTCTTTCCCGGAGCGTGCCTTGATCAGATTTTCATTCAGCTCGCTGAGAATGGCTTCGTAGGTGACCAGCTTGCCGGGCTGATCGTCCACCATCAAAATATTTACTTTATCCTGCTCGCGCATTTTCTCCCTCTTACGTAAGACCCTCGCAGCAAACGCCTCGCCTCAGACAACGTGGAGCTGCGGGTTGCGATCGCACTGCAATCGCCCCGAGCCTGCAACCGCGCTAGCGGTGGAACCACATCCGCAACGCGGAGAGCAATTGCTCCGTATTCACCGGTTTCGCCAGATACTCGGAAGCGCCCGCCTCGAGGCATTTTTCGCGGTCCCCTTTCATGGCTTTGGCGGTCAAGGCGATGATCGGCAGGCGCCGGAACGAAGGATTGCGGCGGATAATCTGCATCGTCTCGTAGCCATCCATGTCCGGCATCATGATGTCCATCAGCACGATCGCGACGTCTGGAGTGGACTCGAGCGTGCTGATAGCTTCGCGGCCGGTGCCGGCGGTAAGCACCGTCATGCCGCGGCGTTCCAGCACGCTGCTGAGCGCGAAAATATTGCGCACGTCGTCATCTACCACCAACACTTTTTTCCCTACCAGGGCTTCGTCCGAATGATGCAGCAGATCGAGCATCTTCTGCTTTTCCGGCGGCAGGTCCGTGACTACGCGATGCACAAACAGTGCGGTTTCATCCAGCAGGCGTTCTGGAGATTCCACGCCCTTCACTACCACGCTGCGCGCCAGCAAATGTAGACGCGCATCTTCTTCCGGCGACAAGTCTTTGCCCGTAAAAACCACTACCGGCAAATCGCTCAGCGCCGGAGTGTCGCGGAAGCGCTCCAAAATTTCAAATCCAGACATGTCCGGCAGGCGTAGGTCAAGCACTACGCAATCGAACGGCTGCTCGTCAATCGCCGCCAGCGCTTGCGAGCCGGTCGAGGCGATTTCCACGTCAATATCTTCGTACCCGAGCAATTCGCGAATGCTGAGTTGCTCCGCCGGATTGTCTTCCACCACCAACAAACGCTTGCGCCGCGGCGCGGTGTATTCCTTCATGCGCGCAAACGCCGTCTTCAGCTGTTCGGATGTCGCCGGCTTGATTAAGTAAGAGAACGCGCCACGCGCCAGACCGTGTTGCCGGTCTTCATCCAGCGTCAACATCTGCACGGGAATGTGACGCGTGCGCGGATCTTGTTTGAAGTGGTTTAGAACCGTCCAGCCCAGCATGTCCGGCAAGAAAACATCCAGCGAAATGGCTGTCGGCTGGAATTCATGCGCCAAGGCCAGTGCTTCCGCGCCGCGCGTGGCTACGAGCACCTTAAAGCCATTGTCATGCGCCAGATCGCAGAGCATGGTGGCGAAGTAGGGATCATCTTCCACAATCAGCAGGATGGCATCGTCCGGTTGCAAGGTTTCGCGATCGTCCGCGATGGTGATCTGCTCGATCGCCCTCTTGGACGCGATCGCCGCAGCCGCTTGGCCAGTCGCAGGCATCGCCGAGGATTTGGCATCGGTCCCGCCGACTCCCGTGGAAGGGCCCACGTACGTGTGTGGCAAGTACAGCGTGAAGGTGCTGCCTTCATCGGGCGTACTACGCAATTGAATTTCGCCACCGAGCAGGCCGGCCAGTTCGCGGCTGATTGCGAGGCCAAGCCCGGTGCCGCCATATTTGCGGCTGGTGCCGGCGTCGGCTTGTTGGAACGCCTCAAAAATGATGCGCTGCTTTTCAGGCGGAATGCCGATACCCGTATCCGTGACCTCGAAGGCAACCACTGCCGCGGACCTGCCCAGGACCGGATGGTTTTCGGTCCAGCCGTTCTCGGCGACGAACACGGACATGCGCACGCCGCCCTTTTCCGTAAATTTGAATGCGTTGGAAAGCAAATTTTTCAGAACTTGCTGCAGGCGCTTGGAATCGGTGACCAGGCTGCGCGTCAGATTAGGATCGGAGTGAACTTCGAAATTGAGATGGCGGTTCTCTGCTTCGTGGCGGAACGGACGAGCAATCATGTCCAGCAAGCTGGCGAAGAACACTTCTTCCGCTTGCACCGACACCGTGCCGGATTCAATCTTCGACAGGTCCAGAATATCGGTGATCAGGTTCAGCAAATCGGTTCCGGCACCGTGAATCGTGCGCGCGAATTCCACCTGCTTGTTCGTCAAATTGAGGTCGGGATTGTCCGCAAGCTGCTGGCCCAGAACCAGGATGCTATTGAGCGGCGTGCGCAGCTCGTGAGACATGTTGGCCAGAAATTCCGACTTGTACTTCGAGGTCAGCGCCAGTTCTTTGGCTTTTTCTTCCACGGCACGACGCGCCTGCTCGATTTCCTGGTTCTTGCGTTCCACTTCCACGTTCTGTTCGGCCAGCTGCTGGGCTTTCTGCGCCAGTTGCTCGTTGGTCTGCTGCAATTCGGTCTGCTGCGTTTGCAGCTCGGTGGCCAATTGCTGCGATTGCTTCAGCAGGCCTTCCGTTTGCATTGTGGCCTCAATGCTATTGAGCACGATGCCGATGCTGGAAGTAAGTTGGTCCAAAAATGCCAGATGCGATGCGGTGAAGACGCTGAGCGAGGCGAGTTCGATCACGGCCTTCACGCGGTCCTCGAAAAGAATTGGCAGCACGATCACGCTGCGCGGCACGGCTTGAAATAGTCCGGAGCGGATCGGCACGGCATTCGCCGGCACATCGGTAATGAGCATGCGCTGCTTTTCCGCGGCGCATTGCCCGACAAGTCCGGTGCCGACATGCAGACGGCTTGGATGCCCATCATGATCGCTATCAGCGAAGGCCGACAGCAGCACCATGGTTCCGGATTCTTCCGACTCCATTTGATAGATCACGCCTTGCTGCGCGCTGACCAGCGGAGCCAGCTCGGACAACAGGCTGCGCCCGACCGTCGTCAAATCGCGCTGCCCTTGGAGCATACCCGTGAATCGCGCGAGGTTTGTTTTCAGCCAGTCCTGCTCATTGTTGCGGTCAGTGGTGAGCCGCAGGTTATTGATCATCGTGTTGATGTAATCTTTCAGCTCGGCGACCTCGCCGCTGGCCTCTACTTGAATCGAACGAGTCAGGTCGCCTTTCGTCACTGCCGTGGTGACTTCCGCAATGGCGCGGACTTGATTGGTCAGGTTGTCGGCGAGCAGGTTTACGTTTCCGGTCAAGTCCTTCCAGGTGCCGGCGGCTCCGGGCACGTTCGCTTGGCCGCCCAGCCGGCCTTCCACTCCCACTTCGCGCGCAACGGTGGTCACCTGATCTGCAAACGTCGCGAGCGTATCGGTCATGTTGTTGATGGTGTCGGCCAGCGCGGCGACTTCGCCTTTCGCATTCACCGTGAGTTTTTTCGTCAACTCGCCGTTCGCGACGGCCGTCACGACTTTCACGATTCCGCGCACTTGCTCGGTGAGGTTCGCAGCCATTACGTTTACGTTGTCCGTCAAATCTTTCCACGTGCCGGCGACGCCAGGCACTTGCGCTTGGCCGCCCAACTTGCCGTCGGTGCCGACTTCACGCGCCACGCGGGTGACTTCCGCGGCAAACGCGTTGAGCTGGTCCACCATGGTGTTAATCGTGTTCTTCAGCTCAAGAATTTCGCCCTTCACGTCCACCGTAATTTTGCGCGACAAGTCGCCGCGCGCCACGGCCGTCGTTACTTCGGCGATGTTGCGCACCTGGCCCGTCAAGTTTCCGGCCATTGCGTTCACCGAATCAGTGAGGTCCTTCCACGTTCCGGCCACTCCGGTGACGTTCGCCTGGCCGCCCAGCCGGCCTTCGCTACCGACTTCGCGCGCCACGCGCGTCACTTCGGCGGCAAATGAACGCAACTGCTCCACCATCGTGTTCAGCGTTTCTTTCAACTGCAAAATCTCTCCGCGCACGTCCACCGTGATCTTGCGCGACAAGTCACCGCTCGCAATCGCCGTCGCCACTTCCGCGATGTTGCGCACCTGGCCGGTCAAGTTGCTGGCCATGAAGTTCACATTGTCCGTCAGATCCTTCCACGTCCCGCCCACTCCAGGCACCTGCGCCTGGCCGCCCAACTTGCCTTCCGTTCCCACTTCGCGGGCCACGCGCGTCACTTCGCCCGCGAACGCGTTCAACTGGTCCACCATCGTGTTGATGGTGTTCTTCAGTTCGAGAATTTCACCTTTCACGTCCACGGTGATCTTGCGCGACAAATCGCCGCGCGCCACGGCCGTCGTCACTTCAGCGATGTTTCGGACTTGGCCCGTCAAGTTTCCGGCCATCGAATTCACCGAGTCCGTAAGGTCTTTCCAAGTTCCCGCGACGCCCGGCACATTCGCCTGGCCGCCCAACCGCCCTTCGCTGCCCACTTCGCGGGCCACGCGCGTCACTTCTCCCGCGAACGCGTTCAGCTGGTCCACCATCGTGTTAATGGTTTCTTTCAGCAGCAGGATTTCGCCGCTGACGTTTACGGTGATCTTCTTCGAGAGGTCGCCGCTCGCGATGGCCGTCGCTACTTCCGCGATGTTACGAACCTGGCCCGTCAAGTTGCTGGCCATCGAATTCACCGAGTCGGTCAGGTCCTTCCACGTGCCAGCGACGCCAGGCACCTGCGCCTGGCCGCCCAATTTTCCGTCCGTGCCCACTTCGCGCGCCACGCGGGTAACTTCGGAAGCGAACGACCGCAGCTGATCCACCATCGTGTTCAGCGTGTCTTTCAGTTCGAGAATTTCGCCCTTCACGTCCACCGTAATCTTGCGCGACAAGTCGCCGCGCGCGACGGCCGTGGCCACTTCCGCGATGTTGCGCACCTGGCCGGTCAAGTTGCTGGCCATGAAGTTCACGTTGTCCGTCAGGTCCTTCCATGTTCCAGCGCCGGGCACCTGCGCCTGGCCGCCCAACTTGCCCTCCGTTCCCACTTCGCGCGCCACGCGCGTCACTTCGCCCGCGAACGCGTTCAGCTGGTCCACCATCGTGTTGATCGTGTTCTTCAGCTCGAAAATTTCGCCCTTCACGTCCACCGTGATTTTGCGTGACAAGTCGCCGCGCGCTACGGCCGTCGTCACTTCGGCGATGTTGCGTACCTGCGCGGTGAGGTTTCCGGCCATCGAGTTCACCGAGTCCGTAAGGTCTTTCCAAGTTCCCGCGACGCCCGGCACATTCGCCTGTCCGCCCAATCGGCCTTCGCTGCCTACTTCGCGAGCTACGCGCGTCACTTCGCCCGCGAACCGGTTGAGTTGGTCGACCATGGTGTTCAGTGTTTCTTTCAGCTGCAAAATCTCTCCGCGCACGTCCACCGTGATCTTGCGCGACAAGTCGCCGCTCGCAATCGCCGTCGCCACTTCCGCGATGTTGCGCACCTGGCCCGTCAAGTTGCTGGCCATGAAGTTCACGTTGTCGGTCAGGTCCTTCCACGTGCCGCCCACTCCAGGCACCTGCGCCTGGCCGCCCAACTTGCCTTCCGTTCCCACTTCGCGCGCCACGCGCGTCACTTCGCCCGCGAACGCATTCAGCTGATCCACCATCGTGTTGATGGTGTCTTTCAATTCCAAAATTTCGCCCTTCACGTCCACGGTGATTTTGCGAGACAAATCGCCGCGCGCCACGGCCGTCGTCACTTCGGCGATGTTGCGTACCTGAGCGGTGAGGTTCCCGGCCATCGCGTTCACCGAGTCTGTGAGGTCTTTCCACGTTCCGGCGACGCCCGGCACGATCGCTTGTCCGCCAAGTTTTCCGTCCGTGCCCACCTCGCGCGCCACGCGCGTCACTTCCGATGCGAAGGAGCGCAACTGATCCACCATCGTGTTGATGGCTTCCTTCAACTGCAGAATTTCGCCGCGCACGTCCACCGTAATTTTGCGCGAAAGGTCGCCGCTCGCCACCGCCGTGGCCACTTCGGCGATGTTGCGCACCTGGCCGGTCAGGTTGCTGGCCATCGAATTGACGGAATCTGTGAGGTCTTTCCAGGTGCCGGCAACGCCGGGCACTTGCGCTTGTCCGCCCAATTTACCGTCGGTGCCGACTTCGCGCGCCACGCGCGTTACTTCAGCCGTAAAGACTCCGAGCTGTTGGATCATGGTGTTGACGATAGTGGCGGAACGCAGGAATTCGCCTTCGAGCGGCCGTCCGTCAACGTCCAGTTGCACCGTCTGCGTCAAATTTCCTTTTGCCACCGCCGCAATCGCACGCGTCACTTCCGTCGTCGGACGCAGCAAATCGTCCACCAGCGTATTGACCGAGACTTCCATCTCACCCCACGCCGCTTTTGGCAGGTGGAAACGCATGCGTTCACGCGTGCGGCCTTCTTTTCCCACCACTTGTCCGACGCGCTTCAGTTCCTTCGCCATCTGTTGGTTCGCCGTGACGATGTCGTTGAACGTATCCGCGATTTTTCCGGCCAGCCCGGTCCAGTTCCCCGGCAAACGCACGGAGAAATCGCCGTCGCGCATGGTCTGCAGGCTCGCGAGGATCACGCTCAGGTCGGCGGACACAGGCTCCGATTCCACCGCCGTCACGGCACGCCCGTTACTCTTGGCGTTCGGTCTTGGGTCGGGAATTGCAGCTGTAGTGGCTTTACTGGGCTCGCTTCGCTTCATTCTTCTCTCCACGGTGCAGACCAGCGCGCGCCGCCAATTTTGCGGCTCCTGTCTCAACTGGCCAATCTCTCACTTCAACACGCAAAGCTTATGAACTTGAAAAATACGCGCGCAACATCGCCATACGGATAGATTTAGCGTCACTTTCTTCGAGCAGAAATTCATACCATAAACCCGTCAGCAGCCATCTACAGTAAACAATGTATATGGAGCCAAACGCCGCAGTCGGTAAACACTGATCAAAGAACAGCTGTCGCCGGTAAAATCTGATGGGACAGGACTTGCGTGAATCCGCCACTGCCGGTTCGCGAACCTCGGAGCCAGCTAACGCCGTGAAAGTCCGGATTTACAAGGATGCGTGTATTCCCGAACCGTCCATTCGCAGCTATAAATCTATTCTGGGGGACGCCCATGGATCTCCGAATTCTGATTGTCGAGGATTCAGAAACGACGCGGCGCATCATTCGCGCAATTCTGGAAACGCGCGAGTGGAAGATTTGCGGCGAAGCTCAAAACGGCCAAGCCGCCATCAGGCAATTTCGAAAGCTCCGGCCCGACGTCGTGATTCTAGATCTCACCATGCCCGAGCTCAACGGAATCGAAGTCGCGGCCCGCTTGTCTAAGATCGATGCGCTCGTGCCGCTGATTCTCTTCACCATTTCCGAAGTGGATGAGCTGCACGAAGCGGCCCGCGACGCGGGAATTTATGCGGTGGTATCCAAAGCGAAGGCCTGGGACTTGATTGGCACAATCGAATCCGCAATCGCACACCTCAGCAACCAGGGTCAGCCGATCCAATAGACGAATGGAAGATTCGAGCGGATGCACCGCAAGCAGAGCCGGGAAAGCCAGCGCGAACGAAATTGTGCGGAAATTCCGGCTGTGTACGCCGAATTAAAATTTGGTCCTAATTCCCGGCAGTATTGCCGCGCACAAGATGCATAAGCAGCATGATCAGGAATACAACCAGGAATACAAAGAAGAAAATCTTGGCGATGCCTGCCGCGGCGAAAGCAATGCCTCCAAATCCCAGAAATCCCGCGACGAGTGCCACAACCAGGAAAATCAGTGCGTAGTACAGCATTTTTCCTCCTCGCGCCCCCGACTAGCAGCGCCTGCGCATACTTTTTTGGCGTTCACCTGAATTCTGAAATTGAATGCGCACGTAGAGACTAGGCAAAACCTTCGAATCGAGCCATAGGTCGAAAGCTGTAAACGCGTGGGGATTTTTCCGGTAGTGGCAATGCGCGGTAAAATCGTATGCCGGTCTGAGTTCGCATCCGCGGCCGACTTCCACGGCGAAATCCCCGTCACAGGATCCATCGCCGAGCCAAGAAAACATCCAGTTATCGGAGAAGTTTTACTTCTCGACTCATTTAATAGAACTTCGGGACTCATCCGAAGTTGCCGGTGTAGAGTAGAGCGCACAGGAGGAACAAGATGAAGAAAATTTGCATGTGGCTGGTAATAGGAGTTGCGGCCACGGGAATGGCAGGTGTCGCGTCGGCGCAGGAATTGCCGCCAGGTCCGATGCCTGTGCCCACGGTAAAAGTGGGTCAGCAAGTGGCGGCAAAAGCGGCGAATCCGGTTCCAAGCGCTGCGGCAAAAAATCAGGGACAAAGGACGAGCATAGGAGTGGGGCCGGCGTCGGTGCTTGCTTCCGGGCCTTCGGCATACTGGACGGACATGGTGGACCTTGACGGTGACGGAGTGGAAGAGGACACACAGTTTCTGTTCGATAAGCAACGCGGAATCCTCTACACATACAAACTGGACAACTATCAGTGCGCGAACGGGATTTCACAAAATGGGAACGTGCTCATGGGAATTTACACGCAGGGAAATACGGCGGGAAGCCCATCAGGATCGGGGTGGTTCGTCGTGTCGGTGAAGGCAGGGCAATGCGGGGAGAAAAAGGCGGGGCTGTTCGGGTGCCGTTTCGACGCGAGCGGAAAGCCGACGACCTGCGGCACGGCAAAGGTCAAAGAAGATTCCGGAGAGCTCGAGGTAACCGTCAAGAAGTAAAATAGGACCCGCTCGGCATACTGCAAACTTTAAATTTCGTGCGACCAAGAAGCGCAAGCGGGCTCCGCCCTAACGAACCATTATGTTAGTTGCACCCCCGTGATGCTCTTATTTCGCGGTACCTGCGACAATTTGTTTCGTTGGCTTTTCCGTCTTTGCAGCCAGCTTCTCGGGATGGCCTTGAGCCAATTGATATCCCGAGTTCCCACCACCCGGAAAGATCTGCGACAACGCCAGCACCTTGTTGTACTTATTGAAAATGAGTTGGGAGCCACTTTGGCCCGCGGGTGGCGGCACCAATTCTACTTCCACCATGACACCGAGGTTACCGCCGGTCGCCGATATCTCGATAACCGATTGATCGGTGCCGTGGACGGGCCTAATCATGTAACGGCCGGCCGGTAGTGTGGTATTCCCGACGGTAAACGTCTGAGTCATTTTGAAGTCGAGTTCAGTGACGATCTGGGCGCGGACTGCTGGCACGCCAATCGTCATTATCCCAAGCGCAAGTACAATGAGTTTTCCGACAAGTGTTTTCATGTTTTTCCTCCAAGAAGAGGAGCCCGAAAGGCGGGAGGATAGTGCTGACCTTAAACCCCGCCTATTGTCAAAATTGACATCCTGCACAGCAATTATTCGCGGCCGGCAGGCGCGCCACTTTGGCGAAGTACGATGGCTGCTCGGCTTTCAAGCCGCGCGAAGCAGGGTAGATTCCTGACCAGAGGACATTTCGCGAGAGCTCTCTACCGGTTCGTCGATTCGCAACTCAGCCAAAGCTCCGCACGGAGAGAATTTCGCAGATTGTGTGGCGGTGGACGCAGTCGCACGCGAACTTTTCTCCGGACAAATTCCCTGCTAATAGGGAAAAGTACAGGGAATTTTGCGCCTTTGATCGAAGCCATTCGGAGATAATCCTGTACTGCGCAGAACTTTGGCCGAGAAGAGCGGGTCTTCGAGGCAAGTCGGAACAGGGAACGATCAGGGAAGGAACAGGGAGCGGATTTCCCTCTTAGCCCAATCCCGCAGCGAAATTGGTTGACCTCTGCTGGATCGCAAAACCTCCAAGATCTCGTTTCATCAGGGAACTGGAGGCACTTCTGATGAACAATCGGAAGCGAAAGTGCGTCCGATTTCAGGAGTGCTCGATACAATCATCTCTTGATCAGTCAGTGGCCCACCCAAGATGACGCTACGCCCAGCCCTGACAGCCTGCGCGAAGGCGCGCGGCATGCGGACTGGCTCAAGCGCCCGTGAAACGGCAGTATTCACCAACAGAAGAGACTTCGCTCCATGACCGCACAGACATGAGACGCAAGACCGATGCCCACTTCAACGATTAGCGAAAGGGAATTTCGAGTTCGTCCAGCCGCTCGGGCGGCATCGCCAGGCAAATTAATCCGCGGCTGTAGCGAGCCATGAAGTCGATCGCCTCAGGCGTGATCTTGTCAGCCGCGATTGTCAGATCGCCTTCGTTTTCGCGATCCTCATCGTCGACGACGATCACGATCGTGCCCGCGCGGAAGGCCACTATGGCATCTTCAACCCCAGCAAATGGGCTGGCGCAGTCGTCTCGGATCTGCACAACTTGGAGTCCTTGCCTCATGTGCGTACCTGAATGGCGTCGCTACCTCCTGCAAATTTTCAATTGGGATAAGGCACGCGCAGGAGGGTTCCGGTAGTTGACGGCAAAACATAGCGGACGCCGGCGTAGACCATGCTGAGATGTGCATTCTTGGGCTCATCCGGAGCGACGAACCAGGGAGCGCGAGTGAGATAGGAATATTGCGTGTAATACTGCAGCGCGCCATGCCTCTCGCTTTTCCAGAAAGTCAGCAGCCAGTCGAAGGTGATTTGCTGGATCGCGCGATTGTTTGTGTTTGGTGAGGTGGGACCACCATAGCCGATTATCGCGTTGGGGTTGGTGGTGTTCGTCCTGTCGGTAAAGAAATTGCGTCCGTAATAGTCTGCGCCGTAATACACGGCGAACGCCTGCTTTTCGCTTGCTCTCCACTCGAGACCGGCAGAACCCGCGCCAGCATGCACCATCGAAAGGCCGATGTTGTTACCAGAAACGTCAGGGCGAACCACGAGTTCCGGTCCCGTTCCTACCAAGTAGTGAGCGCCACCGTCGCTCCAATAAACGTTGGCGAGGACGACCAGCTTATCGCGCACCAATTCGTAGTTCGTGGCGAGCTGGCCACCACCGCCGTACGCGGAGTGCGAGTTGTACGCCGTGGATCCACCGGGAATCACCGTGGCGTGCGCGCCGGTAACAAAACCCGTAAGTTCCGCATGAAAGTGTCTGCCAGCAAGTTCGGTGTCGTATGTAGTTTTGGCGATAATGTCCGGCATAAGGTTCGCCGCTCCTGCGTTGGCGTTGTTATCGAACTGCGTGCCAATCGCGCTGAACCCGGCTGGGAGAGCGACGTAGTTGCCGATATATTGGTTGGAGTCTTCAATACCCACTCCCATTGCCCAATGATCGTTGAGGTGGTAAGCGACGCGAAACTCGGCCGCCCGCGTATAAGGCACTCCTACGGCGAGATTCTGATCTTCGTTGTAGGAAATGGCCAAATCGGACGGCATGGGGCCGATTCCGGTACGGTTTGGCGTCAGCCAGCTCCATGTTTGGCCTCCTAAAATTTCCCACTTGCCGTGTCTTGCGTAGCCGAAGTAAAGCCGCAACCGATTTGTAAGGCCGTTCACGCTCTGATACACGTTCGGAGCGCTGTTGCCGCTGAAATCGCCCTCGACGTAGCCAACGAGGTCAACTCCTCTGAAATTATCTTCGAGCTTCATGCTGAGGCGAGAGAACTGCGCCGTGGTACGGAGTTCAGAAACATTTCCTTGAGCAGTGTTGCTGAAAGGAATGGCGGCGAAATTGGTGGCGATGTTACTTTGCGTGTTCGTCGTTCGATATATATTCTCGAAATCGACGAACCCTCCTGGAGTGAGAGTAGCATCGCCGAGTTTGATGGATCCTGCCGCAGGTTTCTGATCAGCCTGCTGATCAGCAGAACGGGTCACTGAGCTAACGACGTCAGGGTGGATCTCCGGCGAGACGTCTGACGGATTCGCGCTGGGCGGCGTCGGATTGGGCCGAACAACCTCGGCAGCGGTGATTAGTGCGCCACCAGCGGTGCCAGATTGGCCGCTCTTCAATTCCGTCTTGAGGACTTGAATTTCTTGCTGTTGCGCCGCCAGTTGCTGCTGAGTTCGCAAAAGTGCTTCGCGGAGGGCGTCCAGCTGAGTCGCGACGTCTGAGGTGTTTGCAGAAGAATCGGCCGGTTTCGCGGCTGACTGACCATATGCAAGGCCAGGTACCATTAATAGGAGCCATACTGTTCGCGAAAAGATGCGCATCGTAAACCTCAAAGTGAATGGGTGGGTGACCCTCGCCTGAAGTGATCACCCACACCAATCCGCCGACAATTGCAGTCCGACTAGGCTTGCTTCGGCAACGCGCTCTCAGCCGTTTCGAATATCGCCCTAGAGCGACTCCAATGACTCGCGGACATGCCGAACGTTGCCCTCGATTGTGTCCACAACTTCTTCGATGTTCCCCGAGAGAATCATCTTTCCCATGGCCAGCGCGAATCCCACGGCTTGCGACCGGTCGGCATGCGAAGGAATCGAAAGAGCATTTGGATCGGTGACCACATCAACGAGCGCGGGCCCCTTGTGCTCCAGCGCCTTCTTGAGGCCCGAGGTCACATCGGCTGGGTTTTCGATTCTTACGCCCATCATGCCGACGGCTTCGGCAAGCTTGGCGAAGTTTGGATTCTTGAGGTCGGTTTGATAGTCGGGAAAACCCCCGGTTTCCATCTCTAGTTTCACCATGCCAAGCGCACCGTTGTCGAACACAACTACCTTAATAGGGAGGTCGTACTGTGTGATCGTCAACAAGTCACCCATGAGCATGGCGAAACCGCCGTCTCCGGACAGGGAGATCACCTGTCGTCCGGGATAGGCGCATTGCGCGCCAATCGACATGGGGAGCGCGTTGGCCATGGACCCGTGGTTAAAGGAACCGATGATGCGCCGGTTCTTAGTGGGCTTAACATGCCGCGCGGACCAGACGTTGCACATGCCAGTGTCCACGGTAAAGATGGCGTCGGGAGCGGCGAGATCACTGAGCGCGGCGGCGACAGGCTCGGGATGCATGGGCGTGCGAGTTCCCACATGATCAACGTACACATTCATTTTTCGCAGCTTCTCTTTGTGATCGCGGACCGTGGAATCGAGGAATGCCCGGTCCGGCTTTGCGTCCAACATCGGCAGAAGCGCCTGCAGCGTCTCGCGCACATCGCCCCACAATCCGAGATCGATTTTGCTGCGCCGTCCCAAATTCTCAGCCCGGATGTCAACTTGCGCGATCTTGCACTTGGTGGGCAGGAATTTGTCGTATGGAAAATCAGTGCCCAGGAGAAGCAGAAGATCACATTCGTGGATCGCTTCGTAACACATCCCGAAACCGATCATGCCGGTCATTCCCATCTCATACGGATTGTCATACGCGACGTGTGGCTTCCCTCGGTAGGTATATCCAACCGGAGCTTTCGCTTTCTCCGCAAGAGCGACTACATCATCGTGGGCGTTCTCGCATCCGATGCCGCAGAAGAGCGCAACTTTCTTGCTGGAGTTGATCAAGTCCGCCAGCTTTGCCAGATCCTTTTCGCTCGGACGGACGCTCGGACGCTGCTTTACGAGCGAACGCGAGCCGGCTTGCGCCGGTACTTCCAAAGCAACCACGTCGCCGGGCAGTGCGATCACGCTCACTCCAGCTTTTCCAATGGCAGTCTGCATGGCGATGTGCAGAACGCGTTCAAACTGGGCCGGATTCGTGATCAGCTCGCAATAGTGGCTGCATTCCTGAAACAGATTTTGTGGATGCGTTTCCTGGAAATATCCCGTGCCGATTTCACTGCTGGGAATATGCGATGCGATCGCCAGCACCGGAGCATTGCTGCGATGAGCGTCGAAAAGGCCGTTGATGAGGTGCAGGTTGCCGGGTCCGCAGCTCCCTGCGCAGCAGGCGAGTTTGCCGGTGAGCTGCGCCTCCGCGCCGGCCGCAAACGCGCCGGCTTCTTCATTGCGCACATGAATCCACTTAACTTGGTTGTTCAGGCGTAGTGCATCCGTCAGCGGATTCAAGCTGTCGCCCACTACACCGTAAATTCTTTCGACGCCCGCTTCGACAAGTCTCGCTACCAACTGATCCGCCAATCGATGTGCCATTTTTTCTGCCTCCCTTATTTGTCCCTGTACTCTTGAAACGAGATGAATTTGACTGGGAGCGGCAAAGTCAGCTACACGCGATGCCGCAATTTACAGCGATTTCGATTTCACATGCGCATGCGCGGCTGGTCCCGTCTCGCGCAGGAATAAACTCACCACGATCGCGGCTGCACAGCAAACTATCCAAAAATATGCGCCATGCTGAAAATGCAGGTGCAGGTTCATCGAATTTCCGATGCCTTTACCGATATGCTTGGCATAAACCGGACCAAGAAATGCTGTAATTCCAAAGACGAGAAAATTAATGCCGCCCGTCGCGCTGCCCTTCACATTGTCTGGATTTACTTCTTTGATGACGCTGTAAGGAATCATCGCGGCGCCCGATGCCACGCCGAATATGAACATCGCGACGTGTACCGGGATGGGGATGGGTTTGAGCGCGATCTGAGCGGCAGCCAAAATCATCACAGCTGCGCTCCCCATGATCACCGGCTTGCGCCTTCCGATGCGGTCCGAAAGCCAGCCAAGCAGCGGACATCCAAAGACCCAGCCGAGGGGGACCATCGAAGCGATCAGCACTGCATTGTGATAGGAAAGTTGCAGATCTTTTTGAAATGAGGCTACGCCCCAAATCATGTCGCCAATTGTGGTCGGTGCGAACAGCAGTCCGGCAATCAATCCGCAGAGATACGATTGCGGATTCGAGAAAACAATCTTGTACGGCTTCAGGACCGAAGCCGCGCCTTCGCCTTGCGCGCGCTGTGCAAACCGCTCCTTGGGCGTCGCCAGGTACAAGCAAGCGGCAACCGCGAGGATGATGACTCCGAGACCAATCCAGATTGTGTGTACTTCCAATCCATGCTCGATCATCGGTCCCACGGCGAACTGGCCCGCGGAACCGCCTAGCATTCCGACGCACTGCGTGAAGCCAATTGCCGTGGCCAGATAGCGCGCTGGGAATCCATGCGCGGCCAGATAGACGGCGCCAGTGAACGCGAAGGCCGAACCTGCGCCCTGGAGCAGTCGCCCGGTGTCACCCGCCGACACGGCGGACAGGCTAAAAAAAAGGCATCCGATACCCAAGATAGCGGCGCCCACTGGAACAGTGCGCTTGGCTCCCAAACGATCAAGCGCCGCTCCGGCCACCAAGCTCATTGTGGAGTAGGTGTAGTAGTAAGCCCCCAGAATCGCGCTGATGCCGAGCGCCGTGGTGTGAAATGAGGCTTCCAACTCAGGAATCATTACGGCTGGACTGGACCTCACTGCATATTCGAGGAAATAGAAAACCACCGTGAACGCCCAAGCGATAGCAAATGCACGTGTCTGGCTCCCTGCCTGTTGTTGGTCCAACGCAACTGTTGCCATGGTTCTGCGAAACCTCCGCGAGGAGATGAACGGAATCGTCTAACGGACATGATTCCGCAACCCATCCTCCTCGGCTGCTTACCCACTGCGACCGGCAAACGCGTCGCCCGCAGGTCCATTACGCAGTTCATCGCCCAATCAAGCGTGCTTTTGCCGGCTGAAAAAAGGTGGCTTAGCTTGTCCTGGCGCAACTGCGCCAAGACTCCGCTGTCAGCATGCTCGCGCGTGCGCAGATATTGACACTGGCCCAATATCACCTGCTTAGATACAAGCTTTGGTTTGCTTGCGGCGGGAAATCACTCGCGCGGCTGATTCGAGACAAGCGAGTGGAGGGAATGCTTAAACAGGCGCCGGCTGAGGATTGATTTCCGAGCTCCGAGTTCAGAATTTCATTTATTTAGGGAGTGCGCCCGATGGCGTGGATCATTTCGTCTCTCGCCTGGACGTATTCAAGTTGTGACCGGAGCAGCCGGGTCTTGGCATCGAACTCCTGAGCGATGGCGGCATCGGCCTGCGACGGCAGCGCCTCGCCCCTTTCAAGCTGTTGGCCAGTGACACGGCTCGATTCCGTCCGGAGCGTAACAATCTGTTGTGACACCTCGACCATCTCCCGCGTGCGAGCCAGTCTGTTGGCGGCGGTCTCAACCGTGCGTTCAACCTCGTCTGTTAATCGAGCGAGGTTTTCGCGCGCCTGCCCCAGGGCAGCGTTGCTCTCGCCCAATTTGGCCTTTCGTCGTCCGCCATCGAACAAATCGTAGGTCAACTGCGCTCCGAACGACCCAAAATTGCGAGCCAGGAATGGGACCTGGTCCTGGTAACTGTATCGGAGAATAGCCGTGATATCGGGGTAGTAATCCGCCTTGGACAAACGAACGGCCGCTGATGCCTTCTCCACTTCGGCCCGTGCCGCGACAATTTCCGGGTGCGATGCCAAGGCCGTACTGACACACTCCTCCCGATGGCAAGGTTCCTGGACCTCCGGGACAGCGGGATCAAGTTCCAGTTTCGTCCTTATCGGCAGTCCCAGTACATCGTTCAACTGCATGGTCAGGTCTGAGAGTTGCATTTCGGCAGTGAGCAAGTCCTGCTTGGCTTCGAGAGTTTGCGCCTGGCTATCTATGAGTTGTTCGTCGAGCGTGCTGCCATACTTCACTTGCTGCACGCGTTCATTTTCAACGTCCTGGGCTGCGCGGATTTTCGCTTTCGTTGCGCTTATCTGCAGCTGCGTGACCAACACTTGGTAATAAATCTCATGTACGCGCAAGGCGACGTCGTTCTCCGTCTCCTTCTCGTTCGCCCGTGTGGCGTCCAAGTCAGCGCGCGCAAAGTCATTTGCCGGTTTGACTCTGGTAAACAACTGAGTGAGCGGCTGATCGAGGCCCGTTCCACTCGTGATAATAGTCCTCCCACCCTGATTGACGGTCGTAGGCGCCACAGGAATTGGGGTGCCAGCTACAGTCCCCAAACTACCCTCGGGAATTTGAATGAACTGTGTGTCTGTCAGCGTTAAAACCCGGCTCTCGTTCGTTACGCTCGGGTAATATCCACTTCGTGCGACCTCCTTCGCATGCTGTTTCTCCTGCACTTGAAGTCCCGCGATAAGCACGAAGTGGTTGTGCTTCAAAGCCAATTGCACCGCTTCTGAAAGAGTGATCTTCTGGGGAGCTGGTTCTGCTTTCTGCGCGAACGCGCAAAGAGGGAAACTAGCTGCGAAAAGTGCGACGCCCAGACCAGGACTGCGGAATCTCATTACCTCTCTCCCTTTGCCGCAGCCTGTTGGTCTTGAATGCCGCTGAGGTCGCCATATTTCAGCGGCGGCTCTCGCAAGAGAGCTACCAGGACCAAAGCGATCACCGAGGCCCAGGCGACCAGGTAGAATCCATCAGCCAAACTCAGCGTATAGGCTTGCAGACGCAGCCGCCCACCCACCACATCCACGGCGCGACCCGCCGCATCAACCAAACCCGATGACTTGGCATATAACCCTGCCGTCATTTGGCGGATGCTTCCGTCGGTGATCCAGCTTTCATGCTGTACATGCAACCCCAGGGCGTTCGAGTGAAATTTTTCGCGCTCCGCAATGAACCGTCCCATCAGGACTGCTCCGAGCGTCCCTCCGAAAAGACGAATCGTATGAAAGTAGGCAGAAAATGTCAGAATCCGCTGCGGCTTCACTAAGCCGCCCGAGAAAAGCCCCTGCAAAATGATCGCCGCGACTAAACCGATAAACGCAAAGCATTGCCCAAAGCCCATCAGAAATTCCGTGCGGTAGAAGTTCGCTGCCGCCCACGCGCTCGTCATTTCAGCGTTCAAGAGTGAAGCAACCGCCATCGCCGCGAATCCTGATGCAAGCAGTAAGCGCGGATCCAAATTCGAAAGCAGAAGGTAACCAGCCACGAATGCGAGCGGTACGAAAGAAGCTGCCGTCCAAACCACCGCCGGGCCGATCTGGTCCGGTTCGAATCCATGAATTGCTAATGCCTGCGGGACCAAAATGATTGTTGTGACCAGAAAAAAGCGAAAAAAGAACAGCCCAGTGCCGAGCAAAATCGTGTTCCATTGCCGCAGGTAAGGCATATCAACGAGAGGATTGGCACCGTGCAGGCGACGAACGAGCGCGCACAATAAAAGGAACGAGCCGCTGGCGAAGAGCGCGGTGAAAACTCCCGAGTGCCACCAATCGAGCCTTTCACCCTGTTCGCACGCGGCCAAAATCAATGCAAAGCCCGCGCTCGCGTATAAGAATCCCGCGAAGCTAGGCGCTTCGCCGTGCTCTTTTGCGGGAGGGGATTTCGGGATGCCCAAGTAGATGCATAGCATCATCAGCGGCGTAATCACCGCGGAATTCCAGAACATCCATTCCCAGGAGAGATGGTTCCTGTACCAGCCGTAAAGCGATGGGGCGATGTTTACAGCGCCATCCACGAAAGAGGCGTACAGTGCAATCGTGAAGGGAAGGTAGCGGAGAGAAATGTTGCGCAGCGCGAACGTGAGCGTCAGCGGATAAAAGGTCCCAGACGCCAATCCCGCCAAGCACGTAGCCACGATGAGCAAACTGTAACTATGAATAAAAGGCAAAAAAATACAGAGCAGAGTAAATATCGTCGCGGCCGTCAACAGAATTCGCCGTGGCCCCATTAGCCCGCCGAGATAGACTGTGAACGGCCCGATGAACATCAGTCCGACGTCGAACGCCGTACCGATCCAAGCACCTTCGTCATAACCCAATCCCAGATGCCCCTTCAGGTCGGGAACTCCGAGCGAAATCATTCGGCTCGTGAGAGTCACGACTCCCGCGCCTGTGACGACACCAAGAATTCCGAGCAACGGACTCTTGGAAAGGTCGGCTGGCACAGCTCCGGCAATTCCGCGTGCGAGTTGCGTCGGAGTGGGTCGAGGCAGCGCTATCGAGGAAGCAGACATCCTACGCTCCCATCAGCGGCTCGTCCGGACGGTGGCGATTACGGAAAGTCCGGGGCGCAAGCTGTTCGCAAAGCTGGAATCCTCGAGCGCTATTTTCACGGGAATCCTTTGCACGACCTTGGTGTAATTGCCGGTCGCGTTATCGGGAGGTATAAGTGCAAACTGCGAGCCGCTGGCCGGAGCAATCTCCAGCACCCTGCCGTGGACCACGCGGCCGGGATACTCGTCGATCCGAATTTCCGCGGCGTCGCCGACCTTCACATTCGTGAGCTGCGTCTCGCGATAGTTAGCCTGAACCCACTTAACGAGCGGCACGAAGGAGATGACCTGCGTTCCCGGAGATACAAGCTGTCCGGGACGGACCTGCCTCTCGCCCACCGTGCCGTCATCCGGTGCCGCGATTTTTGTATAACCGAGGTTAATCTGCGCTGCATTGTGCGCTGCTTCCTTCGCATGCAAGTCGGCGATCAGTTGTAGATCCTGAGATTCCAACACCGCTTTCGCGCGTCTCTCAGCTTCCGCCGCATCTTCGCTGCTGCGCAGCGCAGTCTTTGCTTCCTCCAGATCTGCCTTCCGGCTTGCAAGCTGGGCGGCAAGCTTTTCGTCGTCGGCCACCGCCTGCTCCACTTTCTGCTGGGTGGACGAGCGCGTCTGCAAGAGCGCTTCCTGGCGAGCGCGCTCGGCGTGGGCGCGCACTACGTCAGCCTGCACGGCGTCTATGCCGGCTTGAGCAGCGATGATCTGCGCCTTTGCCTGATCGATTCCGGCGAGTGCGCGCTCAATCTTGGCGTCCTGAAGCTCGCGCTGCCTGTGATTGTTCTCGATTGCAGCTTTCGCAGCCTCAACTGCGGCAGTGGCCTGATCCAGCTGTGCCTGAAAATCGTCATCGTCCAGCTCGACTATCAATTGTCCCTTGCGCACCTGCTGGTAATCCGTGACTTTCACGTCCCGCACGATGCCCGCAACTTTTGTGCTGAGGGGAGTCAGATCGCCGCGCACGTAGGCATCATCGGTGACCTGTTGAACGCGCCCGCCCTCCCAGCCGTTCCAGTTCCGAGTGATCGTGACGAAGATCACCACGGCGAGCAGCACGATCAATGCGGGCACCACGAATCTCCGCCACTTCGGCTGCGCCTGTACGTGAGCTTGTTCCGGTTCCGGCGCCTTTGCAGGAGCCGGCGTGCCCGCTGTGGCCATCCTTAATACTCCTTTGACACTGGTCTTCCGTATGCGCATTGAGCATTCCGGGTTCCGGGCTTCAGTGCTTCAAACTCCATAAAAACAAGCACGTTGCGGACAAAAGAAGCTCATGGTCGTTGAGAGTCGGTGTCAACATTCCCACACTTGCCAAGATGCTGACAGGGCTCGCTCTCGGAAGGCGCGCAGATAAGGTTAGTAAAATGATGAAAAAGCAGGCATATAATGCCCGCCATGGCCTCCTCGAGACCAGAATCCGAGGCGTTAAATATTCAACTTCTCGTTGACTCAATCCCTGCGCTGATTCACACATCCAGGCCCGACGGCTACCTCGATTACTTCAATAAACCTTGGCTGGAATATCTCGGCGTCACTTTGGACAAAGTGGCCGGCTGGAATTGGACCGCTTTCATTCACCCTGGAGATCTTGATGGAATTGTGGCCACGTGGCGGGCCAGTCTCGCGAGCGGAGAAATTTTCGAATACGAAACGCGCGTTCGCCGAGCTGATGGAGATTACCGCTGGATGTTCCACCGCAAGGTGCCGCTCCGGGATGCTCGCGGCAACATCGTGAAGTGGTACGGATCGAGTCTGGATATTGAGGAGCGCAAAACTGCGGAAGACCAGCTCCGTAGAAATACGCAAGCGCTGCAAAGAAGTGAGTTCTATCTCGCCGAAGGGCAGCGCCTGGGCCACATGGGAAGCTGGGCCCTCGATCCCGGCGGCTTCTATTATTGGTCTCCCGAACTATTTCGGATGCACGGACTCGATCCTGCCAGCAAGCCGCCGAATGTTGAGGAATACCTGGCTGGTGTCCACCCAGACGATCGCGATTTCATGACGAATCTGATGAATGGAATCTTGGCGAACGCGGCGAGCTTCGATGCTACCAAGCGCATCGTTCGTCCCAATGGTGAGGTCAGATACATTCGCTGCGTCGGTGCTCCTATTGTCGAAAACCAAAGCGTGAAAAAGTACGTTGGCAGTGCCATAGACGTCACGGAGCACGAGCTCTTAGCTCTGGAACTCCGGCGCCGCGAAGCCGACTTGGCGGAGGCGCAAAGACTTAGCCAGACAGGCAGTTGGGCATGGAGTCCAGATGGGGATATCAGGTACTGGTCGGAGGAATGCTACCGTGTTCTAAGTTTCGACCCACAGGACGGCTTGCCTCGCTTTGAAGAATTCTTCCAGCGGATTCATCCCGATGACCAACCGGGCTTCCGGGACCTAATCCAGAAGGCTATTCGCGAGAAGGCAGAGTGGGAGACGGACTACCGCATCGTGCATCCGGGCGGTGCCATCAGGGAAATTCACGTCGTAGGCCATCCTGTTCTGGCTCCGTCCGGCCATCTCGATGAATTTGTGGGCACGGTGATCGACGTCACGGTGCGTAAACGAGCGGAGGAGGAACTGCGCAGAAGTGAAATGGAGTTCCGGCAGATCCTGGACCTCGTGCCGCAATTTGTTGCTGTATTCGGGCCGGAAAGCGAACGTCTTTACGCTAACCGCTTCCTGCTAGATTATCTCGGTCTGACGCTTGAAGAGTGGAAGCAGAGATTTAAGAGCGCGGTTCCCAGTTACCGCACCGAGTTTATGCATCCCGACGACTATGAACGGGTTACCCTCCATTCTGCATGTGCTGTCTCCAAGGGCGCTGCTTTCGAACTGGAGATGCGACTGCGCAAAAACGACGGAAGCTATCGCTGGTTTTTGGCCCGTTACAACCCATTGCACGGCGAAGAGGGACAAATCACACGTTGGTATGTTACGGGGACGGATATCGAAGACCGCAAACAGGCTGAGGACACTTTACGCCGCGAAAACGTAGCCCTGCGAGAAGAAATAGACAAAGCCTCGATGTTCGAAGAGATCGTTGGAACATCACCCGCTTTGAAAAGTGTTCTCTCGCGCGTTTCCAAGGTCGCGCGAAGCGATTCTACAGTCCTCATCACGGGGGAAACCGGAACAGGCAAAGAACTAGTTGCGCGCGCCATACATCGCAGGTCCGATCGTGCTTCGCGCGCGTTTGTCAGTGTGAACTGCGCGGCAATTCCCCGCGATCTGATCGCTTCAGAGTTCTTCGGCCATGAGAAGGGCGCCTTTACGGGCGCCACCCAGCAGCGCTTGGGCCGGTTCGAACTGGCAAATGGAGGCACAATCTTCCTCGACGAAATCGGAGAACTCCCAGCCGAGACTCAGATTGCCCTCCTGCGTGTCTTGCAGGAGCACGAGTTTGAGCGAGTCGGCGGCACTCGTCGAATCCGCGTTGACGTCCGTGTGATCGCCGCCACTAATCGTGACTTGGAGGCTGCCATCAATGCCGGCTCTTTCCGCAGTGATTTGTTTTACCGGCTGAATGTCTTTCCAATGGAGATACCTTCTCTTCGTGAAAGACGCGTGGACATTCCTCTGCTGGTGGAATACTTCATTGACCGCTACGCGCGAAAAGCTGGGAAGAATATAAAACGCGTCAACAAAAAGACCCTGGAATTGTTTCAGTCCTATCCTTGGCCCGGAAACATTCGCGAACTGCAAAACGTCATCGAGCGTTCGATCATACTTTGCGAATCAGATATTTTCTCGATTGACGAAAATTGGTTGCCGCAGCAGCTGCCTCCGACACCGGAGTCGAAACAGATAGTTGAACTTCCTCGGACGCTCCTGGTGCAAGAGAAGAACATGATCGAAGCCGCACTGAATGATGCTCGCGGCCGAGTGTCGGGGCCGACGGGCGCTGCCGCCAAGTTGGGGATACCAAGGTCCACGCTGGAATCGAAGATTCGATCGTTGAATATCAATAAGAACCGCTTCAAGTCGGCTCCGGGAAATTAATGGCTCAGTCGAGGATCCACTTTCGTTCCGATCCAACCGTCATCACGCTTGTGCAGTTCATTTTTGGAGCTTAGCGTATTCGGCTTTGGCTTCCTGGTAGATGGGAATGTCGGGGTCAGCGTTCTTCCACAAATCCAAGAAAGTCTCGTAGGATTTCCGCGCAGCAGCTTCATCGCCCTTCATCTTCTGCGCGCGGCCAAGTTGGAGCCATGCCAAGGGTCCCGTCACGTATCTCACGCTAAAACCGGGATTGTCGATCAGTTTTTGGAACCGAGCCGCGGCCGATTGGCCATCGCCGAGCTCCAGATATGCCAATCCGCGGATGTAGGCGGGGTACAAATAGACGGATCCCGTGAACGCCAGATCATACTTGGCACCGCCGCGGAGCAGTTCGACGGCCGCCGCCGCATCGTGTTGCCGCAACTTGATCGCGGCCCGAATGGTGGGAATGAAGTAGTGCTGCACGAGCGTGTCCTCGGGCCTTTTCGCGCTGACCTCTTCTGCGAGACTGCCCGCTTCCACTGTTCGCCCTGAGCGCGCGAGCGCAAGCGCCAGTGCGAGCTTGTCATTGCGATCGAGCGGACTTCCAGCTGCCTTGGTTTCATAGCCTCGAGCTTCCACGTCCTTTCCAACTTCGGCATCCTCCAAAGCCGAGAGGATCACTAACCAGCCAGCAGTGCTGGCCTTCCAAGTTGGTCCCGAAGTTTGCTGTCGCAGACGCTCGGCGGAGCGAAAACGCCCCTGCTGAATCTCGATTAAGGAATGTTCATACAGGAAGTCCTCTCGATATTTGCCTCGCTCCTCCTCTTTGAGGATCTTTTCGACGTTTTCTCGATCGCCCGTGGCGAATGCCACAATTAGTCGCTCTCGCCGAATGAGTGAATTGTCGAATTTAAGTGCGTCCGCTTTGGCAAGCCATAATTTTGCCTCATTGAATCTACTTGCGAACCTGATGGACTGTATCGCGCTACCGAAGTAATAGGAGCTAGGCCGCAACCGTGCTACCTCGGCCGCTTCGTCAGCGGCCCGGTCGGGCTGGCCGAGATGCACGAACGCTTCTCTGAGGTTGGCGTGAGCGAACACATCCCGAGGAAATATCTCCAAGAAACGCAGCACGGAAGAATATTCCTTCTCCCAATCGCCGATCACATTGCTGTAATAGGTGATTTCGAAGTGCAACCGGTCTTTTTCGGTTAATCGGTCGCGGAGTTGGTACGCACGCGTGTAGGAAGCTTCAGACAAATCAGTGCTGCCAAGGAAAAGGTAGGCCGCGCCCATGCGCCCGTACGCTATCGCAAAGTTTGGATCCAGCTCGACAGCTCGCTGAAAGAGTTTGAGCGCCCCCGCAGCGTCGCCGGCTAGGTAGAGTTTCCCTCCTTGAGCGGAGGCCTGTAGAGCCTCGAGCGAAGAGCTGAGCGCCTTTTCCAGCGGCTGACTGAAGCGCGCCAGTGAATCTGCGGGCTCTCCGAGCTTCGTGCGAAGGCGTGCGGCCGTTACTCCCAATTCGTGTACGATCTCACTCCGCTTACCGATGTTCGCCTGCTCTTTGGCCAAGGTCGCTCCCGACCCGCAGTCGAGCGCCCTCATCTCGGATTGGTAGGCATTGCCGGCATCGCCGATCGATTGGGAGATCACCATTTTGCTGTTGGTCTTGCTGCAGATCTGGCGCGCCACGTCGGGCGTCAACTTTGTTGTCGGCGGGAGGTTCAGTTCGGTCAGGGTGCCGGAGACTTTATCTGTCCCCAGAATGTTCAGATAGGGCGTCTGCTCCATTTCGTAGCGCAGAGCTGTGTCTAACGCGTCGTCAAACACCGGATCGCCGGTCTCGTTTTCGACATCGGCAAGGACAATGGTGTCTGTGGAGGAAAGCATCACTCGGCGGCTGTAACTCCAGTACCACCAGCTGGCCGCAGCAATAACGGCCAACAGCGCGGCCGCCCCGAACCATTTGCGCAATCGGAGACGAGGTGACGGTGATTCGGTAACTTTCTCACTGGTTGGAAACTCGGCGGGTCGCGCATCGGTTTTTGAAGTTACGCTCCCAGTAGCCCCCAGCATTCCACGCTTCGCGGAGTCTGCTGCCTCGGCGACAGTGACACGCGCGGTGAACTGGTATCCCTTTCGAGCAATGGTGACAATCAACCGGTTGTTTTCGGAGTTGTCCTCAAGGGCCTTGCGCAAGTGCGAGATGTATTGCGTCAGATTCCCTTCCTCTACGAACGTGTCTCCCCATACGGCTTCCAGCAATTCCTCTTTGGTGACCAGACGATTGGGGTTTTGAACTAGGAAGAGGAGCACGTCGAAAGCTTTAGGGGTCAGAGAAATAGGTGAATCCGCCCGGAACAGCGTGCGCCTGCCTCGATCCAGCACAAATTCTGCGAAACGGTACAGGTCGCTCATAGGAAGCTGGTCAGCTTATAGCGCTATTCAGAGTTTTTCATCGTTTTTCAGAGTTTCATGAAGGACTTCCCAAAACGGCACCCTGACAATACGTCCCGAGATGCCAGCGAGGTGCGTCAAGCAAGCGCCTTGCCAGTTAACTCGATCAACTGGTTTTGGCACGGACCGCAGAACTTACCACGGCCGGCGACGAAATGACGGCGGGAATTGGTGAGCGCAGGGGCATTAGGCAACACTTGTTGGCGCGCGAGGCGACTCCATATTCAAGACCGGTGCCTGCAGCACACAGCGCCGCTGCAGACGTCCCAATCGCCAGGAGAGTTTCCAAACAAATGTTGCGCGAAATTTCGCCAATTGACGAAATTTCGCCAGCCAAGGCTCAGTTAAGTTCTGGATGATCATCCGCTTAGCATCGGACCACCAAATGCTAATCACGAGAGCATCCACCTTGCAAGGGGCGCGGAATGCTGAAGATCCAAAGAAGAACGAATGGGGGCGTTATTTTCACTCTCAGCGGTCGAATTGAGGCTGAGGACATTGACGAATTGCGCAGGCTCCTGGAACTAGAAGAAGCCGGCAGCAACATCGCGTTGGATTTGAAAGACGTAACACTCGTAGATCGCGATGCAGTCAAGTTTCTTAGCGATTGCGAAGCGGACAGCATCAAGCTCGAAAACTGCCCAGCTTACGTCCGTGAATGGATCGGGCGAGAAATTGGTCCGGCGAGGCGGAAAAAAGCAATGAACGCTCGCACTGACAAACCGCAAAAAAGGGAGCAACGCGATGAGCTTAAATAGTCTCACCTACCCTCTGCAGTACGAGGACCGAAGGCTTAAGACTGACCCTGGAATCACGCTTGATCTCGACCGGATCGACGAACCAGTGAACGCGGAGACCGGCTTCGAAGGGATCATTGGCAGAAGTCCTGGTCTTCGCCGCGTGCTGCAGCTTGTCGAAACCGTCGCCTGGGGAGATTCCACTGTGCTCTTGCTCGGCGAGACCGGCACGGGCAAAGAACTCATCGCGCGCGCCATTCACAGTCACAGTCCTCGCAGGGATCGGCCATTCGTCAAACTCAACTGTGCCGCCATTCCCACCGGGCTGCTCGAAAGCGAACTCTTTGGGCATGAGCGTGGCTCGTTCACCGGCGCGATCGCACAGAAGATCGGCCGGCTCGAGCTCGCGCATCAAGGCACGCTGTTCCTGGACGAAATTGGCGACATCCCTCTGGAGCTCCAGCCGAAGCTTCTTCGTGTCTTGCAGGAGCGGGAATTTGAGCGCCTGGGAAGCACTCGGACGCAAAAAGTTGACGTGCGCATTGTGGCCGCCACTCATCGTGACCTGGAAGGAATGATCCTGGAGAAGCAATTTCGGAGCGACCTGTACTACCGCGTGAATGTTTTTCCGATCTATGTCCCCCCCTTGCGGGAACGTCCCGATGATATTCCGCTCTTGGTGCAGCATTTTGTACAAGAGGCCGCGCGACGAATGCAGAAGACGATTGATATGATTCCGTCGGAAACAGTGGAGGCTCTGATTCGCTGTCGCTGGCCGGGCAACATCCGGGAGCTGGAAAACGTAATTGAACGCGCTGTGATTTTAAGTCCCGGTCCGGTGCTGCAGCTTTCACCGCGGGACTTGAAATCCCGCATCACGGCCGGTCAAAACGCAGACCGCCATCAAACTCTGGAAGAGGTCGAGCGCAACCATATCCTAAAGACACTGAAAGAGACCCGGTGGGTTCTCTCCGGACCCAGCGGTGCCGCAGCCCGCTTGGGATTGAACCGCTCAACCTTGTACTTCCGAATGAAGAAGCTGGGCATCGCCCGGAGCGTCGAATCGTGCTCTGACTACCCAAAAGTCGTTGTCATTGGAAGCGATTGAGAATTTCAACGGCGCACTCTGAATGCAAGCTTTCATTGGACGCGGCCGTGCCCGCGTCCAACGCCAAAGTTAATTTGCTTGAACGCGCCAGAGACCGCGCAGGCGAAAAGATGTTCGTGACCCGCAGTGTCATTCAGTTGACGAATGTTATCCGGCCGGCACAACGCGACTGAAATGACAGCTCAATCGCACACCGCCGGTCTCCTCTAAGTCTTTGGGCCCGCCTATTTTCGATCCCGAAAGAGTAAAAGGCGAATCGGCACCGAAAGTGCACTGCTGTTAACTGAAGTTTCCACAGAAAGGGAGAAGCCTCAATGGGAGCATTAGAAACTTCCCTCGCCAGCGGATCGGCGATAGCTGCAGAGCTGTTTCATCCGAATATTCGCCACCCTGAATCAACCAAATCAGATCCGCGGGCTCGAAAGCCACATTCTGATGACGTGAACTTCACCGTGCCGGTCGTGCGCAATGATTGGGATCTCATTCGCCGGGCCGTCGTGGGAAATCCAGAGGCGCAGGAGCGACTTTTCAAAACGCACACGCCCCGGCTGTATCGGGCTGTTTATCCCATCTTGCGAAATAGAGAAGACGCGGAAGATGCAGTTCAAGAAAGTTGGTGCAGGGCTTACGCGAATCTTGATTATTTTGAGGGCCGAGCTGCCTTCTCCACCTGGCTAACCCGAATCGCAATCAATTCGGCCCTCATGCTCCGCCGCAGGGAGAGCTATCGTGTGGCAGCTTCTTTGAACGATATTCTAGACAATCATTCAGAACCGGTCTTTGACGAAACAGCGCCCCAGCCGCCGAATCCCGAGCAGATTTATGCGGCAACCGAACTGAACGCCCTTATCGAAGCTCAAATCACTGAGCTCTCTCCGCGAGTTCAGGCAACATTTCGCTTGCGCAAGTTTGAAGAATTTTCAACCACCGAAGCCGCCCGAGCTCTGGGTATCCGCGAGTCTGCGGTCAAGTCCCAAGTCTCGCGGGCTCGCGCAAAGGTAGCGCGCGGGCTCCGAAAACTGCTTTCTACGCCGGCTGGTTCGCACGCTTTCGATGACTCCGGAATGCAACCACGGCCGAATCAGAAATCCGCAAGTCTGCGCCAGCCTCGGTCTCACTTTGAGCGATCACAGAAGACCAAGGAATGTCGTGAAACCTTCCAGCAGAGCTATTACCCCGCCGAGTGATGCTTTTCCGGCCGACAATGACTCGCCGTGACGTGGTACGGACCGATTGTGATGAACTGTCAGGAACAGTTGCGCGAAGCATTACCGAGCTTTGAGAAGAACCATTCCTGAGATCGAATAAACGGTGACGAACCATAAGATCTGGGCCAAATGTAAGCACTATCGAACACAATAGCTTGTGCAAACAACCTTTTCTGAGCCTCGTGCTACTCGAGTAACGAATCCCTTCCTGTGGCGGAGTTTAGCGCCCCTTTTTGTCGTAACGGCATCTAACTTGTCGGAGGGAATTTTCACTATGAATTGAAAATTCACGCAGATCTGCGTCTCGCTCGAAAACCAACCTCAACGAGCAGAACAAGTGGGTGTTGACACAGTTCTGAGCGCCGCCTCGGTATCTAGATTTGCAAATATCGCTGTAGCGAAAACACATGCCCCGGCGGTGAGTTTTGTTCCGACGACACCGAGGATTCCGAAAAGAAACTTCGTGACCAGTTCCAAAAGCGAGCCGATGTCCCCGCGTTGGGCGCCAGACACCTGAATCCGATGACTCCGTCAGTTCCGTCTAACTGAGAGCGTTTCCGACCAATCGAGAATCCGCTTATCGCTCAAAAATAATTCGAACTGCGTGAAAATGTTGGATTCGTGGATGATCGCCGCACCTCCGGCGGAGTTGAGCACTCGATTCCCTCGATTCGCGGGATTGGATTGCCATATCGAATTGGCGTTATTCCCAGGGAGGGATAATCCCAAGCTTCTTCATGCGGAAATAAAGAGTCGAGCGGTTCATTCCCAGACGCACGGCTGCGCCTCTGGGGCCCGACACAACCCAACGGGTCTCCTTCAGGATCGAGCGGATGTGGTGGCGCTCGACGTCGACCAGAGTTTGAAGCCGTTCACCATCGCGCCCCGCCGTGACGCGAGTCTGCAGATCTCGCAGGGGTACGCGCAAGACCGACGCAGGCGATAGAATCACCGCGCGCTCGACCACGTTTTCCAGTTCGCGGATATTCCCAGGCCACTGGTGTTGCATGAGGGCGTCCATCGTTTCCGAGGGAATCGTATCAATCGTCTTATTCATTCTTCTCGCCGCTTGTCGCACGAAATGATGCACCAGCAGCGGAATGTCTTCCGGGCGTTCCCGCAAAGAAGGGATGGAAATGGGGACAACGTTCAGGCGGTAATAGAGGTCGCTGCGAAACTGCTTCTCCAAGATCATCTCTTCCAAGTCTCGGTGCGTTGCGGCAACAATCCGGACGTCAACTTTCTTCGTTCGCGTGCTGCCCAAGCGTTCGAACTCCCGCTCCTGCAAAACGCGCAGCAGTTTCGGTTGTAGCTCCAGCGGTATATCCCCGATTTCGTCCAGGAACAGCGAACCTTGATCTGCCAGCTCCAGGCGGCCAACCTTCTGAGCAATCGCGCCGGTGAAGGCGCCACGCTCGTGGCCAAATAACTCGCTTTCGAGCAAGCCACTGGGGATGGCGGCGCAGTTGAGCTTTATAAACGCGCGGTCCTTGCGGCCGCTGCGATTGTGAATGGCGCGGGCGATGAGTTCCTTTCCTGTTCCGGTCTCGCCAAGCAGCAGTACGGTCGCGTTACCATGGGCGACGGCCTCAACCAGATGCAGCACCTTTCGGAGCGCCGCACTGTAGCCTACGATTCCCTCGAATTCGGCCTCCTTGCGCGTTGCCTCGTCTAGGAAATCGAGGTTCATCGCAGCCGACTGGCCGCGCCCGAAGTGCGATTCTTGCTCGTGAACGTCAATAAGACTGAGGCTGTTCAAACTCATGGCGACCCTCCAGATTTGCTTCAATTATTGCGCCCGCCTTTGCGGCCAGTGCTGCGGGATCTTTCTCGGTCAATCCACTCTCGGACATACGCTGGACAGTTCTCAAACCTGATGCCATCGGCCTCCCAACGAGCCAGAGACTTCACGGCATCCGGATCGACGAGCGTCACGTCTTTCAAATCGAGAGCCAGATGATCCTCTGATTCCAATGCAAAGAGCCGTTGCAACTCCGCCACATCTTCCGCCGCAATACGGCCGCTCAGGATAAAGACCACTTTTCCATTCACTGACCTCACGATCTTCAACATAGCTACCGTCACCGCGAGTTCTGCTGAAGGCTGTTCGGCTCTCCAGATTTGCTCACTGATCTGCTCATTGCTCTTGAGTCCTTCGGTTTGATGTCGCGGATTGTGACGCCGGTCACTCGAACGGACAACCCCAGATGGAGTCTGGCGCAGACTATATCGGGACGTCCGAGGGCTCTCTCGGGAGACACGGCGGCGACTCTTTCGAGCTAAGAAGTGACCCACTATGGTTTCTGGGAGCTAACTCACTGGTGCGGAAGGTCTATGCGTTTCCACCCAAAAAGGCGTGCATCGATCGACCAAACCCCGGGTCCGATCAGTGCCAGGGCGGCACCGAGGGTGCCGAGCAGGATATAACTCCACGGATCATGAGGATGCGAGAAGGCGCTCCAAACCTCAATGATTGCCAAGAGTGTTCCGGCGATCGGCGTCCATAAACCGATGAGCAGCAGTATTCCTGCGGCAATCGCGAGAAGGTGGAACATTGCCAGGCCGATCGGAGGCCCGGTTCGCAGCTCGATAATTCTTCGAACGACTAGTGCGACGCCGACGACCAAGCGCATCAGCAGAAGGCCGAGGCCAGGCAGGCCGTGGGCGAATGTGGAGAACAGTCGTCGCAAAATACGTTAAGGTTATGAGATTTCCGCTGCGGGTCGTAACCCCCAAACGAGCGACGCCGTCACTCTTTCGGGTGAACTAGAGTTCGATGATGCCGCGCTTGAGGCCGATCATCGCGGCGTGGGTGCGGTCATTCGCTCCCAATTTGGAAAGAATATTCTTCACTCTGCCCTTAACGGTTTCTTCACTTATCGATAGCTGATCGGCAATCTGCTTATTCGCATTGCCGGCAGCAATCAGACGCAGTACGGCAATTTCTCCGTGAGTCAGCGCGTCGTCCGTGGCGTGCTCGGCCAGTTCAAAAGAGACCTCCGGAGAAATCGTCTTTTTCCCCATATGAACCGCGCGGATCGTGTCTAGGAGTTCCTTATGCAGAGTATTCTTGAGCAGGTAAGCCCGCGCGCCAGCTTGCAGGGCGCGCTGAACCTGGACGTCTCCCGCGTAGGTGGTGAGCACGATGATGCGGGCATCGGGGAATTCCCCGAGAATGGAGATCATGGCATCCAGGCCATTCATTTCCGGCATCTGCAAGTCCATGAGGGTTATGTCGGGATGGTGCTCGCGAAACTTCTGGATCGCCTCACGCCCATTCGAAGCTTCGCCAATGAGCTTCATATCCGATTGACCACCGACGAGCCCGGAGATTCCTTCTCGCAAGACCGGATGGTCGTCGACCGCCAGAATCCGAATCGGGGTTGAGTCCGTAGTCATGATTTCTTCGCACTCTCTTTGCCAGACAGCTTCCCTGCAAGTTCACTCAGCCAGGAACGCTGTCCGGGTACAAGTTGCTGGTATGCTCTGGATGCAGGAATGCTCAGTTCAACCTCCGCACCCGAATCAATCTCGCTCCAAACCGTCAAATTACCACCTACGAGTTTGGCGCGTTCCCGCATGCCGTGTAAGCCGAAGTGTCCCGCGCGCCCATCTCCACTAAGAACGTTCGGGTCGATTCCCTTGCCGTCATCACGGACGCGCAACCGAAGCTCGCGTTCGTCATAGCGGATTTCCACTTCAATCTTGTGCGCCCGCGCATGCTTGAACGCATTGCGCAACGCCTCGCCCGCAATCCGGTAAACTTCGTCTCGAACTATCGGACGCAGATTTCGTGGTGTTCCTTCCGCTTGCACGCTGAACGCAATAGGATTTTTCTTGGTCGCGTCGGACGCGAGGTCTTCTCCGACGGTTCTTATGGCCAGAGCAACATCGTTCGTCTCGACCATTGAGGAACGCAGCCCCTGCACGGCATCCCGCCCTTGGGTGATCGCGTAAGCAGCCTGATCGATCGCAATGTCGAGCTTTTCTTTGGCATCGCCCGGCGCCATCAGGTTCGAAACCGTCTGGAAGCGGAGCAAAAGGCCGTTGAAACTCTGGAGCAAAGTATCATGCAACTCCCGCGCGATGCGTGTCCGCTCGCTGACACGCGCTTCAAGGCTCATATCGAACTCGCGGGCCAGTTGACGAGTCCGGAACTCATAAAGACCCCAGAGCATGGCCAAAAACGCCACCATGCAAAGCCCGCGAAACCAGCTCGTCTGGAAGTACGCCGGCGCGATAGAAAAATCCAAAAACGTGCCCGCTTCGTTCCATACCCCGCTGTTGTTGCACGCCGTAACGCGGAACGTGTACTTGCCCGGCCCGAGGTTCGAGTATTGTACCTGGCGATTGTTGATGACCTCGCGCCAGTCCCGGTCCTGCCCCTCCAGCTTGAATCGGAAGTGTACTTTTTCAGGCATCGCCAGGCTCAGCGCGGTGTAGTCAATCGTGACGTCGCGCACCATCGGCGGCAGCTCCGGGTTCGAGGACGATGCATCGCCGGACAAGTCCTGCCAGTAGGTCTTGCGGTCTGCGGTGACTTGCTCAATGTACACCGGCGGCGGAACGTGATTGACGGGTAGATGGCGCGGATCGACGACACTGACGTAACCGAAAGCCAAGAACCAAATTTTCCCCGTTGGCGACTTGCCGGCTTTCGGGCTCATGTTCGGAACGGGGACCTTGCTCCGTACTCCATCGGAAGTGTCGTAAACCGTCAGTTGGATCGAGCGATTCGGATCACTTTCCCATGCCCTTGTCTCGGAGCGCGAAATGCGCACCAAGCCGCAAACGGTGTACAACCATAACGAGTGCTCGTCATCTTCTATTGACCAGTGGACTTCATCGCAGGGCAGCCCGTTCTTGCTGCTCAATGTGAATGCTCGTCCGTTTTTCAACCGGCTGAGCCCTCCCTCCGTGGCGGCCCACACCGTTCCGTCCGAGCCGACTCGCAAGTCGCTGACGGTGCCTTCGGCGGGGCCACCAGTCGCCGTATAGGAAGCGCGTACCTGCCCGTCTTTCCAATACGCCACGCCTCCGTGGAAAAACCCCAGCCAGAGGCCGCCCTGTAAAGGATCGGCGACCAGAGCCGTGGCGGGTTCTTTATGTCCTAGCCCTATCCAAGGAATCTGACGGACAACGCGGTCCCCAGACACTTGCAAAAGACCGTGATCGAGGTTCGCGACCCAGATATTTCTAGCCGTGTCTTCGGCGACGCCGTACACGATCCCGCCGGGGGCGCCGGCAACCGAAACAAAGCGGCCACTCTCGAGGTGACCGATCCCGCTCGACCCCGCTATCCAAATTCGCCCGCTATGATCCTGCAAAAGGGAAACCTGCGCGTTGTTTGGCAACCCTTCCACAACGACCTGGCGTACAGAAGGGCGTTGCGCGGCTGGGACGTAATGCCCGCGGTAAGCCGTGACTTCCCCCCGAGCCCATCGGCTCAGGCCATCGAAACTACTAACCCAAATACTTCCATCGCTCGCTGTCAGGACCGATCCCTCGACGTTCGGCAAGCCCTGAACCGCGGAATACGTGACTACGGCGAGGGCACGAAAGCGATCCAAGCCGTCCGAGGTTGCCACCCAGACACTTCCTTCGCGGTCCTCGAAGAGAGCCGTCACTGTATTCCCCGATAGGCCGTCCGCCTGCGTGAACACATCGACTCTTCCCTGGTGCACATGTACCAGTCCGTGATCGATCGTTCCGATCCACAGGCCGCCATCGCGATCCCGCAGCCGCGCTCGCGCAAACGAATCCTGTGCGGGTGCGGGGTAGCGATATGCTATCTGGAGCTTTCCGTCCACGAGCCGGACCACTCTGCCACGCAACGCAATCAACAGTGCGCCGCTATCATCTTCTGCAATACCCTGGATGCCGGACGAGTCCCCTGGGATCGGATAGAATTTGCGTGGGCCAGGTTTCCATCGCCACAATCCCGTGCGCGTTCCGGCCCACAGGTTGCGGTTGCGATCCTGATAAAGCCCGAGCACTCCGTTGCCGAGGGAGCCGTCCTCTCCATAGCAGCTCACTGCGCCTCGCTGAATCGCGCAGAGTTTCCCGGGCGGGTTGTACGCGAACCCACCGGCCCACACAACGCCTTCCTGATCCTCTATCAGCGGGAAGATAACCTCGTCCGCCAACTCCGGATACAGCGTGAGCTTACCGCCTTTCCAACTGGCCAGCCCTTTCCATGTACCGATCCAAAGCGCCCCGTCGCGCGTCACGAGCAGGCTTTGGATTTTATTCGTTGGGAGATGCTGATCCGCCGGTTCCTGCCACGGGATAGCCCGTACACCATCGAAGCGAAACAAGCCGAATTCAGTGCCGAGCCAGAGATAACCGTCCGGCGTCTGGGCGATGGCGTGGATGCCGTCCCTGGGAAAGCCGTCGCGAGTGTTCCACGCTTTGTGCGCGTATTGACTCACGTCCAATGCCGGGTCCAAAGCGTAAGCCGCGGGCGCACACGGGAACAAAACGGAGGCAAGTAGCATACTCAGCGGGATCACCGCTCGTCTCTGTCTACGCATAATCTCCACAACGCCCACATGGTATCTCAATCCCCGTAGCACAGGCACTCTCTTGCCTGTGTTCCATGGAGGTTACGCAATCGAGACACCGCGCACCATCAGGAACGTCTGGGCTAGCCCTCATTGTCAAACGGGAAAGCATGAAGTACCCTCACGTCATCCTGTTCCGCAGTTTCCTGGGTCAGATACATGTTCATGCGCGCTGTCCCCGGCCTCATCGTCGCTCTCATTCTCTCTACATATTTCCCCGCTCTCCGCGCGCAATCCACGAACGCGTCGATCAGCGGCCGAGTCACCGACCCCTCCAAAGCACTCATCGCCGACGCAGAAATTACCGCCGTCAACGCCGGCACAAATTTTCCGTACAAAATAAAGACCAACGTCTCCGGCGAATACTACCTGACCAATCTCTCTCCCGGGCGCTACCGCCTCGAAGTCGAAAAAACCGGCTTTAGGAAATTAATCGAATCAGACGTCACTCTTCACGTTCAGGACGCGATAGAACTCAATTTCGAGCTGACGCTCGGTTCCGCGGCCGAAACCATCACAGTGCCAGCCGGCGCGCCGCTTGTGGAGACAGAATCGGCGACGGTCAGCACCGTGATTGACCGTACATTCGTCGAGAACCTCCCCCTCAACGGAAGAAGCTTCCAGACATTGGTAATGCTTACGCCCGGCGTGGTCGTTACCACCACCGCTGCTTACGACCAGGGGCAATTCAGCGTGAATGGGCAACGCGCAGATGCTAACTACTTCACTGTAGATGGAGTCAGCGCCAATTTCGGCGTCACCGGCTTTCCGCCGCTGATGCAGTCGGCCGGCGGAGGTCTACCCACTCTCAGCGCCTTGGGGGGAACCAACAGTCTGGTGTCTGTCGATGACATGCAGGAATTTCGCGTCCAGACCTCATCATTTGCTCCGGAGTTTGGACGCACACCCGGAGGACAGATATCCATCGCGACACGCTCGGGGACAAACGCCTTTCATGGCACGCTCTTCGATTACTTTAGAAACAGTGTGCTGGACGCGAACGACTGGTTTGCGAATTTCAACGATCTGCCTAAGCCCGCGGAGCGACAAAATGACTTTGGCGGCGTAATCGGAGGGCCGATAATCCGGGACAAGACGTTCTTCTTCTTTTCCTATGAAGGTCTGCGCCTGCGCCAGCCCGCGACGCAAGAAACCGTTGTTCCTGATTCGGATTCGCGACAAGTGCAAACGCCGGCCGGTATCGCAATTCGTCCTTATTTAAATGCGTACCCTGTCGCAAATGGCATTGAGCTTGGCTCAGGACTGGCGCAGTTCAATGCCGCATTCTCCGACCCCTCCTCGCTGGACGCTTACAGCATCCGGTTCGACCACCTCGTGAACTCAGAGCTGGCATTGTTTGGCCGCTACAGCTACTCACCTTCCAACGTAGTTCAACGAGGCCCTACGGGTTCATCTCTTAGCACGACCGAGTCACTCTCTTCGTCTGTACAAACCCTAACGGTCGGCCTGACACAACTGTTCACACCGCAGGCTGGCAATGAAATACGAGTGAATTACAGTAACGATCGGGTCAGCAGCACATATGCTCTGGACCACTTCGGGGGCGCGGCTCCGCTTCCCGATTCTGTTTTGTTTCCATCCGGGTTTTCGTCCTCGAATAGCTTCTTTGCGTTTCTCGTCACGGGCGCTGGGGACTTTAGGCAGGGCAAATTCGCCACTGACGAGCAGCGGCAGATCAACTTTATCGACAACTTGTCAGTAACCAGCGGCAGCCATCAACTAAAGTTCGGCGTCGATTATCGCTGGCTCGCGCCGTTCAGTAGTCCACTGTCTTACGATCAGTCCGGAATATTTTCTGGAATGTCAGACAGTCCCGGAGGAGCTCTGTCTGGAACGACCTCGGAAGCTGTGGTGCTCGCTATCCAATCGAGCGCATTGCTAGCGCGGAACCTTTCGCTCTATGGACAGGACACCTGGAAAATCACGCCTCGACTGACGGCCACCTATGGTTTGCGGTGGGACATCAACGCAGCACTAAAAGGAAAGAACCCAGCGAACGATCCGCTCACTGTCACAGGCCTGAACGATCCCGCGACGATTGCCTTGGCGCCACTTGGCACACCGCTGTACCAAACTACCTATGGAAATGTCGCACCAAGATTGGGACTATCCTACCAACTTCGAAACGCACAGGATTGGGGCGCTGTTCTGCGTGGGGGCTTCGGAATTTTCTACGACCTCGGCTACGGCTCGCTCGGAGGAGTGTCCAGCTATTTTCCGTACCAGTCCACAAAGGTTCTCCCATCGGCGCCTTTTCCTTTGAGTCCTCAAGATGCTGCTGCGCCGCCGTTTACTGTCAATCCTCCGGTTTCCACGATTATCGTGGCCGAGCCGCAGTTGAAACTTCCCAGGACCTACGAATGGAACGTTGCAATTGAGCAGTCGCTTGGAAGCAGTCAAGTTTTTTCCGTCACCTATGTCGGCGCGATTGGCCGCGAGTTACTTCGTGTGTCCGACCTGGTGAATGTGAATAGTAATTTTGGGTTGATCGCACTGACGGGTAATACAGCCGCTTCGGATTATCAGGCCCTGCAGGTCAAGTTTGAGCGGCGGTTCTCGCGCGGTTTGCAGGCACTGGGCTCATATACCTGGTCGCACTCGATTGATAGTGTATCGACTGATGCATTCGCCCAAAGTGTTGATCTGCCGAACGCGCCGGTCAATCCGAGTACCGATCGCGGCAACTCAGATTTTGATATCCGGAATTCCTTGACTGCTGGAGCGACCTACAATCTGCCTTCTCCGCAAGCGAACGCAGTTGCCCGTGCGGTATTCGCCGGCTGGTCGGTGAACAGCTTCGCGTTGGCGAGATCGGCGCCACCCGTGGACGTCGTCGTTCCTACGCTTGAGTTTCTTCAAGGCGTCGAATTCTTCCTGCGCCCGAACTTAAACCCGGGAGCCCCGCTCGTACTCTATGGGTCTGGATATCCCGGGGACAAGATTTTCAATTCCGCGGCGTTCACCCCACCGCCAAGCGGTGAGCAGGGTAATTTCGGACGCAATGTGCTGCGCGGGTTCGGAGCTTGGCAAGTCGATGCTGCGTTGCAACGACAATTTCACCTCACTGATAGGTTGGAACTCATTTTTCGATCTGAGTTCTTCAATGTGTTCAACCATCCGAACTTCGGCAGCCCCACCAACACGCTAACCAGCCCATTGTTTGGCCAATCAACTCAGATGCTTGCGAGTTTCCTGGGCTCTGGCGGCGCGAATGGCGGATTCAGCCCCCTGTACCAAATCGGCGGCCCACGTTCAATCCAGCTCGCCCTGAAGCTTCAATTCTGACGCTGAAGCGCGGATGTTTTACCTCAGCTACAACGGCATGCAGCGCGACGCCATTCGCTTCTTCCGGGACCCGCCGTCAACATGTGTGCAAGTGTGCGCATTTTGCCATCGACGTTCCCCCACACCATGGCACGGAAGACCATAAGCCACGCTTTCACCGTCGTTTCAGTGCAGAGGCACTTCGGAGCATGGAATGCATCTCCCGCTGAACGAGTGACCAGAACCGCGAAACTCGTGCAATCCGGCCGGCAGTAAATGCAGTGGGTCGAGGATTCGAGAGAGACCGCATGAGACGACAGCTTCAGATTGTCAGCGCAGCTGACGAACGCACCGACTCATTCGCCCGCATTGAGGACGCCATCGCGGCCATGCGCGCGGGCAAGATGGTGGTCGTCGTTGATGACGAGGATCGGGAGAACGAGGGCGACCTGACCATCGCCGCCCAGAAAATCACGCCGGATGCCATCAATTTCATGGCCCGCTATGGTCGGGGGCTCATCTGCTTGGCCATGACGCCCGAGCGGCTCGATGAACTCGATATTCCGCTAATGGTTTCGCAGAATAGCTCGCGGTTCGAGACGGCATTTTGCGTAAGCATCGAGGCGAAGCGGGGAACTACAACGGGCATCTCGGCTGCCGACCGCGCAGCGACGGTGCTTGCGGCAATTGATCCCTCGACAAAGCCCTCAGATTTGGTTCGCCCCGGCCACGTGTTCCCACTACGCGCCCGGAAGGCGGGAGTTCTAGTGCGAGCCGGGCAGACGGAAGCTGCCGTAGACTTGGCTCGGATCGCCGGCCTTCGTCCCGCAGGCGTCATCTGCGAAATCATGAACGAGGATGGCACCATGGCCCGCGTGCCGCAGCTCACCAGTTATACACGTCAGCACGGTCTCCTAATGATCACTACAGCCGACCTGATTACGTATCGGATGCGCACCGAATCACTCGTCAAGTGTGTGGCATCCACAAAGCTCCCGACTGAATATGGGGAGTTTCGCCTTCACGCATTCGAGAGCCAGATTGACAAGCAAACGCACATCGCCCTGGTGTGTGGGGAGATTGGAGACGGGAAAGACGTGCTCGTCCGCGTGCACTCACAATGCCTCACAGGCGATGTGTTGCGATCCATGCGTTGTGACTGTGGCGGCCAACTCGACGAGGCTCTGCGCCGAATCGGCGAAAAAGGGCGTGGCGTACTGCTGTACCTAGATCAAGAAGGAAGAGGAATTGGGTTGGCAAACAAGATTCGAGCTTACCACTTGCAAGATGAGGGTTGCGATACGGTGGAGGCTAACGAACGATTGGGCTTCAAAGCCGATCAGCGAGATTACGGTATCGGTGCGCAGATTCTGCGCGAGCTGGGCATAAGCTCTATGCGCCTCTTGAGCAATAACCCGCGCAAGCTAGTAGCCCTGGAAGGATATGGGCTGTCGGTGGCGGAGTGGTTGCCCCTTGAGATCCCTGCCTCGGCGTCCACACTGCGCTATCTGACAACGAAAAAAACGAAGCTCGGACACCTTTTGCGCGGAGTCTGAACTAGCCTGCCTTCGAAAATGCCCGTCGTCCATCGTCCCCACACCTAAGAGTTGCCTTGAGGTACTCAAATTTCGCTAAGGGAATTCCCGTACGACAGACGCGGGGCATCAACGGATACACGCGTAGTTTGATTTCACAGTCGTCGTAGATCAAGTCGCCCGCCCAGAGCCCAATTGCAACCCCCGAACGACCGCTTGACGCCACCAGCAGTTCGCTAGCAGCTGTGCAATTGCGAGCATGTTGACAGTTATTTCTGAGCACAAGGCCATGCCGCACAGATAAGGCACTTTTTTTGAGTGACGTGAGAAGTCGGGCATTTGGCCGACGGAGTGCCCTTAGCCATGTTGCAAGTTACAACGACGCACAGCAGTGAAAGTCGCGAGAACCCGACCAGAAGAGTTTCCTATTCGCGCGGACGACGTAACAAGAAGCAAATCTTAAGTTCGGAGAGGTTTTCATGGCGAGCCCAACGAAAGATGCCAGTGCAATGAAAGACGGCAAGAAGCCCGTCGTCCTTCCAGCGCCGAATAGCGATTTCTACGCACTCGCCGAGACGCTTCCGGCGGAGGAACTGGCGGTTGTGAAGCAAGTGCGCACTTTCATGGAGACGAAAGTTGCGCCGATCATCACGAAATATTGGGTCGAAGATGCGTTTCCGTTTGAACTTTTGCCGGACATCAAGGAACTCAATATTGGCGGCGTTGGCATTAAGGGCTATGGCTGCAGAGGCGGAAGCGCCCTGTTATTTGGCCTCGTCGCCATGGAAATGGCGCGCTTCGATTCGTCGATCGCGACATTCTTCGGTGTGCATAACGGGCTGGCAATGGGTTCCATCTACCTCGGCGGATCGGAAGAACAAAAGCAGAAGTGGCTCCCGCCGATGGCTCGTTGGGAAAAGATCGGCTGCTTCGGCCTTACCGAACCGCTGGTCGGTTCCGGCGCGTCCGGGGGATTGCTGACCACAGCGAAGCGGGAGGGGGACACCTGGACGATCAGCGGGCAGAAAAGGTGGATCGGAAACTCGCCGTGGTGCGACGTTTCCATCATCTGGGCGCGTGACGTCGCTGACAACCAGGTGAAGGGCTTCATCGTGGAGAACAAAACCACGCCTGGATTTAAGGTGGAAAAGATTCAGAACAAAATTGCTCTCAAAGTGGTCCAGAACGGGTTGATCACGATGGAGAACTGCCGGATACCCGAGGAAAACCGTTTGCAAGAAGACGCATCATTTCGCGATACCGCAAAGGTCTTGAAAATGACGCGATTCATGGTCGGTTGGGAGGCGACGGGCTGCGCGATGGGCGCTTACGAAAATGCTCTCAAGTATGCCCAGGAACGTTTGCAGTTTGGAAAGCCTATCGGCTCGTTTCAGCTCGTCCAAGACCTACTTGCCAAAATGCTCGCCAACATTACCGCTTCGCAGTGCTTGTTGGCCCGCACGGCCCAGTTGCAAGCCGAAGGAAAGTTGAGTGACGCACATGCGGCGCTTTCGAAAGCGTTCTGCACAGCCAAATGCCGCGAGACAGTCGCCTGGGCCCGGGAGCTGTTGGGTGGGAACGGGATCGTTGCCGATTACAACGTGGGGCGCTTTTTCGTGGATGCCGAAGCGCTGTACTCCTACGAAGGCACCTATCAGATGCAGAACTTGATCCTCGGCAAAGCGATCACCGGTCTCGGCGCGTTCATCTAACCCAATTTGAAGCACCAGTCGTTTCGGCGTTTCGTGCTGAGCTGTTGCTTTTGCAAAACGATCGAAGAAAAGGAGCAAGTGAATTCAATGTCCTCCAGTGCTGCGAAATCAAAGTCCTCGAAAGGAACAACAAAACCAACTGCGGGGCGCCTGTTCGTCTTGGATCTTAGTGACGGCCGCGTGCTTTCCTGCAATCCGGACGGCTCCGACTTGAAGACGATTGTCAGTGAGGGCCGAAGACTTCCGGACGGCATCGTGGTGGATGTCGAAGCTCGTCACATCTACTGGACCAATATGGGTAGTCTAAAGGAAAACGACGGCTCCATTGAGCGGGCCGATCTCGATGGGAAAAATCTCAAACATATTGTTCCTCCGGGTGGCACGTTCACTCCGAAGCAGCTCCAACTGGACAAGAAGAACGGCAAACTTTACTGGTGCGATCGCGAAGGCATGCGAGTTATGCGCTGCAATCTCGACGGCTCCAAAATTGAACCCCTTATTGACAGCAGCCAGGGTGACTCTCGCCCCGGGCCGGACGCAACCAAGTGGTGCGTCGGCATCGCTCTCGATATTGACGCAGCAAAGTTCTACTGGACTCAGAAAGGTCCAGACAATGCCGGTCGGGGCCGCATCTTCCGCGCCAATTTTGAAATCCCGAAGGGTCAGACGCCGGCGGACCGCAAAGATCTCGAGGTACTCTATGAAAATCTGCCCGAACCCATAGACCTCGACCTCGACGTTGCCAACCGAATGCTGTACTGGACAGATCGCGGCAACCCGCCGCGCGGCAATACGGTGAATCGGGCACCCATGGATGTGGCAACGGGCAATCGCAAAGATCCGGAGATTGTCTTGAACGATTTGATGGAAGGGATCGGACTGTTTCTGGATGCAAAAAATGATCGCATGTTTGTCAGTGATTTGGGCGGCAACGTTTACTGCGCGAATCTCGATGGTTCGAACAAGAAGATTTTGCTTTTTGCCCAAGGGAATCTAGCCGGCGTCGCTTACGCCGAAATTCCCGCAAGTTCTTAAAGAATGCCTCAGCCGGCCTTGCAGTCTAAGAGGAGATCGCGATGAGTTCGCCAGCGCCTGCACTGAAATTTGAAAACATCCTTTACGAGAAGAAAGGGCCAATGGCGTACGTAACCCTCAACCGACCAAAAGTGCTCAACGCACTGAGCCAGGCAGTCTTCGCAGAACTAAAAACGGCGTTTGAAGACGCCCGCGAAGACGCCAACGTCCGAAGCGTTATTTTGACGGGCAGCGGCGACAAGGCATTCGCCGCGGGGGCGGACATTGCCGAAATGTCCAGTTACACCGCCGCTCAGGGTGAAAACGCGACGCGGCATGCGCAGGGCGTTACTGAGCTGATCGAAAATCTTGGCAAGCCGGTGATCGCTGCTGTGAACGGTTTCGCCCTCGGCGGCGGCTGTGAGCTCGCCATGGCCTGCACGTTCCGAATCGCTTCCGAAACTGCAAAATTTGGCCAACCTGAAGTCAAGATCGGAATCATGCCCGGTGCGGGCGGAACGCAGCGCCTTCCACGGTTGATAGGCAAGGGCCGGGCGCTACAACTCATTCTTTCCGGCGAAATCATTAACGCACAAGAGGCGTATCGAGTCGGCCTGGTGAACGAGGTGGTGCCGGGCGCCGATTTGATCTCGCGAGCGGAAGCCATCCTCAATCAGATCAATTCCAATGCTCCGCTCGGCGTCAGGTTCTCGATCGATGCCGTGAACAAAGGACTGGATGCAGGCGTGTCGGAAGGCTTACTGATCGAGGCGTCGCTATTCGGGATCTGCGTGGGGACAGAAGACAGGCAGGAAGGTACGTCAGCATTTTTGGCCAAACGTGCGCCGAAGTTCGAGGGGCGTTAACGCAGCGGGCGAAACAGTGAAGGACGAATCCTAAGGGGATGTCACGCACTGACTCGATGTCACGCTAAGGAGCTGTTATGGCAGAGGAGAATATTTTTTCAGGCTTGAAGGTCGTAGACCTAGCCAGCTTCATCGCGGGTCCCGGAGCAGCGACGATCCTCTCCGACTTTGGCGCGGATGTCATCAAAGTCGAGCCCCCCGACGGAGAGTTGTGGAGGAGCGGGCAGAAGATCCCGCCACAACCTCATTCGGAATTAGCTTATCCCTTTCAATTGGCGAATCGAAACAAGCGTGGCGTTGCGCTCAATCTGAAAGCAGCAAGCGCGCAGCAGGTTCTGGAGCGATTGGCGAAGTGGGCGGACGTTTTCATCGTCAACACACCGCATCCGGCGCGTAAGAAATTGAAGCTCGAATATGACGATGTCGCGCAGTGGAATCCGCGGCTGATCTACGCCGATCTCACCGGCTTCGGAGAGAAAGGTCCGGACGCCGATCTTCCGGGATTCGATCTCACGGCCTACTGGGCGCGAAGCGGGTTGTTATTCATGACGCGCGATGCCGGAGAGCCGCCAACCTGGCCAGTGGCGGGCAGCGGCGACAATGCAACTGCGGTCTGCATTTATGCGGCGATTCTAACCGCGCTTTATCGTCGCGAACGCACTGGTAAAGGATCCTATGTCACAACTTCGCTCCTCGCAGCGGGTGTTTGGTCGGCCAGCGTATTTATCCAGGCCGCTCTATGTGGTGCGAGTTTCTATGGTCTGCACGATCGAGCACATCCCGCGAACGCAGCTTTGAACACGTATCGCTCTTCGGATGGCACCTGGTTCGTTCTTGTGGCCACTCCGGACAAAATACCAGCGGTTCTGAAAGCAATGGCTCGTGAGGATATCCTAACGGACCCGCGATTTTCCGATCCGGCCAAGCTAGCGCAGAACCGGCCGCAGCTGACCGCGATGCTCGACGAGATTTTCAGTTCGCAGCCAATGTCGCATTGGTATGAGGTCTTCAACGGCGTCCACGTCCCCTTCGGCGCCGTGCGCGAGCCGCAGGAGGTGGTTAATGATCCGCAACTACGAGCGAATGACATCGTCATTCCGCTCGCAGGAGCGGGCGAGAAGCTGACCTCGACTGTCAGCAGTCCTATCCAAGTGCACGGTGTCACTAAAGTACCTGCCAGGCGCGCGCCGCGAACCGGCGAGCATAACGATGAAGTTTTGAAGGAGCTTGGCTTCACGACTAACGACATTGAAGGGCTGCGTGCTAGCGGTACGATCCCCCCGCGGCAACAGGCATCAAGCGCGGCGGATTGAGGTAAATCGAGGAACGACTCTTAGCGAAATAATCTGGATGTAGACGTGGCGTCTCCGAAGTGGCCGAAGGCAGAGGGCTCTCGTTTTCAGATGGGTTGAATTGAGGGACAGATGGCGCTACCACAGATAGTCATCGTTGGCGGAGGGTTCGGTGGATTAGCCGCCGCTAAGGCTCTCAAGAACACGCAAGCCGAAATTACTTTGATCGATCGCACAAACCACCACCTATTTCAGCCTTTGCTTTATCAAGTAGCAACGGCGGCGTTGACCCCCAGCCAGATTGCCACGCCAACCCGCAGCATTCTTCGCAAGCAGAGAAATACGACGGTCATTCTTGGCGAAGCCACGGGCGTGGACACGGATCAGAAATGCGTGCTTGTGAGCGACGCCGACCGGCAGAATGTGCCGCTTGCTTACGACTATCTGATCCTGGCAACGGGTGCCACTCACAGCTACTTTGGCCACAACGAATTTGAGGAGTTTGCACCCGGATTGAAGAGTCTCGCGGATGCCGAGGCAGCTCGAAACAAAATCTTGCAGGCGTTCGAGCTGGCGGAGGCCGAAGACGATCCGAGCCGGCACCGAGACCTCCTGACTTTCATCTTAGTTGGCGCGGGTCCCACAGGTGTTGAGATGGCCGGAGCTTTAGGGGTTCTCGTTCGAACCACACTGAAATCAGATTTCCGCCGAATCGATCCTGCCTCCGCTCGAATTGTGCTAGTGGACATGGCACCCAGAGTCCTGCCGCCGTTTTCGGAAGACCTTTCCAAAGCAGCAAGGCAGCGCCTCGAGAAGTTGGGCGTCGAAGTCAGGCTGGGACATAGCGTTGATCAGATCGACGCTGACGGCATCGTGGTGGCAGGAGAGCGCATCGCGAGCAAGACCGTGATCTGGACTGCGGGAGTGGCACCCTCGCCGGCGGGCAAGTGGCTAAGAGCGGAAACCGACCGCGCGGGCCGCGTGCGCACTCAAAAAGATCTCACTGTCCCGGGACACCCGGAGATCTTCGTAGTCGGCGATACCGCATCACTCGATCAGGACGGCAAACCGCTTCCTGGCGTCGCGCAAGTAGCTATTCAAGGGGGACGCTACGCAGGAAAAGTGATTCACAACCGTATCGCCGGCAAACCCGCACCGGGCCCGTTTAGCTACTTTGACAAAGGCAGCATGGCAGTGGTGGGTAAGGGCTTTGCAGTGCTCCAAAGCGGCAAAGTCCAGGTAAGCGGATTCGGCGCCTGGCTCGCGTGGGCGGCCGTGCATCTGCAGTTTCTGGCGACATCGAGTCTGCGCTTAACTGTCTTCCTGCAGTGGGTGTGGACCTACGTCACTGGCCAACGAGGTTCTCGGTTGATCGTGAATCATCGCGAGTCGGAACCTGGGACGCCGGCCACCGATAGCGTCACCAAAGCGGCGACCGCAAGCAATTAGTAGTTTCGAAGGTTCAACTAAAACGAAGCAGGACTCGAGGAGAATGATATGGCAAAGAACAAGGAAATTCGCAACATAGCGATCGTGGGTACGGGCGTGATTGGCGCCAGTTGGGCGGCCTTATACCTGGCAAGGGGTTTGAACGTCACCGCGACGGATCCAGCACCGAACGCGGAAGAAAATCTGCGCAAGTTCATTGACGCGGCGTGGAAAGACCTTACCGTGATTGGGCTTTCGCCGAACGCGTCGCGCGACAACTTGAAGTTCACGACCGACATGAAGAAGGCGCTCGCTGCCGCCGACCTCGTTCAGGAGAACGGACCCGAACGCCAGGATTTCAAGATCAAGCTGTTCGCGGACATGGACGCAGCTACTCCTCCCGATTCAATCATCGCGTCGAGCTCGTCTGGGCTCACTATGAGCGTGATGCAGTCTGCCTGTCAGCATTCCGAGCGCTGCGTGACCGGTCACCCGTTCAATCCTCCGCACGTTATTCCTCTGGTCGAGGTCGTTGCCGGAGCGAAAACATCGCCGCAAACAGTCGAGCGCGCGATTTCCTTTTACACCTCGATCGGCAAGAAAGCGATCCATGTCAGGAAAGAGGTTGTCGGCCACGTCGCGAATCGCCTTCAGGCCGCACTGTATCGTGAAGTCGTGTATCTCATTGAACAAGGTGTGTTGGATGTTGCGGACTCGGATGCTGCGGTGTGCTGGGGACCAGGGCTGCGCTGGGGGGTGATGGGGCCGAATCTCCTGTTTCATTTGGGCGGCGGTCAAGGCGGGATTCAACACTTCATGGGGCAATTTACCGGCCCGTTAGCGACCTGGTGGAAAGATCTCGGAAAAATCACCGACTTTAGTCCCGAGGTCAAGCAAACCATCATTGATGGCGTGTTGAAAGAGGCCAACGGGCGGTCGATTGACGAACTTGAACGCGAGCGCGACACGATGCTACTGGAACTGCTCGCAACCCGCGCAAAAGATGATAAGGCCGCACAGGTAGCCGTCGCGAGCAGCGGGGCGCAGCCTCGAAGCAAATAAAATTCAGTGAATCAACTGAGTTCCGATGACTCAGGAATCGATTTGTTTTGCGCGGTCTGAATTGCAGGTTGATTGCGTCAGCGCATTCGGGATGTGGTGCGTAAAGTGTTAGAGGGTGAGCGAAATTGATTTATGTCCATTCTCTCGGCCGAGCTTCGCGATTCTATGCAGACCGAACAGCGCTTGTTCCCGGCGGCACCCGATTAACGTTTCGGGAGCTTCACGAACGGGTTCAGGGAATCGCGGTGGCGCTCAGCAAACTTGGTTTCCGTGTTGGTGACCGCCTCGGTCTCCTCCTCCCTAACGGCCCGGAGTACATACAGTTGGTGTACGCCTGCAGCTTGTTGGGAGTCATCGTAGTTCCTCTAAACACCCGGCTCTCCCTCGCGGAAATTGATCGCGTGCTCGCGGATGCAAGTCCGCACGGTCTGGTGCGCCACTCATCTCTACCTGTCCCGACGGTGCGCCTTCCCAGGGAACGAGTGCTCGATCAAGAGCCCTTGGACGTTCGAAACGATTCCTTTCCGGACGTTTTTTATGAGCCGGAAGCGGTCTTGGCTCTGATTTACACGAGCGGCACCACCGGTCATCCCAAAGGCGTGATGGTGACGCACGCCAATGTCCTCGCCAACGTCCAGAACTTCAACTTCTGGATGCGCTACTCCGAAGGTGGTGTGTATCTCCACGCAGCCCCGATTTTTCACATCGCTGACTTCCCCTGCATGTTCGCGGCCCCTGCTTTCGGCGCGTGCCAGGTCACCATTCCAAAATTTGATCCGCGCGCCTTCTGCGAGACGGTTGAACGTGAACAAGTTAGTCATACCGTTTTGGTGCCTACTATGATCAATTTGCTAACGCAATTTCCGGACGTGAAAAAATACGACTTGAGCAGGCTCGAGGTCCTTGCATACGGAGGATCCCCAATGCCTCCCGACCTAATCCGGCGTACGAGGGAGCTGTTGCCGGAGGTGAAACTTATTCAGGTTTACGGACTCAGCGAGAGCGGGTTTCTGACGGGTCTGCAGGACCAAGAGCACACGGAGGACCGTCTTTTGTCCTGCGGTCGCCCTTGCCCTGGCATCGATCTGCAGGTAACAGACGAATCAGGGAAACAGGTCGGAGTCGGGAAGCGTGGCGAATTGGTGGCTCGCGGCACCAACATCATGCACGGGTACTGGAACAGTCAGGTGGAGACCTCGCTCGCCTTTCGAGATAGCTTTTTTCGCACCGGAGACATCGGCTACCAGGATTCTGAGGGGTATTTCTACATCCTGGACCGGTTGAAAGACATGATTGTCACCGGCGGCGAGAATGTCTATTCCGGTGAAGTCGAAGCTGTAATTTACGCCCATCCGGCAGTCCGGGAAGCTGCAGTTTTCGGGATTCCCGATCCCAAGTGGGGCGAGTTAGTGATGGCTTGCGTGGTGCTGAAGCCTGGAAGCACGCTTGCAGTAGATGACCTCATCGCTTTCTGCCGGCAAAGTCTCGCGAGCTACAAGATTCCGCGGCGCGTAGAATTTTCGGAAACGGAACTGCCGAAAAGCGGCTCCGGCAAGATATTGAAAATAGATTTGCGCAAACGCTTCTGGGTTCATGAATCGCGTGCGGTGAGTTGAAGCACGCACACCAGTATTCAATTCAGATCCTCGGATCCGGAAAATCGGGCCTCGTCTGCTTGGTCGGAGCCTTCACCTTCGGTTCGATCTTTCCCTACTACAGCACACATTTTGTTTTTTGAAGGGAGTACCTAGCGGCGCGCCAACTGCGCAGGGCCTAAATCGCGTACTGATCGGCTACGTACATCCGCTCACGAGGCAGGTGCTCGGCCCGAACGCAGGAGCGCCCTCGGCGAACCGAACCTCCGTCTGGCCGGGTATTGATTTTGGCTTTCCCGGATTCGAACCTGCCGCCTGCCACATAAGTTCGCTAGTACGAGGAAGTGCCCACAAACGTATGATTTGCCTTTGGGTACGATTCTGACTGTAACGCCGTCGATTGGCACGACCAACAATCTGCAGCCGTGTTTGTGGGCAGGCGGCAGAATCCGCTGTTTCTGGTTTTGGTCGTTGGGTTTTATTCGTGGATTGCTTGCGGGGGACACGCAACGAACGCTCCCTGGTTCGCTTTCGGATTCCGCCGTTTTCGGCCGGGGAATCCCCGAGCCCGTCACTTTGAATCTTTAAATGCCACTGAACTTCTGAATGCCACTGAACTTTGAGTGAGCCAAAAACTGCTTGCCGGAATGGGCCCGGACGCTATATTCTCGCGCCCTCTAGCAGGTAGCATCGACAGATTACACGGGGTTATTGCAGAGACCCTGGGATTTGAGTGTACCGTTCACCCATCACTCCAAAAGGTACTAACTCAGCACGCGGAGGACGATGAGCAGAACGAAGACGCTTCCACAACGTAGTACTTTCTTTTCGATCCGGGAAAAGCGACCACGGCGTCGAGAATCACGGCGGTGAGCGAGTGAAACACTCGCGTCGGCGATGATTCGACCCCGATATGCGGGTGTGGCGAGTAATATGCTCGGCGCTCCATTTGTGCCGCGATCTCCCCCGCCAGGTGCCCAATAACCTCTGTTCAGCCCAGCTCGCAAGTGAATGATAATGTGAGGTTGGAATTCGCAAATATTGATGCCCAAAAATACGTGATTTTGGGCGTCGACTCTGGCGTGTGGTAAAGGAAGGACTGCTTACTATCCTTTTCCTTTGGCGGGTTCCACTTCAGCCTGCCGCAACAACGCCGCGATCTGCTCCGGGTTGTATTTCTTTCTGGGCGCACCGGTTACTCCATAGCCTGAATTCTCTCGCGCTCCCGTTGATATGAGAATACCTGTCAGGTCAATTTACCGGATGTGATCCGCAATCTTCCGTCCGTCTCTGTCAGTCGTGCGCGGAGGTGATTTCCTTGGAGGTGATCTCGTACTTGAAGTTGTCGGGGTCGAGACTGTCGAGCCGGCCTTCGGAAGTTTCCGCTTGCGGATACATTAGAAAGCTGAGTGGCGGGCCGCTCGATCCCGGTAGAGCGACGTCATGGGCGAAGTTATACGCCATCCAGTTCATCTCCCAGGAGCCGAATAGGCGCTTCCGGGCAATCTTCACCATGTCGTCGTCCAGAGGACGATTCCCGGGCGGTTCTTCGAGCACGACCTTGCGCACATCGGCTGGATCAACCGGAACCCAGCCGAAGTCGTTGAGGTAAACTTCCGCGCGGCAGTGCTGCGATTTTGTGATGGTCTCCGACGAAGTGCCCAGGCTCTTGTATCCCAGTTCTGATTTGCCGACGCGGATGCCGTACACGTCGCGCGCGGGAAGGCCAGCCGCGCGCGCGAGGCCGACGTAGAGTGCGTTCAGATCCGCGCATTTGCCGCCCAGATCTTTAGACTCCAGCATGAAGCGAATGTCGCCCACGCCGCAGCCGCGCGTTTTGGGATTGCGAAAAGTGTTGTCAACGATCCATTCGTAAATGGCGCGCGCTTTCTCCAGGTCCGTTTTGGAGTTGCCGGTGATCTCCGCGGCCGTGGCTTGAACAATCCCATCGGTCGGCAGGAGCTTCGTGGGCCGCAAAAAATATTGCAAATCCGCAGAGCGCTCTTTCGTTACCTTTCCGGGTGTCGATAGATCGACTGCATAGGTCTTAGTCGCGACGCGGCTGGTGAAGGTGAGGATTGGACTCGTACCGGTCGGAAATTCGGCGGCGATGATTCCGAGCGCATCAGGCTTGAAGTCGATCATTTTCGCCGCGCCGTCGTCCGGTTGATACGTGGCAGAGAGCGTTTTCTGAAAGGGAGTTTCCGTGATGAGCGGCGCGGGCAGCCAGATACGCGTGGCCCCCGAAGTTTTGAGGACCTGGACGCGCGTCGTGACCTCGAACGTGCGCCAATGTTCAACCGCGGCGTCGCTCGCAAAAAGTCGCCGAGCTCTCGCGAATGCGAGGCTAGCTGAGAAAGCTCCCGTGGATTTCAGAAAATCGCGTCGCTTCATATCGCAGTCTCTCGCCGCTGGAATTCTGCACTTACTCGCCGACAGACCGATAGCGTACACTTGACTCGTTCGGCAGGCAACCTACAAGGCGGATCCTTGGAGTTTGAGATCGGAATGCCGGAAACTTTGCGATTCCAGGACGCAGAGAAATACGCGGCTTATTTGAAGACGCCGCCGGGCAGACTGCGCTCCGAGCTGGCATGGGAGAATTTGCGGTGCTTCCTGCGGCATGATGCCGCGAGACATCGTGCGCTCGACGTGGGCGGCGGCACGGGGTTTGCGAGTGTGCAGCTGGCGCGGCTGGGCTATGGCGTCGTGCTGCTCGACCGTTCCGAACAGATGCTTCAAATTGCACGGCGAGTCGCGGACGGATGCGGAGTGACGCCGAATATTTCTTTTTGCCACGCCGAGACTGCGCAATTGCGCGAACACTTCGCGGCCGAGTCCTTCGGCGTCGTCGTTTGCCACAACCTGCTGGAGTATTCTGAAGATCCTTCCGCGACGGTGCGCGACATCGCTCACCTTCTGCGGCGGGACGGAGTAGTTTCTATATTGGTGCGCAATCGTGCTGGTGAAGTACTCAAGGACGCCGTTAAATCGGGCGACTGGAAGCTAGCGGCTAGCAATCTCACTGCGGAGCAGGTGGTGGATACGCTGTACGGCAACCGCATGCGCTTATTCACCCCTAGGGGTTTACACGAGATGCTCGCACGAGCCGGACTGGAAGTAGTCGCCGAACATGGCGTACGCGTATTTTTCGACTATGTGGCTGCGCAGGATCCGAGCGATACGACCTACTCTGAAATATTCGAGTTGGAAGCGAAGCTGGGAGCGCGCCCCGAATTTTTTGCCATTGCGCGCTACATTCAGGTGATCGCTCGCCGTTCGCGCGTAGCCTCCAGGGAGATCAGCGCAACGTGACGCAGCTGAGCCATGATTCCGCTTTGAACCCTCCCATGGCCCGCCCCACGGCCACGGGAAAATTTGCCTTGGGACTGGGACTAACTAATGAGTGCAACTTAGCCTGCTCATTCTGTTACCGCGATCCGGCGCGGACAGACCGGCTTAGCCTTGAGCAAGTAAAATCCGTGATCGACAGTCTCCCGATCCGAGCCGTGAATCTGGGAACGGGTGAGAACGGAATGCATCCGCAGTTCCGTGAGATTTTGTCCTACCTCCGCACTCTGCCGGTGAAGTTGACCATCACGTCGAATGGCCACAGCGCGGAGGTCCTCACTGATGACGAGCTCCGTGCTTTTCACGATGTTGAGTTTTCCCTAGATTATTCCAGCGAAGAAAAACAGGACGCCCAGCGCGGTTCCGGTAATTGGGTGCTGCTCCACCAGCAGGCGCAACGCTGCGTGCGACTCGGAGTTCCGGTCACATTCATTGCGGTAATGATGAAATCCAATTATCTGGGATTGGCGAGCGTGGCGCGAGTGGTCAAGCGTTACGATTCGCCGTTGCGCGTCAACGTGTATCAAGCGGTGCGTTCCGACTTGTACGCCCTGACGTACGAGGAGTATTGGCAAGGTTTTCGCGCGTTATTCGCGGAGACCGACGTGATTGCGATTGGGGAACCGCTGGTTCGCGCCATGGCCGGTCTCACTGCGCGAACCGGTGGATGCGGAGTGAGCACGGTGCGGATTACTCCTCGCGCCACGGCGCAACCTTGCGTGTACTGGCCAGGAGCCGGCGAGCCGCTCTCGCTTTTGTGCACGCTGGGCTCGGCAGTCGTGGATACTTCACCTTTTGTAGAGGCGCGCAGCGTTCCCGAAGCTTGCCGCTCGTGCGCGTATCTCCAGAGTTGCTGGGGCGGATGTGCTGGCCGGCGGCGGCTGCAGAGCGCGCTCGATCAGCCGGACTTTTATTGTCCCGTCGTCAAAGGACGAGTAGAAACGTTAGCGATTCGCATGGCTGCCGCTCGCGAACTGCCGAAAATGGAAAGCGCCTGTACGACTATCGTTATCGCCCGTGATTAATTTTTCATTTCGCCAGGAGTGAAAGGGCAAGTTGGATCGCGGCACGAGAGAAACAATTCTACCCACGGAAACGGAGAGAAAGTTTATGACCACCAGCTCCAGCTCACCATTAAACAATTCCGAGCAAGTTCCGCAGCCGCAAGCTCGCTTCGGGTTGGCAATCATGCGGCTGACCATTGGCGCGATGTTCGTGTGGGTCTTCTTCGAGAATCGCGGCAAAGGTCTGTATACGCCGAGCGGCTACGCCGGATTGATCAATTACTACCTTCAACACGATCACGCTCCCGCCATCTGGAAGGCCGTCATGGCGGCGGCAGCGAGTCACGCCGCGATGGCCGCTCCGCTGCAAGCGATCACTGAAATCGGTCTCGGGGTGCTGCTCGTCCTCGGTCTGCTGACGCGTCCGGTCGCCACCGTGGCGTTTCTGTACCTGGCCAGTCTTTGGGTATCTGAGTGGGGCACGGCGTGGATTTGGGAACTGCTGGTTCCGGTGATGGCATCGCTTTCGCTCGCGGTGGGCCGAGCCGGTCGAACCTGGGGCGTTGACGCGGTGCTAGCGCGGCGCTGGCCGTCCTCCCCGTGGTTTTTGAGTTGAGCCTCAGTCCAGTGCGAGTGTCGGTCGTCATTCCCACGCACAACGAAGCGCAGTCGATCGGGCGCGTCTTGGCTGATCTTCCGGCGGATATCGTCACCGAAGTGTTGGTAGTCGATAGTAATTCAACCGACGGGTCCCCCGAGATCGCCGCGAAGATGGGGGCCCGCGTCTTCCATGAGTCCCGTCGCGGATACGGTCGCGCCTGCCTGACCGGCATCGCCAATGTACTGAATCCAGACATCGTGGTGTTTCTGGACGGCGACTACAGCGATCGCCCCTCTGAACTTCCGCTGTTACTCGCTCCCATCATTGAGGGCCGCGCGGACATCACATTGGGATCCCGCGTCGCGGCGGAACAAAACCATGCGGCGCTTCCGTGGCATCAGAGGGTCGGCAACCGCCTCGCCGCAACATTGATTAGGTTCTTGTATCCCGTGCAGATCACCGATCTAGGTCCGTTCCGGGCAGCGCGTATTGATGTGCTTCATGCGCTGGACCTGGAACAAGCTACGTATGGCTGGGCCGTGGAGATGATTCTGAAAGGCTCCAAGGCCGGTTTCCGAATTGTAGAGGTTCCCGTGAGTTATTATCCGCGCATCGGATCCTCTAAAATCGGTGGGACGGTCAAGGGCACGATTGGCGCATGCTGGTACATCCTGACGCTGATCGCGCGTTACTATTTTTGGCGGAGACGGCCTGTCCCGCAGCACATGAGATGAACATCCGCGGAGCTATATTGATGCAAACTCCTCCTCAGCGAAATGACGCGTGCACGTTGGTAATCATGGCAAAGGCACCCAGACCGGGCACCGTCAAGACGCGCCTAGCGCAGAGAATTCCAGTGGAAGCGGTCACCGAACTTTATCGCAGTCTTCTGGACGACACGATATCGCTGGCGCAGTCTTTGGGTACAGTCGAGGTTGCGATTATGTGTCCTGCTGCGGATGTGGAGGCACTGACGCAGGTGGCGCACGGCATGGTGCGCGTGGTGGCGCAGAAAGGCGAGGGGCTTGCGGCAGGTCTGACCTCGGTGTTTGCGCACTTCACACGCGCTGGCCAACAACGCGTGGTTGCCTTCAACAGCGACAGTCCGCATTTGCCGGGTTCGGTTCTTGCGGGCGCTTTTGCAACGCTCACCGATCACGACGTGGTTGTGGGACCGACAAATGATGGCGGTTATTATCTTGTCGGGGCGAAGGCCGCCCATGCGTCGCTATTCGATGGCGACGGCATGGGCACTCAGAGTGCGCTGGAGACGCTGCTGGCGCGCGCTCGCAAACTACAGCTTTCCGTTGGCTTCATGGATCCCTTTTACGACATTGACGTTGAGGGCGACCTGACTCAGCTTGCCGCGGAACTGCGGATTACACCCGACAGGGCACCACGAACTGCAATCTGGTTGAAGGATTGGGGGGAGACGCTCGCGGAGTTGCGAACGGGCACGGGAGACGTGTGACGCTCACACCATCGCACAGGCTTTACGGGCTTGGCGCCATCATGTTTGTCGCTCTGCTGGCGTCCACGCGAGTGCCGGGCGGTGTTGGGGCGCCGCTTTACCTCAATACGCTGGCCGTGGCTGGAGTTGCGTATCTGCTCGCCGTGCGTGAAATTTTTGCCGAGCCGAATTTCCCGCGCCGCGTCATCGTCATTGGGCTGGTGTTGGCCGCGCTGTGGCAAATTCCATTTCTGATGATGACCCCGGGTTCAGATGATGATGTTCACCGTTATGTTTGGGATGGCCGAGTGCAGCGTCTCGGCTACAACCCTTATATTGTCGTTCCTAACGACCCTGCGGCCAGCGCTTTGCACACACCTGAAACTCGCACGCTGAATAACCCGGAAGTGCCAAGCCCATATCCAGCGGGCGCTCAGCTTTTCTTTCGGGCTGTGACAGCGATTCACGAATCAACCACTGCATTCAAAGTTGCCTTCGCAGCGTGCGAACTTGCGATCGCTCTGCTGTTGTTCGCCGAGCTGCACCGCCTGGGGCGCGGTGAACGTTGGATCATCGTGTACGCCTGGAATCCCTTACTGGCGATATCCGTGGCGCAGAGCGGTCACGTTGACATTCTTGGAGTCCTGCTGCTGCTGCTCTCCGCAGTCGCGCTGCAACGCCGCTGGCGATCGTTTGCCGCGGTCGCGTTCGGGCTGGCCGTCGCCGTAAAGTTTCTGCCGATTGTATTGACGCCGCTTTATTGGCGTCGCGTGCGTGTGCATGACGCATTGCTAGCGGTTCTCATCGTCGGGCTGCTATACCTTCCATTTCTGCACGGCGCATCGGCTCCCACGGGCTCGCTCGGCACGTTCGTCCAGCGGTTTCGTTTTAATGATCCCGTGTTCGCAACGCTGGTGCGAGTCGCCAGTCCTCAAGTCGTGGCTAGTTTGGCGGTCTTGGCCGGGTTAGCAATCTCTGTGTGGCTGCGAAGACGACGCGATGAGTACTCGCCGGATACATTTGCGTGGCCGATGGCGGCATCACTTCTATGCGCGCCGGTCGTGTACCCCTGGTACCTGCTCTGGCTGTTGCCGTTTGCGCAGTCGGTCTCGACGGTGCCGCTCATCATCTGGACCGTTAGCATCATCCCGACTTTCTACGTTTGGCATCTGCGTGCGCTTGGCGGTCAGTGGCACGTTCCGGTCTGGATCATGCTACTGGAATTCGGATCCGTGGCAGTAGGCGGCGCGATTATCGTGTTTCGCCGGTTTACACGACCAGCGGTAGCGCAATGCTCATCGGAGTAAGCGCCGTCCGCGGGTGGCGTCTGCAAACTCGTAAGACGTGAGAGGCGCGGCCGAAAGTGCACGCGATACAACGATCACCCGCAGTGTGATATATATTGCGCGACCAAGCGAAGAAGGCGTGCGGCTGGCTGGCGTGGGCGAACATTGTCCTTCTGACATTTTTTCCCGTCTCTCGCAGCTTCTGCCGGTCATCAAACGGTGCATCCGTTCCATTCACAAAGGAGCCAACGCAATGACTAATATGAGTCGCTTAACGAAGGTCGTTATTCTGGTTTTCGGGGCGCTAATCCTTGCCACAACCTCCAGGACTCAGACCCGCCCGCCAATTCTCGAACAGGTTGCCAAAGCATACGGCCTGGATTCGTGGGACAACATCACGGCAATCCGTTACACATGGCATGCACAGTTTCCCGGGGTGGATGTCTCCCGCTCGTGGACATGGGAGCCCAAGACCAATAGGGTTACCTATGAGGGGAAAGATAAAGACGGTAAGCCGGTGACGGCTACGTACCTGCGGTCGCAGCTCAGCAGCCAGCCTGAGAACGTGCAGAAGGACATCGATCCCGCTTTCAATAACGATAATTACTGGCTTCTGTTCCCCTTGCATGCGTACTGGGACACCAGTGCCACTGTCACCGATGAAGGGATCAAGAAACTTCCCATAGGCGCAGGTTCGGCCACATTAGTCCCGGTGAAGTATGGCGGAGGCGGTTACACGCCTGGCGACACATGGGACCTCTACATCGGCAAAGACAACCGCGTTGTGCAATTTGTGTATCACCGCGGCGGACCTGTCAAACCGAGCGTCGTAATCGCGACGTGGACAGGGTACGAAAAGGCTGGTGGTCTAGATATCTCAACAGAGCACCGCGGCACCGCCGATGGCAAACCGCTGCACCTCTGGATTACTGACGTGGCCGTGAAGGTGACCGGGTCAGACGCGTGGGTGAACGCGCAATAAACAGCGGAGGGGATTGATCGAACAATCGATATAGCGATTTTCCTTCAATTCATTCAACACCTCGGTCAGTTAGCCGACATTAGTTCTGCAATCAAATACTTCGCGAAGACTAATTTCCTGAAGCGTTGCCGAAGTCTCTTTCTCTTGGCGCACCCCGGTCGCACCCGTGCCCAGAAACTGCTGATTCTGGGCAGTCGATCTTTTCATTTTGCAGTGAACAGAATCAAGCACTTGGACGGCGCGCGCCGGCAAGGGTTTTGGGCAAGGTTGAATGGTAGCGAACCGGTCCTGACGGACTCAATAGCGAAGATAGAACTCTTTTCGCCGAACTCAAAACCGGTAATGAGCGCTACTACCCGGGCCTGTCGGCGTACCAGGACTTCACATCTCCGGAAAGAGCGTTTGCCGTGACTTGAGTCCGCCGCTGGGAGAGGCTTCGCCCAAAAGTCATCGGTAAACACTAGCCGACTTGATAGGACTAATCCCTGCGTCGATTCCGGATAGTTGTGGTTACGAGCGACAACGATCTGAAGATGCACTAAATTGGTGCGCAACTCTTCCTTCACGACTCCTCTGGCGAAATAGTGGAAAGCTTCGTGCCACTTGGCGGCGATTCCAAGCGAATCACGGACAACCCGGAAGTTATCAGCTCGCCCGTTGGGTTAGTACCGAGAAGCTCGCTAATGTTCAGGAGGTTCAGGATCAGGTTTTTCGCTGCGGCCGTTGAGGTTTCTTCCTGTGGCGAAGAACAAACGCAAACGTGTCCCGAAAACCGCGGTCGGCATTCGATTGTGAAAAGCCATGGAGAGGTGTCGCCACGATCGTGATACGCAGCGCCACCACGCACTTATTCTGGAAATTGCGCGGCTAAGCAGTGATCCGCGATATGGACGCTCAGTTCTTGCGGTGCTACTCTCACGTGTATATCGGGGGAAGGCAGTGCGGGGTTGACCCAGCTGAACCGCGCGAGAAGTTCCGTATCTGCACGGCTTTTGACACCGATCACAGACAACCGCTGTGATTTGATAGGGCCTACGTATCAGAACTACGGACAGTAGAGCACCCAGGACATGGGGAGCACCGAAGCTCGATATCGAACTTTGCTGGATGCGTCCAGCACCCTGGCCGATCAACCCACGGTCAAAGCCGTTTTGCACAGCCTGCGAGACGTTCTGTCCAGCACTTCGAGAGTGCACGGAACCGAACTCTACGTTCTGGACCATGACGAACAGAGTCTGCGCGTGCTCGAATTCGATCGAGACCCGGACGCACCTGCACTCAAGATCGGAACCAGAGTGTCACGAATTGGCGCTGCGGCGCGGGTGCTTGAGGAACAGAAACCAGTTTTCATCCCGGACACATCACAGGAAATGTTGAAGCATCCTGAGCTGGCCCCGTTTGCCGCCGAGGTTGTCGGACGAACCTCTTATTTGTTCCCAGTCTCTGCCGCCCAGAAACGATATGGATTTCTCGCCGCAACAAAGTTGCAGGGCGAGGAGTTTGCCCCCGAAGACGTAGAGATGCTCCGTTCTCTGGCGTCGCATGTTGCGGTCGCGCTCGAGTGCGCTCTCGCAAAGGACAGCGCAGAACGGTATCAGCAACAAGTTGTTAAAGAGCGGGATCGGCTCAGACTGTTGCTGGAGATTAACAATCACATCGTTTCCAAGCTGGACATTAACGAATTGTTCCGGTCGGCATCGGCATCCATCCGGACTTATTTTCGCAATGACTTCACCGGATTTTGGTTGGTCGATAAGCAATCGAAACAGCTCGAATGCGTCGTATTGGATTTCCCCAGCGGCAAAGGTTCCCTGACCGCGGTCCTTAAGTCCGAACTGCGCGACAGCGATCACGAAAAGCTGCGTGCCCACGAACCTGAACTATTGTCGCTCGAAGAGATCGAGATGCTCCCAGCCGCAATCGTTGAGAGGCTGAAAGCTGAGTCTATCGCCTCGATGGCGCTCGCCCCAATGGCGACTGCGAGCGGCCCTGTAGGTGTGATGAGTTTGGGCAGCCGACAACCAGGCAACTTCGGACAAGAGGACCTGGACCTGTTGTCACAAATCAGCACTCAGATTGCGCTCGCGGTTAACAATGCGATTGCCCATGGACGCGTCACGGAGGCCAGGGATCGCCTGGAGGAAGAGCGCTTGTACCTGGAATCGGAGATCCGCTCCGAATACAACTTCGAGGATATCGTCGGCAAGAGTGCCGGTCTGCGCAGCGTGCTGGATCAGGTTGCGATTGTCGCACCCACAGGCTCTACTGTTCTCCTGCACGGCGAGACCGGGACGGGCAAGGAACTGTTCGCCCGGGCGATTCATAATCTCAGTCCGCGTCGCGGGCGCACTTTCGTCCGATTGAACTGTGCCGCCATACCTTCTGGGCTGGTGGAAAGCGAATTGTTTGGGCATGAAAAGGGCGCTTTCACCGGAGCGCTGATGCAGAAGAAAGGCCGGTTCGAGTTGGCAGATCACGGCACCCTGTTTTTGGATGAAATTGGTGATATCAGTCTCGAGTTGCAGCCGAAGCTGTTGCGTGCTCTGCAGGAACATGAATTTGAGCGACTGGGAAGTACAAGAACGATTGGCGTGGACGTTCGCCTGATTGCTGCAACCCATCGCGATCTGCACGGCATGATACGCAACAATCAGTTCCGTGAGGACCTTTTTTACAGGCTGAATGTCTGTCCGATTGAGATTCCTCCGCTTCGCGAAAGGCGCGAGGATATTCCGCTCTTGGTGCACTATTTCGTGTTGCGCCACGCGCGGCAGATGCAAAAGCGCGTCAAGTCCGTTCCGAAGCAGGCCATGGAGGCGCTCGTAAACGCCGATTGGCCGGGCAATATCCGGCAGCTGGAAAACTTCATCGAGCGTTGCGTAATCTTCACGCAAGGAGACGAATTGAATGTCTTACGTGCAGAGCTGAAGAAGCCATCTGTCCGCTCCGTTGCTTCCGCCCCGCCAAGCTTCGAGCAAGCCGAACGGCAGGTCATCATCGATGCTCTGGTAGCGGCCTCCGGAAGAATAGCGGGCAAGGGCGGGGCGGCAGAGCGCCTTGGACTGAAGCGAACGACACTCCAAAACAAGATGAACAAATTGGATATCAGTCGTGCTGACTATTCCGGGTGAGGATCCAACCGCTCCGGGAACCACACCTCAACTCTCAACTTCAAAGCGGTCATTGAGCTCTATCGGCTTTCAACGAAGCCACAATCGTGCCCGCATCACGGCACTGCCCGTCGGTCGGGCACGGGCGGCCCAGGTTACCCCTCAATAGCTTCTTTTACTTTCAATAGCTTACGTAGATTAATTTCTGGCACAAGACCTGCAATAGCCTAACCGGATTCTCTCCAGCCGACCGCCGTTGGCTGCCTAGATTCTCATGGAGATGCGATGCTGCGCGTTGACATTCGAGATTCCGCGAACGTTCTGAGCCTTAAGCTTGAAGGTCGATTCACCAGTAAGGACGCAGAGAACACTCGTACGCTCATGGCGCGCTGCCATGACGGAGTGTCACTGATCGTCGACCTAACGGAAGTCACGTTCATCGATTCGGTAGGGGAAGAAGTACTGTCGTTTTTTGGCGGGTTCGGGGCAGCATTCGTGGCCCAAACATCCTATACACTCGATATATGTGAGCGGCTGCATCTTCGGCTTGCTCCGGGTCAGGCATCGGATGCGAACACGTCAGGTGCTTCCCGCACAAACGCTCGCCGACGCAAGCCTCGCTAAACGCAGCCACAAAACGCAGTCTGAAACTCTCGGGTACTCAGGTTGTTGCGGCAATATGTGACTGTCCACTTGGGTCTCTCCCGGTACTGCCCCCACGCGTCTGCTGTTCTCCGGATAGACGTAACTCCCTACATGCGTTAATCCCTATCGTCCAGCTTCTTCCGTGAGGATTCATTTGCGACCCTGTCTGATCGCCCCGCCGAAATAAATAAAGACCTTAATCGCTACGGTGTTCGCGAGCCTGCGACACCTAGCGGCGGCAATGCCCGCATGCGGGCAGCGCATCACGCCGAGAGTCTCTCCTGCCCATGTAGATTCAACTACTTGCGAGACACACCAATTGGCATGCCCCATGCATTGCTCACAAATGGGGAGCAACACCATGAACTTAATTGCTGCAAAAAACAAAGCGAAGTGCTGGCAGACAGGCAGATCGAGACGGCCGCATTCACTCAGCATCACAGGATCTCGTAAGACGATTACGTGGAAACGCTTGTTCCTGATTTTTGCGCTCTTGGCCGGAACATCACCGGAACTGACATTCGGCCAGCAACAGCAGGTCTCCTCGGTCGATGATGTCGCTGCCCCACTCCTCACGCTCGATGACGCGGTCACTCTGGCACTCCGACACAACCGGCTTGTGAAGAACTCGGAGCTGGAGGCGCAGAAATACGACTTCCGGGTGAATACAGCTCGCAGCCTGCGGAAGCCGCAATTTCAATTCTCCATGCTGGGCGGAGAATTGCTGCACTCGTTTAACTTCACGATCCCGCAAGGTTCCCTGGGCACGTATCCGGGCACTGGGCCAATCCCGTCAACGAACGCCAAAATCCACACGCCTGCGGTGTTCACTACCTACCTGACCGGCAGCATTGACCAACCATTAACACAACAATACAAGATCGGTCTCGGGATTCACGCGTCAGAATTGGCACGCGACATCGCCCGTGAAGATACACGCGCCGAGCGCCAGAAAATCGCCGCGGAAGTCCGCACCGCATATCTTCATCTCGTTGCGACCCAGGCGAGCGTAGATGCGGCGCGGGGGGCGGTCACGACTCTCGAAGAAGCAGAGCGAGTCACGGCCCAGTACGAGAGTGAAAAGAAAGCGCTGCGCGGCGACGTACTGGACGTCGAGGCCCGCTTAGCTAAATCGCGCTATGACTTGTCCGTTGCCGAAAATGGCATGGCGACGCAGCGCGAGTCCCTAAACCAACTGCTCGGCCGCGACGTTGCAACGCCTTTTCGTGTTGACTTCGTTCCCGAGCAGGACGCCACCGATTTGACGCTCGATTCAGCCCGCCAGCAGGCTCTGGCAAGCCGCCCCGAAAATCGCCAAGCGCGTCTACAAGAAAAGCAAGCCGAGTATGACCGGCGTCTCGCGAAGGCCGAATACATCCCGAACCTGAGTCTCTCTGTGCGCTATCAGGGAATTAATAACGTAGAAGTTCTTCCGCAAAACGTTGCTACCGCCGGTTTTCTTTTGACTTGGGAGCCGTTCGACTGGGGACGCCGCCACAACAGGGTTGTCGAGGCCAGCAACACGATCGAACAAGCGCGCAACGGTATTCGAGAGACAGAATCGCAGATCGCGGTCGAAGTTGGCGCCAAGTTCCGCACATGGCGGGAAGCTTCTTTGCTGCTTAAGGCTTCTCGGACCGCTCATGAAGCGGCTGTGGAACAGCTCCGCGTGACGAACGACAAATATAAACAGCAGGCTTCGCTCTTGAAAGATCTTCTCGAAGCCCAAGCCAAGAGCTCGGAGACCAATGCTCAATATCAGGAAGCGCTTTCCTCCTATTGGAGCGCCTTCGCGGAGCTGCGCAAGTCAATGGGGGAAGAGTAGCCATGCGAACAGCCTCATCCCAAATCGGCAGCCGAGGAAGCCGAAGTGCAGCAGCAGCGGGCGCGTCCAGAATTTCGCAGAAACAGAGCAGGGTTCGAGAACGCAATTGGAGCGGAGCAGAAATCATGGAGAACAAACTGAAGCTAGGGATCGGGTTGGCAAAAGCGGCTGTGCTTCTGGCCTTGATGGCAGTAACAAACGGCTGTCATCAACCCACGCAAGTCGAAGCCAAGTCTCCCACGCCAGTTCATCTGGCAGAGGTGACTTTGGATTCGTCCTCGGTAGATTTGCGCTATTCGGCGTCGGTTTTGCCATTCGCCCAAGCGAGCTTGTCGTTCAAGTCCGCAGGATACGTAACGGAGATCAAGCAGGTCGTGGGCGCCGACGGACGGCGTCGCGATATAGGCCCGGGCGATTTTGTCAGCCGGGGATCTGTTCTGGCGCAGATTCGGCATCAGGATTTGAAGAATCAGCTCGACCAGGCCGCCGCAACCCTCGCCCAAGCCCAAGCGCAGCATGTGCAAGCAACGCAGGATTACGAGCGCGCGAAGGCGCTCTACGCCACACAGAGCTTGATCAAACCCGATTTCGATCAAGCGCAGGCCAGATTCGATTCAACCCTTGCAGGTGTGGATCAGGCTAAGGCCAGTCTTCACCAAGCGCAGCTGGCGCTTGAGGATGCAGATCTGAGAGCGCCGTTCTCGGGATACATCCTTGACCGCAACATTGAACTAGGGACCCTCGCCCAACCAGGTTCGACGGTCTTTACGATCGCCGATACGAGTGCGGTCAAAATCAGTTTCGGCGTCCCCGAGTACGCCGTGAGGCATCTACGCCTGGGGCAACAATTCAACATTCGGCTTCAGGATGATCCGAAAGAATACAGCGGGCGGGTCACGAGTATTGCCGCGAGCGCCGACGAAAAAAATCGCGTCTTCGCCATCGAAGTGACCGTACCGAATCCTCAGAGCTATTTGAAGCCCGGGATGATCGCCTCGCTCACAGTGTCCGGCGTCCAAAAGGCTCCCGCTCCCTCCGTTCCGCTGAACGCCGTTGTTGCCGACCCTGCCTCACCTGGCCGCTACGCGGTTTTCGTCGCCAGTGAGGTGGGCGGCAAATGGGTGGCGCATTTGCGCGACGTCACGCTAGGCGAAACGCACGAGAGCGATGTAGCAGTCGATGGTGTAAAGCCAGGGGAAAAGATCGTCGTTGTGGGAGCCGCCGGTTTGAAGGATGGCGATTCGGTACAAGTTCTTCCATAGAGGTAGAGAAAAAATGGCACACGAAAACGAGCAAGACCTCAATAACCGACGGAATGTCCCAAAATTCTTCGTCGAGCATCCGCACATCTCCTGGATGTTTCTGGCCGGAGTCCTCATTTGGGGCTGGTTCGGCTATAAGTCCATGCCGCAACGAAAGGACCCGGAAATCCCCGTGCGCGTCGGCGTCGCGGCTTGTCCCTGGCCCGGAGCGACGGCACAACAGGTCGAACAATTCATTACCCGTCGAATTGAGGATGTTGCCGCGGAGAATAAGACCATTCACCCAGGAACAGATGCGGACTACGGCATTAAGTCCATATCCCTTCCGGGCTATTCGTTTGTGACCATACAACTCGATGAAGGTGTCACCGATATCAAGCGGCAATTCAGCGATATTAACCTCAAGCTGGATGCTCTAAATTCTCAGTTACCGCAGGGCGCAGGTCCCATAACTTTCCAGAGCGATTTTGGAGATACCGCTGCTCTCATGCTCACGGTCGCCAGCCCAAAGGCGGACGACGTTGAAATTGCAGCTCGCGCCAATTCCGTTGAGGCTGCGATCCGCAAAGCGCGCGATGCAAAGCAGCTGAATCGAGATGGGCAGCGCATTACGGTTGTGGATTCCTTTCCACAATCCATCTCCGCCACGGAGGTCCTTGACACGGGATATTTATTTCAGGCGGAAGCGCAGGGCGCTGGAATCATTAGAGACTCGGAAATCATTCAGGGGAGTGGATTCATCGGGCTCGATGGCGTGTCCGATGCAGATGACACCTCCATTCAAGCTTTCATCAAACGGTTTATCTCCGAGCGCTTAAAACGGTCTGAGCTACATCCCGACGCGTGGGAGCCAACAGTCATTCGCGATCCAAGCGAGACACGGGCGAAACTGGCCAGCGTCGCCGGCGACAAATACAGCTATGCCGAACTCGACAATTATTCTGACTTGATTGCCCGAACGGTCCAGGGAGCCCCCGAAGTTTCCAAGGTCGAGCGGCGGGGTGTTTTGTCGCAGACCATCTATCTCGATTATTCGCAGGACCGCCTCGCTGCTTACGGATTGCGTCCTTCTGATCTCTCCAAAGTCATTTCAGCTCGGAACATCATCGCGCCGGGTGGCACGGTGGAAACGGGGGAGCACAGGGTTACGCTCATCCCATCTGGGCAATTCGACACCGCCAGCAGCATCGGCGATGTAGCTGTATCCGCCACGTCCCAGGGTGCCCCAGTCTACTTGCGGGATCTCGTCCAAATCAGCCGGGGGTATCAAGCTCCTGCCGCGTATCTCAATTACTACACATGGCGAGACTCCAGTGGGCACTGGCAACGTAGCCGGGCGATCACCTTGGCGGTTTATATGCGCGATAAGAAGCAAATCGCGCGCTTTGGACAGTCCGTGAATTCAAAGCTTGAGCAACTTCACCAAGTTCTTCCCGCCGACCTGATTTTAGCGCACACGTCAGATCAACCGCTTCAAGTGAAGGAAAACATCAATCTGTTCATGCGCGCACTTGTCGAAGCCATTATTCTCGTGGTCATCGTTTCGCTGCTCGGGTTTTGGGAGTGGCGCCTGGCGTTGATCATGGCCCTCGCCATTCCGATCACACTGGCTATGACGTTCGGCGTCGTATATGTGTTGGGGATTGATCTTCAACAAGTCTCCATCGCATCTCTGATCATCGCGCTGGGCCTTCTCGTCGATGTACCGGTGGTCTCTGGCGACGGCATAAAGCGCCACTTGGCGGAAGGATTTCCGCGCATGACAGCGTGCTGGCTCGGACCCACAAAGCTTGCCACCGCCATTTTCTACGCGACTATCACCAATATCATCGCGTACCTGCCATTTTTGATGCTGACCGGCAATACCGGCGAATTCCTGAAAAGCCTCCCCATCGTGATGACGGCTTCCCTGCTGTGCGCACTCTTTGTGGCGATGACCTTCGTCCCGTTCTTGGGTTACTACATTCTGCGCGCCCCTGCAAAGCCCGAACCTACTATTGAGGAGCGACGGCAGCGCGGATTTTACGGCTTTTATAACAAACTCGTAGGCAGGGCCATAAAACACCGTTGGGCCGTCCTCGGCGGATCCCTGGTTTTCCTCATCATAGGCGGGCTGTTCGCCTCTCGGCTTAAGACCCAATTCTTTCCCGAAGATGTCCAGTATTGGTTTTATCTGGATATTTGGCTGCCGAATGAAACTCCTTTGAGCGTCACCAACGATGCCGCCGTGCAGGCCGAACGAGTCGTCCGCCAGGTAATTGAAAATTCAACGGATGCCACTGCCAAGGAGAACCGTGGGCATCTTCTAAAGTCGCTGACGACTTTTGCCGGTGGTGGCGGGCCCCGCTTCTGGTTCTCGGTATCACCCGAAATGCCGCAGACCAACTACGCGCAAATGATTGTCGAGGTCAATGATAAAGAGGCTTCGCCGAAGTTAGCTCGCCCGATCCAGGACGCGCTCGCCAAGGAAGTGCCAGGGGCTTGGATTACGGTACGTCAGCTGCAAACGAATCCTGTCGAGAATCCCGTAGAACTTTTGGTTTCCGGGCAGGCAGACGTCGACGCGAGAAATGAAGCTGGCGATATTCGTATGCTGAGACAAGTTGCCCGGCAGGCTGAGGACATCGTCAGTCAATCTCCCGGCATCTCCGTTCTTCGGGATGACTGGTTCCCGGATGATGTTCAGCAGAGGATTCAGATCGACCCGGACCGCGCAAACGTTGCAGGTATTACAAACGCGGATGTCGCTAACGCTTCAGCCGCCGCCATGAGCGGCACGACAGTGGGCGTATTCAAGGAAGGCGACAAGAACATCCCCATTGTGGCGCGCCTTCGTATGGAGGACCGTGCCCAGCTTGCCGACATCAAGAACCTGTATGTTTACTCTTCACAGACGAATAGCCGGGTCCCGTTGCCGTCGATCGCTACGGTCGGAAATTCTTTGGAAACAGCTCGCGTAGCTCGCCGTGAGCATTTTCGCACCATTTCCATTCTTTGTTACCCCCGGCCTGGCGTTCTCGCCTCGGAAATACTGGATCCCATTCTTCCAAAATTGCAAGAGTTTCAGAAAAATCTCCCCCCTGGTTATCAGCTGCGTATCGGGGGCGAGAGAGCAAAACAAATAGACGGATTCAGCAACCTGAAAATCGTGCTTATGATCTCGTTGATCGGCATTTACCTGGCGCTACTCGTTCAGTTCAACAACGCGGTGAAACCTCTTCTCGTATTCGCCGCTGCTCCCTACGGTGTGATCGGCTCGCTCATCGCTCTCTCGATTATGCATACGCCCTTTGGATTTATGGCTTTTCTGGGCATCGCCAGCTTGATCGGCGTGATAGTCAGCCACGTGATCGTGCTGTTCGACTTTATCGAGGAAATGCATGCGAAAGGGGAGCCTCTGGAGCAGGCGCTTCCCGACGCAGGCATCCAGCGTATTCGACCCGTACTGATCACTGTAGGGGCGACCATATTGGCTCTCCTGCCGCTTGCGATTGAAGGAGGGCCCCTCTGGCAGCCTCTGTGTTATGCACAAATAGGCGGGCTTGCCGTGGCAACGTTCATCACGTTGCTCTTGGTGCCCGTCCTTTACAGCATCTTCGTTCTTGATCTGAAAATCATCCGCTGGGAAACGAAACAACCTCCGGCCGAGCCTGAAGTTCGCCCGGCCCCTGAAATGGCTCGTTGAAGGTTTTTGCGATGATTCTTTTTAATCAGCTTGCCGCGGCGGTTCTTCTTCTGAGTCTTACGCTCTGCTTGCAGTGCGCGGGCGTAATTACGCTCTTCGAGTGGCTAAAGCGTGTCCTGACGCGGGACATTCACAAGCGTGGGCCAGTTTACTCAGCCAGCCTAGTGGTGAGATCGGTAGTCGCAATTGTAGTCCTGCACGGGCTCGTGATTCTTTTGTGGGCAAGTTTCTACCGGACGCGTTGCTTCCCGTCATGGGAGCTCGCCTTTTACTTCTCCGCGAGCAGCTATTCGACTGTGGGATATGGCGATGTGATTCTCCCGTCCAGTTGGCGTGTCTTAGGGCCTCTGGAAGCGATCACTGGTGTCTTGATGGCTGGAATATCGGTAAGTTTTCTGTATGCTCTCGTCACGCGGTTGCTCGATCGCGACATACAAACATCGCGCACGCGAAATGATCCGTTTATTGCCGCTTGAGGAATCCATCCTGCCGGCTGTGCCCTATCCCGGGCCATTTGCAAGTTAAGGTCAGTTACGGACTGGTACGGGCACACGCGTTTGTGCTTGCCGATTTGGTTTGACTTGCCTGATTTGTCGCGTAACCGGACATATGCCCAATAACCCGTCCTTGCCCAAAAGCCCTGTCGCCCCGGGTTGTCAGAATCCTTGAGAATCCCCCTGCCCAAAAGTCCGCTGGACCCCGCCTCAAAAGGTATGTTCTTGGGCAACGCGCGGTTCTCATGCGCCGCCTGGGATCGTTTGGTGCCCCACGGCCGCCTTTCCTCACGGCAAATATCAACGTAACACTCGTGATCCATTCCAAGGGGAGCCTTAAAGAAGTGCACCTCGCGATTATTGTTGGAGAATGTCCCGATCAGTTTGGACATTTTGCGGAATGTCGCCGGACAGAGAGAAAGCACGCCTGGCGAATTCCATGCCATTGGGGCCAAATATTAAGTTTTCCGCAAGCATGCTGGGAACCGAGAGAATCCCTAAGACTGGCTGGCGGAGGGGGTGGGATTCGAACCCACGAGACCCTTTCGGGCCTAACGGTTTTCAAGACCGCCGGAGTCAACCGCTTTCCTACCCCTCCGTTTATTCCGAGGCTTCCTCAATCGTAACTTACAGCGCGGTTGCTGACAATCAATGGGCGGCCATGTATGTCGCAATGTTCATCGAGGCTTGCGCTCGGGCCGCCGGATCGCGTGCTTCAACATCAGTGCGATTCCTCCGTTCGTTCACGCTGCAGGAATGATAAGATTCCTTCGTGGGAATTCGCTGTCGCTCGCTGCGCACTCGATTGGGCAGCTGGTGCCGGGAGGTTTTGCGATGTTTCGTCGAGCCGCAATCCTGACTGTCGTATGCGGTGTGGCGTTCGGTACGTTTGGCGCCAGGTCCCTGCATGCTCAGAGTTCTTCCGCTCAGGATCCCCCAGCCGCGCCCAGTCCGGTCTCGAAAGTCCCAAAAGCACCGGTGCCAGCCTATCACGCCGGGCCGCCCAAAGATCCGCTGCCGGACACGCTCGATCCCGCGCAATTCTCGGACGCGGAAACACGGAACATCTTCACGTTGGCGGCAAAAGTGAAACCGGTCCTCTATCAGCAACCCTGCTACTGCGGCTGCGACAAAGAAGTGGGGCACAAGAGCCTGCTCGATTGCTTCACCGATTATCACGGAGCGCATTGCGTTCTCTGTAAGAAAGAAGCGGCCCTCACTTACAGCGAAACGCAACTGGGGAAAACGGCTGCGGAAATTCGCAAGGAGATTATTGACGGAAAGTGGAAACAGGTGGAACTCTCCGATTACGACACGCTTCCGCCAACGAAGTAGCTGCCTCTCCCTCACGACCCTGCCGAATGTGACCACCGGTCATATTCGGTTCTCAACAATCCTGCCGCAATCCCCACACTCGCTGCAACCGGACTCCGCACGTGATAAAACACTCTGCGGGGTAGTGGCAACTTGGTGCCGAAGTGCATGTCAACTCTGAGGGATGGAACGGGCTAGTGTGACGGTTGTGCGGACGGGCGCGCGGGCCAATCCTGCGGAGCAAAATCGACACCCCAGAAATGCGGGCTCGGTGAAAGGAACTCAACCCCGACACGTGTGCCCTTTTCGGATGTGTCGCCCAGGTACACGACCCGGCACTCTTGCTCTTCTTCGGTGACGGGATTGATCAGCACGATTTCGGCGCCCAGAGCGAGCGTTTCTTGCAGATAAAGCAAGCCACCGTGCGCGTTGATCACGATGGTCTGGCTGTTCTCGCGGAATTTCCGGCCATCGCTGTTTTTAGCCACGGCGCGCACGGGTATTCGCGTGAAAACGCGGGAACTGCGCCGGGCGGTGCTGTTTTGCGGTTCGCTCATGGTTATTTGATATGCTGCATCGGGCCACGGACCGAGTCAACCGTGCGCGCCTGGAAAGTTTCCAAGAGCGCAGCCCGCAAAAAGCTTGCTGAAATTGCGCAAGGTTCCGTAGAATCACAAGTCTTGTTTCATGGCGCAACAGTGATGCGCATTCATACCGCGCGACGGAAATCGCTGGCGCGGGCATTACAATCTTATTTTTGGGGGCCCCTGGCAATGAACCTCATTGAGCACATCGAGTCTAGCCGCGATGAGCATCTAAAGGAACTCAAAGAGTTCCTCCGCATCCCCAGCGTCAGTACCAAAAGTGAACATAAACCCGATATAGAGCGCGCCGCCCATTGGGTCGCCGAAAAATTGCGCGCCGCTGGTCTAGAAAATGTCGAAATCACTCCCACCAAAATGCATCCTCTGGTTTATGGCGAATCGCTGCACGCGCCCGGCAAACCCACGGTTCTTATTTACGGCCATTATGACGTGCAGCCCGCCGAGCCTCTCGATCTTTGGACTTCCCCCGCATTCGAGCCCACCGTCCGCGACGGCAAGCTTTTCGGCCGCGGCACCGCCGACGACAAGGGCCAAGTGCACATCCACATCAAAGCTCTCGAAGCGCTAAAAAACCAAACCGGCAAGCTGCCGTTGAACGTCAAGGTCATGATCGAAGGCGAAGAAGAAGTGGGCAGCGTCAGCCTGTGGGATTTTGTGCAACGCAATCGCGAGCGGCTGAAGGCCGACGCGCTAGTCGTCTCCGACACCTCCATGCTGGCGAAGGGCGTGCCCTCGATCACTTACGGATTACGCGGGCTGAATTACTACCAGGTGGAGATCAGCGGCGCGGCGCAAGATTTGCACTCCGGAGTTTTCGGCGGCGCGGTGCCCAATCCAATTACGATACTTGCCGAAATGATTGCCAAGCTGCACGACAAGAATTTTCGCGTCGCGATTCCAGGTTTTTACGACGATGTCGCACCGGTGTCGCGCCAGGAACGCAAAGCGCTCAATTCCCTGCCGTGGAAAGAGAAAGAATTTCGCAAGACGGTGGGAGCGCCCGCGCTCGACGGTGAAAAAGGATTCACGATTGTCGAGCGGCTGTGGATACGGCCGACGCTCGAGCTCAATGGCATTTGGGGCGGCTATCTCGGCGAAGGCGCCAAGACCGTGATTCCCGCAAAAGCGTACGCAAAACTTTCCACGCGCCTGGTTCCTAATCAAGACCCCGCGAAAATCGCGAAGCTCGTCGAACGCCAAATCCGAAAATTACTTCCGAAGTCTGTCACTTGCAAGTTCCAGGTTCTCAGCACGGGCAAGCCTTGGGTCGCGCCATACACGCATCCAATTTTTCAGACAGCGATTCACGCGCTCGAAGCCGGCTTCGGCAAAAAAGCTGTTTTCATCCGCGAGGGCGGCTCCATTCCTTTCGTCACGCAAATGCACGACACATTCAAAGTTCCCTGCGTGCTGCTGGGCTTCGGATTGCCCGACGAAAACGCGCATGCCCCCGACGAACACATCGCGCTGGAAAATTATTTCGGCGGAATCAAGGCCGTCGCGCTCTTCTACCAGCAGCTCGCCGCGCAGTAAATTTTTCGCGCAAAAATGGCGCGCTAAGGAAAGGCCCGTTTTATCGGGCTTTTTTGAAGGTTTGACTTGCGTTCGGCCCTCACTGTCGCTATAGTCCCCAAGGCGTCCTGCACTGCAGGCTCGCCAAGCAATTTAACCTGAGGAGGAAAACGCAACTCGATGGCAAATCCGCTGAGCAAGTCCAAGATTATTGCGCACATCACTGAGAAGGTAAGCACGCCGGAAAAGCCCATTTCCAAGAAGCAGACCGTGGCTTTCTTCGACGAACTGTTCAAGTTGGCTGTGAAAGAGGCCAAGAGCGCCGGAAAGTTCGTAATCCCCGGCATCGGCCGCGCCGTCAAGGCGCATCGCAAGGCGCGTCTGGGTCGCAATCCGGCCACGGGCGAGACCATCAAGATCAAGGCCAAGACCGTTGTGCGTCTCCGCGCAGCGAAAGCATTCAAAGACGCCGTCCTGAAGTAGTCCTTCCGGCGCAGGGATTGACGACGAACCCTCAGGCATGCCCGCTCCGGACAACGGAACGGAGGCTTGGGGGTTTTGTCTTTTCAAACCCTCTCGCGATGCGTAGATAAACTGTTTCGTTCCTTAAACATGCAGTAAATCACAGCGGCATTCGAGGAGCACATGGCCTCGCAGTATTGTGACGCGAGTCAGGCGCACGCGTACCACGAGTTTCAGTACCAAATTCCCGAAACGGCTCTCGCCGGTAAGACCATCATCGTCGCCAGCGGCGTGGGCGCTGCCACCGTCGCATTGCTCGCGCGAGAAGGCGCCAATTGGGAGCGCGCGTAGCCGTGCCGCCCACCGCACAACCTGGAAAAGGAAAATGTCAGAACACTCGGGCCTCTTAACCGATCTGTACGAGCTGACCATGGCTGCGGGCTACTTGCAGACCCGCTTCGAAGCTCGCGCCACGTTCGAACTGTTTGTCCGCCATCTTCCACCGCATCGGAATTACCTAGTCGCCGCAGGCCTCGAACAAGCGCTCGATTTTCTGGAGAACGTGCATTTCACCGCGGAAGAAATTGACTACCTGCGCCAGCACCCCGTCTTCCGCAATATCCGCGGCGAATTTTTCGAGTACCTCGCGAAATTTCGCTTCACCGGAGACGTCTGGGCCATGCCCGAAGGCTCACTGGTATTTCCTGGCGAGCCGATGTTGCGTGTCGTCGCGCCCATCATCGAAGGGCAGATCATGGAAACGTATTTTCTCTCGACGCTGAGCTACCAGACCATGATCGCCAGCAAAGCCGGGCGCGTCGTCACCGCCGCCAAAGGTCGCCAGGTCGTGGATTTCGGCGCGCGACGAGCTCACGGCAGTCAGGCCAGCCTCCTCGCCGCGCGCGCCGCCGCGATCGGCGGATGCCAGGGTACCTCCAACGTCCGAGCCGGCCAGCAATTCGGCATGGAAACCTACGGCACGCAAGCGCACTCCTGGGTGATGGCGCACGAAGACGAGACCGAAGCCTTCGCGCAATTCCTCGACGCGTTTCCCGAACAAGCTGTGCTGCTGCTCGATACCTACGATGTCCACACTGCGGTGAAACGAATCATTGGCATGAATCGCAAGCCTGCCGGAGTGCGTCTCGATAGCGGCGACCTCGCGAAAGACAGCCAGTGGGTGCGCCGCCAGTTGGATCGCGTGGGATGGAACGACGTGAAGATTTTCGCGTCAGGCGATCTCGATGAGACGCGCATTGCCGCCCTGCTCGCGAAACACGCAGCGATTGACGCGTTCGGCGTCGGCACCGCGCTCGCAACTCCCGGCGACGCGCCGCATCTGAATTTGATTTACAAGTTGGTCGAGGTCGAGCGCGGCGGAATCGTACGCGAAGCTGCAAAACTCAGCGCCGCGAAAGTCACCTATCCCGGCCGCAAACAGGTGTTCCGCTACTCGAAGCCTTCCGGGGAATATCGCCATGACCGAATCGCTCTCGATGGCGAGCCTGCAGATGGTGGCGAGCCGATGCTCGTGGAAGTAATGCGAGCCGGCCATCGCGTCGCCCCAGCGCAACCGGTCGCCGACTTGCGCGCTCGCTGCCTCGCCGGCCTCGAGCGCCTCCCGAAGGCTTATCGCCAGATCAATCGCGTCGCGGTATATCCCGTGCATTACACCAAGCGCCTCGAAGCGATGCTCGAAAAGCTTCGCCGCCGCATCCGTCGCTCCGCGCTAAAATAGCGGCGAGGCGTAGACGATCTGGAGGGTGCTGCGAGTCGTCGCGGCAGCGCGACGCAATTGCGATTCAGAATTACACTCGGTGAATAATGCCAACGGATCGCCAAGAACAAGCGTGGGCGCTGCTGCAAGAAGCCTATCGCGCGCAAATGGATGGCGACTACGACCACGCCGTCGAACTATACAAACATTCCCTCGATTTCTACCCTACCGCCGAGGCGCACACGTTCTTGGGTTGGACTTATCACTTTCAAGGTAAAATCGAAGCCGCCATCGCCGAATGTAAACGCGCCATCGAAGTGGATCCCGAATTCGGCAATCCTTACAACGACATCGGCTCGTATCTGATCCAACTCGAAAAATACGACGAGGCAATTCCGTGGCTCGAACGCGCCATCTCCGCGCCGCGCTACGACCCGCGCCACTTCCCGCATTTCAATCTCGGCCGCGCCTACGCCGCCAAAGGCATTCTGGCTCGCGCGCGCGAATGTTTCAATGAATCGCTGCGCATCGAACCGCGCTACACTCTCGCGCGCCAAGCCGTCGAAAGCCTCCGCCGCGTGGTCAACTAGGAATTCTCCGGTGCCGCTGCGACCGCCGCCGGACCGCCTGGCTTCAACGTTCGATCGTAAATCCACAGCAGCAGCGCCGTGCTGACGCCAATCGCCGTCACGGCCCACCAGATTCGCTCCGGCCGTTGCTGCACTTCGCCGAAATGATGAATCAACATGCCTCCGAGCCGTCCGCCGATGAGCGACCCGATCCCAATCGGAAGAAATGCAAATCCCATGTACGTCCCCTGCTGTCCTGGAGGCGCCAGCCGCGAAATATATTCGTAATAGCGCGGTGACTGCACGATCTCGCCAATCGAAACGGCAAACAGCGTGACGATCACCATCGGCACCGTGGGATGCACAATCAAAATCACCCATGCTAGCGCTGAAATCAGCGTGCCGATGGTGATCGCGCGAAACGCCGGAATCTTTCGCGTCAGCACGCTTACAATCATCTGCAGCGCAATCACCGTCAGCGGCCCGGTCACCAGCATCAGCTCCGTATCGGTCTTGGAATTTATGTAATTGTGCACGTACAGCGGCAGAATAATGAATTCCTGCCAGTAAACGATCCAGTAGCCGGAAAAAATCAGCAGAAACAGCATGAACTTCGGATTGCGCAGCACCGTGGCAAAATTTCGCGCCGCCTCGCCCAAGCTTGCCGCTTGAGCCTCGTTCGATCGCCGTGGCTCCTTGAAGAACAGCACCACGGCGATAAACATCAGGAATACACTGAGCGCCGCCACGCGAAACACATTCTCAACACTCAGGTGATGATGCACGTACGAAGCTACGAAAGGTCCCGCCGCCCCGCCAATATTCACCAGCGTGTAATAAATCGAGTAGCCAATGGACCGAACATTTTCCTTCGACGCGCGTGCGGTGGTCCCCACCACGCACGGTTTCACCAGCGCGATCCCCAGCGCCGGCAGCATGAGCACCACCGTAACCAGCACCACCAACGGCACCGCACCGCGCAAAGGCGCAATCCAGCTCGACCCCAGCGACCCCAAAATAAAGTACGAGCAGCTTAGAATGAAGTACGCGAGTGAAAGCGATCTGCGAAATCCCAGGCGGTCCGCAAGTGTGCCGCCGAATGCCGCAAGGAACCACACCAACCCGCCGAACAACCCAGTCAGGCTCCCCGCCTGCTCCACGGGAAAATTCAGCGTCTCGTGCAAATATCGCACCAGCGAAGCGAACGCCGCATAATACGAAAGCCGCTCGAAAAGCTCGCTGACGTTCGCAACCCAAAAAGGCCGCTCAAAGCCGGTACGAATTTCCTCAAATCGCTGTGAAAAGCTCAACGCATCTCCCTCGGCTTCGCGCGCCTCTTTAGCCGCCGCGATTGTAACGGAAGCAACGCTCCCGCGCCCCCGATTTTTCCTTCCTCAAGCCCTATGCTAAACTTGCAAATTTGGCGGGCTGCTGCACTTCCGCCTGTACACAATGCCGACATCCATGATGAAAGCTTTGCGCAAGATGCGTCCCCAGCGCGGAGCGCAACTCGAATCCGTTCCCATCCCAACGCCGGGCCCCATCGAAGTTCTGGTCCGCGTGCGCGCCGCGTCCATCTGCGGCACCGACCTGCACATCTACGGCTGGGACCGCTGGTCCGCTTCGCGAATCCATCCACCGATGACGTTCGGCCACGAATTCTGCGGCTACATCGAAAAAGTCGGCTCCGAGGTCACCTCCGTGAACCCCGGCGATTTCGTAAGCGCCGAAATGCACGTGAATTGCGGCCATTGCCGCCCCTGCCGCATGGGCCAGCCGCATGTCTGCCAGAACGTAAAAATCATCGGCATTGATGCGGACGGCTGCTTCGCCGAATTCGTCGTCATTCCCATCCGCAACATCTGGAAAATTGATCCCGCCATCCCTGAACAGTACGCCGCAATTCTCGATCCGCTCGGCAACGCCGTGCACACTGTGCTAGCCGGCGAGATTGCCGCGCAAAATGTAGTGGTTACCGGCGCCGGTCCCATCGGTTTGATGGCCATCAATGTCGCCCGTGCCTGCGGTGCCGCCATGATCTTCGCCACTGAAGTGAATCCGCATCGCCGCGAGCTGGCAATAAAGATGGGTGCGGACGTAGCGCTTGATCCCGCCGAAGGCGATGTCGTCACGCGCGTCCGCGAAGCCACCGAAGGCGCGGGTGCCGACGTGCTGCTCGAAATGAGCGGGCATCCCGCCGCGATTCATCAGGGCTTCGAGATGCTGCGCCAGGGCGGCCGCGCTTCGCTGCTAGGAATTCCCAAAGATCCCGTCACGTTCGACCTCGTCAACGACGTAATTTTCAAAGGCGCCACCGTGCAAGGCATCTACGGCCGCAAAATGTTCGAAACCTGGGTGCAGATGACCGAGCTTCTGAAGCACCATCGCCTCAATCTCGAACCACTCTTCAAAGAACGCGTGCCGCTCGACAATTTCGAACAAGCCTTCTCACTTCTGGAATCCGGCCTCGCCGGTAAAATCCTGTTTTACCCTAACGGCGCAAATAAATAGTGCGCCACGAATCCGCCGGAGGAGCTATGAGCAGCGCCACGCGTCCCCAGCTTCAGTATCTGCATGACGCCATCGAAGACCTCAAGGCCAAGCATCTCTACTTCAATCTGAAGATTCTGGAAGGCGAGCAAAAGCCCGTCGCGAATTTCGACGGCAAGGAAGTCATCAACCTTAGCTCCAACAATTATCTGGGCCTCACCACGCATCCCAAGCTCCGCCGCGCTGCGATTGACGCCACGCGCAAGTTCGGCGTCGGCTCCGGCGCCGTGCGCACCATCGCCGGCACCATGAAAATGCACATGGACCTGGAAGCGCAAATCGCCGCCTTCAAAAAGGTAGAAGCCTGCGTGGTATTTCAATCCGGCTTCACAGCCAACGCCGGAACCGTCTCCGCAATCCTCGGCAAAGAAGACCTTGTCATCTCTGACGAGCTGAATCACGCCTCGATCATTGACGGCTGCCGCCTTTCGCGCGCCACAATCAAAGTGTTCAAGCACAAAGACGCCGCTGACTGCGAACGCGTCCTGCAGGAAACCAAAGACTGGAATGGCAAGAAGCTGCTCATTACCGATGGCGTTTTTTCGATGGATGGCGACATCGCGAATCTCCCCGCGCTTTGCGATCTCGCCGAAAAATATAACTGCATCATGATGGTTGACGACGCGCACGCCTCCGGCGTCCTGGGCAATCGCGGCCGCGGCACCATTGACCATCACAATTGCCACGGCCGCGTGGACATCCAGGTGGGCACGCTCAGCAAAGCCATCGGTTCCATCGGCGGTTACGTCTGCGGTTCGCGCGACCTGATTGATTTTCTCTACCAGCGCGCCAGACCATTTCTTTTCTCCACCTCGCATCCGCCTTCGGTCACGGCCACTTGCCAAGCCGCATTCGAGCTGCTCGATTCCGAAGCGGGCGAAAAGCTCATCAAAAAACTGTGGGCCAACACAAAATTCTTCAAACGTAAACTGAAGAAACTGGGGTTCAACACCGGAAAGAGTGAGACGCCGATCACACCCATCATGGTGGGCGAAGCGGCCAAAGCATTTCAATTTTCGCGGGAATTATTCGCGGAAGGGGTTTTCGCCGGCGCGATCGGCTTCCCTACGGTCCCCGAAGGCAAGGCGCGCCTGCGCACTATAGTAACCGCCACTCACAAACGTGCTGACCTGGAGCGCGCCGCCGAAATCATCGGGCGCGTCGGCAAAAAACTCGGAGTCGTATCTTAGCGCGAAACGATCGCCGACGCCGCGCGCAGTTCACACCGTCGCTACAGCGGCCGCCAACTGTGGCCGCATGTTCTTGTAAATCGCCAGCGCCATCGCGCCTATGCCCCAAACCACCACGACGGACGAAATCCAAGCCCCCAGAAATGGCAGCATCCCCAACGCGCGCAGGATCACCAACCCTAGCGCCAGACGTCCCAAAGCCGCCCCGGCGCCGGTGCCCACGCCCAGAATTTTTTCTCCGAGCCACGCTCCGACCAGAACTTGAGCCGCATAGATGGAAATTATCCAAAGCATGATGGCCGTAATTCCCACGCCCAGCCCCACCACTGTGATGCAGACAATGATCGCGGCAATGGGCGTCGCAATCAGAAAAAGCGTGCCAAATCCGATTGCCGGCGCGGTTTTGTCGCACGCCTTCACCGCGTCAAAGAAAAACCCGGGCAACAGGAACAGCAGCACCAGCCCAAACAAGAAACTCGCGCCCCACTTCAAAATCTGGTGCACGTAATAACGCGCGGATGAATAACGATTCTCCGAGTCGCGCTTGGTGATCTTCCAATCCAGCGGGCTGCCCATTTTTGCGCTCGTTGAAACTTCAGGAGCCTGTCGCAACTCGGCAGTCGTCTGCCCCGCGATATCTGCGCGCGATCCAATCGTCAGATGTCCGGCGCGAATCCTCGCGTTGCGTCCCAGCTGCCCGTTGATGTCCACATCTCCAGAAAACGCTAGCAAATCCCCTACGAGTTTGCCGTTCACCTCCGTATGACCGGATCCCGATATCAGACTACCGTTCACGACTGCATCCTGATCCAGGTTCACATCGCCGGCCCACACCAGCACATTGCGCGCCACCTTGCCGTAAAGCTGCAAATTCTGTACAAACGCGCGCACGTTTCCATCCACCGGACCGTTTACGCGCAATTCCTGGCTGAACGCGATGATGTCGCCCTTGATGTGCCCATTCACCGTCACGCTGCGCGAAAACGCAATCAAGTCGCCTTCCACGTCGCCATCAATCCGCGTGGAATCCGCCGACACAATTAAATCCGTATGTATCACTTCTCCAGCCGGCAGCGAATAATTCGGATCGCCATGCCTCAGCTCCGCGGCTCCAGCGGCTGGAGGCAGCGTCACCATCAAGGCGAGCGCGCCCATCACCAACGCCAGCGCCGTGGTGCGTCGCAGGTGACGCCGCAGCAGCCACATCACCACGAGTCCCAGTGTCGCCATCGCCAGAAATTCGATCAGGCTTCGCATCGCGTCCCATCCTTTCCAGAATGCACCGCTGAAAAAAAGCATGGTGAGTAAATTTCCCTGCGTGAATCCCGCCTGCGCCGCCTGCGCTCGCCACGGTTCGATGAATCCGCTCCACGCCGTGTACGCTCCGCCCGCGCTCAATCCCAACGCCGTAATCCAACCCCACGGCGCGCCGCCATGCTCGGGAGCTTGCACCAACCGCGCGGGGACAGATTCGTCGTCCGCTTCCAGCGATTCGCGCAGCCACACGCTTTCGGTTTGCAGCGCGCGCAGCAGGCCACGACATTCCGCGCATCCGGCCGCATGCGTGCGCACTCCTTCCGCGTGGTCCGCATCGAGCTGCCCTTCCAGATACAGCAGGCACGTCATTTCATCGAAATGGCTCATGGCCTTCCCCCGGCAGCCGCGCCATGCAATCCGCCGCCGCTTTCCGCCAGCACTTCGCGCAGTTGATGACGCGCGCGCAGCAATAACACTCCCACGAACGCGCGCCGCACCCCCAGCGTGTCCGCGATTTCGTCGTAACTCATCTCCGAGTAATACCGCAGCACCAATGCCATGCGCGCGCGGTCCGGTAATTTCGCCAGGCCCGCGCGAACGTGTTTGCTGTCGTGGTCAATCTGCAATTGTTCCAGCTGGCTGGGATCAGGATGTTCCAGCGGCAGCGTCTCCAGGTCTCCGGTCTCCAGATCCTGGCGAATCCGCCTGCGCCGCAGCAGGTCCCAACAATGATTGCTCGCCACTTTATACAGCCACGCCGTAAACGGCCGCGACGAATCGTACATTCCGAGTTTTTGCCGTACTTTCATAAATATTTCTGTGGTGGCGTCTTCCGCATCTTCGCGCGTCGGCAAAGCCCGCCGGCAGAACCGGAAAATCGCCGGAGCATACTGGCCATACAGGTCGCCCCAGGCGTCCGAATCGCCCGCCCGGACCTGCGCTAGCAAATCCGCTAGTTCCGCGGTGCTCATCTCGCCGATGCTCTTGCGTCGCTCCATATATGAATACGCTCGATCCTACCGAAATATTT